>CAWJAF010000008.1:0-141276 GCA_963840785.1 uncultured Pseudomonadota bacterium | reverse complement strand
ATCTCTTCGGGATCGATTCCCCGCCGCTTGCGGCGTAGACTTTATGGATCAGCGAGTATATCCACAAGAGCCATAATGTAACGGTTTTGATGTACCGCATTGTATTTCCGGCGAAATACCGGCGAGCGGTGATAGACGAGCAGGTAGATACGGTTCTGAAAGAAATATGTTTTAGGGATTTCGGCGCGTTACCAATTGAAGTTTTTGGAAACTGGCACGGACAAAGATCACGTGCATTTTTTGGTTCAGTCGGTGCCAACCTACAGTGTGACGAAGATTGTGAGGATGGTGAAGAGCCTAACGGCGCGAGAGATTTTCCGGCGTTGTCCTCAAGTTAAGAAACAACTGTGGGGTGGCGAATTTTGGACGGATGGCTATTTCGCCAGCACCGTTGGTAAACAGGGTGATGAAACGACGATAGCCAACTACGTCAAAAATCAAGGCAATGAGTATCACAAGCTCCACTCAGATCATCAACTGGCGCTGTTTTAGATACCCCGCAGCTTGCTGCGGGGTTATTCATTGCAGTGACACGCTCATTTGCAATTAACCAATTGGGAGGTGTTTCTTAAGATACGTCTACGCAGCTGAACATCTCATGGCGCGACTAGCACCAGACGTGGGAAGTAGCTCTTGTATGGAGCGGGATCGCGAGTAAGCACACTCAAGTTTGCCACCGCCGCGTGGGCGCCGATGTAGAAGTCTGGCATGGGCTTTAGTTTCGAGCCTCCTCTGCGCCGGTATGGGGCAAATGCCATGGCGGTCAACGATGCACATGCCCACGGGAGCGGGCTGCGCAGGGTGTCATACACGCTTAGCAGTTCGTCTAGAGCATCGACGTTCGGTCCGGGAACCAATAGCTCGGTGTAGATGATCAGGTTTACATGCAGCGGGGATCGTTCGCTGTGTCTTTGAAGTTGCTCAACGGCCCACTCATGCCAAGGGCTGGCCGCGTCGATGCAGTCAACCCAGATGTTGGTATCTACCAGCGTCCCAGCGCTACCATCGTAGTTCGCGAGACTAGCGGCGGCCACGTCGCGAAGCGGCTGGGGCGACCTCACCGCCGCGAAGGAAGGCCATGATCTCGTCAGCGCCGAGTTGCCTGAAATCTGGGCTCAGGCTACGTCGGACACGGGCCGCGGCGGCGCGTAGCTTCGCGCGGCGGTCGTCCTTCACACCAGTTCCAACCGGCGTAATCACGATCTTGCTACCTTCCAGGCTGAACGACACCTCGCTGCCAGGAGCGACTCCTGCCGCGACGCGGATGTGTTTGGGGATGGTGACTTGACCTTTTTCAGTGACCTGCATGAGGTGTCCCAAAGTAGGAATGCGAAGTAGGAATCTTACCTCGACAACGGCAGCGGATGCAACAGCGCTCCGCTTGAGCGAGGGGTTGGGCCTCATTGCGGGTAAACCCGATACCACGCAAAGGCTGCATGAAAAGCCCCAGCAATTGTCCACGCCTACTCGCGTGGACGCTGCAGAAAAAATACCCACGCAAAGAACAACATAAACACGAGATCATTTGCACCGTAGATACTGTAGAACACACCGGCAAAGAAGTCCTTGGAATAAAGCTGTGCGAGGCTATTCTCTGAGAGCCACCTAAACCAAACCACAACATAGACGAGCTTTTCTAACGCAAACGCACCAACTAACCATTTGATGTTTGAGGAAATGGCCGCAGCGCCTAAGTAAGCTAAGCCCCATACCGCTATCATTAGAAGGCCAAAGTTCGACATCACTACCGGATCAGCGCTGTTAATCGCAACATTGGTGAATGCACGAGAAAACAGAAGAACACCCCCGATGTTCATGAAACCAGCCGCAATGAGTCCATTCCTTATCAGATTTCTGTTCACGCGCTTACCTCGACCATTCGATTAACTTGATTTCGGCAGCACCGTAGCGTTGCCACAGGCGATGGGCGGTTTGGCTGTTCTGGGTCGTGGTGCACCACCGGTGATTTATATGAGGCCTAACGTTTGACATAAGCGGCGCGCTTCAGCGCGTCCGGCTTGATGGATGAGTTAGAGCAGATTTTTCTAGCCGCTCAGCAAGCCATACTTTAATGATGGATTGCCTAGTAACACCAAGCTTTCCAGCTTCGCGGTCTAGGGACTCGATCATCCACGTTGGAAAATCGACATTGACACGTTTTTGTTCTTGTAATATGCGCTTTGCCTTTGACAAGTCCAGCGAAGCGGTGATATCAATACCCTTGTCAAACTGTTTTTCAAAATCTTTAGCTTTCATATAGTGCAACCTCCTCGGTGCGTGAGCGACGAACAGAAATCAGTCGAACATTTGAACCTCTATACGTGATAACTGCCGACCAGTGTTTTTCGCTGATCAGCCCGATCATGACGTAACGCGGTTCGTCTTCTATTTTCGCAGGAACTTCCAATAGGCTTGGGTCATTCCATAATGCCTGTGTATCAACAAAGTCAATACCATGTTTCAGAAGGTTTGCCTGGCTTTTAACTTCATCGAATTCAAACGTTATCATGGTATATAAAATATACCTTTATCGCACAAAAAATCAAGTGTTCTAAGATGTGCCCATAACAAGAATGTAGAAAAAAGGCCCGGGCCTGGTGGCCTGCCATTGGCGCTCCGCTTGAGCGAGGGGTTAGCGAAGTAATCGGCCTGCTGCCGCAAATCGCGCCGAAGAAACACAGGGTAGTTGCGGGTGGCAGCGGTGGTATTTATGCGGCGCTGTGGCAAAGTGGAATGCGGCGCTCGGGAAGACCGATGCAGCAATGGCGCACATTGCCCGCGGGTTAGCGTGGTCATGGGTGACGTCATCGACATTGGTGAATCGATGCGCGGGCCATAGGCCGACGTACCGATATCCCGTTTAAGAGAGTGAGCAAGACGACGTACCCGATCCGGCACCACATTCCACAACGAATGATGGAGCAAGCCATGGCGCAACGCAATCGATTGCTGAATTTGAAGTTCCCGAAGTTCCAACAGGCCTTGAGCCTGACTCATCCCAATGCCGCCGGCATCGACATTGGTAGCGCTTCTCATTTTGTCGCGGTGCCACCCGATCGCGATAACACCTCGGTGCGCGAGTTCCCGAGTTTTACCGCCGACCTGGAATGTCTGGCCGACTGGCTGGACGGGTGCGGCGTCGACACGGTCGCGATGGAGTCCACCGGCGTGTACTGGATACCTTTGTATGAACTGCTCGATGCCCGTGGTTTTACTGTGCTGTTGGTGAACGCGCGGCATGTGAAGAATGTCTCGGGCCGCAAGTCCGACGTGTTGGACTGCCAATGGCTGCAACAACTCATGAGCCATGGCCTGCTAGCGCGGTGCATTTCGCCCAACCGACGAGGTGTGCGCACTGCGTGCGCCGTCGCGCCGGCGTGAGATGCTGCTCAAAAGCCAGGCGCGCCACGTGCAGCACATGCAAAAGGCCCTCACGCAGATGAACATCCAATTGGCTAACGTCATCTCCGATGTCGTGGGCGAGACCGGCCAGAAGATATTGCGCGCGATCGTCTCCGGTGAACGGGATGGGCGGGCGTTGGCTGCGATGAAGAACGTGCGTATCCACGCCAGCGTGGACGAGATTGCCAAAAGCCTGCAAGGCAGCTGGCGCGGCGAGCACCTGTTTGCGCTCAAGCAAGCCCTGGCTCTGTTTGACTTTTACGGTACGCAATTGGCCGAATGCGACACTCAGATCGAGCAGCAATTGCAACGCCTGCAGGCTTACGACGGCGAACCGGCCAAGGGCAAAAAGCGCAGCCGTGTGCGCAATGCACCGAAGTTCGATTTGCGCACGCAACTATTCAAGATGTGTGGTGTGGATCTGACGCGTATTGACGGTATCGATGTCACCACTGCGCTGGCGGTAGTCTCCGAAGTCGGCGCTGACCTGTCACGATTTCCGACCGACAAGCACTTCGCTTCGTGGATGGGGCTGTGTCCGGGCACCCGAATCACCGGTGGCAAGGTGCTATCGGGCAAAACCAAGCGTTGCGCCAATCGCGCCGCCCAGGCGCTGCGCTTGGCGGCCGCGGCACTGCGTAGCAGCCAATCGGCGCTCGGTGCATATTTCCGTCGATTGTGCTCACGCATGGATAAACCCAAAGCAGTCGCGGCCGCCGCTCACAAGCTGGCGCGATTGATCTACGCCATGCTGACTAAAGGCCAAGCCTATACCGATCAAGGCCAAGACTACTACGAAGAACGCTACCGTGAACGCGTACTGCATCAATTGGCTAAGCGCGCTGAAAAGCTCGGCATGAAACTCGTCATGGATGAACAACCTTCGTGAAACGCTCGTTTGCAATTAACCAATTGGGAGGTGTTTCTTAAGAGAGCCCACTACTTGAACCCCAACTCTGGCATGAAGACCGCCACCAATGACAGGATGCCTGCGATAAAGCCGATCCGCCGAACTATGACTAGGTTTTCACCTAGGCTGCCTGGCCGCAGCCGCGATTGAACGGTTGCACCGACGACAAAGGCCGGGAACGTTGCGATTGCTCCGCCGAACCACAGCCGGAGGAACCAGTCACCGTGATGCGCAAAGAACAGGCCGAGACCCGCGCCAACAATCTGCGTGCCAAACACTGTGATTGCCAATGCGCGAATGGGTTGGAGATCAGCCCATGTGTACTCGAACCCGAGCTGTGACTCTCGCATGTGGGCTCTAACGTTTGAGCTGAGCCGCGAGCGCCGGCGTGGCGCTTGGCCCGCGAGGCCGATGATAGAACGGCACGGCCTCGCGGGCCAAGTGCCATGCCGGTGCGAGTCGGCTCGAGCGAAGGGTTAGGGCGCACTCTTCGGGCCGGCGGCTTACAGGCCAAACTGACGGCGGTACTCCGGAGCCGTGCGGCTTAGATTGAGGTCGATTACCTTGACGTCGGCAGTGACTCGACTGAAGTGGTTGTCCATCGTGATCAAGAAGGCATCTTCGAGGTAGGCGATGCACGCAAACACGAGGTCTGCTCCGCGCAACTCGGAGAAGCCTGGCTTAACCGTAACCTCTGCGGAACGGGTGATGAGTTGACTGTCAACTGGATAGACGATCGAGTGCTCGTTCACGATGTAGAACTCTCGCAGGATCTTCTTGCCCTCGCGATGCTTCCTTGAAACCGATGCGTCAATTTCGAAGACGCAAATCGCAGGAAAGATGTTTTGGTACGGACCTTGAATGATGCCGTCGGACAAGTCTTTGAAGAGGCTATGACCAGGTGAGTAGCCCTGCTCATTTGGCTCTTTGATGTTGACGAGAGCGGAGGTGTCCCAGACAAAGCGCTTCATCGTGGTGTCCAGACTTGGTTGTGCGCCCTAACGTAGAGCCAACCGGCGCTGCGCAGCTTTATCGCGCAGCGTCCAGCGACCAAAGGGAGCGAGGTTGAGCGCCGGGTTAGCGAAGTAATCGGCCTGCTGCCGCAAATCGCGCCGAAGAAACACAGGGTAGTTGCTGGTGGCAGCGCTGGTATTTATGCGGCGCTGTGGCAAAGTGGAATGCGGCGCTGGGGAAGACCGATGTAGCAATGGTGCACATTGCCCGCGGGTTAGCGTGGTCATGGGTGACGTCATCGACATTGGTGAATCGATGTGCTGGCGATAGGCCAGCGTACCGATATCCCGTTTAAGAGAGTGAGCAAGACGACGTACCCGATCCGGCGCCGCATTCCACAACGAATGATGGAGCAAGCCATGACACAACGCAATCGGCCGCTGAATTTGAAGTTCCCGAAGTCCCAACAGGCCTTGAGCCTGACTCATCCCAATGCCGCCGGTATCGACATTGGAAGCGCTTCTCATTTTGTTGCGGTGCCTCCGGATCGCGACGAAGAGTCGGTGCGCGAGTTCCCGAGTTTTACCGCCGACCTGGAGCGTCTGGCCGACTGGCTGGACGGGTGCGGCGTCGATACGGTCGCGATGGAGTCCACCGGCGTGTACTGGATACCTTTGTATGAACTGCTCGATGCCCGTGGTTTCACTGTGCTGTTGGTGAACGCGCGGCATGTGAAGAATGTTTCGGGCCGCAAGTCCGACGTGTTGGACTGCCAATGGCTGCAGCAACTCATGAGCTATGGCCTGCTGCGCGGCGCATTTCGCCCAACCGACGAGGTGTGTGCACTGCGCGCGCTGTCGCGCCAACGTGAGATGCTGCTCAAAAGCCAGGCGCGCCACGTGCAGCACATGCAAAAGGCCCTCACGCAGATGAACATCCAATTGGCTAACGTCATCTCCGATGTCGTGGGCGAGACCGGCCAGAAGATATTGCGCGCGATCGTCTCCGGTGAACGGGATGGGCGGGCGTTGGCTGCGATGAAGAACGTGCGTATCCACGCCAGCGTGGACGAGATTGCCAAAAGCCTGCAAGGCAACTGGCGCGGCGAGCACCTGTTTGCGCTCAAGCAAGCCCTGGCTCTGTTTGACTTTTACGGTACGCAATTGGCCGAATGCGACACTCAGATCGAGCAGCAATTGCAACGCCTGCAGGCTCACGACGGCGAACCGGCCAAGGGCAAAAAGCGCAGCCGTGCGCGCAATGCGCCGAAGTTCGATTTGCGCACGCAACTATTCAAGATGTGCGGTGTGGATCTGACGCGTATTGACGGTATCGATGTCACCACTGCGCTGGCGGTAGTCTCCGAAGTCGGCGCTGACCTGTCACGATTTCCGACCGACAAGCATTTCGCTTCGTGGATGGGGCTGTGTCCGGGCACCCGAATCACCGGTGGCAAGGTGCTATCGGGCAAAACCAAGCGTTGCGCCAATCGCGCCGCCCAGGCGCTGCGCTTGGCGGCCGCGGCACTGCGTAGCAGCCAATCGGCGCTCGGTGCATATTTCCGTCGATTGTGCTCACGCATGGATAAACCCAAAGCAGTCGCGGCCGCCGCTCACAAGCTGGCGCGATTGATCTACGCCATGCTGACTAAAGGCCAAGCCTATACCGATCAAGGCCAAGACTACTACGAAGAACGCTACCGTGAACGCGTACTGCATCAATTGGCTAAGCGCGCTGAAAAGCTCGGCATGAAACTCGTCATGGATGAACAACCTTCGTGAAACGCTCGTTTGCAATTAACCAATTTGGAGGTGTTTCTTAAGAGGTATTTTTATACGTAGCATCGCTGTTTGATCTTCTTGACGTATTCCGGAAAGCGGGAATTGTTAGATGGCTCCATGCATGCCTTTTCAAACATGCTCAGGGACTCGGTAGTTGCACCAACGGACCACTGAATTATCGCAACCGCAAGCATGCTACGTGCGGGGTTATGGAAGGGAAGCGAGCCGTCGCTGTTAAAGTGATCGACGATTTCGGATTTGCTCGCATATTGATCAAGAAATGGCACGCCGTGACTCAAGAGAGCGTTGGCAATTAGCTTTCCCGTTTGAGAAGCAGATTCATCTAGTGGCCACCACTTATCGCGCCCCATATTTGCCACACTACTTAGGCGAGAGCGAATTTCGCAATAGGCATCCGTGATGCAGCGGCCGGCGGCTGTGTTGCCCTCAATTTCAGCGATGCACGGCACATATACGCCGAGATTAACCGTGAAGTTTCCGTGAAGGCTGGAGACAGCTTGCCCAGATTGGAAGCCAACAACTTGGATTAGGCCATCTTGAACGGTTCGATTGTAGTAGTTGCCAATTTTTCTGAAACCCTACTTCTTAAGAGCCTGAGTTACAGGAGCTTGACTCTCGCGGAGCGCCAGTTGCCAACGAGTTGCGGGCATAGCAAATACCTAACGTAAAAGTAAGGGGCGCGCCGGGTGGCAAAGGTTAACAAAGCCTGCGAACCCGAAAAAACAACTAAGGTTAACAAACGCCCGCGTCCGGCGCGTCCCTTTGACTGACGTGTTAGGCCGAAATTTGGTTTTACAAAACATAAGCTCTTAAGCCCAAGAAGAAAAATCACACACTACTAAACGACAAAGAGGAAAAAAACCTGCGGAATTTATTTCGCTTAAAACACATATTACTGACTTTCGGATGTTGAACCAACATTGAAGACATCTGTAACTGGGATGTCCATGTACAATTTCGAAGCCGCAGCAAGATGGTTAGGTACGTGGACAAGAAACCTTATTAGGAGATCGCTAACAGTTTCATCAGGCACACCCTGTGGAGAAACACAGAAAGAATAAAACGCTTCAAGGTCTTTAAGCCAGTCGGTCATGTGAAAAGCAACATCGTTAGCTACAGCCTCGGATAAACCAGCTTCCGATAACGCGACATGCCGTATGCGTTCACGAACTAAAACCGAATTAATTTCGAAACTGTTTTCCATTGATGCCTAACGTTTGAGGTAAGCCGCGCGCGGAGGCCGCAGGCCGGAGTGCGTCGGCTTGACCGAATGGTTAGCCCGCATTGCCAGACACCGTGCCGCGATGCATTGCGAAAAAGCTCTCTGCGGCCTCTAGGGCTGCCTTGCATTCTGCCTCGGTGCCGAGGGGAAGAAGGATAGGAACTCCTTTGTTTCCGTAACGCAGGGAGACTATTTCAAGTCCCTGAATCTCTTCGCCCTGTGATGCGAGGCGTGCCGAGACTGACTTTACCTCCCCCCAATTCAGGTGGGTCTTTGGCGAGTTAGGCCTTTGCTCGCGCGCATATTCAATACCGTTCCCACTGATGCTGAGCATGGTGAAGTATTCGTAGCGTGGGTGACGGTGCATGAGCCACGCGAAGAGCAGGACGCCTGCAACTACCAATGAAAGCGGGGTGAGCGATGCACGGTTGAGCGCCAGTGCGATGCCACTCACCACCAACGTACCGGCAAGGAGGAGCTGCAGCGTTCGCGCCCCTTCACCGGGGACGTAAGGAGCCTCGAGACGAAACGGCTGCATTGCTCTTGTGCGGGCTAACGTTTGAGTTCAGCGGCCGCCGGAGGCGGTCCGCTGGAACGAATGGTTAGGCGTCAACGCAGACGTCTTGATGTACCACATGTTTCTCAAGTGGGTAGAAACTCCAAGCCATACTTCGTCGCAATAGCCCTTGCCTCCTCCGAGCCCTTCTGGGTTGGGCTTCCCGTATCAAGCATGCTTGCCTCGGCGACCATGGCATCGAAGACGCCCCCGGGCGAACTGATGATGATTTGGCGGCCCACTTCGGGGCCCGTGCTGACGAAACCGTGAGGCGTTCCGCGGGGAACAAAGACCACGTCGCCGGGGCTCAGCTTCAGCAACTCGCCGTTGAGGCGAAAGTCGTAGTGACCTTCGCAGATGATGAACGTCTCGTCGTACGTTGGATGTCGGTGGTAGCCAGCGCCGGACTCGGGCGGCTCTATGGCTTCGCAGACGGTATACGCATTCCACTCTTCGCCTGCGGTCGTCTTGAACGTCATGCTCATCCGACCGATCTTGAACGTCTTTCCTTCTCCCGGTTGGAAGTGTGTTGGCTGCTTTGGGTCAAACATATTGCTCTCCGAGTGATCTGGGCCAAGGCGTACTTTGATTGTGGCAGTAGGGATAGTAGAACGGCTCTGCACTTTTGACGCCTAACGTTTGACATGAGGGGTGACCGAAAGGCGCAGCCTTTTGGGCATCCCCTCGATGGAAGGGTTAGCGAAGTAATCGGCCTGCTGCCGCAAATCGCGCCGAAGAAACACAGGGTAGTTGCTGGTGGCAGCGCTGGTATTTATGCGGCGCTGTGGCAAAGTGGAATGCGGCGCTGGGGAAGACCGATGTAGCAATGGTGCACATTGCCCGCGGGTTAGCGTGGTCATGGGTGACGTCATCGACATTGGTGAATCGATGTGCTGGCGATAGGCCAGCGTACCGATATCCCGTTTAAGAGAGTGAGCAAGACGACGTACCCGATCCGGCGCCGCATTCCACAACGAATGATGGAGCAAGCCATGACACAACGCAATCGGCCGCTGAATTTGAAGTTCCCGAAGTCCCAACAGGCCTTGAGCCTGACTCATCCCAATGCCGCCGGTATCGACATTGGAAGCGCTTCTCATTTTGTTGCGGTGCCTCCGGATCGCGACGAAGAGTCGGTGCGCGAGTTCCCGAGTTTTACCGCCGACCTGGAGCGTCTGGCCGACTGGCTGGACGGGTGCGGCGTCGATACGGTCGCGATGGAGTCCACCGGCGTGTACTGGATACCTTTGTATGAACTGCTCGATGCCCGTGGTTTCACTGTGCTGTTGGTGAACGCGCGGCATGTGAAGAATGTTTCGGGCCGCAAGTCCGACGTGTTGGACTGCCAATGGCTGCAGCAACTCATGAGCTATGGCCTGCTGCGCGGCGCATTTCGCCCAACCGACGAGGTGTGTGCACTGCGCGCGCTGTCGCGCCAACGTGAGATGCTGCTCAAAAGCCAGGCGCGCCACGTGCAGCACATGCAAAAGGCCCTCACGCAGATGAACATCCAATTGGCTAACGTCATCTCCGATGTCGTGGGCGAGACCGGCCAGAAGATATTGCGCGCGATCGTCTCCGGTGAACGGGATGGGCGGGCGTTGGCTGCGATGAAGAACGTGCGTATCCACGCCAGCGTGGACGAGATTGCCAAAAGCCTGCAAGGCAACTGGCGCGGCGAGCACCTGTTTGCGCTCAAGCAAGCCCTGGCTCTGTTTGACTTTTACGGTACGCAATTGGCCGAATGCGACACTCAGATCGAGCAGCAATTGCAACGCCTGCAGGCTCACGACGGCGAACCGGCCAAGGGCAAAAAGCGCAGCCGTGCGCGCAATGCGCCGAAGTTCGATTTGCGCACGCAACTATTCAAGATGTGCGGTGTGGATCTGACGCGTATTGACGGTATCGATGTCACCACTGCGCTGGCGGTAGTCTCCGAAGTCGGCGCTGACCTGTCACGATTTCCGACCGACAAGCATTTCGCTTCGTGGATGGGGCTGTGTCCGGGCACCCGAATCACCGGTGGCAAGGTGCTATCGGGCAAAACCAAGCGTTGCGCCAATCGCGCCGCCCAGGCGCTGCGCTTGGCGGCCGCGGCACTGCGTAGCAGCCAATCGGCGCTCGGTGCATATTTCCGTCGATTGTGCTCACGCATGGATAAACCCAAAGCAGTCGCGGCCGCCGCTCACAAGCTGGCGCGATTGATCTACGCCATGCTGACTAAAGGCCAAGCCTATACCGATCAAGGCCAAGACTACTACGAAGAACGCTACCGTGAACGCGTACTGCATCAATTGGCTAAGCGCGCTGAAAAGCTCGGCATGAAACTCGTCATGGATGAACAACCTTCGTGAAACGCTCGTTTGCAATTAACCAATTTGGAGGTGTTTCTTAAGAGGCCTCAGTCGATGCAGGGCCCGGAGATCTATGAGTCTTCCTAGGCAGAGCACGCAGAGACCAATTGTTGAACTCTTGATCGCGACGAGTTCTTGATTAGAGCGTGCAGTAGGCGACGCCCATTGCGGGTGCCGGCTCTCCTGCAAACCACCGACCCGGGGTTGGACTTCCTATCGCACAGCATGTCAGCCAATTCCTTGTGGCTCTGGCATGACTCCAAGTCTTTGAACCTTGCAGCTACAGAACAATTCGATTCGCTTTGCCCGCAGATTACGTACTTTGCAGGTGTCTCGCCCCTCGCATTCTGGACTCCAGTAGTTTGACTCCCATCGCAGGATGCAATGAACATGGCGGCGGCAATGAGTGGCAATCGAGTCATCTGAGGCCTAACGATGGAGTTCAGCCGCGGCAGCTCGAGGAGCGAAGCGACGAGGATGACGTCGGCTGGAACGAGTGGTTAGGCGTCATGGGTCGGCATTTCATGGTGCATCTGTGGTTTTCCATACTCGGATCCCCGAAAGACGCTGATTCGAATCGAACTCCCAAAACGCGGTTACACAAGTAGCGAAAACGACTCGCATAGCATCCGAGTTCACCGCGAATGTAATCGCTTGATGTATGCCCGTCGACTGCCCTGATGACTTGGATTAAACCTGAGTCTCCGTTTCTCAGCGAAGTCCTTGAGCCGATCATAATCGTTAAGTGCCAATCGCGGGTTTGGCTGAGCAGCCATGCTTGAACATAGACCTCGGATCGATAGACCGGATTCGCTATCCACCACACCGCGATCAGTACGATCAAAGCAATTGCCGACCAGAAGAAATGCGCTGCGTTTGAACGTGAGCACTTGGAATGACGCCTAACGTTTGAATTAAGGGGCTGCGCTTTAGCGCAGGTCCCGCTTGAATGATGGGTTAGCGAAGTAATCGGCCTGCTGCCGCAAATCGCGCCGAAGAAACACAGGGTAGTTGCTGGTGGCAGCGCTGGTATTTATGCGGCGCTGTGGCAAAGTGGAATGCGGCGCTGGGGAAGACCGATGTAGCAATGGTGCACATTGCCCGCGGGTTAGCGTGGTCATGGGTGACGTCATCGACATTGGTGAATCGATGTGCTGGCGATAGGCCAGCGTACCGATATCCCGTTTAAGAGAGTGAGCAAGACGACGTACCCGATCCGGCGCCGCATTCCACAACGAATGATGGAGCAAGCCATGACACAACGCAATCGGCCGCTGAATTTGAAGTTCCCGAAGTCCCAACAGGCCTTGAGCCTGACTCATCCCAATGCCGCCGGTATCGACATTGGAAGCGCTTCTCATTTTGTTGCGGTGCCTCCGGATCGCGACGAAGAGTCGGTGCGCGAGTTCCCGAGTTTTACCGCCGACCTGGAGCGTCTGGCCGACTGGCTGGACGGGTGCGGCGTCGATACGGTCGCGATGGAGTCCACCGGCGTGTACTGGATACCTTTGTATGAACTGCTCGATGCCCGTGGTTTCACTGTGCTGTTGGTGAACGCGCGGCATGTGAAGAATGTTTCGGGCCGCAAGTCCGACGTGTTGGACTGCCAATGGCTGCAGCAACTCATGAGCTATGGCCTGCTGCGCGGCGCATTTCGCCCAACCGACGAGGTGTGTGCACTGCGCGCGCTGTCGCGCCAACGTGAGATGCTGCTCAAAAGCCAGGCGCGCCACGTGCAGCACATGCAAAAGGCCCTCACGCAGATGAACATCCAATTGGCTAACGTCATCTCCGATGTCGTGGGCGAGACCGGCCAGAAGATATTGCGCGCGATCGTCTCCGGTGAACGGGATGGGCGGGCGTTGGCTGCGATGAAGAACGTGCGTATCCACGCCAGCGTGGACGAGATTGCCAAAAGCCTGCAAGGCAACTGGCGCGGCGAGCACCTGTTTGCGCTCAAGCAAGCCCTGGCTCTGTTTGACTTTTACGGTACGCAATTGGCCGAATGCGACACTCAGATCGAGCAGCAATTGCAACGCCTGCAGGCTCACGACGGCGAACCGGCCAAGGGCAAAAAGCGCAGCCGTGCGCGCAATGCGCCGAAGTTCGATTTGCGCACGCAACTATTCAAGATGTGCGGTGTGGATCTGACGCGTATTGACGGTATCGATGTCACCACTGCGCTGGCGGTAGTCTCCGAAGTCGGCGCTGACCTGTCACGATTTCCGACCGACAAGCATTTCGCTTCGTGGATGGGGCTGTGTCCGGGCACCCGAATCACCGGTGGCAAGGTGCTATCGGGCAAAACCAAGCGTTGCGCCAATCGCGCCGCCCAGGCGCTGCGCTTGGCGGCCGCGGCACTGCGTAGCAGCCAATCGGCGCTCGGTGCATATTTCCGTCGATTGTGCTCACGCATGGATAAACCCAAAGCAGTCGCGGCCGCCGCTCACAAGCTGGCGCGATTGATCTACGCCATGCTGACTAAAGGCCAAGCCTATACCGATCAAGGCCAAGACTACTACGAAGAACGCTACCGTGAACGCGTACTGCATCAATTGGCTAAGCGCGCTGAAAAGCTCGGCATGAAACTCGTCATGGATGAACAACCTTCGTGAAACGCTCGTTTGCAATTAACCAATTTGGAGGTGTTTCTTAAGAGGGTTAAATTGCCCCGCACCCCAATAAACCAAAAAATTACAGCCCCAAAAAGACCAGACATAAGACCAAATAAACCATAGCTTATGGCATGAGGGTCGGTGCTAATATTTTGAGGTGGCCAAAATGCGATAGCCCAGCCAAAAACTGCTAATAGAACCCCAAGAAAAGCAAATGACCAAATAGAAAGCCAATGCATGCGACGCATGATAACTAAGGCTGGCAAAGCAAAAACTATAGCTAGTGGATAAGCCAGCATAGCGCCAAAAAGAGTGAACATACCAAAACCCCAAGAGTAAATAAGGCTGGTAATTATGTCACCTAAAACAACGCCAACAATTGGAGCAATAGCGAGGGCTATTAGTACTTTTACCATTTGAACCCTAACGTAATGTAGCCATCCTAATTGATGTGAAACAATAGATCAAGTAGTTGTATATTTTCGAGTGGTTTTATAATAGTATTTATACATTAGTGTATTAATGATTTTTCGTACATCCTAAATTGTCGTGACTATTTTAGCTACTCAACCGAAGCTCCTTGACCAAGTCCGCGGCAAAATCCGCGTGAAGCATTACAGCATTCGCACCGAGCAGGCGTATGTCGATTGGATTAAGCGCTTCATTATTCATTTTGGCAAGCGTCATCCGCGTGATTTGGGCGCAGCGGAGGTCGAGGCGTTTCTGACGCATCTTGCGGTCGAAGGACGCGTCGCCGCATCGACGCAGAATCAAGCAAAAAGCGCTCTCTTGTTTCTCTACCGCGAGATATTGGAGCAGGAATTGCCTTGGCTGGATAACGTCGAGCGGGCCAAGCAACCGCAGCGCTTGCCGGTCGTTCTCACGCAAGCGGAAGTGCAAGCTTTACTAAGCCGTTTAACCGGCACGCAGTGGCTGATCGCGAGCTTGCTTTATGGTACTGGCATGCGGGTTTTGGAAGTGGCGCGTCTGCGTGTGAAAGATGTTGAGTTTTCGCGCAAGGAAATTTTGGTGCGCGATGGCAAGGGCTATAAAGATCGTGTGACCATGTTGCCCGAGGTGTTGGTGAATCCGCTCAAGGCGCATTTGAAACGCGTGAAAGCATTGCACGAAAAAGAGTTGGGGGAAGGCTTTGGCAAAGTCTATTTACCTTATGCGCTGGAGAAAAAATATCCGAACGCGGCGGGGGAATGGATGTGGCAGTATGTATTTCCTGCGAGTAAACTTTCGATCGATCCGCGCTCGGGAGATGACGCGGCGCCATCATGTGCAAGACCAGGCGATTCAGCGCGCGATCAAACAAGCGGTGCGTGACGCGAATTTAACGAAACCGGCAACGCCGCACACATTGCGCCATTCGTTCGCGACGCATTTGCTGCAAGGCGGGTATGACATTCGCACGGTGCAGGAATTGCTGGGCCACAAAGATGTGACGACGACGATGATTTACACCCATGTGTTGAATAAGGGCGGCAAGGGCGTGTCGAGTCCGCTGGACGTATTGTAATCAGTGCGCCACGAGGCGCATGGATACTGGCTCTTGGCGTATGCCATGCTGGGAGCCGCGCTGGATATGGTTTCTGGCGCGGGTCGCTGCAATGGTAATTGCGCCAAACGTCGCATCCGACACAGGCGGCACAAATCAGGTATAATCTTGGTTTTTTCCCATCGCAGGTTTACAAAGGAGTTTCATGCCGACCGTACGTGTAAAAGAAAATGAGCCGTTTGATGTTGCTCTGCGCCGCTTCAAGCGCGCTGTTGAAAAGACTGGATTGTTGACCGAACTTCGCGCTCGCGAATTCTACGAAAAGCCCACGACCGAACGTAAACGCAAACTCGCCGCTGCCGTGAAGCGCCGCTATAAGCGCCTGCGCAGCCAAATGTTGCCGCCGAAACTGTTTTGATTTTGGTGGGAGTCGGATCTAGCTAAAAACCCGATACCCGCCTAAAACCCCCACAGCCGTCCCTAATCATGTCCCTAAAAGATCAAATCACGGAAGACATGAAATCCGCGATGCGCGCGAAGGATAGCGAACGCCTCTCGGCGATCCGCATGCTGCTCGCGGCGCTGAAGCAGCGCGAGGTGGATGAGCGCATCAGCTTGACCGATCCAGATGTCATTGCTGTGACGGAAAAGTTGATCAAACAGCGCCGCGATTCCATCGCGCAATACGAGGCGGCGAATCGCCAAGATTTAGCGGACAAAGAAAAAGCTGAACTTGCGATTTATCAAGCCTATATGCCACAAGCCTTTAGTGATGCGGATGTCGAGGCGGCAGTTGCCGCAGCCATTGCCGCTAGCGGCGCAACAGGCATTAAAGATATGGCTAAAGTCATGGCCGAACTCAAACCGAAACTCGCCGGCCGTGCCGATATGGGCAAAGTTTCCAGTATTGTTAAATCCAAGCTATCGACTTAATTTGGCCACTTGCTCGTCCTGAAAATCGGGCCGTGCTAAGCGCTTGAAGATGTTGATATGCTACGGGCCAGTTATAAGTCAAAGTGAGCGTGAGATCACTTCCTTCATGATCTCGCTGGTGCCGCCGTAGATCCGCTGGACGCGAGCGTCGGCATACATTCGCGCCACCAAGTATTCATTCATATAGCCGTAACCGCCATGTAATTGCAGACACTCGTCGATGACCGTTCCTTGTTGCTCCGTCGTCCATAGTTTTACCATTGAGGCCGTTGCCGTATCGAGTTTGCCGGCGACTAAATCCAACGACGCATTGATCGACGAAGGTACGTGCTACTTTAATGGTGGTGGCGATCTCAGCGAGTTTGAATTTAGTATTCTGGAACTCGGCGATTGGCTTGCCGAACGCCGCCCGTTGGCGCACGTAATCCAGCGTGGCTAGGTAGGCGCCCTCCATGGCCGCAACGGCGATGACGCCGATCATCAAGCGCTCGTAGGGCAAGTCTGACATGAGTTGATAAAAACCTTGACCTTCGACCCCGCCGAGTAAGTTCTCGGCTGGAAGTTCGACATTATCGAAAAACAATTCCGAGGTGTCCTGGGCTTTTAAACCGATCTTGTCGAGTACGCGTCCAACAGAATAGCCGTTCGCTTGACTGGATTCGACGATAAAGATCGACATGCCGCGTGCACGTGCCGCAGGATCAGTTTTGGCTACGACTAACACAACGCCCGCCAAATATCCGTTGGTAATAAAAGTTTTAGAACCGTTGAGTAGATAGCGATCGCCTTGCCGCTCGGCACGAGTGCGTATGCCCTGCAAATCGGAACCGGTTCCGGGCTCCGTCATCGCAATGGCCCCGACCAATTCGCCTCGTGCCATGCGTGGCAAAAAGCGTTGCCTTTGTTCTTCCGTGCCGTGATTGAGAAAATAATGCGCGACGATGCTGTGTACCGAAGGGCTCATGCCGGATAATCCGCGCCGCGACATCGCTTCGTAGAGTAGCGCTTCATGGCGAAAATCGCCGCCACCGCCGCCGTATTGTTCAGGAATATCGGTGCAAAGCACGCCCAATTCACCGGCGCGCCGCCAGAGTTCGTGGCCAACATGGCCGCGCTTACGAGCAGCCTCATCTTCCGGCAGCATTTCGGTTTCGACGAAACGCTCAACAGTATCGCGATAAGTGGCTAAGTCTGCATCGAGCCAAGAATGACTGAGGTTAAGAGGCATGTTTAGTAAAGTTTTTAAGTGGCGCTATTTCTACGGAAGTGTAGATGTAATCTGATTTAGTCGCATCCCTGCGGTACTCGCGTTTTGTTACGCTTGGAATTCCAGATAAGTCAGAGCGTCCCTAAATCGACTTCAGCTCCAACTCAGTACCGCCCTTGCCGTGTAGAAATACAAACATCGCTTTGCCCTGATCGTGCCAATACTCTGTCGCGGACTGAAAAATTTCCACGACGGTTTCGAGTTGGCTTTCATGATGATCAGCGAATGGATCGAAGTGATCGAAAAGGATCACGTAACCGTTTTTTGCTTTCCCTTCTTCAAACCAAGATAGGTCGGTTAGACAATCTTCTAACGCATCCCAATTGTTGCCGAAGTGATCCGGAAAATGCATGGCTAACGCGGCGTGATTTAAAAATTGTTCTTTTTTCTCGATTTTCTTGCCCTCAAGATGAAAGAACAAAAAGCCTTTTGTCCTGGCTTGTTTTTCTAAATCCTTGACTGGCGGCATAGTTTTTAGCAGGTAAACCCCGGGTTTGGTGCGGTCTTCCAACAAGGTGCTGAATGATTTCATGATCAGAGATTCCCTCATTCCACAATGCGTTGAAAGGTATTGTAGTGATCGCCTGTGTAATAGTATTCGCCAACCTCGCCAGCGACAATTCTACGCGCACCACGATGGTTAGCGCCTGGCGTTTTGACGGTGTATTCCTTGTAGTAGCCGCGCGATTGACGCGGTAGATTTCTTTCGCGATTGCCGAAAATGGAACCGTCTTTACGATAGGGATACGGCCCGCCTTTTTTGATGAGCTGCAGTGTCGCCTGGCCTTCGGGCGGAAGATTCGCCACAGCGATGCTCGAGAATGAAGCTTTCGCGGATTCATGTCCCGAATCGCGCGCGCCAGCGAAATTGGCGGCGATGACCAAGAACGCTCCAATCACGCAGCAAAACAACACGCCAGCAAATTTTTGCATTGCGATCACGGCATGGTTTTGTACGGACAGCCGGTCTTTATGCAATCGGCGTACAAATGCAATGAATGGTCATGAATTTCGAAGCCACGTTCCTTCGCGATTTTCTTTTGCCGTTTTTCGATTTCTTCGTCGATGAACTCTTCGACGCGGCCACATTGCAAACAAACCAAATGATCGTGATGACCGCCTTGGTTTAATTCGTAAACCGCTTTGCCACTTTCAAAATGATGGCGCACTAACAGTCCGGCTTGCTCAAATTGTGTCAGCACGCGATAGATGGTCGCCAGGCCGATATCCACACCTTCTTTCATTAGCAGGCGATAGACATCTTCGGCCGTGAGGTGACGCACGTCCGTGTTTTCGAATAGATCGAGAATTCGCAGGCGCGGCAACGTCGCCTTCAGTCCCATATCTTTTAAATCTTTGGGCTCGCTCATGATCATCGCTTCCGAGAGTTTTCACCATTATAATGCGCTATCCATCATCTTTGCTCGCCAATGCGCGAATACGCCATGCCGATCCGTTTTCTTCAGCACTTAGTGCCGATTGTTATCCTTATTTTCGCTGCCGGCTGTAGCGCGCTGACGCCTTACAAATTGCCCATTCAGCAGGGCAATATCGTCAGCGCAGAAGCCCTCGCGAAACTCAAATCCGGCATGTCAAAAAACCAGGCGGCGCAAATTCTCGGTACACCCCTAGTGAACGATGTGTTTCATGCCAACCGCTGGGATTACGTTCATTACCTGAATAAACGCGGCAAAATGTCCGAGCAAAATCATGTCGCACTGATTTTTGAGGAAGAAAAATTAGCCCGTATGGTAGGTGATGGTGTGCCGGTACTCGCACCGATGGCCGAGCCGGAATTGCCCACCGCCGAGCCTGAAGCACAAGTCCCTGCCGAAACCAAATGAGTGCGCTCAATGTCTGCGTCGCGGGCAGCGGCGGGCGCATGGGTCGAACGCTCATCGAGTTACTCCGCCAATCAAATGATTTGCAATTGTCTGGCGCGCTGGAAATGTCCGGCAGCCCTGTGCTGGGCCGCGATGCGGGTGAAGCGCTGGGCGTCAAGACAGGTGTTGCAATTACCGATAACTTTGCGAGCGCACTGAAACCTAACGACGTCTTGATCGATTTCACCCGGCCGGAAGGGACCTTGGAATACCTGAAAATATGCCGCGCAAAAAAATCCAAACTCGTCATCGGCACGACGGGATTTACCGAAGAGCAAAAGCAAATTATTTCCGAGGCGAGCCGCGATATCGCCATCGTCTTTGCGCCGAATATGAGTGTTGGTGTGAATGTCTGTTTGAAATTATTGGATATGGCTGCGCGCGTGTTATCCGAAGGGTACGATATCGAAATCGTCGAAGCCCATCATCGTCACAAAGTCGACGCGCCGTCGGGTACCGCGTTGCGCATGGGTGAAGTCGTCGCGAAAGCACTCGGACGTGATTTGCAACAGTGCGCCGTATACGGACGTGAAGGCGTCACCGGCGAGCGTGATCCATCGACCATCGGATTTGCAACGATGCGTGGCGGGGACATCGTCGGCGATCACACCGTGATGTTCGCCGGCATCGGCGAGCGCATTGAAATTTCCCACAAAGCATCAAGCCGCGCGACATTTGCGCAGGGCGCTTTACGCGCGGCGCGCTTTTTATCCGGCAAATCCTCGGGCCTGTACGACATGCAAGACGTGCTGGGCTTTCGTTGACAGAACCGCCATTGCCAAGGGATAATCTACGGCTTTGATAACGCGGCCAATTAGCTCAGTCGGTTAGAGCGACGGAATCATAATCCGCAGGTCCGGGGTTCGAATCCCTGATTGGCCACCACGCTTTCCTAACGCAGATATTGGATTCGCACTCACGTTGATAGACTTAAAACTCCGTTCCGGCGTGCGTACACTCGTATTTTCTGTGTTGCTAAGTCTTTTTTTAGTCGGGCACACGTATTCGCGCGATTTCCCGCCTATTTCTAAGCGTGGCACGCTAAATGAATTTGAGCGACCGTTTGTCAAGATAGGTTCACAGACCTATCGATTATCACCCGGCGCTCTCATTCGTGATCAGAGCAATAGCATCATTTTGCCGGCGATACTGCCAGCCGGCGCAAAAGTCGTATACAAACTCGAACCTCAAACGGGATTTCTCCACGAGTTATGGTTACTCGCGCCGGGCGAAGTTGTGACGATTCAAAAGTAGTCCATGGCCAAAAAGCTCTACATCAAAACCTTTGGCTGCCAAATGAATGAGTACGACTCGGACAAAATGGCCGACGTATTGCACGCTTCTGAGGGGTTGGAAAAAACTAATTCGCCGGAAGATGCCGACGTGATTTTGTTTAACACTTGTTCGGTGCGCGAGAAGGCACAGGAAAAAGTGTTTAGCGATTTAGGTACCGTTCGACATTTGAAGCAACTCAATCCCAATTTGATTATCGGCGTCGGTGGTTGTGTCGCCAGTCAAGAAGGCGCGGCAATTGTCCGCCGCGCGCCGTATGTGGATTTGGTATTCGGACCGCAGACATTGCATCGCTTGCCGGACTTGATCGCCAAGCGCCGCCAATCGGGCCGCGCGCAAGTTGACATCTCGTTTCCCGAAATTGAAAAATTCGATCACTTGCCGCCGGCCCGCATTGAAGGCCCGACGGCGTTTGTGTCGATCATGGAGGGCTGTAGCAAATATTGCAGCTTTTGCGTTGTGCCGTATACGCGCGGGGAAGAAGTCTCGCGCAACTTCGAAGACGTATTGACGGAAGTGGCGGACCTCGCCGATCGCGGGGTAAAAGAAGTCACACTGCTCGGTCAGAACGTGAACGCCTATCGCGGCAAAATAGAAAACGGCCAGATCGCTGATTTCGCGCACTTGCTCGATTACGTCGCCGCAATGCCCGGTATTGAACGCATTCGTTACACCAGCTCACATCCGCGTGAATTTTCTCAGCGGCTGATTGATGCTTACGAAAAAATTCCACAGCTCGTGAGTCAAGTGCACTTGCCGGTGCAATCGGGTTCCGATTCGATTCTGGCGGCGATGAAGCGCGGTTATACGGCGTTGGAATACAAATCCATCATTCGAAAACTGCGTGCTGCGCGGCCTGACGTTTCCATATCGTCTGATTTCATTATCGGTTTTCCGGGCGAAACGGAAAAGGATTTTGAAGCGACGCTGAAATTGGTCGACGACGTTAGCTTTGATGGTAGCTATAGCTTTATATACAGCCCGCGTCCCGGCACGCCGGCTGCCGATCTTGAGGACGCTGTGCCGCGCGAATTAAAGCTCGAACGCTTGCAGCGTTTGCAAAGCAAAATCGAAGCACTGTCAAAATCGTACAGCGATAAAATGGTTGGCTCAGTCCAGCGGCTATTGATCGAAGGCCCGGCGAAAAAAAATCCCGACGAACTTTTCGGGCGAGCTGACAACAATCGTGTCGTTAATTTGCCTGGCCAGCCACGCTTGATTGGTCAATTCGCCGAAGTAAAAATCATCTCCGCTATGCCGCATTCGTTGCGCGGCGAACTAGTGTTGCATTGAAAGCCGCAGTTCAATCGTTGCCGATCGATCTGAGCTTTACCCCTGTTGATAATCAACGGCTCGCCTATCTGTGCGGGCCGCTCGACGGACACCTTCGGCAAATCGAGGCGTCGCTTAAGGTAAACATCACCCGGCGCGGGGAAAATTTTCAGGTTGATGGCTCTGCCGACGGCGTGGCCAAAGCAGAAAAAGTGTTGCTCGCCCTTTATCAAGTGGCAACGCGCGAACTCCATGCGGAAGACGTGCAATTGCATTTGATCGAAGTCTCGGCCGCCCCGCCTGAGGCCAGCGAAAATTTGCAAGCGCCAATATTGCTTACGCGCCGCGGTGATTTGCGCGGACGTACGCCGCGTCAAATTCAGTATCTAAATAATATTCAAGCTCACGACATTACGTTCGGCGTCGGCCCTGCTGGCACGGGCAAAACTTACCTGGCCGTCGCTTGCGCTGTCGATGCCTTGCAGCGCGATAAAGTGAAGCGCTTAGTATTGGTACGACCCGCAGTCGAAGCGGGAGAAAAACTCGGGTTTTTGCCGGGCGATTTGGCACAAAAAGTCGATCCTTACTTGCGGCCGTTATACGACGCGCTATACGATTTGATGGGCTTCGAGAAAGTCGACAAATTGTTCGAGCGCGGTACTATCGAAATCGCCCCGCTTGCCTACATGCGTGGGCGCACGTTGAATCATTCCTTCATCATTCTCGATGAAGCGCAAAACACGACGCCGGAACAAATGAAGATGTTTTTGACGCGCATCGGCTTCGGCACTAAGGCCGTCATCACCGGCGACGTTACGCAGATTGACTTAGCCCGTGGCCAGAAGAGCGGCCTGATTGATGCGCGCAATGTCCTGCAAGATATCGAGGCGATTGCCTTTACGATTTTCCAATCGGAAGACGTCGTGCGCCACCCCATCGTGCAAGCGATTGTCAACGCCTACGAGCGACATGCCAAGGGCAGTCAAGCCTAAGTTTCAACAAGCCCCTAAGCTTTCCCTCGCCGTTCAGTTTGCCACTGAGGAGCCGCGTGTTCCATCGCGCTCCCAGTTGCGTCGTTGTGTCAGCGCCGCCTTAGAGCGCGATGCGACGATCACTTTACGTATCGTCGGCGCGAAAGAAGGGCGTGAACTGAATCGAACCTACCGCAATAAAGACTATGCCACCAATGTGCTGACCTTCGTTTACGATCAGTCAGCGAGCGGCGCGCTATTCGGCGATATCGTGCTGTGCGCGCCGATTGTTGCTAGAGAAGCGCGCCAGCAGCGCAAGGTATTGCGTCATCACTACGCGCATCTTGTTACTCATGGTGTGTTGCATTTGCAAGGCTACGATCACGAAACCAACGCGGACGCTGAAGTCATGGAGCGGCATGAAGTTGCATTGCTTGCGCGCATGAGAATCGCGAATCCCTACGGCAATTGAAGGAAACCATATGGAAACCCATCGCGCTTCATCATCGATTCATCAATGGATTATTCGATCGATCCTGGAATCGGGCTGGGCACCTATCGCGGTCTTCAGCTTGCATGTCTTGATGTCGCGAGTATTTGATTCCTATCGAGTCTTTCCGGGGATCGACATTCCGATGCATTTTTTGGGTGGGATGGTGATTGCGTTTTTCTTTCACCGCACATCGATTAACGGGTCACGACTCAAACTCCTAGGCCCGTTCCATCCTGTGACCCATGTGCTGCTGGTGTTCTTTGCCACATGCGCCGCGACGGTGTTTTGGGAATTCGCAGAGTTTATCAATGATCGTTATTTTGGCGGCCATTCCCAGGGCGGATTGTTCGATACGATGAAAGACATGTTGGTCGGTATTCTCGGCGGAATAACGCTAATCATTGGAATGATTCCGCGCGTTGCGCGAGTCACCTCGAAGAATCCCGAAATAGCCAGTAGGTAGTTACTTCCCCTACTATTGCGCTAGGATCCTTATTCTGCGCGGGTCGTGGCGTAGTATGGCCTGCAAGCCAGTATCCATAAGCCTCTCGGGCTTGCTCGAATGCGCCTATCTGGGTTGAATACTGTATACTGCATGCGCGCTCGGTGGTTCGAAACCATTCGGTTCGATTGAACTTGGCGTAACAAACCCAACCGCAAAAAGGAGAAGTAATATGAACCCATCATTGGCAAAGCCCAAGGCTCAATCAGTGTTCGCCCGCTGGGGACTCGCCCTATTATTCGCAGGGTATGCAAACGCTGCCGACAATCCCGGCCAGATCAAAGTCGACGACAATTCGTTCAAGTGCATCACCGAGATGACGTCGGTGAAACATTTTTATGTCGATAATTTACTCGGCGATGTCGCCGAGACGGTAAAGGTCGCAAACGCCGGAACGGGTGATTATCCGGCCGGATCGGTGCTGCAAATCATGCCGAACGAAGTGATGGTCAAGCACAACAAGGGCTTTAGCCCGGCGACGAAGGATTGGGAATTTTTCTGGATCGATATTACCAAGGAAGGCCAGAAAATTTTCACGCGTGGTTTCGCCGAGGTCAACAACCGCTTCGGTCTGAATTGTTTTGCCTGCCACGTCAAAGCTAAACCCGAATTCGATTTCGTCTGCGAGAACGATCGTGGCTGCGATCCGATTCCGGTGACGCGTGAAATGTTTGGCGCGCTGCAACGCACTGACGCTCGCTGCAAAGGTTCTGAGAATGTTAGCGCGGCAGATCAGGAGCAGTTGAAGCAGTTGGGTGAAATTGTAAAAGCACTCACCGAGAAGAAATAGAAGTTAACTATTGGTTCTCGCTTTTACGTACCAATGGCGCAATTGAAAATTGAGGCGTATAGGTGAGAACCCGCAGAGAATCAGTGCGGGTTCTTTGATACAGAATTACCGCTGATAACCTCGTCCAGCAACACAGCAAGTTCGCGCGTACGGGATCGGCGCGAATGAAGATTCGCGGTTTCCGGTTGGGCACCTTTGGCGCGGCCGGCACGCAGCCTTTCAAGAAACCCCCGCAACCCGGTGGTAATCTCGACTGCGTCAGCAATGTTAACGATATCTAACGCCCCGGCACTACGCAGCGATTCAGCCGTATTTCCGACCGGGTCGGTCAACGTGAAAATGGGACGGCCCGCGCGCAGATATTCATAAAGCTTAGCGGGAATTTGGTGATTACATGTTCCCGCTTGGAAAAGCAGTAAACCATCCGCGCACATCATTTCCTGCAGTGCTTCGCGATAGGTGACGATTGGTGCCAATTTTACAATATCGGAAATGCCGAACTCGCTCAACAACGAGTGGTAAAGCGGGTCACTGCCGGTTGCACGTAACACCACTTGCAAACGGTCGGCGGAAATTTCCCCGCTGTCCTTGAGTGCCCGTAATGCAGCAAAAAACGGTTTAGGATCACGCTCTTCGGGATAAAGTACGCCGCTGTGAATGAGTGTGATTTGATCGACCCGGCCGAGCGATTTTTTCTCAAATCCCGATTCGGCATTGCGAAAATTCTCTTCGTCAAAGCCATTCTCAATCACCGACCAATGCGATGCGGGCTTTTCCGGATAACGTGCTGCGTACATGTCTCGCGTACCTTGAGTTGTTAATACAACACGAGCGCAACGTCGAATTGCGGATTCTTCGATGCGCCGATAAATACGCCAGGTCAGTGGGTCCCGAGGATAGTAGGTTTCGGTCATTGAGTCGCGAAAATCGGCGACCCATGGCAATCCGCTCAGGCGTTGCAAGGACAGGCCAATCAGGTGTGCGGTTGCGATCGGATAGGTCGACATAATTACCGCAGGTCGATGGCGCCTAATCATGGACATGCCGCGCCAGACCGCACCTGGCCACCAACTTATCCATCTATCCGGTTGCGCCAACCAGCCAAAATAGCGCTTCCCAATGGCAAGATGCCGCGCGGTATCCAGGCCGAATGCACGCTCGACCACCATGCCGTCGGGTATCTCCGCCATTTGATCGTCGCTGATTTGCGCATAGGCGCGTGGTGATATGGTTAGCACCATCGGCTCCCAACCATTTTCACGCAAATAGGCAGAGAATTTCAGCGTGCGCTGAACACCGCTACTTCCCTTTACCGGCGGGTAATGGAACGCAATCAACAATACTTTACGATTTTTCTTCATAGGTGCCGCACGCTTCCCAACTCCCGTAGCGATTGAACCAAAGGTCTACTTTCCTCGATCAACGAAAAACTTTGATTCACAACGCTAGGATCCAATTGGCCGTCGTACTTGCCACTTCATCGCGCCACTCTTCGCGAGAAAACGTGTGGTTGGCGGATGGCATATTGTGTTTGATTACGCGCGGACCATCAAACAGCTCGCGCCACTGTGAAGAAGCCTTAACCATGTTCAAAAATTCCTGTGCGGTAAGATCCTCGCCCGACAGCAAAACTAAAACATTGCCGTTGAAATTCGCCCAGGAAACGTACATCCGTTCTCGAAGTGGCAGTTCGCGCTCTCTGCTTTCAGGCGAGGTCGTACGCATGGCTTTTCGAATTGTCTCAAAAAATGATCGCAGCGAGCCGAAAAAATCGTATTGTCCGCGCAGTATTTTTTTCCAAAACGCTAAGTCCAAAAAACGAGCACGATAATAGTGATTTAAGTAAGCCTGGGCCTCGCCGACGTCGGTGCGCACCCATGGATTGGCCAGAACCAATCCCGCGATTCTCGGGTCTTGATGCGCATAAAACAAAGAAGCTGAGGCCGCGTCGCATAATCCCCACAGAATTATTCTCTCAAGTTTAGGATTTGCATTTTGCAGGATATCCACTGCCGCGCGAATATCCTCATCAATCGCCGTAAAGTCGCGAAGATCACCACTGCTGTCTCCCATTCCGCGATAGTCAAATCGAAGCGTCGTAATGCCTCGCGCACCCAACGATCGTGCGAGCAGTACAAACTGTCGATGGCTGCCAACACGAAATTGTGGACCGCCCACAACTATAACGACGCCGAACTTGGTCGGCATGACGGGCGTCGTCACTATCCCGACAAGTTGCTCTCCTGAGCAGCCAAACGAGACAGCGGATTCTGAATAACTCACGCGTGGCTCTCGGCGACTATTTTAGTTGTTTGCTCAACAAGCGCGGCACAATCAGTGATTTCCTGCGTAGCCCAAAAAGGAGAACCGCTAACCGAATTACACTCGACCGCGACATCGGCATCCTGCCATATTTTAATGGTTTGTGCTGCCGCCGGCGAAACGCCTTGGCTGGCGTCGGCAACGATTTCGATCCAGTTAACTCGCGATGATTTGGGGAGAACCTTGTTGACGCGTAGCGAATCGATATAACTGGTCATTTCCGGATTCAGCCGATAGCCAGCGACCTCAATGGATTCACCGTTTCGCAACGATTCTCTGAGAGTACGAACGCCACCACCATTGGCGCCATCTAACATTTCACTGGCGACACGAAGACGCAAAAACTGAGACATTAGTGTTTCGCCATTGAGTACCGGTTGCCATAGGAGGAATTCATCAGGCCATCGATTTTTTTTCTGGGCGAAGTCCAGCGCCAGCGTTGCCCCGAGGCGCAATCCCCACAGCACAATGGAGTCGTGCGAACGCTTATTGAGCCAATCCCATGCTAACTCGATGTCATCCAACCAATTCTGCGGCGTTACCTGGCCAAAATCACCACTCGAATCCCCGCAACCACTGAGATCAATCCGCAATACGGCGTAACCTTTTGCGGCAAGGGCTTGAGATTGAAGGTTTGCCATGCGTCGGGATTTGTTCATTTCCTCAGCAAAAGGATGAATGAACAGAAACGCCTTATTTGACGCTTTCCCCTTTACCGGATGATAGACGCAGAAACGTTGACCATTTAAAACAGGCAGAAAAAATGCTTCAGGTGCAGCCGAGTTGGTCATCAATTGCAGTTTATTTTCTTGGAAACCGAAACGCACAAACGGTGCAAATGCACCCACTTTGCTTCACTTGTGATGCTGGATTCGCTGAACGGGCGCGTCGATTTGCCTTAGTTACGCTACCGATACAAAGTAGTCATTGGTCGGAAATGGCGAACGTTCAATGGCGCGGCTGCTTTGTTACGGATATTTCTTCAGCACGGGTCGGGATGATGTAACGTCAGCCCAGCATTTTGTTGTTAACGAAGTCCACCAGACTCTTTATTGTCGCAAACGTATCGGCGCTGATTTCATCATCGTCGACGGTGATGCCAAATCGATCCTCCATCGCCGTGATGACGTTCACGACGGCCATGGAATCGAGTTCGGGAATGCTGCCGAGTAACGGGGTTGATTCAGTCAATTGGGATTTGCGCGCGCCCAGGCTCAGGACATCAGCCAGCATGTTTTTTACATCTTCTACGACGTTCATAGGTAAGGTGTTAATTTCGAATAGGTGGTTTATAGCATAACTTTCTCCCTACCGTTACGTTTTGGTGTCAGATTGCCTGGCCTGCAAGGCAATACGGGCGCGGTTCTCCAGGTGCCCCATGCCAGACGGCACGCGGGATAAGGCTCTCAGCCCGGCATCCGATCAACGAGCCTGTCGGAAAACCGTGCATTCGGGCAACGCCACATCCCGTAGTTCGTTATTTACCGTCCCAAAGCTTTGGTATACTTCAACCTTTGGCGGCAATCATTCGATTGGCCGCCGATTTGTTTTTGGGGATGACGATGTCGTATGTAATGAATACCTATGCGCGCCAGCCGATTGGTTTCGTGAAGGGCGAAGGCTCGTGGCTGATTGACGATCAGGGCAAACGCTATTTGGATGCCGTGTCCGGCGTTGCCGTGACGAGCGTGGGCCACGCTCACCCGAAAGTGGTCGCGGCGATTTGCGAGCAAGCAAAAAATACCATTCATACCTCGAATCTCTATCAAATTTTCCGCCAGGAAGAATTAGCCGAGCGCATTGCCAAACTCTCCGGCATGGACGAAGTGTTCTTCTGCAATTCCGGCGCGGAAGCGAACGAAGCCGCGATCAAAGTCGCGCGGTTGTACGGGCACAAAAACGGCGTCGAGAATCCCCACATCATCGTCATGGAAAAAGCCTGGCATGGCCGCACGCTGGCCACGCTCTCGGCTACCGGCAGCCGCAAAGCGCAAGCCGGTTTTGAGCCACTGATGGACGGCTTTATCCGTGTGCCCTACAACGACGCCATCGCCGTACAGCAAATTGCGAAAAACCAATCGAACGTCGTCGCCGTTCTTGTCGAAGTGTTGCAAGGCGAAGCCGGCGTGATCATGGCCGACCTGGAATACATCCGTACCTTGCGCACGATTTGTGACAAGCAAGAATGGCTGTTGATGATCGATGAAGTGCAATGCGGAATCGGCCGCACCGGCAAGTGGTTCGGCTTTCAACACGCGGGCGTGAAGCCCGACGTGATGACTTTGGCGAAAGGGCTTGGCTCCGGCGTGCCGATCGGTGCGTGTGTCAATGCGGGTCGCGCGACGGGCGTATTCGGCCCAGGTAATCATGGCTCGACCTTCGGCGGCGGGCCGCTGGTGTGCGCTGCGTCGCTGGCGACTTTGCAAGCCATTGAAGAAGAAGGTCTGCTGGAAAAATCGACGCAAACTGGCGAATGGATTCGCGCGCAATTGCGCGAGCGCCTCGCCGGTGTGGCCGGCATCAAAGAAATTCGCGGACTGGGGATGATGATGGGCATTGAGCTCGATCGGCCCTGTGGCGATATCGTTCGCCGTGCGCGCGAGCAAGGCTTATTGGTGAACGTCACCAACGACAAAGTCGTGCGTCTGTTACCGCCGCTGAATTTTTCCCAGGCGGAAGCGGAGCAATTGGTCAGCACCTTAGCGCCGATCATCAAGGAATTTCTTGCGTGACCTTGCGGCATTTTTTGCAGTTGAAGGATTTAACTCGCGAAGAAATCGAGCATGTCTTTGCGCGCTCGACGTGGATTAAGCGCCAGTTCAAGGAATACAAACCCTACCACCCGCTCACCGATCGCACGTTGGCGATGGTATTCGAGAAAAGCTCAACGCGTACCCGTGTGTCGTTTGAAGCGGGCATGTATCAAATGGGCGGCTCGGTGATTACGCTCAATCGCCAAGATTCGCAACTCGGTCGCGGCGAGCCGATCGAAGATGTGGCGCGGGTGATTTCGCGCATGGTCGATATCGTTATGATCCGCACGTTCGAGCAAAGCATTATCGAGCGTTTCGCGGAATATTCTCGCGTGCCGGTGATTAACGGACTCACCAACGAATATCATCCGTGCCAAATTCTCGCGGATATTTTCACGTTCATCGAACATCGCGGTTCGATCAAAGGCAAAACCATCGCGTGGATCGGCGATTCTAATAATGTCTGTAATACTTGGCTGCAAGCCGCCGAGATTTTGGATTTTAAAGTTAATGTCGCCACGCCGCCCGGCTACGAAATTAAGCCGGAAGAAGCGGGATTATTCAACGCCGATCACTACCGAGAATTCACCGACCCGAATGAAGCGGCGAAAGGCGCGCATCTTGTCACAACGGACGTGTGGACCAGCATGGGCTTCGAAGCGGAAACGGAAGAACGCAAAAAAGATTTCGCCGATTTTTGTGTCGACCAAGACATGATGGCTCACGCTGCGCCGGACGCATTGTTTATGCATTGCCTGCCAGCGCATCGCGGCGAGGAAGTGTCTGCGGAAGTGTTGGAAGGCCTACAAAGCGTCGTGTGGGATGAGGCAGAAAACCGAATGCATGTACAAAAAGCATTAATGGAATTTTTGTTGTTGGGAAAAGTTAAATCGAAGTGAATTAATTGATAGTGCGGCTGTCTAGAAATGACGCCACGCATAGAAAACTAGCTCCATCCCCTTCATAGGGGAAGGAGTTCTTCACCAAATTTTATCTATCCAGTAGCTTTGCTTGCCGCATAAATACCGCATACAACCGCAACGAACCGACCGTTCGATTGAAACCAGGAGAACACATGAAACTCACGATCTATTTTTTCAGCCTCGTTATTCGCCGCGATTCTGAGCTTAAATCGCGCTTCCCGTTTTCGCCGAAGAAGGCGAATGGATCAAAGACCAAAAAGACTGCAAACATTTTAATCCGCATCCGCAGCCTGACGAAAAATTAACCTGGACCGGCGAATGCAAAGACGGCTACGCCGAAGGCAAAGGCCAAATAAAATGGGACGTAAAAGGCAAGCTTGCGGAAGAATACGATGGCGATTACGTTCGCGGCCGCCCGCACGGCAAAGGCATCAATGAACTCTCACGAAAATGGCCAAGTCTACACCGGCGATTGGGTCGACGGCGTGCCAACGGGCAACGGCAAACTCGTGCTTGCCCGATGGCACCAAGTATGTGGGCCAATTTTTGAATTGGCGCTTTGAAGGCATCGGCGAACTGACCTCGCCGGACGGCAGCTCCGTTTACGGCGAATGGGTCAATGGCGAACTCGTCACCCGTTTGGAACGAAATTAATTTTTTTAACGAACTCACTCAACATGTCAGACATCAAAAAAGTAGTCCTCGCCTATTCCGGCGGGCTGGATACCTCGGTTATTTTGAAATGGCTGCAGGACGTTTATCACTGCGAAGTCGTCACCTTCACCGCCGACATCGGCCAGGGCGAAGAGCTTGAACCCGCGCGCGGCAAAAGGCGAAAAAATTCGGCATTAAAGAAATTTTCGTCGACGATTTGCGCGAAGAATTTGTGCGCGATTTCGTGTTCCCGATGTTTCGCGCCAACGCCGTTTACGAAGGCGAATATCTGCTCGGCACCTCGATTGCGCGGCCGCTGATCGCCAAGCGCCAAGTCGAAATCGCCCGCAAAGTGAAGGCCGACGCGGTGTCCCACGGCGCGACCGGCAAGGGCAACGATCAAGTGCGTTTCGAGTTGGGTTATTACGCGCTGGAGCCGAACATCCACGTCATCGCGCCGTGGCGCGAATGGGATTTAACCTCGCGCGAAAAATTATTGAAGTACGCCGAGAAAGCCGGCATTTCCGTCGATTACAAAAAGAAAAAAGGCGGCGGCGCGCCCTATTCGATGGACGCGAACTTGCTGCACATTTCCTACGAAGGCGGCGTGCTCGAAGACCCGAACTTCGAGCCGGAAGATTCCATGTGGCGCATCACCGTCTCGCCGGAAAAAGCGCCCGGCGAAACCGGAATACGTTGATCTGGATTACAAGGTAGGCGATATCGTCGCGGTCAACGGCAAGAAAATGACGCCAGCACAAGTGTTAACGGAACTCAACCGCCTCGGCGGCAAACACGGCGTCGGCCGTTTGGATGTCGTGGAAAATCGCTACGTCGGCATGAAGTCGCGCGGCTGTTACGAAACCCCCGGCGGCACCATCATGCTGCGCGCCCATCGCGCGATGGAATCGATCACGCTCGATCGCGAAGTGCTCGCGCTGAAAGACGACCTCATGCCGCGCTACGCCCGCATGGTCTACAACGGCTATTGGTGGAGCCCCGAGCGCAAGTTGCTGCAAAGCTTGATCGACCTTTCGCAAGCGCCGGTCAACGGCACGGTGCGCGTGAAGCTCTACAAAGGCACTGTCACCACCGTCGGCCGCACGTCGAAAAAAGATTCGCTATTCGATCCGGCGATCTCGACGTTTGAAGAAGATAAAGGCGCGTACAACCAAGCGGATGCGGCGGGATTTATTAAGCTGAATGCGTTGCGGATGCGGATTGCGGCGAAGTTGAATCGCAAATGATTTAGTTTTCGGCGAGTGTGAAGATGAGTTCCGGCGCTTCGAATAACTTTGAATGGGATTTGTCAAAGGCAATTTCCAATTTCGCGAAACACGGCGTTACGTTCGAGCATGCCGCGACTGTGTTTCTTGATCCACTGGCAATTACGGTCTTCGACGATGTACATAGCCAAACCGAGGAACGCTGGTTCACAATGGGCCAACAAGCTGGCGGTGGACTTTTGGTGGTAGTTCACACATTCCAAGACCAAGATTCGAACATCGCGACAGTGCGAATAATTTCAGCGCGAACGGCAACGAAACAGGAGCGTCGCGCGTATGAGGTCGAACCGCGCTAGAATGCGCAGATGCAATCTGAGAAGGTCACCTGATGAGCGCTAACCTTAATGACGACTTGCCCGACGATATCAATTTCTCTGGAGGCAAACGCGGAAAATTCTATCGCCCGGATGCAAGGCTGAACTTGCCGGTGTATCTCGACGCCGAAGTACTGACATATTTATCCGCCATAGCATCGAGAAAGGGAGTTGAAGTTTCGGCGCTGGCAAATGATCTCTTGAAGAGAGAAATTGCCATTCTTGAATCGGTTAAATAGTCGAACTTACCGGCCGCCAATAATTTTCTGGTGTCTGTGAAGAACGGCATGGATACTGCCTCTCAGGCCATACCGCGCCAAGATGCAAGTGTGACGCGGCGCGTGGAAAGGCCTCTGAAAAATCTTGTAGCCTGGATGCAGCATCGGGTAATCCAGGATTGCTATTTCCCGGATTTCATTTCATTCCATCCGGGCTACGCTTGCTTACAGGTTACAAATTCCGATGAATATCTATTCGATACTCGAAAAGATTGAACAACGTCCTGGCATGTATTTGTCGCGCCCTGGCTTCGGAGCAATATGTGATTTTCTGATTGGGTACGATCTTGCGCTTTTAAACAATCAATTTGCCGAGCAGGAACAACCGCCGTTCAGAGATTTTAACGACTTCGTTCTAAAGAAACTCGGGAAGGATTGGGCGATAGCGCCGAACGTTCCCGGAGAGATTCATCCCAGCTTACTATCTTGGCAAAGCGCAATTGGTGACGCCGTACCTGATGACAATGAAGCGATGAAGATTTTTTTCGATTTTCTTCGGCAATATCGCAGGCCGTAAGGCGGATGAGGCGAAGCCGTTATCCGCGTTATGCGGCATACGGCGGAATGCGCTATCGCTTTTCCCTACTATCCGGCCTTCCACTAAACTTCCCCTGGCATGAGTTAAGCTACCGAACACTGGTCCAACCGAAACCAAGGAACGCCCCCGATGGACATGCAACTCAAAAACCGCAGCGCACTAATCACCGGCTCAACTAGCGGCATTGGCTTCGCCATCGCGAAAGGTCTCGCTGCCGAAGGCGCAAACGTCATCATAACCGGCCGCACGCAAGTGGCGGTTGATGGCGCGCTTGCACGATTGCGCAAACAATTTCCCGAAGTCAAAGCCGACGGTGTCGCAGCAGATTGCACGACGGCAGCAGGCGCCGAACAGGTTTTCGCGCGTTTCAAAGACGTAGACATTTTGGTGAACAATCTCGGCATTTACGAGCGCAAGCCATTCTTCGAAATTCCCGATGCCGATTGGCTGCGCTTGTTCGATGTGAACGTGATGAGCGGTGTGCGTTTCGCGCGTCACTATGCGGGCGCGATGGCGCAGCGCGGGTGGGGGCGGGTGATTTTTGTTTCGAGCGAATCGGGCTTGATGATTCCAAAAGAAATGATTCACTACGGGATGACCAAAGCCGCGCAACTCACGGTCTCGCGCGGCTTGGCGATGGAACTTGCCGGTACCGGCGTGACGGTGAATGCTTTGCTGCCCGGCCCGACCACCACGGAAAATTCCGCGCGCTCGCGATCCGAACGCGCCAAAGCAGTGGGCATGACCGACGCGGAATTCGAGAAAGACTTTTTCACAAACTTTCGCCCGACTTCGTTGTTGAAACGTTTTGCTTCGGCGGAAGAAGTGGCCAATCTCGCTGTGTATTTATGCAGTCCACTCGCTTCGGCGACCACCGGCGCGGCGATGCGGGTCGACGGCGGGACGGTGAATCAGATTATGTAGTTTTAATTTGCTTGAAATAAAATGAAAGCTGCTTGAAGAACCGCTCTGCTACTGCCTCTTCAGGCATCGTTAGGCGAGAAATTTTCTCAGCGCGCCAGCACCGCCATCGTTAACCGCGCGATACAAACCAATTTTTCGTTGGTATCGGTGATTCGAATTTCCCACACCTGCGTGGATTTGCCGACATGCAATGGCCTCGCGACGCCGAGCACCCAGCCGCTGCGCGCGGCGCGAATGTGGTTGGCGTTGATGTCCAGGCCCACACAATAATTCTTCTCCATGTCGATGCAGTAACTCGCCGCGCAACTGCCGATGGTTTCGGCGAGCACGACTGACGCGCCACCGTGCAAAATGCCCATTGGCTGCACGGTGCGCGCGTCGACCGGCATGCGCGCGGAAATCCAATCGTCGCCGACATCGACAAACTCGATGCCGAAGCGATCGACCGCCGTGTTGAGGTGGATGCGTTGCATGTCACCGATGTCGGGGTGTTTTGTCCAAATACTCATGTCGAAACCTTTTCTGCGTGTCGTTTTGCAGCGGCTTGCAATGCCTGCGGATCGAATCCCGCCAAGCGTTTGTAGCGCATTGAAATCGCTTCGCGTTCGGCGAATGGGACGACTTGATCGATATCGCTGAAGCCGTTCGGCGCGCGTTCGTGCGCGATTTGCATGACTTGCTCGGGCCCGTTCATGCGATTGCGTAGCACGATGCCGGCGGTGCGCGGCAGGCGTTCGGCTTCGTATTCTTTCAGCGCTAATTCGACATTAGACATATCGCGCAAGCAATCGGCGAGATAGCGTGCATCGAGAATGGCTTGGGCGCTGCCGTTGGAGCCGATAGGGTACATCGGATGTGCCGCATCTCCGAGTAAAGTCACGCGGCCGACGCTCCAACGCGGCAACGGATCACGATCGACGAGCGGAAATTCGTAAATGGAATCCGTGGCGTCGATCAGCGCCGGGATGTCGATCCAATCCCATTTCCAATCGGAAAATGCTGTCGCAAAAACCGATTTGTCGACGCGCCGATTCCAATCGCTGACCGGCATTTCGTTGCCGACGCGTAATTCTGCAATCCAATTGAGTAACGATTCGCCGGATTTGCGATGCGGCTCTGAGATCGGATAACACACGAATTTTTGATCTTGATGGCCGGCCATGAACATACTGCGGCCATCGAGAAACGGCTTGCCGACGGTCGTCGCGCGCCACAACATGCGGCCGGAAAAACGCAATTCGTCGCCGACGGGATGAAGCAAACGGCGCAGCGAAGAATGGATGCCGTCGGCACCGATCAATACATCGGTGGTTGAATTGATTGCCGCGCCATCGCTTCTGCGACGCAGCGCCAGTGTGACTTGATCGGAATCTTGCGTGAACGATTCCAGCGAATGCCCAACGTGAATTCGATCGAGGCCGATCTCGCGCTCGACCGCGCGCAGCAAGAGCATTTGCAACTCGCCGCGATGAATGGAATATTGCGGCCACGAATAGCCGGCGGCGAGGCCGCGCGGCTCGTGCCAAATCGGCTGGCCGAAGCGGTTAAAATATGAGAGCGACGAGGTTTCGATGGCGGATTCGGCAATCGCCGATTCAATACCGAGTTCGGAAAGTTCCTTCATCGCATGGGGCAGCAAATTGATGCCGACGCCGAGCGGTTTGATTTCCTCCGAGGATTCAAAAATTTCGCACGAGATTTTTTGGCGCGACAACATCAAGGCTAAACTCAGCCCGCCAATTCCCGCGCCTGCGATCGCGACTTTCATGGTTAATTTGGTTACGAAAATAAAGTGCAAGATTAACCGATTTTGTATTCACTGGAAGACAGGCTGAAGAGGCGCATGAATACTGGGCCTTCAGCCATGCATTGCCAGGAGGCACGCGCCACAAGGCTGCTGGCATGGCACGAAGAATCGCCTCAAACATATTCAAGCCGCGGTCACTTACTTGCCAAAACATTTATCGGCTTGACGATCCATTGTTGCTTGCTGAATAATCTTAATCATCAACCTATTTTGTTTTTGTGCGTTAAAGTCCTTCGACATAGCGTGGGGTTTTTGTGCGAATTGGGATCGCGCAATGTTAGCCGAACGGATTTATAATTTAGAAAATTAGGAGAAATTCAATGAAAAGCTTGGGGCGCGGAATCAACTTTTGTTACGTCGCGTTGGTTTTTATTTTTGCGCTACCCGCTCAATCGGCGTTTGCCGCGGGCGCGGTGGAAATGCAAGTGGAGCATATTTTGGTTCAGTCGATTGACGAATATAATTTGGCGATGGAGTCGAGCGACCCGTCCGGAATGATGAAATATTTCACCGACAACGTGCAGCGGCGCAGCCCTTTATCGGAGCAGACCGGGAAGAAAGAGTTTTCTGAATACTTCGCTTGGGAATTCAAGAATTTTCAAGCTAAATATATGACGAAGAAAATAATCGTCAGTGGACGTTCCGCTGCGATTTTGTTCGTGTGGGAGGCAATCCATAAAGCCTCCGGCACGCCATTGAAAATTGAGATGGTCGCTATTTACGATTTAGCGTCGAGCGGAAAATTCGATTCCGTGAGCTATTACTACGATACGGCCAAGGCAGGAAAATTTCTCGCCGAGACCAAATAGGGAGAACCTAAAATGAAATTCAAATTGACCGGCCTGGTGTTTTCGTTGGCACTTTCTTTGGTGTTCGCAACGAACGGAATTGGTTTTGCTAACGCCGAACCGGCATGTGCATCCGACGATGAAGCCGTTTGCAAAGCTGAAAAAGACGAACGGATGGCGATGTACGGTGCTGGGCGGAATGCCTATGAAAACGCTCGCACGACAGGGAACTTCACTGAGGCGTATAGCATCGCCCGCAAACTTGCATCGTCGGGCGACAAAAACGGTGACCGCCTATACAAGATGGTTAATATGCAACTAGGATGGGGCGCGCACAAAGACCTGGTGCAGGCCTACGTGTGGCTAAGTGAAGGCGTCGCTGATGGCGTTGATTACATTCCGCTTTGGCGCGACAAGCTTGCGGCAAAAATGTCGCCCGAACAACTTGCCGAGGCGAAAAAAAAGGCCGGTAACTAAATCGGCCTTATCATCGCGAGCCAAAATTCGGCAATGGATTATTGCGTCAGCTTTATGTCTTTCTTGATGAAATAAGCCAGCGTTTCGATAGTCTCGTCATCAACGATCCCCTTAAACGGCGGCATGCCTTTTCCAGCGCGGCCATTGGTAATCACTTCAATTAATTCTTCGTGCGTGAGCTTGGTGACGCGTAAATCCGCACCATAACCACCTTCACTGGGGCCGCCGCGACCGTCATATTTATGGCATAGCACGCAGTTGGTCGTAAACGATTCTCGCCCGCCGCCTCGTGGAACTTTGATGACCGGCCGATCGCCTTCTTCGGCGAATATGAACGTATTCGGCAGTGCAAGAGACCACAGCGAAATTACTGCGACAGCAAGCGCCTTCGCGCCGCCACGCCTACTTTTTTTTGCTTCGAACTTTTTCATAATGAATCTTTAAAAAGTTAAAAACCACACGGGCCGGCACAATCAGGCACCGGCCCGCGTTTCATACTTGCCTTTACGGCAACTGGAATACGTAAAGCACGTTGCTCGGAACTTGCGACTTCAGTTCCGGCGTAGCGCTGACAAACCACTGCGGCCAAGCACCACCTAAACCCACTTCGATGGCAATGTATTGCTTGCCATCAGCGGTGTAGGTCATGGGCGGCGCATTGATCGCGGAGCCGGTCTCGAAACGCCAGAGTTCTTCCAACGTATCAGCGTCCAATGCGACGACTTGACCTTCAGCATAGCCGGCGAACAGCAATCCGCCCGCGGTGGTCAGGAAACCCCCCAGTTGAGGATGAATCGTATTGTGTTTCTTGACGACCTTACCGGTACGCACGTCGATGGCAGTAATGCTACCCGTCAAGCGGCCACAAGTCTGATCTTCAAAGGTTGAAAACGGCGCGCCGCCGAGGAACAGTTGACGCGGCTTATGTGCGCCGGGTACCGTCACTTCGGCAAATGCTTTGTTACAGCCTTCGATCGTCGGGATGTAATACATATTGGTCTGCGGGCTGTAGGTCGTTGGCGGCCAATTCTTACCACCCATGTGACCCGGCTCCAACACGCCATCTACTGTGCCGCGGCCTTTAGTGGCCGTGCCGCGCGCGGCTGCTGTGCCGGCGGCGTACGTCTGTACATCCACTTTCGGGTTGTAAGAAACCGGCTTGCCTTTGGCATCCAGACCCGGCGTCCAGTTCAGTTTGTCGACAAACTGGGTACCCCACAGAAATTCACCGGTTTTGCGATCCAACGCGTAGGCAAAACCGTTGCGGTTCGCATGCAGCGTAGCGCGACGGAACGCGCCGTTGATATTGGTATCAACGAAGGTGTTCTCGGCGATGGAGTCGTAGTCGTACGGATCGTTCGGCGTGTGTTGAAAGCCCCACTTGATCTTGCCGGTATCGGCGTCAAGTGCGATGGTGCTGTCGGTCCACAGATTGTCGCCGGGACGATAGGCATTGTCCCAGTCCGGACCCGGATTCGCCGTACCCCAGATGATGAGGTTCAACTCCGGATCGTAGGAACCGGTGACCCAAGTCGTGCCGCCGCCGGTTTTATAGGCTTCGTGCTTGTCTTTCCACGTTTCGTGGCCGGGTTCGCCTGGACCAGGAATTGTGTAAGTTCTCCAACGACGCTTGCCGGTTTTCAGATCCATCGCCTCGAGCCAGCCGCGCACGCCAAATTCCGCGCCTGCCATACCGGTGACGACCATATCTTTGACGATCAACGGCGCACCGGTGATCACTTCGCCTTGGCCGGGATCGGCAACTTGCACTTCCCAAATTTTAGTGCCGTCGGTCTTGTTTAGCGCGACGATACGGCCGTCGATCACCGGAGAGATGATCATGTTGCCGGCGAACACCGCACCACGGTTATTAATGCCACAACATGCGACGGTTGTGGAATAGTCGCGATCCGGCTTCGGATCGTATTTCCAGATCTGACGGGGAACGCCGCCGCGGGTATCGAGCTTAGTGACTTCACCCCAGCCAGTGGTCAGATAAAGGAAGCCGCCTTCTGCGATTGGCGTGCCTTCCAACCCGGCAAACGGGAACGTAATGATTTCCTTACCGCCGCCTTGCGTGCCGCCCATCGCCCAGGTAAAGGCAACGCGCAGATTTTTTACATTGGATTTGTTGATTTGATCGAGCCCCGAAAAACGATGAGCTTCGAGATTGCCGTGGTGATTGAGCCAGTTGCCGGGTTCACGTTCGCTATTGACCAAACGCTCCGTTGTTACATCCGCCGCCAGCGCGGCGGTAACGATTGCTCCGCCGGCCAACACTGCGCCCAGCCCGGTTAAGAGAGATTGCTGAAATATTTTCATTTTCAAGCCTCCATTGGATAGTTGAATTTTCGGTGTAGAGGAGTGGGACATGCGACCGCATGCGCCCGGAATTAAACTGAGAACCCCTCCTGCCGGTTAAGATTGTAGCGCTATAAAAAACGAATTAAAAGTGCTTTGAGAATGCAGAATGCAAAAAGAATTGGCGTGTAACTAGACGGGATTTTAATTGGCAGTGCCGCCAGAATGCCCATGGATACTGGCTCGCAGAGCATGCCGCGCCAAAGCCCAAGCGTGACGCGGGGCTTAAGGCGAGCAAGAATTCGCTAATCCCGATCTATTTTTCGGGAAGTTTGCGACTTGCTCTGTGGCCCACTTACCGCAATAATCGGCGTTCAACACTAAGCGACGCAAAACCATGCCCTCTTTCGATATCGTTTCAGAAGTCGACCAGCAAGAAGTAAAGAACGCTGTCGAGCAGACCAATAAAGAGGTCTCAACGCGCTTTGATTTTAAGGGCTCGGATTCGCGTGTCGAACAGAAGGAATACGCACTTACGGTATTCGCCGACGACGATTTTAAGCTCAGCCAAGTGCGCGATATTTTGGAAGGTAGATTGGTCAAGCGTGGCGTCGATATTAAATGCCTCGAAGTCGGCGACTCGGAAAAAATCAGCGGCAACAAGGTCAAGCAACTCGTGACCGTCAAAGTCGGTGTTGAGCAGGAACTATCGAAAAAGATCGTCAAATTGATCAAAGATTCTAAGCTTAAGACTCAGGCTAGCATCCAAGGTGAAGTGGTTCGAGTGACCGGCGCGAAGAAAGATATGTTGCAAGAAGCAATCGCATTAATTCGACAATCTAACCTTGGATTTCCCTTACAGTTCAAAAATTTTCGCGATTAACTTGACCTAAAAATCGAGCACGTCTATTTCTTGACACGCTGTTTCACAATGTAAAAACTGTTGACAATCAGACCCCTAGAACCTATAAAACGGGCATGGGTCTTGACAATAATAAGATTTTAAGAAGGCTTGCCCTTATTCCTTTGCCCTCGGCGCCGGACATTTTGCTCCGTCTGCTGAGTTCGTTAACCAAGGACGGCATCACTTTCGACGAGATTGCGCAAATCGTTCGCCACGATGTCGCTTTGTGCGCAAAAGTGCTGGATATCGCTTACCCCGCCTACGCGCGCGCACCCCGACGCTTGCTCTCGCTGGAGCAAGCGCTCGCTGATGTGGGTTTTGATGCGCTCAAGACGTTGGTATTTAGCACCGCCGTCAATCAAGTCTTTCACCAACCCTCGGAAGCCGCAGAAAATTTGCTGGCACAAGATACTTCGCGCTGGATTTTTCGCGCCTATCTTGCGCGAACGATTGCCGATCAAGTGGGGCACACCGCGCGCGATGAGGCCTACCTTGCCGGCCTATTTTACGATCTCGGAAAATTGGCGTTAGCGGCAAATTACCCCACGGGCGAGGAAGCCGCGTTGTCCGATTCTCGCAGCGACTTAACAGCTAGCACGCCGGCCATGTCCTACGAGGATTTGAGTCGCGAGGCAGGTGTGACCCTGATTTCTCGCTGGCCGGTTGCCTCGTTTATCGCAGATGCCATTCGTTATCGCGATGAGCACACCGATCGTATTGCCGGCGCGTCGCCGCTTATCAAAATTGCGCACCTAGCCAATCTCGTGGCCGAAGGCGCGTAGTACACCACGGCGTTGCCGTTCCCCGCCGCCGAAAAACTATTTGGCATGCAGCCGTCGGAATTGCAATCCGCCGGTGGAAAGTGCTCAGCGTGCCACGTCGACTGACGTACGTTCGCTTTCGTTAGTAAAAGATCGTGCGCCAAGCGACGCGGCTGCAGTCGAAAAAGTAAAACGTGTTCGGCTGGCACGGGAAGTGCGCGAAATCGGATTGCTTTCACGCATGCGCCCGAATTTCTCCGGCCTCAAAGACGAGATCGACATTTACTCGGCCATCCGCAAAACCTTGCATGTGTTGTTCGATTTTGCTTACCCCATTTTTCTGCGCTACGAAAGTACGTCCACAATACGTTGAACGGTGTGGCGCTGCCGGGTCAAACCGAGGTGATCAATCAGATTTCAATTCCCTTCGTTTTCGGTACCAGCATTGTCGTTGATGCCGCTTTACGCAATGAACTACTGCATACCTTCGATACCGAACGCGCGCCGCAACATTTCGTTGTAGATGATCAACTCACGCGGCTGACCGGAGCAAGAAGGCATTCTGTGTTTACCGCTTAATGGCAAAAACAATATTATCGGCGTCATCGCGCTCGGCATGGCGGAAGACCAACTGGCGCGGCTTGAGCCGCAGATCAAATTGCTCGCGACGTTAGTCACGCAGGCCGGGTTTGGCGCTCGATTCGCGCGCGGCGCGTTTGCCGGCACCACCGGCTTCCGACCAGGAAAGTTTAACGTCTCGCTTAGTGAGCTGCGCCGCGCGGTGCATGAGATCAACAATCCGCTGACGATCATGAAAAATTACACCAAGATTTTGCGCTTGAAATTGTCTGAGCAAGATCCGGCGCAGCGCGATCTTGGGGTTATCGACGACGAGATCGATCGCGTCAGCACCATACTGAAAAATCTAGTCGAACCGGAAACGAAGAAAAGCCATTTCCGCCCGGAGCTGGTCGATGTCAATGCATTAATTTTCGATTTCACCCGTTTAACGGATCAGGCATTACTGACTCATAATGTGCGATTGCGAACTGAGTTATCTCACGCAATTGAGCCAATTGTTGCGGACCGCGATCGGTTAAAGCAAATATCTGATGAACTTAATCAAAAACGCGGCGGAGGCCATGCCAGAGGGTGGCATGATCGTTATTTCGACCAACGATAACGTCATCAACGATGGGAAACCGACGGTGCAAATCGCTATCCAAGACAAAGGCCAGGGCATTGCGGAATCGGTTAAAGCACGGATGTATCAGCCGGGCGTAACGACCAAACAAGGCGATCACGCCGGTCTCGGACTATCGATTGTGCAAGCTCTAGTTCGAGAGATTCGCGGCGATATCGAGTATCAGTCCACCCCCGAACAAGGCACAACCTTTCGCATCTACTTGCCAAAGACGCGTCAATAGGCGCAATCGTAACTATGGCGCGGCGCAATGTACGCAGTAAAACCCACTGCAGGCTCTCCTTTCGGTGCGTCTCAACCGCGTATTTTAGTGGTCGACGATGAGCCACGCATGCTCACCGCATTGTGCGAGCTGTTGCGCATGCGTAACCATAACGTAACGGCTGCCAATGGCGGGCAGAGTGCCATTGCTTTGTTGCGGGAACAGACATTCGATGTCGTTTTGCTTGATCTGAACATGCCCGGCACCGATGGCTTTGAAGTGCTGGAGCATTTAGAGCGCAACAACGAACAATACATCGACCATTGTCGTGAGTGGCGATACGACCATAGACGCCGCGATTCGCGCGTTGCGACAAGGTGTGCACGATTTTGTGCGCAAACCTTATGCACCGGAAGATTTGCTACGCACCATCGATACCATCTTGGCTGGCAAACAACGTGACGCAGGAAAGCGCCAAGTTTCTAAAGACCAAATCGAGCAATCGGAAAAATGGCATCGCTATCTCGTCAACCAATCGCCGGATATTCTTTATACGCTCGATAGCGCAGGACGATTTACCTTTCTGAACGATCGAGCGGAACACTTCCTTGGCATTGCGCGCGCCGACTTGCTCGGCCGACACTATACCCAACTGGTATTTGAAGATGACATCGAGCGTGCCAAATATGTATTCAACGAAAGGCGCACCGGGAAACGCGCTAGCCGCGATGTGGAATTGCGATTCAATATTCGTCCGATCGGACCTAGCAGCGGGCGTTTTCTGTCGGTTGAAATTTCCTCTACGGGGATTTATGAATCCCGCGGCGAAGGCGAGCCGCAGACATTTCGCGGGACCTACGGTGTCGCGAAAGAAGTCGGTGACCGCAAACGTGCGCAAGAGAAAATACTGCATCAAGCCTACCACGACGGCTTAACCGGCTTACCGAATCGCCTGCTGTTTAGAGATCGCCTCAGTCTCGCAGTAGCTCAAGCGAAACGACAGGGGACAATGTTGGCCGTGATGTTTATCGATCTGGATCGCTTTAAAAGTCATCAATGATGATTTAGGTCACGCCGCCGGCGACCAATTGCTGCAAGCGGTCGCGGCACGCCTGGCGAAATGTTTGCGCCAAGGCGATACCGTCGCCCGCCTAGGTGGCGACGAATTCACATTGCTACTCCCGAATATTGTTCAGCGCGACGATGCGGAGAATGCCGCGAGCAAAGTTCTCGCTGTGCTTGAGCCAGCCATTTCGCGTCGGCCAGCAAGAACACAGTACCGGCGCGAGCATCGGCATCGCGGTATATCCGGACGACGGTGATACCATCGACGCGCTCATTCAAAATGCGGACATCGCGATGTACGACGTCAAGGCGCAAGGGCGAAATAGTTTTGCGTTCTTTTCCGCGGCGCGCCATACGTCTTACTCCGATCGAGTCAATCTCGGCCATGAATTGCATAAAGCCGTTGCGGCAAAGCAACTTGAGTTGTATTTCCAACCGCAAGTAGCAAGTAGCAGCGGCGATATCACCGGTCTTGAAGTCTTGTTGCGCTGGAATCACCCGACGCGCGGCGTCGTGCTACCGGAAGAGTTTATTCCGCTCGCGCAAGAAGCCGGCACTATCGCCTATTTATCCGATTGGGTTATTCGCAATGCGTGTGCTCAATTAAAGGAGTGGATGGAATACGGCGTTGCACCGGTTCGCTCTGGGCATCAACCTCGCGGCGGAGCAAATTCAGCAATACGATTTCGTCAGCAAATTTGGCGAATTATTGGACGAGATAAAAATCGATCCGGCGCTGTTGGAAATTGAGATCACCGAGAGCACCATGGTGCGAGACTTTGATACCGCCCAAGAAAAATTACAGGCCCTTAGCGATTTGGGCGTGAAAATTGCGATTGACGATTTTGGAATGGGTTACTCTTCGTTGAGTTATCTGCGCAATTTGCCGATCCACGCCATCAAAATCGATCGATCGTTCATCGCCGATATTCAACCTGACAGTGACAATACTTTGGTTAATGCGATGATTCTTATCGCAAAAGGGATGGGGCTGCGGCTGATCGCCGAGGGCGTTGAAACGGTCGAGCAATTGACTTTTCTGAAAGCCCACGGTTGCGATGAATGTCAGGGTTATTTAATCAGCAAACCACTCAACAGCGAGCAAATCACACGAATTCTTGCCAGCGGCAAACGCTTGTTGCCGAACTAATCCCCGCGCGTGCGCTGACGACAATCCTTGTCAGCACGCGGGGCGGTGCTATGCTTGTGCATGGCCAAAATCAACCGAACACGAATCACATTTAGCTTCTTAGCGCTGGCGCTTTCAGCTATTGCCAGCGCGACGGACGTGAACGTTGTTGGCCTTTTCTCTGGCAAAGCGATGCTGGAAATTGATAAGGCACCAGCCCGGATGATTAGCGTTGGGCAAAAAATTAATGGCGTCAAACTACTCGAAGCGAATTCCGAAGGCGCGGTCGTTGAAATTAACGGTAAGCGTGAAAAACTGCAACTGGGTCAGTCCATTGCATCTGCCGGGCCGACAAGCGAACGGCCGAAAATTGTTCTTACTGCGGACAGTCAGGGTCATTTTGTTACCACCGGTCAAATGAATGGCGCAACGACCACGTTTCTAGTCGATACCGGCGCAACGACCATTGCAATGAGCAAGGCTGAAGCTAAACGACTCGGGATTTCTTTTGTTAACGCGCGCCGCGGCATCAGCAGCACGGCGAATGGGCAAGTCGCGTACTACCAAATCAAGTTAGATACCGTGAGGATTGGTGATGTCACGCTACATCAAGTCGAGGCGGCGGTGATCGACGGCAGCGGAATGGACGTTACCCTGCTCGGCATGAGTTTTCTGAATCGTCTAGAAATGAAACGTTCCGGGTCAACGCTAACGTTAACTAAAAGTTTCTAGGCCGACCAACAAACGCCCTGATTGCGCGGCGTCCCGGGCGATTTACCCTTAGAACTAATGGCCTGAGGGCCAATATCCACGGGCTTCTTCAGGCATCAGTATTTACTTCTTAGCGGTGCGCTTATCGCGCTCGATTAACGCGTAGGCGGAATGGTTGTGGATAGATTCAAAGTTCTCAGACTCAACGATGTACCAATCAATTCGGTCATCGGCGTTCAGCCTTGCCGCAACGTCGCGCACCATATCTTCGACGAACTTTGGATTATCGTAGGCGCGCTCGGTTACGTACTTTTCGTCGGGGCGCTTCAGCAAACCATATAACTCGCAAGACGCTTCGTCTTCTGCGATTCGAACGATCTCTTCGATCCAGACGTGTTGATTGGTTTTCGCCGTGATGGTGACATGCGAGCGTTGGTTGTGGGCACCGTAGTCGGAAATCTTTTTCGAGCACGGACATAGGCTCGTGACCGGAACAACGATCTTCATCGTAAATTCTGTCGTATTTCCCTTAATGTCACCGGTAAACGTCACTTCATAATCCAACAGCGACTTCACGCCGGAAATTGGCGCGGCTTTATTGATGAAATAGGGAAAACTCATTTCCACATGCCCGGCTTCCGCCTCGAGGCGCTTCACCATCTCTTGCAACATACTGCTGAACGATTCCACCGAAATCTCGCGCTCGTGGCCATTCAAAATCTCAACGAAACGCGACATATGCGTGCCCTTGAAATCCTGCGGCAAATGCACATACATGTTGAAATTGGCGATGGTATGTTGCACACCGCCTTCGCGATCCGCGACTTTTACCGGATGACGAATCGCTTTAATGCCGACACGGTCAATGGCGATGTGGCGTGTATCCGGCGAGCTTTGTACGTCAGGAATTGCAAAATCGGCATCACGTTTATTCATGAATTTATCCTGGAGTTTTCTCTGAGCGATTGATTTATTTGGCTAGGCTTTGAGTAACGGTGCGGCGAAAGAGTTCAACAAACGAAACCGCTCCGTCACCGAAGCGACGATACCTGCTTTATCGAGGCCACATTCGGCCAACATCGCCGCCGGATCGCCATGCTCGATGAATCGATCGGGTAAGCCAAGTTGCAAAACGTTTGTGGTGACATTTTGTTTAAGCAGCGATTCCACCACCGCGCTTCCCGCGCCGCCTTGGATAGTATTTTCTTCAATGGTGACGATGAGATCATGGGATAACGCCAGCTTGAGCACCAATTCGTCGTCGAGCGGCTTGACGAAACGCATGTTTGCCACGGTCGCGTTGAGTTCTTCGGCCGCGTCGAGCGCAGGTTTTAACATGCTGCCGAATGCGAGCAATGCAATACGCCGGCCATCGCGACGCACTTCGCCTTTGCCAATCGTCAACGGGCGCATTTTCGACTTGAATCGCGACACCCGATCCGCTACCACGGGGATAACGCACCGCGCTCGGCGAATTAAGAGTAAAGGCCGTGAACAACATTTGCCGGCATTCATTCTCGTCGGCAGGTGCCATCACCGTCGTATTCGGCAAGCAACGCAAAAAGCTGTAATCGAAACTACCGGCGTGCGTCGGGCCATCGGCACCCACTAAACCAGCGCGGTCAATGGCGAATACCACGGGCAAATTTTGCAACACGACATCGTGAATCAATTGATCGTAAGCACGCTGTAAGAACGTCGAATAAATCGCGACGACAGGCTTCATGCCCTCGCAAGCCAATCCGGCCGCGAACGTTACAGCATGTTGCTCGGCGATTCCGACATCGAAATAGCGATCCGGAAATTGCTCGGAAAATTTCACCATGCCCGAACCTTCGCGCATCGCCGGCGTGATGCCGATCAAGCGCTTGTCAAGCTTGGCCATGTCACACAACCAATCACCGAAAATTTGCGAATAGGTTGGCTTGGTCGATGGTTTGGAGACGATACCAATCGCTGGATCGAATTTCCCCGGGCCGTGATAAAGCATCGGATCTTCTTCCGCACGCGCGTAGCCTTTGCCCTTTTTCGTCACGACGTGCAAAAACTGCGGCCCACGCAACTTCTTAATGTTGGCCAAGGTCGCGACCAAGGCTTCCGTATCATGACCATCGATCGGGCCGATGTAATTAAACCCAAATTCCTCGAACAAAGTGCCGGGCGTAACCATGCCCTTCATGTGTTCTTCCCAGCGCTTGGCGAATTCGTGCAAGGTCGGTGTGCCGCGTAACATACGATCGCCGGTACCGCGCACCGAGGAATACAGCGGCCCAGACATGAGTCGCGCCAAATAATTTCGCAACGCGCCGACCGGATGCGAGATCGACATATCGTTGTCGTTCAACACCACCAACAAATTCGCACCGAGTACGCCGGCGTTGTTCAACGCTTCAAAGGCCATGCCCGCCGTCATCGCGCCATCGCCGATCACGGCGATTGTGTGCCGATCTTCGCCCTTAAGTTTTGCCGCGATCGCCATGCCAAGCGCGGCGCTGATGCTGGTGCTGGAGTGCGCGGTGCCGAAGGTATCGTAGGGACTTTCATCGCGACGCGGAAATCCGGCGATGCCATCGCGCATGCGCAGCTTCGCCATGCCCGCGCGGCGGCCGGTGAGAATTTTGTGTGCGTAGGTTTGATGGCCAACGTCCCACACCAACCTATCGCTGGGCGTATCGAACACGTAATGAAGTGCCAGTGTGAGCTCGACGGTGCCAAGATTGGACGACAAATGCCCGCCGGTTTTCGCCACCGATTCCAAAATAAACGCGCGCAATTCGTCCGCGAGCGGGCGTAATTGCTTGCGATCAAGCTGACGTAAATCGGCCGGATCACGAATGGCGGCGAGGAGGGATTGTTGACTCAAGCTAAAATTTTCTTTCGACGATATAGCGCCCGATGTCACCTAAACGGTTGGCGCTGCCGCCTAACTCTGCCAAGGCCGTTTCTGCCTTGTCCTTGAGTTCAAACGCGAATTGGCGCGCACCTGAGATACCCATTATACCGACATAGGTCGGTTTGTTGTCTTTTGCGTCCTTACCGGCGGTTTTCCCCAACGTTGCGGTATTTCCTTCGGCGTCGAGTACGTCGTCGATCACTTGGAACGCAAGTCCAATCCATTTTGCGTATTGATCCAGCGCCTTCAAATGTTTCTCGCTCACTGGCTGCCCGGCTAACGCCCCCAACTGCACCGCCGCGCGAATCAGCGCGCCGGTTTTGTGAATGTGCATCATTTCAAGTTCGGGTAAGCTTAGTGCTTTGTCGACACTCGCTAAATCGATTGCCTGCCCGCCCGCCATGCCGCGCGAACCGGCGGCATGGGCAAGAACACCCGCCATTTTCAGTTGCGTCGCCGGATGATCGGCGACGACAAATTCCGCCAGCAACTGAAACGCCAGGCTTTGCAAACTATCGCCGACTAACAGGGCGGTGGCTTCATCGTATTCGACATGAGTCGTCGGCTTGCCGCGCCGAAGCGTGTCGTCGTCCATGCACGGCAAATCGTCGTGCACCAACGAATATGCGTGAATCATTTCCAGCGCCGCAGCGATAATTTCCAGCCGCTCCGGCGCGGCCTGCGTCACATCGCCCGCAGCAAACACCAGCAACGGTCGTACGCGCTTACCGCCGCCAAGCACCGCGTAACGCATCGCCTGGTGCAAACGCTCGGGCGACACATGCGCGTCCGGCAACACGCGCCCAAGACAAGCCTCCATGCGCGCCTGCACGCCGTGAATCCAATGGCGAAAATTGGCGTCGATGTTACTTTTCCTCGAACGGCGTCAACTCGCCTGCTTCCAATATTTTTACCCGCTCCTGCGCATCCACCAGCTTCGCCTGGCAAAATTTCAGCAACGCCGCGCCACGCTGATAAGACGTAAGCGATTGTTCCAACGACAAATCGCCCGACTCCATCGATGCGACAAGCGTTTCGAGCTCAGCCAATGCCGCCTCGAAGGTCGGCGGCGTATCGATTTTTTCTGTTTTAGCCATGAGCGTATTTTACACCGCGTGGCGTGGCGCACTGCGGGCAAAGTAAGTTAAACCTGAGGCGTTAAAATGTGGATGGTTGGAGAGGCGCATGGTCCTAGGCCACCCCGTGGATAGTGGCTCTCAAGCCATGAATTGCTGCGCGGCAAGCGCCATGCGGCTCCTGGCAATGCGATGAGAATGTATGGATCCATCCCAACCTTCGAAGCTGCTTTAGTTCTCCCGGAGAAAGTACGTTAGACAATATCCAGCGCCATCTTGCGTTTCGGCGCAGGAAATTCGCGATCGAGAAACTCGAAGTCTTGCGCATCGAGTTTCACATCGCGCGCCGCCGCAAATTCTCGAACGCGTTCGGCGTGCGACGATTTCGGAATCGCGATCACACCAGGCTTCGACAGCAGAAACGCGATTGCGATCGCCGCAGGCGCCACGCCGTGTTTGCCGGCAAGTTTCACGATGGCCGGATGGCCGATCAACTCGCCCTGGCCGAGGGGGCAATAAGCCATGATCGGTATCCCGGCGCGCTGACTATCGGGCAATAGTTGCCACTCGATGCCACGCGAACCGAGGTGATACAACACCTGATTGGCCGCGCAATCATCGCTCACGCGATTGAGTTCGGCCATATCATCGACATCGAAATTGCTCACACCCCAATCGCCGATCTTGCCGTCAGCCTTGAGGCGCTCGAACGCGGCAACCGTATCAGCCAGCGGATAAGAGCCGCGCCAATGCAAAAGATAAAGATCGATCCGATCAGTCTTCAGCCGTCGTAAACTTTGCTCACAAGCTGTTATTGTCCCTTTGCGCGACGCGTTATGCGGCAGCACTTTGCTGACGAGATAAACCTTGTCCCGCGCGCCCGCGATGGCCTCGGCCACTACTTCTTCCGCACCGCCGTCGCCATACATCTCGGCGGTATCGATCAACGTTAATCCCAAATCGATTCCCAATTTCAGCGCTGCGATTTCGCGCGCGCGATCAGCTTTTCGCTCGCCCATGTGCCAGGTGCCCAGACCCAAAGTCGGGACGGCGCGACCGCTTGGTAAGGCGATGGTGTTTGGTTGCGTCATGACGATCTCCGATGTTGTTAGCTTATCGTAAACCATAACGAGATTGACGGTCGAAGAGAACAATTCGCGTTAGACATATGGCCGGAGAGGCAAGCTGGATGCGGGGTTTTGGCCTGCGCTTCCTAATCTTCTCATGTGCTTCGAACATTGCGTCTCCTACATAGTTCGCGTTAACGATGTGTTTTTCCATTGCTCGTCAGACGCAATGAGACAGCGAGCGGTTGTTGCGTATCTTGTTCCACCTACTGCATTAACGCTGGAAACCTTCGCCAGGGCTCTGCGACGAGAGCCATTCGGGACGGAAATGTTTGTCGCCGTGCTTCTTGGGAGTTTCTTCTTCTGCGCTGCACCGCACCTGCTATGGATCGTGGTTTCCACTTCAGCAAAATTTTCCAATGTGCTTTGGCACGCTGGATTAATTGCCGCTACGATTGCCATGACGGCAATCGTAGCTTTGCTCTTTCCGCCCGATCCTTCGGGACTTCCGATGCAGTGGCTAATTTATTGGCCACTCGCAGTGATCCTACAGAACCGTTTTAGCATGTTCCACCGCGCTATACAGGCGCGCATGTGCGCCATCCGGAAAATGTTAACGAGTCGTAGCCCGGAATTGCGAAGCTATTCCGGGATACAAGGAATGTCGCTAACAATGATAGAGAAGCGCACCATAGCTCCAATAAACTAGGCTTTTTTCGAGGGATGATGACGATGCTCCCGGAATACGCTACGCTTCTTCCGGGCTAGTTTGCTTGCGCCAGATATTAGGATTCAAAACATTACATGGTTTTATATATGGACTTGAATATCAGAGTTGATCGCAATTTTGCTCATTTCGAAGCGATTGGTTTCTTCATAATCGAGTGATGATGAAGTTATTAAAAATATGTGTTTCAGCGCTAATTATCGGTCCTTTTTAGGTGGCATATTCAAATGGCACACCAGACACACACGTTAAGTCGCCCAGATCTGCTTCGCGAGTTATTGATCCTCAAAGACGCACGCAAGTGCAAACATTGACGGCTGCGACATTTTAGTACCACGATGATAAGAGTTGCCACGAGCAGGTAGCGTGCGGAACGCGCACGCGGACTGGCATGCCGATTACAAATGTTAGGGCTCAATCCGCGTGCGCGTTGCGCACCCTACTTTCAAACCCGATAAACATCACCCTTGCGATCAAGCATGCGCAGCAAGGTCGGCCACTCCTTATCAAGCTTTGAACCATCCGGCCCGCCCATTTGCAGATAGCCTTTTTCCGCTGTTTCCGGCGCGAGCATCTGCAAATTTTCGCGGCCGCAGGCCATGGCGTCAATTTGAATTTGGCACGCGGTATCGAGGTAATACATAAAATGAAACGCCTCGCCGACGGTCGCGCCGAGAGACAGCAATCCGTGGTTACGCATGATCATCGCTTTGGATGTTTTGCCTAGGTGAGCGGCGATGCGTTTGCGTTCGTCCATCTCAAGGGCGACGCCTTCGTAATCGTGGTACGTGATCATGCCGTGAATGCGCAACGCATGCTGGCTGATCGGCAGCAAGCCTTCTTTCTGCGCGGAAACGGCAACGCCGGCGCGCGTGTGCGTATGCACGACACAGGCGGCTTCCGGCCGCGCTTGATGTACCGCGCCATGAATCACAAAACCTGCGCGGTTGATGCCCATGCCGGTCGTGTCTTCGATGACATTGCCTTCCTCATCGATTTTCACCAAGCTCGATGCGGTGACTTCGTCGAACATCAAGCCGTAGGGATTGATCAGCAAATGATGGCTGCCGGGAACGCGCGCTGAAAAATGCGTGTAGATTAAATCGGTCCAGCGATAGTGCGCCGCGAGGCGATAGGCGGCCGCGAGATCGCAGCGTATGTTCCATTCTTCTTCGCTGACTCGATCGCGCAGCGATAGATTGCCAACGGATTTAAGTTGCCGCGTTGCTTCGCCCATAGTGCCCTCCGGATTTGTCAAATTCGATGATGTGATCTTACTCCATCATTCGTCAATTTATTAGAGATGGAAAGTCGGCACGCGATGCACTTCCGAGTCACCCACGCCAGAAGCCGCACCAATCTTGCCTCGTGGCGAAGCATGCTTCGAGGGCCGCATGGTGATTGGCTCCTGGCACACCGACCATTTTCGACCCCGTACGATTGACGCACATTGCTGTAGGGGATAAATTCGAATTAGCCAAAACAAGTCATCATTCAGTGCATGGAAGACAATAAATCCCCCGCGCACGAGGACGTTGCGGGGAATAAAGCCCGCCAACAAGTCGAAGCGATTTATCGCGACGAATCGCGTCGTGTGTTCGCAACGCTGGTGCGACTACTTGGCGACTTTGACGTCGCGGAAGAAGCGTTGCAAGATGCGTTTCGCGCCGCGCTCGAGCAATGGCCGCGTGATGGCGTGCCGGACAACCCGCGTGCTTGGCTGGTTTCAACCGGGCGTTTCAAAGCCATTGATGGCATTCGCCGCCGCAGTCGGTTTGAGGCTTTGCCCGATGATGCCGACGAGCGCTTTGCCGCCGAGCCCGTCGAAGAAATGGATGATGTGAGCGTTCAAGACGATCGCTTGCGTCTCATTTTTACCTGTTGCCATCCCGCCCTGTCGCCCGATGCGCAAGTTGCGCTGACGTTGCGCGAAGTATGCGGGCTGACCACCGAAGAAATTGCTCACGCGTTCCTCACCGCCCCGCCCACGCTGGCGCAGCGCATCGTGCGCGCCAAGGCCAAAATTCGCGACGCGGGCATTCCTTATCAAGTGCCGGAATTGGCCGAGCTACCGGATCGATTGGACGCTGTATTGCACGTGATTTATCTGGTGTTCAACGAAGGTTATGCCGCGTCGTCCGGCGCGGAATTGACGCGCAACGATTTGTCCGGCGAAGCAATTCGGCTCGGTAGGCTTTTGGCGGAATTGTTGCCCGAGGCGGAAGTTTTAGGCTTACTCGCGCTGATGCTGTTACAGGAATCACGGCGCTTGGCGCGCAGTTCGGCGAACGGAGATCTAATTTTGCTGGACGATCAAGACCGCGCTCTTTGGAATCGCGAGCAAATCCTAGAAGGCTCCACACTAGTTCGACGGTATCTGGCATCAAATCGGTTTGGGGTTTACTCGATTCAAGCGGCAATCGCCTCCGTGCATGCCAACGCCCCTACTGCCGCGCAGACCGACTGGGCGCAGATTGTTGGGCTTTACGATTTACTGTTGCGAGCAAATCCATCGCCGGTGATCGAACTGAATCGTGCGGTGGCGATCGCGATTCGCGATGGCCCAGCGAACGGGCTTGCACTCGTTGACGCCATTCTGGCGCGCGGCGATTTAATCGATTATCACTTAGCGCATTCGGCGCGGGCTGATCTATGTCGGCGGCTCGGCCAAACCCAGGACGCCCGAGAATCCTATCTACGAGCGCTTGAACTGGCCCAACAGGAACCGGAGCGCCGCTTTCTTAAACGACGGTTACAGGAATTAGTGAACTAAAAAATATTTTTTCGTTGTCAAAATTTGATGTCGATTTCAATGTTGGCGGTTCGACTAGGGATTATCTGCAACGAAATTAAACTACGTTAAATGAAATATCTTTGCCTGATTTTCGTCGACGAACAGATGTACGCTGCGTTGCCGCAATCGGAACAAAATGCTTATATTAAGGAGAATTTTGCGCTCGACTACGCGCTGCGCGCGCAAGGTCATCTGATCGTTACCGAGGCGTTGCAATCGGCAAAATCGGCGTCCACAATTAAGGTGATCAACGGAAAATTGTCAATTACGGACGGCCCGTTCGCCGAAACGAAAGAACAAATGGGCGGATTCTATTTAATTGAGGCGCGCGATTTAAATGACGCAATCCGGATCGCCGCAAAAATTCCCTCGGCGCGAATCGGTACGGTTGAAGTCCGGCCAATTTTAGAATTGGCGTAAAACCACTATGCAAAAAATTGTCGGTCACCTAAGGAGATACCTATGACGCAATATGTTGATGGATTTGTTTTGCCGGTACCAAAGAAAAATCTCGCCGCTTATCGGCGCATGGCGCGCAAGGCCGGCAAGATTTGGATGGAATACGGCGCGTTGCAATACACCGAATGCGTCGCCGATGATGCTAAGCCCGGCAAAGTCACGTCATTTCCACAGAGCGTAAAACTTAAGGACGACGAGGTCGTAATTTTCTCCTGGATCGTTTACAAATCGCGCAAGCATCGCGACAGCATTAACGCCAAGGTTATGGCCGATCCACGCCTTGCCGACATGATGGATCCGAAGAAACCCGTCTTTGATGGCATGCGTATGTTCTGGGGCGGGTTTAAAAGTTTGGTGGAGTATTAATGCGATGAAATACATGTTGCTAATTTACTTGGACGAACAGGTGCTGAACGAGGCCGAACGGCAGGCGTGTTACATCGAATCGACAGAGCTTGCGCAAGAGATTCACTCGAATGGTAAATTCTTGGGCGCTAATCCACTGCAGCCCGTCTCGATGGCGACCAGCGTTCGCGTGCGTGAAGGTAAACGCTTTGTGACAGATGGCCCGTTCGCGGAAACACGCGAGCAACTTGGCGGGTATTATTTGATCGACGCGAAGGATCTCGACGACGCGATTGCGATTGCGGCGCGCATTCCGATGGCAAAAAAAGGAACGGTCGAGGTTCGTCCGGTAATTGAAATCCCAGGCTTGCCTATCAATTGAGTCAACAACTATTGTCATTCTTCGCTACGCTCAGAATGACATCGTGTTTTGTTGCCTTTTAGAGGAAATAGAATGGTCAAACAAATATTTGTAAACCTGCCGGTAGTGGACCTCAAAAAGTCTGTCGCATTCTTTACGGCACTGGGTTTTACGTTCGACTCGCAATTCACCGACGACAATGCCACCTGCATGATCATTGGCGAAAATATATTTGCGATGTTATTGGTTGAATCGGTGTTCAAAACCTTTACGCCAAAGCCGATTTGCGACGCAAGAAAAAGCACCGAAGTTCTCGTTGCGCTATCGCTTGAAAGCCGCACTGAGGTCGACGAAATCGTTCGAAAGGCCATCATTGCCGGCGGCAGTACATACAAAGAACCACAGGATCACGGATTCATGTACGCACACGGATTTGAAGATCTGGATGGGCATATTTGGGAGCCCTTTTACATGGAACCAAGTGCGGCAAGTTAATTTACAATTGTCGACATCGAGAAGGAGCAAACGATGAGCGGAGTACGATTACTGGTAGGCACCAAGAAAGGTGCGTTCGTTTTAACGGCCGACGGCAAACGCGATCGCTGGGATGTGAGCGGGCCGCATTTCGGCGGCTGGGAAATTTATCACATGAAAGGATCGCCAGTCGATCCGAATCGAATCTACGTTTCGCAGACCAGCGCGTGGTTCGGCCAGATGATTCAACGCTCCAACGACGGCGGCAAAACTTGGGAAGCGGTCGGCAATAAATTCGAATACGACGGCGCGACCGGCACCCATCAGTGGTACGACGGTACGCCGCATCCTTGGGAGTTCAAGCGCGTGTGGCATTTGGAGCCATCGCTCACGGATCCGGATACGGTTTACGCTGGCGTGGAAGATGCGGCGCTATTTCGTTCCACCGATGGCGGGCAGACTTGGCAAGAGATGGCGGGACTGCGCAATCAAGGCACAGGCACTTTATGGCAGCCCGGCGCAGGTGGCATGTGCTTGCACACGATTCTGTTGGATCCAATTAACCCGCAGCGATTGTTCGTTGCGATTTCTGCCGCGGGCGCGTTCCGCAGTGATGATGCGGGAAAGACCTGGCAGCCGATCAATCGCGGTCTGCATTCGCTTTATATTCCCGATCCGACCGCCGAAGTCGGCCACTGCGTCCATCGCATCGCGATGCATCGCTCGCGCCCGAATGTGCTGTATATGCAAAAGCACTGGGACGTGATGCGTAGCGACGACGGCGGCGATTCATGGCGCGAAGTGAGCGGCAATCTGCCGAGCGATTTCGGCTTTCCGATCGACGTTCACGCCCACGATCCGGAAACGATTTATGTCGTGCCGATCAAGAGCGATTCAGAACACTATCCGCCCGATGGCAAATTGCGCGTTTATCGCAGCAAATCCGGCGGTAACGAATGGGAAGCGCTGACCGAATGGCTTGCCGCAGAGCGATTGCTACGTCAACGTGTTGCGCGATGCGATGTGTGTCGATTCGCTCGATCCGTGCGGCATCTATTTCGGCACTAGCGGCGGGCAGGTCTACGCATCGGCGGATTCCGGCGATCATTGGCAGCCGATCGTGCGCGATCTTCCCGGGGTGTTGTCGGTCGAAGTGCAAACCTTGACATGATTCGCGTTGTTTTGCCGTCGCACTTGCGCGTGCTGGCGCGTGTCGAGCGGCGAAGTACAGATTGGAGATGAGTAGCCCGATCACGCGCGCCCGAGTGCTCGACGCATTGGAAGCGCGCTACCCGATGTTGCGGGGCACGATGCGCGATCAAACGACGGAGCAGCGAAGGCCAATGGTGCGATTTTTCGCATGCGAACAAGATTTGTCGCACGAATCTCCGGACGCGCTACTGCCGGAAGCTATTGAGAAACGGCGCCGAACCGTTTTTGATTGTCGGCGCCATTGCGGGCGGATAATTTTTTGTCTTTTAGCAGCGCGGGAATAACGCGCTAAGGCATGACGCGCATCACGCGCAATCCCAAATTATTCGCACGCAATCCGCCTTGCAGGCCGTAACGATAACCTGTGCGCACCCACGCCGGAAAAATATTCCAACTGCCGCCGCGGCTAAGTTGTTTCATGCAAGTGTCGGCGCTAACGGCGCTGCCATCCGTCGGCGCGCCTTGTAGCTGGGGCGATAACAATCAGCCACCCATTCCCACACGTTGCCTAACATGTCATGCAACCCGAATGCATTGGCAGTAAAGCTGCCGACTGGCGCGGTTTGGATAAAGGTGTCATCACAAGGAAAGGGAGCCCAGTCGAACGCGAGTTTTGCTCGGGTAAGTGGATCAAAAACATTGGCATGTTCGCAGGAACGCGCTTTGTCTTTTCCCCAATAGGTTTCTTGATTTGTGCCGGCTCGCGCTGCATATTCCCACTGCGCTTCGCTCGGCAAGGCGTAGGTTTTTCCGGTTTTGGCCGATAACCATTTGGTGTAGGCATTGGCTTGGGCGAAGTCGACGTTGATGACTGGCCGACGACCGCGTCCCCAGGTTTCGTCAGGTACTTGTTTGCACGCGGCATCGGCGACGCACGCGCCCCATTCATCGAATGTCACTTCATATTTTCCCAAGGCGAACGATTGGGCAAACGTTACGGTACGTGTCGGTGCCTCATCATCTTCGCGGCCCTCTTCACCGCTGGCGCCCATCACGAATTGTCCCGCAGGGATGACGATCATTTCCGGGCATTGCTCGCAGTCTCTAATGGTTTCAGGTGCAGCGAGTGCGTTAGCTGCGAAAAGCAATGCGGGTAGCCATAACAGCGACGCGTATCGCGTGCCAACGAAATTGGAAATGCGGGGCATGCAAATTCTCCTCGTAATTATTCTTGAAGGCGATGATTTTATTGCAAGAATATTGTTCTTGTCACAACGAAATGTATCTTGCGGATGCAGGCTGGTCAAGCGCAGACAGTGAGCAAATTCAATAAATTGACCGTAATCGGGGGCGGCGCTATAGTGCCGCGTTAAATACTTACCTCAATCCCGTCTCAACCACTTAGGAACTCCATGAAAAAAACTTTGATCGCCCTGGCATTCGCCATGGGCACGTATAGCAGCTTCGCAGCCGACTTGACGGAGGAACAGAAAACGATTTACACGCTGGGGACCATTATCGGCAAGCAACTTTCGGTATTCGATTTATCGCCAGAAGAAGTGACGTTTGTTATCAAAGGTCTCAACGACTCGGCAACCGGTTCGAAATTGGCCGTTGACGGTGACGTCTATGGCCCGAAAGTTCAAGAGTTGGCAAATTTGCGCCGCGCGCTTGTCGCGAGCAAACAGGTGGCCGCCGGTAAGGTATTCGCGGAAAAGGCAGCGGCGGAGCCGGGTGCCGTTAAGACCGAGTCCGGTTTGATTTACATTTCGGTGAAGGATGGTACCGGCGCGAGCCCGGCTGCGACGGATACAGTGAAGGCCAATTATCGTGGCACGCTGGCCGATGGCACCGAATTCGATAGCTCTTACAAGCGCGGCCAGCCGATTGACTTTCCACTAAATGGCGTCATCAAATGTTGGACCGAGGGCTTACAAAAAATGAAAGTGGGCGGCAAAGCGCGATTGATCTGCCCACCGGAAATTGCCTACGGCGATCAGGGTGCGTCCGGCGCGATTCCGCCGAACGCAACGCTGAACTTCCACGTTGAATTGATCGCCGTCACGGCGCCCGCGAAACCGGAGGCTGAACCTGGCGCGCCAGGTGAAAACAAGTAATTTCACTGCAACGTTCCACAAACAAAAAAAGCCACCGCGTCCGGTGGCTTTTTTGTTTCGGGCGAATAGTGCACTGCCATTTTTGTTTTTTGTATCGCGGAATGTCGATTCTGGAATGATCTATTCGATTAGCTAGTAAGTGGGTAGTTTTGATCGGCGTTTCACGCTATCAAATCAAACGTGCAACCGATAAGGAGATATCACGATGCACTTTATGATCATTGTCAAAGCAACGGGCGATTCCGAAGCTGGAGTTATGCCCGACGAAAAGCTGCTCGCCGCGATGGCAACTTACCACGAAGAGTTGGCGAATGCGGGCGTGTTGCTCGATGGCGCCGGACTGCAATCGAGTGCCAAGGGTTGGAGGATTACCTATTTCGGCGATAAGCGGACTGTGATCGACGGGCCGTTCGCCGAGACCAAGGAAATCATCGCCGGCTACACGATCATTCAGGTGAAATCGAAAGAAGAAGCGATGCAATGGAGCAAACGTTACCCCAATCCGGCGGGCGAAGGTAAATCGGCCGAGATCGAAGTGCGGCAATTTTTCGAGCTTGAGGACTTCGCTCCCAGTGACGCACTCGAACATCATCGGGCCCTTGCCGTTCGCCTTGAGCAGGAAGAAAATTGAAATACCTATTGCTTGTTCACCATAATGAAGAAGCATTTGCCAAACTAAGCACCGAGACGCAGCAGCAGATGCTGGACGAATCCATCGCGCTGACTCATGTGTTGCACGCCAACGGGCAATATCTGCATGCCTCGCCCGTCCATCCGGAATCTACTGCGAAAATCGTTCGCGTCCGCGACGGCAAGTCTTTCGTAACCGATGGTCCGTTTGCGGAAACCCATGAACAGCTCGGCGGTTATTTCCTGGTGGAGGCGAAAGATATTGACGAGGCCGTCGCCATCGCGACGCGCATTCCGGGCGGACGCATCGGCACCGTGGAAGTTCGACAAGTCCAAGTCATCAGCGGATTGCCAAATGAATAACTCGGTTGGCAATGCAATTTTGTAGCTTAATTTAAGGAGATCCACATGATTAAAACCATCGCCATCGTACTCGCCCTGTTGATCGCAGCGGTGCTAATTTACGCCGCGACCAAGCCCGATTCATTCCGCATCGAGCGCAGCGCCACCATCAAAGCGCCACCGGAAAAAATCTTCGCGTTGATCGACGATTTTCATCAATGGCAAGCATGGTCGCCGTGGGAAAATATTGATCCGGGTTTGAAGCGAAGCTATAGCGGCGCCGCAAGCGGTGTAGGCGCGGTTTACGAGTGGAGCGGCAACAACGATATCGGCCAAGGCCGCATGGAAATTGTCGAATCGAACCCATCCACCAAAGTTTCCCTCAAGCTCGATTTCATTACGCCATTTGAAGCTCACAATAGGGTCGATTTCACACTCGCGCAACAGGGCGAGACGACGACCATCACTCAGGCTATGTATGGCCCAAGTCCTTATATGTCCAAACTGATGACTTTATTTTTTAGCATGGACAAGATGGTGGGCGAAAAATATGAGGAAGGGTTGGCTAACCTCAAATCGATCTCTGAAAAATAATTGCCGCGCGATCGTTTTTAATATCTATCGCGACGTAATCGGAATAAATCAGAGCTTCGTTAAGTCAACGCAAGATTTCTCTGCGACTAAATATTACGCACCCTTCGCCACGGGCCGAGTGGGATCGGCGCACCATTCGCTCCAAGATCCGGGATAGAGTTTCGCGCCGCTCAAGCCCGCGATTTCCATCGCGAACAGGTTATGACATGCGGTCACGCCCGAGCCACATTGATTGATGACTTGGCTGGGCGATCGGGTTCCGAGCAACGCTTCGAATTCTTGCTTCAGATTCGCAGCCGATTTAAACGTGCCATCGACGTTGAGATTATTCTTGAATACGCGATTCAGCGCGCCAGGAATATGTCCGGCGACGGGATCAATCGGTTCGGTTTCGCCGCGATAACGTTCCGGCGCGCGGGCATCGACGACGACCGCGAGCGGATGTTTCATGTTGGCGAGAATAAAATCTGCGTTGACGGTCATTCCCGATCTTTGCGCTGCGATAAAGGTTGCCGCTTTTGGATTTGGCGCAGCGCTGACGGTCGCGCGGCCTTCTGCAATCCACTTGTTGATACCGCCATCCAAAATGCGAACGTTGTCGTGGCCGAGCCAGCTTAATATCCACCATAGCCGTGAAGCGTAAGGACCGCCGGCGTCGTCGTAAGCGATCACTTGTTTACTGTCATCCATACCGATACTGCCCATTTTTCTTGCAAAGACTTCGATCGGCGGCAATGGGTGGCGACCGTTTTTGCCGGTCTTTTCTCCCGATAAATCTTCGTCGAGATGCAAGAAATGCGCGTCCGGAATATGGCCTTGCGCGTATTCACGGCGGCCTTTTTCCAAGTCCATTAAATCGTGGCGGCAATCGCAGATGACGATGTTGGCATCGCTCATCTGATCGGCGAGTTGTTGTGTGGAAATCAGTGGTGAGGGCATGATTTTATTTTGAGTAAAGTTATTCGCCATTCTAAGCCAATTCTAAGCGGGCCACAGGTGGATAGTTAGGGTGCATTTATGCACCTTGCTGCGCGGTGCAATGAATGCACCCTGAAAACTTATTTTTGGGCGATGGCGATGGTGGGATCCCACGGGACATCATTTCGAACCGCCATCCGCTCGCTGCATGTCACGACAAAAAATTGCGTAGGGCCATCATTGGGCCAGCGTTGCGATAACTGAATGAAGCGCGCCGCTGCTTCGCTTAGATTTCCTGCGCGGAAATTTTCCAGTGCCGCGGCGAATTCAGTGAAGTTTTCCTTCGCATCCCCGAAATCGCCGATTAACTCAACTAAATTCAGCGGACGCGATTTTCCGGCGAGCTGAAAACACCCGACCGGGCGCACGAATAGATCGCCGACGTTTTCTACCACGTCGGCAGTCGCAAGCAAGGTGGTATTCAGAACTTTATTGAGTCCTTCCACGCGGCTCGCGGTATTGACGATATCGCCGACGGCGCGAAACTCCAGATGGCCGCCACGCGCGCCAAGCGTGCCCACGGCGACCTCACCGGCGTGCAAGCCAATGCGCGTCTCTAGTTTCGGGCGATCGAGACTACGATTAAATTCCTCGATGGCATCACGCATCGCGAGCGCCGCATGGCAAGCTTGGCGGCGCAGATCGGCGCTCGTTTCGGTTTTCGCCCACAGCGCCAGCAACGCATCGCCGCGCATGTCGGCAATGGCGCCGCCGTGTTTTTCGATCAGGCCATTGAGCAGCGAAAAATAGTCGTTCATCAATTTCGCCAACGCTTGCGGCGCCATGGTTTCCGACAGATGCGTGTAGTTTTTGATGTCCGTGGCGAGGCACACACCGTAGGCCAGCCGTGTTTCCGGCCCGGCCGGTGCGGCGTCCGCAAGGGAGCGATTCAGGACCTCGGCGGGGACGAATTGCTTTGCCAGGGCGATCACTTGTTCGCGCTGGCGTTTTGCAAAGCGATATTTAAATAACGCGGCGGCAATAAAAGCCAGCGGCGACAAAATCACCAAGGGAACGACCAGCGGCAACCAAACTTGATCGTTGGCAAAAACGTATCGCGCCCAGACTAAATACGCGAGGCTCGCAATGCCTATCAGGATCGCCGCGCGCCGCACCGACAGGAGGCCTGCCAACGTCCCGGCGAGCGCACCCCACAAACCGAAGAGCGCCATCTGGCGCAGGATGCTGAGTGGCTTTAGATCGGAGCCGTCAAGCAAATTGGCATAAGCGGTTGCGGCGATCTCAACACCACTTAAGCGCAAGCCATCTGCTTGCGAGTATACAGTATGGTAGTCATCGCGGATCGCCTCATAATCGCGCCAGTTTGCCGGTAGATAGCCGATAAAGACCACTTTTTCTTTGAAGATGGCCGGATCGGCGATGGTGTTTTGGCCGCCGGTGACATGGTGATAGGGGATGGTTTTGATCGTCGCGGGCGGTCCATAAAAATTGAGGAAACGCGTTGCATCGCCGGCATGGGTTCGCAGTAGCGCACGCAGGATCCTTTTCTCTTCGGCGGGCCATTCGCTTTTTCTGTCGAGGCTTCTCAGGGCTCGTGCCAATAAGCCGGGCTGTGCGTCGAATTTTTTGCGCAGCGTGGCAGTGAACATGGCGACTTGTGCAGCGGCCATATTTCCGGAGGAAGATGCTTGAAGAGCCGCTCCCAGAGCGGGTTCCAGCCCGATCAATAATTCTCGAAGTTGCGGTAGCAAGGTTCTGCCAACCACTTGCAAGGCCGCAACAGGCATGGTCGCGACCGCGCCTTCGTCGGCCTTGAAGGTCCAGTAACCATCGACACGCACCGGCTCACGCGGTAAGACAAAATTCGAGTTGAATGTCGCGGCGCCATGTAGCGCCGACGTTGCGGCTTGTTGTGCTTCCGATCGCGCCACGAGTTTTTTGGCGAGGACAACGTTATTCGATTGTTGGATTGCCGCCGCAAAATCGGCATCCTCGGCGCGACTTTCTTCAAAAAACAAATCGAACACAATCGCAGCCGCGCCCACCTCGCGTAAGTTGTTGACCGCTTGCGTATGGAGCGCCCGCGACCACTGAGCCGGTTTTTCCGGCAGATTTAGCGCGTCCGTGGTCTCGCTGTTGATGGCGAGAATGACCACGTCCGACGGTGCGCTTTGCGGCCCGCGCAGAGAAAATAACCACTGCAAACCAAAGCGCTGTTCAAAATCACCGACCATGGGCAACAGCGCGAGGATTAGGCCGAATAGTCCAAGGCCCCATCCCAGCCGCCGGCCTAAACCGGCATTAAAACCCTTTCCATGCCACGGTTTTCTCCCTAATGCCATGTTTTTATGCAATTTTTTAAAAAAACATATCGTAGAACATCGAGCTGACAACATGTCATCTTTTTTTCGAAAAGCCTTCAACTCCCACTTGCGTAGGTAGGGTTTTTCAGACGGTGAACGCGCTACATTACCGCAGATGTGAGGTTTTTGCGCGGCATGCGAGTCAATTATTCAAACGGCGCAGGTCGAAATGGGGAAGGGTTTTAGGCTGGGGGTGCGAATATGACTGTGATTGCGTTGACGAGTGGTATGGGCACGGGCGTGAAATATGTCGCTGAGCAGGTTGCGCGGCGCCTGGGTTTCGAGTTGTTTTATCGAGAAATTGGCTCGGCCGGATTGGAATCGGTAGCTGTAAACCCGCCGCGTAAAGATTCGCGCTGGGAAACCGGCCTAGCTTGGCTGATGGCGGCGCGGCCGTTAGACGGACTGAATGAGCTGGAAGAGTTATGCCGTTTGGCGCAGCGCGGCAACGTGGTGATTTGTGGTGCGACGCCATTACATTTTTTTGGCGAGGTCGCGAACGTGACCAAGGTTCGTGTCCGCACGACAATGGCAGTGCGAGTTCGGCGCATCATGGCGTGCATGGGCACCGATGAACCGGATCTGGCGCTGGGGAAAATTCTACAAAGCGATCGACGCCAAGCGGAGGCACTGAAGTGCATGTTCGGCATTAACGATTTCGAGAGCCCGCAGCTTTACGACTCTGTAGTCGATACCGGCCGCGAGCCGGCCGAGACCTGCGCGATGCAAATAGCCAAGCTCGCGGTACAGCCGATTGGCATTACCGCACCTGCGCCGTGGACGGTTTTTGAGAAAATGATCGAACAAATTCGGCTTGCTCGTGCGAATCGAAACGAGTTGGCAAATAGCAGTTGCGCGGAATCACTGAATCGCTCATCTTAGCGCCCCTTTCCAGGGCGTTCCGGACGAGTCTATACTACGCAAATCGCCTAACCGTGGGAGGAAGGCTTGAAGTGAGCGCTGTGGTGGTAAATTGCCGGTGAAACGCGCCGCCGTTGTCGCGCATATTCGCCATTTGTGCTGTCTCGGCTTGGGCGCGGAAGCGATTATGCCGGCGTTGCTGAAGTCTTTGCACGACCTAGTCGATTCCGATTCGAATGCGTTTTTCTGGGTCGACGAATACGACGAGATCACCAATTTTTGCGCGGAGAAAATTCTTCCGACCGAGGTGATGCGCTTGTACTTTAGCGAGTTTTACGATCGCCAAATCGGCGGATTTCGCAGCAACATCATACACGCGGCGCAGCTCGAGCACGGTATCAATCGCGCCAGCCGTGAACCGAGTTTCTACCAAAGCGACTATTACAACTTAGTGTGGCGCGAACATTTGAACGCCCATCACGCCATGTATGCGGTGATTCAAGAGCAGCGCCGTCGTCTAGGTCAGCTTAGCTTGTACCGCACCAATAAGGACAAGGGATTTAACAAGGCCGACGAGGAAATGCTCGCGCAGGTTACGCATTATCTTGCGCACGCGATCGCCGTGGGACCCAAAACCAACGGCAATCACAGCGAGTATTTCGATACGAAACGTGTTGGGATGATCATTCTGAATGCCAAAGGCGAAACGCAACATTTGTCTGAAGAAGGTAAGCGCTTGTTATTTCTCGCAAGTTATCCGGCCATTTCACGGCGAGCCTTGTTACAGACCGAGGGCGAATTAGTACCGGCAGCGCTGAAACAAATTGCGCAACATTTGCAGGATATTTTTAGCGGAAAGAATGCGCCGCCGCCGGTTTGGTATATCGAAAATTGCTGGGGGCGATTCGCATTTCGTGCGTTTTGGCTCGATGCGGAACGCGGCACCGATCATGGACTCATCGGCGTTACCGTGCAGCAACAAGAGTTGTTGCCGCTTAAGTTACTCAGCCAGCTAGAAACGCTCGGCCTCCCAGACAAACAAAAGCATGTGATTTTGATGTTGGCGGATGGTGCATCCTATATTGATATCGCGGCGCAAATGAACATCTCGCTGAACACGGCCAACTATCACGTCCGGCAAATTTACGATCGACTGCAAGTTCACAGCCGCAACGATTTACTCAGCAAGGTGTTGATCGGCTCAACCCATCACGCGCTTGGCACCGATTAAGCGGGCGATTCCAAATCTTCGGTCGATTTTCGCTTGTTCATCATACTGGCGAGCACGATGCCGACTTCGTACAAAATCCAGATCGGTACCGCCAACATGAATTGGGAAACGATATCCGGCGGCGTAAACACCGCGCCGATAATGAACGCGCCGACAACCACATAGGGACGAATTTCACGGAGCTTTTCGACGGTCACCAGGCCCATTCGCACCAAAATGATCACCGCCACCGGCGTCTCGAACGTGACACCGAATGCCATAAAGAGCGTCATCACGAAACTCAAATAACTATTAATGTCGGTCATCATTGCGACGCCTTCCGGCGTATAACTGACGACAAATTTGAACACCATCGGAAACACGGCAAAGTAAGCGAACGCCATGCCGAGGAAAAAAAGTAACGTGCTGGTGACAATCAACGGCATTGCGAGCTTTTTTTCGGACTGATACAAGCCGGGCGCAACGAAGGCCCAAAGCTGATAAAGCACAAAGGGCAAGGCGACCAGAAAAGCCACCATCATCGCCACTTTCATCGGCACAAAAAATGCACCGGTCACATCGGTCGCGATCATTTGTGAGCCTGCCGGTAGCTTCGCTATCAGTGGCGTTGCAAGTAACGTGTAGAGGTCGCGCGCGAAAAAAAAGCACGGCAAAAATGCGATGCCGACCGCGATCAGCGCGCGCAGCACACGATCGCGAAGCTCGATCAGGTGCGAGATAAAGGTTTCTTGCAGCTCGCTCATGGTTGTGCGAGCCGATTAAGCATTACCGGAAGCCACGGGGGCCGGTACGCTTTCCTTGGTAGTTTCGGGTGAATCCAATTGGAGTTCTAGCTGCGGAGCGGGCTCCGGCGCGGCTTCTGGTGACGGTACGGACACTGAAATCTGGTTTGCTGGATGATCGGACGCAGCCGTCGCAATACTAGCTTCGCCCAGTGCGTTTAGCCCGCCAAAGCCTTTAGCCATGTTCGATCCAACGGTGTTAGAAATTGAGCTCACTTCAGTTTGCGCATCCGCCATGTTTTTGCGCATACCCGCTTCGATTTCGCTACCGGCGCTCTCAACTTCCGAACGCAAATTTTTGAGATCTTTAAGCTGCTCGAACTCTTCCATCTCGCGACCGATATCGGCTTTGACGCCCGCAACATAGCGCTGCATCCGACCCATCAGAATGCCCGCAGTACGGGCAACCTTGGGCATGCGCTCAGGGCCGATCACCACCAGGGCGACGACGCCGATGACCATCAATTCGGAAAAGCCGATATCGAACATTTCAGACTCGCAGCGACAACTACGCCTTGCTGCGTTCCTTTACTTCACCTTCGATCGTTTCTTTGCTGTTTTCAAGATGCCCGGCCGCCGCTTTGTCCTCATCGGTTTTCATACCGTCCTTGAAGCCCTTCACGGCGCCACCCAAATCCGTGCCGATATTGCGCAGTTTTTTGGTACCAAACACCATCAACACGATCACCAACACGATCAACCAATGCCAAATGCTAAATGCGCCCATCATTTTCTCCTTCTCAATCGCCTAAATTTTGTTAAGTGTTTCCGACATACGCGGCGTTTTTACATCGCCGCCGGTTACGTGCATATGCAAATGAAACACCTCTTGGTGCCCACCGCGACCCGTATTGATAATCATGCGAAAGCCGTCGTCGAGCCCGTTGTCGCGCGCCAATTTTGGCGCCAGCAACATCATTTTACCTAGCAACGCTTGGTGGCGCGGTTCTGCATGCGCCAATGAATCGAAGTGCTCCTTGGGGACGATCAGAAAATGCACCGGTGCGATCGGATTGATATCGTGAAACACCAGGACATCCTCGTCCTCGTAAGCTTTTTTGCTGGGAATTTCCCCATCGATAATCTTGCAAAATAGACAGTCGTCTTTTTTGTTCATGTTATTTTGCCCGAGCCACTTTTTCGGCCAAACCCGAGGTTCCTTCGCGACGCTTTAATTCATTAATCACATCAGCAGGCCGCAAACCGGCCTGAGCGAGCATGATCATACTATGAAACCATAGATCTGCCGTTTCGCGGATCAAATGTTGTTTGTCGCCACTCTTGGCTGCGAGGATCGTTTCCGTCGCTTCTTCGCCGATTTTTTTCAACACAGCGTCTTGCCCGGCGTTGAACAATTTGGCCACATAAGAACTCGACGGATCGGCACCACGCCTGCTTTCCAACGTATTTGCCAACTCATCCAAAAACGACATTTCACTCATGATTATAAATTTGTCCCGGCTCTTTCAATACCGGCTCTACCGCTTGCCAATCGTTACCATCCAAGCGCTGAAAAAAACAACTGTGTCTACCGGTATGACAAGCGATGCCGCCCTGTTGTTCAACGGTCAGCAACACAACGTCGTTGTCACAATCCAGGCGAATATCTTTCACCTTTTGCCAATGACCCGATTCTTCGCCCTTGTGCCACAGCTTCTTCCGTGATCGCGACCAATAAACCGCACTTCCGGTTTCCTTCGTCAAACGCAGCGCTTCGCGATTCATCCACGCGAACATCAGCACTTTGCCCGTCGCTGCTTCTTGCGCGATCGCTGGGACTAGGCCTTCAGCCGTCCAGGCAACTTGATTTAACCAATCATCGCTCACAACCGCACCTCAATGCCGCAGGAAGCCATGTGTTCTTTTGCCTGCCGCACCGTATATTCTCCGTAGTGAAAAATACTCGCCGCCAATACCGCATCGGCACGGCCTTGCAGCACGCCATCGGCCAAATGTTGCAAATTACCGACACCGCCACTGGCGATGATTGGCACGTCCACCGCATCGGAAATCGCCCGCGTTAACGCCAAATCAAACCCTTGCTTGGTGCCGTCGCGATCCATGCTGGTCAGCAATAATTCACCTGCGCCCGCCGCAACCATTTGCTTCGACCATTGTACCGCATCGAGGCCCGTCGGCCTGCGGCCACCGTGGGTAAACACCTCCCAGCGAGGCGTGGCACCGAATTCGACTTGCTTAGAGTCGATCGCAACGACGATACACTGGGAGCCGACCTTGTTGGCCGCATCGGCGACCAGTTGCGGATTTTGCACCGCAGAGGTATTGATACTGACTTTATCGGCACCGGCGTTGAGCAGGCGGCGAACATCGTCGATACTGCGCACGCCTCCACCGACCGTGAGCGGAATAAACACTTGCGAAGCAACAGCTTCGATGATCGGCAGAATCAGGCCGCGTTGGTCGGAACTGGCGGTGATGTCCAAAAACGTGAGTTCGTCGGCACCTTCGCCGTCATAGCGCCGCGCGATTTCAACCGGGTCGCCGGCATCGCGCAATTCGAGAAAATTAACACCCTTGACGACGCGGCCGGCGTTAACGTCAAGGCAAGGGATGATGCGCTTAGCTAAGCCCATGAAATATCAATAAGAAAACTGAAATATGTCATTTTGAGCGAAGCGAAGAATCTGCTTTCCCATCGCTCACAAAAGCAGATTCTTCGCTTCGCTCAGAATGACACTAAATTGAATTAGATTTTCGGAACCGGGCTCAGTTCGTCTGCAAGTTTCTGCGCGGCGACAAAATCCAACGAACCTTCATAAATCGCGCGGCCGGTGATGGCGCCGGTGATGCCTTCCGACTGTACGGCACAAAGCGATTTCACGTCATCGAGATTGGTAATGCCGCCGCTGGCTATCACGGGCACTGACAACGCCTGCGCTAGCTTTACGGTCGCGTCGATGTTGACGCCGTTCATCATGCCGTCTCGGCCGATGTCGGTGTAGATTACCGCTTCCACGCCGTAATCCTGAAAACGCTTGGCCAAATCAATGACGTCATGACCGGTGAGCTTTGACCAGCCGTCGACGGCCACTTTGCCGTCCTTAGCGTCCAATCCAACCATGATATGGCCTGGAAACGCGTCGCAGGCCTCGTGCAAAAAGCCCGGATTTTTCACCGCCGCAGTACCGAGAATCACCCAATGAATGCCATCGTCAAGATAGGCTTCAATCGTCGCCATGTCGCGAATACCGCCGCCCAATTCCACCGGCACTTCGTCGTCAAGTGATTTAAGAATCGCCTTGATCGCCGCATGGTTTTTGGGTTTGCCGGCCATGGCACCATTCAGGTCAACTAAATGAAGCCGTTTAGCGCCGAGCGATTTCCACTTCTCGGCCATCGCGCCGGGATCTTCGGAAAACACCGTGGCGCTGGACATTTCGCCCTGCTTCAAGCGCACGCAGTGGCCGTCTTTCAGATCAATTGCGGGGATGATAATCATGTTCTGACTTGACTCACGTTTAGGGCTGCCAATTTACGAAATTCGCTAATAATTTTAACCCGGAGGCCTGGCTCTTTTCTGGGTGAAACTGCACGGCGAAAAGGTTGTCCTGTTCCACGGCGCAGGTAAATTCCTTCGGATAGTTACTCGAACCGGCGATATGGTTTTCATTTTCCACGAGCGCATAGTAACTATGGACGAAATAAAACCGCGCGCCATCTTCAATGCCGTCCCACAGCGCATGGGCATGGCTTTGCCACACCTGATTCCAGCCCATATGCGGCACTTTTAGCTTCTGGCCCGCACCATCAGTCATATCTTTGGCGGCAAAGCGAATAACGTTGCCGGGCAAAATCCCCAAACCTGCGACGTCGCCCTCATCCGAATGGTTGAAAAGCATTTGCAGGCCGATGCATAGGCCCAGAAAAGGCTTGTTTTTCGCCGCTTGCAACAGCGCCGGGCGCAGTTCGCGCGCATCCAATTCACGCATGCAATCAGGCATCGCCCCCTGGCCAGGGAACACCACGCGGTCAGATTCGGCGACGACTTTGGGATCATTCGTCACGCGAATTTGTGCGCTAGGCGCCGCACGCTCAAGCGCCTTTGCAACCGAATGCAAATTACCCATTCCGTAATCAATAACCGCAACGCTACTCATAACTTACGCCAATGCTATAGCGAGCCTTTGGTTGACGGAATGGTTTCGCCGGCGCGTGGATCGACTTCCGAGGCCATACGCAACGCGCGTCCAAACGCTTTGAATATGGTTTCAACCTGGTGGTGAGCGTTTACTCCGCGCAAGTTGTCGACGTGTAGGGACACCAACGCATGATTGACGAAGCCCTGGAAAAACTCATGGGCCAAATCGACATCGAATTCGCCGACGCGAGCGCGCGTGAAATCGACGTGATATTCCAGCCCGGGCCGTCCGGATAAGTCCAGCACGACCCGCGACAATGCTTCGTCGAGCGGCACATAGGCATGCCCGTATCGGCGCAAGCCCTTTTTGTCGCCCGCCGCTTTAGCAAAAGCCTGGCCAAGCGTGATGCCGATGTCTTCGACAGTATGGTGCGCATCGATATGCAGATCGCCCTTGGCTTCCACCACCAAATCGAACATGCCGTGGCGAGCGATCTGATCGAGCATATGATCGAGAAACGGCACACCGCTAGCGAGTTTGGCCGTGCCGGTGCCGTCAAGATTAATACTGACGGAAATTTGTGTTTCCAAGGTATTGCGTGAGACCTGAGCAGATCGCATGTACGACTTTTTGGGAAATTAAAAGGATTTTACCGAGGGCGAATTAGCTGACAGTGTTTTGGGAAAACCATACAGTAAGGCAATCGCTCATTACGCGTTTGATTTCTTTAGGCTGTCCGACCGTGACGCAAACAATGGATTAGTGGGGGAAATGCGAAGTGATTTTGCAAGCAATATACCACGTTGTTGTGACACGTCAATCACTTCGGCCGAGCGGCAATAATGGTTTCTAGAGCTTCGACAAGTTTGTCACATTCGACGTCAGTGCCGATACTGATGCGAAGGAACGGCGCAATGCGTTCCGGCTTCTTAAAATTGCGCACAATAATGTTGTGTTCGCGCAACTTTGCAGCAAGATCGATCCCTGAGAAATCGGAATGCCGTGCGAAAACAAAATTGGCGCTAGACGGCAACACGTCAAAACTCATCCCTTTCAGCGCGGATACAAGCTGGGCCCGGCTCGCGATGACTTTATCGCAATTCGATTTCAGCCATTCGCGATCTTCCAGCGCGGCGGTTGCGCCGGCCTGGGCAAAACGATCGAGGGGATAGGAATTGAAGCTATCTTTCACGCGGGTTAGCGCATCGATCAACGCAGCTTGGCCCAGTGCGTAACCGACTCGCAGTCCAGCCAATGCACGGGATTTGGATAGCGAATGAGTGACCAAAAGCTGCGGATAATTCTTGATTAATCTAACGCAAGATTCGCCACCGAAGTCGACATACGCTTCGTCAACGACGACTACAGAATCTTTATTCGCCTTTAACAAGCGTTCAATTTCGGTCACCGCCAACAATCGCCCTGTCGGCGCGTTTGGATTGGCGAAAATGATGCCGCCATTTTTTTCCAGATAATCGTCGATCGAAATTTCAAACGTTTCCGTCAGCGGAATTTCGCGATAGTCGATGCCGTACAAGCGGCAATACACCGAATAAAAGCTATAGGTGATATCCGGAAACAGCAGCGGTGCCTCGTGTTTGAACAACGCTGAAAACGTGTGCGCCAATACTTCGTCGGAGCCATTGCCGACGAAAACTTGCTCGGTCAAAACGCCATGAAAATCAGCAATCTCACGCTTGAGTTTATCGCTGTTCGGATCGGGATAAAGCCGCAAACCGTCGCCAATTTCTGCTTGCAGCGCGGCTAATACCTTGGGGCTCGGGCCGTAGGGATTCTCGTTGGTGTTGAGTTTGATCAGGTTCGCGACCTTGGGTTGCTCGCCAGGCACGTAAGGCGTCAATCGATGAACAACATCGCTCCAAAATTTGCTCATTTGAAACGCAGTTCCGCAGCTCGCGCGTGGGCCGGCAAACCTTCGCCGTTCGCAAGAATCGATGCGATATTGCCCAAGGTTTTCGCACCTGCTTGCGAGACGTTAATGATGCTAGTGCGCTTCTGAAAATCGTACACACCCAGCGGCGACGAAAAACGCGCGCTGCGCGAGGTCGGCAACACGTGATTCGGCCCAGCGCAATAATCGCCGAGCGCTTCCGAACTAAAGCGCCCCATGAAAATCGCGCCGGCGTGTCTGATTTTCGCTGCCCAATGTTCGGGATTTTCAACCGACAATTCCAAATGTTCCGGCGCAATTTCGTTGGCAATCGCGCAGGCTTCATCGAGATCGCGTACTTGAATCAATGCGCCGCGATTGGCTAATGATGCGGCGATCACGGCCTTTCGCGGCATGGCCTGAATCAATTTTTCGATGCTTTGCGCGACACGCTCGATGAAATTTACGTCGGGGCAGAGCAGAATCGCTTGCGCGATTTCGTCGTGTTCGGCTTGCGAGAACAAATCCATCGCGATCCAATCGGGATCCGTGTTGCCGTCGCAAATCACCAAAATTTCTGATGGACCGGCAACCATATCAATGCCAACGAAGCCGAACACGCGGCGCTTCGCGGCGGCGACATAAGCGTTGCCCGGCCCGCAAATTTTATCGACTTGCGGAATCGTTTGCGTGCCGTAGGCTAGCGCCGCAACAGCCTGCGCGCCACCGATGGTAAAGACTCGATCTACGCCGCCAATCGCCGCAGCCGCTAACACCAGCGCGTTGCGTTCGCCTTTCGGTGTGGGCGTCGTGAGAATCAATTCGTCCACGCCGGCAACTTTCGCCGGAATCACATTCATCAATACCGATGACGGATACGCAGCCTTGCCGCCGGGCACGTAGAGTCCAACACGATCTAGTGCGGTGACTTGTTGGCCGAGCGCGGTACCGTCGGCTTCGGTGAATTGCCACGAACTCATTTTTTGTTTTTCGTGGTAGGCACGAATTCGATTTGCTGCTTGTTCCAGCGCATCGCGCTGGGCTGGCGGAATCGCCGCGAGCGCAGCTTCCAATTCTTTCTGCGATAGCTCAAGATCAGCCATGGACGCGGCTTTCAGGCCATCGAAGCGCGCCGTGTAATCGATGACGGCGGCGTCGCCGCGATGCCGTACGTCTTGGCAAATTGCGGCGACGGTTGAATCGATCGCTTCGTCTTGCGCGCCTTCGAACGCAGTCAACTGAGCGAGCTGCGCCTTAAAATCTTTGTCGGCGCTGTTGAGGCGTTTGATCGAAACCACTTTACACCACCGCTTTCGCAAATGCCTCAATGATCGGCTGCAATAATCCGCGTTTCAATTTCAGCGCAGCGCGATTCACAATCAAGCGCGAACTGATCGGCATGATTTCTTCCACCGCGACCAGGTTGTTTGCTTTGAGCGTGCTGCCGGTGCTGACGAGATCGACGATGGCGTCGGCAAGCCCTACGAGTGGGCCGAGCTCCATTGATCCATAAAGTTTGATGAGATCGACATGCATACCTTTCGCAGCGAAATGCTCGCGTGCGACTTCCATATATTTCGTCACAACTTTCAGTCGCGCGCCGCGTCGCACGACGCCGGCATAATCGAATCCGGCGCGAGTCGCCACCATCATTTTGCAGCGCGCGATATTGAGGTCGATGGGCTGATAAATTCCAGCGCCGCCATGTTCGAGCAACACATCTTTGCCGGCGATGCCCAAATCCGCCGCGCCGTATTGCACGTAGGTCGGCACGTCGCTGGCACGGACGATGATCAACCGCACGTCGGCACGGCCGGTGCCGATGATGAGTTTGCGCGATTGCTCGGGATCTTCGTCGGCTTTGATGCCAGCGGCCGCGAGTAGCGGCACGGTTTCGTCGAAAATGCGTCCTTTGGAAAGCGCAATGGTGACGCCGGCGAAGCCATTCGCCTGTGTTGCGATTGTCATGCTGAAGCTTGGAATTAAAGCGTCATTTTACACGTTCGATTTGCGCGCCAAGCTGGCTGAGTTTTTGTTCGATGTGTTCGTAGCCGCGATCGAGGTGATAAATGCGCTCGATAATCGTGTAGCCCTGGGCAATGAGTCCGGCGATGACTAGCGACGCCGAGGCGCGCAAATCCGTCGCCATCACCGTCGCGCCCGCGAGTTTTGGCACACCGCGCACAATGGCAGCATTACCTTCGATGTCGATTTTCGCGCCGAGCCGACGCAACTCTTGAACGTGCATGTAGCGGTTTTCGAAAATCGTTTCCGTTATGACCGTTGTGCCATCGGCGACGGCGTTCATCGCCATGAATTGCGCTTGCATGTCGGTTGGGAACGCGGGGTAGGGCGCCGTTCGCAGGCTCACGCCATGATTCGGACCACGCATGGAAAGCTTGATGAAATCCGTCCCGCGTTCGATTTTCGCGTTGGCTTCTTCGAGTTTATCGAGCACGGAATCGAGAATATCGCTGCGCGTATTGGTCGCGACGATCTCGCCACCAGTGGCGGCGGCGGCGACTAAAAATGTGCCGGTCTCGATACGATCCGGCATGATGCTATGGGCCGCACCAACCAAACGGCTGACACCTTGAATCGAAATGACGTCGGTACCGTGACCTTTAATTTTCGCGCCCATCGCAATTAAACAATTGGCGAGGTCAACCACTTCCGGCTCGCGCGCGGAATTTTCCAGCGTCGTCACGCCGTCCGCCAACGTTGCCGCCATCATCAAATTTTCCGTGCCGGTGACGGTGACTTTATCCATGAAAATGCGCGTGGCTTTGAGGCGCTTCGCTTTGGCAATAATGTAACCGTGGTCGATTTGGATTTCGGCGCCCATCGCCTGCAAACCTTTCACGTGCAAATCCACCGGCCGCTCGCCGATGGCGCAGCCGCCGGGCAGCGACACGCGCGCCTCGCCGAAGCGCGCGATCATCGGTCCCAACATTAAAATCGACGCGCGCATGGTTTTCACAAGATCGTAATGCGCCTCGAGATTGGTGATGTTTGCCGCTTCAAGCTCGACGCCAAATTCGGCATCTTGCGCCACAGTCACGCCGGTCTTTTTAAGCAACTTCAACATCGTGCCGACATCGGCGAGATCCGGCACGTTGCGCAATCGCAGGGGTTCGCGCGTCAGCAACGCTGCACACAAAATCGGCAGCGCGGCGTTTTTAGCACCGGAAATTTGGACTTCGCCGTTCAGAGGCTTGCCGCCAGTGACTTTAATTTTATCCATGGGTTACTTTTGTGCGGCCCATTGTTCTGGTGTCAGGGTTTGCATCGACAATGCGTGAATTTCTTCGCGCATGCGATCGCCCAATGCCTTGTAAACAATTTGATGCTGCTGCACTTTATTTTTTCCGGTGAATGCGGCGCTGACGATCACCGCTTCAAAGTGTGCGCCGTCGCCGGCGACTTCGACGTGTTCGCAGCTCAGTCCATCGGCGATATATTTTTTAACCTGTTCGGGTGTAACCATGTTGAAACCTTAAGCGTGTGGAATGTAAAAAGGCATCGCGCCAGGAGCCTTGCGGATATTACTTCATGGCAATGCATGCTTGAAGATCCGCATGAATACTGCCTTCCAAGGCATCAATGTCGAAGCTTATACCCGGAGCGAATCATCGAGAACGTAGCCAATGATAATGCCAGAAAGGTCGTGCCGACAACCGCGAGGCTCACCCACGGCGAAATGTCCGACTGGCCGAAGAAACCATAGCGAAAACCATCGATCGTGTAGAAAAACGGATTGAGATGCGATAGCTTCTGCCAAAACTCGGGCAAGCTGTGAATCGAATAAAACACGCCGCTCAAAAATGTGAGCGGCAGAATGACGAAATTTTGGAACGATGCCATTTGGTCGAACTTGTCTGCCCAAATTCCCGCGACGATGCCCAGTGCTGCGACCATGGCCGATCCGAGCAAACCAAAAATAAAAATCCAGAGGATCGAGAATAACGGCACCGGTGTGAAAAACCACGCCGCGATGTAAACACCCAAGCCCACCATCAAGCCACGCACCACGGCAGCGGCGAGATAAGCGGAAAAGAATTCGAAATGCGACAACGGCCCAAGCAGAACGAAAATAATGTTGCCAGTGACTTTGGATTGAATCAGGCTCGAGGAACTGTTGGCGAAAGCATTTTGCAACATCGACATCATTACCAAGCCCGGTACGAGGAAGGTGGTGTAGCTTATGCCGTGAAAAATTTCCACTTGCTTGGATAAAACGTGAGAGAAAATCAAGAGGTACAGCAGCGTTGTAATAAGGGGCGCGGCAACGGTCTGGAACGCGACTTTCCAGAAGCGCAGAATTTCTTTGTAGAAGAGCGTGTAGAAGCCGCGCATGACTAACTAAGTGTGGCCCAAGGCCAGCCCCTCATTCCCGCGTGCCTTTGGGCACGGGAATCCATGTTTACTTTGAATGGCCAAATGGATTCCGCTTTCGCGGGAATGGCACAAAGAAAAAGTTGGCGGCAACCCATTACTTTGCGCTTTGGATCAAGACTGCTTACTCATAATCGAAACAAACACATCTTCCAAATCGGGCTTGGAAAGTTGCATTTCGCCAATCACCGCGCCGGACACGCGAATTTGTCCAAGTAACGGCTCAAGCCCCGCGTAATCGGGTAACTGTAGCCGATACTTTCCCTTGGTTTCACTGACGACCAATGCCATTGCTTGCGGCGGCAATGAGCCGCTTTCCAAACGCAAGGTCACGTATTTATCGGTGAAGCGATTCAACAGATTTTCGGTCGTGTCGAGTGCGACGACTTCGCCTTGCTTCAACATCGCGACGCGCGAGCACAGCTCTTCGGCTTCTTCCAGGTAATGAGTCGTCAGCAAAATCGTGTGGCCTTCGCTGTTCAAACGGCGAATGAACGCCCAAAGCGTTTGGCGAAGCTCGACGTCGACGCCCGCGGTTGGCTCATCGAGTACGATTACCGGCGGTTTGTGCACCAACGCCTGGCCGACCAGCACGCGGCGCTTCATGCCGCCGGACAACGAGCGCATATTGGCGTTCGCTTTATCACTCAAGGCCAAGTTGTGCAGCAATTCGTCAATCCATTCATCGTTGTGACCCAGCCCGAAATAGCCGGACTGAAAACGCAGGGTTTCACGAACGGTGAAAAATGGATCGAATACCAATTCTTGTGGTACGACGCCAAGGTGCCGACGCGCGTTGCGATAATCGTTGCTGACGTCATAACCCATGACTTTGAGCGCACCGGAGTCGGGGCGAGCAAGGCCTGCCAGCGCACTGATCAACGTGGTTTTTCCCGCCCCATTGGGCCCGAGTAGCGCAAAGAATTCGCCTTTTTCCACGTGCAAATCCACGCCACGCAAGGCGTGCACCTTGCCGTAATGCTTTTGAACCGATTGAACTTCCACTGCGGCGGTGCTCAAGGTGTGGCTGCGATAAGTTCCGTCACACCGTAAAGGTCAGCCAGAGTTTTGAGGCTTGCGGGGAGATTCGAAACGGTCACGCGCCTTCCAGCGGATTCCGCGGCGCGGCGATATTCGAGAATTAGCGCGAGGGCGGACGAATCAACATCACTGACAGTGGAAAAATCCACCGTCAAATCGTTGGCAGCGCAGTATCCACGGCCTTGATCAAGCAATTCGCGGGTGCTGTCGATGACCACAGCGTCGGCAATTTTCAAATAGTTGTTTTCAAACGTCAGCACGATTACTTTTTCGATTCGGCTTCTTTATTGCGTTCCGCCAGGGTCTTAATCAAACCATCGACACCGCTCTTACGAACTTGATCATTAAAGGTGCTGCGGTAGTTTTCCACCAAGCTCACGCCTTCGACGGTGATATTAAACACCTTCCAACCGGCGGGAATTTTATACATCAAATAATCCACCGTCACCGGCTCCCGACCGCTTTGAATGAATACGCTTTTAACCGTTGCGTCTTTTGCGTCCGGCTCAAGCTTGGTCGGTTTAATCTCGATTTTTTGATCGCGGTATTGCGACAACGAAACCGCATAGGTGCGCACTAGCAAGGAGCGAAATTCCTTAATAATCGCGTCCTGTTGTTCTGGCGTGGCTTGGCGCCAATTCTTACCCATCGCAAGTTGGCTCATACGGCGAAAGTCAAAATGCGTCAGCACTTTTTCTTCGACCAGCGCATAGATTTTCGCGCGATCGCCGGCTTGGATGTCCTTGTCCTGCTTGATGACGGTGATGACATCTTGCGTTGTGTTCTTAACGAGCTCATCTGGCCCAACGTCCTCGGCGCGAGCCTGGGCGGCGCATAAAACCAACAGCGAGATGGACATCCATTTTACGAATTGAATCACGATTTCCTTCCTTTTCTTAAGCGGGGATATTCCCCAAACAGCTTCAACGGTTCAGCAACGTCGAAGTTTACGAGCCTTACGATGAATTTTTCCAACCGATTGAAATAATTATTCTTTTGGCGTAGTCGGCGTTTCTTGCGCTTTGCTGAATAGGAACTGCGAAATCAGTTTCTCCAGCACGATCGCCGACTGCGTGAGCTTAATGACATCACCTTGCTTCAAATTATCGTCCGCACCGCCTGCTTCCAGTCCGACATAATTTTCGCCAAGGATGCCCGAAGTCAAAACGGATGCGGTCGTATCCGTTGGAAATTTGAATTTGCCGTCCATCGTCATCGTGACTTCCGCGTCAAACTTTTTCGAATCAAAGCGTATATCCGTGACACGCCCAACGACCACGCCGGAACTGCGCACTGGCGCCTGTTCTTTTAAACCGCCGATGTTATCAAAATGCGCTTTGACGACGTATACATCTTTTGGGCTATAGGTGCCGAAATTACCAACCTTTAGCGCCAACATCATCAATGCGATAAATCCTGCAACGACGAATAATCCCACCCACAAATCAACGGCTCTACGTTCCATTTAGCTCCATCCTCGCATCATGAATGCGGTCAACATTAAATCCAGCGCCAAAATGACGAGTGACGAAGTCACGACTGTTCGCGCTGTCGCGCCAGACACGCCTTCGGCTGTCGGCGCCGCGTCGAAGCCTTCGTAGGTTGCAATCGCTGTGACAGCCACGCCGAATACGAAACTTTTGATTAAGCTATTGACGATATCATAACGAAAGTCGACCGCCGCTTGCATCTGCGACCAAAATGCGCCGACATCAACGCCGATCAACACTACGCCAATCAAATAGGCGCCGAAAATTCCCATCGCGCTAAATATCGTTGCCAGTATCGGCATGGAAATCACGCCGCCCCAAAAGTGCGGCGCGACCACGCGGCCGATCGGATTCACCGCCATGATGTCCATCGCCGAAAGTTGTTCGGTCGCTTTCATCAAGCCGATTTCGGCGGTGATGGCCGAACCCGCGCGGCTGGCGAACAACAAGCCAGACACAACTGGGCCGAGTTCACGTAACAATGAAAGCGCGACTAATACGCCTAATTTTTCCTCCGAGCCATATACCTGCAGCGTCTCGTAGCCTTGCAGCGCCAGCACCATTCCGACGAACAATCCCGATACGACAATGATGATGGTCGACAACACGCCGGAGAAAAAGATTTTTCGAATCGTTAAACCGAAGCGGCGAAAACTGGTGCCCGAATAAAACAGAATCAAGAACAAAAAGCGCGTGCCGGAGCCGATGCGCCACACCGCGTTGATCGTTTTTCCGCCGATTAAGCGAAACCAATCGAGCAATCCATCAACCATTAATGGCCTTCAAACCAAGATCATCGGTGTAATTTTTTCCGGGATAGTGAAACGGCGAAGGACCGTCCGGCTCGCCGTGAAAAAATTGATGCACCAACGGATCGCTCGAATCGAGCAATTCTTGTGGCGAACCCTGCGCGACGATCTCGCCTTTCGCCGTCAGAAAAATGTAATCGATGATCTTCACCGACTCTTGAATATCGTGAGTGACCACCACTGAAGTTGCGCCGAGCGCGTCATTCAAACGGCGAATCAGATTGCCGATGACGCCAAGCGAAATCGGATCGAGCCCGGTGAACGGCTCGTCGTACATAATCAAACTCGGATCCAACGCAATCGCGCGCGCCAGCGCCACACGTCGCGCCATGCCGCCTGACAGTTCGTTCGGCATCAGTTCATGCGCGCCACGCAAACCCACTGCATGCAACTTCATCAACACCAAATCGCGAATGATGGATTCCGGCAAATCGGTCTGCTCGCGCAATGGAAACGCGACGTTATCAAATACCGAGATATCAGTGAACAGCGCGCCGAACTGAAACAGCATGCCCATCTTGCGGCGTACGCGATACAAGCCATTGTGGTCAAGTTCGTGAACGACTTCGCCATCGACTTTTACGCTGCCGCGCGAGGGTTTTAATTGACCGGCAATGAGCTTTAGCAGTGTTGTTTTGCCGCTGCCACTACCGCCCATGATCGCGACGACTTTGCCGCGTGGAATGCGCAAATTGATGCCCTTCAAAATCGGGCGCGTGCCGTAACCGAAATGCAGCTCGGCAATATCAACTAGGTTATCTTCAGACAAGCGATTAGTTGGATTGGGAATTCGCCGTAGTGTAAACGAATTGCTGAACCCGGGCTATGCGCAGCATTCGCTATCGCTAATTGCGCACTATTGCCGTGGCGTCTTGTGTGCCTTGCCAAATATCTAGATTTGGCATAAGCTTCACAACCTAAATGTCTGACGCTGCGATTTATTTTTCAAATATAACGAAACGCTACGGCACGGCCGTCGCGCTCGATCGTTTTTCCCTGCGGATTGCGGAAGGGGAATGTATTGCCCTCGCCGGGGTGAATGGCGCGGGGAAAACGACCTTGCTGAAATGTTTGCTGGATTTGCTTGCACTGGATAGCGGCGCGATTGAAATTTTTGGCGTGAACCATACCGACACAATCGCGCGCGCGCCCGTTGCATTTCTCCCCGAACGATTTGTCCCGCCCTACTATTTAACCGGGCGGGATTTCCTCACTTATATGGCCAAACTCGATGGCGGCGCGTTCGATGAAGCCCTAGTCAGCGATCGATTTCGCGCGCTCGATTTGGATATTAACGCGCTGGACAAGCCAGTTCGATCTTTGTCAAAAGGCATGACGCAAAAATTGGGGCTTGTCGCCTGCTTGTTGAGCAACAAGCGCCTACTTATTCTGGACGAGCCATTGAGCGGTCTGGATCCGCGTGCTCGTGCCCGCGTCAAAGCGCAAATTATGGAACTCAAGCGCGACGGCAAAACCGTGTTCTTTACCTCTCACGCCTTGGCCGATATTGAAGAGTTGGCGGACACCATCGCTGTGTTGCACAACAGCCAGTTGAAATTTCATGGCACAACCGACGCGCTACGGGCGAAGTATTCCGAGGCCGGTGCGATCGATCTGGAAACGGCTTTTTTACGCTGCATTGAGGAACCCACGCTGGAATAAGACATCATGAGCGATATTAAACCGCGCTTGCTGCTGGTGGACGACGATCCACTGATTTCCGACACCCTCAATTTTGTGTTGAGCCGTGATTTCGATGTCCATGTCGCCGGTTCCCGTGCCGAAGCGATCAGTTGGTTGCGAACCACCGCGGATATTCCCGATCTTGCCCTGGTCGATCTCGGCCTGCCGCCGACGCCGCAGTTACCCATCGAAGGATTTCAGTTAATTGCGGAATTGCTTGCCCATGCGCCGGCCATTCGCATTTTGGTCTTGTCCGGGCAAAACGAAGAATCGAATGCGCGTCGTGCCCGCGCGCTAGGCGCGGTAGATTTGGTGCCCAAGCCCTGTGAGCCGGAGCATTTGAAAACGCTGCTGAACAATGCTCTGCGCCTCAACAGCGCCGATTTGAACGATGCCCGCGACGCCAAAGATGGCCCCGGCAAAATCATCGGCGAAAGCGCGCCAATTCAAAAACTTCGAAGCCAACTCGCGCTTTACGCCGGATCGATTCATCCGGTGTTGATCGAAGGCGAATCGGGTAGCGGCAAAGAACGTGTCGCGGCGTCACTGCATCATCTGAGCCCTCGTGCGCCACAACCTTACTTTGCGTTAAACTGCGCCGCGATTTCGCCGACATTGGTGGAGCCGACGTTGTTTGGCTACAGCAAAGGATCGTTTACTGGCGCAGTCGGCGCAAAATCCGGTTATTTTGAAGACGCCGGCTCGGGCACGCTCTTTCTCGACGAAATCGGCGAATTGCCGATCGAGTTGCAGGCGAAATTATTGCGTGTGCTTGAGAACGGCGAGTTCCAACGCGTCGGCGAGACGCAAACGCGCGTAAGTAAAGCGCGCGTCATCGCCGCCACCAATCGCGATCTTCGCAAAGAAATTAAAGCTGGGCGTTTCCGCGCGGATTTGTACCATCGCCTGAGCGTTTTTAGCATTAGCGTGCCGCCGCTGCGCGACTTGGGAAATGACCGAGTTCTCTTGTTGGATCATTTCCGCAAATTGTTTGCGCGCCAGCATACAAGCGTGCCGTTCTCGCTGAGTGCCGACGCCTTGGTTCGATGGCTTAGTTACGATTTTCCGGGCAACGTGCGCGAGCTAAAAAATGTTGTCATTCGGCTATCGGCGAAGTACGCCGGCCATGAATTGGAAGCGGAGGAGATCGAGGCGGAATTTGATTTGGAACCGGATCCCGATCGCGCCCAGAGCAACGAGCCGCAGTCGTTATTGGAATCGGCCAAACGCCGTTTGCAAAAAGAAAAGAATTTCAACTTGGACGACACGCTTCGCGAGACCGAGCAAGCCTTCGTGGAAGCCGCACTGGCGCTGGCCCACGGCAATGTCAGCAACGCGGCGAAATCGCTTGGCATCAACCGCACCACGCTTTATAGCCGCATGGATGTGTTTGGAAAGGCGGTGTCAAAATGATGTATCTGGAACATTTTGGTTTGGCGCAAGCGCCGTTCAAGATCACGCCGCACACGGAGTTTTTTTTCTCTGGCGCGAATCGCGGCGCAACGCTCGACGCGCTGATTTACGCTATTCGCGCCGGCGAAGGATTGGTGAAAGTCACCGGCGAAGTTGGCGCAGGAAAAACCATGCTTTGCCGGGTTTTGATCGAGAAATTACCCGCTAACGTCGAGACGATTTACCTCGCCATTCCGAGTCTGACACGTGACGAAATTTTACAAGCCATTGCTGCGGATTTAAAGCTGAAAACTAAAACGCTGAACACCGCCGGCGTTTTGGAAAAAATTCAAGAAAACCTGATCAAGCTTCATGGGCAGGGGCGTCAAGTGGTGGTGTTGATCGACGAAGCGCATGCAATGCCGCTGGAAACGTTGGAAGAATTGCGCTTATTATCGAACCTGGAAACCAATCGCGATAAGCTTTTACAGATCGTGCTGTTTGGTCAGCCGGAGCTCGATCAAAATTTGGCGAAACCACACATGCGCCAAGTGAAAGAACGCATCACCCATAGTTTTTTTCTGCGTCCGATGCCAAAAAAAGATATCGGCGACTATCTCAATTTTCGTTTACGTGCGGCGGGCTATCACGGACCGGATGTATTCACTGAGCGCTGCGTCGCGATGATCACGTCGGTATCCGAAGGGCTGACCCGTCGCATTAATATTTTGGCCGACAAAACATTGCTCGCGGCCTATGCCGATGGCACCTACACCGTCGAGCCGCGCCACGTCACCGCCGCAATTGAAGACAGCGATTTTAGTCGGCCGCGATGGTGGTCGCCGGCGTTGGCGTGGGTGCTCGGTGGTAGCGTAGCGGCGGTGGCCTTGGCATTTTCGGTGTGGGCAATTTCTCCGCTGCATGACACATCCCCACTTGAGCAGACCGCCGCGCAAACGGCACGATAAGGCGCGCACGGCAAAATGTAACATGCCCTGCGAGCCAATACTGGCGCGCCTCTTCAGGCATATAAGGTTGCGATATAGTATCCACGGACGTTTCCAGGCAGCTCAAACGAAAAAGAATTGAAGTCGATATTTTTCTTAAATAATACATTCAATTAATCTCGCATATCATTGAAACATATTAATTTAATAGTGATATACTTCAGCTCTAAATAGTCCTGATTACTTGGGCAATATGAACATACATCGGTCAATTTTTTGGCCAGCGCTGCTAACCGGAACGTTGTCTGCCTGTGGTGTTGCGCCTATCGCGCCATCGCCGACTCACATCCAAGCGGACACGCCACGCAGCGGCACGATTCCCGCGCCGGTCAATCAAGTTTTGCTACCACCACCGCCGCGGCCGACCCCCAAGGCGGAAAAATATACGGTCGTAGTGAACAACGTCAACGTTCAAGAGTTGTTGATCGCGCTGGCGCGTGACGCAAAAATAAATGTCGATATTTCGCCGGATATCACCGGCCGAGTGACGCTCAACGCGATCGATCAAAGTCTGCCGCAGATTCTGAGTCGCGTCGCGAAGCAAGTCGATATGCGCTATGAGTTGGAGGGCCGTACTTTGCTGGTCATGCGCGATTCGCCATTCCTGCGCAATTACAAAATTGACTACGTGAACATGTCCCGGGATATGACGTCGCAGGTAGCAATCTCGACGCAAATCGCGACGACTGGCTCAGCAACTGAAGGCGGCGAGGGCGGTAATAATTCAACCACAAACGTAACGAATTCGTCGAAAAATCGATTTTGGGAAACGCTCGTTCAGAACGTTAAGGATATTCTTAAGGAAACCGACAAAGTATTGCCGGACGGTAGCGCGGATGTTGTAACGGAACGACGCCTTCAGCAAACTGCAACGGGTAACGCCGCAACTTCGACTGGAAAAAAATCTGCCAAAGGCAATGAACCATTCGGTGGCATCTACGAAACCAAAAAGGTGGGCGAAATCGAAGGTGCGGAGACGACGACAACGCGACGTGTCACGTATCGCGAAGCGGCATCCGTAATCGCCAACGCCGAAACCGGCATCATCAGCATCCGTGCAACATCACGTCAGCATGAGAAACTTCAGGAATTTCTCGACGCCGTAGTAGGTTCTGCTCGGCGCCAGGTCCTGATTGAAGCGACCGTCGTTGAAGTTTTGCTCAATGAAAACTATCAGGCCGGCGTCGATTGGAGTCGAATCGCCAACGGCGGAAATGGCGTCAGCATTAGTCAAAATCTGGCGGCGGGACGGCTGGGCCAGGCACCGAATTTCATCATTGGCTATGCCAACGCGGCAGCGCGTTTCGGCGGCAATATCGCGGCATCAATTCGCTTACTCGATTCGTTCGGCACGACGCGCGTGCTTTCCAGTCCGAAATTAATGGTGCTGAACAATCAAACGGCGATGTTGAAAGTAGTCGATAACGTGGTGTATTTCAGCATCACCGCCTCAGTTACCGCGACTACACAAGGCGTGTCGGAGAAAACTTTCAGCACCACCGCGCATTCGGTGCCGGTCGGTTTTGTGATGAGCGTGCAGCCGCAGATAAGCGATACCGATAGCGTGCTGATCAACGTGCGACCAACGATTTCGCGCATCACCAGTTTCGTTAACGATCCCAATCCCGATCTCGCGACTGCCGGCGTGATTAGCCGTGTGCCGCAAATTCAAACCCGCGAAATGGAATCGATGTTGAAGATTTCCAACGGCCAAATCGCCGTGCTTGGCGGTTTGATGCAAGATAGCGTGCAGAAAAAACGCGATGGATTGCCCGGCGTTTCTCGAATCCCGATTGCTGGCGATGCGTTTAGTTTTCGTGACGATGCGACAACGAAAACTGAACTGGTGATTTTTTTGCGGCCGATCGTGGTGCATGATGCAAGTATCGATGGTGATCTGCGCAGCTACCGCTCGGCCTTGCCGGACAACGACTTTCTGCGTCGCACGCCGTCGCGACCGACGCCGCGATGAGCCTGTTAATCGATGCGTTAAAGCGCGCAGAACGGGCCAAGAATGGCCAATCGGAACCCGCACTCGATGCGCGCAACACAATCGAGCGGGCTGTTGATAGCGCGACGACGTCGCTCGATTGGTCCCTAACGGAGTCGTCGACTGATCCCGTCATCGGCACAGAAACGACGTTAGTAGCCGAACCCTCTGCGCGCACCGAGCCAAAATTTGTAGAACCGGTAGAAAATATCACGCGGCGCGAACCCATTGTATCGGCTCCAGCGCCCGCCACCGTTACGGCAAAATCCTGGGCCGCGACGAAATCAGATCAAGCGATCAGGACTCAAGAACGCGAAGCGGCAAAAACATTGTTCGACGCTAAACGACCTGCCGCCCGAAGCCGCGCAGGTATGCTTGCGTTGCTCGGACTGGCGGCGCTGATATTGGCCGGCGGCGGATTCTATGTTTGGTATAGCCTCGCGTTTCCGCCCAGTCCCGTATATCCGTCCGTTCAAGCGCGCCCCGTCGCGCCGCAACCCGAAAGAACAGTGGACGTTGCGCCGCCGCTGAAGCCCGCAGAGCCGACAACGGCTGTTGAGACGCCTCCGATTGACGTTAAAGTTGCAGAAAGTCCGTCCGCTTCCTCGCCCAATATAGCCGTCGAAGCACCTCCTGTTTCTGAATCGGTTGATGCCGAGGTACCGCAAGGCCCACGGCAAAAAACACCGAAACGCAAGCCGTTTCAAAGCGACGCATCCGTGGCAACAGCGAGCGATGTTTCTTCCGAAGCAATCGTCAAACGTGAAATCGGCCAGGCCCGGCGCAGCCAATCAACCAAACGCGCCAAAGCTGCCTCCGACAACGGTGCGATCAACGTTGGCAGGAACGCTGAAAACGGTTTCGATGCCGACATTGCACTTGCGTACAATTCCCTGCTATCAGGCAATCGCGCTGAAGCTAAGCGGCTTTACAGCATCGCAGCCGAGCGCGATCCATTCAATACCGACGCCCTGCTCGGACTCGCTACCATCGCCGGCAACCAAGGCGACATGAATGGCGCCGAGCGCTACTATCGACGAACCTTAGAACTCGATCCGCAGAACGCGGCGGCTCTTGCCGGCTTAGCGTCGCTTCGTCAGCCTGGCGGCCCGAGCGAAAGTCAATTGAAATTCGAGCTTGCCCGCTCACCGGATTCCGCGCCATTGCAATTCGCTCTGGGCAATCAATTCGCCAATCAAGGGCGCTGGGACGAGGCGCAACAAGCCTACTTCGATGCCTTCAGCGCAGACGCAGGCAACGCCGACTATGCCTACAATTTGGCGGTCAGTCTCGATCAATTGAATCAATCGAAGCAAGCGATTATCTATTATAAAAAAGCGCAAGAACTTGCGAAGATTCAAGGCGCGCGTTTTCGTTCAGCTGACATTGATGCCCGCCTGAACGAGCTCGGGCAAGCACAGTAACGCGATCACCATGTCTGCGGTTCCGGCCAAATCTGCCGTTTCGAATTCGAGCGCAAAACAGCCGCTCGGCGCGGTGTTGTTGGAAAAAGGCATCATCAGTCACGATCAGTTGCGCATCGCGCTGATCGAGCAGAAAAAACGCAACATTCCGCTCGGCAAAATTCTGGTCAGCCTCGGCTTCGTTTCTGAGGCGACGATCCGCGATATTTTGTCGGAAAATCTCGGTCAAGTTGCCATCGATCTTTCCAATACGGTGGCCGATCCGGCCGCGTTGGCGCTCATTCCGAAAGAAGCGGCAAGGCGTTATCACGTATTGCCGGTCGCGTTCATCCCTGAAGAAAATAAACTGATTACCGCGATTTCCGATCCAACCGATGTTGTGGCGTTGGATCAAATTCGCGCGCTGGTTCCCGATAGCATTCGCGTAGAGCCAATGCTGGCGCGGGAATCTGACATTATCGCCGGCATCGAACAATATTATGGATTTCGAGCTTTCGATCGACGGCATCTTGCACGAAATCGAAACCGGCGAAATCGACTACGCCAGTATTCAGGCGAATTTCGATGAATACAGCCAGCCAGTGGTCAGATTGTGCGACGCGATTTTGAACGACGCCGCGAAGCAAGGCGCGTCGGACATTCACTTCGAACCAGAACATGGTTTTCTGCGGGTTCGTTATCGGCTATGACGGCGTGCTACGGCAAATTCGCTCGCTGCACAAAAATTATTGGTCGGCGATGGTGGTGCGCCTGAAAGTCATGAGCAATATGAATATCGCCGAAACACGCGCGCCGCAAGATGGCCGATTCTCATTGATGTTGTCGGGGCATCCAGTGGATTTTCGCGTGTCGAGTTTGCCGACAACGCACGGCGAAAATATTGTACTGCGAATTCTCGATCGGCAAAAAGGCATCGTGCCGATCGAACAACTCGGGTCTGCAGGAACAAGGCCTAGCAAACCTTGCAGTTAATGATCGCGCGGCCGGAAGGAATGATTCTCGTCACCGGCCCGACCGGCAGCGGCAAGACCACAACGCTCTATTCGATTTTGAATCGCATCAATGTCGAGGGCATTAACATCATGACCCTTGAAGAGCCGGTGGAATATCCGATGCCGCTGATTCGACAAACTTCGGTGAACGAAGCGGTGAAGCTTGATTTTGCCAATGGCATTCGCTCGATGATGCGGCAAGATCCCGACGTGATTTTAGTCGGCGAAATTCGCGATCAAGATACAGCGGAAATGGCGTTTCCGCGCCGCGATGACAGGCCATCAGGTTTATTCCACGCTGCATACCAATTCTGCGATCGGCGCGATTCCGCGTTTGCTCGATCTTGGCGTGCTTGCCGGACATCATGGCCGGCAATATCATCGGCGTAATCGCGCAGCGTTTACTGCGTCGCCTATGTTCGCGCTGCAAAAAACCCATGGCCGCAGACCCGACAACATTGCAATTACTTCGACACAACAAAGATGCGCCGGTGCCGATGGTTTACCAGGCCGTCGGTTGTAGCCACTGCAATAGCACAGGCTATAAGGGCCGCATGGCCATCATGGAAATTCTCAAAATGGATGCGGACCTTGACGAGTTAGTCGCTCGCCGCGCCACAGGTCGCGAAATGCGCAAACGGGCGGAGGAAAAGGGCTTCCACTCTCTCGCCGACGATGGCGTTCGGCGAGTGTTAAGCGGCGAAACGTCGCTTGACGAAATTTCCCGCGTTGTCGACTTAACCGATCGTATTCAGTAGCGCCATGCAGTTCGCCTACCGCGCCATGGACAATCAAGGCAAGATCATTCGCGGCAGTATCGACGCAGTAAACGCGCTCGATTTGGAAATGCGTTTAAAGCGTATGAGTTTGGATTTGATCGCGAGTAAGCCGTCGCGCGCGCTTAAAAGTTTTCAATTTGGGTCACCCATTAATCGTCAAGAACTGATCAACTTTTGTTTTCACTTGGAGCAATTGCTACACGCCGGCGTCCCGATTATCGACGCGCTGGTAGATCTGCGCGATAGCGTCGACAAACCGCAGTTTCGCGAAGTGTTGGCGAACATGATCGAAACAATCGAGGGTGGTAAAACATTGTCGGAATCGTTGGCGGAACACCCGCGCATCTTCGATACGGTATTCGTGAACTTGGTACGCTCAGGCGAAGCCAGCGGGCAACTCGGCGCGGTGTTATCGAAGCTTACCGAAAATTTGAAGTGGCAGGATGAAATCGCCAAGCAAACGCGTAACATCGTGATCTATCCAGCCGTAACCGGTGTTGTGGTGTTAGGCGTCGTGTTCTTTTTAATGATTTATCTGGTCCCCAAGCTCGTGACCGTGATTAGAACACTCGATTCGAATATCGCGACCAGTACAAAGATCTTGATTGCGGTGTCGAATTTTTTTGTCAATTATTGGTATGTCGCATTGTTTCTGCCCATCGCACTAATCGTCGCATTTGGTGCCTGGGCCAAGTCGAGCAGCAAGCTTGCAGTTATCGAATCGACGAGTTAAATCTGGACTGCCGGTTATCGGCACGATGAACCGACGCATCATTCTCGCGCGCTTTTCGACGTTTTTTGCCCTAATGTATGCATCGGGAATCACCATTCTTGATTGCATTCGCATTTCCGAAAAAATTTCCGGCAACAAAGTGATCGAAGCAGGCTTAGAGCAGGTCGGGCCGCTCGATTGCCGATGGAAAAAGTCTGACCGAAGCCTTTCAGAATGTTGGGTTATTCCCACCTCTCGTGTTGCGCATGCTGAAAGTTGGCGAATCGACCGGCGGCTTGGACAACGCGTTGCTCAACGTCAGTTATTTTTACAATCGCGATGTCAAAGAAGCAATTGAGGCTGTACAGAAATTGATCGAGCCGATGACGATTCTGGTGATCGGCACCATTTTGGTATTGACCTTGCTGCCTGTCTTCGGACCGATTTACGATGCAATTAGCAAAGTCAAAATCTAAAAGCCCGGAGAGGCAATACGCATGCGCCTCACCAGGCATGCCTTGCCACGACCTAGTATCCATGCGGCTCTTGCGGCAAGTAAAACATGCTTAGAAAACATCTCCTCTATTTGACCAATGAGCGTTTGCTGTCGGTGATCTGGCGCAATGGTAAAACACTCGCCGCCGAATCGTTTGCAGGTCGATGCGAACGGTCAAGCTGCCTTCGAGAATCATCTCAAGCGATGGGCCAAGCTTCGGGTGTATTTTCTGGTCGATCTGATCGAAGAAGATTTTCGGCTCGATACGATTCCTCACGTTCGTGGCGGCGATCGACGCGCTGCTACTCGATCGAAAACTGAATCAAATGTTTCGCGGTACGCCATTTCGTCACGCGGTGGTGTTGGATCGCGAAAGCGCCGGACGGCGCGATGATCGCGTGCTGTACACCTCGATTACCAATCCGGAATTGCTCACGCCGTGGCTCGATTTGCTCGACGCAGCGCGTGCGCCGCTGGTCGGCATTTATTCCGCGCCGCTGCTGTCGGCGCGCTTGCTCAAGCCACTTGGTCAACCGCAAAACATGTAGTTGTTAGTGACGCTGCATCAGGGCAACCATCTTGCGGCAGAGTTACACGCATTTGGGCAAAACCAAATTCAGTCGCATGACGCCGTTCGGCAGTGCACAGTTGCAGAACCGGCCGCGGCAATTGGCGAAGAAGTTCGAAAAACCTGGGAGTATCTGGAAAGCCTGCGCTACTTTGAATCGGGCGAGGCGTTACACGTTTGCATCCTCGCCGACCCAAACGAATTAAAAGGCGAGGCTGATATGCTGCCACAGCAATCGGGACTGGAATACGAATTTGCCGACATTGCCAAAGCGGCAAAAACATCGGCCTGACGCAGCCGCTGAGTAACTCGAACGCGGAATGGGTGTTGCTGCATTTGCTCGGCCGGGTCGCCCCGAAAAATCATTTCGCGCGGCAAGGAACTCACGCATCGTTCCATGATTTGGCGCGTGAAGCAAACCGCGATTGCAGCGGGGGTTGGCGCGTTGGCCATCAGCGCGTCGCTTGGTAGCGCGAATTTCATCGACGGCAAATTCACCATGAATCGGGTGCAGCAAATTCAAAATGAAACAACGCTGATCGAACAGGAACGACAGGTCATCATGCGCGGATTGCCGAATTCCAGCGTTGCAGCAGAGGTGATGGGAAACACCGTCAATTTCTACAATCAAACCGTAAGCAACTCGCCTGATTTTTCGCACAGCTGCGGTTGCGCTAAGCCGCATCCTGGCGCGTTTTCCCGATGCTGAAATTGTCAGCCTCACATGGGTAACGACGAATGATCCAAATAAGCCAATTGCTGGATCGGCGTCTCAGGACTTGACAGTGCGCCGCCCGCCGGACAAAACAGCGGTGCCGTAAGCAACACCGATTGATGGACGCCTATATCAAGTGCTAATCATGGAAGCTGATTCGATGACGTCGGCCAAGATCAACGCAAAGCGCTCGAGCGTTTCGCGAACGTTGAAGAAGCTCGATCGAAAAAGATTTGGTCGCGATGCGTCAGGGTACTCGCTCAACCGCTGGACGCAAGCGCAAATGTGAGCCTACGTGGAAGTGCGCGCCCGCATACGGAACCGCACGATGCGGATTTCGCATTGAATAATTATGCCGCCGCCGGTCATGATCAAAATAAAACTCCGACGATGTTTCACTTATTGCGCGGCGCGCTACTTTTTTTGCTTGCGGCGGTTCGTCAGTCTCGCCGGTATGGGTAGGTTCATGGCAATACCAGAAAATGGCGCGAGGCGAAGAAGATGTCGGCGAAACGTAGTTTCGGTGCGGCACGCGCGCAGCTCGCCAACGCCCGTGCGCAGCGACAATTCTTCGCGGAAAACAAATCACCTATGCGGAACTTGGCGCCAAAGGCCTATTCAGCGAAGAAAAACGCTTGGATTGGATCGAGACCGATTCATCGACTACGCGATCGCCATCATATTTTCAATATCGACTACGCACTTGTCCGCACAAAAAAAAATGACCACGTGGTGAGCAACGTCGCCGCATATGCAAGTAAATAGACTTTAAATTCTCGCTGCTTCATGAACAGGATTTGCTCGATTTTCTGAGCGATTTTAAGAAGGAAGTGCCAGGAGTATTTGTGCTGGATTCATGTTCGCTCAGCCGCGCGGCATTTGGCTCACGTGAGGCGAAAGAGCCGAATCTTGCCGGCGGCTGTACGATGCAGTGGATCACGGTGAAGGAGAAAGCGTCGTGAGCAGGCGATCCATGCAGAAGTGCACGGCGCTGTTGATTCTGCTCGCGACAGGAATTCCCGATGCGCAGGCGGACGAACTGGGCCGCTTATTCTTTAGCGCCGAAGAACGCCGGCTGTTGAATCAAAAGCGCGTACTTCCCGCGCCTGATTTAGCGCGAGAAGCGTTGTCCAAGCAGGAACTGGTGGCGAGCGCCAAGGTCATGGAATCGGTGACCTTGCCGGAACCGAAAGTGACGGGGAAAGTGATTCGCAGCAGCGGGAATAACACCGTTTGGATGAATCACCGACCGCAATACAAAAGGGGAAAGCAGTAAGCTCGTCGCGCAAGTATCCGCCGTTCCGAAAACAGCATGGCATTGGATTGCTGTTGACTTTTGTCGTGTTGATTCTTGCGGCGGGTTATGCGCTGACCGGCTATTTGTCGCCCGCCCGCGTGAAGCTCGCCCGGGACAGGGAATACATCGAGATTCTCAACTTGGCGCGCGACACAATAATCTCGGCAGCGGTCTCGGCCTCGGGTGTTGCGGAAGGTCCCGGCAACCTATCGGTGCCTGACGTGGTAGCCGACACGGCCGCAACTAGAAATTACAACGGCGATTCCGAATTGGGCTGCTTCGATCAATCAAAGCCCAATGGACTTCCGCTCATCATCGATAACGCCAACGTTCGATGTTTGGGCCGCCTGCCGTGGCGTACTTTTGGATTGTCGAGTCCATCGTCCGGCGAAAACGACGTTATCGGAACGGTGCCCTGGTACGCGCTATCGGGAAACCTAGCGTTTCAAACATGCCTCGAATACTTTAATTCAGAAATCCTCGCGTTTTCATACACAGGCTTTGTCTGCCCAACCGCCACCGCGCTACCCTTTCCATGGCTAACGGTTCGTGATGGTCGCGGCGTCGTGTTGTCGAATCGTGTCGCGGTGGTCATCCTTGTTCCTGGTTCCGCCATAAACAACCAGTCGCGCCCGCCGCCGCCGAACCTCGCCGGGCCGAATCAATATCTCGATGCAGCAACTGTCACGATAACGACTGTGACCGCCGAGTGCCCCGGGCCTCCTTGCACGCTTACTTTCAGCAATGCCGATCTCGATAATGATTTCATTCAGGCCGACCCTAGCGCAACGTTTAACGATCGCTTGATCTATATCACTATCGATGAGTTGATGGCGAAAATCGAACAGCGCGCAGGCCAAGAAATTCGCGCTGGCGTTCAACGTTTTCATGATCAATATGGAACCTATCCGTGGCTGGCGCCTTTTGCGGACCCAAGCATTGCCGCGAACTATCAAGCGGTGGCTGGTAGTCGTGTTGGCCTCGTGCCGTTTTACACGGTGGGCCAGGAATTCACAACGGAGTTTAGTTGGCGTATCACCGGCGGCACAATCGAAACGACGGTGGGTGCCGTCGATGATAACGTGGTTCGAAATCCTGCCCCGAGCTTAGTGGTCAGCAACGGCAAGTGCATTTGGCGGAGTATGAAGACCGTCAACTGCAGTGGGGCCATCCTTAACCCGGTGCCGGGCGTCGCGAGGCGCGAGGTTCAAATTGAATACTCAAGCGGTTGGGCTAACGTCACAGCCACACATGTTCCTGCAACGGCAACGACATTCACTACGCGGCAAGTCACGCGACCAAGCGGTACTTTTGCTGCGTGCGTGACAACTTTTCTGACTCGTTGCGTAATCGTCACGGACTACAACGCCGCCGGCGTCAAAATCGGCGAACGCTCATTGCGTGCTGGGTCAGGTACTCTGGTAACCTCCGGCATTCGGCTGTACCCCGAACTCCCCGAGTGGGTGACGGACAATCGCTGGCATGAATTCGCCTTGGGCGCCATTGGCCCAGGATGGGTGCCTGGCACCGCTGGCGCATGTCCTTGCCTAACAATCAATGTGGATGGCAACCCCACGCGCAGCGACGTGAAATTCCTAGTCATGATGGCTGGCAATCTAGTCCTTACGCAAGCGCGTCCGAGCGCAGACGTGAATAACTATTTCGACAGCGCCAATAATCAGGATATCGCCACTGCGCTGACATTTGACCGGCAATCCGCGGCAAGTGCCTCATTCAACGATCAGCTCTACTATTGAATTCGCAGTGACGCGCACAACGACAATCGGGCAACAGGGTTTTACGCTGATCGAACTGGCGATCGTGCTGCTCATCCTCGGCGCATTGTTAGCCGGAATATTGATTCCGTTTACTACTCAAGTCGAGCTGCGACGCGTCACGGAAACGCAGAAAACGCTTTTGGACATTCGCGAGGCGTTAATCGGGTTCGCGGCGGCGAACGGACGTTTACCTTGCCCGTCGTCCGCCGGTGGCAATGGCCTGGAAAGTTGGTTGGCGGGCGGGGACCCAAACAATGGCCGTTGTTCCAATTTTTTTAACGGCTTCGTACCGGGTGCTGTATTGGGCATCGGACCCAACGATGGCGCGGGCTTCGTGCTCGATGCCTGGAACAACCGTATTCGTTACGCTATCAGCAACGTCGATCGTAGCCCGATTGGATCGCCAACTCCCCTAAATCCGAATGCGATCTTCGACTTCACTGGTCTTGGTGCGCCACCCAACGTCAGCGGCGAGATGCGTAACGTCGGCATGGCCACGTTAGCGCCCAACCTAAGCGTTCTCTCGGCAATTGCGGGAAACTTATTGATCGGCAACGCGATCGCGGTGATTTATTCGACGGGCCCCAACGCGAACCGCCCCGATCCTGGTGGCCTGCGCGTCGATGAGAACGCCAATCCGAATCCCAATTCCGCCGACAACAATCGGACATTCGTCAGCCACGAGCGAGCCGGCGAAAATAATCCTAACGGCGAATTTGACGATATCGTCATCTGGCTTTCACCCAATATTCTCTATGCAAAAATGATAGCTGCAGGACGCCTGCCTTAGCTGGGCGCGGCTCAACTGTTACTTCACGCCAAACTTGGCATCAGCAACTAGTCGTTCCGCGTCAGCGAAAAACAAACCGCGCCATTTTGATTAAATTCCAGCGCCAAGCCAAATTCCGCACTTTGCGCCTGCCGATAGGCTTGATAAAGGCCAATGCCGGTACCCTGTTCAGTACTAACGGGTTGATGGAATAGTTTTGTGACGATATCCGATTTAATGGCGCTGCCGCGATCGCACACCAATAGTTTGATATTTTCATGGGTATCGAGGGTGAGGCGGATTGCGATTTCCGGTTCGGTAATACGTTTGCGGCGTGCATTTTCGAGTAGATTTTCCGCGACGCTGTCGAAAAGGTTTTTTGGCACTTGAACGTCGCCCGGTCCGGATGCTTCGAATTCAATCTTGCGGCCTTCGTAGCGGGCTTTAAGATTGTCGAGCCATTCGTGCGCACCAACCATCATCCCGACCGACTGTTCTTTCGGGGCACGCAGGCTTTCGAGTGTGAGCTGCAGGCGTTTGGTGAGCGGCGGGAGTTGGCGCTGAATTAATTTAGCGTAACTGTCCATTTGATCGCTTTGCAGATTTTCGCCGGCAGAAGCGAGCGTGAACAGCGACTGCAAAAGGTTTTTGATATCGTGGGTTAATCTTGCGCCGGTTTCGTGGACGGCTTGAATGTAGGCATTTTGCTTGAGCAATTGTTCACGCTGTTTAGCTTCGTAAAACGCGCCGAGTAACTGCGTCAGAAGGCGCAAGTGCAATACGATCGCCGGACTTAGTCGAATACGCGTGTAGAGCTGAATGTTCAATTCGTGTGTCAAAAAACTGGCTTCGTGGGTGCCGGATTTTCCGATCTCGCCGGAACTGTGGGGCGATCGCCACGCGACCCCCACTATCCATGGTAAACGCGCGAGTTGATCGGCGGCAAAACGTAAAAATTCATCGGGATCGTCGTATTTTTCCGCACCTTCGGCAAGTTGTTGTAGCCAAGTTTCGAACGGCAATCCGAGACTAAGGAGGTAGCGCGAGAAAAACGTTTGTAATCCCGAATACCCGCCCGACGGGTTCCAAAGAACGCCTAACAGCAGCAAGGCCAGGCCGACGCCAAGCGTTGTGAAGAGCAGAGCAAGATAATAGTTGCCGGCTTGTTTGGTGAAAGCGAGGCTCGCGAGCACCAGCACGCTGACGAGTAGAAAAAATAGCAGGCCATAGACAAAATCAACGACGCGGCCCGCATCGACTTCGTCGCTTTCCAATGGCAATAACGACATCACCACCAGCAAGAGCGGTAAGCCAAAACGAACCGCGTGTTCGAGATTCGGCGGCAATTCGAGGCCCGCCACCAGAACCGGCACGACCCAAAACAACAGCAGCATCAACAAATAGCCAAGCGCAAATTGATAAAACATGCGAAGCCGTGGCATTTGCGCCGTGAACACGCGCCCGCCGATGGTGCCGATGAGGCCGATCAGCCACAGCGCAACCAGCCAGGCGTTACTCGCCAGAAATAACAATGTGCCGCAAATGCCGATCGCGAGGATGACGGCGGTGCTTAATTTGCTATCGCGGCGAAACACGGGTTGCCACAATAGAAACATGCCGAAATGCGAAACCAGCAGCGCGCGCGACGCGAAACTGGACAAGCCACCAGCGAGTGCGAGATGCAAGGTCGCCAGCATCAGCAACACGCTCCAACGGCGGTTAAAAAGTAGCCGCGATAACTTCATTTTGATCGGATAGGCTGAAAGCCTCATGGATACTCGATCTGCGGGCATGCTAGCTGAAACACCAATAACCATGGGCATCGCAGCCAAGGGGAACATTGGATTTTGGACGATTGAGGTAGCGCAAAGGAATGATATTTAAATAGAGTAATTTGCGGGCAAGCGTTCATCCACTATATCATCGGAGTTAGCGAAAACGATAGCGGAAAATGCGGCAAAATTTCTTGATCATCGCGTACTACACCTTGCTGGAAGCGGCGCGCAATCGCTTGCTGTATTTGATCGCGCTGGTTCTTGTGATCGCGTTGGCCTTCGCCCTATTTCTAAAGCAAGTTGCCATCACCGAAAGTGGCGATATTCAAATTGCATTTCTTGCCGCGTTGTTTCGCCTGGCGGCGGTGTTTATCGTCGCAGCGTTCATGATCGTCAGCCAAGTGCGCGAAGCCAACGACAAAGTCATGGAGTTGTTGCTGACGCGAGATTTATCGCGTGGGCAATATTTAGGTCGGAAAATTGCTTCGGCTATCTTGGCGTGGCGATTGGTGCTGGCTATATTGTTTACGTTGCCATTGTGTTTTTTTGCCGCGCCGAGCCGGGCGGCGCTTTGGGGATTTCGCTATTCTTCGAACTCGCAATAGTCGCGGCGTTGAGTCTATTTTGCGTGCTGACATTCAACCAAGTTGTCGGCTCGCTTGCTGCAGTCGTGGGCTTTTACGCGCTGTCGCGTTCCATGGCGGCATTGCAGTTGATCGGCTCGAGTCGCGTCGATGACGGAAATATGCTACTTGATCGAATCGCCAGCACCACGCTCGAAGGCCATCGCGTTTTTTTTGCCGCGTTTGGATATGTTCACGCAGAGCGGCTGGTTGCTGAGTAATCGTCAAGCCAACATCGATATGGCGTGGCTAATCGCACAAAGCGCCATCTATGTTGCGCTATTGAGCGTTGCCGCGCTGTTCGATTTGAAGCGGAAGAATTTTTGACGTGAAATCGCGACCGCTAAGCACGGTTTCTTGGCGGCTGACTAGCGCATTGTTGCTTGCGCTCGGCGCTACAATTTTATCTACACGCGCAAACGCCACGAGGACAGGCACGGGCAATCGGATTTAATGGCCCTACCAAGCGTGCCATTGTTGCGCGCGACGAGTTTGGACGAACCCATCGCGTTGTCGAAAATGCTAATGCTTTATTTGCAAGCTTTCGACAATCAACCGGGTATCAGCATTCCATTTCGCGAGATGGACTATGATCGCGTCGAGCAATTGGCTCAGTAACAATTTTAATACTCGATCCGGCGGAGCCAATATCCGCTACTAAGCGCGAGCCGCCTTTATGGCGAAGTGCCGGTCGCCGCGAAGCAACGCCAGATGTTGAGATTTCGTCCATCGTGCATTTCTTGCAGGATCCAAACACGCGTTGGCCCTGGCTTGCTCATTGCGTATTGATTGCGAAACACCAATTGAAAGATTTACCGCTTGCGGCGCGGTACGCGAAGGCGTTACGCGATCATGCGACGAGTACTGATGTGCCGCACTGGGCGCAGCAAATGGACATATTCATCCGCGAAGATATGAACGAATTGGAAAGCGCGAAAGTGTTGCTTGGCGGTTTGTTACAAAGTGGACGAATCAGCGATCCAAAAGAATGGCATTTTTTGAACGAAAAACTCAAAGAATTGGAAAGAAAGAACCCAATGAAAATTATCGACGTCAAAACCTACGCACTTCACACGCCGCTTAGCCAGCCTTTCGCATTTTCGCAGGGTTGGGTGCATAAACGTTCCGCGACCATCGTGGAAATCAGCACCGACGCCGGTATTACCGGATGGGGCGAAGCATTCAATCAAGGCCTCGAGCCGCCGCAAATTTCTGCCGCGACCATCGAGCATGCGCTGAAGCCGCTGATTCTCGGTGCCGATCCTTTGGAAACGGAAGTGCTGTGGCATCGCATGTATCACCAAACACGCGACTACGGTCGCAAAGGTTCGGTCGTCGCGGCAATCAGCGCCGTGGACATTGCGTTGTGGGATATCGCCGGCAAACATTTCGGCGTGCCGATTGCAACACTGCTGGGCGGATTTTTCCGTAAAACCGTCGCGGCCTATGCCACTGGCTTTTATCGGATCAGCGGCCAAGGCGAAGCCACGCGCTTGGGCGAAGAGGCGATTGCTCATTATGAGGCGGGTTTTCGCGCGATGAAAGTGAAGCTTGGCTACGGCCTCGACGACGATCTGAAAGTAATGGCCGAAATCAAGCGCGCGCTGGGTTCGCGCGAGGTCACGTTGATGGTCGACACTAACCACGGCTACGGCTTGAGCGACGCATTGCGCCTGGGCAAAGGATTGGAGCAATACAACTTGCGTTGGTACGAAGAGCCGGTTGTACCGGAAGACTACGAAGGCTATCGGGCATTGCGGCAAAAGCTCGATATGCCGATCGCAGGCGGAGAAAACGAGCATAGTCTCTATGGCTTTCGCGAATTGATCGGCCGCGGCTGTGTCGATGTTGCTCAGCCCGACATGGGTTCGGCAGGTGGATTTACCGCCTGCCGTCATATCACGGCTTTGGCGCAAAGCCATGGCGTGCAGGTCAATCCTCATGTGTGGGGATCGGGCATTGCGCAGGCCGCGTCGCTTCAATTGATCGCAGCGCTACCGGTCACCCATCACGCCGTGTTCCCGACCGAGCCCATTTTGGAATACGACACGTCTTCCCACCCTTTCCGCCGGGATTTGATTTCTCCCGCCATCGTTCAGCACGACGGCAAGGTGACGATTTCTCAAAAACCAGGCCTTGGCATCGATATCAACCGGAGATATCCTGAAACGCTACAGTTGCTAAATTGCAACCCAACTAATTGTGAAGATTTGTTGTTATTCCGACAGCCTTGTCGGCGCGCCAACATCACAGCCAGCGGCTTGAAGTCGAAAAACCTGTATTTAGGCGGGGTAATGCCAACCAGACAAACGTGATTTTGGAAACTTACTTCCGTCAAAACCGATTGGCACAAAAATTGCTCTGTTGAGGTTATCTTAATGCTTGTGCAGGGCGAGGGTCTCATGAAACGCAATCAATCCGGCTTTACGTTAGTTGAAATCGCCATTGTGTTGGTCATCATTGGCCTGCTGCTTGGCGGCATTTTGAAGGGCCAAGAACTGGTACAAAACGCTCGCGTACGAAACCTCGCCGATCAACAAAATGCAGTCGCAGCGGCTTATTTTGCGTTTCAGGATCGATATCGCGCTTTGCCGGGGGATTATGCGGCGGCGACTACGAACATTCCAAATGTGACAGCGGCGCCTGCGTGTGGAGGCGGTGCCTGTGTACAGGGAAACTCACAAATTACGGCAACCGAACGTGTGTTTGCGTGGCATCATTTGACTAATGCCGGATTTATTTCTTGTCCCGTTTGTGCGCACTGATCCCACGGCAATCGGCGGCAACGCCTGGAACCAACAACAGTCTTACTAATGCGTATAACGGATTCATGACCTTGGAATACGCGAATAATTACGCGGGCAATGCAGTGAACGTTAACCATCTGAAATCCGGTCTCCAAGTTCCGTCTAATATCATGGCCGAAGTTGATCGAAAACTTGACGATGGCAATCCGTTCACCGGTAAATTCCGTAACTCCGGGTAGCCGCCGCCCGGAGCCGGTGGCCTGTATGTCAACGGCAACTGAATGGCAATCCGTCAAATCCGGTTCCGAGCTGCGAAGCCGTTAACCTGTTCTAAGTACGCTATTACAAATCGCCTAATCCGCCTTGCGGATTAGGCGATCTTCCGCGATGGCCAGCGCTTCGGGCCTTCCTAGCAATACCACCACATCTCCAAGTTCCAGAACCGTTTCCACACTCGGTGTCGCCAAGCGATGTTTCTGCCGATAGATAGTGCTGATTTCCACTCTCAATTTCGTCAAGTCTGCAGCGACGCCAACGATCGACCGATCGCAGCGGCGCCTTGATTCAGCATGACGGATTTAAGCCGCGGTTGATCCGGGTCTTCGACTTCAGTACCGACATCGCTGACGCCATGAAAAAATCCACGCATCAAATGATAGCGATCGCGCCGCACTTCGCGGATGCGCGCCAACACTCGCGCCAGCGGAATGCCCAGCAGCAACATGGCGTGGGATGCGAGCATCAGCGAGCCTTCGAGAATTTCCGGCACGACTTCCGTTGCGCCGGCGTTTTGCAGCTTCTCCAATTCGCTGTCGTCAGTCGTGCGAACAATAATCGGCAAGCCCGGATTGACTTCGCGCGCATGCTCCAAAATTCGCAGCGAGATCGGCACATCGGCGAAGCTGATCACCAGCGCCGCGGCGCGATTCGCGCCGGCGGCCAGCAGAACGTCACGCCGGCCCGCATCGCCGAAGACCACCGAATCGCCCGCTGCCGCGGCTTGCCGAACGCGTTCCGGATCGGCATCGAGCGCGATAAAGGAAATGTCTTCGCGCGCCAAAAACCGCGCCAGATTTTGCCCGCTGCGACCGTAGCCGCAAATGATGACGTGGCGATCGCGTCCCATGCTTTTGATTGCGAGTTCATGCAGGCGAAGTGCGCGCTCGGTCCATTCGCTTTCGCAAAAATAAAGCACGATGCGATCCATTTGCGCGATGACAATGCGGCGCCAGCAACATCGACATTAACATCGCCGCGAGCACGATCTGTTGATGGCGCGGCTCCAACAATCCCAACACGCCCGGCGTTCGCAAGCAACACAAAACCGAATTCGCCGGCGTTGCTCAGAATCAATCCGGCTCGCGGTCGAAACCGACGTGCTGTGGCGAAACGCGCCGCGCCAGCGCCCAAACGATGGCGAACTTGACCGACGATAATGCGCAACCAAAATCAACACCACCCAAGCCGATATTGCCGATCAACGCGCACCAGATCCAAGCGCATGCCGATGGTGACGAAAAACAAACCCAACAACACATCGCGGAACGGCTTGATGTAGTCCTCGACTTGGTAGCGATATTCCGTTTCGGAAATCAAAATGCCGGCGACGAATGCGCCGAGCGCCATGGATAGTCCGGCGAGTTCGGTAATCCAAGCCAGGCCCGAGGGTGACGAGCAAGACATTCAGAACAAAAATTTCCGATGATTTTTGCTTGGCGACTAGATGAAAAAAGCTGCGCATCAGGCGTCGGCCGTACCAAAGCAATAGACTTAGAATCAAAACGGCTTTGAGCATCGCGACGCCGAAAGTTCGGCAAAAATCGTTCGGGTTCCTGCGCGAGCGCCGGTAACAACACCAACAATGGCACGACGGCAATATCTTGAAACAGCAACACGCCCATCACCAAGCGCCCGTGGGCCGATTGCAATTCGACCCGCTCCATCAACAATTTCGCGACGATCGCCGTGGATGACATGGCGATGATGCCGCCAAGTGTCAGCCCGCCACGCCAGTCGATGCCGATCGCCATTGCGATCGCCATGACGATGACGATCGTCAGTATGACTTGGGCACCACCAAGGCCAAACACCGTGCGGCGCATGGCGCTAAGTTGCGCGAGGCTAAATTCGAGGCCGATGCTGAACATCAAAAACACGATGCCGAATTCCGCCAGGTGCTGCGTGGTTTCGTCGTTCGGCATCCAGCCTAGCGCGAACGGGCCGATTGTCATGCCGACCAAGAGGTAGGCGAGCATCGGCGGCAAATTGAAACCGGCGAAACGCCATCACCGCGATCACCACGGCAAGCAGCAGGATAACGATAGAAAATAGCGCGCTAGTCATAGCCAGACTGTATCATTAATCACTTCGCAATGGCCTTGCCTACGGGCCAATATTGATGCGCGTCTTCAAGCATGCGTTGCCGCGAAGCAACAGCGGCGCGCCTTCTGGCGATATGCTTATTCGTGAACACGAAACTTCGGAACAAACATATACTCTTGTCTGTCGAAAAATAACGATCGCCCATGACTAAACTTTCCGATCCGAAAGCCGTTACAGAACGTCGCTCGTAACGTGCTCAAAATCGAGGCCGACGCGGTGGCCGCCTTGGCCGCGCGGCTTGATGCGTCATTTGTCAACGCTCATGATCTGCTGTTGAATTGCCGCGCCCGCGTCGTGGTGACCGGCATGGGCAAGTCCGGACATATCGCCAACAAAATTGCCGCGACCCTGGCGAGCACCGGCACGCCGGCGTTTTTTCTGCATCCGGCCGAAGCGAGCCACGGCGATTTCGGCATGATTACCAACGATGATGTCGTGCTTGCGCTTTCGAATTCCGGCGAGAGTCCCGAGATCCTGGCGATTCGTGCCATTTTTGAAGCGCCGGGGATCGCGCTTATCGCGATGACCGGCAATCCCAATTCGACTATGGCGCGCGAAGCGACTGTTCACTTAAATACCGCGGTGGAAAAAGAAGCCTGCCCGCTGAATCTTGCGCCGACGGCGAGCACAACGGCAATACTGGCCTTGGGCGATGCTTTAGCGATTTCTTTGCTTGAGGCGCGAGGGTTTTCCGAAGACGATTTTGCGCAGACCCATCCCGGCGGCACGCTCGGAAAGCGCTTGCTGATTCGCGTCGCCGATCTGATGCATGTCGGCGAACGTTTGCCACAGGTGCACGAGCAGTGCGTCGTTGCAGGAAGCCCTGCTGGAAATGACGCGCAAAGGCCTGGGCGCAACAGCCGTTATTGACGCTGAAAATCGGCTGCTCGGTATCTTTACCGACGGTGATTTGCGCCGCACATTGGAGAAAAACGCCGATCTGCGCGGCGTAAAAATCGTCGACGTGATGACACGAAATCCGCGGACGATGCGCGCCGGACAAACTGGCGGCAGAAGCGGCGCAACTGATGCAAACGCGCAAGATCACCTGCGTGTTAATTGTCGATGACGAAAATCGTTTGGTCGGCGCGCTACACACCCACGATCTGATGCGCGCGGGCGTGATCTGACATCTGAGGAGAGCACGGATTAGGCGTAAAATTGACCCATGCAAAACGTCGCTACGCGCGCCCAAGGCAATCAAAATCGCCGTATTTGATGTCGACGGTGTGATGACCGACGGCACGCTGTTTTTGAATGATTCGGGCGAAGAAATCAAGGCCTATAACGTGCTGGATGGCCACGGCCTAAAAATGTTGAAACTAAGCGGCGTTGAACTTGCCATCATTACCAGCCGCACCAGCCGAGGCGTCGAACGGCGGGCGGAAAATCTCGGCATCACCCATTTGTATCAAGGCAGCGAAAATAAACTCGCGACATTTAACTCGCTCCTCGGCTACGTTGCAGGTGAGTGCTGCGGAGGCGAGTTACATGGGCGACGATTTGCTCGATGTCGCGGTGTTGCGTCGCGCTGGATTTGCGGTGACGGTGCCCGATGCGCCCGCTTTCGTCAAACAACATGCGCATTACGTTACCCAGGCGCGCGGCGGCCATGGCGCGGTGCGCGAGTGCTGTGAGTTGATTATGTCGCACCAGGGCACCCTGCAAGCCTTGCAGGAAAGTTATCTGGATTGAAATCGGCCACGACAATTTGGCTGCCGATTGGGCTGATGCTGGTGTTGGCGGGGCTGACGTTTTGGTTGATGCGTGTCGTTGGAAAGTAAAGCAAACCGAACCGGATAAAACCCGACACGATCCGGATATGATTGTGGAAAATTTCGTTGCCCGACAGTTGGGTATCGACGGCGGCGAGCGGTATACTATTACGTGCAAAGACGAATGACGCATTTTCCCGATAACGATTCGACTGACGTGGACGACGTTCAATTTTCGGCGAAGGAAAAAAACCAGGCGCCGTTGCGTCGTCACTGTCGACGCGAGCGAAGTTGACCGGCAAGGCCGATGAAATTTTCTTTTTGGACAAAGTTCAACTGGTGCGCGAGCCGTTTGAGACCTTTCAACGGCTGGTGGGCGATACGACTTACTTCCACGTCATTCCCGATCTCGGTGTGGGCAAGACCGATCAACCCATCACGTTGAAGGAAGGCGAAAATACGATGATCGCCACGGGGATGGAAATTAATAACAAGACACGGGTCGCAACCCTGTCGCGAGTGAAAGCTACCTATCATGTGCCTAAACACCTATAAATCCATCACAAACGTCGATGTTCGATTGTCGTTCGCCGTAGTGCTGTTGGGCGTATTTTCCGCTGCCGGGCATTGCAGAAAAAGCGGATCGCGAAAAGCCGATCAATCTGGAAGCGGACAAAGTTACGTTGGACGATAACCAAAAGGTGAGTGTATTCGAAGGCAATGTCATTCTGACGCAAGGAACAACCAAAATCACCGCGGCAAAAATCACCGTGCGCCAAGAAAAAGATGGCAGCCAAAAAGCAACGAGTATCGGCAAGCCGGCAACATTTCGCACTAAGCGCGATGGTGTTGATGAATATGTCGACGGCAGTGCCGAACAAATTGAATACGATTCGAAAACCGACAAAGTTGAACTATTCACCAATGCCTGGTTGCGGCGCGATAAAGACGAATTGCGCGGCAACTATGTTTCTTACGAAGGCTCGACCGAGTTTTATCAGGCGATCGGCGGCAGCACCCGGCAAATAATTCCACTTCGCCCGGACGCGTAACGGTTGTCATGCAGCCCAAGCCGAAGGTTCAATCCGCCGCACCGAAATAATGCAGATAGCACACTACAGAAAGATCGGATAATGGATCCGGCTAATCCGAAGACTCTTGTTGCCCGAGACCGACGGATTTCGCGACCCGATGTTTCGCCGAGCGAACCCACGACGTATTTAGAAGCAAAGAATCTTGCCAAGCGCTACAAATCGCGAACGGTCGTCAAAGACGTTTCACTCAAGGTAAAGAACGGCGAAGTAGTCGGTTTGTTAGGCCCCAATGGCGCCGGCAAGACCACTTGTTTTTACATGATGGTCGGCTTAGTGCCCGAGGATGGCGGCTCGATTTTTCTGGACGGCAAAGATATTACCCGTTTGCCGATTCATCGCCGTGCCCAGCTCGGATTATCATATTTACCGCAAGAGGCTTCGATTTTTCGCAAGCTTACGGTCGCGGAAAACATTCGCGCCGTGTTGGAGCTGCAAAATCTCGGTAAAGAAGCGCTGGATGCAGCGGCTGGAAACTCTGCTGGAAGAACTACACATCTACCAATATTCGCAATAACGCAGCGATCAGTTTATCCGGCGGCGAACGGCGCCGGGTTGAAATCGCGCGGGCACTGGCCAGCGATCCGCGTTTTATTCTATTGGATGAACCGTTTGCCGGGGTTGACCCGATCGCCGTGTTAGATATTCAACACATTATTCGATTTTTGAAGCAGCGCGGCATCGGTGTATTGATCACCGACCACAATGTTCGCGAAACTTTGGGAATCTGCGATCACGCCTATATTGTCAACGAAGGTTCCGTATTAGCCTTCGGCAAACCCAATGAAATCATCTATAATGAAAGCGTGCGTCGAGTCTATTTGGGAGAGCATTTCCGCCTCTAAAGATGACACACATGGAGAACGGATTCTCGCTGCGCAGTTCGCATGAAGCATAGCCTACAACTCAAGCTTTCACAGCATTTAACACTTACGCCACAGTTGCAGCAATCGATCCGATTGCTGCAACTATCGACGCTCGATCTGAATCAGGAAATTGAAACTTTTTTAGTTGAGAATCCGCTTCTGGAACGTGTTGATACCAATCACGAACCACCTTTGGCGATACCGTTAGCCGGCCCTGGCCAAGAAACTTCGACTAAGGAAACCGAGCCAAGCACTGATGAGAATGATTTCAGTGAAGCCAGCCAAGCCGAGACCACCGATTGGGATTCATCGAGCGATTGGGGTACGGAAGGCGCCGGGAACAACGCCAAGCGTGAAGACGATGACGAATTCGGCGGCGCCGATCTCCAGGCGATCTCGGAAAGTTTGCAGCAACATCTCATTAGTCAAATCAATCTGACCCAACTGTCCGAACGCGATAAACACGTCGTCGAAATGTTGATTGGCAATCTCGATGAGGAAGGCTATTTAACGCAATCGTTGGACGAACTTTTTGCCGCCTTGCCGCCAGAACTGGAATTGGACATCGAAGATTTGCAAATCGCGTTACAGCATTTGCAGCACATGGATCCAATTGGCATCGGCGCGCGGTCGCTCTCCGAATGTTTGCTACTGCAATTGCGCGCTTTGCCACGTACTACCGAATTTCGCGATGCAGCGATTCGCATTGTTGCCGACCATTTAAGCTTGCTTGGCGCGCGGGATTTTGTGCGCATAAAGCGATCCCTGAACATAAACGATGACGTGCTGAAGGGCGCCCAACGTTTGATCGTAAGCCTAAATCCTAAACCGGGTCTAGCGTTCAGCCTATCAGACACGCGCTACGTCATACCTGATGTGGTCGTGCGAAAGGAACGCGGCAAGTGGGTCGCTGTCTTAAATAACGATGCGATTCCCAAACTTCGGGTGAACAAAATGTACGCGGACATTTTGAGCCGTTCGCGCGACGGTTCTGGCGCGCAGCTTGCCGGCCAACTGCAAGAAGCGCGTTGGTTGATTAAAAACGTTCAGCAGCGCTTCGAAACCATTTTGAAAGTTTCCCAGGCGATACTCGACCGGCAGAAGCATTTTTTCGACCATGGCGAAGTCGCGATGCGGCCGCTCATTTTGCGCGAGATTGCCGATGCAATTGGCGTTCACGAATCCACGGTTTCGCGGGTGACCACACAGAAATTCATGTTCACGCCACGTGGAATTTACGAGCTTAAATACTTCTTCGGTAGCCACGTTTCAACCGAAACGGGTGGCTCTGCATCCAGCACCGCGATTCGCGCATTGATTAAGCAGTTGGTTGGCGCAGAAGATTCCAAGAAGCCGTTGTCCGATAGCCGTATATCCGATATTTTAGGTCAACAAGGTATTGTTGTTGCACGTCGAACGATCGCAAAGTATCGCGAATCGCTGCAAATTTCGTCGGCTAATTTGCGGAAATCGATCTAAGCCGGCGTTTCAGTCGAAGTACGATTCGAATATCAAACAAAAATTGATTGAGGATCGACATAATAGGAGACCTTTATGAATTTGACCTTAGCAGGGCATCATCTCCAAATAACTCCAGCCATTCGCGAATATGTGAACGCAAAATTAGAGCGCGTGTCTCGGCATTTCGATGACTTGATGGGGGTCAATGTTGTGTTGTCCGTCGAAAAATTACAACAAAAAATAGAAGCCAATATCCATGTGCGCGGCAAGGAAATGTTTGTCGAGGCCGAGCACGAAAATCTTTATGCCGCGATCGATTTGTTTGCCGACAAATTAGATCGTCAGATTATTAAACACAAAGAAAAAGCAATTAAGCCGCGCCACGATGGCGCGCTCAAGTATCGACCGGACGAACCAACGGAAGAGCAGTAGTCAATACGGAAAAATTGGCCGGCGCTTATGCCGGCCGGTTTGCATTTTTTACCGCAGCTCGGAATGTGAATATTAAAAACTCAGAATGAATCTGATTGCCAAATTATTGCGCCCAACTCATGTGGCGCTAGACCTGGATGTCGCAAGCAAAAAGCGATTATTCGAGCAAGTCGGATTAATTTTCGAAAATGCGCAACAGATCTCCCATAGCGTGGTATTCGATAGTCTATTTAGCCGTGAGCGCTTTGGCTCGACTGGCCTGGGTTATGGTGTCGCGATACCCCATGGCCGCTTGAAGGGGCTGCGCGAAGCAACGGCGGTTTTTGTAAGAACGCTCAGTCCCATTCCATTTGAATCGCCCGACGGTCAGCCGGTTAATTTAATTTTTGTCGTGTTGGTTCCGGATCATGCCAACGAACAACATTTGCAAATTCTGAGCGAACTCGCGCAAATCTTTAGCGACAAAGCCGTACGCGAATCTCTCGCAACCTGTCGCGATGTCGACGAGGCTCATCGAATTTTAACGGAGTGGCCTGGCCATGCCCCGCGTCAGCGTTCTGCAGCTATATAGCGACAATCGCGATAAGCTTCACCTAGACTGGATCGCCGGTTCCCAAGGTGGCCAGCGCAGCGCGCCCGTGGGTAGTTTGTATCACCCGACCGTCGGCGTAATTGCCCATCTCAATCTTGTGCATCCGCAGCGTTTTCAAGTTATTGGCGACGCTGAATTCGGCTACTTACAAGGGCTCAATTCGAAAGAACTCAGTGCCGCGATACGTAAGCTTTTTGGCGGGAATTTGTGTGCGGTAATTGTGGGAAATGGAATTCCCGCACCGCAACCGTTGATCGAAGCGGCCGATGAACACCAAGTACCGCTTTTCTCTTCGCCTGAGCCCACGCCGCACCTGATTAACTTATTGCGCTATTACCTGAGCCAAGCACTCGCTGAAAAGCTAACCATGCACGGCGTATTCATGGCCGTGCTTGAAGTGGGCGTCCTCATTACCGGTGATTCCGCCGTCGGCAAGAGCGAACTCGCGCTCGAATTGATCAGCCGTGGCCACGGCCTGGTCGCCGATGATGTCGTTGAATTTTTTCGCATCGCGCCAGAGACATTGCAAGGGCGCTGCCCGCCGTTGCTGAAAGATTTTCTTGAAGTCCGCGGTCTTGGCGTATTAAATATTCGTTCGATTTTCGGCGAGACCGTCGTGCGCGCACGAAAAAATTTGAAATTAATTGTTCATCTAGAAAAACCTGCCGGTGGTGATTTGGCCTCGCTAGAGCGCTTGCCAATGAATGCGACGACGCAGGAAATCATGAACATAAGCTTCCCGAAAGTCGTTTTACCCGTCGCAGTTGGCCGAAACTTGGCGGTGTTGGTGGAAGCGGCTACGCGAAACTACATTTTGCAACAACGCGGCATCGATTCAACACGCGAATTCATTGAGCGTCACGAACGCGAAATGGCCGACCAAACGACGCAGTCGGGATCCGAGGAAGAGTAGTTTTGCATACCATTATCGTCACAGGCCTATCAGGCTCCGGCAAAAGCGTCGTCCTCAAAGTGTTGGAGGATGTCGGCTATTACTGCGTCGACAATTTGCCCGTGTTGTTTATGCACGACTTAGTTCTGTTTTTGCAAAAGATGGGGAACGACAAAGTCGCGCTGAGTATCGATGTGCGTAGTGGTTCCGGCATTGGCGATTTGCCCAAGGCGATTGATCAACTGACTGCCCAGCAGATCGATACGCGCGTCTTGTTTTTGGAAGCGAACACCGAAACAATCGTCAAGCGTTTTTCGGAGGCGCGTCGGCCGCATCCGCTCGCCAATGATCAACGCACACTGCAAGAATGCATTGGTTGGGAGCGAAATATTCTTTCTGCCGTTGCCGAGCGTGCCCACCATATCGACACCAGCGATTTGGGCCCGAACGCATTACGCGCCTGGGTGCGAGAATTCATCGATCTGGACGAAAACAAGCTTGCGTTATTCTTTCAATCATTTGGCTTCAAGAATGGTATTCCCCGTGACGCCGATTTTGTATTTGATGTGCGGCCCCTGCCAAATCCTTACTACGATCCGAAATTACGTCCGCTGACGGGCAAAGACCAGCCGGTGATTAGTTTTCTGCAGTCGATCCCGGAGGTGCAAAGCATGCTTGGCGACATCGAACAACTCATCGCGCGCTGGTTGCCGAGTTTTGTTCGCGACAATCGACGATCGTTAACCATTGCTATCGGCTGTACCGGCGGCCAACATCGCTCGGTTTATTTCGCCGAACAATTAGCGGCGCGCTTTGGCGAAACGCAACAAGTCCAGGTTCGACATCGCGGACTTTATCGTGACGGCGAACAAGCTCTTTAGGCCGGGCGATTTTCTTACGCTCGGAATAGTTGCAATCGCAGTAGCGTGGCTTTGCGTCAACCTATGGCGGCATGGCGTGGGTAGTACCTTGATCGTACGCAGCAAGGGTGCCGTCGTGTCGGAGTTAAGTCTGGCGCGTAACCGAACGCTATCAATTGATGGTCCGCTTGGCGCAACCATTGTCGAAGTGAATAATCAGCGCGCCCGAATTGCCAGCGACCCCAGCCCGAAGCAATATTGCGTGCGCCAAGGCTGGTTGCAAAAGGCCGGCGAAATCGCGCTGTGCCTACCAAATCAAGTCAGTATCGAAATTGCCTCATCGGAAAATCGTGTCGACTCCCTCAACTATTGAAAACGCGACGGCAGAAGATCACCGCATCGCCTGGATGGCGGCGCTGGCTATCGCGTTGTCCATGGCCGAATCGGTTTTCCCTTCACCCATTCCTGGCGTCAAACCGGGGCTCGCGAATATTGTGGTGTTGTTGGTGTTGTATCAAGATGGCTTGCGCGCAGCGATTTGGGTTTCCGCATTGCGCGTGATCGCCGGTAGTTTATTTTTTGGTTCGTTCCTGACGCCGACATTTTTTTTAAGTTTGAGCGGCGCCACCTGCAGCCTGTTGATGTTGATGGCCACATCGCGATTGCCGCGCAGTTTATTCGGTCCCGTGACCCATAGTTTGCTCGCCTCAGTCGCGCATGTTGCTGGGCAATTGATCATCGTTTATCTCTGGCTCATTCCACACAAGGGAATTTTTTATTTGATGCCGATTCTCGCCATTGCCGCCGTGCTGTTTGGATTGGTCAATGGGATCATCGCCGCGCGAATCCTAAATTCGCCCGAAACGCCTCCTCTGCCAGGGCCCGCTCCCAGAGCGGCTCTCTGAGGCATATGCCTGAAGCGGCACTATTGGCGGGCATTTCAGGACAATAGCATTTTATGGACACTATCACGATTCCGCTTTTCCCACTCGGTACAATTCTATTTCCCGGCGGATTATTGCCACTAAAATTATTCGAGCAACGCTATTTGGAAATGGGTAAAACCTGCTTGCGCGACGAATTGCCGTTCGGCGTGTGCGGCATCAAACAAGGCGCGGAAGTTGGTGCGCCGGCGACGCCATTCGACATCGGCTGCCTCGCAAAAATTATTCACTGGGATATGCCACAACTCGGCATCTTGCAGATCGTCGCACGAGGTGATGAACGCTTTCGCGTGCTGAGTCATCGCAACCAAGCCGATGGCTTATTGATCGGCGAAGTCGAAACGATCGCCAAAGATCATACCCGCTCCATTGCGCCGGAATTTTCCGCATGCGTCGACGTGTTGCGACAGATTATCGCTGGCGTCGGCGAGCAACGTTTCAACCTGCCCCTGCAATTCGACGATGACACCTGGGTCAGCAATCGTCTCGCGGAAGTGTTGCCGTTGCCGCTGCCAACCAAGCTACAGCTATTGGAATTATCCGACGGTCACTCGCGCCTTACCGCGCTCAAAGAAATTCTCCAAACTCAGGGGCTTCTCTCGTAGTCGAAAGTTGACAGCCTGCGCGTTGCGCAGCATCATTCCAATAGATGTTGTCAGGGGGAATTCGCCATAAATATTTTGCTTGTCGACGATCACGGAATTTTCCGCGAAGGTACGGCGATGTTGCTAAAGTCGCTCGACGCAGGCATTGCCGTTTCCCATGCGCGATCGGCTCGTGAGTGCTTAGATAAGGCCGCGAGCGAAGCTTTCGATTTGGTTTTTCTCGATTTGGGATTGCCAGACAAGCCTGGACTAGAAGCGTTAGCTGATCTCAAACATGCGCATCCCGATTTGCCTGTCGTGGTTCTCTCCGGTCAAGAGGAACGCGATATCGTGCTCGAAGCAATTAAACTCGGCGCGATGGGCTTCATACCAAAATCATCCGATGATCCGAAGGTGCTGTGGCACGCGTTGAAAATGGCTGTTTCGGGTTCCGTTACCGTACCGAGTTTTATGACAGGCAACGCGATCTCGCCGCAGATCGCCGCTCAATCGTCGGCGCAGAATCTCGGGTTAACGCCACGACAGATGGAAGTGCTGCGGCTGCTGGTGCAGGGCTTGCCGAATAAGAGCATCGCGCGCAGATTGGACATCGCGGAGACCACTGCGCGGGGCCATGTGAGCGAACTACTTGCGGCATTTCGTGTGACCAATCGCACGCAACTTGTGTTAGATGTTGCTAAGAGGGGATTGGTTCTAAGCGCAATTTCGCCCCCATAGCCCGCGGCCATAGGGGCAACAACTTCTCAACAAACATACTGCCGAGCCGGCAACAAATCCTCCAGCACTTCGCGCAGTGTCGCCGTCACAATCGGTTTGTGAATTAGCTTAACCGGCAACCGAGGCTCACCAAGCGCTACGTCTGAAATCGGATCGCCGGTCAAAATCAGCACGGGAATGTCCGTCGACACACTTCGATGCAGCAGACCGGCGACATCCAAGCCCGTCTCGCCGTTGGCCAAACGCAAGTCCGCAATCAACAAATCCGGCAATCGCTCGTTTTGATTGATGGCGCGCATGAGCTCGACGCCCGAGTGACCGCCTTCGACCAAACACCCCCAATTGCGCAACAGTTCGACTAAGCCTTGCAATACTTGCGTGTCGTCTTCAACGACGACCACATAAGACCCGGGTATGCGTCCCGATCGGGGCGAAATTGCCAATGGGGCCAATGACTCAGATGTTGTGGCCACGCGCGGTAGCGTGATGGAAAACCGCGAACCGCGGCCCACCCGCGAAAAAAAATCAAGGCGATGGCCCTCGAGTAACTCGACGCTTCGACGGACGATCGCCAGACCCAAACCTAATCCCTTTTGCTGGTCGCGCTCGCGATTCGCCACTTGGAAGAACTCGGAAAAGATATCTTGCCGGTGTTCGACGGCGATACCGATACCGGAATCAACCACCGCGATTTCGACTTCGTTCCCGCGCCCAATCTCGCCAACAAGCACACCACCGCGTTCGGTATATTTTATGGCGTTGCTGACTAAATTTCGAAGTGAGCGTTCCAACAATACCGGATCGCTGCGAACATGTAATGGCCCATAGCGACTCAAACGTAATCGCAGCGTCAAACCTTTTTGCTGCGCAATTGCTTCGAGCTCCGAATGGATTTGCCGGAGCATCTGATTCAAATTGATATTGATGAGTTCAGCCTTGATTCCGCGCGCATCGAATTTGCTTAGATCGAGAATTGCATTGAACGAAGCGCTCATGGATTTACACGCGCCCTCGATCGTTTCTGTCGCGTGGCGGGCGGCACCTCGGTCATTGCGTTCAAGCGCGACGCCCAGATTGCTCACCCAAAGATTCAGCGCATGCATTGGTTGGCGCAAATCGTGGCTCGCGGCCGCGAGAAAGCGCGATTTGTCGAGGTTGGCGCGTTCTGCATTTTCGCGCTCCGCTTCGACTTGCGCATAAAGCCGCCCCAGTTCTTCGCTCATCTTATTCAAGTCACCTGCTAACACGCCAAGTTCGTCGCGATTGGGAATGATGACGCGGTTGGTAAAATCGCCACCGGCAATCTCACTCATGCGCGATTCCATTTCCTTAATCGGACTAATCAACGACCAGGAAATCATATAGCCCAATCCCAACGCGAGAATTAGGCTGACGATTGCGCAGACAATCACAGTCTGACGCGAGCGCAGATAGGCGTTGTTGGCAAGTTCGATGCCGCCGACCAGATCCGCTTCAGCTTTGTTCACCAATTCGTTAGTCAGCCGTTCGAGTCGGTCGGCTAGCGGAGATGCCACGCTAAGTTGCAGTTTGCGGCCCGCGTCGGATTTACCTTCACGGATAAGTTCAACCGCGCGCGTGACAATTTTAATGAACTCCTCAAAATCGATCCGCACGCGGCCCATGACTGCAATCTCATCCTGTGCAAGGAACTGCAAGCGATCAAGGTCGTAGCCGAATTGTTTGAGTTGTCGCAACGTTGCATCTAAGCGTTGCTCCTCCGGTTGCAACAACGCCGTCGCCACGCCATACAGTTGCGTTATCGAATCGTGGCTGAGTTGGCGATAGGCGGCGATCTTGCGTTGCAATTGCGCTGTTTCTTGTGCACGTCGATTCATTTCCGATAACGCGTTCAACCCCACGGCGGCGGCACTTAACAGCAACAGCGCAATGAGCAGGAAGGCCGCCAGTAGCTTGGTGTGGATCGTGGCCCGCAGCTGAGCCACCCAGCGCGGCAGCCACTGGATCACGGTGCGGCGACCTCCTTAACCAAATCTTGCAAATCCGCCAGCATCTCATTCGGCTCGAAACGTACTCCCATGTATTGCACCCGAATGATTCCAGATCGATCGATGATTGAGGTCAAAAAACCGTGATCCACATCATCCTCAGACTTTTTGCGTTTCACGAAAACGCCAAATTGTTTGGCCAAGTTGTGAATCTGTTTTTCGTCACCCGTTAAGAACGACCAGCGCGATAAATCCGCGTTGTGCGCGTTAGCGTAGGCTTTCAGCACCGCCGGCGTGTCATGTTTCGGCGTGAGGCTGATCGCGACAAATGCAACGTTGAGGACCAATGTCGGCGCCCAGCTTGCGTTGCACGCCGACCAATTTGGCCGTCAGCACCGGACAGGTATCCTGGCAGGTAGTAAAGATGAAGGTGACCGCGACAAGCTTGCCGCGTAAATCTGTTAGCTTAAGTTTGGCCTTGTCTTGGGTCGTGAGCGAGAAATTTGGCGCCTGGCCGATTCGCGGTAGACGAGAATCGTCAGCAGAAACCGTCAAAGCGCCGCCAAAGCAAACGAGAAATATCAACATTCGCAAGCGTAAGAAATTCATCGATTACGCTCCAAACTGAACGGGATATCTGTGACTGCTTATATGGGTGGAGCCGATTCTGTCCACGAACCATGTGCCACGCTTGATCCACCCTACGAATAAATTTCGGTTCATGGATAGCGGCATAATTACTAACGAAATTCAGAGTCCCACGATGCTTAGCCAAGAATACGGCCCCACCTCCGAGGAAGAATATCTGTGACTCGAAGCGCGAAGTCAAACTCGGCATGAATATGTTAGACAGCGAAATTTTTGCGCTGGCCAGCGGTACTCTTCGGCATAATGTAATCGCAGGGAACGTGGCGGTAACATTGCATTCGCATTTGCGAAACACGCCTTGCCGTCCTTTCATTGGCGATGTCAAAGTGCGTCTCTCGAAACCCAACGCCTATTATTACCTCGACCTGTTTGAAAGTTGCCAGCGCGATGGCGAAAAGATGGACCTTGAGGCAAGCGCCGTCGACGATGCCGTACTGATTGTCGAAGTTCTGTCGCAGAGCACGGAAGCAATTGACCGCCGAGAAAAGCTCCTCGCTTATCGTACGCTTCCGTCCCTCGCCGAATACACGCTCATTAGTCAAGACCAAGCACACGTTGAAATTCACCGGCGTCGCGATGATATCGGCTGGGAAAAGATAGAGTATTCCGGCGACGAAACCGTTGAGTTCAAGTCGGTCAAGCTCGCACTCGGAATGCGCGATATTTACGAAGGTGTGCCGATTGAAGCGTTGCTGCGGGGGGCGGGCTAAACCTAAAGTCCGGCAATGACTTCGTTTGATTTCCACGCCTAATCTGGTTATACTTTTGGTATGAAAACTGCAATATCGATCCCGGACGACGTCTTCGAAGATGTGGAGAAGTTGGCTCGGCGAACCAAACGTTCCCGCAGCCAACTGTTTAGCGATGCGGCGAAGGAATACTTGGCGCGCCACACATCTGACGACGTGACCGAAACAATGAATCGAGTTTGTGCTGAAGTTGGCATCGGCGCAGACGAATTTAACGCGAGGGCAGCGCGCGACATTCTTAAACACGTCGAGTGGTAATCTCGCAAGGCGAGATATGGTGGGCCGACTTACCTGAGCCAACCGGATCTGGGCCTGGCTTGCGTCGCCCCGTGATCGTGGTTCAAGGTGACGCGCTAAATCAAAGCCGCGTTGCCACTGTCGTATGTGTTCCGTTGACCAGCAATCTTCGCTGGGCGGATGCGCCAGGCAACGCGCTCTTATCCGCGCGTTTGACAGGATTGCCGAAGGATTCTGTTGCCAACGTGTCGCAGATCCTCGCGCTGGATAAGGCACTGCTGACCGATCGCGTGGCAAAGCTGCCGCGCAACAAACTCGCGCTGCTACTCGCTGGAATCGACGTAGTGCTCGGTCGGTAGCGCTTAACGCAGTAATCCCGTTAGTCATAGCTTTCAGCTCCCTCAGCATCGCGACCTCAAAAAACATAGCTCCCGATTAGCGCCCTAAGGCCGTATTGCCTCGTGACGCGGCATACCTGCAGAGCCCCTATCCACGCGCCTCTTCAAGCTCAAAAGATTTCGTTTCACGCTTTCAATTCCTTCTTCAATTCATTTAGAAATCGCCAATCCGTACTTCGCCTAACGAGTTCGTTTGGAGAAGTTTTGATCATCCCCACCTCGTGCAAACGCAACGCGTGGAACCGCAGCGTGTCTTCTGGATTGGCTTCTCGCCAGCGGCGGTAAGGTAACTCCTGCAAAACTTCCAGCGCAATTTTGTAACGTGGTTCCCATCCCTTGGCTACGAGATGCTGGGCGGCCCGCTCAGGCTCGGTTGCACAAATATCGGCACCCTTGAGAATTGCGCGAATCGCTCGTTTTGTTGCGACCGGATATTTACGAACGAAATCACGATGCGCCGCCACAACACAGCAGAAATACTGTGACCATGGCCGGTCTTGCGCCGTGTTCAAGATGACATGTCCGATTTTCTTGCTACGCAACTCCTGCGGTTGCGGGGCAAATCCCAGAAAAGCATCGGCTTTGCCTTGTACAAATAACGTCATGGAGTCGCGAACTGATGTTCCGGTAACCCACCGCACATCGCGACTTGGGTTCATTCCGACGTAGGCCATCATGCTTGATAAGAAAATATGTTCAGAGCCGCCGAGCACGCTAACGGCAATCGCTTTGCCTTTTAGGTCCTTGATGCTGCTCACGGAATCGTTACCGAGAAGCTCAAAACAACCGGCATGAATTCCAGCCAAGATCACCACCGGTTCTTTTACATCCAGTAGTGGAATGAGCGCGGGAAGATCCCACATGCTGATATCGACGGCTCCCCGCGCGATATTGTAGGCGCCAGGAGATTTGGTACCGTCCAGCTCGACGTACTGAACATTTGTGAAGCCCTCCATGCGCAATAGTTCTTCCGCCACATACTGCGGCGCAGCACAAATCGCCGGGAGCCGCATCAGCCGAATGGTGGAAGTTTCCGGAGGTGGCTCGGCATAAGATTTTCCAGGTAGTCCGAGAATGGATGCCGCAGCTACGCTCGTCGCGCCAGAGAGAAAGCGGCGGCGAGTGAGATTATTTTGAGTTAGCGTACGCATAAATTGATCTCCTTACGATTTGGTCCGCCCCCTCCCCAACCCTCCCCGCTTCGCAAGGGAGGGGATCTTTGGCTCCCCCCTTGCGAAGCGGGGGAGGGTTGGGGAGGGGGCGCGTCATACTCTTCTACTTCCGCTAAAGTTCATCGAAAAGCGGCTACTTTTAATCCAGTGATTTTAGGTTGCGTGAATAAAGTGTACGCCTCCTTCCGCAGAAATGAACCCCTACATCTGTAGCCCTACATATGTATGGGGTAACTGAAAATCAAAATATCGGCCTGCGAGTCAATATCCATGAGGGTCTCCAGGCACATTTTTACTTCGCCATCCTACAAATGTAGTACTACATCTGTAGGATAGGAATTAAAGATCAGTCGTTGAATAATCACTTGTAACTTTTGGATCTGCGAAACACCTTCGTACTTTCTCAAAAGTTTACTGACGAAGCTGGCGGGATAGTTTCAAAATCGACCGCCAATATCAATTGATTACTTAGCGAAGGAGCAAAACAAATGTCTATTAAGGACCTAAAGCATATTGGTATTACTTGTGTGATTGGTATGGGATTGTTCGCGGAGGCATCTGCCCAGGATCAATTTACAACGATTCCTGATGCGGAGAAAATTCAATGGGCCGATACCGGGCCACCATTTCCAAACACGCAAATAACGGTGCTAAGTGGCGATCCATCGAAAGGTGGACCATTTGTCGCACGCTGGCGTTGTCCAGACAACTACAAAATTGCCCCGCACGTACATCCTGCTACGGAGGCAGTTACTGTAATTCAGGGTACGTTCCATGTTGGCCGAGGCGAAAAGTTCGATGAAGCTGCACTTACCGCACTTAAGCCGGGCGGCTTCATGGTTATGCCCGGTGGTGTTACTCACTACGCCATGTGCAAGGGCCTTACAATTATTGAATTGCATGCGACGGGCCCGTGGGGAACCAAAATGTTGCATGGACAATAGGATTTGAACTGATCGATAGGAAGGCGGGCTCGCGAAACGACCCGCCTTCCCTACAACATTGTTATTCTGATTTCATTGAATGCGCTGACGCTTTTTTCGATCTTGACCAACAACGCCTATCGGGTCAATTAGGTTTTTTCCAACAACGACCGGGGTAGCAAGATCAAGCCCGCGTCGAAATTCACCGGCGGCGCGGCGACATCGGTTGGGAAAAGATTGAGTATTCCGGCGACGAAATTATCGAACTCGCTTCTTTCAAACTCAAAATCAGTATGCGCGACATTTACGAAGGCGTGCCGATGGAATCTCTGAAGCGCGGGCCGGGCGCGGCCTGGAAAATTCTAAAGCGACGCTTGCTCGAAGAGGCACGTAGATGCTGCCTCGTGGCGAGGCGTGGCTGTCGGCCAAGCATCCCGTAGCCGGCCTGGAGACATAAGCCTCTTCGAGCAACGAGCATCGCGCTTCACGCCTTCAACTCCTTCTTCAATTCCTTCAAAAACCGCCAATCGGTGCCCTTCGCGATGATTTGATTGGGCGCGGTTTTGATGATTCCGACTTCATGCAAACGCAGCGCAAAAAAGCGTAACGTGTCTTCAGGATTCCAATCCCGCCAATGGTTGTACGGGAGGCTCTTGACCACCTCCAGCCCAATGTCGTAGCGCGGTTCATAGCCCTTTTCCTCGAGATACCGGGCGGCTCGCTCGGGTTCGTTAGCGCAAACGTCCGCGGCCTTAAGCAGCGCGCGTATGGCGCGCTTAGTTGCGATTGGATATTTCGTGACGAACTCGCGCGGCATACCGGCCATACAGCAAAAGTATTGCGACCAAGGGCGATCTAAAATTGTGTTGATGATCACGTGGCCGATTTTCTTTCGGTGTAGCTCTTGTGGTTGCGGCGGAAAGGCGAGGAATGCATCGACTTTTCCCTCGATGTAAAGCCGCATCGATTCCGACAATTTTTTGGTCGGAACCCAGTTCACGCTCTTGACCGGGTCGACGCCGACATACCCCATGATGCTCGCGATCCATAAATGGTCGACTCCGCCGATACCGGTCACAGCGACAGTTTTACCTTTCAAGTCCCTGACGGAATTGACGCTCTCATTCGCAAACAATTCCCAACATCCGACGTGAACACCCGTGAGCATGACGATTGGCTGTCCCTGATCAATTGCGGCCACTGCGCTGGAAGGCCCAATAATAGCTAAATCCACTTTGCCGTCGCTGACCGCACTAACATACGTAGCATCGGGTGGGACGGAACGTATTCAATTTCCGTAAACCTTCGAGACGCAGAAATTCCTCCGCAAGAAACTGCGGCGCGTAACAAATGAATGGACCATGGGCGATGCGGAAACGAGTTGTTTCCGGTGGCGGCTCGGCGTGCGATATCGCAGGCCAGCCGAGAAGCGATGCTGCGCCTAGCGCGGTTGTGCCGGAAAGAAAGTCGCGGCGGGTAATGTTGTTTAGATTTGACTTGTTCATGAGTTGATCTCCTCAAAATTTTCCTGTGATTTGTGCACTTAAATCCCCTGTACGCCCCCACCCTAGCCCTCCCCCGCTTCGCAGGGGAGGGAATTGTTTGTGGCTCCCTCCCTTGTGCGTAGCGCGGGGGAGGGTTGGGGTGGGGGCATATAGCGCGAGTTTCATAACAAACTATTCTTTCGCCGCCCGAGGCGCACCATCTGAAGCCCGCAAAACCCGCAAAATTTCCTCCAACACCGCCTCGGTTTCCTGCAACACTTGGTTATTCCAAAACCGCAGCACGCAGTATCCTAGCGCTATTAACTCAGCGTCACGACTCAAATCGCGCGCGCTATCTTGATGCTGCCCGCCATCCAATTCGATAATCAGCTTTGCTTCAATGCAGGCAAAGTCGGCGATGTAGCGCCCAATCGGCACCTGTCGGCGAAAGCGAAATCCGTCGAGTTGGCGCAGACGTAAAAATTGCCATAGTTTGCGCTCGCAGTCGGTTGGTTCGTTTCTGAGTGCTCGTGCGAATTGCTGAGTTTTTGGGTTACGCACGGCTACGCGCCCCCACCCTAGCCCTCCCCCGCGTAGCAGGGGAGGGAATGTATTCGCTCCCTCCCTTGCGCGTAGCGCGGGGGAGGGTCGGGGTGGGGGCAACGAAACTCATTTGTAACTGTGATTAACCGCATCATCTGTCTAATTAATTTACGCACGCGATTAAAGTGTACGCCTCCTCCCGCAGAAATGAACCCCTACATATGTAGTGCTACAAATGTAGGGGGTAGCTGAAATTCAAAATATCGGCCTGAGAGCCAATATCCATGCGCCTCTCCAGCATATTGCCCGCTTGACCCTGACAAATGTAGTACTACATCTGTCGGGTACCGCCGGCCTTGTTTAATGATCACAATGCGTTCAACTCCCACCTGACCAGGTAGGTTTTTATTTCTCTGGAAAGCGTAGGATTTTGATGACGCGGCTATGAAACCGGCCTGTCGTGATTTCAACCGATTTACCAAAGGAGACTGCCATGCAAGATACAAAACTTCCGACTGATCGCCGTGATTTTCTGCAATTTGCCGCGGTTGCTGCCGCGGTGGGCGTTGGCTCAGCGTTACCGGCAACCACCGCGTTCGGCCGCCGGCGAAGCGACCGATTTCACGCGCTGGCTCGACAGCATTTCCGGTAAGCAAAAAGTCGTGCTCGACGTGCGCGAGCCGAACGATGGTATGGCTGTGGCTTGGGCTTGGGTTTATTTATTCACCGGCCCGGGGGCTTATGGCGTGAAGGAGAGCGATCTCGGCACGGTGATGGTGTTACGTCACAACGCCATTCCGTTTGTTCTTGGAGATTCGATGTGGAAGAAATACAAGCTCGGTGAATATTTCAAGATCAACGATCCCAAAACGGGGGCCGCGGCGATTCGCCATCCGTACTACACGACACCGGTCGATGCCGATGTGGCGGACATGACGTTGAAAGCCCACATCGATCGCGGTGTGAAAGTCGCGGCGTGCGATATGGCGATTCACTATTACAGCGGCCAGATCGCGAAGGCGCAAGGCTTGAAGCACGACGATGTTAAGGCGGAATGGATGGCGGCGACGCTGCCGGGAATTACCCATGCGCCATCGGGTGTGGTGGCGTGCCAAGGGGCGGTGGCGAAGGGTTGTTCTTATGTGTTTGCTGGGTGATGGTAGCGTTGGAATTAGTTGAGTTGAGGTCGGTATAAATGAGCGCCCTTTCCCTCATAGCCCAAGGCCACCCAGCCCTAGCCCTCTCCCCAAAGGGGCGAGGGGACTTCATTCCCTCTCCCGCGAGCGGGAGAGGGTGCAGGGTGAGGGGCGGCCTAAAACCAGCAAACAACTCGTCATTCAAATTTCACAAGCTTAAACGGTCGAGCCCACGAGTATGGCGATTGCTGTTCATCCTTTTCGCCGTCAGCGCATTGCTCGGCTGGTCGTTTCTGGCAATGGCGCGCCCGACCATTGAAGAATTGAAATCCCGCGCTGTACTCGACGATTACGAAAGCAACGTCGTATTCGGTTATGACATCGTCATGGAAACCAATCGTTACGCCGGGCGTTACGCGGGGAGCCGATTGAACTGTACGAGTTGCCACTTAAAAGGCGGCACGCAACAGCACGGCTTTCCGCTCAATGTCGCGGGTGTGTATCCCAAGTGGCGCGCGAAGAATGGCGTGCGCAACGGCATAGGCTTACGCATTCGTGATTGTTTTATGTACAGCCTAAATGGCGTGATGCCACCGGAAGAATCGCCGGAAGTGCAAGCGGTTGCGGCTTATATTCATTACATTTCCGAAGGCGAAATAATCGGCAAGCCGCCGGTCGGATTCGGCGTGCCGACATTGCCGGAGACAGGCGCCGATCCCGATCCGCCGCGCGGCCAGGCGGTGTATCAGCGCGAATGCGCTGCGTGCCACGGTGCCGACGGTCACGGCACGGCAGCGGCGCCGCCGATTTGGGGTGTTCATTCTTACAACGCCGGCGCCGGGCTCCACAACGTACAGAAAATTGCCGGTTTCATCTGGGCCAACATGCCGATGGGAAAAGAGCGCAGCCTGACGCATCAAGAAGCGTTTGATGTCGCGGCATTTATTCAAATACAACATCGACCTTTCGACCCACGCGAAGGTCGCTTGAAAAAATTGGCCGAGAAAATTTATCGCAGCGTTTCCTCGATGTTCGGCGCGACGACAAAATGAACACACAGTTCGCATCACTCGTTCGGGAAATGCTTCCGGATTTTTCCTGGCGAAAATCTGTTGATGTACGCCAAGAAATTATCGCCGGGCTGACAGGCGCGCTGCTGGTCATTCCGCAAGCAATCACGTTCGCGTATCTCGCCGGTGTACAGCCGGTGTATGGACTTTACTGCGCGGTGTTCGTCGGCTTTCTGTCGAGCCTGTTCAGCAATTCGCCACTCGTAGGCGGGCCCAATACGGCGGTGTCGATCATGTTGGGTTTGACGGCGATTCAATTTGCCGGCAGCGGTAGTCCACTTTATATCGAATTTGTTTTAGTGTTGAGCTTGCTTGTTGGCCTGATTCAGTTGGTGATCTGGTTGCTGCGCGGCGCGGTGTTGTTTCGTTACTTTCAGCCCCGCGGCAATTTCAGGAATCAAGGCCGGTATCGGCGTATTGCTCATTACTTCCGCGCTGGAAGGGGCGCTCGGCCTGTCGCCGATGTCGACGCAATTTTTCTACGAAAAATTTTATCTCGCTATCGTGTCGTGGGCGCAACTGGTCAATCCCTACGCAGTCGCGATCAGCGCCGTCACCATTGCATTCGGACTCCTTCTGAAAAAGCGCTGGCCACGAACTTACATCATCGCTGCGACAGTTGCGGGAAGTTTGGTGGGTTTGGCAATTTGCGCGTTTGCCGGGCCGGTAAATTCGCAAATGGAATTGCTCGGGCACGTGACGTTTGATGCAGCGCCGTTTAGCGCGCCGCATTTGGGCCCGCAGCATTGGCTATTTCTTGAACAGGTGTTTCCGAATGCGGTCGCGATCGCCATCCTCGGCTTAGCCCAGTCGCTGGTGATCGCACGTGATCTCAAAGCAAATGTCAGCGGTGATATCGATCTTCACAAAGAAGTTTTCGCGCAAGGCATCTCGAATTTCTTGAGTCCGTTTTTTTCAACGTTCGCCGGTTCCGGAAGTTTTAATCGCACCAGCGTCGCCGTCGAAATGGGCGCGCGCACGCCGCTTTCCGGCATGATTGCTGCGCTCGCCGTGGTGTTCATCGCCTACGCATTGGGGCCATTTTTAACGGCATTGCCGATGCCCGCCATCGCCGGCGTATTGGCGCTCGTCGGCGTCGGCATGATCCAAGGCGAACGCCGCTCATTTGCGCGCAACGTCGACGGCACCGTGTTTGTTGTAACGCTACTCAGTGTGTTGTTTCTCGGATTGGAAGCGGGCATCTTCGTCGCAATTGCCGCGTCGATTGGCTTCTTTGTCGCGCGCGCGTCGAAGGTTAATTTCGCCGTTACGCGCGAAGGAAACAGGGAACGCATCGTCGTCGACGGCAATTTATTTTATGCATCGGTCGATCAGCTTGCAAAACATTTGCGTAACAACCCGAAAGCAGAAACCGTGCTCGATCTAAGTCGCGTACCGTACTGTGATGCGACGGCAAAGGAAATGATCCGCAAAGCCCAGGCCGAACGCGCAATACACGGCGGCCAGATTGAGCTTGTGGCGTCGACATGACCGAGCGCCGAATTTCTTCGCGGAGACGACGCTAGCCAACGTCGCTGGGCTTTATACACCTATACATATTGATAGGTCAGCACCCACAATTTGAAGGAGAGAAAAATGTTCGCTCGTAACGTAATTGTCATTGCCGTATTAGCCATTTTTACCCTCGCACAATCTACCTACGCTGGCGAGAAAAAAACCATTACTTACGTCAACAAATTCGGACCGGTTCAAGAACGCATCATTTTGCCCGTCGCCGATCGCGAAGGCCATGTGATCGGCGCGCAGATGCGTCAAGACCGAACGTCAAGTTCGGACGCGGAATGGGACGGCGCAAGCTTTTCCTTGAACGGACTCTTCGACTGGGTGAACGGATCGGGCCGCGTGTGGGGCTACGGCGTACAAACCCTCAAAAGCGGCGATAAGATTTTTTCGAAATATAGTGGAAATTTACAACGCAGCGGCGAAGGCGAGCAATGGCAAACCCTCGGCGAAGGAACGACAGAAATTTACGGCGGAACGGGAAAATTCGCCAACATCAAAGGTAGTGGCACGTTCAAAGCGGAAATTAATCCGGCAGGCGGAACGGCGACTAACATCATCGAAATCGAATATTGAATTCGATTTCTAAACTTTGAGTAACCGCATTGGCTGAGATGTTATCGCTTGAATTCGCCAATGCCGCAACGCCCGCATGAATAGGGGCTGGCCTCGGGCCACTCCCTCGTGGCATTGCATGCCTGAAGAGCGTTTATTCATGCGCCTCTACGAGCATGCGGCTTAGGCCTATGCCTTTAACTCTCTTTTCAGTTCGTTCAAAAATCGCCAATCGGTTCCTTGTGCAATGAGTTTGTTGGGAGACATTTTGATCATGCCGACTTCGTGTAATCGCAAGGCATGGAAACGCAGCGTATCTTCCGGATTGGCTTCGCGCCAGCGCGCGTAGGGCAAACTCTTAATCACCTCGAGCCCGATTTCATAGCGCGGTTCGAAACCTTTTTCAACGAGATAGCGCGCGACGCGTTCCGGTTCCTTCGAGCATACATCCGCTGCTTTGAAGTATGCTCGTAACGCGCGCTTGGTCGCAGAGGGATTGCGCGCTACGAAATTCCGATTTGCTGCGACGGCACAACAAAAATATTGTGACCAAGGACGATCCTCCGTTGTATTTAAGATGACTTGCCCAATATTACGCGCGCGCAATTCTTGCGGCTGCGGAGCAAATCCCATAAACGCATCCACTTCGCGGTCGATGAAGCGCTGCATCGCGTTTCCGGATTTGTCGTCCGGAACCCACTTCACGCTATTAGGATTGATCCCGACATACGCCAGCATACTGGAAAGCAATATGTGATCGGAACCGCCTAAGGTATCGTATACGGAGACGCGTTTGCCTTTTAAGTCGCGCACGCTTTGAACATTTTCGTGGCCGAAAAGTTCGTAACAGCCAGCGTGAATACCGCCGAGAATCACAAATTTGGCGCCGCGATCAATCGCATACACCATGGTCGGGATCGCGTCCATGGTCATATCGGCCGCCCCGGAATCAACGCTAGCAAGCGCGTTCGAGGTCGGTAATTTGACCCACTCAACGTGGGTGAAGCCTTCTAAATGTAAAAATTCTTCTGCCAAATACTGCGGCGCGATACAGACGGCAATGTCATGCGCCAATCGAATTCTTTTGACTTCAGGCGGCGGCTCGGCACAAATTGGCTCTGCCGCGCCAAGTAACGCTGCAGCGCTCAGCGAAGCGGCGCCGGTTAGAAAACGGCGGCGACCCAATTCTTCATAGTCCATTGCGCATCTCCTTAACTACCGCTGCCGCGGAACTTAAAGAGTGTATGCCCAACTAGCGCGAAATTGAACCCTACATTTGTAGTACTACATTTGTAGGGTTGCGGCGCCGTCTCAAGCACGAAACAATGCATTTCGGGTACGGAGTTCGCTTCGTGCAACATCACCACTAACGCTGGAGGAACATCACCATGTGGAAGCGCAAACTATTCGTCACAGTATTAATCGGCGCCGGACTCGTCGGCGCAACGGCTTTCGATGAGTACCAGGCGGTGCAAAACGCCAAGGCAAACCTCTTGCTGACAACGATCGGCGTACCGTATTGTGCGACGCCGCAAAATCGGCCGCAATTCAAAACCTTCTTTCGTCTGGCAATTGCGCAACAAGACAGCGCCAGTAAGGTAGCGAAGACCGAAATTGGCCCTTTCAGTAACGCTGTTCCGGATGCTGAGTCGATCGCGCATGCCGACGCCAATCCGATGCTTGCGGATGATTTGGGCACGATGCGCTATCCAATCACGACGGCCAACCAGCAGGCGCAACAATTTTTCGATCAGGGGTTGCGATTGGCCTATGCCTTCAATCACCTCGAAGCAGTGCGTTCGTTTCGAAAAGCGCGCACGCTCGATCCGGATTGCGCTATGTGCTATTGGGGCGAGGCGCTGGTGCTCGGACCGAACATCAATGCGGGAATGGACGCTGCTTCTGTCGGGCCTGCGTTCGACGCGGTAACTAAAGCTCAGGCTCTAGCGGGAAAATCAACGCCCAAGGAGCGGGCATTGATCGAGGCGCTCAGCGCGCGTTACGCTAAGGAGGCGCCTGCCGATCGCGCGCCGTTGGATAAAGCCTACGCGGATGCGATGCAAAAGGTCGCAAGTGACTATTCCGATGACGATCAGATTCTGATGCAATACACGGAATCCCTGATGGACTTGCAGCCCTGGGATTACTGGGAAGCCGGAGGTGCGCAGCCGAAGGGCCGTGTGGCGGAAATTATGGCGCTGTTGGAGAAAGTCTTGAAACGAACGCCGGATCATCCAGGCGCGATTCACTATTACATTCATCTGACTGAAGCATCGAGCGATCCGGCGCGCGCGATTTCGCACGCACAGCGTCTTGGAAGTCTGATGCCTGGTGCTGGACATGTCGTGCATATGCCGTTCCACACTTTTTTCCGCGTTGGCATGTACAAAGAAGCGATCGAAGCGAACCGGCAGGGCGTGATTGCCGATGAGAACTACATCAAGCGCGCATCGCCGATCGGCATTTATCCGCAAGGTTACTACCCGCACAATGTGCATTCGTTGATGGTATCTGCGCAGATGGCCGGTGACGGCGCGACGGTGATTGAATCTGCCGATAAGCTCGAGAAAATTGTTTCCGATGCCGCGGCTAAAAACATTGCGTGGGTGCAACCGATTAAAGCCGCGCCATATTTCGCGCATGCGCAATTTAGTGACACCAAAACAATTCTTACGCTGGCAAATCCGGGGGATGAATTTCCATACGTTCAAGCAATGTGGCATTACGCTCGCGCGGTCGGTCTTGCGGCGCATGGAGATGCTAAAGCCGCACAAGGAGAAGTGGATGCGATTTCCAAACTTGAAAAAACCGCAGACTTTTCGAATTTAATCAGCGGCGGTGTGCCGGCGAAAGAAGTATTGCAAGTTGCGCAGCACGTCGCCAACGCGCGCATTGCCTATGCGAGTAACGAAATCAAGGGCGCAGTAAAACATTTTGAAAATGCCGTTGCGCTCGCCGACACACTCTAGCTATTCCGAGCCGCCGTATTGGTATTACCCGATTCGGCAATCCCTCGGCGCGGCCCAGTTGCTGGCGGGAGACGCGGCGAGCGCGGAAGAAACGTTTCGTGCCAGCCTGGTACGCGCACCAAACAACGGCTGGGCGTTGTATGGATTGAGTGAGGTTTTCAAAAAGCGCGGAAATGAGGCGAGCGCGAAAGCTTCAAAAGAGTTGCTCGAGAAGGCATGGCTTGGCGATACGCGATCACTGAAACTTGCGAATCTTTAATGAGTAAAGTGTTTTCGCGACTTGCCCCAATGTTGACCCTCCCGCGTCCCCTTGCGGAGTGGGCCGGGGTAGCAGGGCACGGGGCTCTATTTCAAACTCAATCTAAGCCGTCGACGCCACCACAAGACGATCCCGCGCCTGCAGTACACCCAAGGCAATGATCGTCAAAGCGAATTCGTCGCGACATCAGTTGATCAAAATCAAAATCGAAAATGCTCGGCGCTTTGCCGGACTTGCCTTCCGTTTCGATTTCCAGCATTTGATTGAAGTCGCAATCGTAGAGTTTGCCTTCCCAACTGACGCTGATAAGGTTGCGGCACATGACGCCTGCGGCGGCGCTCGGATTAAATGCCGCTAATAATTTTTCCATGTACGCTTCGTATTGCCCGGATTTTTCCAGGTGCAATTTGAAGCGATTGATGGGCATGTTGGTGATGGTGTAAAGCTGGTTGAAATCGATGTTGAATTTTGATTTCAATTCACGTTTGTAATCGGCTTCAAGCGATGCTTGCGCGGCGGGCAGATACGGTCCGACGGGGTTGTAGACCAAATTGAGTTTGAGGCCGGAGCCTTCAATGCCGTAGCCCAACGAGTTTAATTTATTCAGGCCACGAATGCTCTTTTGGAATACGCCGCTGCCGCGTTGCGCATCGGTGAAATATTCTTGATAGTAAGGTAATGACGACACGACTTCACAGCTCTGTGCGGCGAAAAAATCGTGCAGATATTCCTTGCTCTCACCAGTTTGCGGATGGCCGTCGTAGGCGACGGTGAGGTTATGGCGAACCATGACATGCTTACCGAGTTTCACCGACTCGCGGACGAATTCATCGAAATCGGGATGTAATTCGGGCGCGCCACCGGTAATGTCCAAGGTTTTGATTTGAGGGTGGTCGCGCAGAATTTCCAAGCAGCGCTCAATGCCGGCGCGCGACAGCATTTCCTTGCGCGCGGGGGAGGCGTCGACGTGACAATGGCGGCAGGCTTGATTGCATAGCTTGGTGACGTTCACTTGCAGCGTGTCGATGCTAAGTGGCGTTAGGTCGAGCTCGCGCTCTTGAATCAATCGATTGAAATCGTACTTGGACGGTCGTGCTTCATTTTTTCTTCAATACCGCGATCGCAGGCATGAATTCTCCAGGTGATTTTACAGCACCATCTTCTTCAAATGATTTTGCATTTGCACCGAATGCACCAGCGTCACGCCGGCCTTCATTACGGCTGCGACATGCACCGCTTCCATCATTTGCTCAGGGCTCGCGCCGGTTTCTAAACACGCAGTAGTATAGGCATCAATGCAATAGGGACATTTTTCCGAATGGGAAACCGCCAGCGCGATCAGCGCTTTTTCGCGCTTTGTCAGCGCGCCGTCGGCGCCGGTCACCATGCCGTAGTATTTGAAAAATTCGTCGGCCAATGGTTTGGCGTGCTCGCCGATGTTGCCGAATTTTTTCAGGTCTTCCGATTCGTAGTAGTTGCTCATTGTTTGTTGCTTTCCGGGAAAATCAGAATTGCGTCAAGTATACACAGGCGCGGCATGTTGCCACACGATATTTGCACGTGCGCAAGGCAGTCGTACAGGGCCGCATTAACTTACAAACTTCGCGAAATAACATGCCGGGAGAGCCGCATGGATATTGGCTCTCCAGGGCATATTTATTGGGGAATTTGGGAATTACCGACAGATCAAAACGAAATGAGCCGCACAGGGCGGCTCATGGATATCGCGGGCGGGAAAAACTAAGCGGCGAGCGCTTTGATCGCGCTAGCCAGGCGGCTCTTATGACGAGCGGCCTTGTTCTTATGCACGATTTTTTTATCGGCAATGCTGTCTATGATGCTGGTCGATTCTTGAAAAACTTTCAACGCGACTGCTTGGTCGCCGCCTTCGATGGCTTTGCGGACTTTTTTAACGGCGGTGCGCAGTGTCGAACGCAGACCGACGTTGTGGGCGCGACGTTTCTCGCCTTGTTTAGCGCGCTTAGCGGCTTGTTTGGTATTTGCCATGGTTGCTTGGTGCAGAAAAATCAATCCGAGATTATAAAACATTTTGGATTTGAGGGGAATAACAAAATTTGGCGTCAAGTTACGGTGAGGAAATTTTGAGGTTTATTGCCCTCACCCTGCCCTCTCCCCGAGGGAGAGGGGACACGATCTGAAATGGTGATGCTTCAGTACTTTCTTACCAAAAAACAACCCCGCCAAAAAGCGGGGTTGTTTTTAACGCGGACTTATTAGTAAAACTTTCCTTCCCTTCAAGGGGAGGATTAAGGTGGGGATGGGTTCAAACAAACACGACGAAAACCCATCCCCATGGCCCAAGGCCACGCCGTCCCGGCCTTCCCCTTGAAGGGGAAGGAGTTTTTCTACATGTCCATACCGCCCATGCCGCCCATCCCACCCATACCGCCACCACCACCACCGCCGTGGCCATGGCCTTCTTCTTTCGGCAGTTCAGCGACCATTGCATCGGTGGTGAGCATCAAACCAGCGATCGATGCGGCGTTCTGCAACGCGCAACGGCTCACTTTGGTCGGATCCAGCACGCCCATTTCCACCATATCGCCATACTGACCCGGTCCCGGCGTTGTAACCGAAGTTACCTTTGCCTTCTTTAACTTTATTAAGAACGACAGAGGCTTCATCACCGGCGTTAGCGACGATCATGCGGAGCGGCTCTTCCAACGCGCGCAGAACGATTTTCACGCCGGCATCTTGGTCGGCGTTGTCACCTTTGACTTTGGACGCAGCGCCGAGCGCGCGTATGAACGCAACGCCGCCGCCAGGCACAATGCCTTCTTCAACTGCAGCGCGGGTGGCGTGCAATGCATCTTCCACACGAGCTTTTTTCTCTTTCATTTCGACTTCGGTTGCTGCGCCGACTTTGACCAGCGCAACACCGCCGGCCAATTTCGCGACGCGCTCTTGCAACTTCTCTTTGTCGTAATCGCTGGTCGCTTCTTCGATCTGCGCACGCACTTGTGCGACACGACCTTTGATGCCTTTTTCGTCGCCGCCGCCGTCAATAATCGTGGTGTTTTCTTTACCGATTTCGATGCGCTTGGCTTTGCCGAGATCTTTCAACGTGGCGTTTTCCAACTTCAGGCCAACTTCGTCGGAAATCACCGTGCCACCCGTCAGGATAGCGATGTCTTCCAACATGGCTTTGCGACGATCGCCGAAACCAGGGGCTTTGACGCCACAGGTTTTGAGAATGCCGCGAATGTTATTCACCACCAACGTTGCGAGGGCTTCGCCATCGATATCTTCGGCGATGATCAGCAGCGGACGGCCTTGCTTGGCGACTTGCTCCAGCACCGGCAACAATTCACGGATGTTCGAGACTTTTTTGTCGTGAAGCAGAATATACGGATCGTCTAACATGGCGATCTGTTTTTCCGGATTGTTGATGAAGTAGGGCGACAGATAACCGCGGTCGAACTGCATGCCTTCGACGACTTCGAGTTCGTTCTGCAGGCTCTTGCCGTCTTCAACGGTAATCACGCCTTCTTTACCGACTTTGTCCATCGCATCAGCGATGATCTTGCCGATGTCGCTATCCGAGTTGGCGGAAATAGCGCCGACTTGCTCGATTTCCTTATTGGTGGTGCAAGGCTTGGAAATTTTCTTCAGCTCGCCAACAACCGCTTCAACGGCTTTGTCGATACCGCGCTTCAGGTCCATCGGGTTCATGCCGGCGGCGACATATTTCATGCCTTCCTGGATGATCGATTGCGCCAATACTGTTGCTGTCGTGGTGCCGTCGCCGGCGATGTCGGAGGTTTTGCTCGCGACTTCTTTCACCATCTGCGCGCCCATGTTCTCGAAGCGGTCTTTCAGCTCGATTTCCTTGGCGACGGATACGCCGTCCTTGGTCACGGTCGGGGAGCCGAAGGAGCGCTCCAATACGACGTTGCGGCCTTTCGGGCCGAGGGTTACTTTAACTGCGTCGGCCAGAATGTTCACGCCGACGACCATCCGCGCACGAGCGGCTTCATGAAAACGTACGTCTTTAGCTGCCATTTGTTACTCTCCTAAATTGATGTAAGTGGTCGCTTATTAGCCGACGATGCCGATGATGTCGTCTTCACGCATATGCAGAAGATCGTCGCCATCCATCTTGAATTCGGTGCCGGAATATTTACCGAACAGAATTTTGTCGCCGGCTTTCACGCCGATCGGGATCAGTTTGCCGTTTTCGTCGGTCTTGCCTGGGCCCACAGCGACAATTTCGCCTTGGGAGGGTTTTTCGGTCGCGGTATCGGGGATCACAATACCACCGGACGTTTTGCGCTCTTCTTCAATACGCTTGACAATAACGCGGTCATGCAACGGACGTAATTTCATCACTCACTCCTTTAATTTCAACAAGATAACAAAGAGTCGAGGCCAAGATTGCCTCGGCTCTGGATTCAGGAATTGTTAGCACTCAGGCTTAACGAGTGCTAATGATAAGGGTTTAAAGCCAAAACTTCAAGTTAATGAAGATTTAAGTGTCTGCAGTACTACGTTGGGGAGGAATGACGATGGCGTACCGTGCCAAAGGTTCATACCATTGACGGATTGCCTTGAACTCTTAACTTGGTGGAGACGAGGAGGATCGAACTCCCGACCTCCGCATTGCGAACGCGGCGCTCTCCCAGCTGAGCTACGTCCCCATTAAGTAATTTTATGCCGAATCGTTCGACGCAACAACGGGTTATTGATTTTTGTTGCGGGATAAGTTTGCGGCCGGATTTTTTCGATAGGACCCACCCAGCAAAATGAATCCACCGATAATCATCGGGAGTGATAGCCATTGTCCCATGCTGAAATTCAACGCGAGCAACCCGAGAAAATCATCCGGCGCACGGGTGAACTCTGCAAGAAAACGGAACACGCCATAGCCAATTAAAAACACACCGGACGCCGCGCCAAGCGGCCGCGACTTGTTGGTATAAACCCACAAAATTATGAACAGCAACAATCCTTCACCGGCGGCTTGATAGAGTTGCGATGGATGTCGAACAAGATTATCGACGGCCGGAAACTGCATACCCCATGCAACGCTGGTTTCGCGGCCCGGTAATTCTTGATTGATGAAATTGCCGATGCGGCCGAACATTAAGCCCGGCGGCACCAGCGGCGCTATAAAATCAGTGACAGCGAACCAATGTTTGTTGTGATGTCGCGCAAACAAATACATCGCGAATATCACGCCGAGAAATCCGCCGTGAAAACTCATGCCGCCTTGCCAGACGTAAAAAATTTCTAGCGGATGTGCCAAATAATAATCGAGTTTGTAGAATAGAATATAGCCAAGACGCCCGCCCAGTATGGTTCCCAGCACGCCGTAGAAAATTAGATCATCCAGCTCCCGCAACGTCCAGTTGAGCCACGGTTGCGTGCGAATACGATGGCGGCCCAGCAACATGATGCCGATGAATCCAAGCACATACATCAGTCCATACCAACGAATCGCGACTGGGCCGAGCGAAATGGCGATGGGGTCAAACTGGGGATGAACTAGCATTATTGCTTTCGTTTGCTCGTTAATTTTGACTTCTGTTTTTGGAACGCTTGCCAATTCGGCGGCAGTTTCATTCGCGCCACTACCTCCAAAAACGCACGTAAGGTCGGCGAGGAGTTGCTATTCTTCCACGCCAGCCCGGTTGTGACCAGCGGACTTTTTTCTTTGAGCGGACGATAGATCACACCAGCCCGGCCTAAGTTGGTAAGCGAAGCAGGCACCAGCGCCACGCCCATGCCCACGGAAACCAAGCTGATGATGGTTTGCATTTGAATGGCCTCTTGTCCGACGTGCGGCGCGAACCCAGCGCGGTCACACACGCCGGTGATCGCATCGTGCAGCCCCGGCGCGCTGTGGCGTGGGAACATCACGAATGGTTGCTCAGCCAGCGCCTTGACAGAAATCGGCGCCTGTAAATCACGCGAGTTATTTCCCGCAATGGAAGCAGGCAGGACCGCGACGAGTTCTTCTTGAAACAATGGCTGAAACTGCAAGGATGCATCGATCAACGGCGCGAGCACGATGCCGATATCGATTTCCCCGTTGCGCAAAGCCTCAAGTTGCAGGTCGGTCGTAGCCTCGCGCAAATTCAGTGTCACGTTCGGGTAGCTCGATTGAAATTCGCGCAGCAACGACGGCAGCACGTGGTAGTCAGCGACGCTGATGAAGCCAATTGAAAGTTTGCCGAGGCGACCCGCCGCGCTTTCGCTCACATGATGTTTAAGGGAATCGAACTGCGCCAGCAATGGCTTAGCCTCGGCCATAAATTGCTCGCCGATGCTGGTGAGCTCGACGCGGCGATTGGTCCGCGCGAACAACGTTACGCCGAGCTCTTGTTCGAGTTGCTGTATCTGGCGCGTCAGCGGTGGTTGGGAGATATGCAATTTATCAGCGGCGCGGCCGAAATGCAGGTTTTCTCCAACAGCGACGAAATAGCGTAAATGACGTAGTTCCATTAATACTGTATGGGTATCAAAACATCGATGATATTGTATTGGACGCTATCAAACAAGATCGTTAAAGTAGCGCGTCAAATTCAAATTGTCGGGAAATCATCATGGCTTATAACTGGCGTAGCAAACTCATCACCGGCGGCGTGTCGCGCGCGCCGAACCGCTCAATGCTCCGTGCAACGGGCTTTCAAGATGGCGATTTCGACAAGCCGCTGATCGGCATTGCCAACGGCCATTCCAATATGAATCCTTGCAATATGGGCATTCAGCCGCTGATCGATCGCGCGTTTGATGCAGTGAAAGTTGCTGGCGGCATGCCGCAAACCTTCGGCGTGCCGACGGTGACTGACGGCATCGGCATGGGTACCGAAGGTATGAAATATTCTCTTGTGTCGCGCGAAGTGATTGCCGATGCGATCGAAACTTCCGTGAACGGCCAGATGATGGATGGCACGCTGGTGATCGGCGCCTGCGACAAAAACATGCCGGGCGGCATGATGGCGATCGCGCGCATGAACGTGCCGGCGATTTACGTTTACGGCGGCACGATCAAACCGGGTAACTGGAAAGGCACAGACCTTACCATCGCCAGCACGTTCGAAGCAGTTGGCGCATTCGGCGCGGGCAAAATGAGCAAGGAAGATTTCGAAGGCGTTGAAAAACATGCCTGCCCGACGGCGGGCGCATGCGGCGGTATGTTCACGGCGAATACGATGTCGTCGTCGTTCGAAGCACTGGGCATGAGCTTGATGGGTTCATCGAGCATGGCTGCGCCCGACCAGGAGAAAGCCGACAGCGCAGCGGAATCGGCGAAAGTATTGATCGAAGCGATCAAGAAAAACCTGCGCCCGCGCGACATCATCACGCGCAAATCCATTGAGAATGCAGTGACCTTAATCATGGCAACCGGCGGCTCGACCAACGGCGTGCTGCATTTCCTTGCCATCGCCGATGCTGCGGAAGTGGAGTGGACCATCGACGACTTCGAGCGCGTGCGCCAAAAAACGCCGGTGCTTTGCGACATGAAACCTTCCGGCAAATACGTCATGACCGATTTACACAAAGTTGGTGGCGTGCCGCAAGTGTTGAAAATGTTGCTAAAGGCGGGTTTGCTGCACGGCGATTGCATGACCATCACCGGCAAAACCATCGCGGAAGAATTGGCCAATATTCCTGACGAGCCGCGCAAAGATCAAGACGTGATTCGCCAGTGGAATAACCCGATGTATAAGCAAGGCCACCTGGCGATTCTGAAAGGCAATCTCGCGCCGGAAGGCTGCGTCGCGAAAATCACCGGCCTGAAGAACCCCGTCATTACTGGGCCTGCGCGCGTATTCGATTCGGAACCGGAAACCATGGCAGCCATCGTCGCCGGCAAAATCAAAGCGGGCGATGTCGTCGTGATTCGCTACGAAGGCCCGAAAGGCGGCCCCGGCATGCAAGAAATGTTGGCGCCGACCTCCGCGCTGATTGGCCAAGGTTTGGGTGACAGTGTTGGCCTGTTAACCGATGGCCGCTTCAGCGGAGCCACTTGGGGCATGGTCGTCGGCCACGTTGCACCGGAAGCTTACGAAGGTGGCACGATTGCGCTGGTGAAAGAAGGCGATTCGATCACCATCGACGCGCACAAGCGCTTAATTCAAGTCAACGTCTCCGACGAAGAATTGGCGAAGCGTCGCGCAGTGTGGAAACAACCGGCGCCGCGTTACACGCGCGGATTGTTGGCGAAGTATATGAAGTTGGTGAGCACCGCGAGTAAGGGTGCGGTGACGGGTTGATTACTTCCTAACCACATTACCTACTGTCATTCCCGCGAAAGCGGGAAACCATATTGCCGTCGCATATCGACAAGCCAAATGGATTCCCGCCTACGTTTATCCCCCTTTTCGGGGCGGGAATGACACCGCTGGTGTTTTGGTGGCATCGCCAGAACCCGCATAAATATTGGCTCTCCAGCCATGTAATGCCAGAAGCCAAGCAGGATGCGGCTCCTGGCACCACACCTATTTCAATTCCACCAACACCTCGTGATACCGCGTTGCGCTAATATTTTTCGCCGCATGCGTATCGCCCGCTTTGCGATAGTAAACTTTCCCCGGCTCTAACGTCGCCTGCGTCACGCCTGATTCGCGCGTGACTTCCAACGTTCCGCCTTCGATCACATAGAAAAAATAATCGCTCGAATGCGGATGCGCTTCGATTTTCTGTCCCGGCTCCAACGTGAATTCCCACACCTTCACGCGCTCGTTTTCGAATACTAATTTTGTGCCGACTTCGGTCATGGTTCCTCCGGGAAAATTATTGCGTCTATTCTATCCGCTTGAGTGACAACTTTTTTCCTTGAATGGATAACGACCAACGATCGTCGGTATAAAACGTTGCGACGAAACGCGTGGCGTCAAGCCGTTCAATCTTCTCCAGCAAAAACGAAACGTACCATCCGCCGAGCGATCGGCTTGCGCGCTTCTTAAATGACGAGTCGAGCAAAATAAAATTCGTACATTCTTCGAACGGGCAATCGTAATCCGTGACCAGCAGATAACCATCATCGAGTGAGAATTGATGCAGTAACGTGTAGCCCGGCATGTGGTTGTCCATCATCACACCATCGACTATTAAGCGAGATTTCGTCGGCCAATTCTCGTACTCGCCGTCGTGCGCTTCTAACGCTAATCGATTCAATGGCGGCGAATCAGTCACTTATTTCGACCATTTTTTGAGAATATGAATGCCTGAAGAAGCCCATGGATCTTGCCTGTCAGGCCATCGTTATCGTCCAGAAACCATGTAGGGTGGATCAAGCGAAGCGGATCCACCAGTTTTTCAAGCAATGGTGGATCCATCCCTGCGGGATTTGATCCACCCTACCTTATGTACTGTTGTTTTTCCGGATAGGTACACCTACAAGTCCTATCCGACCCACGCCCGCCGCGCTGATGCAAGTAATCGATGACGCCGGCCGAATAGCATTTCTGCCTGCATTTATCCTCTAGACTTTCTGCTCCGTCGTGGATAAATGAATAAAACGCGACGGAAAGTACGGAAAAGAAAATCGATCCATAAAGATAAGGTCGTTTCATTTACAACCAATTTACTCCAAATCCAGCGGCCACAAAATCCCCGCCGAAATTCCGCCATCGACACGAATCACTTGCCCAGTCACAAACTTCGCCGCCTCCGACGCCAGAAAAATTGCCGCGCCGACTAATTCTTCCACATCGCCCAATTTTTTCAATGGCGTCACCGACATTCCCCAATCCATCATCTTCGGATTCGTCCACATCTTCGCCGTCAACGCCGTCGGAAAAAATCCCGGCGCAATCGCATTCACGCGCACGCCATGCTCGCCCCATTCCGCCGCCATCGCGCGCGTCATCATCCCCACGCCCGCCTTACTCATCGCGTAAGGCGTCACGCCCTTCAGCGGCGCGTAGGTGTTGAGCGAATCGATGCTGATGATGTTGCCGCGTTTGCGCGCGATCATGTGCTTGCCGACAATTTTCGTTAGCAAAAACATCCCACGCAAATTGGTGTCGAGAATTTCATCGTAAATCGCCGCCGTGTAGTTTTCCACCTTCATACGCTTATTCATGCCCGCGACGTTCACCAGCGTATCGATACGGCCAAACTCCGCGATCACCTGCTCCGCTGTCGCCTGCAATGATTTCTCATCCGTCACATCGCAAACAATCGAGCGCACCGGCTTCGCGCCGACAGAAATATCCCGCGCCGTTTGCTCAATCGTCTTCGCCTCACGCCCGGTGATAATCACCTGCGCATCGCGCTCGGCAAAACCCTTCGCCAACGCCTGCCCAATGCCGCGGCTCGCGCCGGACAGCAACACCACTTGGTCTGCTACGGAAAATAATGTGTCTTGTTTCACTTCAACCCTCCTGAAACGCGATTGGAATATCGATAGTTTATGGGGGAATCGGAAAACTTGTTTAGACTTTCAGTGATTCTGAACGACCTGCCGGGAAAGGGAAGCGGGGCAAGGGATTCCAGCATGCCCATGCCTGGAGCGAGGTGGGGAGCGGTTTCGTTTCAGTACAAAGATTGCAATGATTCGCCACCCAATCGACATTCATTTAGCAGTATTCTTTTCGTGTGAAGCCGTTACACGCAGGCACTTCATTATGCGTGCAAAGCCTCAATTGCAGCCTTGGGGTTCGACGCGACGATTTTCAGCAACGCGCGAGCCGGCCCGGCAGGCCGCGTCCGATTCTGTTCCCAGTTCTGCAGCGTACGCACGTTCACGCCAATCAGCTTCGCGAATTGTGTTTGACTGATCTTCGCGGCCTCGCGGATCGCACGAATGTCGGGTTCGGTCAGTTCCGTCGTACGTGCGCCTCGGATCGCTTTACCGGCAATGTGCCGCTTCATTTCACGCACACCTTTAATCAACTGCTCAAAATGTTGCTTATCCATCTTTCAATTCCTTCATCAATTCTGCAAGTGCAGTTATTTGCTGTGGCGCCAAGTCTTCACGCTCGCTTTTGACATAGCCGTATATGAGATAAATGCGATCCTTTGGGACGCGCCAATAGTAAATGACTCTGGCACCACCGCGTTCGCCGCGTCCTTGCGCCGACCAACGGATTTTGCGTAGCCCTGAACCACCGCGAATTAAATCCCCTGAATCAGGAGACACGAGAAGGAAATTCTGCAACGCTCGTAAGTCCTCATCATCCCAATACTCATTGCGGAAAGCGACAAAGGGAGTCAATTCGACAAAAACCATAGACGCGAATATACGCGTTTCACTTATACGCGGCAAGCGTATGAAGAATCTGAAATTCGCCGCTCAGAACTAGCAAAGCGATTTCTGGGAGGATGATTCTCTGATCGGGTTGAACTAACTTTTACCAAGTTAAAATCCGCT
>CAWJAF010000007.1:0-497232 GCA_963840785.1 uncultured Pseudomonadota bacterium | reverse complement strand
CAAATCTTGACCCTGCTGCAACTCTTGGACTAAATAAGCGGATAGGGGAATGGCGTGAGTGAGCACTTCCTCAAATTTTTCGCGGCCATGGTCGCGGACGTAGCTATCGGGATCGTGTTCATTGGGCAAGAACAAGAAGCCGATTTCCTTGCCGTCGGTTACATGCGGCAAGCTGATTTCCAGTGCGCGCCACGCCGCACGGCGACCCGCCGCATCGCCGTCAAAACAGAAAATTACATGGTCCGACAGCCGCGAAAGGCGCTGAAGATGGGTCGCTGAGGTCGCCGTGCCGAGAGTTGCAACGGCATATTCCACGCCATGTTGGGCCAGGGCGACCACGTCCATATAACCTTCAACCACGATGACTTTACCGGCGACGCGAATTGCCTTCATCGCCTGAGTCAAACCGTACAGCTCGCGGCCTTTTTCGAACACCGGCGTCTCCGGGGAATTCAAGTACTTCGGCTCACCTTTATCGAGCACCCGTCCGCCGAAGCCAATAACTTCATTGCGTTGATTCCAAATGGGAAACATCACCCGATCGCGAAAACGGTCGTAGCGCTTGCCACTATCGCCTTCGATCACCAAGCCGGCCGTCACCAAGGTTTTCGATTCATATTCCGGGAAAGCGGCCGCGAGATTTTGCCAGCCGTCCGGCGCGTAACCGATGCCAAATCGCGCCGCGATCTGCCCGAAAGGCCGCGGCGCTTGAGATACTCGATCGCCTTTGGCGAATCCTTAAGCTGTGCGCGATAGTATTTCACCGCCTCACTCAAAATTGCCGATAAGTCCACGCCATCTTTGCGGCGCGCATCGGCCTCTTTGTTTTCGACTTGCGGGACTTGAAGACCGACACTTTCGGCCAATTGCTTAACCGCATCGACAAACGGCAAGCCGTTGTATTCCATCAAAAAACCCAGGGCTGTCCCGTGCGCGCCGCAGCCGAAACAATGGTAAAACTGCTTCGTCTGGCTGACGGAAAACGAGGGGGTTTTTTCGTTGTGGAAAGGGCAACAGGCAACGAAATTTGCGCCGGATTTCTTGAGATGAACTTGGCTGTCGATCACGTCGACAATGTCAACGCGACCCAACAAAGTTTGAATAAAGTCCGGCGGAATCATAGCGCTTCATTATAAAGAGAAGCGACCGGATCAGGCAGGGAGATTAGCCCGAGAGTTTGGCTTTGACGATACTGGAAACCTTGCCCATATCGGCACGGCCGGCGAGTTTCGGTTTGAGTTGGGCCATGACTTTGGCCATGTCTTTGATCCCTGCCGCGCCGCTGGCGGCGATGGCTGCGGCGACGGCCGCCTCGACATCCGCATCACTAAAGGCTTGTGGCATATAGGCTTGATAAATCGCGAGTTCGGCTTTTTCTTTGTCGGCTAAATCTTGGCGATTCGCCGCCTCGTATTGCGCGATGGAATCGCGGCGCTGTTTGATCAACTTTTCCGTCACAGCAATGACATCTGGATCGGTCAAGATGATGCGCTCATCCACCTCGCGCTGCTTCAGCGCCGCGAGCAGCATGCGGATCGCCGAGAGGTGTTCGCTATTCTTCGCGCGCATCGCGGATTTCATGTCTTCCGTGATTTGATCTTTGAGGGACATGATTAGGGACGGCTGTGGGGGTTTTAGGTGGTTATCGGGTTTTTAGTAGATCCGACTCCCACCAAAATCAAAACAGTTTCGGCGGCAACATTTGGCTGCGCAGGCGCTTATAGCGGCGCTTCACGGCAGCGGCGAGTTTGCGTTTACGTTCGGTCGTGGGCTTTTCGTAGAATTCGCGAGCGCGAAGTTCGGTCAACAATCCAGTCTTTTCAACAGCGCGCTTGAAGCGGCGCAGAGCAACATCAAACGGCTCATTTTCTTTTACACGTACGGTCGGCATGAAACTCCTTTCTAAACCTGCAATTGGAAAAGCCATGAATTATACCTGATTCGCGCGGCCATGGTAGTTGGCCCAAAATCCTGATGGATCGGCTATCGCTCACAAAATATCCAACGGACTGGTCACGCCCTTGCCGCCCTTATTCAGCGCATGGGTATAAATCATCGTCGTGGCCACATTTTTATGGCCAAGCAATTCCTGCACCGTGCGAATGTCATATCCGCCTTGAAGCAAATGCGTCGCGAACGAATGGCGCAAGGTGTGCGGCGTCGCGGGCTTCGTTAAGTTCGAATCGCGTGTGGCTTGTTTGATCGCACGCTGAATTGCCTGATCCTGCACATGATGTCGCCGTTCCTCGCCCGAGCGCGGATCGACCGAACGCTTCACGACGGGAAACACGTACTGCAACATCCACTCCACCGCCGCGGTCGGATATTTTTCTCCAACGCATAAGGCAAATAGCCATTGCCGAAACCCTCCGCCAACTCTTTCTCGTGCAATTCTTGCACGCGTTTCAAATGCGCCTTGAGCGCATTCACCAACACCGCGGGCAACGTTGTCACACGATCTTTGTAACCCTTGTCATCGCGCACCAAAATTTCCTTGCGCGAAAATTCAATATCTTTCACACGCAGACGCGCCACTTCCAAAACCCGCATGCCAGTACCATATAGCAAGCTCGCGATCAGCCAATGGGTATCCGTCAAACGCGACAGCAACGCTTGAACCTCTGTTTGCGTTAAAACAACCGGCAGGCGCTGCGGCTGTCGAGCCTGCGAACATTGTCCAGCCAAGGAAGTTCCTGCTCCAGCACCTCGCGGTAGAGAAACAAGATCGCGCTCTTGGCTTGATTCTGCGTCGATGCGGCGACGCGTCCTTCGACCGCGAGATGCGTCAGAAACGCCTCGACCTCCGCCGCACCCAAATCACGCAGATGACGCTTGTCAAAATGAATAATGAAGCGTTTAATCCAATCGACATACGCCTGCTAGGTGCGAATGCTGTAATGCTTCACGCGGATTTTGCCACGGACTTGGTCAAGAAGCTTCGGCTGAGAAGTCGAAATGGTCACAACGTTTTAGGATGCACGAAAATACGTTAATCTATTAACATCAAAGTACTCCTGTGCTACCACACGATAAGATATATCATCTCGATCTATTGTTTCCCATCCGTTACGATGGCTACTTCACCTTTGGCCGCACATGCCGACACCTTCTCTGTCATCCATCATCGCCAAAGACACCGCCGGCGAATTCGCGTCAGATGCAGACTTCGACGATGCTCTTTGGCTGGCGCTTTGCGATCAAGTGACCTCTACCGCCGATCTTGCGGGTTTGTCTGAAGTAGCCAGGAACTACTACGCATCTCGCTACGTGGAGTGGGAGGTAGGAAACGGAGGTTTTGCCCAGGCGGTCCTTAACATTCCTGACTACCTCGAGCCCGGAGCGCTTGCGTTTGAGGCGCTTGGAAAGCCCCAAGTCGCGGATCGGATTCGCGAAGCGCTGGCAATATTCCAAACCGAGGTGCAAACCTTGCCCGAAGTCAAACCCGGCAACGAGCCCGCTCTCTCCGATTACTTCCTCGACAACGCGCTCTCCGACCTCGATAAGGGCCTTGAAGCTATTGGCTTCTGGTCGGATGCTGATCGTTTGTCTTATGTTCGAGCCAACCGCGGCGCTTTCGCGAGTGCGGCCTAACCCCTCGCTCAACCGGAGCACCAACGGCAGGCCACCAGGCCCGGCCTGGCGGTACGCGGTACATTTTCGCCAGCCCGGGCCTGGCGTCCCACCGTTGTCGCCCGGTTAGCTCGAACGTTGAGGCTGTAGAAAAACCTAAATCTCGTCAAATATTCATCGCCTGATCTGCGATAATTTCGCCACGATCAGACTAGAAGTGAGTACGGAAATGGCGCGATTCAAACCTATACATAAAGGCTTAAAATTGCTGCCGGTGGATTTTGATCGGCAAGTTTTGCCGGGCAGTTTTGAATACGCGTTGTGCCACCTGGTCGATCATGAACTCGATCTTTCCGCGTTCCACGCACGCTATAAGAATGATGTTGACGGCGCATCCGCCTTCGATCCGGCCGTGCTTATTAAAGTGATCCTCTTGGCCTACAGCCGCGGCATAAACAGTAGCCGAAAGATCGAAGCCGCGTGCCGTGAGAACATCCTGTTTATCGCCGTCTCCGGAGACAACCAACCGCACTTCACCACGCTGGCTGCTTTTGTTGCCGACATGGGCGATCTCGTCGCCAAACTGTTTGCGCAAATTCTGCTCGTATGTGACCGCCAAGGCTTAATCGGACGCGAAATGTTTGCCATTGATGGCGTCAAACTTCCAGCCAACGCCAGCAAATCGAAATCCGGTACCCGCGCTGATTACCAGCGCCAGGTTGACCGGATGGAAGCCGCCGCCCAAGGGATGCTGGAGAAACACCAAAGCGCTGACTATGCAGCAACCGATGAGGTGTTTATTCGACGCGACGCTCAGAAACTAGAGCGCCTGCAAAAAGAAGCGCAGCAACTGCGCGATTGGCTCAAGCTAAATTCGGAAGATCGCAAAGGCAGCAAGGGCCGCATTCGCCTCTCCAATCGCACCGACAATGAATCAGCCAAGATGGCCACTGGCAAAGGCGTGATACAAGGGTACACCGGTGTGGCAACCGTCGATGAGCAGGCCCAAATCATCGTCGATGCGCAGGCGCATGGCACGGGTTCAGAGCAGGAATTGCTACTGCCTGTGATCAAAGCCACTGCCGCACTACGCAATGGCAGCACCGTGATTACTGCCGATGCCGGCTATCACTCGCACGCCAATCTCAAGGCGCTGAGCGAACAGCATATTAATGCTTATATCCCCGACAACGGTTATCGCAAGCGCGATGAACGCTATGCCGATCAAGTCGTGCATACTGCGAAGCCCGATCCGCTATGGAACAAAGTGACTCAAGCAAAAACCGCCAACTGCTTCAAACCGACGGACTTTCAATTGGCGGATGATCACTCACACTGCGTTTGCCCTGCAGGAAAGCATCTTTATAGCAATGGATCGAATTGCACCATCAATGGATATGTCGCGATGAAATTTAGCGGCGCCAAGCAGGATTGTGTGCCCTGCGCCCGACGCAAAGAATGTTTACGAACCCCCGAGAAGACACAAACACGACAGGTTTCTTTCTTCCGGGGCAGACGTGATGTCAAAGAAAATCATGTTGACCGGATGAAGTTAAAGATCGATTCTGATACCGGCAAACGGATGATCTCGCGCCGCTTTGCGACTGTGGAGCCGGTGTTTGGTAATCTGCGCGGCAACAAGCGATTGCACCGCTTTACGCTTCGGGGAAAGACCAAGGTCGATGGACAGTGGAAGCTGTACTGCATGATGCATAATATTGAAAAACTGGCGAACCACGGATATGCAATATAACGTAGCGAGGAGCATGTATTCTTGCCTCGGTAGCGCACGAATTACCTTATAAAGACTATCGACGATTGGAATTAACGCGTACGAAAAAGCTAAGGCAACAAATGAAAATGGTCATTTCGTTTCAACCAATCCTACGTCATGCTGAACCACACGTTCCGAATGAGGTTTTTCTACAGCGTCGTTAGGCGTCACAGGAGGAAGGTCGTGTTCGCAGCGCCGTCTCAATACATCAGGCACCAATGTCGCGTTGTCGCGGCGCTCGCGGTTCTCCTTGTCTTGGCCGGCTGCGCAACGCAACCCCCAGTCACCGCCTATGATCCACCAGGCTTCCTCTCGGGTCTGCTCCATGGCTTTCTCATCTTCTTTTCGCTCGTGGCGAGCATCTTCACCGAGCACAGAATCTATGCGTTCCCGAACTCGGGTGGCTGGTACGACTTCGGCTTCTTCCTAGGGGCCTCCGCATTTCTCGGCGGCAGCGGTGCTGGAGCCCGGTAGGCGGTGGTTGTTGACCGTCGCCTCCGTCTTAGTGTCGCATGCGCTGGTCCTCTGTGCAGGCACGTCAGGCGGCATGCTTCTACGCGTGTCACCGCGCCGGGCGTCGCACAGTGACGCCTAACCCTTCGCTCGAGCGGACTCGCACCGGCATGGCACTTGGCCCGCGAGGCGCTCGCTGTCATCATCCGCCTCGCGGGCCAAGCGCCACACCGGCGCTCGCCGCTCAGCTCAAACGTTAGGCGTCACATAGGAGGCATCCGCATGTCGACATTCGTTCCACCTGTTGCGCGGGCCGAGATGCTCATTCGCCGCCCGCCATCTGACGTCTATCGCGCCTTCGTCGATCCCGCGGAGACAAGTAATTTTTGGTTTACCAGAGGTAGCGCCTCACTGCGTCAAGGCGAAAAGGTCAAGTGGTATTGGGATGGGGGCAAAGAGTCGCCTACTGGGTCGTTACGCCTAAACCGACTGTTATTGCCATAACCTCCTACAAAACTCTGATCACTATTATGGTACGATTCCTACTTCCAATTCCTACTACGTTTTAAGAGGGCTAGCATGCTTGTTACTGAGAAGGGCCAAGTCACAATCCCGAAGCACATACGCGCGGCGGCGGGCGTAGCGCCGGGTAGCGAGGTGGCGTTCAGCCTTGACGGAGGCAAAATCATTATCACTCCAGTTGCCAGCAATGTGCGAAGCGATAGGCGTGCGAAGCTGCGCGCGGCTGCTGCGAAAGTACGCCGCAGTCTCAGCCCGGAATTCAAGCAATTGGGCGCTCAGGAAATTATGGACTTCCTTCGTGGCGGCGATGACGCTGCCGCAAAACCGCGCCGTGGCCGCCGCTAGACTCGCCAGCTACGACGGCACTGCCGGGGTATTAGTTGACACCAACGTGTGGGTGGACTGTATCGACCCGGCAAGCCCTTGGCACGATTGGGCAGTTGAACAGCTTCAACAGCGCGGCGAGCGCGCTCCGCTGCACGTCAATCTGATTATTTACACGGAGCTACTTGTGCCAGGGCCGGATATCGCCGCGCTCGATGAGCTGCTCGACGTCTACGATGTTCAACGTAGCGATCTCCCTTGGACGTGCGCGGCGCTTGCGGCAAAAGCGTTCAACTTTTACAAACGCCGCGGCGGCGCAAGGCTGTTGCCTCTGCCGGATTTCTTCATCGGCGCCCATGCAGCAGTGGCGAATCTCAGCGTTCTCACGCGAGATGCATCCGGGTATTCGACATACTTTCCACGCCTTTCGCTCATTTCGCCATGAGCCTTGCCAGGAGCCGCGCGGCGCTTGCCTGTTGGCGTGGCATGGCTTCAGGCCCAGTATCCGCGGGCGTCTTCAGGCATCGATTGGTATGATCCCGATAACAAATAATCTCCGATAGTGGGCTGATTTAACGCGACGGAGTGACGCCAATCATGCGTAGTTTTCAAAACCGTCTTACCTATAATTATTCTTTGAGTAATATTCGGATTAGTCGCGGCGCGGTAGGTTAGGGTGAGGCACGAACCCCAACATCCAGACTTGATGTCGCGGTGAATTGCTAGTTGGGTGACGCTTCGCTAAATCAATCCACACATAATGCACCCGGCGGTTTACCAGAAACAGATCAATAACTTAATAAAAACTTAAGGAGATTCAAAATGTTCAGTCACGTGATGGTTGGGTCAAACGACATCGAGCGGTCGAAGTGGTTCTACGACGCTGTGCTTGGCGTTCTGGGCGCTGGCGAGCCGATGCGACACATCAACAAGACGGGACACGTGCGGCTATTCTACCGACACGATGGCGGAACCTTTTGCGTCAGCGAACCTATCAACGGCGAAACGGCGACGTTCGCCAACGGCGGCACGATCGGCTTTAAGTGCAGTTCTCCTGAACAGGCGCGTCAATTTCACGAAACGGCAATTGCGAACGGCGGAACGCCAATCGAAGAGGCCCCGGGGTTGCGTGAAGGCAGCCTCGGCGCGCTTTACCTAGCCTATGTGCGGGATCCTGACGGCAACAAGCTCTGCGCGCTGCATCGACCCGCAGCGAATCAGTGAGCGATATTTTCAAATTTACGATTCGCCGAACCTCATCAAGCGAATGGGTCGGCACAGCGATTACCCTTGCTTTGAGTTGGGCGCCAGCGAATCGATTCGGGTAGACAATACAAAACAATAAGCATAGACAGAGCTATCGCCAGCGCGTTCTTTGCTTTGGCCATTGCCACATTCCTTTGTCAGTGGGTCTTGCTTTTACCTCGGTTGGCAGGAATCGCTGCAAAATTTGACCAGGCTTGTCGAACCGGAGATTACCAATTAGGGGTCACGTAAAACTGCGTTAACTAACTTGTTCAAACTCGATGCGTTTGGGAGAATTTTCATTTACGCTTGGTTTGCCAAGTGTGCCAGTTAAATCGTTAAGGAGTTTTTCATGACAATCATCGGCGGATGTTTTTGTGGCCAAGTTCGTTATCAGCTCACCGGCAACCCAATCGGCGTTTCCATCTGCCATTGCAGCGATTGCAGGCGAAGCGCGGGTGCGCCGATGGTGTCGTGGGCAATGTTCCACGAAACGGCATTTACCGTGACGAAAGGAACACCTAAGACGATTAACTCGTCGGGTACCGCCATGCGCAGCTTTTGCGCGGACTGTGGAACCGGGTTGTTCTACCGAAACGAGCCGATTCTGCCCGGAATCGTTGACATACAATCCTCGACCCTTGATGATCCCGACGCACTCGCACCCACCAAGCAAGTTCAAACGGCCGAACGGCTCAAATGGGTGAAGCACATTCACGAACTTCCCGAGATTGAGCGATACCCGGCTTAGCGTCACCATTCGAAACTGGGCGGCGCAATGAATTGCCGTCGCCGATCACCACCACAGGAGACGCCAGATGAAAATCACCGTCGAAACAACAATCAATTCCCCCATTGAAAAAGTCTGGCGCGCGTGGACGACGCCCGAAGACATCGTTCAGTGGAATGCCGCTTCCGATGATTGGCATACAACCAAGGCATCGGTAGATCTGCGGGAAGGCGGCGTATTCTCCTCGCGGATGGAAGCCAAGGATGGCAGTATGGGCTTCGATTTCGCTGGCACGTACACAAAGATTGTCGAGCATCAGTTGATCGAGTGCTCGTTCGGCGATCGGACATTGCTGGTTGAGTTTGTTTCCGGCGACGGCGACATCATTGTCCGCGAAACTTTCGATGCAGAGTCGACACACTCGATCGAACAACAGCGCGATGGTTGGCAAGCAATCCTTGATAATTTCGCTCGGCATGTTTTGAGCATTATTTAAGTACGCCGTGCCAGGCGCCGCATCACGATTGCCGCCGGGCATGGCATGCCTCAAGCGGCAATATCGACGCGCCTCTTCAGGCATCAGAGCGTAAAAAGGCTGTTACGGTTACACTTTGCCCACTCGCTCACCACTAGGAATAGCGCAGATATGGCTAACTATTGCAAACGTTACTTTCAAATTTTGATTTGGATGTTGCTTGGATTTATATCGGCCAACGGCTTCGCCGAAACGCCTTCGGGGCCCAAAGTGTTACTCAACATTCCCAGCGGCAATCCGGCTCACGAACGTAACAAATCAAACGTGCTCGCGTTTTACGATCTGATGTTCAATCAATCCAAGCCGGCGCTGGCGATGCAACAATACGGCGGCGCGACGTACACGCAGCACAATCCCGAAGTGGCCGATGGGCGCGAGGCGTTTGTCGCTTTTTTCGAGCAGATGGCGAAAGATTCTCCCGGCAAATCGGTCGCGTTTAAGCGCGTTTTCGCCGACGGAAATTATGTCGTATTACACAGTGAACACACGTTTCCCGGCTGGCGCGGCGGGAATTGGGCGGCGATGGATATTTTCCGTTTGGACGATCAAGGTAAAATTGTCGAACACTGGGATGCGTTGCAAAAGGTGCCGAAAAAATCGGCTAATACGAATGGGATGTTTTGAATTTTGTTGAGTGACGCGTCACCAACCTAATCTAATTTTCTTGTTAAACATGCCTGGAGAGCCACTATTCATGCGCCTCTCCAGCATGTTTCATTCGAATGATTTTGCGCAATCGATTCGCGACTTATCAGCGTACACCCGGCCCGCAATACACCGGCACAATTAAATTCACGCCGACACTATTTTTCGTTAACGGATTGTTATTGTCGTAATCCAAGCAATAGGTGACGAGCGGGCCTTTGACTTTCACGCGGCCCTTGCCGTTGGAATTCTTGATTTCTTCAATCGCCTCGCTTGTCTTTTTCCAGCTCTTCTTTCAAGCGTTTTTCCGGATCGATTTTTTTTGGTTGATCCTCTTCCGGGCGCACGCCTTCCACGGTAATGGATTCTAGCTCTTGAACTTGAGGGGGCGGCTCGACGCTCTTATCCGCGGCATAGGCTGCAGCGGATAATCCGGAAGCGAAAATTAACGCAGCGATGGAATATGCTTTTCGCATCAAGGTTTGAGCCCCGCCGGAACGCCATTAGGAAACAACGCGCCGAATTCGTCTTGAATTTTCTGAATGCGGTTCTCGGGGCTAGGATGACTACTCGAAAACTCCGGTTGGCGACTGCCACCGGAAGCCTGGGCCAAAATTTCCATCACGCCGGTGAGCGAGCGCGGGTCGTAGCCCGCTTCGGCCATGAGCCGCAAGCCAAGTTTGTCCGACTCCAATTCATCGGCACGGCCGTACTTCATGTTAATCAAACCCGCGACCATCTGCGCCATTTGCGCGCCGCCGCCGGTGGGATCGACACCGATCACCGCCGCTGTCGTCAGGCCCGACGTGAGTTTTTGCTTAGCCATATGTTCGGCGGAATGGCGTGCCAGCACATGGCCGACTTCGTGTCCCAATACCCCGGCCAATTGCCCCTTTGTTTTCAGCCGCCCAAGTAACGCCTCGGTAATAAAAATCTGTCCGCCGGGCAAAGCGAAGGCGTTCACGGTCTGCTGATCTGCAAGCAGATGGAAGTTGAACTGATACTTTGAAGTTTTGGCTATCGATTGTTGCACGACTTCGTTACCGATTTGCGTGACCAATGCAGTCGCATCGGCATTGCGCGACAGGCCACCGAATTGATTCGCCATTTCCGGGGCTGATTGCAAACCCATCGCGATTTCTTCGTCTTCGCTCATGCTGATGTGTTGCTTTTCGCCCGTGATGGGGTTGTGGCTGGTCGAACTGAAATACGAAATCACCGAAAAGGCGGCGATAACCAAGGCAATAATGATCCGAATTTTCAAACCACCCATATGTTCTCTCCTTTTGCTTTTTTTCTATGCATTTGATTAATCTATAGTATTGTAACAGAGCCCGATAAGACTAACGATTAGCATACTCGCCTTCGCCGACATAAGAAAACAAATTCGCGACGCCATCTAAACCGACAAAATCGAGACAATAGCTCGCATGCGGCCGCAGTATTGCTTTCGCACGATAGCCAATGGCCATGCCAACCGCATCAAACATCGCCCGATCATTGGCACCATCGCCGATTGCGATCACCCGAACGGGATCAACGATACCCAAAACTTCGCTCACTTCGCGAATTTTCGCTGCCTTTGCCGCAGGGTCAAGCACCGCGCCAATCATCGCGCCGGTAAATTTGCCGTCGACAATTTCCAGTTCGTTGGCAAACGCAAAATCCAAACCAAGGCGCTGTTTTAGGCGCTCGGTAAAAAACGTAAATCCGCCGGAGACCAGCATTGTCTTAATTCCATGGACCTTGAGTGTCGCAATCAATTTTTCCGCGCCTGGATTCAGTTCGACGCGATCTTCGTAAACACGCTGGAGGGCGCCGCGCATTCAATCCTTTCAGCAACGAAACACGTTGCACTAAACTCTCAGTAAAATTCAACCGCGCCGTTCATCGATTGCTCGGTAATGGCGGCGATCTCTTGTTTTAGTCCAACGTAGTCGGCGACTTCATCCAATGTTTCGATGTTGATCAACGTGGAGTCCATATCCATCGCGACCAGCTTGAAATCAGATAACTTCAGCGAGGGCGGAACGAAGGCAAAATCTACCCTTAAATCCTTGCACAACGCCTGGAGATCGGCGTGGGGCTTAGCGTTGTGCAGTTTAAATAGGTTCGGCCCCAAGCAATTGATACGTTTGGCATTGGTTAGTTTGGCAACTGCTTCAACAGCGCTTTGCGCGACGACATCGCCTTGTAACACCAAATAGGGTTCGGCATCCGTACTGACGACGCCAGAATTAACGTTCATTGAAACTCACCCAACAATGCGCGGACACGCCCAACTCGTTTTTCCAGATCGGGAATCGCCTCCATTACTTTCAGTTTGTCCGGCCCGGCCAATTTGTATTGTCGATTTTTTTGGATAAGTTGAATAACGCGTGCCGCATCGATCGGCGGATTCGGTATGAATTGGATTTGAATCGCCTCAAGGCTGGCATCGATCTTCGCCACACCCACTACTTTCGCCAATATCCGAAGCCGATGACTTTCGATCAAAGCCTTGACCGGCGTGGTCGGCAGACCAAAACGATCGATCATTTCTTCCTGCAGTTCGCTAAGCTCGTCTAAAGTTTGACAACTGGCCAGGCGCTTGTATAAAACCAATCGTTCGTGGACGTCGCCGCAATAGTCATTCGGCAACAATGCGGGTACATGCAGATTAATCTCCGTGGTGAAATCCAGCGGCGCACCAACGTCCCAGACTTTGCCTTGCTTAAGCGCACGCACGGCGGAGTCGAGCATCTCAACATACAAATTAAAGCCGATTTCCTGCATTTCGCCGCTTTGCGAATCACCGAGAATTTCGCCGGCGCCACGAATTTCCAAATCGTGCATCGCCAAGAAAAATCCCGAACCCAGGTCTTCCATCATCTGGATCGCTTCGAGCCGCTTTTTAGCTTGTGCAGTCAGAGATTCCTCCGGCGGCGTTAGCAAGTAAGCATAGGCCTGATGATGGGAACGCCCGACCCGGCCGCGTAACTGATGCAGTTGCGCCAAACCGAATTTATCGGCGCGCTCGATAATAATGGTATTCGCCGTCGGCACATCGATGCCGGTCTCGATAATAGTCGAACACAGCAACACATTGAAATGCTGCTGATAAAAATCACGCATCACATGCTCAAGTTCGCGTTCGCGCAACTGGCCGTGCGCAATCGCAATTCGCGCTTCGGGAAGCAAGCCGGCGAGTTTCTCGTAGGCCAATTGAATGGTGTCAACATCGTTGTGCAAAAAATAAACCTGCCCACCGCGCTTCAATTCCCGCAGAATCGCTTCACGAATAATGCCGACGCTGTATGGATAAACAAATGTCTTAATAGAGAGGCGTTTTTGCGGCGCGGTCGCGATGACAGAAAAATCTCGCAAGCCTTCCATCGACATCGCTAGCGTCCGCGGAATCGGCGTCGCAGTAAGCGTCAGAACGTCGACTTCTGCGCGCAATGATTTCAATTGCTCTTTCTGCCGCACGCCAAATCGATGTTCCTCGTCGATAATCGTCAAGCCAAGGCGCTTAAATTTCATGTCTTTTTGAATCAGGCGATGAGTACCGATCACGATGTCAATCGTGCCGTCCGCCATTCCAGCGAGCGCCGCAGCCTGTTCCTTCGCTGAACGAAAACGGGAAATTTCGGCAATTTTCACCGGCCATTCGGCAAAGCGATCAGAGAAATTTTCGAAGTGTTGCTCGGCCAGCAACGTCGTCGGCACCAGAATCGCGACTTGTTTTCCGCCGGATACGGCCATGAACGCGGCGCGCATCGCAACTTCAGTTTTTCCGAAACCAACATCGCCACAGACCAAGCGATCCATCGGCTTGCCCGATTTCATATCTTCGATCACGGCGGAAATTGCTGAAGCCTGGTCGGGTGTTTCTTCGAACTGAAATCCGGCGACAAAATTTTCGTAGTCCGTCGGATGAAATTCGAACGCGAATCCCTGGCGCGCCGCGCGCTGGGCATACAGATTGAGCAGTTCCGCGGCCGTATCGCGCACCTGTTCGGCGGCTTTTCGTTTCGCTTTTTCCCATTGGCCGCTACCGAGCCGATGCAACGGCGCGGCATCGGGACTCGCGCCGCTGTATCGGCTGATTTGATGCAACTGCGCGACCGGAATATAAAGTTTGTCGCTGCCGCCATACTCCAGATGCAAAAATTCGGTTTCGCCCTCGCCGAAATCTAAGTTGACCAAACCAAAATATCGGCCGATGCCATGTTGTGCGTGAACCACCGGATCGCCAACGCGGACCTCCGATAAATCGCGCAACATTCCCTTCGGAAGTCAGTTTGCGCGTGTCGCGGCGGCGCGATCTGTTTGACTTGCGTCGCGTAAAGCTCGTTTTCAGTGACGACCGCCCAAAGCGGCTGCGGTCAAGATGAATCCTGTCGTGAGCGGCGCGACGCTGAGCATCAAACGCTCATCACTCGCAACAAATGCGGCGTAGTCGTCGCAGGTTATCGGCTTTAGGTCCTTGCGGCCAAACAGCTCGAGCAGTGTCTCACGTCGACCCAGACTTTCCGCGACGATAATAACGCGCCCAGGAAACTGCTCGACAAATGTGGCTAATTTTTCGATCGGATTATTTGCGCGTCGATCCACATCGAGCGCGGGCAATGACGAATGTCTGCCAGCCGCTTATTATCGTCAAACGTATGCGTCGATCTTGCACTCAACGCGGGAAGATCAATGCGTGCGAACGGTTTGAGCCCAACGAAAAAATCTTCGGCGCGCAAGAATAAATCCGCGGGTTTTATGATCGGCCGCGTCCGATCGCCGCCGAGCAATTCGTGACGCGATTTCACGTCGCGCCAAAATTGATCGATTGCATTGGCTACATCGTGATGAAACACACAGTGGCATCAGCTGGCAAATATTCGAACAGCGTTGCAGTACTTTCAAAAAATAGCGGCAAATAATATTCGATGCCGGCTGGGCGCGATACCGTTGCTGACATCCTTATACAGCGCGCTTTTCGACGGATCCCCTTCGAATTTCTCGCGGAAATTCTGGCGAAATGTGCTTCGTCCTGCTTCATCGAAAGGAAACTCGCGCGCCGGCAACAAGCGAATTTCCTTGACCGGATAAATGCTGCGTTGCGTGTCGACATCGAAGGTGCGGATCGTTTCGATTTCCGAATCGAGTAAATCGACGCGGTAAGGTACCGCGCTGCCCATTGGGAACAGATCGATCAAGCCGCCACGCATGGCATATTCGCCGGGACGCAAAACTTGGCTTACATTGGCATACCCCGCGACGGTCAATTGCGCGCGTAGCGCCGGCAAATCCAATCTCTCGCCTTGGCGCAAAAAAAATGTATGGGCCGCCAGAAAGGCTTGCGGCGGCAATCGATACAAAGCCGTGGTAATCGGTACGAACGCGATATCGCAGGCATTGCGAGAAAATTGATATAGCGTCGCAAGCCGCTCAGAAACCAAATCCTGATGCGGCGAAATTTGATCATAGGGTAACGTTTCCCAATCGGGCAGCAGATGGACTGATTTTGCCGGGCGCAAACCAACTTAATTCGGCACGCAAACGCTGCGCCTGCCAAGCACTTTCGGTAATGACCACCAGCGGCCGACGCTGCGCGGCAAGGCTGCGCAAGCGCTAACGCATCAGCCGAACCTGCAAGCGGCGGCAAGTCTGTGGATGGTGGGACGAGGCACGAAAGCGAAAATCTGGGGTATTCATGGCGAGGGCGCATTATACGTCCATCGTCTCGATTGAAATCACTGTGCAACCGGCACAAACTTCGAAGCAACTTAGCTTTTAAATGTTTTCTCGATGTACGCAATCAAGCTTGTTGCCGAATTGAAGCGGTCTTCCGGCGATTTGGCAACGGCACGATCCAGTAAGACCTGATAGCGGGCAAGATTCGCAGGCAACAACGGAATGGGATCGTTTAGATGTTTGTAAACGAGAGCGACAGCGTTTTCTGCGTTATACATGCGTCGGCTCGTTAGCATTTCATAAAAAATCACACCAAGGCTATATAAATCGCTGCGCGCGTCCAAGATCTTGCCCGTGCCCTGTTCGGGACTCATATAGTAAGGTGTGCCGAATACTTGGCCATGCTCGGTCAGTTGCGTTTCTTCTGAAGCAATCTTAGCGATGCCGAAATCCAAAATACCGAGGGATCCATCATCGCGAAACATAATGTTTTGCGGCTTTAAATCGCGATGAATGACTTCGGCCGCATGAATTGCTTGCAAACCCTTGGCCATTTGCGCAACGTCAATGCAACCGCCTCATCGGGGGCCATACCACGATCAATGCGCGCCTTGAGATCCCCACCGGCAAAATATTCCATCGCGATGTAAACATGTTGATCGGAGTAACCCTGATCAAAAATTTTCACGATATTTGGACTCGATATCTTCGATAGAATTCCGTACTCGCGAATGAAGCGGCGCAAAAATTCATTCTCGCGCGACAAATCCGCATTGAATAATTTCAGCACCGTAAGCATGCCGTCCGATTGGCGTTCCGCAAGATAGACAGAAGACATACCGCCAGCACCGATTTTGCGCTGAACGGAATATCCAGAAATTTCCAGGCGCGGTGAGTGCCCTGCCCGTCGATCCTCCGCCATCATCGCATCGCGAATCGACTGCGGTTGATTTTGCACCTTGGCGACGTCCTCGGACATCGGCAAATCCGGCAAATCGAACGCCAAGCGGTGGTGGCCGAATCTCGTTCTCGGCGATTGCATCTCGCAACGATCCAACCAGCCGGCCTTGAGATAAATCATGCTTGCGTAAATAATCGTGAGCGCCCGCTTTTAGCGCCTTCACTGCGACCTCTTCGCTGCCTTGACCCGTCATAAAAATGATCGGCGGGCAATCCGCTTGACGGCGAAATTCCTTCAGCCACACCAAGCCGTCTTCCGTTCCCAGCATGTAATCGAGCAAAACGGCATCGTAGGCACGCCAGGAAAAATCTTCCTTTGGTTTTCCGCGCGTGACGGGATCCCATTCTTCGATTTTCGCGCCCGGCCACTCCACCATGATGTAGTGCCGGACCAAAAGACGCATATCCTGCGAATCGTCAATAATCAGGATTGATGGTGGTGCGATAGGCTCACTTTTACTCATGCGAATTTTTTCTAGGTTGCGGAGTAAGCATCGCGACCAACACGAATGCAATAAACCGGCATCGGGCCGGACTTACCCTTGAACGTCATAGGCGGAAGCGATTCGGGTCGCAAATTTTCAACCATGGTGTCGAGTCTTGCGTAAACCGATTCCGAAATGAGAATTTCGTTGGCTTTCGCGTTTTGCATGAGCCGTGCCGCGACATTGACCGCATCGCCAATGATCGTGTAGTTCATATAGGTTGGCGAACCGACATTTCCCGCAATTGCCTCGCCACGGCAAATGCCGACGCCCAACCCGACTTCGATCGCGTATTCTTTGTGCCAATTCGCCACATGGGATTTGGAAGCGTTTAATCATGCCACTGGCCGCTCGCACGGCGCGCTCCGCACTATCGGATTGCGGCAACGGCACGCCGAATCCAACTAGTAAACTATCGCCGGCCATATTAAAAACCGTACCTTCGTGCTCGTAGGCGACCGACGTAATCAACGTAAAAAAAACATTAAGCAATTCCACTACTTTGCTCGGCTCGAGTTTTTCCGCAATGCTGGTAAATCCACGCATGTCGGCGAACAACGCAACAACTTCCAAACGCGACATGCGATCGAGCGGATTTTCCCTTTCGATCGCCTTGATCCAAAATTTCTTTGACTAATTTCGGCGAAACATAGCGCTCGAACATGCGATGAATCCATTGCCGCTGCTCGATCTCCCGCGCCAGGCGCGCCTCTTCAAGCGCATGTCGCGCTTCCGAAAGCCGCATCAGCGAACGCACTCGCGCAATCAACTCTTCTGGCGTACACCGGCTTGGAAAGAAAATCATCCGCACCCGCCTCGATGCCGGCGACGCGATCTTCCTTACTTTGCAATCCGGTAATCAACACTAGCGGAATATCCAGTGTCTCGGGATCCGCTTTCAGGCGCCGGCAAATTTCAAAGCCGCTCGCCGCCGGGCATAATGACGTCCATCAAAATCACGTCGGGCTTGGCGAAACGCAATGGACTGCAGCGCTTCTTCGCCATTGCTTGCTTGGCACACTTGATAACCCGCCTGACTCAAGATAGCGCACGATCAACGCGCGATTGTCGTCCTGATCGTCGACCACCAACACGTGCCCGCGCCCTTTCGCGCCCATCAGCAAGATGGCTCACGGCTGGTGTAAGAACGCGTAACGATCTCCGATAGGTCTAATTCGCCGGGATCAGGCACTTTTTTCGTCACGGGACATAGCGCACTTCGATGTTTGCAAGATATTGCCGATACTGTTGCTAATAATGTGCGAGCCGCCGCTTGGTCATCGTCCTCTTGCCGCGACCTCAAGATAGTTTGCCGAATTCCGTAATGTCGCTGAATCCATAACCGCCGCCGACGCCTTTCATGTTGTGGCCAATAATGCGCAGCGCATCATTGTCGGCACGTTCCAGGGCCGCGGCAATTTGCTGCAAATCTTTTTGCCGATTCGCTAAAAAATTCGGCACCAGATCGGCGAGGTCGGCATCCACTTCGACAATTACTTTTTGTGTCATGGTATGTTCCAATTTGGCTTAACGAGTGATACGGCAACGGACTCGGCATTCGGCGCTAAAAACGCGGCGAGAATGCCTTGAAGTCGCTGGCGGTTGACGGGCTTTTCCAGATAACCGTCAAATCCTTCTTTCAACGCCCGTTCGACTTCCGGGCCTTCCGGGTGGGCGGTCATCGCGAAAATCGGTTTTGCAAATCCGCTTTCGCGTAATCGCTTCGTCGCCGTTAATCCATCCATCACCGGCATTTCCATATCCATCAACACCAGATCGGGCATTTCGCTCAGTGCCGCTTCCACGGCCTGACGGCCATCGACGACGGGAATGACCGTAAGACACCTTGCTTTTTCAGCAGCCGCGTGACCAAATCGCGAATATCGTCGTTGTCATCCGCCAGTAACACGCGCCCAGTGAAGCGTTGCGCGCCAAGCGACGGCACCGATTGCGCCGCAGGCGCAATGATGTCTATCGGCACAAACGCTCGCGGGAATATTGCACCGTGAACGCGCTGCCCTTGCCCAATTGCGACGCAACGGTGAGCGTGCCACCCATTAACTCGCAAAGATTTCGGCTAATCGCCAAGCCAAGACCGGTGCCGCCATAGGCATGTTGCGTGTTATCCGCGCCTTGTTTAAACGGAATAAAAATACGCTCCTGAACTTCTGCGGCCATACCGGCGCCCGAGTCTGCTACCACGATTCGCAATTGGCCGTCCTGCCAACTCAAACTTACATGGACGAAACCGCGCTCGGTAAATTTAATTGCGTTGCCGATCAGATTCAACAATCACTTGCCGCAACCGAAAAGCGTCGAAATCCAGCGTCGTCGGTAAGTTTCGGTCGAATACCTCCATTTAGCTCCAACCCTTTTTCCGCCGCCATATTTGACAGCGTTGCGACGACGTCGTCGACCACCTCGCGGATGCGCGCCGGCGCTTTCGAGATTTTCATCTGCCCAGCTTCGATCTTGCCCTGATCGAGCATGTTATTGATCAGGGTCATGAGGTGATGGCTATTTTTCTCGATGACTTTCGTGTATTGCCCCTGGCCGCTTTCGCCGTGCTCGCTTTCGCCGATCAAACGGTTGAATCCCATAATCGCAGCCAGCGGCGTGCGCAACTCATGGGTCATGTGCGAAATAAATTGGCTTTTGAGTTTGTAAGATTCTTCAGCCGGCAAGTTTTTCGTAAAACAAGCGCTGGCGTTCGTTGTAAAGCCGCCATAGGCGTCGCACCAAAAAAAATATGAAGGCCAAATAATCCGGCAAGCAGCGGAAATCCCAATGCTGTCGATTGCTTCTGCAAATACAGCCAAGACGAAACGCCGCCGATCAGCAAGCGGCAACAAAATAAACCCGACGGCGTAATTCAGCGGACTGCGATTTTCGCGTTCGCGAAAACTGGCAATCGGAATAAAAAGCGCTAGCGCCAGCAACAATCAAATCCCAACGCAATTTTGGCGGCGCGAGGACTTCGCCTTTTTCAAGCAATTGACTCACTTGGCCAAGCAAGTGCAATCCAGCGGTGCGGCCGAACAATGTGTTTTGATAATCGTTGATCGATTCCGCCGTGCTGCCGACAAACACTTTGCGACCTTTGATTTTTTCGGCGATACCTTCCGCCGGGCGCATGTCATCGCCGCATAAAACACATCGGAAAAATGAAAGCCTTCCATCGATTTATGATTGCTCGGAAAGCGCAAATGCACCGAACCGTCTTCGCCGACCGGCCAAGACGTGATCGCCGATCTGGAGCTCGCGCGTCATGGCGTCGAATCGAATTTCAGGACGAGGTTTGCCGGAAAAAATGGTCGCTGCCGAAAGCCCCATCAATACTTTGTCGCCAACTTGATGCAACACCGGCACCCGTCGCAAAATGCCATCTTTATCGGGCACGACGGCGATGACGCCGACGTCCGCAACCGGCTTATCGTTCCAGATGAACATTTCGCGCGGCAAAATAAATTGTTGCCATTGAAACGCCGGCGCGGCGGCCGGTTTGCGCCAAGCAATATGCTCGAGCAAGGCTTCTGTGTCGGCGGCGGAAGTGACGGTATAGTCCTTCGCCAAGACAGCGAGCGTTGACGCCGGCGTTTCGACGCAACGTCTCGGCCAGATCTCTCGTCCTGCGGCCGCCTTTCGGCGAAAACAATATCGAAGGTCATCGAGCGCGCACCGGCATTGCGCAAAAATTCCGTGACCTTGGCGTAGACCGATCGGCTATATGGCCACGCGCCGATTTCCGGTTCGAGCGATTTGATGCTTTCTTCGGATACGTCGACGAAAATAATGTCGCTGAAATCGACTTCCTGCGCCAGCACGCGTGCCTGGACGTCATGCAATTGCAAGTCAAGATTTTGGAAAAAATCGGTCCGCGTCACCGCATAGGCGGTGAGTAACGCAATTAACGCAATGGCAACGGAACGCAGCAAATCCGCAGGTTGCCCGAGTTTTTCCAACTTACCGATCATACCAGCCCGGGTCGATGCGTAAGTAAACTCTAATTAGAACGCAAAATCAATTGTTTGGATAGATATTTTCGTGTAAATTTGAGGTTAATTTTGAGATTTCTTCGGAACAGCTACGTGCCAGCAGGCAATATCCATGCGGCTATCGAAGCATGTGCTGTCAAGACGCAAGTCCCAAGCGCATCTCCAGCCATCAGCCTAAGGTAAGGCAGATTGTATGGCCGAAATCTCGTGTCTTTGTCCAAGCATCGCCGACACAACGGCCGCACTACGTTCGGCATCACCCGAGGTGGCGAATCTTACGTTACCAGCCGCCGCGCTCGATCGCAACCCAACGCGCCGTGACAATTCGCGCGCGACGGCTGGCGCCGTATCAATGATCATCGCGTCTGGCGCGACGCACCGGATCGCGGTCGTGAGAAACGGATAATGTGTGCAGCCCAATACCAGCGTATCGCATCCTTGCTTAATTAGCGGTTCGACCACCTTGGCAACTGCGCTTTGGGTCATGCTCGATGCTAATTCGCCGCGCTCAACTAACTCCACCCAGTCGGCACCTACTTTCGCCAGGAATTCAGTCTGCGGCGAATCCGCTTGAACCCGCGCCAATAGTTCGGCATAGCGCCTGCTCGCCAACGTCGCCGCAGTTGCTAAGACGCCAACTTTGCCGGATCGCGTGGCGGCAATAGCGGGCCTGAGACCAGGTTCGACGCCGACAATAGGCAAACTAAAATTGCGACGAAGAGTTTGGACGGCGATTGCCGTCGCCGTATTACAAGCAACTACAATCACCAGCGCGCCTTGCGAAACAAACCACGCGCCGATGCGTTCACAACGCTCGATTACGTAGGAATCGGGTTTGTCACCATAGGGTGCGAAGCCGGAATCGGCGAAGTAAATGAAATTTTCCTGCGGCAATTCCGCCCGCGCAGCACGTAACACCGACAACCCGCCGACCCCGGAATCAAAAATGCCGATCGGCGACGAAGAATTCAAACGATCAAATTTTGTAGGGTGCATTCATGCACCGAACATGTAGGGCGCATAACTGCGCCCTACATGACGGTGACGGGAATCTTGCCGATCTTAGCCTGCCACTCGCGCGGACCGGTTTGGTGTACCGATGTGCCGTTCGAATCCACCGCGACCGTCACGGGCATATCCTTCACGGTGAATTCGTAAATCGCTTCCATGCCAAGGTCAGCGAAGCCCACGACTTTGGCCTCTTTAATCGCTTTGGCGACGAGATAAGCCGCACCGCCGACCGCCATCAAGTAAGCTGCTTTGTGTTTCTTGATTGCCTCAATGCCTTCGGGACCACGCTCGGCTTTGCCAATCATTGCGATAAGTCCCGTTTGTGCAAGCATCATTTCGGTAAATTTATCCATCCGCGTCGCCGTCGTCGGCCCGGCGGGGCCGACCACTTCGTCGCGCACCGGATCGACCGGGCCGACGTAATAGATCACGCGATTTTTAAAATCGACCGGCAGTTTTTCGCCATCCGCGAGCATGCCTTGAATACGCTTATGCGCGGCGTCACGGCCCGTGAGCATCTTGCCGGAGAGCAGCAACGTCTGTCCCGACTTCCAGGCGACGACTTCCTCCTTCGTCAACGTATCCATGTTCACGCGCGTGCTTTTGTTGTAATTGGGCTGCCAATGCACATCCGGCCACAAATCAAGCGACGGCGGCTCAAGATAGGCAGCCCCCGAACCGTCGAGCACGAAATGCACGTGGCGCGTCGCGGCGCAATTCGGGATCATCGCGACCGGTTTACTCGCCGCGTGGGTCGGATACATTTTGATTTTGACGTCGAGCACCGTGGTTAGCCCACCCAAACCCTGCGCGCCGATGCCCAGCGCGTTGACTTTGTCATGCAACTCGATGCGCAATTCTTCGGTTTTGTCTTTCGGACCGCGTTTTTTTAATTGATACATGTCGATGTCTTCCATCAGCGATTCTTTCGCCATCAACATCGCTTTTTCCGCCGTGCCGCCGATGCCGATGCCGAGCATACCCGGCGGACACCAGCCCGCGCCCATGGTCGGCACGGTTTTCAACACCCAATCCACCAAGGAATCGGACGGATTGAGCATGATGAATTTCGATTTATTCTCCGAGCCGCCGCCCTTGGCCGCGACTTGCACGTCGACCGTGTTGCCGGGAACAACATCCATTTGAATCACGGCAGGCGTATTGTCTTTAGTATTTTTGCGCTCGAACTGCGGATCGGCGACGATGGACGCGCGCAGCTTATTGTCCGGATCGTTGTAGCCGCGCCGCACGCCTTCGTTGATCGCATCATGAATCGATCCGGTGAAACCTTCCCACTTCACGTCCATGCCGATTTTTAGAAACACGTTGACGATTCCCGTGTCCTGACATACCGGGCGTTTGCCTTCCGCGCTCATGCGACTGTTGGTCAAGATTTGCGCAATCGCATCTTTTGCGGTGGGGCTTTGCTCGGCGTCGTAGGCGCGGGCGAGATGCTGAATATAATCGGCCGGGTGGTAGTAAGAAATGAATTGCAACGCGTTGGCGATGCTCTCGATGAGGTCGTCTTGCTTAATGGTCGTCATGACTATGTTCCGAGGGATTAGTGCGGCGTTGAACTTGCGTGAGGTGCTGTCGCGATTCGATCGGTCCACGCCATAACCACCGCCGACAACACGAAGGTCAGATGAATAATGACCTGCCACATCATCACGGGCGCGGGTATCTTGCTCGCATTGATAAACGTCTGCAGCAAATGAATCGACGAAATCCCGATCAGCGCTGTGGCAAGTTTCACTTTCAAGACACCAGCGTTGACGTGCGACAACCATTCCGGTTCATCGGGGTGATTTTTTAAGTTAAGCCGCGAGACGAAGGTTTCATAGCCGCCGACGATGACCATGATCAACAAATTCGCGATCATCACCACATCGATCAACGCCAATACCACCAACATCAATTCGTTTTCGCTGATTGTCGTCGCGCGACCGATAAGATGCCACAACTCGATCATGAAATGGTAAACGTAAACACCTTGCGCGACAATCAGACCAAAGTAAAGCGGCGCTTGTAACCAGCGGCTGAAGAATATAATGCTGGCCATTACGTCTCGTGACGCAGTGCCGGGATGGGGAGTTGCCATAATTGGATAATTTTTCGAATTGCTGATGTCAGGCATTTTAACATTCGCCGGAGCGCTTCCCGCTAAATATCAATGAGAGAAACCATGAACCATTACGAAGCCTACACGGCGCTCAAATTCAAAAAACATCCCAACGGCGTTCTCGAAATCATTATGGGGGAGCCGGGAAAACTCTCCACCGCCGATCATCGCATGCATCACGAACTCGCTGAGATATGGCGAACATTCGATGCCGATCCGGACATGAAAGTCGCGATTCTGCGCGGCGAAGGTAAAGGCTTTTCCGGCGGCGGCGATTTAAAACTTGTCGAAGAAATGGCGAGCGATTTCAATGTGCGTGCCCGCGTCTGGCGCGAAGCGAAAGATTTGGTTTACAACATCATTAATTGCAGCAAGCCAGTTGTCTCCGCGATGCACGGCCCTGCCGTTGGAGCCGGCTTGGTCGCCGGCTTACTAGCCGACATTTCCATAGCAGCAAAAACGGCGCGCATCATCGACGGCCACACGCGCTTGGGCGTCGCCGCTGGCGACCACGCGGCAATCGTCTGGCCGCTGTTGTGCGGTATGGCAAAAGCGAAGTATTACTTGTTGTTGTGCGAAACGGTCAGCGGGGAAGAGGCGGAACGTATTGGCCTCGTTTCTTTAGCGGTAGACGAATCAGAGTTAATTGGAAAAGCGTTCGAAGTCGCTGAGAAACTGAGCCTAGGTTCTCAATCGGCGATCAAATGGACGAAATACGCGCTCAATAATTGGCTTCGCTTAGCTGGGCCGAGCTTCGATGCGTCCCTCGCGTTAGAGTTCATGGGCTTTGCCGGGCCCGACGTACAGGAGGGAATTGCGTCCTTGCGTGAGAAACGGGCCGCGAAGTTTGGTGGCGATGACCCGCACTAATTGGGAGATTCGGCATTACGACAGCATCGGCGTCCCTAAGCCAGTCTCCACGGTGCTTGGGACACGATTGTCACACAGTTTCAAAATGCCCGAAGCCTGCCTATGGTATTCTTAACCCCTTTTATTTTGCCGATTTGGCGCCATGTTAGGAGCTAACCCTACATTGCCCTCGTGCGCCACCCATTTATGATCGCAAATCTGCTCAAGAAAATTTTTGGCAGCCGTAATGAACGACTGTTAAAGCAATTCCGTAAATCGATTATTCAAATCAATAGTCTCGAAACGGATCTGAAAAAGCTTTCTGATGACGATCTGAAAGCCAAGACCGTGCAGTTTAAGGAACGCGTAAAAAACGGCGCCTCGCTGGATGAAATTCTGCCGGAAGCTTTCGCCGTGGTACGCGAGGCATCGCAACGCGTTTTGGGTATGCGCCATTTCGATGCTCAGCTGATCGGTGGTATGGTATTGCACCAGGGCAAAATTGCGGAAATGCGAACGGGCGAGGGCAAGACGTTAATGGCGACGCTGCCCGCTTACCTCAACGCGCTGACCGACAACGGCGTGCATGTGGTGACGGTCAATGATTATCTCGCCAGTCGCGATGCGGAGTGGATGGGTCGCGTTTTTAAATTTCTCGGCTTGACGGTGGGCTGCAATCTATCGCAAATGCCCCACGATGAAAAACAAGCAGCATTCGCGGCGGACATCACCTACGGTACGAACAACGAATTCGGGTTCGACTATCTGCGCGACAATATGGTGCAGCAGCCCTCGGAGCGCGTGATGCGCGGGCAGAATTTCGCCATCGTCGATGAAGTAGACTCGATTTTGATTGACGAAGCGCGCACGCCTTTGATCATCTCTGGGCAGGCAGACGATAACGCGGAGCTCTACCAACAAATCAATCGTCTTGCCCCACGCCTGACCAAGCAGGAAGAAGAAAATGGCCCCGGCGATTTTAGTGTTGACCTTAAAGCCCATACCGTCACGATGACGGAAGCCGGTCACGAAAAAGCAGAACAATTATTGGCCGATGCGGGCTTATTGCAGGCGGGTGCGAGCCTGTACGATCCTTCAAATATTTTGCTTGTGCATCATTTGTACGCGGCGTTGCGCGCTCATGCGCTTTACCACAAGGATCAGCATTATGTGGTAAACGATGGCGAAATCGTCATCGTCGACGAATTCACCGGTCGCATGATGACGGGGCGGCGCTGGTCCGAGGGCTTGCATCAGGCGGTCGAAGCGAAAGAAGGCGTGAAGATTCAAAGCGAATCGCAAACGCTCGCATCGATCACCTTCCAAAATTATTTCCGCCTCTACAAAAAGCTCTCCGGCATGACCGGCACGGCGGATACGGAAGCTTACGAATTCCAGCACATCTACAACCTGGAAACGGTGATCATCCCGACGCATAAGAAAATGATTCGTGATGATCGCATGGATCAGGTTTATCAAACCGCGCGCGAAAAACATCAGGCGATGGTCACCGACATTAAGGATTGTTACGAGCGCGGTCAGCCAGTGTTGCTCGGCACAACGTCAATCGAAAACTCCGAATTGCTGTCGAGTTTGCTGGAAAAAGAAAAGTTACCGCATCAAGTATTGAACGCGAAACAGCACGCGAAAGAAGCCGGCATCGTCGTGCAAGCAGGTCGCCCGAAAATGATTACCATCGCCACCAACATGGCAGGCCGTGGTACGGACATCGTGCTCGGCGGCAATCCCGATCCGGAAATTCAAGCGATCAAAAATGATGCGAATCTAAGTGATGACGAGAAAAATCGCCGTGTCGAAACGCTTCGCGGCGAATGGCAACAGCTCCACGATCACGTGATCAAAGAAGGTGGCTTGCACATCATAGGTTCCGAGCGCCACGAATCGCGGCGCGTCGACAACCAATTGCGCGGCCGTTCCGGCCGCCAGGGCGATCCGGGTTCCAGCCGCTTTTATTTGTCGCTGGAAGATCCGCTATTGAAAATTTTCGCGAGCGATCGAGTCGCGGCGATTATGCAGCGCTTGAAAATGCCGGAAGGCGAAGCGATCGAGCATAGCTGGGTCACGCGCGCCATCGAAAATGCGCAGCGCAAAGTGGAAGCGCGCAACTTCGATATTCGTAAGCAGCTTCTGGAATACGATGACGTTTCCAACGATCAGCGTAAAGTAATTTACCAACAGCGCAACGAGTTGCTCGAATCGACCGACATCACCGAAACGATCACGGCGATGCGCAACGATGTCCTCACCGCCGAGGCCAACGTGCATATTCCGCCCGAGAGCGTGGAAGAGCAATGGGACGCCGCCGGTTTGGAAAAATCTTTGCAAAGCGAATTCAACTTCAATGCGCCGGTCGCGGAATGGATCAAGCAAGAACCGACTCTAGACGAAGAAAAAATCAAGGCGCGAATTCTGGAGAATGCCGCGCGCGAGTACGACGAAAAGTTCGCTATGGTCGAGCACAAGGAATATGTTCGCCAGTTCGAACGCGGTGTAATGCTTCAGACCTTAGATAATCATTGGCGCGAACACCTGGCTTCGCTAGATCATTTGCGCCAGGGCATTCATCTGCGTGGTTACGCGCAGAAAAATCCCAAGCAAGAATACAAGCGCGAAGCGTTCGAATTATTTTCCGGTTTGCTCGACGTCGTAAAGCGCGAGGTCACGCAGAAGCTGATGTTGGTGCGCGTGCAATCGGAACAAGAAGTCGAACAAGCCGCCGAGCAAGTCGAACACGTGGCTGAACCCAAAAATGTTCAGTATCATCACGCCGACTACGATGAAGCATTAGAAACAGCAAAGTCGAATGACGATACCGCCGTGCAACCCTTCGTTCGGCAAGGGCAAAAAATCGGCCGTAACGATCCGTGTCCCTGTGGCAGCGGGAAAAAGTACAAGCAGTGCCACGGAAAACTAAGTTAGCGAAGCCCTGATTTAATTCGAGCCTCGAATCGCTGGGCAAGGATAGGGGCACTGGACTTCCCTTTAAAGAAAGGAAGAGATTAAAAAACGGGACTAGATACGCGGCCCCGACGCAAGCGCCAACGCTCTCTCGCGAGCGCCTTCAATCGCTTTATCGACGGCGTCGCGATCCGTCTCGGGAAAAGGCGTAAGTACGTATTTGGTCGTATCGACGTTTTCCCCCGGACGTCCGACCCCGATCTTGACACGCCGAAAGATATCAGTTTGAAATGCGTCGAGAATTGAGGCTACACCGCGATGCCCCCCCGCGCTGCCTCGTATTCGGGTGCGAACTGAACCAAGCGGCAAATCTAGATCGTCAAAGACCAAAATTGAATTTATTGGATCGACCGGATAACTTTCGTTCACCGACATGAGCGCAGCGCCGCTCAGGTTCATAGGCGACCTTAGTTTGATCAAACAAATATCTCTGCCCTTCCATTGGCCTAGGGCGATCATCGCCGCGTCATTTGACTCCCATTTTAGATTGAGTGTTTCCGCTATCGAATCGACGGATCGATACCCGACGTTGTGCGGCGTACTGGCGAACTCAGGCTCTGGATTGCCAAGGCCAATTATCATTTGCCACTGAGGCACTATTGCGTCGGAACTATCTTTACTTTCTCCGATCGACAACTCAGGGATTGTCTTTTTTGGCACCGGGACTGGTGCCGCACCGGATGCGACATTTCGTTGAGGGCACTCATCGCAAAAGTAGATGTTGATTTTGCAGTCATCTTTCCAGCATAGAAAGGGTGCCGACCGCGCCAAAATGATACGCAGCAGATGATCTTGCTTGGTCGTGCCCTTTAGCAGCACTAAATCTCCCGACTGCAGAATCGAATTAATGTAGTCACTTGCATCCCGCACGCGACTAAATGCTCGTAGCGTCGCTCGCTGCCCTGGCGCCTGAACTCGCAGCGCGGCCGCGGCCCACTGACCGATAAAGATCACATGATCGGCGATCTCAATTGCTAGGCGAGCTACTCTGGCGTATTCCTTAGTATCGGATCCAGAATAATCGGCCAACGTCCCAATGACCATGATTTTGCGATTCGCGCGCGCTGCCTGCATAAACTCAAAACACGCATTTAAGGTCCAGGACGGTGCTTTCCAGTCGTCGCGAATGAAGGTTACATTGTCTGACGTAATCACCGGTTGCATTCGCGCGACAAACGGTTCAACTTTGGCAATTCCATCTGCGCACTCTTGCAACGTCAAACCCATGGCCGTCGCTGCTGCGATTGCCGCGAGTACTGAGGGAACCCAATGCGTCCCGCACAGCGTTGTGCGAATCAAAACTCGCTCATTTCCCCGAATGATCGTGATCGATAGGCGGTCAGGCCAGACAGCGCTAATCTCTTGCGCTCGAATCTCAGCACCCTCGCTAAGTCCATAGGTAATGACCCGCCCTTTACATTTCAAAGCCATCGCGGCGACCAGAGCATCATCGAGATTAAGGATCGCGATGCCGTTTTCGGGCAACGCTTCAATCAACTTTACTTTTTCGTTTGCGACACCTTCACGTGACCGAAAAGCGGTCAGTCCATCATCTGCGACGACCGTGACAATGCTAATTGTCGGCTGAAAAAGCGCCAACGACTTGTCAAGGTAACCAGGCCAGTTCGCACTCATTTCCATTAAACAAAAATCATCCGTCGGACGAGTGCCGAGTACCGTGCGCCCGACATCAAATAGCTGATTGAAGCTGCTTGGGTTGACCTTACCGCGCAATTTTGCCGTTAGCATGCCCTGCAATAGTTCTTTCGCGGTAGATTTACCGGCGCTTCCGGTGACAGCAATAAAAGTAGGTTTTTTAAGTATCTTGCGCCAAATTTTGGCGGCTTTTAATGCGATGAAATGCCAAATTGCGACAGCACGCCACCCAAACGCATCTCGCAGTCGCACGTAAGGTTTCGTTAGGATCGGATGCATGCGACTTCTTGAACAACCGTTAGAAAACCATTAAATGTCAGATTCAAAATAGGCGACTCCGATAGTCTTAGCGTTGTTATTGACCGATTCAATTTCATTCCGATTTCTAACGATTTGTCATTTGAAAGCGTGATATCACATCGGGGCAGATTAACATTTTGAACAAATGAAACCGTGACTCGAAAAATGTTTCCGCCTTGGTTGATTGCAAGCGCAGGTCGAATGTTTTTGATCACTGATGAATCTATTCTTGTTCGATAAATCATTTGAATCAAGCGCCACAATCGGTAGAAAACGATTGCCCCGATATCAACCAGGTCTACTGTCATCGGCAATCTAAAACGAACGGCCGCCGAAGCCTTCAATTATTCCAAAACGATCCTTAGCCGCATGTTTTTGTCGTGTTTTCTCGTCACCGGAGCTAAAAAATATTCCGAATAAACTTTCGTCGATGCGGCCACCGTCGCGCCTATTTGAGCAGCAGCTTGTCTGCGGTACCCTGCAATATTCGGTCAGTAACACGGGCGGGATCTTCGTGAAACTTAAAATAACTACGGGGCGACCAATTTTCTAGAATTGACCTAATAAACAACTAGTATATAACTAATTATTATATATTTTACAAAAAAATAAGATCCAAAATGAATTTTTTAGACAACGCCAATTCTGATAACGGACTTACGAGAAACTAATTTAGTCCGAATTCCAATAACAAATCCTTTGCTGCCACCAAATCACCCGGTTTAACGTGTACGGTTTTGATCACCGCATCTCGTTCTGCTCGTAACATGCTTTCCATTTTCATTGCTTCGATCGACACCAATGGATCGCCCTTCTTCACCGATTGGCCAATCTTGATCGAGACCGTCACAATGCTACCGGGCATCGGCGCGCCGACGTGATTCACGTTGCTCGGATCGACTTTCGGCTTTTGCTTTATGATTACCGCCATGCCCACTTTAGGCACCCGAACAACCCTCGACTGGCCGTTTAGTTCGAAGAATAGGCGAGCGTAACCGTCGTCATCAAGCTCAGCATTACCTTGCAAACGGATGACTAGCGTTTTGCCGCGAGCAATGTCGACGGCAATTTCCTCGCGATCTTTCATCCCATAGAAAAATGCGCTCGTCGGTAACACCGATACGTCATCGTAGTCGCGTAGATGCGCTGCAAAGTCACAATAAACTTTTGGATACATCAAATACGAGGCCAAATCGCGATCGCTAATTTTTCGGCCAACGATTTTTTCCGCTTCAACGCGCTTAAGTTCAAGATCCTCTGCAGGCATGAATTTTCCCGCTCGACCCTTGAGTGGTTTTGCGCCGTTTAAGATTTTTCGCGTTAATGCCTTTGGAAAACCATTCGGCGGAAAGCCGAGTTCGCCTTTAAACATTGATACAACCGACTCTGGGAATGCCACTTCGCGTTCCGGATCGAGTATCGCTTCGCCAGATAGGTCGTTCGCCACCATGAAAAGTGCCATGTCGCCGACGACCTTCGAGGTGGGCGTCACTTTAACGATATCGCCAAACAGCAAGTTAACTTCGGCGTAGGCGCGTGCGACTTCCGGCCAGCGATGTTCCAAGCCCATCGCCCGGGCTTGTTCGCGTAAATTCGTATACTGGCCACCTGGCATTTCATGTAAGTAAATATCCGACGTGCCGGCGCGCATGTCCGCCTCGAATGGCGCGTAGTACCGCCGCACGCCTTCCCAATAATTCGACAAAGATTTAAGCACGTTGAGGCTGATTTTTGCATCACGCTGGCTCCCCGTGAGTGCGGCAACCATGGAACCCATATTCGGTTGTGAGGTGAGCCCGCTCATAGCGTCCATCGCACCGTCGACGGCGTCGACGCCCGCATCAATTGCCGCCAATACGCTTGCGGCGCTGATGCCGCTGGTGTCGTGCGTGTGAAAATGAATCGGCAAGCCAATTTCGTCTCTCAGCGCTTTGACCAAAGCGTGGGCTGCACGTGGCCGGCATACGCCCGCCATGTCTTTAATGCCCAGCAAATGGGCGCCAGCCTTTTCCAGCGCCTTCGCCGTATCGACGTAGTATTTCAAGTTGTATTTCGAACGCGCTTCATCGAATAAGTCTCCGGTGTAGCAAATCGCAGCTTCACAAACGGCACCACTTTCGATCACCGCATCCATCGCTACACGCATGTTCTCGACCCAGTTAAGCGAATCGAAAACTCTAAAAATGTCGATGCCTTCTCGCGCTGCTTGTTGCACAAAATAGCGCACGACATTGTCGGGATAGTTGGTATAGCCGACAGCGTTCGATGCACGCAGCAACATCTGAAATGCGATATTCGGAATTGCAGTACGTAATTGACTGAGCCGCTCCCAGGGATCTTCTTTGAGGAACCGCATCGCAACGTCGAACGTCGCGCCACCCCAACACTCAAGCGAAAATATTTCCGGTGCAAGCCGTGCGTAATAGGGCGCGATCGGCAGCATGTCGCGGCTGCGCATGCGCGTTGCGAAAAGCGATTGGTGCGCGTCGCGCATCGTCGTGTCGGTCAGCAGAACGCGCTTTTCTTTTTTCATCCATTGCGCAAAGCCCGCAGGCCCTAACTCTTTTAATTTATCGCGCGAGCCTTTGGGAATTTGCTGTGTGAGATCGACTGCGGGTAAAGGCGCAACCGAAAAAATACCATCCGGCGCTTTACGGCCTTTCATTTCCGGATTGCCATTAACGACAACGTTGCCGAGGAAGCGCAATAGTTTAGTCGCGCGATCGCGGCGCGGCGTGATGCGAAATAGCTCGGGCGTGTCATCAATGAAACGCGTGATGCACGTGCCGGCGATGAATTGCGGATGGCGGATGACGTTTTCCAAAAACTGTAAATTACTTGCCACGCCACGAATACGAAATTCTCGTAGCGCGCGATCCATACGCGCGATGGCCTCGTCACTGCTATCGCCCCATGCAGTGACTTTCACCAACAGTGAATCATAAAACGGTGTTATTACCGCTCCGCCATAAGCCGTTCCACCGTCCAAACGAACGCCAAAGCCCGCAGCACTGCGGTAGGCAAGAATGCGGCCGTAGTCGGGCGTAAAGCTATTCTCCGGATCTTCTGTCGTTACCCGACACTGCAGCGCGTGGCCGTTTAGGCGCAAATCTTTCTGTGCGGGCAAATGCGAATCGATTGCGCCAATCTGCGCGCCTTCGCTTACGCGAATTTGCGATTTGACGATGTCAACGCCTGTGACTTCCTCGGTGACCGTGTGCTCGACCTGAATGCGGGGATTCACTTCGATGAAATAAAATTCGCTGCTATCCGCATCCATTAAAAATTCTACCGTACCGGCATGGGTATAGTTTGCAGCGCGGGCGAGTTTCAGTGCCGATTCGCAAAGCGCACTTCGTTGCGCATCGCTCAAGTAGGGCGCGGGCGCGCGTTCGACGACCTTCTGATTACGCCGCTGCACAGAGCAATCGCGTTCGTAAAGATGAATTAGGTTGCCATGTGTATCGCCAAGAATCTGGACTTCCACGTGGCGCGCACGGCGCACCAGCTTTTCCAGATACATCTCATCGTTGCCAAACGCAGCTTTTGCCTCTCGTCGCGCAACGTCCAAGAGTTCGGTCAAGTCCTTTGCCGACTCAATCACACGCATACCCCGCCCGCCCCCACCCCAGCTCGCTTTTAGCATTAAAGGATAGCCAACCTTGTCAGCCAGTTTTTTTACTTTTGCCAATTCCTGCGGCAACGCGCGCGTCGCAGGCACAACGGCGATGCCGGCCTTTTCAGCTAATTCACGCGCAGCGACTTTATTGCCTAACAGGCGCATTACGCTTGGCTGTGGGCCAATAAAGTTAATCCCGTTTTTGGCACAGGCGTCGGCAAAGTCCGGATTCTCGGACAAAAATCCATAGCCAGGATGGATGGCATCAACCTCGGCTTCTTTGGCTATGCGGATGATGTCGTCAATATCCAGATACGCTTGGATTGGCTTTTTACCTGCGCCGACCAGATAACTCTCGTCCGCCTTGAAGCGATGCAACGCAAATCGATCTTCGTTGGAATAAATGGCGACGGTGCGGATGCCCATTTCGGCGGCGGCGCGCATAACGCGGATGGAAATCTCACTTCGATTTGCAACAAGAATACTTCGGATTGCGCTCATTAAGGATTAGTTTGAATGATTAAAAGTAGGGTTCTCTATCAATGTCGAATTAAAGCACGACTTGACGATTGTCCGGTTCCAAGGAGCCGAACACTTGAACTCGAGCTTAATACGTCGTTCGAGGCTGCTTTGTAAATACCGAAATTGACGAACAAATGGCCAACGCGCTCGATGTAGCAGGACTTCTCCTGCACCTTTTGCGTGGCGGGGTTAATCCAAGGAAAATCTAACCAGCCTTTCGTTTGGTATTTTGCGATCTTAATGAATTCTTGAATGAACAATCGACCATCGGCATCCTTCAACTCGAAATGGGACTCCCCGATTAGTTGCCGCATCGTTCCGTGCGCCAAGCATATCCCTGCCATGTCGTTAACGGCAACGCAGAATGCACCTTCGACAAAAGCGCGATTGGGATCGGTCAAATCGCGCAAGGCTTTTTCTCGATCATTTTTCTGAATATGAGCAACGCCGCTTAACGAGTTCCACAGCCTTTGCTCGCATATCTTGTCGATCCAGGTAGCTGGCGGAGAACGTTGATTCAAGTTTTTGCGCTTTTCGATCAAGCGAGATCGTTGTCAAACTTACGTCGTTTACCAAAGCGGCGTTGTGTTGGGTTACACCTTCAAGTTGAATCAACGCTCGATTCATTTGCTTACCACTACTCACCTGTTTTGACGACGCATCGGACACTTCGCCCGCAAGTGGTGCGGCTTCATCAATACCTTACGTGATGTTCGCTATTCTATGATTATCTTATACCCTACAACAATGAGAGCTTAGCCAATTTTCCATGTTCGGAGTCGTTCTGCCGGTTTGGTGTCGAAGCAGCTCAAATAATGCCAACATAGTTTCGCGAAAAATCTCTAGCGAAGGTTGGCGATGTCATTAGTTGCGTGAGCTTGGATTCACTTATTTTTTGCATGAAAGCGATATTGCATTCATCGTGACCTTCAGGCTTATGTAGCATGTGCAACATCGAGAGCGAAAATTCTTGCGCTCGCCAGATAAATGGTAAGCGAATTTCCGAATAGCGATCAAGGCAACCTAGGTTCTGCGGGTCGCGGTAGTAGGTTGCTAGTGTTTCGGCCAATACCCCCGCATCTTGAATGGCGAGGTTCATGCCTTTTCCGCCGCATGGCGTAATGATGTGCGCGGCGTCGCCAACGAGGAATAATCGACCGTAACGCATCGGCTCTATCACATAGCTGCGCATCGCCAAAATTCGTTTTTCGAAAATTTCACCCTGGGTCAATGCCCAACCGGGCTTCGCTAATCGACGATCAAGTGCCGTCCAAATCCGCTCGTCGCTCCAATTTTCTAATTCATCGCCGATTGCAACTTGAATATAGAAACGCGATATTTTGCTATTGCGCAGCATGTGCCCTGCGAATCCATCCGGATGCAATGCATAAATAATATGTTCACTTGAGGGCGGCGCGTGAGCTAATACCGCGAGCCAGCTATAGTCGTGTTGTTTGTCGTAAATTTTGACCGCCTCGCTTGGGATGGCTTCGCGGGATATGCCATGATAACCGTCGCATCCAACCACAAAATCCGCTTGGATTTCTATGCTCGCGCCCGTGCTCTTCTCGCGACAACTAACGGCCACTTTATTTTTGAATTGGTGAATCTTTTCCGCCGGCGTTGAATAGAGAATCCGCCCGCCAGCGTCCAAATAAAATTGCGCGAGGTCGTCAACCAAATCATTCTGCGGATAGGTGTGGTGGGTCTCGCCTCCCGCAATTTTGCCGTATTCGAGCAAATAATTAAATTCGGGTGAACGAAATTCGCACTGGGCGTGGGCCGTACCGTTTTTGAATATTGTCGTTGCAAGATCAAATTTATTTAGCAGCGCAACCGTGGTCGATTCTAGGAGCCCAGCACGGCCTCGCGCAAAAATTTCGTCGCGGCCATAGGCATCCACAACGGCGCAGGCGACACCCAGATTTTGGAGCATATTTCCAAGCGCAAGACCGGCAGGGCCCGCGCCCAAAATGCATACACTTGTCGTTAACATATTGCTTTCATTTATTTAAGTATTAATCTTTTTCGCGAAAGATCATAACGCGATTTTGCGTGGAGCATGGCAAATTTTGGGCAATGCTTTCGAATTAGCTTGAACAAGCGCGCCCTACGGAAACTCGCGAGCGCCTTTCGTGGTATGCGGAAAGACTAAGAGGTCGTAGGCTGGCGTGCCTTGACGCTACGAAACACCGGCCCCCATTGCGGGTGACCCGCTTCTGCCGGTGCAAGTTCGAATCGCGGGTCAACCGCGATCGCCTTGGTAAATTCGTAACGGCAAAGGCGCACTTTATTCGACGTACAATAAATGAAGGCGAGATGTTTGTGAGCAATGATTTGTTTTGCGGGCGACAGGCCGGCTTCCAGCGATTGCAACAACGCGGACGTCGCTCGCTTATATTGCCCTTGATCGTATTGCGTTAAACCAACGTCCAAATACTGATCGCCGTTACGACTGGCTTGAGATTGGCGCGAACCAGTGTCAACTATTGGCGCTGGTTTCGGTTGTGTGAGCGCGCAGCCTGTAGCCAGTCCTGTTACGACGAATACAAAGACTAAATAGGGTCTCGAGCACACCGCTTTGAGAAATTACTTATCGAATCGGTGAGAAATTTGCAGCAAAGACTCGGGCTGAATATCAAGAGTCGTTTCGAACGGTAAAAAATCGGTATTGCGAACTACGATCTGGCGCTTACCGGGCGAAATGGCGATCTTATGCAGAGGCGGCGTCACGCCAACTTTTTTTCCATCGACAAAAACCTCGCCCCACGGCTTTATAGCAAGCTGCACCGTAACCGGTCGAACGGGTATCGCTTTGCGAGACGTGTCGCGCGCAACGGCCGTGACATTAGGCGCGACTGTCGGCGCCTCTTGCTGAACGATTGGAATTTCGATCGATTCGACCGTCATGGCGACGGTTTCTGGTATTACTACGAGAGTTGGATCGGGCTCGGTAACAGCAATGTCGGCATTCTTTGCCCCGGGCATAACTTTCGCCGCAACGGCCGCTCCGGGTTTAGGCGCGGTTTGGGGCGGCTGTACCAACCGGGTAATGCTTGAAGTCTGTGCTTGATAAATCGCAATTCCGGCGATCGCAAGCAACGCTGCAGCGATAGCGCTCCAGCGCGCGCGTTGGGCTGCGTGGGGCAATGGCATTGAGGTATGATCGCTTTGCTTTTCTGGTGTTGGGAAAGCGGATTCCGGTCGCGCCAACTGATAGACCGCAAAGGATTGATCGCGCTCGTCCGAAATAAATGCTTTATGGCGCAGTAATCGATCGTCCATCGACGCGCGCGACAACACGCTATAGAACGAACGGGACATCAAAATTTCGCGCAGCGCCCCGGCCTTGGCGACGCGTTCCGCATCATCGATTCCTGCGCCACTCACGTTCATTTCGCCAAGCGCGTTACGACTAAGCGTGATGGGGCCTAAATTTACGCCTATCCGAAGCGGCAACTTTGAATGGCCTTCCTCGTCGGCTTCCAACGTTAACGCTAACCGTGTTGCGAGCCCTAGACAATCGCGCGGGTCGCCCGGGAAAAGCAATACGACGCTGTCTTCGCGATCCATAATCCGCACATCGCAAGTGCCAGACTCGACGACTGCGCGCTCAAATATTTGGCGAGTGCGATTGGTAAGATCGATTTGTTCGAATACGGGGCGATCCTCATAGCCGGCAATTTCTGCCAGCATGACGCTCGCGATAAGATGTTGGTCGTGCGAACCCAGATGCCATTGCGCTGTATTCATTTACTACTCCTTGCAGCAGCCTACTTCAAATACCACTGGCTCCATTTTCAAGCCATTAATTATTCTTTTGTCCGTCGATGATTATAACTCGATTTGTCCGCGCCCAGCACACGTTATTTATTTGACGATAATACGTACTTTATTGGAAATTGAGGCGCTTGAAACGGCACGCCCCTATTGCCTTTGCAGGCAGGTGCCTTGGAGATTTAAGCGGGAAAGGGCTTTCCTGATAGGACCCTATTTTTTTAGATTTTCTGCTGCCTTTTCCATCCGCTCCAACGCCAAATTACGAACCTGAGGCATCTTGGGTTTTTCAAGCTCGCCCGATTCGACGGGCGCATCTTTCTCCTTCAGCCGTTTTGCTTGTTTCTCTAGCTCAGCTTTATCGGTTTCGATAATACTAATTTCGGGGAGATCGGCTGCTTTCACGCCCGCCGGGGCTGCGGACTTGTCGCTACTGTAATGCGTCCTTCCATCCTTATCTTTCCAAGAGTAAATTTTTTGCGAGGCCTTATCGCCGATTTGCGCTGGGATAATTTGATCGCGATAAAGATATCCGCCAATTGCCAATAGAACAACAACAAAGACAGCAAGTTTATTCACGGCGCAGCGCCCAAAATATTTATCGAGTAAATGATTACGACGGATTTAGTCTAATACAACGTACCGATGTAGTGCACTAAGTTTTCGATGTCGTCATCACTTAAGTTCGACGAATAGGCCGTCATATTGCCCGCGTCATTTGTGCGGGTTCTGGCGCGAAAATCGGTCAATTGCTTGCGAACGTATTCCGGATGTTGGCCGGCAACTTTCGGAATTTCATTCTGACCGACGAATCCGCCGAGATGACACATCGGGCATAGCGCATCGTCAGCGACTTTTTTGCCGGCGGCTGCGCGAGCGTTGTCGGCTTTGAAGGCTACTGGTTTGGGTTTTTGTTCCGAAAAGTACTTTGCCAATGCTTGCATTTCTTTTTTCTCTAATTGCTTCGCGATCGGGCTCATCAGCGGATCGTTACGACGCCCCTCCTTGAAATCTTTAAGCTGCAAATACAAATAACGCGCGTTCTGCCCAGAAAGATTGGGGAATGCGCCGGCGGGAGAATTGCCATCAATTCCGTGGCACACGCCACAGGCGTCCGGTGTGTTGACCTTGGCGGGCGCGTCATCGGCAAACGTTATCGCGCTATTGGCCAAAAACCATAATGCAATCAATATTTTTTTCATGTGAACGGACAGTCCTAAATTGCGAAAAAGGCCGCTCTATGGGAGCGGCCTTTCTATGACAAACAATTACCTTTTAAGTTTATGGCAGCGCGAAAACAAATACGCTATTGCCGCGTTTAAAGTCCAATTGGGTGTTTCCCCCCGCTGCAACGGCGATGTATTGCTTACCGTTGACGGTGTAGGAAACGGCCGGGGCATTTGCACCGGCGCCGCAGTTGAATTTCCACAGCTCCTTACCGTTCTTAGCATCAAACGCTTTGAACCAGCCATTGCCTTCGCCGTTGAATATTAAACCACCGGCAGTGGCCAACAGGCCGCCCATCAAGGGTTGCGGCGTGTTCACTTCCCAAGCGATTTTACCGGTATCCATGTTCACCGCACTGATGCGGCCGGTTTGTGCAACGCCAGGAATGGTTTTGAACGCACCGCCGAGCCACAATTTACCGCCCGGATAAGCGGCAGCTTCGACGTGATAGGTCATCGGTTGGATCAAGTTAGCTGCATAAGCCATGCGCAGCTTGGGATTGACCGCCATCGGGCTCCATTCCACACCGCCATTAGCGCCGAGGTCCATACGCGCGCCTTCTTTGGTGGGTAACGTCCACAGGCCGGTTTGCGGCACCATGGCGTCGGAGAAGCGGATCAATTCGCCGGTGGCGCGGTCATGAACATAGATATGGCCGGTCTTGCCGCCATGGATCACGACTTTGCGCATTTTGCCGTCTTTACCGGCAGCGTCCGTCAGGATGGGCGGGCTCACTGCGTCCAGATCCCAAACGTCGTGGGCGACGTATTGATAGTGCCATTTGTACGCGCCGGTGTTGAGATCTACGGCAACGATCGAGTCGGTGTAGAGGTTGTCGCCGGGACGCTCCGCGCCATACAGGTCAGGCGAGGGATTACCGACAACGAAGAAAGCGGTCTTTGACTCTAGATCCACAGCGGGGGCCATCCATACGCCGCCACCCAGGGTTTTGTAGAAATCGCCGCCATTTTTTGCGAGCGCCGCTTTTTCTGCTGCGATGTCGCGCTTCATATCGCGATTGGTCGCGTCGTTCGGGTTCCACACGCCTTCATGGCCTTTTTCCGGAATCGTGTAGAACGTCCACAGCAATTTTCCGTCGTTGGCGTCGTAGGCTTTGACGAAGCCGCGGATACCGTATTCGCCACCGTTGGTGCCGATCAATATTTTGCCGTCGACCGCAACGGGCGCCATGGTTTCGGAATAACCGAGTTCAGGATCGGCAATTTGCGTTTCCCACAGCAATTTGCCCGTCTTCGCATCGAGGGCGACCATTTTTGCGTCCAACGTCCCCATGAACAATTTGCCATCCAACGCGGCTACACCACGGTTGTTCGGCCCGCAGCAGAATGTCGTTACCTCGCCCATCTTGTGTTTGTAATGCCAAAACTCTTCGCCGGTGACCGCGTCAATGGCATAGACGTGGTTATAAGACGTGGTCAGGAACATCACACCGTTAACGATCAGCGGCGCGGTTTCCATCGATTCCAGCACGGCGGTTTGGAACACGAAGGCGGGCTTGAGTTTGCCGACGTTGCCGGTGTGAATTTGCGATGCGGGATAGTAACGCGTTTGCGCGTAGTTACCATTCGAGTGCAACCAATGCTTGCCATCGCCCTCGGATGCGCTGAGCATCGCTTGGGTAACGGGAACAAGGCTGCTGGACATGGGCTTAGCCGCGATAACGGCACCGCCTTGAATTTCCTCTGCTGCAAATGCGGCGGACGAAATCAACAGGCTCGTCGCTAATCCTAGGGCGAGTTTTGATTTAATAAGTTTCATAAGGCCTCCAATGCAATGTTGTTTTGCGAACAATTTTAACGTTAAGGTAAACTGAACGCGCAAGTTTATGACGCCTCCGATACAATAGCGCCGCGCTATTATCACACAGTTAAAGGTTAGAAAAAATGCTACAGCGCATGACCAAAATATTTGTTCTGATTCTGCTATCGATTTCGTCGGTCAGTGCGCAGGAAACCTATCAGTCGATGAACATAAACGCGCAGCTGATCTCAGCCGCTAAGCGCAATCAAATTGATTTGCTTACTCGTGCGTTGAATGCAGGCGCTTCGCCGAATTCACGTAACCGCGCGGGCGATACGCCTCTGAATCTTGCCGCACGTAACGGCAATATCGAGATGGTCAAAGTCTTACTAACCGCGGGCAGTAACGTAAATCAGGCGAATTTAGAAAAAATTACGCCCCTAATGAGTGCCGCATTCCAAGGCCACGCGGTGATCGCAAAAATATTGTTAGAGAATGGCGCCGACATGAGCTTACAGGATCAATCGCAGAAAACAGCGTTGGTGTTGGCTGCGGGCAATGGACAGGCTCAAGTTCTTAAAACATTTTTGGAACATGGCGTTGCCGTTGACGCCCGCTACCACAACGACCTCACGGCGTTGATGTGGGCTGCGGGTCACGGCGATCCTGAAAGTGTCAAAGTTTTGCTCGCAGCCAAGGCCGATCCGAAGCTGAAGGATAATCGTGGCAACACAGCGCTAGTGATTGCCCGCGAGGCCAAAAACGCCGAAGTCATTGCGTTATTGGAGAATGCGGGTGCGCGCGATTAACTAAGGAAGGATGCGCTGAAACACGCCATTCTTTTCGACGATCAAGTGCTTCAGGGCAGCGACAATATGAATTGCGATTACCGCCATCAAAATATCCGCCGACAGCTCGTGCAGTTCTAGCCAAAACTCGCGAGCGTCTTTATCGTCGTTTCCGGCAAGCAATTGGATGCCCCAGGCCTTTACCCCATACTTGCTGTACGACGACATGATGATACCGGTAACCGGCATGACAACCATACCCAAGTAAAGCGCCCAATGACTGATTTTTGACGCAGTGACTTGCCAAGCGGGAATGACCCGGTCAAGGGGTGGCGGGCGATGACCAAGACGCCACCAGATTCTCAGCAAAATGAATACTGCAAGCGTCACGCCAATGGATTTGTGCAAATTGAAATACCACGCGCGATCCGGCGTTTCTTTCGGAATTTCCGCCATGAACAACCCGAGTGCGATCTGTCCCAAAAGCGCGATGCCGATGATCCAATGCAACCAAATGGCGACGTTAGTATATTTTTGTTGCGCTAGACGATTCACGATTGCCCCTCCAAATCGCTGATGATATTACAAGTTTAAGCGATTAGACGACTTGAACTGTAGCGGTGGGAAATTGAGTTTTTGGAGTAAGGGTACAGAAACGGTTCTATGCTATTATTTGATATTTCGTTCCGCCAATTTATTTTGATTTTCGGCTCTATCTTAAAAATGGGTAATGATTAATGGGATCCATGCGTGAAGTAACAACTAAGCAATTCGCCCCATATGTTGAAAAGAAGGGCGAGGCCTATATGAGCAAGCGTCAGCTTGGTCATTTCCGCAAGCTGCTGGATGAGTGGAAAGCCGACCTAGGTGTGGACATTGATCGCACCGTGCATACCATGCAAGATGAAGCCACAATATTCGCCGACCCAAATGATCGCGCGACGCAGGAATCGGACATGGCGCTGGAATTGCGCAATCGTGATCGCGAACGCAAGATGATCAAGAAAATCGACGAGATGATCGCGAAAATCGATGCGAGCGAATACGGCTATTGCGATGCTTGCGGCATTGAAATTGGCCTAAAGCGCCTATTGGCACGGCCAACGGCAACCCTTTGTATCGACTGCAAAACGCTGGAAGAAATGCGCGAGAGGCAAGTGGCGAAATAGCTCGTCCATGAGCTAAGCCCACGATCGCTATGGTTGTATACGACTTAAAGTGCGAGCAAGGCCATGGGTTCGAAGGCTGGTTTGATTCCCTTGAAGGTTTCGAAGCGCAGCAGGCGAACGGTAGCGTAGCGTGCCCAATTTGCGCTTCGACGACCGTCCTGCGCCAACTAGCCGCGCCGCGGTTAAATGTCGCAAAACATTCGGCGCCGGCGCGCACGGCTGTGGCGATGTCGCACAACGTGTCGCCCGAAGTCATGTGGCGAAAAATGATGGCGTATTTACGCAATCATACCGAGGACGTTGGCCGCGAGTTCCCCGAAGAAGCCCGCAAGATTCATTACGGCGAAGCCGAGGCGCGCAGCATTCGCGGCAGCGCCTCGCAGCAAGAAGTCGCAGAATTGAGCGACGAGGGCATCGATGTGTTGCCTCTACCACAATTTCCGATTCTGCCGGACAAACTTCAGTAGTTCATTTCAGCCCGTTAATTTTCCGTTGCGCCTCAATCAGCGACGGCACCATCTTATCGCCGTAGCCAAGCGCGACGGCGTGTTTTAGCGATTGTTGTAATGTCGCCGCGACCGGGCCCATCACACCCAAACTATCGAGCATGCGGTTGTAGTAAGTCACGTCTTTCGACGCGTTAGCGATCGCAAATTTCATGCGGGCGTAATCGCCCTCCGCTGCTCCGCCGGCAATCAACTGAAACAATCCGGAATTCGCTGCGCCTTTGCTGACGAGTTCGACTAATTTTTTTGGATCAATGCCAACTTTTCCCATCGCACTAAACATTTCTGAAATCAGCACGCCTTGGCCAATCGCAAAAAAATTGTTGATTAGTTTAATTTGATGCCCGCTGACCGGGCCACCGATATGGAAAATATTTTCGCAAAATGCTTCAAGAATCGGACGGATCGCTTTTAGAACTTTTGCTTCGGCACCGACCAACGTATTCAAGAGGCCTTTTTCGGCTTCGATTGGTGTACGTGTTAGCGGCGCATCAACGAAGGTGACGCCAAGCTTTTTCATGTCGGCAAAAATCTTCGCAGTCGACGGCGGCTCGCTGGTAGAACAATCGATCACGGTCAAACCTTTACGTGCTGCGGCACGAATGCCGTCGACTCGATAGACCATATCTTCCACTTGCGGCGTTCCGGTGACGCATAAAATGATCACGTCCGATGCGTCGACCAAGGCTTTGACAGTTTTCGCTTCCTTTGCACCGCGCTTTTTCAAGTCCTCCACGGACGCGCGTTTTTTATGGCCCAACACAGTCAACGAGAATCCTTTTTCAACCAGATTTTTCGCCATGCCGTGGCCCATCAATCCAACGCCGATAAATCCAATTCGCTGTTTCATTTCCTCTCCCTGAAAATCGATTTAAAAACAATATGTCCACAGAGCAAGTATTGATGCGGCACTACAGGATGGCATCGCCAGGAGCGAGTATCCATGCGCCTTCTGGCGCGGCCCCCTACCAAGTGTACCGAACCGTGTAGCGAACAATTCCTTCTGCGCCTTTAGCGAGCTTCACCGGAAAATGCACCGTGTGCGCATCCTGCTTATCAGAGGCCATGGAATTCTTGCTGATTTTCCAGTTACTCCAGCGATACAAACTTTCCTTCGCAATCACGGTCACTGCTTCGTCTTTCTGATTGCGAATTTTAATTTCGATATCTTCTTCCATCCACTTGGCGTTCGTGTCGACGCGAAAATCTACCTGACGGCGCTCACCGACAACGTCAAACGCGCTACCCAATTTTAGTAACACTTTCTCGTTTTTCGGCGTGTGATCGATGCGGTCTTCGCCGATAAATTCTAAGCTATTGTCAGCGGTATCGAGCTTGCTTACGCGAATCCGCCCAGTGGGCAAAGGCATACCCATTTTATTTTCTTTGGTGTTCTTAAACGAGATGAACACGTCAACCTTTTTATTCGATTCCACGCCAAAATTGCGATCGAACATCGGGCTGCCATAGTTGTAGTAGGGCGCAGCTTGACCGACATAAAGTAAGGTTTTTTCACACGGCACGCCGCGCGCGGCGGGGAACAATTCAATTTGTTTAGTTGAGTTGTCCGGCAACGTCGTTGGAAAACCTAAGGTGTAAAGATGATATTCGAAGAACGCTTTTTCTTCGAACGCGGGCGCGGCGTCTGCCATCGCCATTTCGGCAACACGGCCTTTCATCAGCATCCTTTGCGACGGCGCGGGCTGCGCGCGTTGCACATCGCCGGCGATGAGCTTTAGTTTGGCGTCTTGGTAGCTGCCACCGGATTGATTCAGAATGCTGACCCAGGCGCTTGCGTCAAGTTTGCAAGAATTCGCGTCTTTGCCTTCGGCATAAGTGAAGTTGTAATCCGCCCACCAGGTTATGCCGGTCGTTTGATAAGCAACGCGGGTGCGGTGTTCGCCTGGCTTGCTGGTTGCGATATCCCAGACCAACGTTGGTTTGGTGATCAAGCCGCCGGGCAATTTAGGCAACTTAATACCTGAATAGCCATTAACAATGCGAATGCTGCCATCGTCTTTACGCAGAATGAGATTTCCGGCGGTGCTGGTGAGCACGCCATTGATGACTTCGGTTTTATCGCCGCGCTGCTGCTCGACGCTGATTTCGTTATCGATATATTTTTGCAGCACTTTATCGGTGCTGACTAAATCGAACTGATAATTCTGTTCGATCACGCGGGTGCCTTCGGGATCGGTCAACGAGGTAAACGATACGGTGGTCGGGTCAATCAGCGCGGCAACGTCGGTAAAACGCACGACGCTTCGCGATTTATCGAGGATAACTTTGCGCTCCTGGCGAATCAGCGCGTAGCCCGGCACATTTTGGCCGTTGCCGCCATCGCGGTAGGTTTCTGGGGAAATCGCCCCAGCCTGCGCAGAACTGTAGATGGTCAGCGCGGTTGCATTGTTTTCATCGGCGAAAACTTCGGTCGCAGATAGCATAAATAGGCTCGGGCAAAAGGCAGCAAATAGTTTTTTCTTCATCGCAACGTTCCTTTCGGGAAATGTGGGTAAGGTACTCGTGTTAACGGATGTCGAGCGATTTTGGGTCATTGACGATTGCTTTTTTTTAGCGAAAAGTTCGATAATAAGAGTGTACGCGATTTAGCGGTTTCTCTCCGCGGGTTTGATACTTCAAGGAAGGCGGAAGATATGGAACGAACAAATCCATCTCGTTGGGTCAGTGCCGACGAGGCGAGCGCGCTGTTGCAACTGTCTATGCCCAGAAAGCAGGCTAGTGCTTGGCTCGATAACGATCGAAAATTCGATCCGACGATACCGTTTTTTTATTCGCATGGTAATGTCGCGTATCGGTCCCGCGACCTGGAACAATTTGTCCGGCACTGTTTAGCGTCGAGCGATGTGATCGACTTTCCCGAGCGGCGTCGCGCGCGTAGCGAGAGACGCCAATCGACTGATCGGCGAAACAATGTCGAAGTGCGCTTGTCCGCGGTGGCCGAGCGGCGTCGCGCCCATAGCATCGACCGGCGAGGCTCGAGGGCGCGCGATCGACGTTCGGTTGTCGCAGCAGCATGACGTAAGCAAGTACAAGGAGTTTTGATGGAACGGCGGCGCGTACTAGGATGGGCAGCAAGTTCAATTGGCTCGACAGTGCTTGGATCGCTTGCACCTAAGGGATTCGCCGCCGCGGGGTTTGTAACGCCGAGCCAAATGCGTGGGCCGTTTTATCCACAAACGTTTCCACTTGATAAAGATTTTGATTTGACTAAAGTCATCGGGCGTGACGGTGTCGCGTTTGGTGAAATTATCACTGTCTCGGGACGCGTCGCTGACGTTGACGGTCTGGCGCTCGAAGGCGTGATGATCGAGATTTGGCAGGTCAATGGTTTTGGCCGTTATCACCACGAGGGCGATGATTCGAACAATCCGATCGACCCGAATTTCCAGGGCTACGGCGCGGTAATGACGAATGCTCACGGCGCCTATAGTTTTCGCACGATTCAGCCAATCGCCTATCCCGGCCGTGCGCCGCACATACATTTTTCCGTGTCGCCGAAAAAAGGGCCGTCTCTAGTGACGCAAATGTACCTTGCGGGCGCGCGCGAAAACGCTGGGGATTTTTTGCTCAGCGGCATACGCGACAAAACGGCACGCGAAAGTTTGATCGTCGCGTTTGAAAAAAAGGGGAACGAGTTGTCGGGAACCTTCGATATCATTTTACCCAAACCGACGTGATTTTTTATTCTCGAACGCTACCCTCGTCATGCGTTCGATTGTGAAACATGCCTCGCAATAACAATCCAATTAATGTTCTGCTGTTTGGCGTTTTGGTCTACGAGTTACTCGAGACTTTGCAAAATAAACTAACCCTACCAGCGTCAATCGTGCGACTGAAGGAAGACGCGCCAAGAGCGGTTTTGGCAGATCACATGTCACGTGCAGACGCGGTCATCGCATTGCAATACTCGAATATGCCGGCAGCACCGAAATTGCGTCTGTTGCAGGTGCCCGGCGCTGGGCTGGATCAAATCAAGTTTGACCACGTGCCAACGCAGGCAAGTATTTGTAATGCCTACGGCCACGACATCGCGGGTGGCGAATATGTTCTGCTCGCGATGTTGGCGTGGTGCCACGAATTCGTTGCCGCGCACGAATCGATGAAAGCCGGAAGCTGGCGGATGAGCGGAAGGACTGGCGCGCCGTTACACGAGGAGTTATTCGGCAAAACCGTCGGAATACTCGGCCTTGGTCCAATCGGCCTTGCCGCCGCGCGACTAGCAAAAGCGTTCGGAATGTCGGTGCTGGGATGCAATCGAACCGTACGCGAGCAACCGGATTTCGTTGATCAAATCTATCCGCTGCAAGACCTTCATGAATTTCTACGCCGCTGCGACTTTGTTGCAGTGTGCATTGCACTTGCGCCGCAAACGGTCGGGCTCGTCGATCGCGCCGCACTATCGCAGATGAAAAAAACTGCGGTACTCATCAACGTTGCGCGAGGCGCAATCATTGATGAGGACGCGTTGTTCGAAGCCTTGCGGGACAAGCAGATCGCCGGGGCAGTCATTGACGCGTGGTATCGCTATCCAACGCCGAATGATCTTACTATTGCACCATCGAAACATCCGTTCGCGTCATTACCGAATGTATTGATGACGCCGCATTCGTCAATTTGGACACGCGGCATGATCGAGCGACGCTGGACGGCTATCGCTGCAAACATTGATGCCTTAACCTCCGGCGTAGAACTCAAAAACATCGTGCGCCCGCAGCTAAGCTGATTTTGCTTTTGCGCCAGGCGTGGTCAAGATGCGTAGCGGATCTCTTTCTTTCACGACGCGATTACGGCCACGGGCCTTGGCATCGTAAAGCGCCATATCGGCGCGGTTAAGCGTCGTTGATATTTCTTCGCGTGGACGATATTGCGTGACGCCGATTGAGACAGTAATGTGCAGGGCAGGATCGATCTCCGGAAACTGAAGCTGTTCGACCATTTGCCGCACGCGCTCGGCGTAGGCGCAAGCGCCGGTAAGAGAGGTTTCAGACAAGATCAACAGAAACTCCTCGCCGCCGAAACGGCCAAAAAAGTCCGTCGTTCGCACATCGGGCTGCACCACTAAGGTGAGTTGCTTCAATACCTGATCGCCGACCAGATGGCCCTTGGTATCGTTAACGCGTTTGAAGTAGTCAATGTCGATTAGGCAGACCGAAAACGGCTCGCCCCCACGATCACTACGGCTTTTTTCCTTAGTCAGCGCACCCATTAAGTAACGCCGATTGTAAGCACCCGTGAGATCATCGCGCACCGCAATGGCTTGGCTGGATTCTAATTCGGCAATACTCTTATTGAGGCGAAAACGCAGGCGGCCTATATAGGCGCCCATCATCGCAAACCATGGGAGAACAACGAGCAATACGATGCCATACAGCACGGCGAGACTCTTATCACTGGAAGGGGTCGTGCCCTTAAGAAGGGGCCAAGCGAGCGCAACATAGGCAATCAGTACGAGACCAGCGATTTGAAGGAATTCCCGGGCGCTAAGCCGGAACACCCCGAAGACAAAAATCATCAGGATCACGATAAGAAAAATTCCCCGCGCCGCACCGGCGTTATGCATAACATAAACCATCGCCAGGCTCGAAGTCAGCATTTGCGCGGCGGTCAAGCTTGGATCGCGAAATTTTAGATTGAGTTTGGTTCGGAAAATGACGTAGAAAAAAACCATAATCGCCAAGATCAAACAACCTGCAATGACGAGGATGTTGCTTTCAACAAACCCAAGCCAACTGCAGACGAAAACGAGAAACATCACCAGCACGGAAGTAGACGCCGCCATGTAGAAACGGCGCATACGTACTGCCTGCTTCGGATCGTCGGGGAAAAGTTTGGGAAGAAATGACATGCGTAAGCCCATACGCCCTACAGATCGGCGTACAGCCTTTTATCGATTGAGGTTGAACTGAGATGCGTCCCCAAAATTGCATCCACTTTCTAGTTGTTCAAAGCAATATAACATAACTTTCTCGCCCTATATTTGGACTTTAACTTCGACCCCCAACTCATTTAGGCGAAAAAGCCTCACGTTTTGGTAGAATAGCGGTCCACTCTGCTTCAAGTTTTTGTTCCAACGAAGTTTTCTCGCCCGGGTGGTGAAATTGGTAGACACAACGGACTTAAAATCCGTCGGACTCTAAACAGTCCGTACCGGTTCGATTCCGGTTCCGGGCACCAAATCAATAAATTAGTGTACTCGTCCAATTTGCAATTTTTACGCTTTTGACTCAGGCACAGTGAGGCGGTAAACCGAGAGCCAAGTTAGCATTATCCGCCCGATGCGCCGGCTGATTTTTTCAACAGATGACCTGGATCGCCCTATGCCGTATGACTTATTAATCAAAAACGGAACCGTGATCGACGGAACAGGCGCACCGGCGCAACACGCTGACCTTGCCGTTACCGATGGAAGGATCGTGGCGATCGGCAAATTTGACGGGAGCGCCAATCGGGTGATCGACGCCGGCGATTGCGTCGTAGCACCTGGGTTCATCGATCCACACACGCACTACGATGCGCAAATTTGCTGGGATAGCGCCGTAACGCCGTCGCCATGGCATGGCGTTACCAGCGTGGTGATGGGCAATTGCGGCGTGGGTATCGCCCCTTGCCACCCTTCCGAACGTGAGGTCGCGATGCGCGATCTAGTCAACGTGGAGGCGATTCCATTCGAAGTTTTGGATCGCGGCATCACCTGGGAATGGGAAACCTTCCCGGAGTTCATGGACGCGGCGGAACGTCGACGGCCAGCGGTCAATCTTGGGTTCTTGGCACCACTCACGCCATTCCGCCACTACGTCATGGGCGCGGCATCGATGGAGCGAGCCGCCTCATCTGACGAAAGGCTGCGTATCAGCTCCCTCTTGGCCGAGGCAATAGATGCTGGGGCGTTTGGTTTTTCCAGCACGATTTTGAATCAACACATGGGTTACGGCGGTAAGCCTTTGGGATGCCGCAATGCGAGTGCAGACGAATACAGTGCCTACTCCAACGTGCTCAAGCAGAAGAACAAGGGCGCTATTGAGGTCGCGCTGACTCGGCAAATCGCGGTATTGGAAGACGATCAATACGAGTTACTAGACCTACTGCTTACCGAAAGCAATCGGCCCGTTACGTTCATTGCCATGTTCGACCGCGATGATATTCCAGAAGCGGTCCGCGATACCTTGCGCAAGGCAGCGCCGCTCATCAAGCGCGGCGCACGGCCGCAAACATCGCCATTGCCTCTGACACGCGAGGTCAATATGCGCAATCCTTTTTCCTTTGCGCCGTTTCCGTCATGGGCGCGGGTGTTTGCAGATCAGTCGAAATCAGCGCAGGCGGCAGTTTATGCTGACCGCGCGTTTCGCGATCAGTTTCGAGAAGACCTCAAGCGCCCATTAACGTTCGGCAATTGGTCGCGAGTGCGGGTACACGAAGTGCGATCATCGGCTATGAAACAGTTCGAAGGACAAACCGTTGCGGACATCGCAAAGTCACAAGGCAAGGATGGCGTCGACGCATTCCTCGACTTGACCCTACAAGATGACCTCGAGATTGAATTTACATTGTCGACGTTTAACCACCGCGTCGATCGCATGAAAGAAATCCTCGCTAACCCCGATATTCTCATCGGGCTCGGAGATGGCGGAGCCCACGTCGATATGCTTTGCGATTCGGGCTATCCCACTTATTTGCTCGGAACATGGGTTCGCGAACATAAAGTCCTTACGGTGGAGGAAGGCGTTCGCAGACTGACCTCCGATCCGGCGGACTTTTATGGCATTAAGGATCGTGGACGCCTCAAGCCGGGACTTGCTGCGGACATCACCATCTTCGATCCACAAACCGTTGGCTCCGCCAATCGCGGCGAACGACGCTACGATCTTCCCGGCGGGGGCAAGCGCATGGTCATGCCTTCGCGTGGCATCCAACATACGATCGTCAATGGTGAAACGGTATTCGCCGAGGGCCACGTTACGGAAGCGCGGGCCGGGCACGTATTACGCTCGTGAGTTCACCGCGACGTTAGTTGGTTAAGACTAAGGAAGTTTTCTTGCGCTTACGTTGATCTGACAGATAGGCGGCCAGCAATTGACCAAAGAACGTTCCAACGATCATCACTAACTGCGTTTCTTGGACTCCAACTTGGCCTTCAGTTCGGCAAAGGGATTGAATGTCGCAGATGATGCTGCATTTCCCACATCGACGCGCCCCGACATATCTTTAAGCTTGGAATGCTCGTTCTCGTGGCAATAGGTGCACAGCAACTCCCAATTGCTACCGTTCGCCGGATTGTCATCATGATTACTGTTCTTGTGGTGGACTTCTAGTAGCTGCAGATTGCTATGGTCAAAGGTACGCGCACATCGCCCACACACCCAGGGATAGAGCTTGAGCGCTTGTGCTCGATAGCCGGCCAGACGCTTGTCGGCGTTGCGACGGGCCTCGCTGACCACTTGATCCAGGCGGCTATTTGCTTTCGACGCCATCAAATTTAGTCCTCAGCCGGAAGGCTGTAGCTAACCTTCAGTCCGCTTACCAAGACATGTTTCCGGGCAACAAGTTCGTCACGAACCGCCTCCGCTTCCGTCAACGGTCGTTCTTTTCCGATCTTGGCGTGAATAGTATTTAGGAGTGTCGCCATCTTGGTCGGGCGCGCCGACCTTCTATTCTTCAGATTTTCAATCACCGCCTTGATTTGCTCTTCTTGCGCGAACGCCGTTTTGCCGGTTGCGGGCTTAGCGTTTGATTTGACCGGTACGACAGACTTACTTTTCTTTGCCGGCAATCGCTGCAATTCCTCCCTGACCGGCGGTATAGCGATAGCTTCAATTCCGGACATTGCCTCGATGGACGTCGCGCGAGCCGCACGCACCGCGCGGGTTTTCAGATGCTGAATTAGCGGATCGAAGCCTTTGTCTTTGGAGATAATATGAAAATTCGCCGTCGGATCGGCGGTCGCAAGGACACCAAGATAATACGCAATGTGAAAATCCAACGCATTGGCCCCTGACGACTGCAACGTAATGTACTCCGCGCGCTCCCCCAATCGTTGTAGTGCTATCGCCAGTTCGCTGTGGATTTTCGTGTTGGTCTTGCCAAGGAAAACGCGAACACGAAACTGCTCGCCCCTCAATAACGCCAGGGATTTGACTTGCACATTTTCGTAATCGATCAACACGTAGTGGGGGTTCAAGATGGGCACCCTAGTTTAAGATTTCATTCAGGCTTTATTCTAATCGTATTTCGCGAAATCTCACTTATTGTAGCCCTGCCATTACCTCGAATACGGAAAATATGCCGAATTGCCTAAGCCAAAAGTGATATTGCTATGACGGATTGCCAAGCGTAGCATGAATGGCGACTGAAAGCCCCTCCTGCAGCGCTGCGTGAATTTTTTCAAATACGTTATCCGCAAAGATTCGACGAAAGTTAATTGCGTTTCGTGCTCTAGCTCAAAGGAAGTTTTGTCGCAACCCACCGAACCCTGCTACTTTTTTCTGAGGACTAACTTATGAAAAAGCCATCTCTGTCTAAACCAGCGAACACTAAAGCAATGTCGTTGCATGTTGGCCTCAATTCAGTAAGCCCGGCTCACTATGGGGGTTGGAGTGGCGATCTCAATGCATGTGAGTTCGACGCGAACGACATGGCCGCCGTCGCCACATCCCGCGGGATGAAATCCACCGTATTGCTAACAAAAAATGGCACTCGGAGCAAAACGCTCGCAGCCATTCGAGCCGCCGCAAAACGGCTTGTTGCCGGCGACCTGTTTTTTCTGACCTATTCCGGGCATGGTGGGCAGGTGCCGGATGTTTCTGGCGAAGAGGCTGACAAGAACGATGAGACTTGGTGTCTTTATGATGGCCAGTTCATCGACGACGAGTTGTACTTAGAACTCAGTCGCTTCGCCGCTGGCGTGCGAATATTAGTCCTATCCGACAGTTGCCACAGTGGCACTGTCACCCGCGCCGCACCCCCACAGACGAACGCTCAAACACTCGGCGGGCGTTCAAAAATGATGCCGCTCGCAGTCGGCATGCGAACTTACCGCGAGCATCAAGCGTTTTACGACAAACTCCAAAAAGACGTCGCTAACGTTTCTGATAAATCGTCGGAACCTGATCCGGACGCCATCCTTGCTCAAATAGCGCTCAGTCCACGCTTGACCGCAATAGCGAAAAAATTCAAAGCGGCCGTGATTTTGATTTCCGGTTGCCAAGACAATCAAACTTCGATGGATGGGGACCACAACGGCGCCTTCACCGAACAACTTTTACGCGTTTGGAACCATGGAGGTTACAAGGGCAACTACGCGAAGTTTCACGCAGAAATTAAAGCGGGGTTACCGGCAAGCCAAACGCCGAACTTATTTGTGCTAGGCCGGTGGTCAGCGCGGTTTTTGAAGCAACAGCCGTTTACGGTGAAATGAAGGCCACGTGGTAGCAAATATCGTTGCGACCGATTAAATTGTCGCGTGTATGCCAATTCGCGTTGAATAATTGGGGGAAGACTCGTGGCAAGTTCTAGCAAACGTTCTAGCACGGGCATTAAAAAGAAATCGAGTACTAAACGTTCATCGCTTGGCGGCACGGCCGAATCGCCGTTCGTGGAAAACCTGTTTCAAGCCCGAACCAAAACCGAGATTAGCTTTGCCGCAACGCGGGGCGGCGGCGAGGCGCCACGGATCAAGCTTAAGGATCATAAACCCGACGACGTAGTCGATCTACGGCTTCGAGGTGGGCTGCGCCTGATCACCCGGCTTGACGACTATCTCGGTGATTTTCCCGCGTCGCGGGCGCGCGGCGCAGCGAACGACGAGATCATTTTATCGAGAGGATTATCGAACGCCGAAGCGACTCGGGGTGTTTCGGACTGGATCGTGGAAGGATTACGCATCGTTGGCATTGACCCTGTCGAATCGGCCGCCGAGCTGACCGGACAAACGGTTTGCAAATGGTACGAGCGTAAGCAGTTGTGGAAGGAAGATTCGAAGAAGCCCGCCGAACAACGAGTTTGGCGAATTAACGATGGCGACAAGCTTACGCTTTCTCCCTCCGATCTTAAGGCGGCTAGCAAAGATCGGCCGATATTATTGTTTATACATGGCACCGCGTCCAGTACCTGGGGAAGCTTCAGCGAGCTATGGTCTACACAGTTAGCTGAGCAACGTAAAACACTGCTATCGCCGTACAAGGGCCAAGTCTATGGATTCGAACATTACTCGCTGACTGAAAGCCCAGTCCAAAATGCGATTGCCTTAGTTCGGGAGTTGCCTGCAAACGCCACCCTACACCTTATTACCCATTCGCGTGGCGGCATCGTTGGCGAGTTGCTTTGCCGCGGCGAATTGGAAGGGCGCGACCCCTTCACGCGAGACGAAATCAAGCGACTATTCGTTGACGCTGATGGTAATCCGCGAGCAAACGATCAAGAGCAACTCAAGCAACTGGGCGATCTCTTGCTACAGAAGCGCTTGCGCGTTGCTCGATTCGTGCGTGTCGGTTGCCCGGCTCGGGGCACAACGCTGGCATCCGAACGACTGGATAGATGGTTGTCGATGCTGCTGAATTTGTTCGGTGATCTATCGACCTTGAGTGCTTCACCCTTCTTCCAATTATTTGAAGAATTTGCCACTGGGCTGATTAAAACCCGTACCAATCCGGGCAAGTTACCCGGCCTCGAAGCGCAGATGCCCAGCGCACCGCTGATTCGGCTGCTCAACCAGCGCGATATCAAATCACGCTCCGATTTGCATGTCGTCGCCGGCGATATCGAGGGCGCGGGCGTATGGAAGCGATTCGGCGTATTTCTCACGGACATGTTTTATCGCGAAGATCACGATCTGGTCGTCAACACGTCTGCCATGTATGGTGGCGCCGAACGTACCAACGGCGCGCGCCGGTATTTCACGCAAGGGCCGCAGGTCAATCATTTTAGTTATTTTAAGAACGACGCATCGGTGAAGAAGCTGGTTTCGGCCTTGCATCAGCCCATTGAAAATGACGGATTTGAAGTTTTCGTACCACAGCAAATAGCTGAGTCGCGCGGATACCGCGGCCCCAGCGCAATGCGTGGCGCGGCCGATGCATCAAACAAGCCAATCGTGTTTCTATTGCCGGGCATTATGGGCAGTCATCTTTCCGTAAATGGCGAGCGCATCTGGCTCAAACCGTTGGCACTAGCGGCGGGTGGTCTTGAGAAACTCGAGATAAGTAGCTCGGGCGTCAAGGCCGACGCAGCTATGGAAAGTACCTACGAGAAAATCCATGAACACCTTAGTCAATTTTACGACGTGGTTTCGTTCCCGTTCGATTGGCGACGATCGTTGCGCGCGGAAGCCGCACGGCTTGCCAGCGCTATTGAAGATTGGTTGGAAGTAGCAGAGTCCCGGAAACAACCGCTATCGATGCTTGCCCACTCCATGGGCGGGCTATTAGCGCGGGTGATGATCGCCGATCAGCCCAAGCTTTGGGAACGCATCTGTCAACACGATCGCGCGCGTCTGGTGATGTTGGGTACGCCCAATGGCGGTTCTTACAGCATTCCGCGCATGTTGATCGGCAAGGAAGGCATTATTCAGGGTTTAGCGCTGATCGACTACAAAAATAGCCAAGCTGAACTCCTCAAATTAATTTCGAAATTTCCGGGCGTCTTGGAAATGCTGCCAGGCCCAGATGTAAGCGGTATGGACTTCTTCTCTCCCGACTTATGGGCCGACCTAGCAGGACTGCAAAAAGCCCGCTGGTCGCCGCCGAGCAAAACTGATCTCGAAAGCGCAAGGGCTGTCCGCAAATTACTCGATAAAGAAACGCCGAATCCGGAACGATTGAGTTATGTCGCCGGCTGCGCGCGGGAAACCCCGTTGCGTCTAGTAAAGGGGTCACCACCACTAGACAACATCATGATCGGATTTAATCGGCCTAATAATTCGCAAGATAAGTTCTTTTTTCAAAGCACGCCTCGTGGAGATGGCCGTGTATTGTGGGATACCGGCACGCTACCCAATGTAAAAACATGGTACATGGACGCGACGCATGGCGACATGCCGGCGAATGAAGATGCGTTTGGCGCGATCATAGAATTACTGCAAATCGGCAAGACCGATTTATTACCCTCCGCACAACCCGTTTTCGACACTCGTGCCGTATCGGCCGTTCGCAGCATGTCCGACACCATCAATGCATTTCCCGACGATCAAATGTTGGAAGCGCTCGCCGTCGGCAGCGCAACGTCTCATCGCGCTCGCACAAGAAAGCTCAAGGCAAACGTTACCATTGCGCACGGCAACTTGGTCTATGCCTCCTACCCGGTTGCTGTCGGCCATTACGCCGGCGATACCATTGTCAGCGCCGAACGGGCGTTGGATCGAGCTCTCAACGAAAATCTGACCCGCGCACATCGCCTTGGTTTGTATCCGGGGCCAGTGAACACAGCAAAAGTCTGGCTGAAACCGGATGGCAAGCCGTCCGGCGCCATCGTTATCGGCCTGGGCAGTGTCGGCGAGTTAACGCCTATTCAACTCAGCGAAGGATTTGCCAGAGCAATGCTGGCTTACGCATTCGAATGCCTGCAACAAAAAGAACAGCTTGCACAACTCTGCCCGCAAAAAGTCGCGAGCAATGAAAATGGCTTGATTGAAGCCTCGGTGTCCGCGCTCCTGATCGGTTCGACCGCAGGTGGGCTGCCCATCCGCGACGCGCTCAACGCCATTATGCGCGGCTTCGCGCGAGCGAATCGCGGGCTGGTTGAAGCCAAGCTCGATCATCGCATCATTCTGTCGCGCTTGCAGTTTATCGAACTCTATGAAGATCGTGCGATTCTCGCGGCGCATACGTTAAAAAATCTCGAATACGAGCAAGAGATCGAAGAAGCATTTTCCATCGACACTGCGGTCAAGACCTTACCAGGTGGACGTCGGCGCGCCTATTTCGATGAGGCCCCGGGCTGGTGGCAACGCATTGAGATCAGCGAGGAGGAATCCGGCGATCTAAAGTTCACCGTGCTCACCGACCGAGCACGCGCCGAAGTGCGGTTGCATGCCACCCAGCAGGCGTTGGTCGACCAGTTCTTAGCGGACGCGATCAAGGACACCCAAAACAAACAAGACATATCCAGCACACTGTTCGAATTGCTGATTCCCAATGAATTAAAGGATCAAGCGCCCGAGCGACGCAACACGGTTCTCGTTTTGGACGACAAAGCGGCGCGCTATCCCTGGGAATTGATGGTCGATCGCCTCGGACCCTCGCGTAACTTCGACAAGCTCGACACCGGCAACGACGAGCGGCACGGCCCACTTGCAGTAAAAGCCGGCATCATCCGCCAGCTCAAAGCCCGTGAGTTTCGCGAAAAGGTAGTCAGCACGCCTGAGCATACCGCGCTCGTTGTCGGCAACCCCAAAGTCGACGATCCGCGCTTTGTATCCTTGCCGGGCGCTGTGCAGGAAGCGAGCGCGGTGGCAGCACTGTTGAACAAAAACAATTTCGACGCAACGTTGCGAAACGAAGTCAGCAGCAATGAAATCGTTCGCGCGTTATTCGAAAAACCGTATCGTATTTTGCATTTGGCGGGACACGGTGTGTATCAATTTCCGATCGGCGAAAAAGACCCGAAGACCGGGGCGCAAAAATTGGCGACTGGGATGGTAATCGGAAAAAATACGTTGCTAACGCCCGTTGAAGTTAGGCAAATGCGTTGGGTGCCCGATCTGGTTTTCGTCAATTGCTGCTTCTCCGGTATGTCCAAGGAGGAAGACGCGCGCCGCGACCGCCATCGCTTGGCGGCGAATATTTCGACGCAATTGATCGAGATGGGTGTACGCGCCGTCGTCGCCGCCGGCTGGGAAGTCGACGATGACGCCGCCGAACTATTCGCGACAATCTTTTACCAGCGCATGCTCGGGGGCGATCCGTTCGGCATCGCCGTTCTCAAGGCGAGAGAAAAGGTTTACAAATCGATGCCCGAGTCAAATACCTGGGGCGCGTACCAATGTTATGGCGATCCGGATTTCAGCCTAGACCCGAAAGGCCGCTCGTCGATGAACCAAGAAGTTTCCGCACCAAAATCTCCCTTTGAAGCGACCACTAGAATCGAGAATCTTGCCGAGGATGCGCGCGTGGTATCGCCAAGCGATACCGCGTGGCTACGCAAAAAGCTCGACGAAATACGCAAGGACTTACCCGCGAGCTGGCTCGCGGCCGGCGCCCTAAACGCCGCGCTGGGCCGTGCCTACGGCGAACTTGATCAATTCGACGAGGCGGTGAAACATTATGCGATTGCGCTGAAGGCCTCTAAGGCAGACTACGCGCTCAGTACCGTTGAGCAGTTGTCCAACCTCGAAGCACGTTGGGCCGTGCAACAGTTCAAAGCAGCGAAGCAATCCGAGGACGCAGAGGCGATGGAAGACGCGCGCGAAATCATCGATCGCGCGATCGATCGACTGGAACACTTAATTGCCTTGTCGCCAACGTCCGAACGTTTGGGCTTGGTTGGAAGCGCATGGAAAAGAGCGTCGATGCTGACCTATGCACCCATCGAAAGAGAGATCGCCCTGGAACAAATGGCGGACTATTATCGCCGCGGCCATGAGCGCGCCATCGAGGAAAGCGGCAAGGCCAGCCATTACGCCGTTACTAATTGGATTACCGCCCAAGTTTTAACCGTGACAGCCTCATCTAAGAAAATGCTGAACGCCAATGTCGCCACGTGGATGCCGGGCGCGGAGCGCGCCGCGAAAGAAATTGACGAAACCGATCCAAGTTTTTGGTCCGGCGCTGCCGCTGCCGATTGCCACCTCGCCCTTTGCCTCGCGCAATCGAGTGTGGGTGAGCACGCACAGGAAATTGCCGATAGGTATCTTCGCGCAAAACAGCGCGCCGCCTCGCCAAAGGATTGGCGCTCGGTCATGGAGCACATCGATTTCCTGCAAATCATTGTCGGCGCGGAACTTCCATTGGCCGACGGCCTGGCCAAGCTCCGCGCCCTTTTGGAAAAAAAACCAACGCAAGAATCCGATACACAGCCATCGGCGGCCGAAAGGCAAGCGAAAGCGCGCAAGAAATAATTTCGGGACCAAAGCACCGCAATTAGCGGCAACTTTCGAGCACTAACTCGAGAAAATTTGCGCCGCTAATGACAGACCGGGATGCCTTGCATTACACTACGCACCAAGCAAGGTTCTTCCCCCTAACGTCATCCCAACAATTATTTGTGCGGCGAAAGTAATGCCCGTTAATCTGACTGCCCCCGATCAAAAAACCCTGGTACCGGTACCCGGCTTGGAACTCGGAATCACTGAAGCCGGTATTCGCAAAGCCAATCGAAAAGATTTGCTGGTGATGCGCCTCGCGGCGAATTCTAAAGTCGCAGGCGTCTTCACGCAGAATCGTTTTTGCGCGGCGCCCGTAACGTTGTGTCGCGAGCATTTGGCGAAAGGAGTCGGCATCCGCGCGCTGGTGGTCAACACCGGTTGCGCCAACGCCGGCACTGGTGCCGACGGCCTCAAACGGGCTCGGGAAACATGCCTGGAAGCCGCGCGGATACTCGATCTACAAGCATCTCAGGTGATGCCTTTTTCAACCGGGGTAATCTTGGAACCGTTGCCGATTGATCGGGTCAAGGCCGGTTTGCCGGGCGCCATTGCGGATTTGAAAGCAGATAATTGGTTCGCTGCGGCACACGCCATCATGACGACGGACACCGTGGCAAAAGCGGTGTCGAAGCAGATTACGTTACAAAACAAAACTATCACGATTACCGGCATCGCCAAAGGCGCGGGCATGATCAAGCCCAACATGGCGACCATGCTTGGCTATGTCGCATGCGATGCGGCGATCTCCCAGCCTTTGCTGCAATCGCTAACGAAGTATGCAGCCGATCGATCCTTCAATCGCATTACCGTCGATGGCGATACGTCGACCAACGATTCGTTTATTGTCATCGCGACGGGTGTGGCGAGTAATGCGGAAATCGTCGATGGGGTGAGCGCGGACTACCTTGCACTACGCGATGCGATCACCGACGTTTCCGCTCAGCTCGCGCAAGCCATTGTTCGCGACGGCGAAGGCGCGACAAAATTCATTACCATCAAAGTCGAGCAAGGCGGCAGTGAAGAAGAATGCGCCAAGGTCGGCTACGCCATCGGTCATTCGCCATTGGTGAAAACTGCATTTTTTGCGTCGGATCCAAACCTCGGGCGCATTCTTGCCGCGATCGGTTACGCCGGGATCGCTGACCTGGATGTCGATAAAATTGGCGTCTACTTGGACGAAGTTCTCGTCGCCGAGAATGGAGGGCGAGCGCCGAGTTATACGGAAGCGGATGGTCAACGCGTGATGAAGCAAAGCGAAATTACGATTCGTGTGGTGCTGAATCGCGGCACAGCGTCAACGACGGTTTGGACCTGCGATTTTTCCTACGACTACGTAAAAATTAACGCCGATTACAGAAGCTAAAATTCCTTGAACGACATTTCAAAATTGATCACCCGCGCGGAAACGCTGCTGGAAAAAATCGAACGCATTGTTCCCGCCGTGCCCGCCGAACCGAATTGGAAAACAGCCGTCGCGTTTCGTTGGCGCAAGAAAAACAGTGTCGGTTATCTGCAAGTCGTAACGCACCCCCACAAGATCACACTCAAAGATATTCATGGTGTCGACGATCAGAAAAAGCGCATCGAGTTAAACACAAAACAGTTCGTCGAAGGTCGTACCGCAAATAATATTTTGCTGACCGGCGCGCGCGGCACCGGCAAGTCGTCGTTAATCAAAGCGGTACTCAATAAATTTTCGAAGCAAGGTTTGCGCTTAATCGAAGTTGACAAACAAGAGTTGGTCGATCTGCCCGACATCGTCGACATCATTTCCGAGCGACCGGAACGCTTCATTATTTTCTGTGACGATTTGTCGTTCGAGTCGAACGATCCAGGATACAAGGCTCTCAAAGTAATTTTGGATGGCTCCATTGCCGCGCCATCGGAAAACGTGTTGATCTATGCTACCAGCAATCGCCGCCATTTGATGCCAGAATACATGGCGGAAAATCTCGAGTACAAACACGTTGGCGAGGAAGTACATCCGAGCGAAACCGTCGAAGAAAAGATTTCGCTTTCCGAGCGATTTGGCCTGTGGTTATCGTTTTACCCATTCGATCAAGATGATTACTTGGCGATCGCGGAGCATTGGGTAAAAGCCCTCGGTGCCTCAATTCCAGACGGGAACGTGATGCGGCATGAAGCGCTATTGTGGGCGCTCACGCGCAGTTCACGCAGTGGCCGCGTCGCCCATCAGTTCGCGCTCGATTGGGCAGGCCGTCAGAAAAAGTAGTGTCTCTGCCGTGATCGATGAGCGCCAGCTGGTCGATGTCGTTTGCGCGGTCATACAAAAGCCAAACGACGAATTTCTCTTAGCGCAGCGTCCCACCGGAAAAGTCTACGAAGGTTATTGGGAATTTCCCGGCGGCAAGGTTGAGCCCGGCGAAAGTATCGCCGATGCAACTGCGCGGGAGCTCCACGAAGAATTAGGCATCAGCGTCGAGGAAAGTTTCCCTTGGCTGACGCGTAATTTCAGCTATTCACACGCCCATGTGCGTTTGCATTTTCGTCGCGTGACACTTTGGCAGAACGAACCGCGTAGCCGCGAAAATCAAGCGTTCGCGTGGCAACGCGTCTCAAATATTTCTGTAAGCCCGCTGCTTCCCGCCAATGGCCCGATACTGGCTGCGCTTGCGTTACCGACGGTTTATGGCATCACCCGGGCAGACGATTTAGGCGAAGTGGAAATGCTGCATCGATTGGAATTGGCTCTGGATAAGGGTCTGCGGCTGATTCAAGTACGCGAAAAAAATTGGCCGCGCATGAGACTTGCAACTTTCGCCGAGCAAGTTATCGTCCGCGCGCGGCGATTCGATGCGCGCGTATTAATTAACGGCGAGATTGATTTAGCCTATGAGGTTGGTGCCGATGGCGTGCATCTGACAGCGCAACAGTTAATGAATTTGCCGGAGCGGCCCAACGTTGCGCTTTGCGCTGCGTCGTGTCATGGCAAACTGGAAATGCTGAAGGCCGAGAAATTAGGCTTGGATTTTGTAGTGCTTGGGCCGGTTCTGGCTACGCCAAGCCATCCGGACAGCCAGCCCTTGGGCTGGGATCGATTTTCAGAACTTACGCAAAATTACTCATTGCCGATTTTCGCCCTGGGTGGACTGGACGCCGAAAATCAACAGACTGCCTGGCGATCAGGTGCGCACGGCATGGCAATGCTGCGTCATGCTTGGTCGACTTAGTTTGTCGAAAATTCGACGACATTCGCCAAGTTTCGACAAATTAAAGCTGCGGATACAGGCTGGACAGGAACACTTCTGCTTCAAGTAAATCACGTTCGACGCATACATATCCGGACATTTCTACTTCCAGACCGTATTTGTCTTGCCCGATGAGTGTGACACAATTCGCGGGTTCTAAGTTGCTTTCGCCTATGGAATCCCATTCAACGAATTGCTCGGGATCAAATTCGCGGGTAGCGCTATCGAATGAATCAAACATTTTTCGTTCCTTTTCGTCGTTTCGTTTACAGTCAATTTTCCGGCGATTTCAGTTGCCCTTGAATCACCGTCACACCGATTGATGAGCAATCGATATGCCATTATTTGTTACGAACTGTTAAACCTTGATGACGATGAAAAATGGCGTTCAATCAATGCTCTGAGAAACGCATGGATAGGGGCTGGCCGCGGGCCAGCACCTCCCAGACTGATTGTTACAAGATTGAAAAATTGCGGCGCCGAAATCCAATAACCGTTGCCGGTGAAGCACGCCCCCCCCATCACGGCGTTAAGTTATAGCGGACCAGTGGGCGAAACGACAGTTTCTCGGAAGTTGCATTTATGTCATTCAAAATTATATTGGGGGTCATTCTTCACCCCCAACCGACCGGGCTTTCTTAGCAAACGTAGGGTGCGCACAGCGCACGTAGGCTAGTTTTCTCGAGCGACCGTGCGCGATGCGCACCCTACGCAATGCGCCAGTTTTCTAGTACATCGCCGGAAAACCAAGATACGGCGCGGCATCCGTTTTTTTCCACGACGGCAATTTTTCCACGCGCTCAGTCATCCAGCGTTTTAAATTCGGATGTTGATCGAGCGGTAGTTTTTGGAAAGTATGCAAATGCATCGGCGCGGCGACCGCGATATCGGCAATAGTGACGCTGTTGCCGGCGAGCCAGGGTTGGCTGGCTAGGCGCTTATCTAGAATTGCTGCGAGTTTGTGGAAGTTTTCTGCTTGGGCATCGAGAATTTTTTGGTCCGGCTCGGCTTTGAGCAGCGGTTTCACGACGTTCTCAACCAAGTAAACATAGGCGCTGGGGAACCACGCGGACGATTCCCACAACATCCAGCGGTTAATGTCGGCGCGGGTTTTTAGGTCTCTTGGGTAGTAAGCCTCGGCACCCAGCTTGTCGGCGGCATATTGCAGCATCGCGTTCGATTCCCACAGCACAAAACCATCGTCGTCCAGCGCCGGGAGCGAGGCATTGGGGTTGATCGCTAAGTATTCCGGCGATTTTTGGCCGGCAGTAAAGTAGTCGATTTTTACCGTGTCATATTTCACACCGAGTAGATCGTAGCCAGCGAGAACCTTGCGGCAATTTACGGTGCAGGGGTCGTAATAAAGTTTCATTTGTTTCCTCCAATTGGATGTTTTATTGGCCGGTGGCGCCACCGGAATGTGATGCATTTCCACTCTACCAGGAAATTTTTAAAGCAGCTATACTGGATTTTTATCGGCAAAAACCACGGAAATTCCCATGTCTGAGGCATCGACGGTACGCACAAAACTCAACTACACGGTGGATAACGGCATTCCGCCGGATTACTATTTTTACGAACCTGAGCCGGGCACGATCAAGAATCCGCCGGGTGGGGATACGCAGGAAGTGGACGTGCGCGACGGCTGGCCAAAGCTGAAAGAGTTTTCTGTCGATCGCGAGGGTTTTGAGCTGCATCCCTTCCCGGTGCTGTTCGATCAATTCGATGACGACGCCGCGGTAAAGTCGACTTTTTACGAACAAGTGGTTGCGTTCGTGAAGAAAAACACTGGTGCTCGTCGCGTGCTTGTGTTCGATCACACCATCCGCATGCGCCAGCCGGAACAGCAATCGACACTGAATCGCCCGGCGGTGATGTTAGTGCATAGCGACTACACGGTGAAATCCGGCCCGCAGCGCGTGCGCGATTTGCTGCCGGATGAGGCGGAAGAATTACTCAAGCATCGCGTGGCGTTTTATAACGTCTGGAAACCAATTCGCAATCGCGTGGAAGAATTGCCTCTGGGCGTGTGCGACGCGCAATCGGTCGCGCCGGAAGATTGGCTGATCATGGAACTGAAATATCGCGAGCGCACCGGCGAGATATACGTCACGCGCCACTCGCCGCAACATCGCTGGTATTACTTTCCGAAAATGGAGCCGACGCAAGCGCTCATGCTCAAGACCTACGACTCCGATGAAAGACGCGCACGCTTCATGCCCCACAGTGCGTTTGAAGATCCGAACTCGCCGCCAAATGCAGTTCCGCGCGAGAGTGTGGAAGTGAGGACGATCGCTTTCTTTTGAAAATGCAATGCCCTGGGAGCCAATATCCATGCGGCTCCCAGGTGATGCCTTGCCACGAGGCAAACTAGCCTTGCCCCGTGGCAAGGCAGAATAAAATGTAGGTTGGCGGTGAGGAACGCACCCCAACATTCCATATTCATCAGAGGAGAACATCATGATCGGCGATCCCGTCGCACTTCTCATCCGCCGTAACATTTTGCGCGCAGGGCCCGAACTCCTCGCTCAGTTTCAAAACCAGCCGACGGGATTTGTCACCGATGCCTACAACGGCAAAGGCTGCCTAGACTATCGCATCAAACCGCTCGACGAAAATTTTGCTTTTTTCGGCTCGGCGATTACCGCCTATTGCGGCCCGATGGATAATCTCGGCGCGATGGCCGCGCTTGATGTCGCCAAGCCAGGCGACGTAATCGTCATCGCCACAAAAAACGACGAGAGCGCTGCAGTGATCGGCGATCACTGGGCCTATTGGGCGAAAAAGATTGGGGTTGTTGGCGTTGTGTGCGATGGCTTGGTGCGCGACATTATTGGATTACAGCGGGTTGGCTTGCCGGTGTTTGCCCGTGGCCTCACGCCGAATTCCGGATTTCGCAACGGACCGGGCGAAGTCAATCTTGACGTGAGCTGTGGCGGTGTGACGGTTTCTCCCGGCGACATCATCGTCGCTGATCGCGATGGTGTGGTGTCGATACCGTTAGCCACGGCAAATGACGTTGCAGTAAAACTCAAACTCGTTTACGAAAAAGAAATGGCCGTTGAAGATGAGCTAAAGCGAATCAGCGAAAAGAAATTTTGGAATGAGGAATCAGTGAAAAATCGTGGTGGCGTGCGATATTTAGATTAAGGAATCTCTGATTAAGTCGCTCGCCATAACCTTGACCCGATCGACCGTCTAGTAAAAACATACCCGCTTGCTACTCGCGCAGACGGCCGAATACCTGAACCCGGCCAGCCAAAATTCGCCCAAGCGAGCCGCCCAACGTACGCAGCACTATCCGATCGAGCTTGCTTGCCCAAACGTGTCGTTCCGATATCAGGCGCTGGACGATAAAATAATAATACTGGCACCGCGCCGAACCAAGAATGTCTAAGATGGAAGCGAGTTCCCGATGATCGATCTTGCGCTCGTCTTCGGTAATATAGGGTTTGTCCGTGTCGTAAATTTGTTTGCGCACGACCGGATAGAGCAGCTTGTTGATCAGCGCAGAACGGCGAAACCGTTCGATGGTGCCATGGGTATAGACCTCGCTACATAGAAAAAGCGCGCCCGGTTTTGCGACCCGTTTTATCTCGGCAAGTACGGCTGGTATGTCTACATGATGCAAAATGTCATGTACCACCACCGCATCAAAAAAGCGGTTTTCGTAGGGCATTTTTTCGGCAGGCGCGACTCTGAAATCCACTTCCAGTTGCATGGATTGCGCCATCTGCTTGGCTATTTCAACCGAGTCAGGGCTCAGATCAAAGCCATATACTCGTGCGCCAAGCTGCGCCAACCGAACCGCGTCGTCGCCGAAACCGCAACCCACCACAAGGGTACGTTTATCCCGCAATGGGGTACGCCGCACCTCGGTGTAAAAAGCCCAATAGGCGTTCCACCAACGCCGCTTTTCAGAAGTTACAATTTCTAATGGGACGCCCGCTGCCCGCCCAGTGTGTTTCAAGGCGTGGTCGCGGTGGTATTCCAATTCACGGCGCTGCCGCTCGCTCAACTCCGCCTTATCCACAAAATCTACCATTTTGTTGTCCCATTTATTCCGAACTAGTATCTAAGGCCTGCTCGCCAAGTCAGCTTGAATCTCGATGACATCGTAACCCGATAGATAACAAAAGCTGTATCAGTCGTATCGAATATGTTAGCACGGCATGCTGCAAGCTTAGTCGTTACCAAAGTATTTGGTCTTACCGGTGGTTCCGATTGAATCGCGCGCTCAACAGCGCTGATACCGTTAAGGCAGACACCTCCCGAACTACACGTGAATGACGTTGACCATTCGCCGGCTTACGGCTAGATTGATGGCTGGCGAACAAGGGCGTTTGAGAAATTTATTCGCTACGTGCAAAATATGGCGCAATCGCATTTTGCGCAGCCGCATTCACTTCAGGAGACAATTATTTCGCCAATATCGCAATGGCTTAGAACGACGTTCGAATTCGATAGCGCCCAGTCGCGCTTGATATCGATGGAAGGCTTGCGTGGCCTAGCCGTGACGTTGGTATTTTTGGTGCACTACACGACGCTTGCCCGCCCTTGGGTCGGGGCAGGCTCAAGCACCGACTATGTGGTGGAGATGCTGCATAGTGTCGGCAATACCGGGGTGGATTTGTTTTTCGTGCTCAGCGGGTATTTAATTTACGGCACCTTGATCGAAAAGCGTAAGGCGTTTGGGCCTTACTTTGCTCGCCGGATAGAGCGCATCTATCCCGTATTTGCCGTGGTGACGGCAGTGTATTTGGTTCTATTTTTTGTATTTCCCTCAGAAAGTAAGCTGCCAGCCGGCGCAGGTTCGGCCGTATTATTCGTCCTTCAGAATTTGATTTTCATGCCGGGCCTGTTTCCGGTGCAGGCGATCAATACGGTGACGTGGTCGCTTTCCTACGAAATGTTTTATTACCTGGTCATGCCGTTACTCATTGCCCTGGTCGGGATGCGAACGCTGGGCGCGGGATGCGCGTATCAGATTTTTCCTGGGACTGGCTGCGGTGCTGGCGCTGGCGTTTGGTTTATTGGGTGGCCCGGTGCGCATGATGATGTTTATCGCTGGCATCATACTTTATGAATTGGTCACCAAGGGCGTACGCATCCAACGAGAGCGTGGCTTGGGATTGGTCGCGTTGGCGTTGGGCGTGGCCTGCGTTTGGATTTTGCATGGCAAAGGCGTATTGGGCCAGGTGGTAGCGCTATGTGTCTTGTTTGGCTACGGTTGCTTTACCTGTTTTTGCATCGCTGATGGCGGCAAAGGCGTGACGCGTGATGTCTTTTCATGGCGGCCCCTGCGCTGGCTGGGCAATATGAGTTACTCGTACTATTTGATTCACGGTTTGACACTGAAATTCATCTTCCTGGTTTCCGCAAAACTTTGGCCACCCGTGCCGGTACAAGCGTGGAAAATTTGGGCGGGGATGCCGTTCGCATTCATCCTCACACTTGTTTCCAGCGCGATACTTTTTATCGTCGTTGAGAAGCCATTCTCGCTGACGCCGGGTGCGTTGATTAACCGATTCAAAAAATCCGCAGTGGTGCCAGCAAATTGATGCGAGTTTCCGCTGACATGAAAAACCCGTGGCTCGATATTCCATTAGCTGACTACGAGGCGCATATGTTGCTCCCGAATGTCCGCCAGGCGCAGCTATTGTCCGATACTTTTGCAACTGCATTGGAAGAGTTTGCGCCAAAGTCAGTTGCCGTAATTGGGTGTGCCGGGGGAAACGGATTCGATCGCATTGCAGCGCAAAAAGTCGAACGCATCGTCGGTGTCGATATCAATCCGGAATACATCAATCAAGTTCGCGTGCGGTTTACTTCGCGATTGCCGGGGCTTGAGTTAATCGTTGCGGACATCGCGCGGGACACCTTGGCTATTTCGCCCGTTGATTTGGTGTTCGCCGCGCTAGTTCTAGAATACGTTGATGTCGATATCGTGATTCCAAAAATCGATCAGATGCTTCGCCCCGGTGGATTAGTTGTCACAGTAATTCAATTGTCGAGCGATACGTTACCGGAAATTACGCCGACGCAATACACTACTCTCAATGCGGTTTCCTCGGTTATGAAACTGGTCATTGCAGATAAACTTGAGGGGGTTTTCAACGCGTGCGGCTATCGCCAAATCAACAGTTGGCGCGCTACAGTGCCGGGTGGTAAGTGTTTTCAAGTGCAAAACTTTCGGCGCGTGTAAAGCGTTCAATGAATTTACCGACACCTATGGGCTATGCAAAGTTTATTGAGTAAATTTTTCTTGGCAATAGCGCATTGCTCGCTGGCATTGCGCTGCCTTAGGTGCCGTAGCTTGTTTCCAAATTGGATTTCCGGTTGGTTGTTGTTCGCGGGATTGGTGAATGTTGTGCCTGCGAGTGGCGCGAGCATCAACATTCTCTGGTATACCTACGGCGCACCGACTTCGTTGTATCGTTCGCAAGTGCTCGAACTCGCTAATCGTGCCGCCACGTTGCCCGAATCTGCGAAGGTTCAGTGGCATGTCGACTTTTTTGGCCCGAGTGATCCTACGCCAACTTTCACCAACTACGATGTTCTCGTGATTCAGAATGCGGAAGGATTTCGAACCCGTCCGACGCCAGCCGATCCTGATATTGCGCCCGATTTCACGGGGATTCTCAGTAACAAACTTGCGATCGAAGCGGCGCGAGGTGATCGCACGTTAGTCAGCGGCAGCGATGCCGACTTTCACGCAATACGCGGTGACTCCGGCAATTGTTCGCCAATCGACGTTTGTTTTCTTTATGATGGCGCCGTCGGCTACGTCGTCAACGCAATCAATTGGGCAGGCAATGGCCAAGGGATGGGCGTGGTTTCCTTTTACCATGGAGAACTTTTGGGTGGTTTTTGGTGGAACCATCCCAATTCGTTCTTAAGCGCAGAACTCACCGGACGATATTCCGCGGCACGTGACAATCAGCCGCCGGTTGTAGCAGACCTGCCGCTCAATCGCGGGCTGACACCTACCGGGCTTTCCAACTGGACCAACGCATTCCATGGCCGCTTTGCTGATATTCCTGGTTATACGGGCGTTCAATTTGCAGCAAGCGCGCCGACGCTAGCATTGAGTATCGCCACGACAGCCTTCGTTAGCGCGCCCGCAGGGCCCGCACCGCTGCTGCAATTCGAACTTGCGAATTATCAAGTCTCCGAGAGTGGCGCTATGATCACGCTGCGTGTTACCCGCGATGAGAACGCGCTTGACGCCGTCAGTGTCGATTATGCAACGCGAAACGGTAGCGCGGTATCGAACGCCGATTTCACCACCGCGACAGGCACAATTAATTTCGCGGACGGCGATCAAACCACAAAAATAATTTCCGTTCCGATTACGAATGACACAGTGGCCGAGGCTACGGAGTCATTAACCGTCGAGCTAACAAATCCAACCGGATCCGCGCAGATTGGTACGCGTAGTATCGCGACGATAGACGTCACCGATGACGATGCTGCTCAATCTTCCGGCGGAGGCGGCGGAGGTGGTTGCGCAATGAACCGTAGTGGCACACCTGAGGGAAGTCTGATTACTATTTTGTGTGCAGCACTCGGTTGGCGGGCCAGACGATTCTTCTGGTCGCGCCACATCGGTTAGCAAACGCGACAGCTCGCCGAGAGGGTGCGTGCGCTATTTCGCGCCAACACAATCGTTCATTTCGCCTCAATAGTGCGCAATGATGGAACCACCATACGGACGGACATTTACGTTGGTCCGCACGAACTGCATATAGTGCAGCACGATAAAGGATGGAATCTTGTTACGAAGGGCGGCTACGTCTATGAATGGCTCGTCGGAGAGGAGCAGGGGATAAGGATAGAAAAGAACGAGGCCGATCTTGTCGACTACATCCTGTATCTCACCGACCCTTCGGCCCTCATGGCGTCGCTGTATTTCTACGCCGTCAAAAACCCACAACTCATTGAACGAAGCGTCGTGGATAGCGAAGGATATTGCACACTTAGACTCAGAACGCCGCTTGAGGGGTTCCGCTCGATAACGGTCTCTGAGAAACCGCTCTGGTTTCTCGGCGCTGCGGCTGGAGATCCTGGATCAGGCCTCGATTGGGAGATTCGAGTGACGGCACCGGTGGATACTAGTGATATCCCTGAAAGCGTGCTGTCTCGAATAAATGGTATTCGTTTCGAAGAATCAAACGACACGTTGAGAAGGCATCCAAATTACCTGTAAAACTAAAACACGCGTAGGGCGATCAATATTGCGTCACGTGCAAATTGTTCGGTGGGTCCGCTTTGCTTGACCCACCCTACATTTTTTCTCACGGCACCACGAGCCGCATCCAGCTTACCTCGTGGCAATACATGCTTGGAGAGCCGCGCCAGCATTGCCTCCTGGCGAGGCTCCCCAAGCAATTACGCTTTCTCAAACACCATCACACCACGCTTCACATCGACATTAATCGTGTCCTTCGCAGCAAATTTTCCTTCAAGAATTTGCTTCGCCAATGGATTCTCGATTTGGCCCTGAATCGCTCGCTTCAACGGCCTTGCACCGTACACGGGATCGAAACCTGCCTTGGCGATTTCGGCTAGTGCTTCGTCACTGATGTAGAGTTTCATTTCCATCGCCGCCAGGCGTTTCGCGAGATACTGAATTTGAATCTTCGCGATTGATGCAATGTTTGCATCGTCAAGGCTATGGAACACGACAACTTCGTCGATACGATTGACGAACTCCGGCCGGAAATGGGTTTTCACTTCGCCCATCACCGCCATTTTGATGACCTGATAATCGCTACCCGCCATTTGCTGAATCATTTGCGAGCCGAGGTTCGAGGTCATGACGATCACGGTGTTTTTGAAATCGACCGTGCGGCCTTGGCCGTCCGTCATGCGGCCATCGTCCAATACTTGCAGCAACACGTTGAAGACATCGGGATGGGCTTTTTCCACTTCGTCGAGCAGGATCACGCTATACGGTTTGCGCCGCACCGCTTCGGTTAAATAGCCGCCTTCCTCGTAGCCGACATAGCCCGGTGGCGCGCCGATCAATCTGGCGACGCTGTGCTTTTCCATGAATTCGCTCATGTCGATGCGAATTAAATGATCTTCCGAATCGAACAAAAACTCCGCGAGGGTTTTGCACAATTCCGTTTTGCCGACGCCCGTCGGGCCCAAAAACAAGAACGAACCGTAAGGTCGATTCGGGTCCGATAAGCCCGCGCGCGAGCGACGAATCGCGTCGGAAACCAAGCGCACTGCTTCGTCTTGCCCGATCACACGCTGATGCAACTTGTCTTCCATTTTGACAAGCTTATCGCGTTCACCCTGCATCATTTTTGAAACGGGAATGCCGGTCGCGCGCGAAACAACTTCGGCGATTTCTTCCGCGCCGACTTCCGTGCGTAACAATTTGTTTGCCGGTTTCGCAGCGTTGGCTTTTTCCGCTTGCTTTAGTTGCGCTTCGAGTTGCGGTAGTTTTCCATACTGCAATTCCGCGACTTTATCGAGCTTGCCTTCGCGCTGCAGCTTGACGATTTCGGCGCGAACGTGATCAATCTCCTCCTTCACGTGTGCGCTGCCTTGAACTTGGGCTTTCTCCGCTTTCCAAATTTCTTCGAGGTCGGAATACTGGCTTCCCAATTTCGTGATTTCGTTTTCGATGAGCCCTAAGCGTTTTTTCGATGCCTCATCTTTTTCTCGTTTGACCGCTTCGCGTTCGATCTTAAGTTGAATTAAACGCCGATCGAGTTTGTCCATTTCTTCCGGCTTGGAATCGATTTCCATTTTGATGCGTGCGGCGGCTTCGTCGATTAAATCGATAGCTTTGTCCGGCAAAAATCGATCGGTGATGTAGCGATGCGACAATTCCGCCGCGGCGACGATTGCCGGATCGGTGATGTCGACACCGTGATGCAATTCGTATTTTTCCTGCAGGCCGCGCAGGATGGCGATGGTGGCTTCCACGCTCGGTTCGTCGACCATGACCTTTTGAAAGCGCCGCTCCAGCGCGGCATCTTTCTCGACGTACTTGCGATATTCGTCCAACGTCGTCGCGCCGATGCAATGCAACTCACCGCGCGCCAATGCCGGCTTCAACATGTTCCCGGCATCGATCGCGCCTTCGGCTTTGCCCGCGCCGACCATGGTGTGCAGCTCGTCGATGAAGATAATAGTCTGGCCTTCGTCTTGCGCGATTTCTTTGAGCACGGATTTCAATCGTTCTTCGAATTCGCCGCGATATTTTGTGCCAGCCAATAGTTGCGCCATGTCGAGCGACAACACGCGCTTTCCCTTCAGCGATTCCGGCACTTCGTCGTTGACGATGCGTTGTGCCAAACCTTCGACGATGGCGGTTTTGCCCACACCTGGTTCGCCGATCAACACCGGATTATTTTTCGTGCGCCGTTGCAAAATCTGCATGGTGCGGCGAATTTCGTCGTCGCGGCCGATGACCGGATCAACCTTGCCTTGCCGCGCCCGCTCGGTCACGTCGACGGTGTATTTTTTCAGCGCTTCGCGTGCACCTTCCGCTTCTTGACTGTTCACATTGTCGCTGCCGCGCACGGCGGTGACGGCCTGTTCTAAATGTTCTTTGGTCAAGCCGTGTTGCTTGAGCAACCGCCCGGTGTCGCCCTTGTCCTGTGCCAATGCGAGCAAAAACATTTCCGATGCGATGAATTGGTCGCTGCGTTTTTGCGCTTCCTTGTCGGTGAGGTTTAAAAGATTGCTCAAGTCGCGCGAAACATTCACTTCGCCCGCGCCGCCCTCGACTTTCGCGATGCGCTCGATCGCTTGCATCAGCGAATTTTTTAGCGCCGGCACCGCGACGCCGCTGCGTGAAAGTAAGGACGAGGTACTGCCGTCCGACTGGTTAATCAGTGCGAGCAGCAAATGCTGCGGTTCGATATAAGCGTGATCGCCACCCAAAGCCATGCTCTGCGCATCGCCGAAGGCCTGCTGAAATTTGGTCGTGAGTTTGTCGAAGCGCATGGTATTACTCCCACAAGTGTTTCTATTGACACTTAAATGGGGAACAAACTATGGAAATTCAAGGCGTTTTCGGTTAGCGTAGGGGTTGAAACTTCTGGCGAGATCCGTTTTGAACCTGCAACAAACAATAAACACACAAATTACCACCGCGCTGCAAGAAGATATCGGCCCCGGCGATTTGACCGCCGCACTAATTCCTGCCGAGCGCCAGGGGCGCGCGACCGTCATTACTCGCGAGGCGATGGTGATATGCGGTCAGCCTTGGGTAGATGCGGTGTTCCGGCACATCGACGCCAAGGTGCGCACGGATTGGCGCTTGCAGGAGGGTATGTTCGCAAAGGCAGGCCAGACCCTGTTCTCCATTGAGGGGCCTGCGCGAGCCTTGTTAACAGGTGAACGAACTGCGCTGAATTTTTTGCAGACATTATCCGCCACTGCGACCGTGACGCGGCGCTATGTCGATGCCATCAAAGGCACAAAGGCGGTGATCGTTGATACGCGCAAAACCTTGCCGGGATTGCGCCTCGCGCAAAAATACGCCGTGAAAGTCGGCGGTGGCATGAATCATCGCATCGGCCTTTACGATGGCGTGCTCATCAAGGAAAATCACATCATGGCGGCGGGCGGCGTGACACAAGCCTTGGCGTTCACGCAAAAAAATACGCCGAAGGGCGTGCCGATTCAGATCGAAGTCGAGACCTTAGATCAATTGCGCGACGCGCTCGACGCCGGTGCTAAGATGATTCTGCTCGATAACTTCGATCTGGAGCGTATGCGCGAAGCGGTAAAGTTGAACGAAGGCCGCGCGAAATTGGAAGGCTCCGGTGGTGTAAATTTAGACACCGTGCGCGCCATTGCCGAAACCGGCGTTGATCGCATTTCCATCGGCGCGCTGACCAAAGACATAAAAGCGATCGATTTGTCGATGCGCTTCAGTATGGACGTAAAGTAAGTCGCTGCAGTTCTTGCCGAATCCAATAAAGGATGTTCATGACACTACGCAACAATAAATTGCTGAGAATACTTTCCGCGATATTTTTTTCAGCGGCCGTTTCCGGATGTTCAACGATGCCCGGCGAACGCGATCCGCGCGACCCATGGGAGCCGATGAATCGCACTGTGTTCAAATTCAACGAAACGGTCGATAAGGCTGTGCTTAAGCCCGTCGCGAAAGCCTATCGCGTTGTCACCCCGAATTTCGTGCGCGTAGGTGTGACAAATTTCTTTAGTAACATTCATGATGTCTCGATTTTCGTCAACGACATTTTTCAAGGCAAAGGTCAACGCGCGGTCGCAGGCTTTGGCCGCGTCGTGATCAATTCGACGTTTGGCCTAGGTGGATTGATCGACGTCGCCGGCGCGGCGGGCAATCGAAAGCAAAACGAAGATTTTGGACAAACCTTAGGTTGGTACGGCGTGGGCCCGGGCCCTTATTGGACATTGCCGCTGCTAGGCCCAAGCACCGTGCGCGATGCGGGTGGGCGTGTGGTTGACTCATTTTTTACGCCGACCACTTACGTCATTAATCAATTCGATGTGAGCCTCGGCCTTTCCGCAATCGAGGCAGTCAATCTACGTTCGAACCTATTGGATACGGAAAGAGTGTTGGAAGAAGCCGGTGCCATCGACCGTTATTCGTTCCTGCGCGATGCGTTTCTGCAACGGCGCGAGATATTAATTTATGATGGCAACCCGCCGAAAAATAAAGATGACGATGAAGAAATAATTTTCGATGATGAGATTGAAGCGGGCAAAGCGCCTGCGCCAAAGCCGAAGAAATAGTAGTTTGCTGTAAGCAATTTAGTCACCTTTAACATGTCATCCTGAACGCAGTGAAGGATCTGCTTTTCACGGCCGTAAAAGCAGATCCTTCGCGTTGCTCAGGATGACATGTCGGAGGTCTCAATTCCGGTAGGGTTCATGGTCCGTGAGAAGTGTCGGCAATGCCTACATAGACCGTTCGCAATAGCGAAGTAATCGACAGCGTTCAACGTTTTCAGAAGTTCAAATTCCTACCACATGCTCTGGTCCATCTACGCATCCGCATTTCGCTTCGCCTGGGAATACTGGCGGCGTTCCCCCTGGGCGCTGGCCGCAGTGTTCTCAACACGCATCGGTTCAACACTTATTGACGTAACCGTGCCCATCGCCGCGGGACAGATGGTAGAGGCCGTTGCAAAATCGCCCAGTAGTGCCGGTTCGTCCGCGGTGCAAGCGCTTATGTTATTTTTGTTTCTCGCGGCGTGCGTTCCGGTGCTGCGCTATATTCACTTGCGTTTTTGGAATCGTTTGGCGAGCAATGTGTTGCGCCAAATTGTTTACGATGGCTTTGCAGCGGTGCAGCGCTTTTCCGCCGACTGGCATGCGAATGCGTTTGCCGGTGCAACGGTGCGCAAAATCACACGCGGCATGTGGGCCTTCGATTCGTTCGGCGATACCTTAATGTTCGGCCTGATCCCCGCGCTGGTCGTCTCGTTCGGCGTGACTGCCTTATTTGCATGGCGCTGGCCGGTGTTGGGTTTGGTGGTGGGCGTCGGCATCACGTTGTTCATTTGCGTAAGCGTGTTTCTTTCCGTTGGCTGGGTCGCACCTGCCGCACGTAAGGCGCAGGAGTCGGATTCGCGCATCGGCGGCTATCTCGCCGACACCATCGGCGCCAACGCGATCGTCAAGGCATTTGGGGCCGAAGCGCGTGAACTTGGAACTTTCGCAGACATCGCCGATCATTGGCGAACGCGTTCGTTACTAGCCTGGAATCGCAGCGTCGACACGGGTTTGATTCAATCTACAATTTTGTGGCTGCTGCAAGGTGCGCTGCTCGGTTGCGGCCTATGGTTGTGGTCGAACGGACGCGCATCTGCGGGCGACATGGCCTATCTCGTTGCCACACAATTTTTGATAAATGGTTACCTACGCGACGTCGGCCAACACGTGCGCAATCTGCAAAAATCCGTGAACGAAATGGAGGATGTGATTCAGTACCGCATCGCTCCACCCGATGTGCGCGATCATGTCGACGCGGCGCAGTTAAACGTATCTGCCGGTAGCATCGAGTTTGAGAACGTGACGTTTCGCTATGCCGGGCAGTCGGAGAATTTGTATGACAAACTTTCCGTCATTATTCGCGCGGGCGAACGAGTCGGCCTTGTAGGGCATTCCGGCAGCGGTAAGAGTAGTTTCGTGAAACTGATCCAACGTCTCTACGATGTGAACGGTGGTCGAATATTGATCGACGGGCAAGATATCGCTCGCGTCACGCAAGAAAGTTTGCGTCAAGCCATTGGCCTTGTGCCACAAGAAGCCGTTCTATTTCATCGCTCCCTCGCAGAAAACATTTCCTATGGCCGGCCCGGCGCGGATTATGAGCAAATCGAAAAATCAGCGGAGCTTGCTTACGCCAATGAATTTATCGATCGCCTGCCGTTACGTTACGAGACATTAGTAGGTGAGCGCGGGATCAAGCTTTCCGGCGGCGAGCGTCAGCGTGTTGCCATCGCCCGCGCGATTCTGGCAGGTACGCCGATTTTGATTCTCGATGAAGCGACGTCGAGTTTGGATTCCGTTTCCGAATCGTTGATTCGCGATGCGCTTGATCGGCTGACTAAGGGCCGCACGACGTTGGTGATCGCCCATAGATTGTCCACGGTGCAGCGCCTCGATCGCATTCTCGTTTTCGAGCATGGGCGCATCGTTGAGCAGGGCACACACGCGGAACTTATTCGCAAAACCGATGGCGTTTATCGGCGGTTGTTTGAAGTGCAGAGTGAAGGATTGCCGTCGATTGTTTAGCGGTGCGTAGAGGCGTGCAAGCGTGGTCTTGCCGCCTTGCCGGGCACCCAGAATGGCGGCGACGGGAAACTGACTTAGTCAAAGGGTAAGTCTGTTTAGTTGGTACGAACGCTCCAAAATGTTGGGAGGAGACGATGAAATCTGAGCGGCTATCGCTCAGATTTCCATGTCGATGAAGTTTGCGCTTCCGCCAATATTCCCGGCAAAGAGTTTTATGCGCGCTCAATTTTTGTCTGGATATTCAGTAAAGCATCGGAACAAGTGGCCTTGGCGTAACCATCGGATGCAACGCCGTGGGTGAGCGCAAGCAGTTGCCCCGGCTACCAAGACAAATTCTCCTGGCGTCAAGTTGGCATCAGCGCACTCGGCTCCGGCCTCAGCGCCAGTCTAGGCTCCGCGTTCAACGGCGCCCAAGGCGGACTCGCCGTCAAAGCTGGCTTGCAAGCCGGCAGCAACACCGCCGCCGCATTCAATGCCGGTGTCAACAGCATCGCCACCCAAGGCGTCATGGTTGCCGCTGGCCTGCAGGAAAAGTTTAGTTGGAAGAGCGTTGCTGCGTCTGCGGTTTCTGCCGCCGTGTCGAACCAGATCAGTACCTCCCTCCAAGGTGCGCCACAGCTCGATGGCGCAGGCAGACTGACGACCGGCGCCGATGGCCAGATTCTTCGCACCAACACCGCTTTCGCGAACTATAGCCCCGGCGCGGCGCGCGTCACCTCCGACTTTATCAGCGGCATCACCGGCGCCTATATCCGCCATGGCATTACCAACAGTCAAATCAACTTTAGAGATGCGGCTGCGGAAAGCGTTGGCAATGCCATTGGAAATGAAATTGTTGGTGGATTAGTGCGGGAAGAACAGACGGCTAGGAACTTGGCGGAGAAAAAGTACGGGCTAACGAATGGGCTGGCGCGCGAGCCGTCTTTCCGGCGAAACCATCGATCGGACTTAGCGTTTTCCGATGTAACAGATGATTTGATAACTGCAGAGTCAAGGCGATTAGCAACAATTAACTTTTGACGCGTATTGAGATCATTCTCCATCGCGGTTTGAACATTTCCAACGAGTTCGTAAAACATTGGATCGTTCACTAAATCTTCGCCGAGCTCAGCAAGTAGCACGGCTTCAAGAAACGTTCGAATAGTTTTATGGCGGCGGCTCGGATCATCGGGGTCTACGGCACGTAGGCGTTTGGTGATGGTTTCCTGTAGTTCTGTATTGGTCGGCTTGGATAGCTGTCGTTTCTGGCCCGTCGCGCTCGCGTTGGCTTTTCCGCTGGTTTTGGCGCGATTGGTTTTCTCGGCAATCTGCTGCCGCAACGCGCGTAAGGCGCACAGGTAGGGCGTCAACAAACGAAGCGCATTGCGCCGTATTTGTTTTCAATTGACGCATCATACGGCGCAATGCGCTTCGTTTATTGACGCCCTACAAATCGAGTTTCGCCAGGGGCCGCGCCCCGTTTGCCTCCTGGCATGGCAAGCTCCGAAAGCCGCGCCCCGATTGCCGTTCCAACGACGGTGCCAAACGACGGTACCAGGTCTTGCAATACAACATTCTGTCTGCTCCCGGCTTCGACGAGGGACGTTTTCTGGCCATGCCACGAGCCACACCCCGCTTGGTTTCTGGCGTGGCATCACCTTAAAGGTGACAATGTGATCGGAACGCCGCGCCATGATTGCCGTTCCAGCCATTGGCTGTCAATCGATTCTCGGCAGGTTGCGGCGACGAGATCCATATCTCAGGCTCGATGGATCAACAATTCCGCAAGCTGTTCAAAGGTGCGTGGCGCGTATGCGGCCATTGGGTTGTCGCTGTTAAACTCTAGCGATAGCTTTGAAAATTCGGGTCTTCGTGACTTAGTTTGGGTGAATTTCCAGAAGAATGTATTCGAAAGCCGCATAGCCCTAGGCTACCCTGTGGATACTGGGCTTTCGGCATATTCAATGTTGCTTGAATTTGGCATCATGTTTAAATAGCAAACTCAGCGAAGCGACAGCGGCGGCTATGGGATGCAGCTGTGTTCGTCGCCCAAGTGCATCATCGCGAGCTGCCTCTATCGGCGCTGCCGATGCTGCTCACGAACCATGAACCGCCAGCATTCTTGCTTCCACCGCCACATGTCATGCTGAGCAACGCGAAGGATCTGCTTTTGCGGCCGTGAAAAGCAGATCCTTCGCGTTGCTCAGGATGACATGTTAAGGGAGAATCTCTTGAAGGCTCATGGTAAGAGGATCGAGTAGCAGGCTCATAGCGCCCAAACAATCTACGCGATGTTTAGCGAGATTGCCTTCAGCCTTCGCTTCGTCTCATTCGAATTCGTAGCGCGTTGCTTTGCTCGTCGGCAGGTGTTGGTTTATCCCGGGCGCTTCGCGCAGATCGATGTCTTCACCTTGCCTGCTGACTTGCCAATCATAACGGGTCTCGCGCAGGCATGGCCAGGCATTAGGGAAGCGCTGAATAAGTCCGATTTCGTCGTGATACTGCGTTGTTCACAAAAAATATCGCCTTACATATCATACATATGCTGCGTCGATATTTTTGTTCGCACCTTGTCTCACTTAGAACTCGAACTTATTCAGCGCTTCCTAAGTTTTGACGCCGCTCCTGGCGCATTTCTTATTGAGGCCGAACGAAACCCGCAAGCTCGCGCGTTAATTCTGTGGCGCCGATTTCTTTGCAGCCTGTCGCATTTTGCCCAGACCACAACGGCGAAAAATCGCCGGAGCTTTGCGCTTCGGCTTTCGCGCGTAGTGGCGCGATCGAGCTCGTCGCGAGCGGGAACGCGGGCGCATGCGCCGCTCATCGGTCCAAGTTCGCGCATCGCACGATTGACGATGCCGCGTGCGGGCCGGCCGGTGAAAATATTGGTGAGCGCGGTGTGGCGCGCCGCTTCGCTTTTCAGTGCATTGCGATGTACTGCGCTGATTGTCGTTTCGGGACATAGTAGATAACGCGGTACCAATTTGCACAGCCGCAGCGCCGAGCGATATTGCAGCGCGGACGCCTTCCGCGCTCGGCGATACCACCGGCGGCAATGACGGGAATTTTCACCGCGCGCACAATTTGCGGAAGTAACGCGAACGTTCCGACTTGCGTGGTGAGGTCGTCAGAGAGAAAAATACCGCGATGACCACCGGCCTCTAATCCCTGCGCGATGATTGCATCGACGCCTTTCTTTCCAACCAAAGCGCTTCAGCAACGGTGGTTGCCGAAGAAAGAATCTTCGCACCGATTTTTTCGTACGCGTTCGAGCAAATGATCGGGCGGCAAGCCGAAATGAAAACTTACGATCTTTGGTTTAAATTCGTCGAGAACGTCCGCCATTTCATCATTGAAGGCTGCGCGGCCGGGGCCGGTCGGAATGGTGGTCGGATCGATGCCGAATTCCGCGTAGATACGGCGCTAGTTTCTCGCGCCACGCGAACTTTCGCGCGTGGTGTCGACCACCGGCGCGCTAGTGGCAAAAGAAATTAACGTTGATGGGTTTGTTAGTTTTCTCCGCGATGAGCGTCAATTCTTTGCGCATACCGACGGCGTCGAGCATCGCGCAAGGCAGCGAGCCTAGCCCGCCGGCGTTTGATACGGCGATAGCCATCGCGCTCGCTTGTGCGCCGGCCATGGGGGCTTGAATGATGGGAAGTTGAATGCCGAAAGTTGTTTGAATATGGTCATTTGCTGTATGCTCCAAGAGCCAATCCCCATGCGGCTTCTGGCCACATGCATTGCTGGGAGGCCATGTATCCATGGGGCTCCTGGCAGGGCAATCTAAAGGGGTTTGCTAAAACAAAATGCGCCGACCACCATGCGTTCGCGAAAATAAAAACGGTGCGCATGGGTGCGATGAGTGCCGGAATCCAAATCGATCGTGTCGCAATTGCGCGCGCGCGCTTCCACCGTCAAGCCATCGAGCAATAATTTGCCGACGCCGGTTGAGCGTTTAGTTTCGTCAGTCACGAGATCGTCAACGTAAAGTTTGCGACCGACGTGGGTATTTTCGATGATGCGAAACACCGCGGCACCCAATACCGTTCGCCCTCGACGGCTATCCACATTTCAACGCCAGTTGCAAAAATTTCCGCCATGCGTTTGGCGTATGTCGGCCGGGAGATGCGGGCGCAATTGACGATGAACCGTTTCGGCGCGGGCGAGCCAATCGGCTTCGACTATTTGTCCGCCAGTAGCGGTAACTTTGACGATTTGCATAGCCTTACATTCCCGTATTTGTTTGCGATGTAACTTTTCACTGCATCGATGTCGACATCCATGACTTCGAAGCGCTTGCGGCGATTTTTCTAACTTATCGAATCCGGCTGGGCGTGGCGGCTCGAAATCCTAACGCTTCGACGATGGTCTCGGCAAACTTTGCCGGCAACGCAGTTTCCAAACAGACCAATGGCACGCCCGATTGCGCGATAATTCGTGCCGACTTTAATGCCGTCCGCCGTATGCGTGTCGACGACCACTGCCATGACGGCGATACATTTCGCGAATGGTTTCGAGCCGATCTTGATGGGTGCTGGAACCGGAAACGAAACCGGATTTTGCCAGCGCGTCAAAATAAGGCGTATTGCGCAAATCGAAAAATCCTTCGCGATCGACTTGCTGCCATAATTTTTTTACGATGCTGGCATCGCGACCAACCAGCTCGAAAATGAAGCGTTCGAAATTCGAGGCCTTGGAAATATCCATTGACGGACTGGATGTCTGCGCGACCTGGCTTGACGTCGCGAACACGATAAACACCAGTCTTGAAAAATTCGTCGAGGACGTTGTTTTCGTTCGTCGCCAGTATCAAATGATTGATCGGCAATCCCATGCGCCGCGCCAAATAGCCAGCGTAAATATTGCCGAAATTTCCTGATGGCACAGCGACATCGATTTTCTCATCGTTGCTGCGCGTAACGGCGAAATAGGCTTTGAAATAATAAACCGTCTGCGCGCAAACGCGTGCCCAGTTGATCGAATTCACCGTGCCGATTTTTTGTTTCGCTTTGAACGCCGCATCGTTACTGACGGCTTTAACGATGTCCTGGCAATCGTCGAACACGCCGCGCATGGCGATATTGAAAATATTTTTATCCTGCAGCGAAAACATCTGCGCCGTTTGAAACGCGCTCATGCGTTTGTGCGGGGAAAGCATGAACACGCGTACGCCTTTTTTGCCGCGCATCGCGTATTCGGCGCTGGAGCCGGTGTCGCCCGATGTCGCGCCGAGAATATTCAGCTCTTCGCTTGTTTTTTTCGAGCGCATATTCGAACAAATTGCCGAGCAACTGCATCGCAATATCTTTAAACGCTAAGGTCGGCCCGTTCGAGCATTCGAGAATATACAAACCCGTTTCCAGCATTGTCACCGGCGTGATTTGATCGTTGCCGAACGCGGCCTTGGTATAACTTTTGTCGATCAGCGCTTTGAGGTCATCGCGCGGAATATCGTCGACGAATTTGCTGATGACTTCGAACGCCAGATCGCGATAGTTCAAGCGCACGCCAATACTTGAGTTCGGCGGCATTTATCGTTGGGAATGCGTTCCGGGATGGCCAATCCGCCATCGGGCGCGAGGCCACCGAGCAGAATTTGCGAGAAACTTTGCGGCGCCATGCCACCGCGAGTGCTGATGTATCGCATGATTAACCGAGTTCCTCGAGGCGGATGCGGGTAATTTTTCCGTCGACGCTATCGAGCGCTTCAATTTTTTTCATCGCGATATTAATATTTTTTTCGCGGCACAAATGGGTCAACATGATGATATCGACTTGCTCTTCGCCTTCCGACGGTTCTTTCTGAATCATCGCATCGATGGAAATGTGATTGTCGGCGAGAATGCGGGTAATGTCCGCCAACACGCCGGGGCGATCGAACACGCGCATGCGCAAGTAATACGACGTTTCGACTTCGTCCATCGACAAAATCGGCGTGTCGGTCAGTTGATCGGGCTGGAATGCGAGATGGGGCACGCGGTGCTCGGGGTCGGACGTGTGCATGCGCGTGACGTCGACCAAATCGGCGACGACCGCCGACGCAGTCGGCTCCGCGCCCGCGCCGGCGCCGTAATACATCGTCGAGCCGACGGCGTCGCCTTTCACGAGAATCGCGTTCATCACGCCTTCGACATTCGCGATCAGCCGCTTCGTCGGAATCAAGGTCGGATGCACGCGCAACTCGATGCCATTCGCCGTGCGGCGCGTCAGGCCGAGCAGCTTGATGCGATATCCGAGTTGCTCGGCGTATTCGATGTCTTGCTTGGTGAGTTTGGAAATGCCTTCGGTGTAGGCTTTGTCGAATTGCATCGGCACGCCGAATGCGATCGCCGACATGATAGTGAGTTTGTGCGCGGCGTCGATGCCTTCGATGTCGAAGGTCGGGTCCGCTTCGGCGTAGCCAAGTTTTTGCGCTTCTTTCAACACTTCGTCGAAGCTTTTTCCTTTCGAACGCATTTCCGAGAGAATGAAATTGCTGGTGCCGTTGATGATGCCGGCGATCCATTCGATGCGATTCGCGGTCAAACCTTCGCGCAACGCTTTGATGATCGGCACACCGCCCGCGACTGCCGCTTCGAACGCGACCATGACGCCGGCCTTTTGCGCGGCGGCGAAAATTTCATTGCCGTGTGTCGCGAGCAAGGCCTTGTTTGCCGTGACAACATGTTTGCCGTTGGCGATCGCTTTCAGGACAAATTCTTTTGCGTACGTGTAACCGCCGATCAATTCGACGACGATGTCGATGTTCGGATTCGTGATGACTTTCATCGCGTCATCGACCACCTCGGCGTTGTTGCCGACGAGTTCGCGCGCGCGATCGGTCGCTTTGTCCGCCACCATCGCGATGCGAATTTCACGGCCGGCGCGGCGCGTGATTTCTTCGCGGTTTCGGCTCAATACTCTGAACGTGCCGCCGCCGACAGTGCCGATGCCGAGCAGACCGACTTGCATCGGCTTCATGACAATCCCTCCTTTTCGGAACATATCGCGCACGCCGCGCACCGCTTGTTTGATGCGGTTTTCGTTTTCGATCAGCGCGAAGCGCACGTGATCGTCGCCCAATTCGCCGAAGCCAATGCCAGGTGACACGGCGACTTTCGCATCGGCCAAAATTTTCTTCGCGAATTCCAGCGAGCCTTGCTTGCGGAATTGCTCGGGAATTTGCGCCCAGACATACATGCTGGCCTTTGGGTTTTCCACCATCCAGCCAAGGTTGTGCAAACCCTTCACCAACGCATCGCGGCGGCTTTGGTAGGTTTGGCGAATTTCTTCGACGCAATCTTGCGGACCTTCCAGCGCGAGAATCGACGCGACTTGGATCGGCGTGAACGTGCCGTAGTCGTGGTAGCTTTTCATACGCGCCAACGCGCCGACCAGTTTTTGGTTACCGACCATAAATCCGACGCGCCAACCGGCCATGCTGTAACTTTTTGACATGGTGAAAAATTCCACCGCGACATCTTTCGCGCCCGGCACCTGCATGATCGACGGCGCTTTGTAGTCGTCGAACACGATGTCGGCGTAGGCCAGATCATGCACGACCCAAATGCCGTATTCCTTTGCGATCGCGATGACGCGCTCGAAGAAATGTAAATCGACACACTGCGCGGTCGGATTGCTCGGAAAATTGATGATGAGCATTTTCGGCTTCGGGTACGATGCCTTCAGCGCTTTTTCCAATTCGTCAAAAAAATCCACGCCGGGAATCATTGGCACGGTGACGATGTTCGCGCCGGCAATCACCGGGCCGTAAATATGAATCGGATAGCTTGGATTCGGCACGAGTACCACGTCGTCAGAATCGAGCGTTGCCAACATCAAATGCGCGAGGCCTTCTTTCGAGCCGATGGTAACTATCGCCTCTTTTTCGGAATCCATATCAACATCGAAGCGCGTCTTATACCAATTGCAAATCGCTTTGCGTAAACGCGGAATGCCTTTTGACAGCGAATAACCGTGGGTGTTTTCGCGTTGCGCCGCCTCGATCAACTTCGCGACGATGTGCGGCGGGGTGGGCTGGTCGGGATTGCCCATGCTCATGTCGATAATGTCTTCGCCGCGGCGACGCGCGGCGGCTTTTAATTCGCCAGTGATGTTAAAGACGTAGGGCGGCAGGCGCTTAATTCGGGAAAATTCTTCCATTTATTACGTTCTTTGATGGTTCATTGATGTATCGCGCCAGGAGCCGCATGGATACTGGCTCGTGGCAATGCATGTGCTGCGCGCCGCATGGCTAGTGCTTCTTCAGGCATTGATAAAATCAGGTTAACTCAATGACGGGAAATCCACAGCTGGCGGGCTTCTTCGCGCGAATCGCAAGATCGCGCAGAAAACCGTTATGATTATACCGACCCTGTCACTCTGTCGCCAGAACACTTGAAACTCCATCTCTCGCAAAACGCAAACCAAAATCTCATCACCGCTTACGGCGCGGGCTATGTTGCCGTAAACGGCCAGCGCTACGAGCGAAACTTGATCGTCACACCAAATGAAATAGTAAACGACTGGTCCGTAAAAACCGATATTGATGATGACGCTTTAAACGTGGTTTTGGGCCTAGCGCCTCAGATCGTATTAATCGGTACGGGGAAATCGATTTATTTTCCTAAAGCGGCGGTGCTCAAAGGATTGATTGCCGCGCGGATTGGCTATGAGATCATGGATACGCCAGCTGCGTGCCGTACCTACAATATCCTTATCGCGGAAGGACGTAAGGTCGCGGCGGCGTTAATTATTGCCTAGAGCGCCATCCTTAACACGAGCTACTAATTTCTCAAATGCAGCAATTGCCTGCGTAACCGAAATATCCGTTACCGTCCGGGACGCGGTTTGTAACAGTTCGTACGGAACGCCCCACGGATGCCAATGCGCGGCATCGGAGTCGCCAAAAAAACATAAAATGGGCTTAGCCAGACCAGCCGCAATATGCATCGCACCGCCATCGCTGCACACGAACACATCTGGTGCCGCCATTTGATCAATCAGATCTCGTAAAGTCGATGTCGGAGCGGGCAGGACAAACGGATCATTCAACTGATTCAAGATAGTTGCCGACTTACCGTCATCGCCCGGGTGCTTGCTGTTTTCTTCGGCTCCCGGCGACCAGAATAGAATTACCCGTGCGTCGTGACGTTCTCGTAGGTATCGAATGAATTCGATGAAATTCTCAGCAGCCCAGCGCTGGGAGGGTTTTCGCGAACTAATGTGAACCCCAACACACAATTGGTGCCGGATATTTTTTTGCGAATTTTCAGTGGTTGTCTTATTTGGATAGACCTTAACTTTGCGGGGCGGTCCTTGGATACCAAGCGCGGTCAGTAGTTGAAATACCGCCTCAACTTGATGGAGACCTTGCGCACTATCGGTTGGAATCCCATGATCGATGATTCGTGAAGCTGTGTGATTTGGTGTGGTATATCCGATGACATGTAGCGGTCGAATCCAGCGCAGATAATTGATGACTCGCGACTGAAATCCCGCGCCAGCAACAATGGCGTAGTCAAAATTTATTCGGCGTAGCGTGAGTAGTAACCGGAGGCGCCTTAGAATCGCAAGGGGTATGCTGAATAAGTTTTTTTGGTGCTTTAGTTTCTCATAAACATGAATTTCTGAAACGTGCGGATTTTCCTCTAACACGGCAGAATTGTAGCTGTTTACAAGAGCATGAATGGATGCACCAGGATATTGGGCTTTGATCGCTTCGAACACTGGCGTTGTACAGACCAAATCTCCGATGTTATCGCGACGGATGATCAATATTTTATTCATTGGCGTATTGCCTACCATTCAGGATTAGCCTGCGCCCATTAAATATCCAGAAACGACAACGAAAGTGTCGCCCCCAAATATACCCTCCGGTTATCGGGGGTATGTGAAATATGGTATGCCAGTACCAAAAGAACTGCGATCCCACGTAGGCCTTCAATATCGGGGTGGCAGCGTGTCATAGGTTTGTCTGCCGACGACGTGGCCCCCGAAGGTGAGCAAACCATCGCTGGTTCAGGCGCTATTTTGTGATCGCGCATCGACTTGCAAGGGTGGAAGAACGGCAGACGGTTGCTGCCAACGAATGGTACCCGCAACCGCACCTACTAAAAGCCAGAACAACAAAGCACCATCTCGAACGAAAAAATCATCCGTCATATTTTTCATAAAAACGCCGGCCAGCATCGCCAATGCAGCCAATACATAAGGACGAAAATTCTGTTGTACCTTGAGACTGCGCACTAACAGCCGTCCCACAGAAAACAACAGCAGGAGGAAAGCCGCGATTCCCGGCAATCCCATTTGTATTCCCTTGTTGAGCAACATGTTGTGTGTATGCCACAGAGACGGATTGGCGTCATTGAAATCAGGGTAAGCAAGCGAAAACGCGCCTCTGCCAAAGCCGGAGCCGGTTAGGGGGTGTTCGCCGATTCGCGCAATCGAAAAATCCCACAACTGCCACCGGACATCGTTGGCTGTCGCGATCTTCCACTCGCCGAACCTCGACTCAAACTGAGTTTTGAACAATAGGGTACCCACGACAAACGCGAACACCAAGGCCCCAACTCTGCGCCAGGTAAAATGTTGGCGAATTGAAATCAAGCCAAAAATTCCACACTCCACCATAAGCGCGGGAAAGCTTTGTCGATTTCGGGTAAAAAATACGACGCAAACATTAACAAGGAGCAGCAGCGCCAGAAATATTAATCGTCGCGTGTTTTGTGTGCGCCACTGTCTCCATGCTAACGCCGCGATAAACGGCATAACGGTAACCAAGTAAGTGCTATAGGTGCCAGAGCGGATGTTTAGTGCGCCAAGAAGGGTAATTTGGCCTTTAGGTGTGCTAAACCAAATTGCGAGCGAAGTACCAACGAGAAAAGCATTTGCCGCGACGGCGACCCAAATGAGCCGGTCCAACGCCTCGGCGGATCGAATCCAAGTCGCACCGATACTAAAAACGATGAAGGCATACACGATCTCGGTTTTAATCTCGAACAAAGACATCTTGGGGTCAATAGCATACGTTAGAGATCCAAGCGCAACCAATGCGTAGATTAGCCATTCCCGCCACAATGGAAATTGCCATGGGTGACGATATTGGAATTGAAGGATCAACGTGCAGGCGATAAGCCCCGCGAAGGCAATGTTGCGAAGCGCAGTGGTGTGGTAAATCGGGAGTATCGTCAGGTAAATCCCAAGGCACAACCAAAATGTTCGGATGAGTACCGGACTAAGTTTTTTGGGGTATGAGGAATACTCATCCGAGCCTGGTACCAATACGTCCCGCCATGTTTTTAGGTTTGGAATGCTCTTCATTTTCAAGTTATGTCAGTAGATTCAAGTTCTTGAGTGGATTGAATCAATCAAACTTTTCGCTCGCGATTCCCAGCACAGTAACTGGGCGCGCGCGCAGGCCTTCTCAGATAAATCGCGGTACAGATCTGGGCTATTCAGCAATCGGCTGAACTGTTCCGTCATTAGCCTGCCATCATTTGGAGAAAAGTATAACGCCGCGTCTCCGAGTACGTCGCGGTTGGAAGGCAAATCACTCGCCACTACAGGCATCCCGAGAGCAAGAAAATCCAATGCCTTAACGGGGCAGGTAAGATGACGGTTAAAAAAATTGTCTTCGAGCGCCACGATCCCGATGCTCGACGTGTCGGAGAGAACCTGAAACATCTTTGCCGGGGAAAGAAATGGGGTGACGGAAACATTGTTATCTTTAGCTTCCGCCGTGCCGCGGAGGTTTTCCGCTTCTTCCGGCGTTCCGCCAAACATGGCCATTCGTATATTTACTCTTGATAGCGCGCCTGCGACGGACAGCATTGCAGGGATGCCCTTGGAACGCATTAAATGACCTATGTATGCGACGACCCGCCGCTTCCGGCGTGTTTCGATCTCGTCCGCGTCCGGCATCGGCAGTGTTTTTACACCCAAAGGCGCAGCAATCCCTTTTAGTCCCGGTAAAGCCTTTTGGTACAACTTTAGCTGATCCGCTGTGATCGCGACGATGCCGTCAATTTGCGGCAGATATTTTCGTTCCAGCGCGCCGCGTTTTTGGTCGCCGCGCGAAATGGTCGCGCTATCGCGCCACGTTTGATCGGCGTAAAGATAATGCGTTTCGAATAAGCAGTGGCAGTTTGGTTTCGCAGCAAGACGCGCCAGTTGCGGTAAAAAACGTTGTTCTCGCGATAGGACTAAAAGCGGTTTACTGCGCCTGAATTCATTGGCCCTATTTTCCGCGAGCGCGAAGTAGGGGTGCTGAATATTCCACCAATGTCTGCGCAGGTTTATGCGATGTACGTTTAACAACGGGTGCGGCTCTAGGCCATAGAAGTTACGTAGATCGTTGTCCGTGTCGCCTGAAGGACCAACTTCCGGCATGAGCAGATGAGTTTCGAAACCCGCTTTCGCGAATGACCATGCGTTATGTACGCCGATATAAGAAATCGCCGCGCTGCTTTTCCAAGAACCAGAATGTACCCATAAGACCCGCACTGGCTAGCCCGCGACCGGTGCCACGCCAAGTTCGGCAAGCGCACCTCTGGCATGATCGAAGGTAATGGATTGGATGCAAATCGGGTTGCCGCATTCGGCCGGCGTGCGCCAACAGTGCCGCACCCAATTTAGCTTGCGCTCGAATAACAGATCTTGGTCTCGGCAGGCTATTTCTTTGACGGTTAAGGCTACAAATGCGCTATCTTTCCAAAAGCGTCCGGGTCCCGAAACTTCCGGCGAACCCGGCCCGAACAAGGCCACGGTTGGCGTACCAACAACACGAGCAAGATGAGCGATGCCCGTGTCCGGACAGACAAGGAATTTCGCTCGGCGCAGTAGTTGCCAAAGCTGAGGAAGATCGAGCGTGCCGGCATAGTGTCGCCGGCGATGGTTCGGATCAACGGCAGCGAGAAGCGCTTCTTCACCGCGCCCTGTCGTTAGAATCACTTCTAAGTCTAAATTTTCTGCCCAGGAAATGAGGTTCCGCCAGCGATCAGATGGCCACAGTTTATGTGGGCTGCTGGCACCAAGGTGAAATACGCAATAAGGCGTGTTTGGCTCATCAAAGCTTGCATACGCAGGTTGCGGCCATTCCGCCGGCAGGTACCCTTCGGGTGATTCACCATCGCACAAACGTGTCGCAATGTCTCCCCATGTTTCCGCCGTCGATGGAAAGCTCACAAACTCGTCAATAGGCCAATCTTTATAGGATCGCTTATCGGAAGCAAATGCGACTATCCAGTTTGAACGCAGTGCACGCGCCATCCACGACCAACGATTGTCGCCTGGAATCAGGGCGAGATCAAAAGGCGCTTGATCGCCAAGCTGTCGATGGCTCGCAAGCGACCGCGGATCGTAAGGCAACACGGTGACGCCATAGGGCTTTTTCTCAAACAGCGATACATACGCCGGGTTAGAAAGCATCTTTATTTCCGCATCGGGATATCGAAGCCGAAGCCGCTTCAACAGCGGCGCCAACATGATGGTATCGCCCAGCAACAAATGTTGCGCGATCAGGATGCGGCGGATGTTTGTCGGACGAGCGCGGCCCGGAACGAATAACCGAGGAATCGCACGGGAGAGCACCCACAGGCGAGACCAAAACCGGCTAGGCATCGCTAGCCTGTGCGGCATCAATTAATTGCCCGAGACTTTCATCGAGAATCAAGAGTTGTAGCAACTGTTCGGCAAAGTGCTTTTCGCCGCGACCATATCGAGTAACGACTTCGTGAACGACCGTTGCGTCCAATTGGACGTTGGATCGTACCGATAAACGTGAGCCCAGTTCATCCATACGTTCCGACAAATCGCGACTGAGCCATTGCGAAAGGGGGGGATTAAAACCGCGTTTTTTTCGATTGAAGGCGTCAATCGCCTCCGGCGCGGCGGTTATGAGCAATCGTTTCGCCGGATCGGTGAAACGCTCGCGACTGTCGATCCCGAGTATATGTTGAACGAACACATGATCAAGCAGCGGTGCCCGCAACTCCAGGCCGTGGGCCATCGTACATAAATCCGCCTTGCGCAGAATGTATTCCGGAAGATAATTGTCGAAGTCAATTTGTAGCAGCGTCGTCATCGGATCGCTCGAAACAGCCGAATCAGGACGCCAGTAGACATTGCGAAGCCTACTTAGGTCTGGTTGTAGCGCTGCCCGTTGCCATGGCGCAAAGCCTGAAAAACGCAGAGCGTAGGCCTCATCCCAAGCAAGCGACGATTCAGCAAGCAATTTACCAAATCGAGAAAGTTGCAATGACGCCGGATTCGCGAACGGTGCGCGGATACTGCGCCGCCACGCTGAGCGCCTGTGCTGCCGATAGCGCTTATACCCACCAAATAACTCGTCACCGCCATCACCACCCAGTACAACCGTAGCGTGCCGAACGGTTTCGCGTGCCAAGTACCATGTTGGGATCGCACTCGGATCGGCAAACGGTTCGTCGAGATCGCGCACCAGGGTGGAAAAATCCCGCTTGAGATCTTGCTCAATCGGTATGCACCGATTCGGCATACCCAATCGATTCGCCAACTCAGCCGCCTCAGAACTTTCGTCGAAAGTGGTACCCGGGAACCCAGCCGTGAACGTTGCAATGTTGCCAAAGTTAAGCGCACTCAAGCGTGAAGCGATCACCGCCGAATCTACTCCGCCACTAAGGAAAACACCGACGGGACGATCAGACGCTGTGCGCAGGGTAATTGCGTCGTCAAGCGCTTCGCGCCAATTGCCTTTAAGCGGTTGCGGATACCAATAACGCTCTTTATTGAGTTTCGTTGTATCGAGATCCAAACACAACCGGTGGCCGTTCTCCAATCGTTGGATGTTCTTGAAAATTGTTCTTGGCGCCGGAATGTAACGATGCGCCAGATAAGCGTCGATGCCTTCTTCCGATAGCGCTCGTTGCTGTTTAGGTAGGAAAGGCAATACGGACCGCACGGTCGAACCAAAAGCAAATTCGCCATTTGCCCAAAAGTAAATTAGCGGCTTAAGGCCCATACGATCTCGAATCAAGTGCAGCTTTCGCGTTCTAAGATCCAGAATCACCAGCGCGAACATGCCTCGGAGCTTTGGCAAAAGCGCGTCCAGCCCCCAGGCTTGGTAGGCATGGAGAATAAACTCCGTATCGGAACGCGTGTGAAATTTAAATCCTTCGTCGGCCAAACGTTGGGCATCTTTCTCCCAGCCATAAACTTCGCCGTTGTAACAAATCCAAATGTCTTTGGCGTCGTTATGCATTGGCTGATCAGCCTCGGGACGCGGATCGCGAATCGAGAGTCGCGTATGCAATAGCCCGTTGTGAGCTGCACCGCTTATCGGGCGAAACTGTTCATCCCAGAGCATCGCGTGTTGCGCATCCGGGCCGCGCCGTTGCAAGGAAGGGAACATCTGGCGGATGACTTCCGGCCCGACTTGTCTATGCGCAAAAAATCCAGCAATTCCACACATATCAATTGGCGCTTGCGACCGACTCGAACACGGCTTGCATTCGATTGAGCATCTGCTCGAGCGAAAAGTTATCACCCGCGTGCTTCAGGCCGGCTGCGCCAAATTTGGCGCGCAGTTCAGGTTGTTGAATTAAACTTTCTATGGCGTTTTCAAGGGCACGGCTATCGCGCGAAGGAACAAGCAATCCGGTGGAACGATCGATTACGGCTTCTGCAATGGAACCGATCGGTGTTGAAATCACCGGTAGGCCGCACGCCATTGCTTGGACAATTGCCTGCGGCACGCCTTCATCTCCATAGGACGGGAGCACGAACATGTCGAGCGCATTGAGCCATTCAGGGATATTCTGCTTTCGCCCAACAAAATTAACATTACGTTGCAAGCCGAGTTCTTCGACCTTAGCACGCAGAGTCGGCTCGTAAGGCCCGTCGCCAATCACAACCATTTGCCAATTCTGGTAGCGAGGCGCAAGCCGGGCCATTGCTTCAAACAAATAACAATGGCCTTTCCAGTCCCGTAAGGTTGCGACGATGCCAATAAGGTTGGCGGCCAAGTCGAGTCCTAACGACATTCTGCTTTCGGTGCGATCCATTGGACGAAATCGCGCCAAGTCAATCCCCGTTGGGACTGAAGTCATCCCCTCGATTGCAAAGCCATTGTCGCGATGGAGCTGTTGTCGCAACGCCTCGCCGGCTGTGACAATGTGCCGCGTCGCGCGCTGATAGAGCCAGCGTGTCGAGGCAGATCGATTCACGGCAGTCGATACATGTCGAGTACGAACGATAGGCTTCTTTACAGAAAGTAAAGTAAGGGCAAGTGCGCTGAGCCAACTATCGGTAGAGCTATGGGTGTTTATGACGTCGTAGTCAGCTAAATGTTGATTCAACCAACTGCGCATCGAAAGCAATGCCTTGAGACTCTTGCGATCGATCGGCAGCGCTACCAAATCAAGGCCATCGTTGCGCGCGGCCACAGCAAGTTCGGCCTCGGGCGGGCAAATTAACGTGACCTTATGACCGCGTTCTAGAAATCCTTTGATTTCGGTGAGTATGCGAATCTCCTGACCGCCCCAGCCGGTAGAAGATTCGGTATGCAAAATACTCAATTTAGTTGTCACGACGCTAAGTCGCGAATTGAATGCGATGAAGCCTTGCGTACGCTCCATCGCGGTGCAACAGTTCTGCGTGGGAACCACTTTCGGCGATACGGCCGGCATCCATCACAATGATCTTGTCCGCGCCCTCAATGGTCGACAAACGGTGCGCGATAACAATTGTGGTGCGACTTTTCATTAGGTTTTCTAACGCAAATTGAACCTGTCGCTCTGACTCTGTGTCCAGCGCCGATGTTGCTTCGTCCAAAATCAAGATAGGCGCATCTTTAAGCAGCGCGCGGGCAATTGCCAAGCGCTGGCGTTGCCCGCCGGAGAGTTTCACCCCGTTTTCACCAATGAGTGTGTCCAACCCTTCGGGCATTGCGGCAATAAACTCCATCGCAAACGCTGCTTCCGCCGCGGCAATAATCTGATCGCGTGACGCTTTGGCAAGCGGGCCATAAGCAATGTTTGCCGCAACGGTATCATTAAACAACACCACGTCCTGACTCACCGAGGCAATGTTCGCGCGGAGGCTGTCGAGGCGTATCGTGCTCAAGTCCATGCCATCGACCAAAATTCGTCCTTGCTGCGCGTGATAAAAGCGCGGGATCATATTGGCAAGCGTCGTTTTCCCACTTCCCGACGAACCAACGAACGCAATCGTATCCCCCGGGTTAGCCACAAAAGAAACGCTGTTTAATGCGTCGGATTCGCTCGCCGGATAGCGAAACGTTACGTTTTCAAATTCAATTTTTCCTTGAGCGTGTCCGATATCGACCACGCCGGTATCAATTTCAGCGGGCTCATCCAATAATTCGAAGACGCTTTCGGCGGCCGCCAAACCCCGTTGTAAGGGTTCGTTTATATTGGTAAGCCGCTTGAGCGGCGCCAACAGCATCATCGCAGCGGTAACAAACGAGACAAAACCGCCGACGGTCGTCTCATTTGCGGCAGACTGGCGCGTTACCATAAACACAATCAACGCGAGCATCAGCGCCGCGAAAAGTTCGCCCATCGCCGAATTAGATGCCGTCGCCGCGGCTTGTTTCATGTTAAATGATCGAAACCGATTAATTGCCTGATGAAATCGATTGATCTCGTATTCTTGCCCACCAAACACTTTGACGACGCGATGCCCTTCAATACTTTCATCGAGGACTTGGGTTATTCCACCCATCGCACGCTGCGAACCCCGGCTGACTTGACGCATCCGGACGCTAAATTTTTTGACGAACCAAGCTAGCAATGGGGCGACCGTAAGTGCTAACAGCGTCAGTTTCCAATTCAGGTAAAGTAGCCATGCCAGCAGCCCAACGATAGTAAGCGAGTCTTTAATCGCAACAGTGATCACCCCGGTCGCCGCAGAATTCACTTGATTCACATCGTAGGTGAATTTAGATATTAAGTTGCCGCTGGCGTGGTCGGAAAAATAGCCCAGCGGCAATTGCATAAGCCGAGTGAACATCAATTTTCGCAAGTCCATCACGACACGATTGCCGACCCAGCTAATCGAATAGTGGCTTGCGAAATTGCATATAACGCGGATCAACGTGATGCCAATAATGGCGAAGGGTAACCACTTCATCACACCCGGATCTTTGTTTACAAACGTTCCGTCGACCAGCCATTTCATTAGGGCCGCGAAGCTCGTGTCGGTTGCCGCCCCGATTACAAGAGCGATTGCAGAAATTAGGAACACCCAGCGGTAAGGCCAGACGTGACGCAACAGGCGCAGATACAGCGCCTTAGTACTTAGTGCGGCGTTATTCATTGGTCGGACGATGCCAGCGCGTTGCGCATAGGTCAATGGCAGGATGCACGACTGGAAAAGCAAACATTATAGCGTTGATCATTTCATCGACTGCGAGCCGCATTGCGCATTTCATGTTCGCTCGGACAATAAATCTTCATAAAGTCGCAGGTATCTATTCGACATATCGCTCAGTGTAAATTGCTGCACACTGGCACGCGCTGCACGGCCCGCAGATTCTCTGAATTCTTGGTCTTTCAATGCCGTCATATGCAACGCCAGTGCGTCGGTGTCTAATGCGTCGCAAACGAATCCACTGATGCCATGGGTAATCAGCTCTGCGGCACCGCTACGCGTACTGGTTATTACAGGCAGGCCACTCGCGAGCGCCTCCAAAACGGCGTTGGAGAGAGGTTCATAGAGTGTCGGCAAGACGAACACGTCCGCCGCGCCGAAAAATGGACGAACATCTTGTTGCGGCCCGCAAAAGCGAACGCGGTTACTGATTTTCAGCGCATCGGCTTGGGCTTCGTATGCGCTTTGCTTGCGATCCTTTCCAACAATGACGAGGTGCGCCTGCTCGTCAGGAAGTTTAGCGAAGGCCGCTATTAGTTGCTTAACGCCTTTGCGATCGAAGCCTACACCAACAAAAAGATATATCACTGAATTCGCCGGAATGGCGAGATCGTCTCTCACTGAAACGCGATGAAATTCCCGCAGTTTAGGGCTAAAATGTTCGGAATCGATGCCGTTATAAATAACATGCAACTTTTCTTCGGCAACACGAAAGAAACGACGAACGTCGTTGGCGACCATGCGTGAATTACAAATCACGGCGCGCAGCCGTGGATCGGCGAACATCGTTGCCTCGGCGCGGAGCATGTATCGATGCCAGGGGCTGATCCACGTTGCGAATCGCGCTAACGAGCCTTGCGTGCGATTTCGCGCTTGCAACCATGCGGCATGAACACCGTCGCCCGCGCGAAAAACATCACATCCAGCAATTCGTTCATGGCTTTGCACCAACGCAAAACGATTGCGCGCCAGGCGTGCCTGCACACTTCGCGCAAATCCCCAATCGCGCCACAATCGGCCAATATGAAAAGGGTTACACAATATCACCGAGCGTTCAGCAGATCCCTTCCACTCGCGTGTAATTAACGTCAGCGTCACGCCTTTTTCAGCTAAAGCGCCCAGCGCACTTTCGATGAAGCGCTCTGCACCGCCAAAGGGCGTGTAACGCGAACGAATCAACGCAATTTTGAGTTCTCTCACGTAGCGCTGAGAAGCTCATATACCGCAGCTTCAACTCTGTCGGCGTCGAGTGTGGTCAGGCATTGACTCACTTTACTTCCACCGCAGCCGTCGCGGCCGCACGGGCGGCACGGATGCGTCGATAACACCAGTCGGTGCGGCACCATCCAAGGTGTCCACTCGACTTCGCCGCTCGGTCCAAACAACGCAAGTACGGGCGTTTGCATTGCGGCGGCGATATGCATGGGCGCCGAATCGACGCCGACGAAAAGTCGCGCGCGCGCCGTCAGCGCGGCAAGTTCCTTAAGCGATAGCTGGCCAGAAAAATTAATCACCCGGCCGGTCACTGACGCCAAAATGGATGCAACCATCGCCATTTCTTTTTGGTCCGGCGCGCTCGTGATTACTATCTTGTGTTCTTTCTGCATAAGTCGATTGATCAGTTCAGCGAAATTCTCCGACGGCCAGGTCTTGAAAAACCAACGCGATGTGGGATGAATATGGATGAAGGATTTGGAATCCAGACCTGCGTCCTTCAACTTGCGATCGACGGACTTTTCAGCGTCAGTACCGGCGACCAGAACAAGTCGACATTCATCGACACTCGGTTCCAATCCAATACCGCGCAGCGCATCCAAATGCAAATCGACTGTATGCCGACGGTTGTTACTTTGGTGGCGATAGAAATGCGTAAAGCGATTCCATCCCGGACGTACACGCGCGCCGAGTTCACGCGCGATTCCATTCGGTATACCCGCGAATCTTTTAACCCAGGCACCACGTGGATGCTCCGTCAGATGCACAATGAGATCATATTTTCGTGCGCGCAACTCTCGAATCAGCCGCCATTCATTTCTCAATTGCGATAACAATGATTGCCGCTTCCATTCACGGTCAACTAAAAAAATCTTGCTGATGGCCGGGTGCAGCGCCAGCATCGGCAACGTATCGCGATAGATCAGCGCGTCGATTTCCAAGTGAGGCCCATGGTTCTTTAGGGTTTGAAATACCGGTGAAGTGAGTAACACATCGCCGTGGTGCCGCAGCTTGGTCACCAACACCCGGCGCAGCCCCGATAGATCGATGGTGTCCGCAATCATGGCGGGGACGATAGCAGACTTTGCCCCGCGCGAACAGTAACTTATAAGCTCAGCTTGCCTTCGAAGAAAGAAATAGTTCGTGCCATGAGCTGAACTAAATTCGCCAGATTGAGCCCGGTTAACTCGCGCAGTGCTTGGGCGCGTTTCTTGAGCTCGGCCACGGTCACGGAATCCTCTCGGCCCGAAATTCCCAGGGCGATAACATTTCCGCCTTTCGATGGCGGAAGCACAACGATACGATCGTCAAATGTCGCGGCAATGCGCTTGACGCTCGCATCGAAACGCAGCGTGCGGCCAAACAGGTTGACGGCTATCAGGCCATTGTCCGACAGGTGGGCGCGGCAAGCGCCATAGAAAGCTTGTGTGTCCAAAGCGCCAACACGAGCATGGCGATCAAAGCCATCGACGAAAATGATATCGAATTGCGCAATGGTTTTTTGGATATAAAGCGCGCCGTCGTCGACGACATTATGGAAACGCTTATCGTCCTGCGGCAAGAGAAAAAAATCGCGGGCGACATGCAGCACTTTCGGGTTAATTTCGACAACCGTTAAATCCGATTCGGGGATATGGTGATAAATGAATTTCGCGATCGAACCCGCACCCAGGCCGATCAATAAAAACCGCTTTGCATCGGGTCGCAGCAACAGCGCGGCCATAAAGTCCCGTGTATAGGCGAGTTCCAAGGCATTTGGCCTGGAGAGCCGCATGGCGCCTTGTATCCACTCTGAACCAAAATGTAGATAGCGGACGCCAGCTTGTTCGCTTACTTCGATGCTATCGGATTTTGCCAAGCGGCCTTTTCAAAATTCGTACGTGATGTCGAAATATCCGCTCCGGCCTTCGCGGTGATAGCCGTGGGCGAGCTGGTATTTCTTATCGAAAAGATTATCCAACCGGCCCGTTAAGCGCATATGTTTGGCGAGATTGTAAGTGGTTTTCAGATTGAATAGCGTATAACCCGCAACCTGCACACGGGTGGAGAAATCATCGACGCGAATATCTTCTTTAGATCCACTCGCCACCACTTCCCCGCCAATGTTCCATTGCCCAAGTTGGTGGCCAACACTGATCGAGGCGAATCGCTTAGCTCGGCGCAGCAGCCGCTCGCCGGTCGATTCATCGACCGGGTTCTGTGTCGTCGCGCTAGCGCGCAAGGAGGTATCGCCGAACGCCGCATCATAGCTCAGTTCTAGGCCATCGCTCTTGGCGCGGTTGATGTTTACGGGAGCAAACCCAGTATTCGTAAAGCCAATCAAATCTTTTAGCCGATTACGAAAATAAACAACCTTTCCTAAACCATAGGAACCTGCATACTGGAAACCGAGTTCGGTACTTTGCGCACGTTCGGGTTTGAGATCAGGATTCCCGAAGGGCGCCGGATAGTAAAGATCAACGAAATGTCGGCGCGCGAAACGCAGTGCTAAACATTGTCGTCATCTGAATTGATCCGATAGAGCGAAACCGCCGCCGATTAAGCCCGTAGTGCGATCCCCTACATCAGAATAACGATCTTGTCTTAAATTGATTTGCAAATGATGGCCACCGGCAAATTTGGCCACGTAGCCAACGAAGCCGGCGTTATCGCGGCGGCTTTTGTTAATGGCGCCGAAGCCGTCGTCATAGTTAACATGCTGGCTTAACGTAGTCCATGCCGATACTATTTTGTGGTCGGCCGAAACTTGAAAGTCGTTTTGCCATTCCAGTTTTCGCTGGCGGTTTTGAAATGGCTTATTAACAGTCGTTGTTGAAAAATCTCGAATCGTCGATACCTGGTTCCCAATTTCAAGCGCGACTTCCATAGTTCGACATACGATTTTCAAACTATAGCGAGGCGGACGTGATTTTTGGCTTCGAGGAATTATTCGCTTCGAATAAATCATCGAACTCGGTTCTGCCCATCCGAATGAAATCCGCCGAATCCGATCGAGTGGTCCGGCGCGTAAAGGTATTTTGCATGGGCCGAGACACTGAGATTTCGATATCCGTCGCGATCCTTATCGCGGGATGGAAACGGAAGCGCGCGGACATCATTTTCGTTGATCGCGCTGTATACCTTCTGTGGTCAAAGCCGAGGCTGAAACGCCCAAGTGCAGTGTATCGGTTGCAAATGATAACTATCGCACCACGAGTGTGCTCATGGATATCTCGCCAAGACCCGCACTGATCGACCCCCGGCTGGGCTTTTACTGGCCTTGGTGAAGATATGAATCACGCCGCCGATCGCCTGTGAGCCGTACAAACTCGATAAATTGCCACGCGCTATCTCCATGTGATCTACTTGATCGAGCATGATTTGATCCAATGCCGCGCCACCGGCTGTCGCGGAATTGATCGGCATGCCGTCGATCAATACCAGTGTGTGGCTCGAATTTGTGCCACGGCTGAATACGCTGGATCGCTGGCCGATGCCGCCGTTTTGCATGATTTCCAGTCCGGCCTCTTGCCGCAGCATGTCGCGATATCGCGGGCACCTGATTGCGGATATCATTTTGATCGATTAATGTCGTATGAGGTAACGTTGTTTTGATGGGTGTTGCCAGTCGTGTAGCCGTGACTACAACGGGTTCGGCTTGCAATCGTCGGTCTTCAGCAAGTCCGATTTCACTAGAGCGCGATGCCATTGCCATTAACGGGTAATTTTTCACAGTCATTCCTTGTCTACATTGAACAAGGAAATACCAGGGAAGGTTCCAGAGTAAAGAACGTGGCACAACTTCAATCGAGGGCCAACGCAACTATCGCATCCCCGCGATATTTCCGCATCGCCCGCAATCGGCGAGCATTCAGGCCGGTATCCGGGCTCGTGAGATGAAATTTTATTTCTGCGCGGCATCGTCTTCCCAGACTATTTGCCCAGTGACTGATTGATGACGCGAACGACTCACTCACCGTTGCGGGGGCAGCACAGGTTTCGAACATATTCCTACCTGTTTCCCGTTTAACCCGAACGCAAGAAAAGCGTTCAGGCACCATGAATTAGCGGTAATATACACCAGTTGCCCGCGAGGGGTTTGAGCCACCCTTTGCACGCTTCGCAGGTATTTGACCAACCAAGGTTTTTACAATTATATTGTCGCTATGGAAAAAGACCTGGATGCACTTTCAAACAAGGTTGCCGAGATGGTGAAGATCGTCGCGAAATTGCGCGACGAGAATTTGCAGCTACGTCAACAGCTCGCCGCGAAATCCGACGAGAACACTCGCTTAAGCGAAAAAATCTCCGCCGCGACGACTCGTCTTGAAGCCGTTTCGCGAAAATTCCCGAGAAGGAAACATGAGCGGCGAAATCAAGACCCTTGATGTGATGATCATGGGCAAATCCTATCGGGTTTCCTGCTCACCGGAAGAGGAAAAGATTTATTGCGGCAGTCGATTTCGTCGATCAACAAATGACCGAAGTTCGCGAAAGCGGCAAAACCATGGCAGTTGAGCGTGTCGCGGTGATGACAGCGCTAAATATTGCCCACGAATTGATTGGCGGCAAAGGTGGCGGCGGCATTAACACGGCGGAGATGAAACGCAAGATTTCGCTGATGCGAACCAGCATTACGGAAGCACTAGCGGATACGCAAGATAAGTTGTTTTAAGATTTGATTGATAGCGCGGATTTTCGAACGCGATGTTGGGTTTGTTGAAAACAGTAGCGAGGGTGCCTGGCTGCGAGGCGCACAGCGCTCAGGAACCGCAATGTACTCAATGTACATGAGGATTCCGAGCACTGCGCAACGAAATAGTCAGGCACCGCAGTAGTTTTGCGATAAAGCCACAAAAGGTTGTCCCCTGCGGTGTTCGATAAGGCCATATATTCTTTGACCCGATAGCCATCTAACCCGGTTGTCGACCTAAGCAACGCCGGTGTGCGCCCCCAAGCGGCAGTGCCTAAAGGCGTTGGGCAGACGACCCCTTTTTAGGAAAGGGTCCAAGATGCCGGTCTAACGGCACAGGCGGGGGGCTTTAACATTGAAAGAGCGGCATCGCCGCTCTTTTTGTTTGGAGATTCGCATGGCTTATTGGTTGATGAAATCGGAGCCCGCCGAAGTCAGTATCGACGATTTGGCCACCGCCCCTGGAAAATCCGTCGCATGGTTCGGCGTACGCAATTATCAAGCGCGCAACTTCATGCGCGACGAAATGAAAGTCGGCGATAAAGTATTTTTCTATCACTCGAGTTGCGATGAGCCCGGCATCGCGGGCATCGCGACCGTGAGCAAATTAGCCTATCCCGACGCCACGCAATTCGATCCGAAAAGTAAATATTTCGATGCCAAAGCCACGAAAACAAATCCACGCTGGTTCAACGTCGATGTGAAATTCGCCAAGAAAACCCGCCTGGTGAGCATCCAAGAGTTACGCGGTTATCGCGAACTGGAGTCGATGCGCATTCTGCAAAAAGGCAATCGCCTCTCCATCACCCCCATCGAGCCCGAACGAGTGGGATTTTATTCTTAGCAAGCTTGAACTGATGGCTTATCTGCTGGCGTATCTCGCACTGGGGGCGATAGTGGGATTATTCGCCGGGCTGCTGGGTATCGGCGGTGGCGTCATTATCATCGTCGGCCTGCTGGAAATTTTTAAGCATCTCAACTTTCCGGAAAACCACTTGATGCACCTGGCGCTTGGCACCTCGATGGCGAGCATCCTATTCGGCTCGGTCTCCAGCCTGCGTGCCCATCAACAACTTGAGAGCGTCGATTGGTCCGTCGTCCGCGGCATGACGCCGGGAATCTTAGTCGGCGGTTTCCTCGCAACCTTCGCTGCCGCACGAGCGCCATCTTCCGTCTTGAAAATTATTTTTGCGGTGTTCATGCTCTACACCGCATCGCAAATGTTTATGAACATCAAACCCAAACCCAATCGCAATTTACCGCGCGGCGGCGGCATGCTCGCGGCCGGCACGCTGATCGGCGCCATCTCCAGTCTTAATCGGTGTCGGTGGCGCAGCCGTATCGATCCCGTTTCATGACCTGGTGCAACGTCACCATGCATCGCGCGATCGGCACTGCCGCGGCGATTGGTTTTCCCGTCGCGCTGTTCGGCACGATTGGCTATATCGTCAATGGCTGGCATATTCCCGGGCTTGCCCGAATACAGCCTGGGCTTTGTCTATTTACCCGCATGTATCGCTATCGTTATCCCCAGCACGCTGGTCGCCCCCTTTGGCGCACGTCTGTCGCATAAACTTCCAGTCACTACGCTGAAAAAAATATTCGGTGCCCTATTGTTGCTGCTCGCAGGAAAAATCATCAGCGGCATTTTATAGAATTGCGAATTCGAAAATTGCGTTCATAACAGCGCGCCTGATTCGAATACAGATTCGCAAAGAGTTGTTTTCGGTATAGAGGGCCCGCCCGCATTCCTTACGAGCATCGCCAGAAGGCGCATGGATATTGACTCTCCAGGCATGCCTTGCTAAGACGGGCGTGGAACGGGCGTCTTGACGCCGATGATTTGGTGATAACTGCGAGCTAACTCCGCACACCCTTCCGTGAACTTTTTTCCTGATCGACGTTTCTGTTTGCCATCGCGTCATTTAGGTGCGCTGCCGATTGCGATCGCCCTAAAATGGTGCGCGAGATTTGTAAAAACAATGCGATCAAGACTCAACTATATGAATTAAATAATTAATATTTTTGGCACGGATTCTGCTGAATGGTAATTCAAAGATAGGGAGACAACGACGGTGGTTCGTCGACCATCGTGTTGTCGATAAGCAAATCGTTTTAAATAATGGAGTCATCATGAAATTGGTATCCGCAGTTATTAAGCCATTTAAGCTGGATGAAGTTCGCGAGGCGCTGTCCGCCATTGGCGTACAGGGCATTACCGTCACCGAGGTGAAGGGTTTCGGACGGCAAAAAGGTCATACCGAGCTATACCGCGGCGCGGAGTATGTCGTGGATTTTTTGCCGAAAATTAAGATCGATGTCGCGGTAAAAACCGAATTACTCGATCAAGTGATCGAAGCGATTGAAAAGGCCGCGAATACCGGAAAGATTGGTGACGGAAAAATATTCGTGTTCGAGCTGGAGCAAGTGATCCGCATTCGTACCGGTGAAACCGGCGCCGACGCTTTATAGGGAGACAATAATCATGAAAAAACTATTTCTTATTTTGACGATGCTCATAGCCTTTGGTTTGAGCGGACTGACTTTTGGGGAAGACACCAAACCCGCCGAAGCTGCCGTGCCTGCAGCAACCGAGGCCGCACCGGCGGCTGTCGAAGCCGCGCCGGCAGTGGAAACTCCGGCTGCGCCCGCTGCCGCAGTAGTGGCTCCGACACCAAATAAGGGCGATACGGCATGGATGATCGTCGCGACCTTGTTGGTGATTATGATGGCAATCCCTGGCCTCGCGCTATTTTATGGCGGCATGGTGCGGGCGAAGAATATGTTGTCGATGCTGATGAAAGTATTCGCGACGTTCTCGCTGCTATCAATCTTGTGGGCGATTTACGGTTACAGTGTCGCGTTCACCGATGGTAACGCGTTCTTCGGCGGCTTAAGTAAGATGTTCCTAAATGGCGTAACGACAGGATCCGTCGCGGCGACGTTCAGCAAAGGCGTCGTGATTCCCGAGTACATTTATATCGCATTCCAATTGACGTTTGCAGCGTTGACGCCCTGCTTGATCGTCGGTGCGTTTGCCGAGCGGGTGAAATTCTCCGCATTACTTTTCTTCATGGTGTTGTGGTTCACCTTCTCTTATCTGCCAATCGCGCACATGGTTTGGTTTTGGGCCGGCCCCGATGCGATCACCAATGACGAAACTCTCGCGCAAGTCACTCACGCGGCCGGCTGGCTCTGGGCCAAGGGCGCGCTGGACTTTGCCGGTGGCACGGTGGTGCATATCAACGCCGGTATCGCGGGTTTAGTCGGCTGTTTGATGATCGGTAAACGCATCGGCTATCGCAAGGAAGCCATGCCGCCGCATAGTTTGGTGATGACCATGATCGGCGCATCAATGTTGTGGATTGGCTGGTTTGGTTTCAACGCCGGCTCCAATCTTGAAGCTAATGGCTTGGGCGCGCTCGCCTTCCTCAACACTCATCTGGCAACGGCCGCAGCAGCAATAAGCTGGATGTTTGGCGAGTGGCTAATGCGTGGCAAACCGACTATGTTGGGCGCCGCATCCGGCGCGATTGCCGGCTTGGTCGCAATTACCCCGGCTTGCGGATTCGTCGGGCCGATGGGCGCGATTGTGATCGGCTTAATCGCCGGCGTGTTGTGCCTGTGGGCGGTGGTCTGGCTGAAAGCAAAATTAGGCTACGACGATTCGCTGGACGTTTTCGGCGTGCACTGCATCGGCGGTATTTTTGGTGCGTTGGCCACGGCTATCTTCGCCGCTCCGTCACTCGGTGGTCAGGGCGTTTACGATTACATCAAAGATGCGGCGAATCCCGATTTCTCGATTTCCAGTCAATTTATGATTCAGTTGACGGCGGTTTTGACGACGATTGTTTGGTCGACAGTCGTATCGTTTGTCGCGTACAAAATTGTCGACCTCACCATTGGCCTGCGCGTAACCGAAGAACAGGAACGCGAAGGGCTTGATGAATCGCAGCACGGCGAACGCGCCTACCATATGTAATTCCCTCCTCCCCTGATCGGATTGTCGATCTACGGGCGCCAAGTGCGCCCGTTTTTTTGGGTGTTGTCGTTTGAAAGTGACGCATTAGCTACCAAGTAATCAACTTGTTAGACGAAGCACGGCAAATCGCGTCGTCTTAGGGCGACGAAATTGAGCGAACGCAACAATATGCTTTCTTTAGGAATGTATTTATTGTTATTTAACATCAATAAGTTATATCTAAACTCTGGCGCTTGGCATAGCGCTTGCTAGTAACTCAATGTCCGAAAACGTTGGGGTTAAATGATGGAAATGGTTTTAGCATTGCGCACCGTGGCAAGTGAAACAACGAAGTTAGCGTTTGTGCTTGGTGCGATTTTAATACCGCTATTTCTCGCAACGTTGGCCATTGACCATATTCGTGGCAATTCTTCGGTTCCGGTTTTCTCTGTTGTGTCGATGTTCAAAGGTGTTTGGTTTTAAGTTTGCTTTGATGTTTCTCCTTTAGTTGCTTCCTCCTCCAATATTCTGGGCGCTTCGGCGCCCAATTTTTTGCCTAATTCAAATTGTGAATTTTCGTCAAAACTGTCTATGTTTTGCGACAGGCACAAGTCCCATTTAATCAGCGTTGTAGAGGACAATTAGTAGAAGCCCTGTCTCCAGACGAAGACAAAACAAGCCTAATCAATGGTTGGCGTAGCGCCGCATTCAAGCCTTTAGACAGTTGATTTAATTGGTGAATTTCAAAACTACTCAGCCTTGGTACAAGACTTGCTAACGATGCCTCAGGGTACTGACGGAAGTGAGGCCGAAACGTCTAGGCATTTCTGGGAATTAAGAAGCATGCCGATACGCTTCGTCGATTCAATAATAATTGGGAGTTCAACATGCGCTGCGGATCACCGACAAATCCTCGTTTTGAGGGTCACACTCGCCCATCGGGGCGAGCATTCCATATCTTTTTTTGCCTTTTTATTTTATTGCACGTGTATGTATCGGGCGCTGCCTTTGCTGCGCCTCCGGAAATAATTCTCGACAACGCCGCGGCCGGTGTAACCGATACTGTCGGCGGTCGGAATTTTACCGGCACTTGGTGTAAGTCGGTCGGAACGAGCCCCTACGGCGCCGACTCGATTTACAGTTGCGGCACAGCTGTGGATACCTATCGCTGGACGCCCAATATTACCGCCGCGCAGCAATACGATGTCTATGTTCGGTGGTCAACCCACCCAAATCGTACCGCGACTGTACCGTTCAATGTAGTGCATAGCGGCGGGACTACGACTAAAACCTTCGATCAGAGAACGTCCGGTGGCCAATGGGTGCTGCACGGACGTTATACGTTTGCGGTCGGGAAAACCGGCTATGTTGAAATAAGTGATGCGAACGGTTTGGCATTGGCTGACGGTGTGCGCTTTGTTGGAACCATCGATACTGGCGGCGCGAATGGAACTATTCTCGATAACGCAGCCATCGGCGTGACTGATACTGCCGGTGGACGGACCTTTACCGGCACTTGGTGTAAGTCAACCGGGACGAGCCCGTACGGCGCCGACTCGATTTACAGCTGCGGCACCGGTCAGGATACCTATCGTTGGACACCGAGCATTCCAACGGCGCAGTCATATGATGTTTATGTTTGGTGGTCAGCCCACGCCAATCGTTCGGCATCGGTACCGTTCACCGTGGTTTATAGCGGCGGTACCGCAACGAAAGCGTTCGATCAGCGAACTTCCGGTGGTCAATGGGTATTGCACGGCCGTTATGCATTTGCGGTCGGAAAAGTCGGCTACGTGGAAGTCAGCGACGCGAGCGGATTGGCCCTAGCCGATGCAGTGCGAATGGTGCCCGCGGCGGGCCCACCTCCACCACCGCCACCACCGCCAGTGAGCACCACCCAAAAAGACGCCGCACGCTTGATGGTGCAGGCGACCTATGGACCCACTTTAGCGGGCATTGATGCGATTGCGGCACAGGGCGCGGCAGCGTGGATCGACGCGCAATTGGCGTTGCCATCGACCTACTCGCACTTGAATTATTTGCAAGGGCGGATCGCGGCTAAAGCTGGCGATGATCACGCTGGCATCATGCAGGAATCCATTTGGCAGCAAGCAATAAAGGGCAATGACCAACTGCGCCAGCGCATGGCATTTGCTTGGTCGGAGATATTCGTCATTTCGTCATTCCGGATTTTCGACGCGCAAGGCGTGAGCGCCTACATGGACGTGCTCACACGCAACGCGTTCGCCAACTATCGCACGTTACTGGAGGCAGTAACACTGAATCAGGCGATGGGCATTTACCTGGACATGCTCCGCAGCGATAAGGAAGATCCCACGACGGGCCGGGTGCCGAATGAAAACTATCCACGCGAAGTCCTGCAACTCTTTTCTATCGGCTTGGAAGAGTTAAATCAAGACGGTAGCGTCAAGCGTGACGGTACCGGCAAGGCAATCCCCACTTACGATCAGGACGTGGTGCTCGGATTCGCCAAAGCCTTCAGCGGTTGGAGTTATGGCGTCGCGCCACTGGACGACAACGGTTTTTACTATGGCGTTTATCCGTATCCGGCCAATTATTGGTCGACGCCTATGAAAGCCTTCCCCGGACATCATTCGACCGCGACCAAATTGTTGCTGCGAAACACAACCTTGCCGAGCAACCAAACTGCAGCACAGGATTTGAAAGATGCGCTGGATAACATCTTCAATCATCCCAATGTCGGTCCGTTCATCGGCAAGCAGTTGATCCAGCGTTTGGTCACCAGCAATCCATCGCCGGGATACATCTCGCGCGTCGCCGCCGTGTTCAACAACAATGGCGGCGGTGTGCGCGGCGATATGAAGGCGGTGATCAAGGCGATCCTGATGGATGCCGAGGCGCGCAGCACGACGGTCAGCGCACAGTTCGGTAAACAGCGCGAGCCGGTGATTCGCTTTGGAAATCTGGTGCGTGCGTTTAACGGCACGTCGACGTCGGGGCGCTATGGCTTCTGGAGTCTGGAAAGCGTCGAATACGGTATGGGGCAGGCCCACTTCAAATCGCCTTCCGTATTCAATTTCTTCGATCCCGCCTACGCACCGCAGGGCCCGATTGCGGATGCCAACATGGTGGCGCCGGAATTCCAAATCACCACCGACACGCAGATCATCGCCAGCTCGAATGTGATGAAGTACTTGATCTTGTACGGCTACGGTGCGGAGGATGCTACGCGGGTGAATTTAAATTTCAGCAACGTGCAAAGTCTCGCTACCGATCCCGGGGCATTGGTCGACAAGCTCGATCTGCTGCTAACCGCAGGGAATCTCACGCCGGCCACACGCACCGCGATCGTCACAGCCATTACCGCTATCCCCGCGGCGCAGTTGAAAGAACGCGCGCAAGCGGCAGCGTATTTGATCGTACTGTCCCCCGACTTTGTCATTCAGAAATAGGAGATCGTAAACATGTCAGCAACCATACTCACACGACGCCGCTTTCTGAAACAAGTCGGCGGCATGGCGGGTGCCAGCGCATTTGCTACGGCATTAAGCATGCACAAAATGGCGGCGGCCGCGCCGCTCGCCGACTACAAAGCGCTGGTCTGCTTATTTTTGTACGGCGGCAACGACGGCAACGCCACGGTAGTACCTCGCACCGGCACGGCTTACACGAAATATGCCGCGGCACGGGGTCCGCTGGCGATACCGGCGGCTTCGATATTGCCGATCACCCCGACCACGGCGCAGGGCTTAGATCTGGGCTTTCCGGCTTACATGGCGGAAATGCAGACGCTGTTTCAGCAACAGCGACTGGCAGTGTTGAGCAACGTCGGTCCGCTGGTCGCGCCAATTACCCGCGCCCAGTTTCAAGCGGAAAGCGTGCCGGTGCCACCTAACCTCTTTGCCCACGACGAGCAACAGGAGCAATGGCAGTCGCTGCAATCCTATTCGCCTAATTCCCAACTCACGGGCTGGGGCGGACGCGCAGCTGACTTGCTGCGGTCATTGAACGGCTCATCGCAAGTATCGCTGTCGATCTCACTCGCCGGGTCGAACATCCTACAGATCGGCAGAAATGTCGCGCAATACCAGATGCATCCCAGCGGAACCTTTGCGCTTGATACGTATACGCCTGGCGCGCCTGACGAAGTCGCGACCGCATTGCGAACCATTTTCGCCCAATCGCGTAGCAACATGCTAGACGCAGCGTGGCTCAGCAAAATGAACTCGGCTAACGCAACCGAACAGGCGCTGGCAACTGCTTTGTCGGCGGCGCCGCCGCTGGCAACGGTGTTTCCCGATAGCAACTTAGCCCGACAGCTGAAAATGGTCGCGCGTTTGATCGGCATTAGTAATCAGTTGGGAATTAAACGGCAAGTGTTCTTTGTCGCTCAGGGTGGCTTCGATACCCATGGCGACCAGAACGTCGATCATCCGGTCCTGTTGCGCAACGTCAGTAAATCGCTCGACGCGTTTTATAAAGCGACCGTGGAGATCGGCGCGGCGTCACAGGTAACGACTTTCACCGGTTCGGATTTCGGGCGTACGCTCACGAACAACGAGCAGGGGACCGATCACGCTTGGGGAAATCATCAATTCATTATGGGCGGGGCGGTAAAAGGCGGCGATTGCTATGGTACTTATCCCATGATCGAGTTAGGCGGCCCAACCGATGCCGGCAACGAAGGCCGCTGGATTCCCACCACGTCCTGCGATCAGTTCTCCGCGACGTTGGCGAAATGGTTCGGTGTGAGTGCCGGCAACATGCCGTTGGTCGTACCCAATATCGGCCGCTTTGCTACCAGTGATTTAGGTTTTATGTTGTAACCAATAACTACCAAGCGCTGCAAGCGAGAACGCCATCGGGGAATATCCGATGGCGTTTTTTTATGATGACTTGAAGACGCGCGTGGACACTGGGCCTGCAGCTATGCATCGCCACGAGGCAAGCAGGATGCGGCCGCTGGCACGACACTCATTTGAGATCCATTGCTTTCAGTTCCGATTCCGCGTAGCCTTCGCTCGACAACTATAAAAAGGAGAACCCCATGAATTCGATCTATGCGTGTCGCCGTAATGTTGTTTGCATTCTGTTTGCCTTGTTTGCTGTGCTAGTCGCGAAGGAAGCGTTCGCTGCTCCCTTCCACATCCGCACCACCGTTTACGCCTTTAAGGATAACGATCCGGCATTTTCCGATTTCATTTCCGAGCCGGGAACCGGCGGCACTTACCACGCCACTATTTCCAGCGATGGCTCGTTGTCCAATCCCACCACCATGGCAACGCCGATCGAATGGCGCGCATCCAACGGCGCTATTGGGCTGATCGATCGCGAGGGCAACACCACCAATGGCTATTTCGACATTGGCGACTACGTTTTTATCGAGTCGTTGGGTTGGTTTCATATCGAGGACATCTGTGCCGCCTGTTTGAGCAAAGGCTCGGTCGACTTATGGACGGCAACCGGGACGTATCCAGATGACATTGGCGCGCTCGATGTCGATGGCGGACGCGACGTTGAGGTGTTCCATAATCTCGCCGACATCCCCACCGATCTCGCGGCGCGCAAAGCCGATCCGGCCATTTGGAAGTCGAAGTTATGGACCGACGACGATCACCGCCGCAGCAACGGTAACGGTAAAAGTATCTTGGTCGATGGCGTTGCGTTACCGCCGCTGGCCGTACCTGAACCGGCAACGGCCTTGCTGATGTTTCTTGGAATGCTGGGGCTAGTCAGATCGCGACGCTAGACTTAAACCTAACGACAAGCTTTCGATTGCTTGTCGCTAACGAATAAGGCGGAAAGCGTCGGCATCAGGCTTTTCAAAATCTGCGTCGCCAGCGCGCTGGTGAAATGATATTTTGCCGCATCCTCGCCCGGCACATAGGCAACCATCGTGCCGAAGTATTTATCGCCCAACAAAAACATAAACGTCGCCGAGCGATTTACCACGCGAGAGGAAAGCAGTTGGCCGCTTTTTCCGTAGGTATCGAAACGATGATCGCCCGTGCCAGTTTTTCCGCCGATTTCGATGGCGTTTCCCTCGCTATCGACGAGTGCACCGTTCAAGCGTTTCGCAGTGCCGCTTTCCACCACATCGATTAACGCGCGCCGTGCCGTGATCGCCACTTCTTTCGGCAGCACTCGTTCACCGCTTCGTGCGCGGCGCTCGAAGCGTGTTTCATAGGGTGTGGCAGTCGCAAAGTGCAGACTTTGTAATCGCACCGCCGGTCGACGAATGCCTTCATTCACAATGATGCCCATCAACTCGGCCAATGCGGCGGGGCGGTCCGCCGAGCTTCCCAGCGCGCTGGCATAGGATGGCACGAGTGATTCGAATGGATAACCCAAGCGTTTCCACGCCCGGTGCACTTCGAGAAATCCTTCCACCTCGAGCAGATTTAAAATGCGCCGATCCTGTGCATTTTTGCGTCGCGCGCTAAACAACCAGCGATAAACCGCTTGGCGCTCGTCGCTGCTGGCTTCCAAAGCTTGTGCATCGGTTGCGCCAGGATGAGCGCGCAAAAAGCCTACGACCCATAACTCAAGCGGATGAACTCCGATAATGTAGCCGCGGTCCGCCAGGGAAAATTTTCCCGGGGCATATTTTTCGTAGAGGATTTTGCTTTCCGAATCGCTCGGCTTATCTTGGGCTAGGTGCTTGCCAAGAAAGCCACTGAAACTGCCTTCACCAGCCTCCGGATCAATGCTGCGAAAAATGGTGGCGAGCTTCGCATCCGTCGCGCGCACGCCTTGCACCAATAAATCTTCGGCTTCTTGCGCATTCTTGTCGCGATACTTTTGCAGAAAACGGCGAACGAAAATACGGCCTTCCCGATCGGCAAATCGCGTCAAATATTCTTTACGGCGCGGATCATTGGCGTCAGTTAATAATTTCGCTGACGAGCCCGGCGTTTGAAACATATAGTGTCGCACGACATCGCGCATCAAGCGCACGAACACGAGGTTCACGGAGTTTCGAAATCCCTCGCGTAGCGGCATCGTCCGCCCATCGTCTTCGGCATTGAAATTGTCGAAATGATGGGCGCCACCGCCGGTAAAAAATTCTTCGCCTGGGCTGGAAGAATAATTGCGATCCATTGCCGATTCCAACATCGTCGCTAAATCGCCGGGACCGTTTAGCTTGAGGTAATCGATCGCCCAGCGCGTCAATACATCGCGCGGATCGACTTCGATTTTCGCTAGTTCTTCATTAGGCGTTTCGGCGAAGCGTTGATGCAGCGCGGCGATGATCTCAAGGTACGTGACTAATGTTCGAAATTTCGCCGTGGAGCCGAGGTCAAGTTTTGTGCCCTGGTTGATATCAAAAGGCTGCGGGTAATTATCGGTTTGAACGCGCAATAAATTGCCTTGATCGGTGCGCTCGAATAACGTAAAGCTATAAACGACCTTGGTCGGATCGGCATCTTCGAGCAATTGTCGTTGATTCAGGCCCATTTCTTTTGTCACGGCCGAGTCTTTGAGTTGATAGAGGACATTGGTAACGGACTTTTGCAGAACATGATTAAGCGTGCTTTGCACACTTAGGTCGAGCCGATCTAGATCGTAAAGCCTCGTCGTATCAATAAGGCCAGCAAGATGCGTGCGGACATTCATCGCTATTTTCTGTGTCGCGAAGGCGCGCGGCGGCGTGATTACTTTGTTCGTGTTGATGTGTAGCTCCGCGGCGATGGCCGCGTCGCGAAGCGCGGGTGTAATCGTTCCCGCCTCCGCCAGCAAGCGTAGATGGGTGTTTGCCAATTCATTCAGTACGGAGTCCTTAGCGTTCAACAAATCCGACGGCCGTCGCTCGGCGATAATCAACGATAGCGCTTGTTTATAGGCTAACGCCTGTTTCGCCGCATCGATTTGGCCAACAGGTTGCTGCAGTAGTTGATTGACTTCGCTGAAATCCCGCCCATACCATGCCCACAGGCCGTCGCCGATGCCATTCACTTCCCCGTAGCCGGCCTGCGCTGCGAGCGGCACGGTGTTTAGGTAATCCAACACAATGCGTTGCCGTGCGACCGTGGTGTCGGAGCCGTCTAGATAGGCGCGCAAAGACGCGGCGGCCATTTGCCGCAATTTTTCTTTGCCGGACGACGTTCGCCCGTCGGGAGAATGGCGATACTTCTCAATCTGCGTCGCCAAGGTACTGCCGCCCTGAGTGTCATGATCGGGAAATAGTAGGCTGATGCCTTGATCGACTAATGCTTTGCCAAAACGGTCCCATTCAATGGCCGGATTGCGTTTCGGATGTGCGGTATCCAGCAGCTCGCGATTTTCAATGTAAAGAAGTGAATCGACTAATAGTTTCGGCGTGCGCGAAAAATTTTCGTAGGCCCGCTCGGGATATCGCACGGAAAACAGCGGCGTATTGGTGCAGTCAAAAATCTCGAGTCCAGCCCGGGTTTTTTCGTGGTACGGCGGATAAATGTTGTTATCGACGAGATTGAGCATTGCCGGCGACATGCGCGCTTGCTTGGCGATATCGAAGTCTTTGGCGATTAGATTTTTGCTCAGGCTGGCCAAATTGGCGTAGCCAAAGCGCTCGTCAAAAGGCCCGGTCGCCGGAAAACGTATGCTCGTGCTCGCGCCTTGTCCAACCTGAAATGTCAACTCCTTAGATTTTTTCGAAAGATAATCGGCTTGCCATTCCGACGACATCAGTTCATGTGCACCCAGCCCGATGGCGAAGGCGAGCCCGATCCAGAGCATTGAAAGCAACAGCCCGCGAATGGCATACCAAGTTGTGTAAAGCGCAGCGATCATCATCAAGGTCTAGTTTAGGCGCAAATTGTGCTTCTGCCGCAGCAATGTCGCCAGGATAGTTGGTAGAATTGTCGCCTGAAGATCAATCTTACGCGAGCAGCGTAGCGGAGAATCGATGAGCAAAATATCTGCAACACTGAAGGTCGCGCAGCAGCGCGCCAAAGAAATGAGTTTACCCTACGAGGGCGCGCTTTTGCCTGCGGAGGCTTATCTGATCTTGCAGGAAGCGCCAGCGGCGAAGCTGGTTGACGTGCGCACCCGCGCGGAGTGGGAATGGGTTGGTTTTGTTCCCGGCGCGGAACAAATTGAATGGCAAACCTACCCGGGTGGCCAAGCTAACCCACATTTTATAGACGCGTTACGCCAGCAGGTCGACAAAGAATCGTTGGTGATGTTTATGTGCCGCTCGGGCGCGCGATCCCATGCCGCTGCCGCGATGGCGACACAAGCGGGTTATCTCGATTGCTACAACGTGTTGCAAGGTTTCGAAGGCGACAAAGATGGGAATGGCCATCGCAGCAGCGTGGGTGGCTGGCGCGCGGCAGGCCTGCCCTGGAAGCAAGGCTAGATGCGGCTCTCCACGGATCATCCATGATCGATCGCTATGCCGTTATCGGCAATCCCATCGCCCATAGTAAGTCGCCGCTGATTCACGCTGAATTTGCTAAGCAAACCGGGCAAGAAATTCTCTATAAAACGTTGCTCGCGCCGCTGGACGGTTTTGTCAACGAAGTGAAAACTTTCATCAAAATCGGTGGGCGCGGTCTCAACGTTACGTTGCCTTTCAAACTGGAAGCGTTCGAGCTTGCGACCGCAAAAAGCCCGCGAGCCCTTGATGCCGGCGCGATCAACACGCTGAAATTCGCCGGCGATACCATCGTCGGCGACAACACAGACGGCGTTGGTTTGGTGCGCGACATAACGCAAAATCTCGGCATCGCCATTCGCAATAAGCGGGTGCTGTTGATTGGCGCTGGTGGTGCTGCGCGCGGCGTGATGTTTCCGCTTTTGCAGGAGGAGCCGCGCAGCCTCACGATTGTAAATCGCACGCCGGAAAAAGCGACGCAGCTCATCAGCCGTTATTTTCAAATTTCGTTTTTCAAGCACACCGAGCTTGCCGCCGTCACCTTTGCCGAATTAAAGGGGCGTGCGTTCGATATCGTCATTAACGCCAGCGCCGCCAGCGTTAAGAACGAAGCATTGCCTTTGCCCGCCGATTTGTTTGCTCGCGGATCGCTGGCTTACGAAATGATGTATGGCAAAGGCCGCACGCCATTCCTGCAATTTGCCAGGGAAGATGGTGCGGGCAAAGTCGCCGACGGCTTAGGCATGTTGGTCGAACAAGCCGCGGAATCGTTTTTTATTTGGCGCGGCGTGCGCCCGGATACGGCGCCGGTGTTTAGCAAACTTAAAAATATTCAGAATTGATATTCTTAAATCGGTGGCTGTGGATCGCCGTAGGATTTATCTTCCTGCTGCTGATTCTGTACCAAATGTGGGTGTTGGCCCATGTCGCTTGGTGGGTCAATCACAATCCGTCGACGAGCGCGTTTATGGAAGAGCGGCTGGGCATTTTGCAGGAAAAAAACCCCAATGCCGAATTGCGCCATCGCTGGGTTCCCTACAATCAGATTTCCAATCATCTCAAGCGCGCTGTCATCGCCGCGGAAGACGCTAAATTTGTCGACCACGAAGGTTTCGACTGGCAGGGCATTCAGCGCGCCATGGTTAAGAATGCAAAGCGCGGGAAAATCGTCGCCGGCGGCTCCACTATTTCGCAGCAACTAGCGAAGAATTTGTTTCTCTCCGGCCGTCGCACACCTTGGCGCAAGGGCGAAGAAGCGTTGATTACGATGATGCTAGAACAACTCATGACGAAACAACGGATCTTCGAAATTTATCTCAACGTTATCGAGTGGGGCAACGGCGTATTCGGCGCCGAAGCCGCCGCGCGCCACTACTTTAATGTTGGCGCCGCCCAGCTTGGCCCGGCGCAAGCGTCCAAACTTGCTGCCATGGTGCCGAATCCGCGTTTTTACGATAAAAACCGCAGTGCGCGTGGACTGTTGCGCAAGACGCGCATCATTCAGAGGCAACTTGCTGCAGTTGAACTGCCGTAACAAAACAGCGGATGTACCAGGCGCTCTATGTGACAGATACGGGGCCTACACTGATAACCGTTACTAGAAAATGTTGCTTTGCAAGACTTGACTCAATACTGTTCGGTTAGCACTCCTGCAAAGTTGGTGGAATATTGTTTTTTGTGCCGTCGTCGAATGCTCGAAGCAGAGACGAAGTGCCCAAAAATGCGGCGGTGGCGCTTAAACGAACAGCATTGAGACTTGACCCAATACTGTTCGGTTAAGATTCCTTCAAAGTTAGGCGAATACTGTTTTTGTTGTCGTCATCGAAAGACGAAATCCACGCGATGCGCTCGAAAACGCCCCGTAGGCGCTTAAAACAGTATTGGGTCAAGTCTTGCAAAGCAACATTTCCTAGAAACGGTTTTCGGTGTAGCAGGCGTGCGCATCGCGCACGCTGACTTATTTGCCTGTATCGGCCGAGTAATCGACATACCGCGTGTGTCGTGCGCACGTTAAACGCCGTGCCACGAGCCGCGCCCTGCATGGACGCTGGCAATGCATGCCGGGAGCGCCGCATGGATAATGCCACTTGACGCATTGATGTTTGCGTTTATCGTCGGATGCATCGATAGCTGAACGATTGCGCGCGTAGGTTGACGCTGCCATCGAAGGCCCAACGTTAAAAACAATCAAGTCATCGGCGTGCATAGCCGATGTAACGGGGCGGCGAGGCTATTCGCGATCTCCTCGCGGTGGCAAAAAATATTTCGATTGGAAGTTTGTCGCGGAATAATTCCTTTGAATTGGGCGAGCACATTCAAGCCAACACGGTGATCTGCTCGGTGACCAACAACCAGCGCGGCGCCCGGAGACGGGAAACGATGCGATCAACGTCTGCGAATCTCCGAGTGATTCAGCGCCAACGAAGCGTTTAAGTCCATTCTCGCGACGTGAGCGGAAGGTGTGCGGTGGCTTGTGCTCGTGCTGTCGCTCAGCATAGGTGCTGCAAAACAGACTACGTATGTTGCCACGCGACAGAATAGTTAGACGCCGCCAGGCCATTTTCCCTAAAATGACGGGATGAGCGAGTTGGAAAATCCTAACGTAGCGATCGATCGAACCGAACCGCGTCCGGCGGAGGATATCGAGCGCGCGTTTGCGGACATTTCTAGCTTGCTCGATAAGCATGAACTGGTCGAGCATTTGGTTCACGCTCAGCATATGCCGAATCAGGCGTTGGTCGAGAATCTTGTTCATCGGCAAAGTCTCGCCGATTTTAAGCATCGCTTGCAGACCAAGCTGGACGATATGCATCCGGCCGACGTCGCGCGCATTCTCGAGACCTTGCCGCCGCTACGGCGCTTGCGCGTATGGGAATTGGTGAAGGCGGAGCGTGACGGCGAAATTCTGCTGGAAGTTTCCGATTCGGTTCGCGAAACGCTCATCGCGAGCATGGATTCTCGGGAGCTGGTCGCGGCGGCCGAGCAACTCGATGCCGACGAGTTAGCGGATCTCGCGCCGGATTTACCGCGCGATGTTATCCACGATGTGTTGGAAAGTTTGGACGCGCAAGATCGCGCGCGCTTGCAATCGGCGCTTTCGTATCCTGACGAGTCCGTCGGTGCGGCGATGGACTTCGAAATTGTTTCCGTGCGTCCGGACATCAGCATCGAGACGGCGATGCGTTATTTGCGTCGCCTGGGAGAATTGCCGGATCACACCGATCAACTGTTCGTTGTCGATCGCGACGATCATTTGCTCGGCGGCCTTCTGTTAAATCGCATGTTGGTGCTCGATCCGGAGACCAACGTTGGCGACATCATGGAAAAAGAAGTCACCAGCTTCAAGCCGACTGACGATGCGGCCGACGCGGCGTCGGCGTTTGAACGCTATGACTTTATTTCCGCGCCGGTGGTGGATAGTTCTAATCGCCTTGTCGGGCGACTCACGGTGGATTCGATGGTCGACGTGATCCGCGAAGAATCCGATAGCCAGATGCTTGGCTTGGCGGGTTTGCGGGAAGAAGAAGATCTGTTTTCGTCGGTTTGGAAAAGCGCGCAAAACCGCTGGTTGTGGCTGGCCATTAATTTGGTTACGGCGTTGATCGCATCGCGCGTGATTGGTGCGTTCGAGGGCAGCATCGAGAAATTAGCGGCGCTCGCGGCGCTGATGCCGATCGTTGCCGGCATCGGCGGCAATTCCGGCAATCAAACCACGACGCTGATTGTGCGCGGACTGGCGCTTGGCTCGATTAACGTCGCGAACGTCAAGAAATTGCTCGCCAAAGAGTTGGCAGTAAGTCTTTTAAATGGCCTATTTTGGGGCAGCATACTGGGCGTGATTGCTTATCTGCTTTATCATAGTGTACCGCTCGGAATAGTAATGGCGAGCGCAATGACGCTCAATCTCCTGGTCGCGGCATTGATGGGAACATTGTTACCGTTAACCATGCATCGGTTGGGCAGAGACCCGGCAGTGGGATCGAGTGTGTTAATCACGGCGATCACCGATAGTATGGGATTTTTTATTTTCCTAGGGCTGGCAACACTATTTCTGCTGTGAGGGCGGTAGAGGAGGTGAAATTGCTACAAGTACAAGTCAGGCGTCGGCCGACTCGTGGCTGAACGCTCGCCGTTAGCTGATCGTCGCAAAGGACGGGAGGATCGCCGTGCCAGCGGTCGCCGCACGTCTGATTCCTGGTCGGGTTCGGTGCGCTTTGCTAGTTGGAACGAGCAACTAATTCAGTTTTTAACGCGTTACCTATTCGTTGCGTTAGCTCTCGTGTTCTTCAGCAGTTCCACTGCGCCGACCCGAATGGGCATGAGCCAGTGGCAGATCTACGCGGTTTTCCTCGCCCATGGCGTGATTAATACCATCATGATGTGGCATGCATGGAGGCAACCGCGCTCCATTACGCGTTACCGAGTCGCAATGTGGCTCGACATCGTCGCGGTTTCGGTTGCGGTATTAAATGATCCCTATGACATTCCGCCGAGCTTGATCGTGTACATTCTCGTCGTGCTCGGTAACGGCATGCGCTATGGTATGCCGTTCTTTGCCGAAGGCTTAATTGCGTCTTTTATCGGCGGGTTAGTGTCGCTGGCGATTCGGCAAATGCACTCAACCTTGAGCATGGCGCCGGGCATGATTTTCCTGACGTTGTTTTCTGGCATTGTGCTGATCTATGCCTATATCTTGATGGGTCGGATAGAGTCGAGCCGACGCCAATTGGAGCACACCAGCGCGACCGATACGCTAACCGGTCTATTAAATCGCCGCGGGTTATACGAAATCGCCGAGCGATTGTTTGACCGAAGTCTTGGCCACGGCGAAAAAATTGTCGTCATGTTCGCCGACATGGATAAATTCAAAAGCATCAACGATACCTTTGGCCATCCGGCGGGCGATCAAGCGCTACGCGAATTGGGCGCGGTCCTGCGCGAATCGCTGCGCTCCCACGACATCGCCGCGCGATTCGGCGGCGATGAATTCGTGCTCATTTTGAGCAACACCAGCATGGATGAAGCCGAGTACGTCGCGCGCCGCATTCAAGAAAAAGTAAAAACGTCCGCTCAGTCTCGCGGCCAGGATATGAGCGTCACTATCGCCTACGGCGAAGCGCCGACCGATGGCGCGACACTGGATAAAGTTCTCGAATCGGTCGACCAAGCGTTGTATCAATCTAAGCTCAAATACGGCGCCGGCGGTTTGATGCGTGCCGGGCAAGTCGAAGCGCCCAATCTGGCGTAATCTCCATTAGACACTACGCCAGAAGGCGCATGGATACTGGGTCGCAGGCCATTGGCTATTACTGGTGCTAACGATAATTATTAAGTGACGAGAAAACTATTCTGATCGCCAATCTGAGCAATATTGCGAGCGAAATCCGATCTCGCGCGCTCAGCGGAATCCAATGTCGTCGAGCAGTACCAGGCCGTTTTTCGTTTGATCGAACACGAACCGTACCGTACGCAGCGTTTCCGGTTTAAGCTTGGGATTGACCGAAACGAAAGCAGCGAGCGCAAACTCGAACGACTGGAACACCGGTTCGGCGGTTTTGGTTCGTGCTAACCAATCGAGCTTCATAATGTGCGATTCAATTTGCGGCTGCAGGCGGCCGACCGTATGCAGCGGTAATCGTGCCACCTCGCCCTTGGCATCGATCAACTCGATCGTGAGGTCAATCGGCTCATTTTTGTTTTCTTTCCCTCCGTTGGTGTCGGCCATGGAGAAAATCAAAAATTTCGATCCTTCTAACGAAAAGCCGACATCAGGCAAGGTGACCGTATAGGCGGCCAGGCCAGCATTTTCATTGGAATCCCATCCCAGAAAGACGGCGCGAGTATCCATGTTTTCGGATTTCAACTTGATTGCGTGTTCTTTCCAATCTCGTAGTTGCCTACCGTCGCTTTTTCCTCCTGGGATGGTTGTTGTTGTGACATCGATGTCCTCCTCGAATGTGGCGACGAACTTGGACCCAGAATCGCGGAATTGTTGCAGGTAGATGTTATCGGGGAGCCAGCCTCGCCCAACGCGATAATCGCGAAACAGCGGTAAGTAGCCGCGTTGATCGTGAAGAATCGTTTCTAGGTAAGACGATATGTATACTTTAGTGATGCGTTGCTGATCGGCGCTCGGCATGATTTGCGCATCGTTGAATAGCAGCGCGTCAATACCCGTCTCGCTATCGACGCGGCCCCAGCCGGTGTTGAACTGGCCGTGATTCGCATTGTGGATATAAAGCGTCGATGCAAAATGATAGTCGCCCTCGGTGAACTTTACCCGATGGTAAGCGCGCGAGCCATGAAATGAGTGGAGGTCGCCATCGGCTGAACCGTGCAACACAAAGTAGTTGACGTTCTCCAGTGCCAGACCGACTCCCGCGGGCTTGTATTTGCTATCGGTCGGCGCGATCGCGGCGATGCCACGAATTGCGTAGTTATAGCCGAGCTTGACGCGAGCGTTGTCAGGATAGTTGGGTAGCCGATTAAATGCGGCGGCGATCGCCACCGCCTCCCCGCCACGGGAATGTCCCAGCAGCGCAATGCGTCCGGTGTCGACGCGACCGTGAAAGGGATTGCCTACCTCTTGGTTCCACAGAGTCCATTGCCGAATATGTTCCAGTAGCATCCAACCCCGAGCGTCGTTTTCATCTCGTAGTCCGTCGTTTGGGTAACCTAGTAGGTCACTTAGCGAAAAGTTCAGAAAATTTTCATCGACCGATACGAAAATGATCCCACGACTGGCCATCAACTCGCCGAGGTAAGCGTAACCAGGATCGGAAAAGTCTTCCATCGCATGGTTGCCGTGAACGATCAACGCCAACGGAAAGGGTCCGGGTCCATCGGGGTACCAAACCCGACCCTGGAGCGGGAGTTTCGTTGCGTTGAACCCCCAAAACCGGCTGCGCGCCCATCCCGCGCGGCCTTTCCAGTTTTCGATGAAAGGCGACGCATCGACCGACGCGGTCTTAATTGCAGCGCCTGCGGCATATTCAGGGCGATGTCTATCCATGCCGCTGCCGTAGGTCAGGGTGAGAACTTGGTGGGAGCCGGGAAGCGACGGATCCGGCAGAGTCAGTACCGGCGGTGTCACGCCGGCTGCGGCATTGGGTGGCGCAATATGACGATCGCCGTTCCAATTTAGCAGCAGCGTGCCGGTCAGCAGCGCGATTACGCTCAACGCCAAATAAATGTACGATTGCGTGCGTGGTCGAGTGCCGTTTCTTAATGCGGCAATTGCCGCTCCAGCCATCGACGCCCCGAGCAAGACAACAATGGCCAAACCTATTGCGATGCCGTTGCGCGCGTTATTCCTGAAGATCACGATAAGTAACGCTAGGCACGCGGCGGAGCTCCAACTGTAAAAGAGATTGCGCGCTTGGAGAAGATTAATCGCCAGGCGGATTAATAAACCGCCGACCAGAGCGACTGCGCTAATGCCTAGATATACAAGCCACGTCCCGAGATGGGTGTCGCCGCTGGCGAAAAAATCGAATAAATGGGTGAGCGATAGGATCGTCGTGACGATCAACAGCGCCCAGGCAGCACCGTGCCAAGCGCGAGTGCTGGGCGTTAGCCATTCAATAAGCGAGGAACAGAACGAAGCCAGTTTGGTAAACATGCCGAGATGATATCGACAGATTTACAGCGAGTCCACGCGGTTTAGAAGAGATCGATCGGGGAAGTCGATATAATCTTGACGCGAATCAGGTGGCTCCGGGTTGCGCCGTACAATCCGTCTGAGTTGGGCAACCGCAATAGCCAAATACGAATGAGTGCGAGATGATAGGAATTTACGACTTTGAAAATGTGATCTTTTCGTGATGGTTTTGTCCAAACGTCAGGATAGACTTCTCAAGTCGACGAACATCTAGATTTGCCCCCGATTCGTATAAAGCCACATCGAGAACCCAGGAGACAGCACGTGATTATTAGACCAAATGCAGACATTGTTCCGTCCGAGATTACCGATAAACAGCTTTATCTGAAGCGCCGCGAGTTTTTGCAGCTTGGCGCAGTAACCGGCCTCGCCACGCTCGCGAGCGGCATTCTGGCGCCGCTGGATGCGCTTGCGTTAACGAAATTAAGCCTAGCCAAGAAAGCAACGGCGACCGCTGAAGATCCGCTCACACCGCTGCGCGATGTGACCAGCTACAATAATTTTTATGAATTCGGAACTGATAAATCCGATCCGGCGTCCTACGCGTCAACGTTGAAAACGCGGCCCTGGACGGTCTCGGTCGAAGGCGAAGTGAAGCGTCCAAAGGTCTACGACATCGATGAACTGCTCAAACTCGCGCCGCTGGAAGAGCGGATTTATCGCTTGCGTTGCGTCGAGGGGTGGTCGATGGTGATCCCGTGGATCGGCTATTCACTCAGCGAATTGATTAAGCGTGTCGAGCCGACGGGCAAAGCGAAGTTTGTCGAATTCACGACACTGCAAGCGCCGGATCAGATGCCGGGACAAAAATCGCCGGTGCTACATTGGCCCTATGTCGAGGGTTTGCGCTTGGATGAGGCGATGCATCCACTCGCGTTGCTTGGCGTCGGGCTTTATGGCGAAGTGTTGCCGAATCAAAACGGCGCGCCCGTGCGTATTGTGGTGCCATGGAAATACGGTTTCAAGAGTGCGAAGTCAATCGTGAAGATTCGCTTCGTCGAGAAGGAGCCGTTGACGGCATGGAATCGTGCGGGGGCGAATGAGTATGGCTTTTATTCCAACGTCAACCCGGACGTTGATCACCCGCGCTGGAGTCAGGCAAAAGAACGCCGCATCGGCGAATTTGGCAAGCGCAAAACGCTGATGTTTAATGGCTATGCGGATCAAGTTGCCCAGCTTTACACCGGAATGGATTTGAAGAAGTCGTTCTGATGAATCCGTTCGTGTTTCTTAAGAACCTCACGGCGAAGGAGGTTGGTTGGCTTAAATTTGTCATCTTTTTCGCCTCGATGACGCCATTTCTACTGCTCGCCTTGCGTGGTTGGAATTCTTGGCGTGGGCAGGCGTTCGATCTCGGCGCTAATCCGATCGAGTTCATCACGCGGGATCTAGGCGACTGGACACTAATTTTTCTGATGATCACGTTGGTGATCACGCCGCTACGCCGGCTGACGAGTTGGGCGTGGCTGATTAAGCTGCGCCGTATGCTTGGTTTATTCGCATTCTTTTATGCGAGCTTGCATTTCGTGACTTACATTTGGCTCGATCAATTCTTCGATCTGCAGGACATCGTAAAGGACATCATCAAGCGGCCATTCATCACCGTCGGTTTCGCGGGATTTCTATGCTTGATCCCACTCGCGGCGACCTCGACTAACGCAATGGTCAAGCGCCTCGGCGGCAAGCGCTGGCAAACGCTACATCGCCTGGTCTACGCCATCGCAATTTTGGGTGTGGTGCATTACTGGTGGCTGGTGAAGAAAGATATTCGCGAACCGCTGCTTTACGCTGCGATCCTATCGCTGCTACTTGGATTGCGAATTTATTGGCATTTGCAGAAACGCCAACGCGCCAACGTTGTCACGTCCGGCACGGTGCAGCGAGTTTAGAAAGAAGCAAAAAGGAGTCGCCGCCATTCTCCCGCACAGATAATCTTGCGCGACTGAACGGCGGCGTTTCGCCGTAGAGCCTTAAGAAAAGATAGGCTTGATCAGCGGGGCGGGCGCCATCGGCGAAGACATTGGCTTTTTCGCCATTGGCTTCTTGGCAGCAGGTTTCTTCGCTACTGCCTTCTTTGCCGGTGCTTTCTTGGCCGGGGCCTTTTTCGCTGCAGGCTTTTTCGCTGCAGCTTTTTTCGCTACAGGCTTTCTTCGCTGCGGGCTTCTTAGCCACGGCTTTTTTGGCCGCAGGCTTCTTCGCTACTGCTTTCTTCGCCGCAGGCTTCTTAGCCGCAGGCTTCTTTGCTACTGCCTTTTTGGCAGCCGGTTTTTTCGCCGCAGGTTTCTTAGCGACGGCTTTTTTTGCCACGGGCTTTTTGGCGACCGCTTTTTTTGCGGCGGGCTTCTTAGCTACGGGCTTTTTCGCGGCGGGCTTCTTTGCCGCGGGTTTCTTTGCTGCTGTTGCCATATATATAACTCCTTAATAAAGTTTTACCGTATGGTCTGTTAAGACTCGTGCGATGTCACTAACACGACCAAGCGCATCGGTGAGCGAATCAAGATAGCGATAACAACTGGAAATCATCACTACGCTTGACTTTTATCTTGGTGTTTGAATTCTATGGCAAGCTTTTCGAAAATGCACAGGAATTCAACGCATTTGCTAATGTTTTTTGCATGATTTATAAGTAATTAGTATCGACTCGATACTAATTGATGCAAGTGTGCAATATTTGTATGCGGGCCTGTCGAGGACGCGCGCGACGCGACCGATCCGCACCGCGACGAGGTGACTTAAGGCAATAGTTTTTCGTGCGCGTAGAGGTCTTGCACGCGTTCGCGAGCGCGGATGAGATGCGTCGAAGATCCGTCAACCATGATTTCTGCTGGGCGCGGACGGGTGTTGTAGTTGGAAGTCATGACGCTGCCATAGGCGCCGGCGGACAAGACGGCGAGCAGATCGCCCGGCGCGACGGCGAGCATACGCTGCCGTGCGAGAAAGTCGCCGCTTTCGCAAACGGGGCCGACAATGTCATATAGCGAAGTGGATTCACCCTCGCGTGGTGCGACGCGATACGACTTCGTGATAGGCCTCATAGAGAGCCGGCCGTATCAAATCGTTCATCGCAGCATCGACGATGGCAAAGCGGCGCTCGCCACCCTGTTTGATGTACTCCACCCGCGTCAGCAGCAGCCCGGCGTTGCCAACCAGAGAACGGCCCGGTTCGAAAATCAATTGGTAGTTTCGCCCCTTTAGGCGTGCATTCAAGGTTGCCGCATAGTGGCTTAGCGCGATCGGCACTTCATCTTTATACTGAATACCGATGCCGCCACCCAGGTCGATGTGATGTAAGGCGATGCCATCACTCGCGAGCTCGTCGACCAGGGCCAACACTTTATCCAAGGCGTCTGCGAACGGCGCGACGTCGGTAATCTGCGAGCCAATGTGGCAATCGATCCCTATGATTGCGACGGCGGGAAGCAAGCTCGCGCGACGATAAATCGCCCGCGCATCGTCGAACGCGACACCGAATTTATTCTCCTTCAGTCCCGTCGCAATATAAGGATGGGTCTTGGGATCGACATCTGGATTGACACGAATCGAGACCGGCGCACGCTTTCCCATCGCGCCCGCAACCTCGGCTAGGCGCAGTAATTCGGGTTCTGATTCGACATTAAAGCAAAGAATATTGTGTTCGAGTGCGACGCGCATTTCCTCCGCGCGCTTCCCAACGCCGGAAAAAACCACCTTGCGAGGATCGCCGCCGGCGACGATGACGCGATGCAGCTCTCCCTCGGAAACGATATCGAAACCGGCGCCCAATCCGGCGAACAGATTAAGGATCGCGAGGTTGGAATTGGCTTTTGCCGCGTAGCAAATCAATGTATTTCGCTCGGGAAATGCCGCGGCGAAATCGCCATAGGCGCGAGCAAGCATTGCCTTCGAATAGATGTAACAGGGCGTGCCATAGTCAGTCGCGATTCGTGCGAGGGGCACGTCCTCGACATAGAGTTCGTTTTGAAGCGTTCGAATTAGCGAGGTGTTGCTCATTTCTTTTGATCTTTTTGTGGCTGCGGATTGGATTCAGGCAAGCTCAGCGGGCCCTTCAGGCCGCAACCGACTAGCGCCAATAGCAGTATCGCTAGCCTAATTGCATTCGCCATAGTATGCTCACCCAAGAAAATAGTGCCACCATGGTATCACAGCACCGGCGCGGTTTTCGACGGGTTCGCGGGCTACTATTAACCCGAAAAACTGCTGCAAAAAGATATTCGATTCCTGAAGACCCGCATGAATATTGGTTCTCCGGGCACTATGTGAAATGGCGCCGATGTGAGTACAAGTGGATTGGGCGTGAGCAAAAAATGGTTCAAGATCGATATTTTCATATAATTCAGAGAGATAGAAATCTGATGGTGTCGAGTCGATACTAATTTTTTGATAAAATACATGTGCGGTAATTTAGTGTCGACTCGATACTAATAAAGGACGGTGGGAAATGCTTAAAAATCCGGTAGCGATGTTGCAGTTGGTGGAGCGGTTAGGCAATCTAATTCGCGCGGAAATGCGCCGCGTGATCGGCCAAGAAGGGCTCCAGCCGGTGCATTTGGAAGCAATGCTATTTTTAAACCAAGCCAATCGCTTCAGCAATACGCCGCAATCGTTAGCGGAGTTTCTCGGTGTTACCAAGGGTACTGTGTCGCAAAGTTTGCTCTTGTTAGACCGTCGCGGACTAATTGAACGCTACCAAGATGAGGTCGATCGACGCGTTGTACGGCTCAGACTGAGCCAGCAGGGCGAAGAAATGCTTGAGGCGATGCAACCGGCGTCGCTGTGGCAATCGGCGACACGCAATATCAGCGCCAATCGGATTCGTAACGGCGTATCGGCGCTGCGCGAGACACTTTACATGCTGCAAAGCTATAACGGCGCCCGCACCTTTGGGGTTTGCAACACGTGTATTTATTGCCAGCGTAAGAGCCAGCGAACCCATCATTGCGCATTGTTTGCCGAACGCCTATCAGGCCCAGAAACGCGCTTGGTGTGCCGCGAGCACGTGCCGAAGTCAGCTTCCTAGGAGGTGAGCTTGGCCTTGGCGCGCTGAATCGCAGCCCGAACTTGCTCAGGCGCGGTGCCGCCGATGTGATTTCGCGCGGCGAGTGAGCCTTCCGGGGTTAGCAAGGCAAGCGCGTCGGGCTCGATAAGGCGCGAAAATTCGCGCAAAGTAGCAAGCGGCAACGCACTGAGATCGCAACCTTGGGTTTCCGCAGCCCGCACCGCTCGCGCGACCGCCTCGTGGGCATCGCGAAACGGCACGCCTTTTTTGACCAAATAGTCCGCTAAATCCGTCGCGGTCGCGTGGCCTTCCAACACCGCTTTTCGCATCGCGTCGGGATAAACTGTGACTTCTGTGAGCATGTCGGCGAAGATTGTCAGCGTCATCAATAGCGTGTCGACGGTGTCGAACAGCGGCTCTTTGTCCTCTTGATTGTCTTTGTTGTAGGCCAGTGGCTGGCCTTTCATCAAAGTCAGCAGCGCGATCAGATGGCCGTTCACACGGCCGGTTTTGCCGCGCGCAAGCTCGGCAACGTCAGGATTTTTCTTTTGCGGCATGATGCTGGAGCCGGTACAAAATTGGTCCGCCAGTTCAATGAAACCGAATCGCGGGCTCATCCAAAGAATCAATTCTTCGGACAGCCGGGAAAGATGCGTCATGACAATGGCTGCGGCCGCGCAGAATTCGATCGCAAAGTCGCGATCGGATACGGCGTCCAGCGAATTTTCACAGACGCCGTCAAATCCCAACGCTGTCGCCACAAAGACCCGATCGATTGGAAAGCTGGTTCCCGCCAATGCCGCCGCACCGAGCGGCAAACGGTTTACGCGCTTGCGGCAATCGCGCATTCGCTCGCCATCCCGCGCCAACATTTCAAAATAAGCCATCAGATGATGGCCAAAAGTCACGGGCTGGGCGACTTGCAGGTGGGTGAAGCCGGGCATGAGTGTCGCCGCGTGCGTTTCGGCTAGGCCGATAATCGAGGCTTGCAGTTTTGCCAGGGCGGCGATTATTTGGTCAACCGCATCGCGTAGGAACAGGCGAATGTCCGTCGCGACCTGGTCATTGCGCGAACGGCCGGTGTGCAAACGTTTGCCGGCATCACCGACCAACGCGGTTAAGCGCTTCTCAATATTTAGGTGAACGTCTTCTTGGTCGATTGACCAAACAAATTGGCCTGCCCGAATCTCTGCCAATATCTGCGCCATGCCGCGTTCGATGTCGGCAAGATCTGTTGCTGCGATGATGGATTGTTTGGCAAGCATTCGCGCATGCGCGAGCGAGCCTTGAATGTCGAATTCGGCCAAGCGCTGATCGAATACAACCGACGCCGTATAGCGTTTGACCAAATCCGCAACAGGTTGAGAAAAGCGGCCGGACCAGGCTTTTGCGGAATCGTCTTGTTGACCGGACATGGAAAAAGCTGCTTACAATTAAAGGATGGCCAGTATAAATCAAAACACGCCACCACCCGCGCTGCCCGACTTCTGCAATCTAGGCGTGATGCTGCGAGTCATCTTCATCGTCAACGGCATGGGCGTTCTTGCCGGTTTGGCACGCAAACCGACGTGGCCGGGATTTTGGCAGGAGTTTTTGCCGCTATCCGTTTTCATTCAGCCGGCGCTGCTCACGAGCCTGCTTTTGTTATGCGCGCTGCGACGCGCATTTACCGGTCGAGCCTACCGCGAGTTTGTGATTGCGGTATTTGTTCTTGAAACGGCGATCGGCATTCTGTTGTATTTCGGGATTCACGCATTGTTGCCGCAGGATGATTTCCTCTCCCTACCTGCTGTGCTGGTTTTTACGCTGGTCGTCACGGGCGTCGTCCTTTTTTACCTAAACTTACGCAGCCGCGCGTTATCACCGGCCATTACCGAGGCCCGTCTTCAGGCGTTGCAGGCGCGCATTCGGCCCCATTTTTTGTTTAATAGTTTGACCGCCGTTTTAAGCTTAATGCGCGCCGACCCGCGTCGCGCCGAGCGCGTGTTAGAGGATCTAGCCGATCTTTTCCGCGTTTTGATGGGCGATAACCGCCAGCTTGTGCCATTGCAGACCGAGTTCGTGCTGTGCCGCCAATATCTCGAACTCGAACAGCTTCGCCTTGGCGATCGGTTGCGTGTGGCTTGGCATATCGACAAAATGCCGGAAGATGCGTTAGTGCCGCCATTAATCTTACAACCCTTGCTGGAGAATGCGGTTTATCACGGCATTGAGCCATCGGCCGAGCCCGGCGAGATCAATATCAACATCTATCGCAATCGCGATCACGTCTATTTCGTTCTACGGAATCCGTACCACGGCGATTCCGGCACCCATCATCAAGGCAACAAAATGGCGCTGAACAATATTCGCGAGCGCCTCGCACTGCATTTTGACGTCGAAGCCAGTATGAAAAGCCAGGTGGTGAGTGCCGGATATCAAGTGACCATTACGATTCCCTATACGACTGCCCGCTAATGGATGCGCCGCTTAAGATTTTGGTCGTGGACGATGAATTGCCTGCGCGCAATCGGCTCAAGGAAGTTCTACAAGACATCAGCGAGCACTTGAGCCTATCCGTCGTCGCCGAAGCCAGTGATGGCAAGAAAGCCGTTGCGCTGCTTAATGAAATGAGCGTCGACGTCGTTCTGTTAGACATCCGAATGCCTGGCATGGACGGCATAGAAGTTGCGCGCCACCTGCAAAATTTGATGGTGCCGCCGGCGGTTATCTTCACCACAGCATTTGACGCCTATGCCGTTAAGGCCTTTGAACTCAATGCCGTCGACTATCTGTTGAAGCCGATTCGGCGTGAGCGTTTACAGGCCGCGCTAGAAAAAGCAGAAGGACGTTTAGGCGCCAAGCTTACGGGCCTTGAGCAGCTTCAAGAACGGGCACGTAGCCACTTAAGCGTATCGGAGCGGGGCAAAATTTTGCTGGTGCCGGTCAGCAATATCATTTATTTGCGCGCTGAATTGAAGTACGTCACCATCAAAACGGCCCAGCGCGAATATCTTATCGAAGAGTCGCTTACGAATTTGGAAAACGAGTTTGGCGAGTATTTTTTAAGGATTCACCGATCGTGTCTCGTCGCTCGCAATGCGATTCACGGCTTCGAGCGCGTCGCAGAAGAAGGAAGTGACGGGCATTGGGTGGTGTTGCTCAAATCCAGCGATGAAAAATTACCGGTGAGCCGCCGGCAACAGCAGATTGTTCGGGAATTTAAGGGAAGCTAGGCTCGTTGATTCGATCGCGCCGATGCTCGTACAGGCAATATCCACGGGCTTCTTCGGGCATCTCAAAAAAAAGCCCTTGGACTAGCCAAGGGCTTTTTGCTGGGTGGGAAGTATTAGTCCTTCGCCAAGATATCAACGTCCTTCGTCTCTTTGATGAATAACATGCCGATTACGAAGGTGCCTAATGCAATGATGACGGGATACCAAAGTCCGGAGTAGATATCGCCACGTGAGACGACAATGGCGATGGCGGTAGCCGGCAAGAAGCCGCCAAACCAGCCATTTCCGATGTGATAGGGCAACGACATCGAGGTGTAGCGAATCCGTGTTGGGAACAATTCCACCAGCATCGCGGCGATCGGGCCGTAAACCATCGTGACGTAGATCACCAATAGTGTCAGCAATAGCACCAACATCACTTTGTTAATCTGCGCCGGATCGGCTTTGGGGGGATAGCCCGCTACTTTGATCGCTTCACTTAACTCTTTCTTGAAGCGCTCACCTTCTTCTTTCGCGTTCGGCGCTTTGCCGTCATAAGCGAGAATAACTTTCTCTCCTACCTTGACTTGTGCAACGGCCATGCCGGGCGAATCGATGTTGGTGTAATTCACACCGTTGGTCGCCAGATAGTTTTTAGCTACATCGCAAGGTGTCGTAAATTTCTTCGTACCGGTCGGATTGAACTGGAACGCGCAGGTGGCCGGATCCGCTTCGACTGTGATGGGCGAGTTTTGCAGCGCCGCTTCCAGCGCCGGATTGCCGTAGTGGGTCAGTCCTTTAAAGATTGGGAAGAAGGTCAGCGCCGCGACTAAACAGCCGGCCATGATGATCGGTTTGCGACCGATCCTGTCCGACAGGCTGCCGAAAAATAAGAAGAACGGCGTGCCGATGATGAGCGAAATCGCGATCAGTAAATTCGCCGTCGGGCCATCAATCTTCAGCATTTTTTCCAAGAAGAATAGCGCGTAGAACTGGCCCGTGTACCACACCACCGCTTGACCGGCGGTCAGGCCCACCAACGCCAAGATGACAATCTTAAGGTTGGCCCATTGGCCGAAGGATTCGCTAATCGGTGCTTTCGACAATGTGCCTTCGCTCTTCATCTTTTCGAACGCGGGCGACTCATTCAACGATAAGCGAATCCACAACGAAACGCCGAGCAGAATGATCGAGAGCAAGTAAGGTATACGCCAGCCCCAGGCCGTGAACTCCTCTTCACCGAGATAGGTGCGCACGCCAAGAATAACCAACAACGCCAACATTAAACCGATGGTCGCGGTGGTTTGAATCCAGCTCGTGTAAGCGCCACGCCGATTAGACGGGGCGTGTTCGGCCACGTAGGTCGCCGCGCCGCCATATTCGCCGCCGAGTGCTAATCCTTGCAACAGCCGCAGCGCGATCAAAATAATGGGCGCCCAAATGCCAATCGACTCGTAATTCGGTAGAAAGCCGACGATGAAGGTCGACAAACCCATGATCATGATGGTAACTAAGAAGGTGTATTTGCGACCGACCAAATCCCCGAGCCGACCGAATACCAGCGCGCCGAACGGGCGCACCGCGAAACCGGCGGCGAATGCGAGCAGCGTGAAAATGTCCCGCGTCGCGGGATCCAACGCGGAGAAAAAATTCTTCGCGATGATGGCGGCCATGACGCCGAATAGGTAGAAGTCATACCACTCGAATACCGTGCCAAGGGATGAGGCAAATACGACTTTTTTCTCTTCGGCGGTCATTCCTTCACCGCTTGCTCTTGCGGTTGATGCTGTTAATCCATTTGCCACTTTTGCCCCCTGATTGAACGTAAATCGATTGATGTAGAGATTCACTGAGTCTTCTATAAGACTTCTGAGCGCGATTATTCCTCAATCTCTTGAATAAGGCAACCACCGCGCTCGCTTCCTTTTACTCCTGCTGATGCGCGCCTGCAACAACTAAAACACCTTTGCGAGCACGTAGCCGATGACAATCCCGACGATTAACGCGACGGTCAACCCGCGATAGGTCATGACGTCTTTGGAATAGCCACGCTTTATCGCAACGAAGGAAACGACGTAGCCAAGCGCGTTTAGCAACCAGATTATCGACAGTGACAGCACTTTGACAATCAGCGGACCAACCACCGGAACAATCGCGATGAGCCCCATCAGCCAAACAAAAGCATTCGATAACAAACCCAACAGAAAAACGACGCCGGCTATCGCGCGCTTGTCGACCCCGAAATATATTCCGAGCCAAATCAATCCCAGCAAAACCAGCCAAACCGGGATCATGATTCTGTAGTTTTTCCAAAACGGCTTAGGATTGCGTCTTTGCCGCTCCGGATTATCGACCGTCATTCCGACGCGGCACGAAATTGACACGCCGTCTACAAATTCCCAAAGCACTCTTTGACGCTAATTTCCGCGTTAAGCGGATAGTTGCCTTCCTTAGCCGCCGTCTCCTGGCCTTGTTTCGAGCAAATGAATCCAAGAAAATGTCCCGCCAATGGCGACAGCGTTCCACCGGGTTTTTTGTTCACGTACACATATAAGAATCGTGACAACGGATATTTTCCTGCCAGAGCAATTTTGCTGCGTGGGCAGAAAATAAGGGCCATTATCCGTTGTGGATAGGGCAAGCGGCCGTGTGCGGCGGCTGCTGAAAAAATAACTGGCAAAGCCGATGGCGGCTTTTTCCGCGCCGATGTTTTGCACGATGGAGGTCGACACGGGTTCCGATTTCAAGTCGTAACGAAACTCGCCGTTCTCCATCACCATTTCCCGAAACAAGGAATACATGCCATGGGTTTTCGCCGGCCCCTTTGGCGCGATATCCATGTCGGCCCATTCGGCGCTCAAGCCTAGCTGGCCCCAGGTCCTGATAGTATCGCCCCCACGCTTATGGGACAGAGAGAATACGCTGTCGACCTGCTTTAGGGTCATTGCTTCAAGCGGATTGTACTTATTCACATACACGGCTATGGCATCCAAGCCAACGGTGATGCGTGTTGGCGGATATCCAAACTTAGCCTGAAAATCGGCCAATTCCTTCGCATTCATCGGCCGGCTCATGGGTGCCAATTCCGTGCGATTTTCCAGTAACGCGGCAATTGCCATCGTCGAGCCGCCGCCGGTGATATCGACATCGACGCTGGGATACAGCAATTTAAAACTTTCTGACCAGCGATTCAGCAGATTACTCAAGGTCGATGAGCCGACGCTGCGAATCTTGCCTTCCAGTTTGTCGACACGGCGATAATCTGCCAAGCGCCCATCAATTTTTACTTTGGCAATTTCAGGTTGAAGCGTTTCTTTCGGCTTCGGCCAGCCAGGTGGCGTTTCCTTTGAAATCCGCGCGACTGCCGAAGATGACAGCCCGGCGCTAAAAACGCACAGCAACAAAAAACCGACCAACCGCCGCGACATGCTAAGCCCCACCGGCTTTAGGCACGAGGCGCGAAACGAAAACTTTATAAAGCGTCAGCATCACAAAAAACAGCACGATCAGCGCCGCGCCGCGCCAAAACGCCACATCGATCAAGCGTGTGCCGGTGAGGCGCGCGTGATCAATGCGCTCGGTGGCAATCGCATTCACCTGCTTTATCGGCTGCTCCAATTTCGGCGAACCGAGCATGTCGCCGGTGCTATTGAGCAATTGATTCGCTTCTTTCAGCGCACCGGTTAACGCCAATGCCGATGCCGTATAGCTGTCGATATCGAACGGTTTTTGATTTTGCGGCTTAGGCTCATTGCGGCCTGGCTCCATGAAAATTTTATCGACCGCCGACATCGTCGCATTCAAGCTCGACGCTGGTTTCCTGCAATGTTTTCAGTAAGCGTATCGGCAGTTTTTGTGGCGTCGTCCACCGAGCCGACTAAATCTTCCGTATCGCTGACGGCGTTACGATATTGTCCGAGACCCGCAAGAATCAACGGATGCAGGCGTTGAAAATCATTGACGACGCGCGCTTGGGTTTTGGCGATCTCATCGGGAATGCGCTCAGTCATAGTGGTGATGCGATCGACGCTTTTCGTCACAGTCGCGACCGACTGTGTCATCCCTTCGATTTGGCTGTTACCGAGAATATTGTCGACGGCTGCCTCCGCCTGCCAATTCATCAGGAATGGCGCGCGCTTGCCATAATAAAACGCGCGCTCTGTAAGCAGGCGCACTTCGTCAACGGATTTAATCGCATCGTTCACCGGCGCGAGCAATCCGGTACCGCTTTTCACGTCAGCGATCATGGATTTGCCGCGCGATGCGGCGAAATCGTCGAAGCGCACGAACGACACAACGTGAACGGCAGGATTCTTTCGGCGCCAATCCCAAATCAAATAGTCCATCACTTCAAGCTGTTCAGGCTTCATCACGCGCGCTGGCCATCTTCCAAATATCCGCACGCGCTTTTTGCGAAGCGTCGATCAACGGCTGCGCGCGATCGCCAAACCATTCTTCGGCCAAATCTTCATCGATCCATTTTTGGCTTTGCAGCGTGACGACCAAGGTTAGATCGAGCAACTGCGTGAACGGATCGGCGGTCGTCACGATGTCGTAAATGGAGCTGATTTGCGTGAGCTTTACTTGGTGGGCGAGCCGCCGCTGTTGCGGCGTCGCGCCGCTTTTTCGATCTCGTCGGCGGCGCTGACGATGTAGGCCATGTAGCGATCGGCAAAACCGTAAGTCAACTGATCGAGCTCCTCCATCGTGATCTTCTCACCTTCCTTGGATTTGCCTTTTTGCGCGCTGCGGCTCGCGCCCTTGTCATTGCCCGGCGCAGACGCGCAGCCGGTCGATACCAGAAACGCGAGACTTGCAAACGCAATGGTAACGAGTCTTCCGACAGCGATGAATGGTGAAACTTCTTTTCGGTGCATGATATTCCTCCTGCGGCGTACGAGCTGTAGAGCCATTATGCCGACCGAACGAGAGATGTCAACCTTCCGGCGAGGATTTTCCGAAGATCAGTTGCCGCAGAAACCAAAGTGGATACAACAACAAAAACAAATTCGGTAGCCACCATTGCCAATCGAAATCCTGGCGCAATACCCAAAACGCGATAGCCTGCAGCCCAGAACAAAAGGTCAGCGTAAGCGAAATGAGCGCCAGCATTTTCCACACTTCGATGCTCGCGGCGAAACAGCAAAAGACTCGCAAGGCCCGTCGCGGAGATCGCCAGATCGAGCGGCAAGAACGACCAATTCCACGCCTGTAAAATCGGATTATCATAGTCTTTAAACAAAAGTTCTTCGGGGATGACCTGCAACAACGTGATCAGCCAATAGAGAATGAAACCGATATCGGTGATCCAAAAAAATGTCTTTAACCCGATCGGTGGTTTTTCCATTGCAATATTTCGATTAAAAAAGAAAAAGAATTATGCATGACGATGAGCGGGCGATCCGCGAATTGATTTTAAGCTGGATGCTGGCCACGCAGGTGGGCGACATCGCCCATTTGAAATTGTTGATGGCCGAAGACGTGGTGTTTCTACAGCCGGGCCAACCACCGATACGCGGTCGCGATAATTTCGCCGCCGCATTTGCGAAGACTTTGGAAAAATTTCAGATTCACGCGACCAGTTCGATTCAGGAAATCGAAATTTTCGGCAGCGCGGCCTATTGTTGGAACGAATTGAAAGTAACCATGACGCCAATTGTTGGCGGTGCGCCGATGACTCGCACTGGGCCGACGCTCACGATTTTCAAAAAACTATCGAATGGTCGGTGGGCAATTTCGCGGGATGCAAATATGTTGGTTGCGGGCTAATCGCACCACGCTTGGCTCGTAGCATGGCATGCCTGAACGGGGTAGCCCTAGGCTAGCCGCTGGCCTAGGGCAAGGCCCGCACCAATACTGCCTCTTGGCCTAACACCTTACAATTATTGCAAAATCTGAAGTCTGAAGGCGACTAGCGCTCAGGTCACAACTTTGCGCTCGTCACCCGTTCTCCTGTAGGATCATGAATACAATAAGTGATCCCGCCCGCGAAAGCACGACATGTTCTACGAGACCGCAACCAACCAGCACGGCATGAAATACGATCCCTTCAAGGCGTTGGTGGTGCCGCGCCCGATCGGCTGGGTGTCGACGATCAGCAACGACGGCGTGATCAACATCGCGCCCTATAGCTTCTTCAACGCCATGAGCGAGAAACCGCCCTACGTCATCTTCAGTTCGGCCGGGCTCAAGGATAGCCTCAAGAACATCAACCAGAACGGCGAGTTCGTATGCTCGCTCGCCAACTGGGATTGCGCTACGAGGTGAATACCACCTCGGCGCCGGTGCCTTACGGCGTCGACGAGTTCAAGCTTGCAGGTCTTACTGCCGCGCGTCACATCTAGTCAAGCCGCCGCGCGTCAAAAATGCGCCCGCCGCCTTCGAGTGCAAACTCTGGCAGACCATCGACCTGCCAGACGAGCGCGATGGCAAGACATTGACCTACACCATGATCGTCGGCCATGTGGTCGGTATCCATATCGACGACCAGTACATCAAAGACGGCCGCGTCGACACCGGCGCCATGCGCCCGATCGCGCGCATCGGCTACATGGACTATGCCGTAATCAAGCCCGAAAACGTGTTCACCATCAACCGGCCAGAGGTCGGCGCCGACGGTAAGGTCACTAACGCCCGACCCGATGGAGAGTGGGACGGGCAATATCGCTGATCAAGTGCGGAGTGTGCGACCTAGCGCGTCGGTTGGTGTATGGCTCGATGCCTAACATGTAAGCTAACGCGCCGCCAAGGCCGTCAACCAAAAGCGCGTGAAAATTCCAACACTGAGAAACAATGCTGAGATTGGAAAATTCAATCGCAACCACCCCGCGGCAATGCAAATCGCCTCACCCAACCACGGCACCCACGCGATCAACATGATCGGCTGGCCGTAATCGTGAATGCGGCTGAGCCAGCGTTTCGCTTTATCCGGCAGCGATTTTCCTTCGGGCAACAATCGGCCGATCCAATAAGTCGTCATTCCCGCCAGCACATTGCCGAGCGTCGCGACAGCGATGGCTTGCCAAAACATTTCCGGATGCAATTTGATCGCGCTAAACAGAAAAATTTCCGCACCGCCGGGAATCAACATCGCAACGAAAAATCCCGACAAGAATAAAGCGATAAGGCCGGATTGCGATCCGAACAAATTGGTCAGCCAGGCTTCCATGAAATCGCTAGGGGTTGAATTGCGCGAAGCATAGCAGTATTTTGTATCGCTAATCTTCGCTGGGAGATCGCTATGAGCCGCACCATCCCGTATGATCCATCGCGCCGCGCGTTGTATAAGCCTTGCGCCGATGTAGATCTCGCTTGACGCAAACGCGCTACGCAGCGAAGTGTTGCTGTGCGCAGAATTGTCGCGATTGGTTTACTGCCGGTTCGAACGTGACGATGCGATCAAGCAAGCCATTGAGCAACAACTCGCCGCGATCGGCTTTAGCGATTGCACATTGTTTAACGAGAATGGCCTGCAAGCCTTTTTAACCGTCGATCCCACCAAACAAATCGGTATCTTGGTTTATCGCGGCACGCAGCCCAACGATTGGAAGGACATCGTGGCTGATCTAAAGGCCGCCCACGCGCCGTGGGCCGGGAGCGGATGCGTACACATCGGATTCGCGAAAATGTTGAAGGGGAAATGGGCCGACATTCAATCCGCATTGGATGCCTATCCGTCAATTCGCATGCTCTACACCGGCCATAGCCTTGGCGCCGCGCTCGCCACACTGTCCGCCGCGCTGCGCCACCCCCATGCGTTGTACACCTTTGGCTCGCCGCGCGTAGGCGACGCCGCATTCGCCGCGTCCATCGCGAGCGTCGTTCACGAGCGCTATGTTGATTGTTGCGATGGCGTGTGCGCGGTTCCACCGGCGAGTTGGTCTTACGAACACGTCGGCACGATGAAATACATCGACCAAAATGGCGTGGTGCACGCTGCACTTTCGCCTGCCGAAATCGAAGCCGATCAACGCGACGCCGAAAAACAATTCCCGCTCGAATTTGCCATGCATCAACCCAGCAATGTTTTGCTGCGTGGCGCCGCCGATCATGCGCCGATCAATTACATCCATGCCTTGCGCGCGGCGATCTGATTCTCATTGTCTCTTCTATGCCTGGAGATCCGCTCCAGTAAAGGCTCTCCAGGCATTTACCAAACAATGAGTGCGCGTGAGTACGTGCGGGTGAGAAAACTGCTTTAGGTTTTTCTCGACTCGCGCTATGCTTTGAACGTGCTTACAAACTTCAATTTTCGCCGCGCGAAGCCAGCCGATTTCCCACAAGTGTTAGCGATTCAGTCGCAAAACTTGCGCTGGAATTTGGACGAAACCCAACAGCAGCAAGGATTTTTGTCCGTTGAATATGGCGCGAAAGATCTCGCCGCGATCAACGATGGCCTTGGGATTTTTGTCGCGACCCAGGGCGATCGACTGCTTGCCTATGCGATGGCGGAAACGAATGAGTTTGCCGCGTCGGTGCCGATCATCGCGCAAATGGTAAGCCGATTTCATGGCGCGAGATTCGAAGAACAATCGTTATTAGACCTTCGATACCTTATATATGGCCCGGTTTGTATCGATCGCACAGCGCGCGGGGCTGGCCTGCTCAATGGCTTGTTGAGGGCCATGAGTGCCGCGCTGAGCACAGAGTTCGATCTCGGAATTGCGTTCATCGCGCAATCGAATCTACATTCCTACCATGCTCATGTTCGTAAGAACAATATGCGCGTCATCGACGAATTTGAGTTCGACGGCAGGCGATTTTGGACGGTCGCGTTTCGCTTATCCGATCGCGTTAATCTGGATGCCATTTAAATCGCGAAGTTGCATCGCACAAGAAATCTACTTATCATGCCCTTCCTTAACGTGACCTCGGCGATCCCGAGGAAGTTACGTTGTCATGCAAACGTCATCATCACTTGAGCTGCTATGTCAGAAAATTTACTGATCGTCGAATCGCCTTCCAAAGCCAAGACACTTAAAAAATATCTGGGCAAGACGTTCGACATTCTCGCCTCCTACGGCCATGTGCGCGACCTCGTACCCAAAACGGGTGCGGTCGATACCGACAACGATTTCGCCATGAAATATCAGTTGGTCGAGCGCAACGAGAAACACGTCAAAGCCATTACCGACGCGGTGAAGAAAGCTGACCGAATCTATATCGCGACCGATCCGGACCGCGAAGGCGAAGCAATTGCGTGGCACATTGCAGAAATTCTGAAATCGAAAAAGCTGCTTAAAGATAAGGAATTGCATCGCGTTGCGTTTTATGAGATTACGCAATCGGCGGTGAAAGCGGCCGTCGACAATCCGCGTGAAATCGCGATGCCTTTAGTGAATGCGCAGCAAGCACGCCGCGCGCTGGATTATTTGGTCGGCTTTAATTTGTCGCCGTTGTTGTGGAAAAAGATTCGGCGTGGGCTTTCAGCCGGTCGCGTACAAAGCCCGGCGCTGCGTTTGATCGTCGAGCGCGAAGATGAAATCCTCGCCTTCAAGAGCGAAGAATATTGGAGCATTCATTTTGATAGCCACAAAGGCGCGCAGAATTTCACGGCGAAGCTGACGCAATTCAAAGGCGAGAAGCTCACGCAGTTCAGCGTTACTAACGACGCACAGCAAAAAGACATCACGGAATTTTTGACGAAAAACGCCAAGGGTTCCGGGAAGGTCGTTAATCTCGAGAAAAAACGCAAGACACGTTCGCCCGCGCCGCCTTTCACCACCTCGACATTGCAACAAGAAGCGGTGCGCAAGCTGGGCTTTTCCACCGATCGCGCGATGAAAATCGCGCAGCAGTTGTATGAGGGCGTCAACATCGGCAGCGGCCCGGTGGGTTTGATTTCCTATATGCGTACGGATTCGTTCGTGTTGTCGAACGAAGCGTTAAACGATATTCGCGGTTACGTCACGAAAAATTTCGACGCGGATTATTTGCCCGGTTCTCCGGTGTTTTACAAAAACGCGTCGAAAAACGCGCAAGAAGCACATGAAGCGATTCGCCCCACATCTATCGACCGCACGCCGCAAAGCTTGAAAGAATTTCTAACGCCGGAGCAATTTCGTTTGTACGAAATGATTTGGAAGCGCACCGTCGCCTGCCAAATGAGTCCGGCGAAATTCGATACCGTCGCAGTGGATATGGCTGTCGGCGGCGAGCAGAATTTATTCCGCGCCACGGGCCAAACCATGGTTTTCCCCGGCTTCATCGCCGTGTATTTGGAAGACGAGGACGACCGCGAAGCGGAAGGCGAAAGCAAGTTGCCGGTGCTGGCGATGGACGAAGTGGTGCCGATCGACAAACTCTACGGCGAACAACATTTCACCCAGCCGCCGCCGCGCTACACCGAAGCAACCATCGTTAAAACGCTGGAAGAACATGGCATCGGCCGGCCGTCGACCTATTCGAGCATTATCTCGACGCTGATCGCGCGCGAGTATGTGATCCTCGACAAAAAACGTTTCTCGCCGACGGACGTAGGCAAGATCGTCAGCAAATTTTTGACCGAGCATTTCACGCGCTACGTCGATTACGATTTCACCGCCAAACTCGAAGATAAGCTCGACGACATTTCCAACGGCAAGTTGGAATGGATCCCGGTTTTGGAAGAATTTTGGGGCGATTTCAATCGCACCATCGAAGAAAAAGAAGGCGTCTCTCGCGCTGAAATAACCCACGAAGCGCTCGACGAAGCCTGCCCGAAATGCGGCAAGGGATTATCGATTCGCCTAGGTAAACGCGGCCGCTTCATCGGCTGCGCCGGCTATCCCGAATGCGATTACACGCGCAATCTCGACGGCCCCGATGGCGCCCCCGCGCAGGTGGGCCCGGTGGAAGTCGGCCTTACCGAAGCGGGCATCAAAGTGTTGTTGATGAACGGCCCCTACGGCCCCTACGTGCAACTCGGCGAAGCAACCGAAGAGGGCAAAAAACCGAAACGCGCGTCGTTGCCCAAGGGCATGTTGCCCGCGCAAGTCACGATGGAAGTCGCCGATAAATTATTATCACTCCCGCGCGAGTTGGGCATGCATCCCGAGTCCGGCAAGAAGATCATCGTCAACAACGGCCGCTTCGGACCTTATATTCAGCACGAAAAAGAATATCGCTCGATTCCGAAAGCGGATGATATTTTTACCATCAATCTGGCGCGCGCGCTCGAAATCATGGCGCAGCCAAAATCCGCCGGACGTGCGGGCGCCACGCCGCTCAAAGTGCTCGGCGAGCATCCCGATGATCAACAAAACGTCAGCGTTTTCTCTGGGCAGTACGGCCCATACGTGAAACATGGCAAGATCAATGCGACCATTCCGCCGGAATTGACACCGGATACAATTACCTTGGAGCAGGCGATTAATTTGCTCGAAGCTAAAGCGGCGAAACCCGGAAAAGGGAAACGTACGAGCAAAGCGCCGACGAAGAAAACTACCGCGAAAGTGGTCGCTAAAAAAACACCGGCGAAGAAACCTTCGGTTAAGAAAGTAACAGCCACGAAGCTTAAGAAGGCAGCTTAGCTCGCGACGCCAATCGTCCGCTGCGCGTTCCCTTTTTCGCAGGCACGACTTAGTGTGCTTATCTCCTTGCCTCAATGTTTCATGGGGCACCGCGTCCGCCAGATATTATTTTTCAGTTCGGCGATCTTCGGTTAAAGTTACGCCATGACGGTCGCACACTCAATGCCGAACGATTTGACGCTTGCGCGCAGTATCGCGAGTCGCGTGCTTGCGGGTACGGGCGCGAAAGCGATCTTATTCGGTTCGCGGGCGCGAGGAGACGCACGGCAATGGTCGGATATCGATTTGGCCATTGAAAGCGAAAAAGCATTGCCGCCGGAAGTCTTTTCGGCATTACGCGAGGCGTTTGAAGAGAGCAATATATTGTTGAACGTTGATGTAGTCGACCTCCGCGATGCTTCAGTGGAGATTCGCAGCGCGGTTTTGCGCGAGGGCGTGTCATGGATCGATTGAATTGGCGCTTGCAACAAGCAGCGCGGGCGTTGATGAGTTTTAAGCAACTAGCGTTCATTGAATCGCCCAGCTTGATCGAGCGCGACGCGGCGATCCAACGTTTTGAATATACGACGGAGGCTTGCTGGAAAGCGGCGCAGGCCGCACTTTTGCAACACTTCGGCGTTGAGGTTGCGAGTCCAAAGGCGGTTATTCGTGCTGCCGCACAAAATGGACTTTTGAGCGAACCCGACGCGCGCGCCGCGATGGGTTTAATCGATGACCGAAATTTGACTTCCCATACGTACAACGAAGGGCTGGCTATTTCGCTTTTTGCCCGCTTACCCGGGCATGCCGGTATTCTCGAACGATTGTTAAAGGGTCTTGAAAAGGCCGGGCGCTAATTTTTTCTCCAAAAACAATTTCGGCTCGCGCACCATAATGCCATTCCCGCGAAAACGGGAATTCAATTAATTGGCCAAACCAAGAATGCGTTCGCTAACGATGTAGGTATGTGGTTTTCAGCCTTTGAGGGAACAAACTGCCGGCCTCGGGACGCGACGATTTCGCCATCGCCAGAACCGGCATCCCACATGCCTCTTGGCATGACATGCTTGGAAACCTAATATCCATGAGCATCTTCGGGCGCTCCATTTTTGGGCGAAAAATTAATCTACGCACCAAAAAAGAGCGTTCCATTTTTGTTCCAGCATCCTAACGCTTTGTGGCAAAATGCCGGATTCGATTTTTGTTCGCTGGCACGGTTTCTGCTGCTATTGGTCGGTTGCTCTAATTTAATGGAAATTTCGGGAGATAGATGATGGTTGTTGCTGATGTAATGAAAATGATGAAGGATCACGAGGTGAAGTTCGTGGATTTCCGCTTTACCGACACGCGCGGCAAGGAGCAGCATGTATCCGTGCCGTCAAAAGCCTTCAATGAGGAAAAATTTACCGAAGGCCACGCCTTTGACGGCTCGTCGATCGCCGGCTGGAAGGGCATTCAAGCTTCTGACATGTTGTTGATGCCCGACCCCGATACGGCGGTGATGGATCCGTTCCGCGACGAGCCAACTTTGAACATTACTTGCGACGTAGTTGAGCCCTCTGACGGCAAGGGCTACGACCGTGATCCGCGCTCAATTGCAAAGCGCGCTGAAGCCTATTTGAGATCGTCCGGCATTGGCGATGTTGCTTACTTTGGCCCGGAACCCGAATTTTTCATCTTCGATTCCGTCACTTGGCATGTTGGCATGTCTGGTTGCTTCGTCAAGATCAACTCAGAAGAAGCGCCTTGGTCTACAGGGCTTGATCTTGATGGCGGCAACATGGGCCATCGTCCGCCGGTTAAAGGCGGTTATTTCCCCGTTCCCCCGGTTGATTCGTTCCAAGACATGCGCTCGGCGATGTGTATCGCATTGGAGCAAATGGGCGTGGAAGTCGAAGTGCATCATCATGAAGTCGCCGCACCAGGACAGTGCGAGATCGGTACGAAGTTCGAGAAGCTCGTGAAGCGCGCCGACTGGTTGCAGATCATGAAGTACGTGATCCATAACGTCGCCCATTCCTACGGCCACACGGCGACGTTTATGCCGAAGCCCGTCGTTGGCGACAATGGTTCCGGTATGCACGTGCATCAATCGATTTGGAAGGGCGGCAAGAATCTCTTCGCAGGTAGCGGTTACGCCGGCCTGTCGGAAACGGCGCTGTATTACATCGGTGGCATTATCAAGCATGCCAAGGCGCTAAACGCCATCACCAATCCGGGCACGAACTCCTACAAGCGCTTGGTACCGGGCTTCGAAGCGCCGATCAACTTGGCCTATTCCGCTCGGAATCGTTCCGCATCGATCCGCATTCCGTTCGTGCAAAGCGACAAAGCGCGCCGTATCGAAGTGCGTTTCCCGGATCCGACCGCAAATCCTTACCTGGCCTTCTCGGCCATGATGATGGCCGGCTTAGACGGCATTCAAAACAAGATTCACCCTGGCGATCCGATCGACAAGAACCTCTATGACTTGCCACCGGAAGAAGCCAAAAAAGTCCCGAACGTCTGCTCGTCGCTCGACATGGCGCTAGAGCATTTGGACAAAGACCGCGAGTTCTTGACCCGTGGCGGTGTGTTCTCCAGCGACATGATCGATGCCTACATCGACCTGAAGATGGAAGAAGTCACGCGTTTTCGCATGACGACGCATCCGGTCGAGTTCGATATGTACTACAGCCTGTAATCGCCGTCTCAAGCGATTGCGTTATACTAAGGCAAGCCTTCGGGCTTGCCTTTTTTAATTGTAAAATAATTCGAATTGACATAGACTTAGCGGGTCTTCTTTGAGATAAACCTGATGAAGCGTGTCCTCGCCGTTGCAGTTCTGTTCCTCTTCGCGAATTTTGTGCGGGCGGAAACCATTTATCGCTATCTCGATGATGGCGGCGGTGTGACCTATACCAATATTCCTGCGCAGTTGCCGAAGAGGGGCGTCGAGAAAATCAACGTCTTGATTCCGGCGACGCCCGCGCCAGGCTCGCCCGGCGAGGTCAAGCTACCGGGCGCGCCGGTCGTGAAGGTCAAGCCAACCGCACCAATCAACTTTCCCAAGGTCGATAGCCAAACCCAACGCAAGCGCGATCAATCGCGCAAGCAAATTTTGGATGACGAATTAGTATCCGAAGGGCAGTCCCTCGCGATTGCGCGCAAAGCGCTTGCAGAGGGCGAATCGGTGAAACTTGTAGCGACAGACAAGAATCACCAAAAGTACATCGAACGTCTGCAAGCGCTGAAAGAAACCGTCTCGCTGCACGAGAAAAACGTCGAAGCGCTGAAAAAAGAAATCGCTGGGATGAAGTAATTGTTCCACGGCTAATACTGTCATTCTTCGGATGTAGGCTGAAAAATCTGCTTTTGTTGCGCGGCAGAAAGCAGATTCTTCGCTTCGCTCGGAATGACAATTTGGTTTTTTCAGCGCTTCTTTTCCGAACCAATCACTCTTGCGCGAATCTCTGACACAAGCTTTCTTATCTGGCGCGGTTATTGCTAGGTAGAATAGCATTTGAATGACATTAAATTTCCCGTTCTGATGGCCGCGAGCAGCTTTGGTGGGCTTGAGTTTCTCTCGAGCGCCGTGGTGCTGCTTGATCGGGATCTCACCATCTTGTACCTGAATCCGACTGCCGAACAGCTGTTCGAGATTTCACTTAACCATGTCATGCACATGCCGATTGAACAGGTGTTATATGGCGCCGAAGCCTTAGCAACGACGGCGCGCCACGCGCTCAACGTCCAATCGGGATATTTAGAACATGAAGTACATATCGGTGGCGGCCACCATCCCGTGCTGCAGCTCAGTTGCACGATTACGCCGATTGAATTGGACGCCGCTGCCCTGCTACTCGAGTTTCGGCCGTTGCGCCAGACGCTGAAGATTGCGCGCGAAGAGCGCGTTATTCACGATCAACAATTGAATCGTCAGTTGATCCGCAATCTTGCCCACGAAATCCGCAATCCGCTCGGCGGTATCAAAGGCGCCGCGCAACTATTAGAGCGCGAACTCGATCGCAAAGAATTGCACGAATACACGCAAGTTATCGTCAAAGAAAGCGATCGTTTACAAGCTTTGATGGATCGCCTAGTCGCTCCGCCGCGCCCGTTCGTTGCCGCCGCGGTCAATATCCACGAGGTCTTAGAACGTGTGCGCAGTTTGATTTTGGCGGAATTTCCCCACGGGATTCATGTCGAGCGCGATTACGATTTGAGTTTGCCGGAATTGACCGGCGATCGCGAACAGTTGATTCAATCGGTGTTGAATATCGCGCGTAACGCCGCCCAAGCGTTGAATGGTGCGGGCACAATCCAATTGTTCTCGCGCATCGCGCGCCAAATCACGATCGCGAAACGGCGCTTTCGTTTAGCACTCGATATCCGAATTGTCGACAACGGCCCCGGTATTCCGGTCGAATTGAAGGATCGTATTTTTTTCCCCTTGGTGTCTGGCCGCGAAGGCGGCACCGGGCTTGGGCTCATGCTTGCACAGAATTTTGTGCATCAACATCGCGGCATGATCGAGTTCGAAAGCGAGCCGGGAGAAACGCGCTTTAACCTGCTGTTACCGATTGTCAGTAGTGAATATTTAACTCAAGAGCAGCGAAACACACCATGAAACCCGTTTGGATTATTGACGACGATCGTTCTATCCGTTGGGTATTCGAAAAAGCCCTCACGCGCGAAGGCATTGCCTTCAAATCATTTTCAACCACCAGCGACGCACTCGCTGCTTTAGATCGCGACCCACCGCAAGTGGTTGTCAGCGATATCCGCATGCCAGGCGGCTCCGGCTTGGATTTGCTGAAAGAACTGAAGGCACGCTTTGCCGATCTGCCGGTCATTATCATGACCGCCTATTCTGATTTAGATAGCGCCGTCGCGGCGTTTCAGGGCGGCGCTTACGAGTATCTACCTAAGCCGTTCGATGTCGACAATGCGATCGATCTAATCCGTCGCGCGCTGGATGAAAGCATGCGCGGCGAAACGGAGATCGAATCCGTTGGCGGCGTGCCGGAAATTCTCGGCCGCGCGCCCGCGATGCAAGAAGTGTTTCGCGCCATCGGCCGCTTATCGCAATCGCAAACAACTGTCTTGATAACAGGCGAATCGGGAACAGGCAAAGAATTGGTCGCGCGCGCCTTGCATCGCCACAGCCTGCGCGCGAACAAAGCCTTTATCGCCATCAACACGGCGGCAATCCCGAAAGAATTATTGGAATCGGAACTCTTCGGCCACGAGCGCGGCGCATTCACCGGCGCGCAAACCATGCGCCGCGGACGTTTCGAGCAAGCCGAAGGCGGGACATTATTCCTCGACGAAATCGGCGATATGCCCTCCGATTTGCAAACGCGCTTGTTGCGCGTGCTTGCCGACGGCCAGTTTTATCGTGTCGGCGGCCATCAACCCATGACCGCGAACGTGCGCATCATCGCCGCCACGCATCAGGACATGGAGCAGCGCGTCAAGCAAGGTTTATTTCGCGAAGATCTTTATCACCGGCTTAATGTCATTCGCCTACGCTTGCCATCTCTGCGCGAGCGGCGCGAAGACATTGCGTTATTGATCAAACACTTTTTGCAGACCAGCGCGCGCGACCTCAACGTCGAACCGAAACGCTTAACCGATGATGCGGTAAAATTTCTATCCGCGTTAGATTTTCCCGGCAACGTGCGCCAGTTAGAAAATATCGCCCACTGGCTCACCGTGATGGCGCCTGGGCAAAGCGTTGACATTAACGACTTACCGCCGGAAGTGCGCGAAACCAAAGCTACCCTCGGCGACAGCGATTGGCGCGAACTCCTCGATCGTGAAGTCGGCTACCAACTGGCGCTCGGCAAGCACGGCATCATCGATGAGCTGATTCGCGATTTCGAACGCGTGCTGATCACGCGCGCGTTGCAACACACCGGTGGACGGCGCATCGAAGCGGCGACCCTGCTCGGCTGGGGCCGCAATACCTTGACACGAAAAATTCAGGAACTTAAGTTGGACGAAGACGTTTCTGCGCCGACGGAGTCATCGGAAATTCAGTAGCGGTGCCTGAAGAGCCGCATCCATATTGCCTCTTGGGATAGGCATGGCTGGGAGGCAATGGCCCAAGGCCACCCCGGCTGGATGCGGCGCGTGGCGCGTTGGCTATTAGAGTTTTACAAATGAGGAATGTGCTTCGTTTCTATTTATTGCCCTGAAATTTACACTTCTTCGCCATCGCCAATGAACCCAGCCGGGCAAGACGCGGATTTTGTTGCAATTGGCCAACCACTTCGCCGATGCTGGTCTGGGTAGCACCCATCACCGCCTGCTCCTTGGGTTGCAGTGCCGCGGACTGACGCTTCCCCAACTCGGCAGTTTCCATAGCGTGCGCTTGGTTTACTACATTGAGTGTTTGGCCGGGAATCACACCGCCTGAGACTATTTCAGTCGTGCGATCGGCCGCAAATGCAGTGGTTTTTTCTGCTTGCTGGCGCTCACCAACGACCTTGCCCGCCGCCATTTGTTTGGCGAATTCTTCCTGATATTCCGCTGATGCTTTGTTTCCGGCAGCAATACTTTGCTTGGACACGCTCACGTTTTGAAACGTGGCCATCTCCGCGCCAATCTGTGCGCAGCTCATGGCATTGTCTCCAGGCAAAGCAGCGCTGCTATCAGCCATCGCCGCCTCCCCACTTTTTGCCAAGCCCATCATCGACTTGCACTGCTCAACAGTCATCGGCGCATTGGGCATCGAGGCCATCGTGTTGCAGTCCATAGCCGGGGCCGCCGCATCGACAACCTCAACACTGATCAGAGCAACTATTGTAAAAACAAAACCAAACGCGATTCGCATGAGTTTCTCCTTGCATCAAATAATAAGGGGCGCACTCTATATCAGGCGACGATTTCTATTCAGTTCGCTACTTGGTCTAAGCTAACGTCGAATGAGCCACCGGGCACAGTGTAGACGTGGCGGATGCTGAGGCCGTCCGTCGATACGTCACCGACTGCGCCGGGCCACCAAAATACGGTACGGATCGGATCGACGGTCGTCATATCGACGTTGCTGTCATTGCAATTGCTGGTGTTCGTAATCGTAGCGACGCTGGCGCCGCTTCCCTCATACCGCGAGGTCTCGGGAAAGACTCGCAGTCCTGCCGCCGTACCAGCCGGAACCAAGGGTCGATAGGGATCAAGCGGCAGCGCGCCATTGCCTGTTTCAATCGTTCGACAAGCTGGGCTGCGGCCGATGGACTCGAACAACATGTCGTAAGAAAACGTGCCGTTGCGTAGCTTGAATGGTATTTCGCCTGGTTGCGCTGTCGCAGCGGAGACCTCGTCGAACTCGAAGGTTACGTTAGCGCTGGTCGTGATCGTAGTATTTCCAAATGGGGTATCGTTGTGTATTACTTGCTTGATCGTGCCCGCCCATCCCGTAGAGCACGGCGCCGATTTCGGTTGTACCTTCAGCGTGCCCGAGATATCCGTTCCCTTGGCGATCGCGTGGTTAGAGACCACCAGTAGGATTTCCTGAAAACCTCCTCGTACACTTGCCGTGGTTGGGCCTTTGTCGAAGCAGAACGTCACCTTCGCCGGCGAGATGTCGATCGGCTGCGCCAGCCAGCCGTCATCAGTGCGTACCAACGCCTGCACATCCAGCTCGCTGGCCGGTTGCAGCCCGCTGATATCGACCACTACCTGTCTGGCCGCTGGACTGACGGCGGCAACCGTGAGGCGCACATAGCGGGCGCTCAAATTTTTCAGTTCGAAATCCTGGCTGAATTCCTGATTACCTACGAGTGTTCCACTGAGATAGGGCGGTTCTTTTTTGTCGTCCACGAACTGTTCCGGATCGAGCTTGACGTAGCGTTTCACCTGCGGCAGTGGGTCGCCGGGAATGAGTTCCGTGTTGATGTTGCGCAAGGCAAAGTGCTTGAAATTAGTAGCAAAAGAGTAAGCATTGTCGATGGCCCGGTCGGCTGCTTCGAAGGTGCTAACGGTCTCCAGTGCAATCCAGATGTTCTTCATGAAATCCGTACTGCTGGTTTCTTGTTCGACGAAGTAGGGCCAAATATAGGCGCTATAATCGTGCGGACTGCCGGACACATTGAGCGCTTCAAAGCTGGGCTGGAAGTATTGCGCGAAGCGGCGATGTGCATCCAGGTAAGCACCGCGGCCAGTGTCCCACGGGGCTTCAGTGCGATCGAAGTGAGCAGAAGCCCAAGCCGCCGAGGCCTCGACAAACCAGTGAAGCTCGCGGGCATTCGGATTTCCCGGCACTTCTTTACTACTGAACTCGTCGTTGTGCGCCTTTTGCAGTACATGGAAGAATTCGTGGATGACTGTGTTGTGAAACCGACTGGTATAGAGCAGCGAGCGGGGCAGAGTGACAAAAGCGCTATTGCCCTTTCCGATCGGCGTTTCGGCAAAGTCCGAATAGGTTGAACCCAAACCATTCGGACGGAAATTCACGGTTCGACGATTCACGTAGCTGCCATCATCGACGATGTAAAGATCAATTGCGTTGTCGTCGCCTTCGAGATCGAGCTGCGGCTGCCCCATTACGCCGGTCATGGCGATATACACCTGATCCAGCACGACCAAGGTCTTGTCGATCAACGTCACGTTATCGTCGTCATGACCCGATTCGCCACTGCACTGCGCCCACACCCGCACCGGATGGCCGGCGCTGCGCTTACTGATCCAGGAACCGGCCGCTGCCGCGGGGCAGGCGGCTGCAGACGCAGCGGCGAAGGCCTTCTTTAGATTGTTCGCTTGCGCCTTACTCGCGGCCGCTGTGGCATTCCAAACACTGCGCGGATCGGCCGGCCGGACAATAAACGGCTGTAACTCGGTTTGCGCTGCGATCGGCAAGCTCGCAAAGCGCTGTGCGATTTCAGTGAATAACCCGTTGTCCTCTTCGACGGAACCCGCGCCGATGTAACTGTCGGGCAGTCGCTTGTCGCCGAGCAGGGCGTAGGCTCGGTACAACAATGAAGTGCCGTAATCCAGCGCCCCGGCGGCGAGCGCGGCTGCGATCTTTTTCGGTGCAGGTTCCTGTGGCACAGTCACCGTCAAATTGCTGGTGGCGATTTGGCTCGCGCCTCCGCCGGTGCCGATGACGTCGAGTTTTTGCACGCTGTCGACCGCCAAATCGGCGCTCACCCGAATCGGCAACAAGCCGCGATCGACTGAGCCGGATAGTTCCAATGTATCGGCGGCAACACCGGCGGCGGGCTGATTCAAAGTAATTGTGATCGGCTCGATGAAACCGGCGTCGCGTTTGATAGTGACCTCGACCACCGCTTCTTGACCTTGCCCAACAGCCAAGCTCGTAGGCGCGACTGTTACGCTGAATTTGGCAGGCTTGGCGCCACCTCCGCCGCCATTTCCGCCGTCGCCACCACCACCCCCACAAGCAACAAGTAGCAAGGGAACCCCAGCTAGGACAATTTTCAGTATCTTTGAAATACGCATGACGTAATCCCCAAATTGTGATTCTTGCGAGTGTTGCGCGCCCGCTAGCGGTTCACCCGCCGACGTTGCGCGGCAAACGCCATGAATGCGCCAGCGACTAGTAGCCACGTCGGAGGCTCCGGTACCGAAACAACAACTGCGGAAGAATAGGTGCTGCCTGACGCAGAGGTAAATGTCACGCCCGACGGTAAATCGATGGTCAGCGGATCGTCGATGTAAATGTGGCCCCCGCCCCCTGTGAAGGCGGATACGAAGGCGCCGATGCTGAACTCGAAGGCATCGTTGACGCTCCACAGTGCGTTGATGATATAACTGCCGTCATAGCCGGTGAGCATATTCCCCGTGCGGGTGAAACCGGGGTCACTGGGAAATTCGCTCGCAAAGCCATTGCCGCCGTATGTCTGAGCTGCGACAGTAGGTCCCTGACCCAAGGCGAGGCCCGCATTAACCCTTCCGCCAAGTCCACTCCAGCGCCCCGCCATCCGAACAGGAACCATGGCAGAATTACCGTTTGCGATTTCAAACTTCAGGGTATCGAAAATATAGGCCCGAGCTTGCACTTCTCGCCCGAGGATGCTGGTCACGTTAACGTTGATCGCGGGCGAGCCGCCAAAACTTGCGCCGCCTTCCGTGAGTACCGCGCCGTCGGTGGTGACGCTTCCGCCCGTTGAGGTCTGCCCGGCAAAGGAATGGGGCGCGAGATTGAGCAGTTCGACGACAGCACCATAACGTGGATCCAATGGCGCTGCCACCACGAGCGGCGCGGTACAAAAGACCGCGACGATGCCGAGAATGTTGCCCACCGCGGCTAGTTGAAATTGCGGCCCACTTCGATTTTTCATTTTCATCTCCGATGTTTGTTGAACGCGGTGCCTATATCTGCTCGATCTGTACATCGCTTCGTTCAGTGAAGCGACGCGCGACCGCTCAATCTGCAGAATAAGCGCGTCCATAGAGCGTGTATATCGGTCTCACGCTTCAACCGGATGGCTCATCCAAAAGGATGAGGCGGATGTGTGACTGTGTTCTAATAGTTCGTTCGCACCGCCTATTTGCTTGATTCAATTGCCCCTGGTGATCATTGCTAGCAAGGGATAAAAATGAGTTCACTAAAAATACTGATGATCGACGACCACGCAATGGTGCGGGAAGGCATTCGTCTCTTGCTCGACAAGCAAGGTTTCGATTGCGATCTGCTGGAAGCCGGTTCCTGCGCCGACGCGGTCACCTTTCTCGAGCAGCATAGCGATGTGAATTGGGTGTTGCTCGATCTCGGGCTGCCGGATATAGCGGGCATCGATGCCTTGCGTTTGCTGCGTAAGCGTTTCGCTGAAGTGCCGCTGGTGGTGCTATCCGGTTCGGAAGATCGGGCGCTGGTGCTGGAATGCATCAATCGCGGCGCCATGGGTTTTATCGCCAAATCGTCCAGCAGCGCGGAGTTGGTTCACGCGTTGGAAGTGGTATTCGCCGGCGGGGTTTATCTGCCGCCAATATTGTTTGGCCAGATCAGCCCGGGGCGGCCACCGCCGGCAAAAGCGGTTATCGCCACAACGCAAAGTAAGTTGTCCCGTTTGGGGTTAACCGAACGGCAAATTCAAGTGTTGGAATTATTAGTTCAAGGTTTATCGAACAAGCATATCGCCAATCGGCTTGATTTAACCGAGGCAACAATCAAAACCCACGTCGCGGCAAGCCTCCGGGCACTCAACGTCAAGAATCGTACGCAAGCGGTATTCGCTGTTGCCAAGTTTGGGCAATTGGCCAATGCCGAGCCGCCACCGGCATAGAATGAATAGTTCGCAAGTCGAGCGCGCTCAACTTCTTACGCCGTTAGCGCAGCGGGTTTTGGCGGAACAAATCAAGATCGTCATTTTGCAGTCACCGGCAGCACTCGCCGCGCCGGCTGCGATAGCGGCGGTTAGCCCACTGGTACTATGGAACAAAGTCGCACATGTTCCACTGTTGGTCGCAATCTTTCTGATTTACCTAACGTTATTCTGGGGGCTGACATTTTATTGGCGCTACAAGCGCAGCAACCCGCCTGCCTCCGACGCGAAGGAATGGGCCAACGACTCCGCCCTACGCACGGCAGCGCATGGCTGCAGCTGGGGTGCGTACAGTTTGGCAATTTTTGTACCGGATTCGATCGCTTATCAAGGTTTTGCTGTTGCCTTTATGTATGGACTCACAGCAGGCGCGGTGGCGTCCGATGGATCGCACTATCGAAATTTTTTAGCATTTTCCGTGCCGACCCTCGCGCCCATTATCCTGCGTTGTTTTTTCGAAGGCACGTTGGCCAGTATTGGCGTGGGTCTTGCCGGGTTGATTGGACTGTTGCACAGTCTTTATGCCGCTCGAACTTCTTACCATATGACGGCAACGTCGATCCAAATTCGTTTTGAAAATATGGATCTGGTGCGTGAGTTGGAGCTGCAAAAAGAAACGGCGGAACGTTTGCGCGCCGAAGCCGAAGCAGCCAATCAATCAAAATCGCGTTTTCTCGCGGCCGCCAGCCATGACCTGCGCCAGCCGGTGCATGCCCTTGGAATGTTCGCCGCAGCCGCTGAGCATACAAGCAGCGATGATGAACGCAAAATGATCCTCAGCCGCATTGCTGAGTCGGTCGGATCACTGGCGGCGCTGTTTGATTCACTGCTCGATGTATCCCGGCTGGATGCGGGCATCCTGCAACCGCAAATAAAGACCGTGGCGCTTGCGCCGATGCTGCGAAAACTTGCGACCGAATATGCGCCAGAAGCGCGTGGGAAACAACTCCAGTTTCGCATCCGCTGTCCGGAACTCACTGTGCGCACTGATCCTTTGTTGGTCGAGCGCATCCTTCGTAATCTCGTGACAAACGCGTTGCGCTATACGAATCACGGCGGAATTCTGGTCGCGTGCCGGAAGCGCGGCGCCGACGCACGAATCGAAGTTTGGGACACCGGCATCGGCATCGCGGCGGAAAAACAGTCGCAGGTATTTGAGGAGTTTTATCAAATCGGCAACCCCGAGCGAGATCGCCGCAACGGTGTTGGCTTGGGACTGGCCATCGTCAAGCGCATCGCGGAATTGCTGCAGCATCCACTGCACCTCAAATCGCAGATCGGGAAAGGCTCGCGCTTTGGAATTGACGTCCCATTGAGTACAACCGTTGCCAAAGAATCCGGCGAATTAGCACCCGTCGCCGAAGACGATGAAACCGTTTTATTCGGCGCGGTGGTCGTTATCATCGACGACGAAGCCGAGATTGTCGCCGCACTCGAACTATTGCTTAAACAATGGGGTTGTCGAGTGATAACCGCGGACTCCCGCACACAGGCGAACGAAAAGCTTCACGCCGACGACCTTGTGCCTGATTTCATTCTGTCGGACTATCGCTTGCGCGAAAATGAAACCGGTATCAGCGTCATCCAAGCATTGCGCACGACATACGGTGATGGCATCCCGGCTTTACTCGTGAGCGGCGACACTGCCCCCGAGCGACTTCGCGACGCAGGCGCAAGCGGATTGGACGTTCTGCACAAACCACTTAACGCGGAATTACTGAAGCGAGCGTTGATAAAGTTGTTGAGCTCAGAATCGGCAAGCTGAAAGGCGCATAGATGCTGGCCCGCAGGGCAAAAAGCAAAATTACCAAAATCTCTGCATGCCGGGAAACCCATTGAGAAACGTTCGACTCCGAAGACGAGGAGATTGCGTCAATTACCGAAAGTGGTTGCTCAATTGACGATTGATCAGCCTTTTAATCAGGGACGGCACCAAGAACTTCTCGCCACCCGGCTTCGCCTCGACCCTATGCCGCGAGGCGCGAACAGCGCGGAATACGGGCGAGTTCCTCATGCATATTTTCACGCGCAACGGCAGTGTCATAGCTCGCTTGACCGCGGAGCCACCATCCGTCGCTGAGGCCGAAGTAACGGCAAAGCCGAAGATCGGTGTCGGCGGTGATGGCGCGTTTACCGGCGACGATGTCGCCGATACGTTGCGGCGGAACGCCGATATCCTTAGCCAACCGATATTTGCTCAGGCCGAGTGGCTTGAGAAATTCTTCTTCAAGCATTTCCCCAGGGGAGACGGGGGAGACGGTACGCATAATCAAACTCCTTCAGTGATAATCAACAATTTCGACATCTTCCGGACTGTCCTGTCCCCAGACAAAACAAACACGCCACTGATCGTTAATTCGGATACTGTGCTGCCCTTTCCGGTAGCCCTTTAGCGCCTCGAGGTGGTTGCCGGGCGGCGCGCGAAGATCATCCAAGACCAACGACCAGTCGAGCTGCGCGAGCTTTCGGAGTGCCGGACGTTCGATGTTGATCCACTTGCGAACCCGCCTTCCTTCGAAGAGCGCCTTGGTGTCTTTGCATTTGAAACTTTTGATCGGCACAACCAATATTAACGCGACGCGTTAATAGTGTCAATTCATTCAGCCCTATGCCTCCGGAGACTGCCTGGAAAGGCGCGTGGCCACTGCTTCGCAGCCTATCCCATACCAACAGGCAAGCAGGATAGGCCTCTCGACCCATTCGACACTCTACCGACTTTGCGATAGATTGGTCGCTGAGAAAATCTTGAAGCTATGGAAACAAGCACCGTAAATACCGCTCGAGTGCCGCGCACTTTGCGCCGCATTGCCGATCTGCCCGGCCCGGGCGGCGTGCCGATATTCGGCAACTTGCTGCAAATCGACACGCCTCGCTTTCATCAGCAGTTGGAACAGTGGTGCGAGAAATATGGTCCATTTTACAAACTGAAGTTTGGCAAGCGCCCGGTCGTTGTTGTCGGCGCTCATGAGGTGATCGCGACGATTTTGCGTGATCGCCCGGATGGTTTTCGCCGCACCACACGCCTGAACGAAATCTGGAATGAAATGGGCTTGCCGACCGGCGTATTCGGCGCCAGTGGCGATGTCTGGCGCAGTCAGCGGCGCATGGTGATGGCGGGTTTTGATCCGGCTCACGTGAAAAATTATTTCCCATCTTTGTTGAAAGTCGTGCAACGTCTCGGCGCGCGCTGGCAAACCGCTGCGCAGCAAGATCGCTCCATCGACTTGCAAGCAGACTTAATGCGTTACACCGTCGACACTATTGCCGGACTCGCGTTCGGCGCGGAAGTGAATACGTTGGAGTCAAACGAAGATGTGATTCAGCAGCATTTGGACAAATTGCTGCCAGCGTTGATGCGGCGCATGTTGGCGCCGCTGCCGACTTGGCGCTGGTTTCGCACCTCTGCCGATCGCAAGCTGGAGCGCAGCATCGTTGCAGTGAAAGCGGCCGTGATGGGTTTCATTGAGCAAGCCCGCGTGCGTATACGGGCCGATCCGACGCTACGCGAAAACCCGCGTAACTTGCTCGAAGCAATGCTGGTTGCTGCCGATGAGCGCGACAGCGGCATCGACGACCAGCAGGTCGTCGGCAACGTATTCACGATGTTACTAGCGGGCGAGGACACCACCGCGAATACCATCGCTTGGATGATTTATTTGCTGTGGCGCAACCCGAACGCCCTCGCCCGCGCGACGCAAGAAGTACGACAAATCGCCGGCAACGCCGCCGCGCCAACGTTAGAACAAATGAGCAAGCTCGATTTCATTGAAGCTTGTGCCAATGAGACCATGCGGCTGAAACCCGTGGCGACGCAGTTGGCAATGCAAGCGTTACGCGACACCACTATTGGCGACGTCCAGATTAGTGAAAATACCGTGGTCATTTGCGTGATGCGTCGCGACAGCGTTAGCGATAGCCACATTCCGCGTGCCGCCAATTTCGAGCCGGAACGTTGGCTGAACGAAGGATCGCCAGGCCTCGAAACGAACACCTCAAAACGTATCTCGATGCCCTTCGGGGCCGGCCCGCGCATCTGCCCCGGCCGTTACCTCGCGCTGCTGGAAATCAAAATGGCGATGGCGTTACTGCTTGGCCGTTTTGATATCGAAAGTGTCGACACGCCCAATGGGCTGGAAGCGCAAGAACGATTGTCGTTGACCATGGAGCCGGTGGGTTTGCTCATGCGTTTGCGCGAGCGTACGTCGTGGCCCGTTCCGAATGTATAAGAGCATGGGTCGGATTTGCCACAAGTATTTTGTTGGGGTTCGTTCCTCACCGCCAACGGGCTTCACTTTCCATGACCGCTTCCGGATTCGCCATCGTTAAAATGTCATTCTGAGCCATGCGAAGGATGACATAGGTTCGTGACATTAAAAGCGCTGGCGGTTCATAGTATGAACAGTATTGGCCTCGCGATACACGCAGCTCGCGACTAACCCAGATTCGAGAATGACAGGCCGAGGACGCCAAGCTCAAGAAAGTGTATGCCAAACTGGCCTTGGTACACACTCCGTAACCACCGAACGTCGAACTAAAAACCCCTTGAATCCGTACAAACCCGCGCTACGACACTCAAGATAATTTTCTAGCATTCTTCCGAGCGCTAATTTACACTGGCCAATGCGTTTTCCTAGACAAATCGCAGCGCACATGATTTCTTGCAATCTATCAATGCTCAAGGAGGTAGAAAAAAATGTTTGATATGCTGATTAGAGAAGTGGCCGCTAAATTCGGCCTGGGTGACAAAGCCGGGTGGATCCTCAGCACCCTACTCGGGTTGATGTTTCAAAAACAATCTGGCGGCCTTTCGGGCTTTCTCGATTTATTCAAGCAAAAGGGTTTGGCGAATATCGCCTCGACGTGGCTCGGCGGCAAAGGTTTGCCGCAAGCGATCAATCCTACCCAACTCGAAAATGTAATCGGTGGAAATTTGGTCAAAGAAATTGCGTCCAAGACGGGCCTGGCAAGTGGCCCAATCGGCGGCGCATTGGCATTTATGCTACCGAAGATTATCCGCGCATTGACACCGGATGGCACCATCCCGACTGGCATCCCATCGGCCATCAGCCAATACCTCGGCACGACGACGGAGAAGGCCGCTGCTACGCCGGCGCCAGCGCATCATACGCCACCACCCGCGCCGCTTGCCGCCGAATCCAAAGGATTCCCGTGGTGGTGGCTATTCATACCGTTGATCCTACTTCTGGGTTGGTGCGCTACGCGTAAAACCGCGGACGCGCCCGCACCCGTTGCTGAGCCTGCCAAGCCTGCGGTGGAAGCACCCGCGCCCGCACCGGTTGCGCAGATTAATCCTAAACTGGTATTCAATAACGACGGCGGCAAAATTTTTTACAACGGTACTGTCGGTGATGATGCAGCGAAGACATCGCTTTTCGATGCAATTAAAGCTGCATTCGGCGAAAGCGGCGAGCGGCGAGCTCCTTGTGGATTCAACCGCGAAGAGCGCCAATTGGCTTAGTATGCTGGCCAGTTTCCTGCCGGAGCTGAAGTCGATTGCTGGCTCTAAACTGACGCTCGATGGTGACGACATCACGCTTGAAGGCTCAATGCCGCAAGGCGATATCGATGGGCTGATGGGCAAACTGAAGTCGATTTTGGCGACAAGTTCAACATCAAGTCGATGGCTACAGGCACTCGCAGCTTCAGCGCCGGAGGCACCGAAAGACGACGCAACGAAGAACGCCGAAGCAGCGGCAAAAATGGATGCGCTCGCCGCTGCGGGCAACATCAGTGGCGAAGATTTAGTCAAGGCGCTGAATTTGGCGATCATCCATTTCGCGACCGGCAGCGCAAATATTTCCGCCCGACAGCATGGACATCTTGAAGAAAGCCGCAGCGACATTGAAAGCCGCGGCCGCAGGCACTAAGGTTGAGATTGGCGGTCATACGGACAATGTCGGTAACCCGGCAAGCAATATGAAACTTTCCGAAGGCGCGCTGAATTCCGTGATGGGCACGCTTAGTGAAACTTGGGCGTCGATGCCGCGATGCTGACGGCGAAAGGCTTATGGCGACACTAAACCGGTCGGCGCGAACGATACAGCGGAAGGCAAAGCGCAAAACCGTCGCATGGAGTTCACGCTTGCACAATAAGCGCGTTTGACGCAGTAATCAAATGGGCCGGTGATCCGGCCCTTTTTTAATTTTCGATTCCCAAAACCTACTCCTTGAGCAACGGCGCAATCACCTCGCGATAAAATTTAGGCGTTTTCGCACCGATGTATTTCGCTCGCAAAATACCTTTGCGGTCGAACACATAACAAGTCGGCGTCGGATATTTTTTCTCGAAACCGCTTTCGACCAAATCGCTGACCATGCCGCCGGGTAAATTGTAGTTTTTCGCCATGCGTGCCGAGCGTTCCTTGTCTTCCGGACGATCAATGCTCAGCGCGATGACTTCCAATCCTGCGGGCTTAAATTCTTCATAGTAGTTTTCGACGTTGCCAATTTCCAACGCGCAAATTTTGCAGAAGCTGGAGAAAAAATTCACCATCACGACTTTGCCTTTGTAGTCGTTAAGGTCGAATGGGGTGCCGTCGAATAGCGTTCCTTTCAGTGACGGTGCGGGTTCATCGATCATCGGAACGGCGTAGGTGGCGGGACTTAAACAGACAAAACCAATCGCACATAATACCGCCCTAAGAGCCAGTATCCACGGGGAGGCCCAGGGCCATGCGGGTCTTGATGCATTGTCGGGCGAAAAATGTAGCATCAAACCACCTCCAATATGTCATCCTGAACGAAGTGAAGGATCTGCTTTTCACGGTGCTGGCAAAGCAGATTCTTCGTCATGCTCAGAATGACAATCATTGTGCGGCAGTCGTTCCCGTCAACCTGTGAAATGCCTCGCGATACTTCGCCCCGGTTTTCTCCGCAACATCTCGCGGCAATTCCGGCGCAGGTGGTTGCTTGTTCCACTTGATCGATTCCAGCCAATTTCGCACGAACTGCTTGTCGAAGCTTTCCGGGCTGGTGCCGACTTTGTAACTGTCCTGAGGCCAAAAGCGTGAGGAATCCGGTGTCAACGCTTCGTCTATCAAAAACAATTTTTCGTTTTCATCCAAACCGAATTCGAATTTGGTATCGGCGATGATGATGCCGCGCGTTAGTGCATATTTTGCAGCTTCACGATAAAGCGCGATTGCGGTATCGCGTACTTGCGCAGCGAGTTTCGGGCCGATTAATTTTTCCGTTTCGGCGAAAGAAATGTTCACGTCATGGGTGCCGGTTTCCGCTTTAGTCGACGGCGTGAAAATCGGCTCGGGCAATTGTTGCGCGCGCTGCAATCCCTTCGGCAGCGCGATCCCGCAAATGCTTTGCTTCTCCTGGTATTCCTTCCAGCCACCGCCTTCGATATAGCCGCGCACTACCGCTTCCACAGGCAATGCCTTGAAACGCCGCGCCACGATTGCCCGTCCGGCCACTTGCTCCCGTTCTCCGCTCTGGACAACGCTCTCCGGCGAGGTGCCGGTCAAATGATTCGGCACGATGTGTTGAAGTTTTTCGAACCAAAAATTCGCGAGTTGCGTTAACACTTCGCCCTTGCCTGGAATCGGCGTCGGCATGACGACATCGAATGCGGACAGCCGATCAGTGGTGACAATCAATAAGTGATCATTGCCGACCGCATAAATATCGCGCACTTTGCCGCGCGCGATCAAAGGCAAACTTCTGATATTGGATTCAAACATGGCCAGCATAGATCGATTTTCTGTAGGGTGCATTTATGCACCATCGTTGGAACGGTGCATAAATGCACCCTACACGTTATTCCTTCACATAAGGTTTCTTGGTATCGCCGTCTTGTTCATAGGGGAATTTCACGTGGCCGTAGCGCACGGCCAGCACGGCTAGGGTCAGCAATAAAATCGAACCAGAAACGGCGAGCATACGCCACTCGGTAATCTCTTTTGCATCGAGAATTAAATAGCGCGCTAATGCCACCATCGCAATGTAAAGCGGAAATCGCACCGGCAATTGCCCGGACGAAAAGTAATGGCCGATCATCGCCAATACTTCTAGGAATAAGAACATCAACAACAAATCCGTCAGCGCGACTTTGTTCGCCGCAATCATGATCATGATTTCTTGGTACATCGCCACGGTGGTCGCAAAGCCGATGACCAGCAGGCCGACGTACTCGACCAAGTCTAGGCCGTTGCGGAAGAATCCTTGGACGCGATCGAAGAGTCTTGAGTTACGTTGCATGTGGACGGATGTTTGGCGAAAGATAGTACTATAAACAATTTGGGCTGCCGAAGCAGCCCAAATTGCTCGTGCGACAGTTTCGGCCTAGTGAATAACGGCTTTCAATTCGCCTTTGGTGTAACGCTCCGCCATTTTCTCCAACGGCACGGCATTGATCTTGCCCGCCTGCCCCGCACAGCCGAATTGCTCGTAACGTTGTTTGCAAATCTGCTTCGCGGCTTCGCGCGCCGGTTTCAAATAATCGCGCGGATCAAATGCCGATTTTTTCTCGTTCATGAATTTGCGAATCGCGGCAGTCATCGCCAAACGAATATCGGTGTCGATATTGATTTTGCGCACGCCGTGTTTGATGCCTTCTTGAATTTCCTCGACCGGCACACCGTAGGTTTCTTTCATTTCGCCGCCGTTCTCGCGAATGATATCGAGCAAATCCTGCGGCACACTGGAAGAGCCGTGCATCACCAAATGGGTATTGGGAATACGTTTGTGAATTTCCTTGATGCGCTCGATCGCGAGAATATCGCCGGTCGGTTTGCGCGAAAATTTGTATGCGCCGTGGGATGTTCCAATCGCTATTGCCAGCGCGTCGCATTGCGTCAGGTCGACGAATTCCGCGGCTTGGTTCGGATCCGTCAACAACATTTCGCGCGTCATTGTCCCTTCTGCGCCGTGGCCGTCTTCCTTGTCGCCCTTCATGGTTTCGAGCGAGCCGAGGCAACCTAATTCGCCTTCGACGGTGACGCCTATCGCATGCGCAATTTTCGTGACTTCGCGCGTAACGTCAACGTTGTACTCATATTCCGCCACGGTTTTGCCGTCTGCCATCAACGAGCCGTCCATCATCACGCTGGAAAATCCTGAGCGAATCGCCGTCAAGCACACGGCGGTTGATTGACCATGATCTTGATGCATGACGACAGGAATATGCGGATAGGTTTCCACCGCCGCTTCGATCAAGTGACGCAAGAAATTTCCACCTGCGTACTTGCGTGCGCCGGCCGAGGCCTGCATGATCACCGGCGAATTCAATTCATTCGCGGCTTCCATGATGGCCTGCACCTGCTCAAGATTGTTAACGTTAAACGCCGGTAGGCCGTAGCCATTTTCAGCCGCGTGGTCGAGTAGTTGTCGCATAGATACGAGTGGCATGTCATGCTCCTTTCAAATGTTCGCCAATTTTAATTATTTTCAAAGTATTCGTACCACCCGGTTTGCCAATCGGCTCGCCGATGGTGAGGACGATCAAATCGCCCGTATTTACTGCTTCGCGCTTTAACAAATCTTCCTGCGCCAAGTTCATAATCTCTTCCGGATCAACGGTCGAGTGCTTAAATCGAATAGGATAAACGCCGCGGAATAATGTCACTTTGCGCCGCGTTTCAATCGATGGCGATAACGCATAAATTGGCACGTCGGCATTCATGCGGGACATCAACAACGCCGTTTTGCCGCTGTGGGTTAGCGCCGCGATCGCGCGCACCGGCAAATGATTGGCTGTGAAAATGGCCGCGTGGGCGATGGCACCTTCGACGCCAGAATCGTCCGCTCGCGCTAAGGTGCGGCGATCCAACACATCGAGCTTTTCTTTTTCAGCTTCGATTAACACGCGCACCATGGCTTCAACAGATTCTACTGGAAACTGTCCGGCGGCAGTTTCTGCTGACAGCATTACGGCATCGGTGCCGTCGATCGCCGCGTTCGCCACGTCGGACACTTCGGCGCGGGTCGGCACGGGGCTGGAGATCATCGATTCCATCATCTGTGTCGCAGTGATAACGGCTTTGTTTTTCAAGCGTGCCGCGCGGATCATACGTTTTTGTAGCGCAGGTACAACCGCGTCACCGACTTCAACGGCTAGATCGCCGCGAGCGACCATAATCGCATCGCTGGCATCGAGAATTTCGTCTAATGCTTCGATGGCTTCGGCGCGCTCGATCTTGGCGATCAGCATCGCTTTGCCGCCGGCTTCGCGCATCAATTCTCGTGCGCGCCACATGTCTGCACCGGAACGAGGAAACGACACCGCCAGAAAATCGCACTGAAGATCGGCAGCGGTTTGAATATCGGCGATGTCTTTTTCCGTCAACGCTGGCGCGGTCAGGCCACCACCTTTGCGGTTAATGCCTTTGTTATTCGACAACACACCGCCGCGTATCACGACACAATGTACCTGCTCGCCTTTCACCGCGGTGACGTGGAACTCGATGCGACCGTCATCCAACAACAAAATATCGTCGGGCTTAACGTCATTTGGCAACTCTTTGTAATCGAGACCAACGCGATCGCCATTGCCGAGCGAGCACTTTGCGTCGAGAATGAATTTATCGCCGACCTGCAGCGTGACTTTGCCTTCTTTAAATTTGCCGATGCGAATCTTCGGGCCTTGCAAGTCGACAAGAATGCCGACGGTACGGCCGAGATTTTTGGCAATGGATTTGACGTTGGCAACTCGCTCCGCGTGTTCTTTCGCGGTGCCGTGAGAAAAATTCATGCGCACCACGTCGACGCCCGCTTCAATCATGCGCGCCAGCGTTGCTGGGTCGCTAGACGACGGGCCGAGGGTGGCGACAATTTTAGTCTTACGCAACATCAATTCGTCACGCGCGCTTGGCGCGCGTTTCCTTTCGATTCAGGGTGCGCGTTGCGCACCCTACGAGCCTGCACGTTCCTCGAGGATCGCCACGGCTGGTAATTTTTTACCTTCGAGAAATTCGAGAAATGCGCCACCGGCGGTGGAGATGTAGGAAATTTGTTGTGTTACGCCGTATTTCGCGACCGCCGCAACGGTGTCGCCACCACCGGCAATCGAGAACGCGGATGATGCAGCAATCGCCATCGACAACGACTCGGTGCCCTTGCCGAATTGGTCGAACTCAAATACGCCCAGCGGCCCGTTCCACACGATCGTGCCGGCGTGTCGAACCATGTCCATGTAATTGCGAACAGTCATCGGGCCGACATCGAAAATCATATCGTCGTCTTCAATTTCTTCCACATCTTTGACATCGGCTACTGCCGAAGCAGAAAATTCTTTGCCCGTTACAACGTCAACGGGAATGGGCACTTCGCCACCTTTGGCTTTCGCGGCGGCGATGATGTCTTTCGCTTCTTGTAGCAAATCTTTTTCGACGAGGGATTTACCGATTTTCAATCCCGCTGCTAGCATGAAGGTGTTTGCGATTCCGCCGCCGACGATGAGTTGATCGACTTTTTCCGATAACGCTTTCAGCACGGTGAGCTTAGTGGAAACTTTAGAACCGCCGACAATCGCAAGCAGAGGGCGCTTTGGATTGCTCAACGCTTTGGTCAATGCCTCAAGTTCCGCCGCCATTAATGGGCCCGCGCAAGCGATGGGCGCGTACTTGGCGATGCCGTGAGTCGTTGCTTCCGCACGATGTGCGGAACCGAACGCATCGTTAGCATAGATGTCGCACAACTTGGCGATCTTCTGTGCGAAGGCGTCGTCGTTTTTCTTTTCGCCTTTGTTGACGCGGCAATTTTCCAGCATTACCACTTCGCCAAGCTTCACATCGACGCCATCAACCCAATTCTGCTTGAGCGGCACGGGCTTGCCGAGTAATTCGCTTAAACGCTTTGCCACCGGCGCAAGGGAATCTTCGGGCTTGAGTTCGCCTTCGGTCGGGCGGCCGAGGTGCGACGTAACCATAACAGCCGCACCTTTTTCAAGTGCGAATTTGATGCCGCCGACCGAGGCGCGGATGCGCGTGTCATCGGTGATATTGCCGGCATCATCCTGCGGGACGTTGAGGTCAGCGCGAATAAAAACTCGCTTGCCGGTTAGGTTTAGGTCAGTGAGTTTGAGTATTGGCATATTCAGTGAAGGGTGAAGAGTGAAAGGTGAAAAGTCAGCGTGGTAGGGTTTACCTTTCACCCTTCACAGATTTACCGTGCGACAACACGCGCCATTTCCAAACACTTGTTGGAATAGCCCCATTCGTTGTCGTACCAGGACACAATCTTGACGAAGGTGCTATCCAGTGCGATGCTCGCTTCCGCATCGAAGACCGACGTGCAGATTTCACCGCGAAAATCGCTCGCGACCACTTTGTCTTCAGTGTAGCCAAGCACGCCCTTGAGGGCACCTTCGCTTTGCGCCTTCATTTCGGCGCAGATTTCCGCAAAGCTTGCGGACTTCACGAGTTCGCAAGTTAAATCCACCACTGAGACATCGGAGGTCGGCACGCGGAAAGACATGCCGGTTAACTTTTTGTTGAGTTCGGGAATCACCACACCTACGGCCTTCGCCGCGCCGGTCGATGAGGGAATAATATTTTCCAGAATGCCGCGGCCACCGCGCCAGTCTTTGTTCGACGGGCCATCGACGGTTTTTTGCGTGGCGGTGGCGGCGTGCACCGTCGTCATCAGGCCGCGCTTGATACCCCATTTGTCATTCAGCACTTTTGCCACGGGTGCGAGGCAATTCGTTGTACAAGAGGCGTTGGAGATAATCGGCTGACCGGCGTACGTTTTGTCGTTAACGCCGTAGACGAACATCGGCGTGTCGTCCTTCGAAGGGGCGGACATGATGACCTTTTTCGCACCGGCATCGACGTGCTTTTGCGCGCTTTCCTTGGTGAGGAATAGGCCGGTCGATTCGATCACGACCTCAGCGCCAACTTCGCTCCATTTCAGCTCGGCCGGATCTTTGAGCGCCGTCAGGCGGATGCGCTTGCCGTTAACCACCAGCGTGTTGCCGTCCACGGCGATGTCGCCCTTGAAGCGGCCATGCACGGAATCGTATTCAAGCATGTAAGCCAGATAGTCGGGTTCGAGCAAATCGTTAATGCCGACGATCTCAATGTCCTTGAAGTTTTGCGCAGCAGCGCGAAACACCATGCGGCCGATACGGCCGAAGCCGTTGATTCCAACTTTGATTGCCATTACATTCTCCAGATGCTTTTATTGAATGACAGCTTGCGCGGTCTTGACTACATTCTCGACCGTGAAGCCAAATAATTTGAATAATTCCCCTGCAGGGGCGGATTCGCCGAAACGGTCAATGCCGACCACGGCGCCCTCCAAGCCAACGTATTTGCGCCAATAGTCCGTGACACCGGCCTCAATGGCGACGCGCGGCACGCCGGGTGGCAAAACAAATTCTTTATAGTTCAATTCTTGTCGATCGAAAACCTCGGCGCACGGCATCGATACGACGCGAACATAGATTCCCATTTCCCCTAAGGCTTCGCGCGCACCGATCGCCAGTTGCACTTCCGAGCCGGTGGCGATTAGCACTGCCTTGGGTTGGCGTAATTTCGCCTCCGACAAGATGTAGCCGCCTTTGCCGATATTCACCACCGCGGATGGATCGCGCTGATGATAGGGCAAATTCTGCCGCGACAAAATCAAGCAGGAAGGCCCGTCATCGCGCTCAATCGCGGAGGTCCAAGCCATCGCCGTTTCCACGGTGTCGCAGGGGCGCCAGACGTCCAATTGCGGAATCAAGCGCAGGCTCGACACATGCTCGACCGATTGATGGGTCGGGCCGTCTTCGCCGAGGCCGATGGAGTCGTGGGTGAACACAAAAATATTGCGCAGCTTCATCAGCGCCGCCATGCGCAGCGCGTTGCGCGAATAGTCAGCGAACGTCAGGAACGTGCCGGTGTAGGGAACAAATCCACCGTACAGCGCCATGCCGTTGGTGATCGCGGCCATCGCGAATTCGCGCACGCCAAAATTAATGTAGTTACCTGGGCTGTTCGCGGTCATGGCTTTCGAGCCGGACCAATTAGTGAACACGCTGCCGGTCAAATCCGCCGAGCCGCCGATAAATCCGGGCAAGTCAGGCGCGAGGGCTTCGATGGCTTGCTGAGAGGCTTTGCGCGTGGCGATGGTTTCGGCTTTTTCGTTGAGCTTGGACACCAGACCCATCACCATTTTGTCCCACTGCTCGGGCAACTTGTTTGACAGGCGATGCTCGAAGGCCCGCGCCAATGCTGGCTCTGCGGCACTATATGCCTGAAACGCCTTATTCCACGCGGCCTCCAGGGCAACACCATTTTCGCGGCCATCCCATGCCGAATAAATTTCCTTGGGAATTTCAAACGGCGCGTAGTTCCAACCGAGCGTCGCGCGGGTCGCCGCAATTTCTTTCTCGCCGAGTGGCGCGCCATGAGTTGCGTCCGTGCCTTGCTTATTCGGCGCGCCTTTGCCTATGATGGTTTTGCAACAAATCATCGTTGGCTTGGCCGATTGCGATTTCGCTATTTTGATCGCGGCGTCGAGCGCATCAAAGTTGTGGCCATCGACATTCGCGATCACGTTCCAGCCATATGCTTCAAAGCGCTTCGGCGTGTCGTCAGTGAACCAACCTTTGACCTCGCCGTCGATGGAAATGCCGTTGTCGTCGTAAAAACAAATCAACTTGCCCAGCCCCAATGTGCCCGCCAACGAACAAGCCTCGTGGGAAATGCCTTCCATCAAGCAGCCGTCGCCGAGGAAAACATAGGTATGATGATCGACGATTTTGTGGCCGGGGCGATTGAATTCCGCGGCGAGCAATTTTTCCGCGATCGCCATGCCGATGGCATTGGCAATGCCTTGGCCGAGCGGGCCAGTGGTGGTTTCCACGCCGGGCGTCATGCCGTATTCGGGATGGCCAGGGGTTTTCGAGTGCAGTTGGCGAAAATTTTTCAGCTCGTCGATCGATAAATCGTAGCCGGTCAGATGCAGCAGGGCGTAAAGCAACATCGAGCCATGGCCGTTCGAGACGACAAATCGATCGCGATTGGCCCATTTCGGATTGCTCGGATTGTGCTTCAGATGGCCGCGCCACAACACTTCGGCGATGTCCGCCATGCCCATGGGCATGCCCGGGTGGCCGGATTTGGCTTTTTCCACTGCGTCCATAGCGAGGGCGCGAATGGCGTTGGCGAGTTCTTGTCTATTGGTGGTTGCCACAGGTTTCTCGGCGGGAAAATTGATAATTATCCTTCAAACGGGGCAAACGTGCTATTCCGAGTGTTGCGGGGTCAGTTCACGGCCTCAATTTTCGGATTATTCGGGGAGCCGGCTATGATCTGAATCTGACGGGATTCAATTCTGGATAAGACGCAGCAGTGTGCCATCCGGATCGATTAGCGCACCGACCTTACCACCCCAATCCTCGGTCCGGGGCGCATGAAGTCGCGGCTCCCCAACATTTGTTTTAGGAATGCCCGCAGCCTGACAAACTGTATAGAATTCATCAAGGTTGTCCAATCGTAGGCAACAACTAAACCAACTTGTCTGTGGTTTCAGTTCGGGATGTGGAAAGAACTCCAGCGTGACGCTTCCTCGTTTAAGGATCATCCAGCCCGTATCGCGCCAGCTCTCGGCAAATCCGAGCGTCGCGTAAAAGTGCGAAGTGACCTCGAAGCTCCGAGAAGGCAAATTAGGTGTCGAAAAGTCACTCAAGTTGTTTGGCTCCGTAGATAAATTTACGATAACGCATCGCCCAGGACTAAGATCACGCTGCTCGCTTGCGCTGCTCGTTCAGCTTCAAAATCATCGGCGTCAGGATCAATTGCATCGCCAATTCCTGCTTGCCGCCGGGCACAACGATGCAATTCGCGCGCGACATAAACGAATCGTGAATCATCGACAGCAAATAGGGAAAATCGATGCCTTTCGGGTTACGAAAGCGAATCACAACAAAGCTTTCGTCTGCGGTCGGAATATCTCGCGCGACGAAGGGATTACTCGTATCGACGGTAGGCACGCGTTGAAAATTGATATGAGTGCGCGAGAACTGCGGCACGATGTAATGCACGTAGTCGTGCATTCGCCGTAAAATCGTTTGCGTCACGGCTTCAGTGGAATAGCCGCGCATGTTGGTGTCACGGTGCATTTTTTGAATCCATTCGAGATTCACGATCGGCACGACGCCGATGAGTAAATCCGCATAGCGGCCTACATCGGTGTCGCCATCCACGACTGAACCGTGCAAGCCTTCGTAAAATAATGCTTCCGATCCGGTTTCGATCGGCTCCCAAGGCGTGAAAGTCCCCGGTAATTGCTTGAATGGCGCGGCTTCTTCTTCGTCGTGCAAATAGCGTCGAACCTTTCCTCTACCGTTCTCGCCATACTCCTTGAACAACTGCTCGATATCGCCGAACAAATTCGCCTGAGGTCCGAAATGGCTGATCGGCCGGCCGCCATTCTCTTCGGATTTGGCGATGGCTTTTTTCATTTCCTCGCGGTCGAAACGATGATAGCTATCGCCCTCGATGAACGTGGCCTTGATTCCTTCGCGCCGAAAAATGTGCGTGAAGGTGTATTTGACTGAGGTTGTGCCTGCACCGGACGAGCCGGTGACGGCGATGACGGGGTGTTTCATTGACATGATTGCCTTGCGCTAATGACTAAACAATTTCCGATACGCGAATCCCCCTCCCCAAGGGGCGAGGGAGCACGACTACTTGACATACAAATTCCGCGAGCTAAATAACGGCGATTTGAAGTCTTCCTGTGCTTGCTTGCCATCGTAATTTACCACGGGCTCGCTTTGATTCGATGAACCGGACGGCCGCCGCGGCTGTTCCGGCACGTTCCCTTGGGCAAAAACGCGGCTCGCCAAAATATCCTCGGCCTCGATCGTCATTAAATCCGCTTGATTCAGCGGTGTGCCCATGCGCGCGAACAGGCGATTTGCCTGACGCAAGCGCATGCGATCCAGCGCGTTACGAACTGAGCGGGCATTGGCGAAATTCGGTTGCGCCATGCGCCTTTCCACATAGTCGGCAAACCTATCTTTCGCCGCGTCGCTGAAGCGATATTGGCTCGCCTCCAGCATCAATTGGCTGATGGACATCAATTCATCGGGTTGGTAATCGGGAAAATCAATATGGTGCGCGATTCGCGAAGATAAACCAGGATTGCTGCGGAAAAACGTATCCATACGCTTTTTGTAGCCGGCGAGTATTACGACCAAATCGTCGCGTTGATTTTCCATTACCTGCAGCAAAATCTCGATCGCCTCTTGCCCATAGTCACGTTCGTTTTCGGGACGATACAAATAATAGGCTTCGTCAATGAACAGCACGCCACCCATTGCTTTCTTCAGAATCTCCTTTGTTTTCGGTGCCGTGTGGCCGATGTATTGCCCGACTAAATCGTCGCGCGTGACGGCGACCAAATGACCTTTGCGCACGTAACCGAGACAATGCAAAATTTCCGCCATCCGTATTGCCACAGTCGTTTTTCCGGTGCCGGGATTGCCGGTGAAACTCATATGCAGCGACGGGGCATTGGCCTGCAAGCCAATACTGGCGCGGGCCTTGGCGATGATCAAGAGTGCGGCGATTTCGCGAATGCGTGTTTTTACCGGTGCAAGGCCGACGAGCTCGGCGTCGAGTTTGTCGAGCACTTCGGCGACATTCGAGTCACGATAGAATGTTTCGAGGTCGATGGTTCGTGACTCCGCCATATCGGTTAGCTCGTTCATGGCAACTTACATGTCGTTCCCGCGAAAGCGCGAATCCATGTTGACTTTCACCGGCAAAATGGTTTCCCGCTTACGTCGGAATGACGGGGTGGCCTTGGGCCACAAATTTGACCACTGCTGCATTTTAGTAGCGGCGGTCACTCGGCTTATCCGTCGCATAACTGCGAATGGTGTATCGAATGTTCCGCCCCTGCGCCTCTTGTCGAACCAAGCCAAACCCTGGCTCCTCTTTCGGCCGATTGACGATGAACGACAAGCGCTGCGTTTCAAATCCCAGTGTCGAATCAAACGCGTTAACCTTGATGTACAAATCGCCATGGGCCTTGCGACACGCAGCGACTTCAAACATGATTCCCGCTGCGTCCTTGATATCGAACATCGGATTGCCCCACATTTCCCAGTAGGTGTTGCGCGGGTGCGGATCATCGGTATATTCGACCGAAAACGCCCAGCCTTGATCGAGTGCGTATTGGATCTGCGCTTTGATTTCGGTGTCGCTTAGGTCGGGCAAAAAAGAAAATGTGCCTTGGGTAATTCTCATCGAAGTTCCTCTTGTGAAAGGTGAAACGTGAAGAGTGAAAAGCGAGGTGTTTTTACACTTCACTTTTCACGTTTCACCTCTTCACAAATTTAAGACGCCGTCGGCGTCGCAACATAATCCACGGTATCCGTACTCGTGTAATCGAACGTAATGTCCTTCCACGTATCGAGCGCGGCTTTGAGCGGCGTACACCATTTCGCTGCTTTGGCGAGAACGTCCGGGCCTTCGTTCCAGATGTCTTTGCCTTCGTTGCGCGCTTGGATGATGCATTCCAGCGCAACGCGATTTGCTGTCGCGCCCGCTTGCACGCCCATCGGATGGCCGATGGTGCCGCCGCCGAATTGCAACACGACATCCTCGCCGAGATAATGAACGAGCTGATGCATTTGCCCGGCGTGGATGCCGCCGGACGCGACCGGCATCACTTTGCGCAGCCCCGCCCAATCTTGCTCGAAGAACAGGCCGTGGCTCAAATTTTGCGGCGTGTGCGTCTCGCGCAACGTATCGTAAATGCCGGCGATCACGGCGGGATCGCCTTCTAATTTGCCGACGATGGTGCCGGCGTGAATATGATCGACGCCGGCCATGCGCATCCATTTCGAAATCACGCGGAACGACACGCCGTGATTTTTTTGCCGCGTGTAGGTGCTATGACCGGCGCGATGCAAATGCAGAATCATGTCGTTCTTTCGGCACCACTTCGCCATGGATTGAATCGCCGTGTAGCCGATCACCAAATCGATCATGATGATATTTGAGCCCAAATCGCGGGCGAATTCGGCACGCTCGTACATGTCTTCCATCGTGCCCGCGGTGACGTTGAGGTAATGGCCTTTTACTTCGCCGGTTTCGGCGCAGGCTTTGTTGACGGCCTCCATTACAAACAAGAAACGGTCACGCCAATGCATGAAGGGTTGCGAGTTGATGTTCTCGTCGTCTTTCACGAAATCGAGGCCGCCTTTTAACGCCTCATAAACGACGCGGCCATAGTTTTTTCCCGACAAACCCAGCTTGGGTTTGGTGGTCGCGCCAAGCAGTGGACGACCGAATTTATCCAATCGTTCGCGTTCCACGACAATGCCCGTGGGCGGTCCTTGAAAAGTTTTCAAATAGGCAACCGGAATACGCATATCTTCCAAGCGTAAGGCTTTAAGCGGCTTAAAGCCGAACACGTTGCCGATAATCGAGGCCGTCAAATTGGCAATGGAGCCTTCCTCGAATAGCGATAAGTCGTAGGCGATATAAGCAAAATATTGCCCCGGTGCGCCAGGCACGGCGTCGACTCGATAGGCCTTGGCGCGGTAACTATCACAGGCCGTCAAGCGATCGGTCCAGACGACGGTCCATGTCGCCGTCGATGACTCACCCGCAACCGCAGCGGCGGCTTCGATGGCGTCCACGCCTTCCTGCGGCGTAATGCGAAATACTGCGAGGATGTCGGTGTCTTTGGGCGCATAGTTCTCGTCCCAATAACCCATTTTAGCGTAAGGCATGACGCCGGATTTATAGCGATCGGAAGTCCGTAAGGGTGCGTTCATGGCAATCTCGTTTAACGATGGTTGTATGCATCCTATGGCAAATAACTCATAAGAACTATTCACGTGTTTTGATTATAATGATTAGTAATTCTTATTTATTGAATTCACGATGCTTCATCTCACGTTTCGACAGATGCAGATTTTCGACGCCGTTGCACGGCATTTGAGTTATTCCCGTGCCGCAGAAGAACTGCATCTCACGCAACCCGCCGTCTCGATGCAAATGCGCGAGCTGGAAGAAAACGTCGGCCTGGCGATGCTGGAGCAAATCGGCAAAAAGATTTTTCTGACACAGGCTGGTGAGGAACTTCATCGCCGCAGCCGCGACATTCTCGTGCGCCTCGACGAAACCCGCGCCGCGCTTGAATCGATGAAGGGTATCGATCACGGGCAACTCAATATCGCCGTCGTGAGCACAGCAAAATATTTCGCACCGAAATTACTCGCATTGTTTTGCGAGCGTTACAAAAATGTGAAGCTCAATCTCACCGTGAGCAATCGCGAAGAAGTTCTGAACTGTTTGACGGAAAATAGAACGGATCTTGCCATCATGGGGCAGCCGCCCGATGGGCTAGACGCCGAGAAAGAAGCCTTCGCCTATCATCCGCTCGGCATCATCGCATCACCGCAACATCCGTACGCCAAAGCCAAACAAATTCCGTTGCACGCGCTGATGAAAGAAACATTGTTAATTCGCGAACCGGGCTCCGGCACGCGCAACGTGTTCGAGCGGCTGCTTTCCACTCACCGTCTGCAAGCCGAGCGCACGTTGCAAATGGACAGTAACGAAACGATCAAACAAGCGGTGATGGCGGGCATGGGCATCGCGTTGTTGTCGCTGCACACTATCGGTCTGGAATTGGAAGCGAAGCGTTTGATGGTGCTCGACGTCGAATCGCTGCCGGTGATGCGGCGCTGGTACATCGCCCATCGTACCGGTAAACGTTTGTCGCCGGCGGCGGTGGCATTCCGGCAGTATTTATTGGAAGAAGGTGCAGTGTTGCTTGGCCAGGTTCCGGAAAAAGCAAAAGTAGTGTCGCGCCAGAAGGCAGGCAGGAAGCGCGTCTCGGGCAATGGCGCTCCAAGAAGCAAGCTGGGCGCGGCTCGTGACAAGTCGAGTGTTTAGAATTTGAAACAGCGTTTTGCGCTCGCGTTAACCTAGCGCATACTATTTGCGTTGATGTGAATTTTGCGGAAAAGGCGAAAATGAAATTTACAAACGATCATGACTACTTTCGGTGGATGCGCGGCTTATTTATTGGAATATGTGCGTTGCTAGTTGGCACGATCGCATTCGCCGACGCATTGACGGAAATCGACGTCACCACTGCGGCTGCACAGATTCAAGACAAGCAAGTCAAAGTGCTTGATGTGCGAGAGCCGTCGGAATTTGCAACGGGCGTGATTCAGGGCGCGATGCTGATTCCGCTCGGTCAGGTGGAGAAACGGCTAGCCGAATTGGATGGGTTCAAGGATCAGCCGATGTACATCGTGTGTGGTTCCGGCGGGCGCTCTGCCCAGGCGATCAAGGTTTTGAGCAAGCACGGATTCACGAAGCTGCAAAATATGAAGGGCGGTATGAACGCTTGGCGTAAGGCGAATTTGCCGGTGGTAGCGCCAGCCAATTAGCGCGACGACTTTTTCCTCTTGTCATTCCCGCTTTCGCGGTAATGACAGCTAACCGATGACTACGGTTTAGCAGCGCGCAATGCGGCTAACTACAACCGCGCCCTTACCCAACTTTTCCATTCGGCAAACAACGACGGCTGAAGTCCCGCGATCACTGAGCGCTTCCAGGTGTCACCGCTCCAAAAATCGTCGGTGTTGAAAGTGGCCATTTGGCCGCCGGCTTCGCTTAAGATTAAACTCCCCGCCGCGTAGTCCCAAAGCTTCTGTCCGCCGTGCAAATAGAGATTGAATCGCCCCGCCGCGACGTAGCACCATTCCAACGTTGCGGCACCGAAATTACGTTGCGAAGCAAAGGGCGGTTTATCCGCGAGTGCCATGCGCAGTGGGCCGGGGAGGCGTTTGAAATCTACTTCTGCGATGGCCTCGCGCAGCGTCAAGCTGCGTTCATGTATCGGTAACTCGACACCATTCAAATAAGCGCCCATGCCGCGCTCGGCATAAAACGCTTCTTCGGCAACCGGATCATAAACCACGCCTAGCACCGGCCACTGATTCTGTATTAGCGCGACGGAGACAGCGAAATACGGAATCCCGTTAACAAAATTCGATGTACCGTCGATCGGATCAACGCACCAAATACCGTCGTTGCCATGCTTCCATAATTCGAGATGCTCGTCGTCTTTCATTTCTTCGCCGAGCAACGGGCAATTGCGAATCGCGGTGAGTTCTTTGCGCAAGGCATTTTGTGCAGCGATGTCGGCCTGGGTGAAGAGACTACCGTCGGTTTTGCGCTCGTGCGCGACTTTCAGATAGCGCGGCATCACTTCTTCGCGCGCGACTTTTTTTACCGCGGCAATGGTCGCTTGCAGCATGGGGGAAATGCGTTGTTCGATTGCGCTTTGCATCTGTTACGCAGCTTTTGTCGCATGATCGACGTCACCAGACGGCGGATGGATCACCGTTTGAATCCGGTGCGGTATTGGGGCAGATACTTGTGGGGTGGCCACTCGATCTTACAGCGAAGTTGTTTGATGCCCCTATGATAACATGGCTCAAACCTCTCAATCTTCAAGAAAATGGCGATCACCCGTTTGTATTGCCCCGTCAATCTCACCCATCGCGCTCAAGCCAATCTCACTAGTGGCGCCGCGCATCATGCCATCCGCGTATTGCGTTTGAAACGCGGCGACGAAGTGCGGCTGTTTAATGGCGAAGGCGGCGAGTACGAGGCGAGCATTCATCGTGTCGACAAAGACAGCGTGACGGTTGACATCGGCCGTCATCACGAGGCAGAGCGCGAATCGCCATTGCGGGTTTGCCTCGCGCAGGCGATCACGACCGGCGACAAAATGGACTACACCTTGCAGAAGGCCGTGGAGCTTGGCGTGGCACGTATTCAGCCGTTGCAAACGAACCGCGCCGTGGTCAAGCTAAATCAGGAGCGCGCCGAAAAACGCTTGCAACATTGGCAGAACGTCGTCGTCTCGGCATGTGAACAATGCGGCCGCAACACCGTCCCGAAAGTCGCGCCGATCATGGCGTTTGAAGAATGGGTGGCATCAACCAATCCGGCAACGATGCGCTTGATGCTTTCGCCCTACGCCGAACAGTCATTGCGTGAATGTCCCGCGCCAAGTGGCGAAGTAAGCTTGGTGATTGGCCCGGAGGGCGGGCTTAACCAAGACGAAGTCGCCTTCGCGCAAGTGAAAGGGTTCGCCTCGGTACGCATGGGCCCGCGCGTGTTGCGCACAGAAACCGCACCATTGGCTGCGTTGGCGGCGATGCAAATACTCTGGGGCGACTTCTAACAATGTGTCGCGCTTGCCGTTAGAATACGCAACTCGACCGTAAGCAACTGACATGGCCAAATCTGATTCTTTCGTCTCAGCCTTCCGCTTAGCAGCGCCGTATATCCATACGTTTCGCGATCGGATTTTCGTCATCGCCTTCGGCGGCGAAGTCGTGCAAAGTGGAAAATTCGTCGCGCTGGTTCATGATTTGAATTTGCTCGAGAGTTTAGGCGTGCGCTTGGTTCTGGTGCACGGGACGCGGCCGCAGATCGAAGAGCGATTGGCGAAAACCAATCATGAATCGCAATTCGTGCGCGGATTGCGTGTGACCGATGCACATACGTTAGCGGTCGTGAAAGAGGCGAACGGCACGGTGCGTGTCGAGATCGAAGCGCTGCTGTCGATGGGTTTACCGAATTCGCCGATGGCGGGGTCGGATATTCGCGTCGCAAGCGGCAATTCCGTCACCGCGCGGCCGATGGGTGTGATCGACGGCGTTGATTTGCAACACACCGGCGTCGTGCGAAAAATTGACGCCGACGGCATTAAGCGTCGTTTGGAAGACGAGGAAATTGTATTGCTCTCGCCGCTGGGTTATTCGCCGACCGGCGAAGTGTTTAACCTCGCGCTGGAAGACGTTGCTACCAGCGCCGCGATCGCGCTCAAAGCCGACAAGCTGATCTTTTTAATGGACGGCCCCGGTATGCTCGATAAGCGCGGCAAACTGGTGAGTGAAATCACCGCGCAGGAAGCCGAAGAGGAATTGGCGAAGAACAACAAACAGCCGGAGGACATCCGGCTCTACATTCCCTGTGCGGTTCGCGCCTGCAAAGAAAGCATTGGCCGTTGCCACATTATTGATCGGAACATCGACGGTGGGTTGTTGTCGGAGCTGTTCACCCGCGCCGGTATCGGCACAATGGTTACGCGCGATCCACTGGAAAAGTTGCGCACTGCCACGATTCAAGACGTCGGTGGCATTATTCGATTGATCGAGCCGCTGGAGGTGGAAGGTATTCTGGTGAAGCGTTCGCGCGAGCAGATCGAAATGGAAATCAATAATTTTTCTGTGCTCGATTATGACAGCACCATCATCGGCTGCGTGGCGTTTTTCCCGTTTCAAGGCGAGAAAGCAGCGGAACTTGCCTGTATGGCTGTGGATCCGGCCTACCGTAATCTCGGGCGCGGCGACACGCTGTTAGCGCACATCGAAACCCGCGCAAAAAAATCCGGGATAAAAAATCTGTTCGTACTGTCCGCGCGCAGTTTTCATTGGTTTATCGAGCGCGGCTTCGAAGAAGCCACGGTGGATTTATTGCCGGACCAGAAACAGAAAAGTTATAGCTATGAACGCCGCTCTAAGGTGCTGGTGAAGCGCTTAATCGGCAAGAAATGAACCAGGAAAAAACGCCATGAGAATGATTCAATGTGTAAAACTGCAACGGGAAGCCGAAGGCCTGGATTTTCCGCCTTACCCTGGCGCGCTCGGAAAGCGAATTTATGACGGTGTCTCAAAGGAAGCCTGGAAGGGCTGGGTGGACTATCAAAAGATGTTGATCAACGAGAATCGGCTCAATCTTGCCGATATCAAGGCGCGAAAATACTTAGAGCAGCAAATGGAAAAACACTTCTTTGGCGACGGCGCGGAACAAGTTTCCGGCTATGTTCCGCCCGCCAAATAACGATCTCGTCGCCACCAAAAAACGCCCTAAGCTGCATCCTTGTTGAGTTCGACGTATTGTTTGACTAGGTCAAGCCCTTCGAGAGAAATTTTGGAGAATCGACATCCGCAGCGCCTGCCTTTTGCGGTCGGCGCCCCGGAAATTTCCGTTGTATTTTGGATTGTTAAATCGAAGACCAATTCGCCCACGTCCGGTAAGCTTAAGGTGCAGTCGCGCAGATCTTTGCCCAGCTGTACCGGAATCTGAAGTGGATTGACCATTATCCCTACGCCACCGACACCGATATCGACCACCGGAAATGTGATTATTTGCAGGTCGCGGTTGAGCGGATCGGTGTAGACAATTTCCAGTTGCGCGTCGGCCGGCGGGCGAATGCGTGTGCTTTCGCGGCGTTCCGAGCAAAACATCATTTTCGGAATTCTGACTCGCCACGCAGGCTTGCCTTCAAATTCCGTAGGTTCGACGCGCTCGGCGTGGAACTGCGCTTTTATCGAGCTCAAAACAGTAATCAAAGAAGCCTTGCCAGGCGGAAATTTGGTCTCGGCGTCGGCGTCTTCCGAGAAAATAATCTCATCAAAGTAAGGATTGATCTGGGTGATTTTCCCGGATAGGTGGGCGCTTGAATTAAAGAATGAAATCAAAGCACTAGAACGATTTCCACTAAGGCCTCTGAGCAAGGCGACGATGTCCGGACGGGTGGTGATAATTCTCGCGTTATCATCAGTATGCTCATATTCTTGCATCATATTTGCCCTACGTAGTTAGTAAACATCCTAAGTATTGGGCAGATTTTTGCGCGGTGCATTAAGGAAAATCGGAAATCGACGCCTTTTTACCTGTGGCGCACAGCCGAAGTCTAACGGACCGGCGTTTCTTACAAGACCTATTCGATTTCTAAATCCCTTGCTTTCGAACTGACGCTCGAGCTGCTCTCATCGGGTCTTCCGCGTGAATGGCTAAGCTCCTTTTGTAATACGCTGATGCGAGCAAGATGCACGTCGCAATCCCGCTCCAATTGATCGTAGCGACTATGCCAACCTTCGAAAAACAATTGAAATTTTCGCTCTTCACGGCCGCCACGAATGATCCAAGCCGTTACAAAACCGACTACAAAGGTTAGCAATAAACTAAGTGCAGTCTGGATAACAATGGCGATCAAAATTTTGTCCTTACACTGGTCGTTTTCAGTCGATCGTTGAGAGTTTTGGTGGGTACGTTGCTGTTCTTAGCTGACGTAGTGGCGGGAACCGGCGCCTCGTCAACGTTAGTTATTTGAAGTTCATTGAAAAATTGCCCTTCGGCTCCGACTAGTTTTGCCAATGTACGACCTGCCGCCAGGCGCGATTCATCCGTTGCGACGCGACCAAAGATCAACACGTTCATGCCACTCACACTGATTTCACCGGTGTGAAGCTCATCGACGCGCGGCGGAAACCATTTGAGTACGGAATCAAACCAGGGGGTGACAACGATTCCAGACTGAACACCTAGCTTATCCTCAACTCGGCCTTGGCCATAAATTTCCTTGGCGCGCGCCAGAACCGTTTGATGCGCCGCTTCGCTCGGTAGCATGCCACGCAAAATCGCACGGCCGTCGACCAACTTCACGCTTAATGTGACCGGAACCAATACGTCACCTTTCACCAACGCTCGTTCCTTAGGCACATCCGCCCTGAATATGTGGTCGGCAGAAGATTGATGCGATTCAAGATAGAGACGGCTTACGACGGAGAGCGCCAAGACGATGAAAAATGCGGCAATTCCGAGGAACAGGACTACGCGCTCATTGACATGTTGTAACCGCGCAAGCCGCGAATCGCCAGTTGAAGGCTTTAGCATCAAGTCCATTTATACCTCTTGTTGCCAGCCGGTTTGCGGTCAAACATATTTTTCTTCTTTTTTGTCTAGATCAATTATAAAGCAAAACGCAGTGCAACATTGCTCGGCCTGGCGCTAGAGTAACTCAAGCTCGCTTTGATGTAGTAACCATTTTTCTTCGAGTTCATGTATTCGCGCCTCGACATCCGCTTGTTGGCGTAGCGCAAGCTTAAGCGCTTCTTTTTGCGCCTCCGTATAAAGTGCTTCGCTGTTGAGCAACCCATGCAAGCGAAGTTTTTCGCTATTGAGTTTTTCCATATCTTTATCGATCGCACGAATCGCGTTTTCCAGTGGCCGCCGCTGCGCGGCGCGCGCGTTGCGTATTTCGGCCTCCTGGCGCTTCTGTTCTTTGCGATCGACCGTTTTCGCGCTTGCCATGGCCGCGCTATCCTCGCTAATTGGGACGGGCAATGTGGCTTCGCTTTGGTTGAGCCAATCACGATAGTCGTCCAAATCGCCGTCGAATTCCTTTACTTCGCCGTTGGCGACAAGCAACAGGACTTCGGTCGTGGTTTTTAGCAAATGACGATCATGGGAAACCACCACCATAGCGCCCTCATATTCTTGCAGCGCCAAGTTTAAGCGCGTGGCGCATTTCCAAATCGAGGTGGTTGGTCGGCTCGTCGAGCAAAAGCAAATTCGGCCGCTGCCAGATCAATAGCGCGAGCGCAAGGCGCGCTTTTTCGCCACCCGAAAACGGCGCGATCGGCGCCAACGCTTGATCGCCATGAAAATTAAATCCGCCGAGGAAATTGCGTAATTCCTGTTCGCGGGTTTTGCCGTCGAGCCGAATCATATGCTGCAACGGCGATTCATCCAGACGCAAATGTTCCAGTTGATGCTGGGCGAAATAGCCAACCGCTAAACCTTTACCTTCGTGGCGGTCGCCGAACTTAGGCTTCAGTTCACCCGCGAGCAGTTTGATCAAGGTCGATTTTCCGGCGCCGTTTTTTCCGAGTAAGCCAATGCGCTCGCCCGCGCGCACTACGAGATTCACGTTGTTCAATACCGGCTTATCGTCATAACCGGCGGCGACTTTATCAAGCGTTAACAGTGGATCGGGCATTTGCGAATACGCTCGAAAACCGAACGAGAACGGCGAATCGACGTGAGCCGGCGCGATTTCCTCCATTCGATCCAGCGCCTTCATGCGGCTTTGCGCCTGGCGTGCTTTAGTGGCTTTGGCACGGAAGCGATCGATATACGCATGCAAATGCGCGATCTCGCGTTGTTGCTTTTCGAACGCAGCTTGTTGCTGCGCTAAATTCGCTGCCCGCTGGCGCTCGAAGGCGCTATAATTGCCCGCGTAAAGTTTCAGAGATTGGCGATCGATGTGGCAAACGTGGCTCACCGTGCCATCGAGAAAATCGCGGTCGTGGGAAATTAAAATCAACGTCCCTTCATAACGTCCCAGCCATTGTTCCAGCCACAACCACCGTTTCCAAATCAAGATGATTGGTCGGCTCATCGAGCAGTAACAGATCTGACCGGCACATCAATGCCTGCGCCAGATTTAGGCGCATACGCCAACCGCCGGAAAACGAGGCGACGGGATTGTTATGCTCGTCTACGTGCAAAGCCCAGACCATGCAACAGCGCAGCCGCGCGGCTTCGTGCGCTGTAACCATCGATCAAATCGAATTGATGGTGTAGTTCGGCCAGCGCGTGGCCATCATCTTTTTTCTCGGCCTCGGCGAGATCCTGCTCAATACGGCGTAACTCCGCATCGCCGTCCAATGCGTAGTCGATCGCTGCGCGATCCAACGCCGGCGTTTCTTGCGCGACGTGGGCGATAGTGATGCGCGGCGGCATATCGAGATCGCCGCCATCTTGATGTAGTTCCCCGCAGTAGCAATGCGAAAAGCGTCGACTTACCCGAACCATTCGCACCGATTAAGCCAATGCGCTGGCCTTGATGCAAAGTCAGATCAACGCCATCGAGCAACACTTTCGTGCCGCGGGCCAGGGTGAGATTACGGAAGGTGATCATGAATAACCGGAAGAAATCATGCGGGCTGCAATTGGCCGCATTATCCGGGAAACGGATGAGTCGTCCAACAATAGATTAGAAATGACTACTTGAGCGGCTTGGCCAGAGGCGCATGAATACTGGCTCTCGGAAGGCATGCCTGAAGATGGGCTGTCTGGTATTGCCTCTGCAAGCAGCTGAGGTGTTATAACGCGTCTTTTTCGATCTGCTCTAGGCTGACATGGCGCACATCTTTACCTTTTACCAGGTAAATGATGTGCTCCGCCATATTTTTGGCGTGATCGCCGATGCGCTCGATCGCTTTGGCAATAAACAAAATATCCAGCGACGCGGAAATCGTGCGCGGATCTTCCATCATGAACGTCAGCAATTGACGCAAAATCGCGCGATAGGCTTCGTCCACTTGATCGTCTTGGCGCAAGCACTTACGACGGCGGTTTTGGTGTCGAGCCGGGCGAACGCGTCCAGCGCTTTGCGTAACATATCCAGCGCCAGATGCGCAACGTGATTGATGTCCGCCAAGCGCGGCGCGTGCAGCCGATCCGTGGTGTGAACCAGTTTCGCCATGCGCGCGATTTTGTCCGCTTCGTCGCCGATGCGTTCGACGTCGGTGATCAGTTTGACCACCGTCATCACCATGCGCAAATCGCCGGCGGCCGGCTGGCGACGCGCGATGATGTTGGTGCAGTCTTCGTCGATGGAAATTTCCAGCGCGTTGACGTGATGATCCTTCTCGACGACTTGGTCGGCCAGGCGCATATCGCCCTGGTCAGCGCCAGCAACGCATGCTCGATTTGTTGTTCCACCAGCCCGCCCATTTGCAGCACGCTGGCACGCAACCGTTCCAGATCGGCGTCGAACTGTTTGGAAATATGTTCGGTTTGAGTCAAGACAGTTTCTCCATATTACCCATCGAAATTACGCACTAATTGTGACAGAATCGTGACGTGTCACGACACTAACACCTATCCATTGTAAGTTTTCACGCCATTGCTAGTGCCCAGCAGAAGGACATCAGCCGGGCGGCGCGCGAAAATCCCGCAAGTCACGACACCGGGAATTTGGTTGATGGCCGATTCTAATTCCACCGGATTTTTCATGTTCAAATCGTAGACATCAATAATCAAATTGCCGTTATCAGTCTTAAAGTCTTCGCGCAATGCCGGCGAGCCGCCGAGCTTGACCATCTCGCGGCCCACGAGGCTGCGCGCCATAGGGATGACTTCCACCGGCAACGGAAATTTTCCGAGCACGTCGACCAACTTGCTTTCGTCGGCGATGCAAATGAATTTTGTCGCCACCGCGGCAACAATTTTCTCGCGCGTCAACGCGCCGCCGCCGCCTTTGATCATATGCAAATGTTCAGTGATTTCATCAGCACCATCGACGTAGATCGGCATGTCGTGAACACTATTGAGATCGAATACATGAATGCCGGCTTGTTTGAGCAAGGCTGCAGTTTTTTCCGAACTCGCCACGGCGCCATCGATTTTGTGTTTGATTTTGGCCAATTCTGCGATGAAAAAATTCGCCGTCGAGCCGGTTCCGACGCCGACGATGGCATTCGGTTTGACATATTCCACCGCGGCTTTTGCCGCTTGCTGTTTCAAGTCGTCTTGCGACATTTTCTGGGGCTAAAAAGTGATTTCTAGCTAGGAGAATAACGCCAAGCTCGGGAATATACAATCGCCGTGAGGCACTTCAAACTCTGATAAGCTTCCTCATCTACGCAGTTTTGCCCTCTCCCGGGGGAGAGGGGATTTAATCCCTTCTCCCCCGGGAGAAGGGTGGGGACGACGTAGCCCGAGGCTAGCCACTGGCCTTGGGCCATGAGGGATGGTGGTAATTAGCACGGCAATGTTTACAAATCCCACAGCCCATGAAAATCGACTATCTAGAAAAAATCCTCAACGCTAACGTCTATGACGTCGCGATCGAAAGCCCGCTCGACGTCGCGGCAAATTTATCGCAGCGCTTAAATAATAAGCTGCTGCTCAAGCGCGAAGATTTGCAACCGGTGTTCTCGTTTAAGCTGCGCGGCGCTTACAACAAAATGTCCAAGCTCAGCCGCAATGAGCTGAAACGCGGTGTCATTGCTGCTTCTGCGGGCAATCACGCGCAGGGCGTCGCGCTCGCGGCGCAGCGTTTGGGTACCAGTGCGACGATCGTCATGCCTATCACCACGCCGCAAATCAAAATTGCGGCGGTCGAAGGTCGCGGTGCAAAAGTCATTTTGCAGGGCGAATCTTATAACGAGGCCTACACCCATGCTGTTGCGCTCGGGAAAAAGCGTAACCTCACGTTTATTCATCCCTACGACGATCCCGACGTCATCGCCGGCCAAGGCACGATTGCGATGGAAATTTTGCGCCAATGCCGGGAGCCGATTCACGCGCTATTTATTGCGATCGGCGGCGGCGGGTTGATCGCCGGAATTTCTGCCTATGTGAAGCGCTTGCGGCCTGAGATCAAAATTATCGGCGTGCAGCCAGTGGATTCCGACGCCATGGCGCAATCGTTACGTGCGGGCAAACGCGTTGCACTTTCTCATGTCGGCTTGTTTGCGGATGGTGTCGCCGTGAAGCAAGTCGGCAAGGAAACCTTTCGGTTGGCGCAGCAATATGTCGACGATGTAATTTTGGTCGACACCGATGAGATCTGCGCCGCGATGAAGGATATTTTTCAGGACACGCGTTCCATCGTCGAGCCCTCTGGCGCGCTCGGTGTGGCGGGAGCAAAAAAGTATGTTGAAACCACCGGCATTCGCGGGATGACACTGGGCACGGTTCTATGTGGCGCGAATATGAATTTCGATCGCCTGCGTTTTGTCGCCGAACGGGCCGAGTTAGGTGAACAGCGCGAAGCCGTGTTCGCGGCGACGATTCCCGAAACCCCCGGCAGTTTCAAACGCTTTTGCGAGCTTATCGGCAGTCGCAACGTGACGGAGTTTAATTACCGTTACGCGGACGCCAAGGAAGCCCATGTTTTCGCCGGCTTAGAAGTCGCAAGCCGCGCGGAAAAAGAAAAAATCCTTGCGACGCTTAAGCGCAACAAAATTCAAACGCTCGACTTGACCGACAACGAAATGGCCAAGCTGCACATCCGCCACTTGGTCGGCGGTCGCGCGCCCGGAGTCAAACACGAGCGGCTCTATCGCTTCGAATTTCCCGAGCGCCCTGGCGCGCTGATGAAATTCCTCTCCACGATGGGTCACGATTGGAATATCAGTTTGTTTCATTACCGCAATCACGGCGCCAACTACGGTCGAGTATTGGTGGGCATTCAAGTGCCGCCTGGGCAAGATCGCGCGTTCACGAGATTCTTGAGCGAGCTGGGTTACGAGTATTGGGATGAAAGCCAGAATCCGGCGTATAAGTTGTTTCTTAGTTGAGGTGCGCCAAGGCATAGGCGCAGCGCGGCGCTTGAGGCATGCATTGCTAGGACGGGGTAGCCTCGGGCCAGCCGCATGGATGCTCGCTGGCCCGAGGCCACCCCGTCCTGGCAATGCCGATTTGAATCATCGACTTAATGCAATTACGCTTTCCAGGCCACGCCGCTCGTTGCGACGGCGTTCTTGCTGCTGGCGACGTTCGGTGCCGCTGTCGGTTTCGCGGATCCAGACGGTCTTCGCGTTGGTGAATTCGCGAATGCCGTGATAGGAAAGCTCCCGACCAAAACCCGACGCCTTGATGCCGCCGAAGGGTAAACGTGGATCGGAGCGCACCATACCGTTGATGAAACTGGCGCCCGCTTGGATCTGTTCCGATAAGATTTCAGCGCGATTGTAGTCCTTGCTCCAGATGCTCGAAGCCAGGCCGAATTCACTGTCATTGGCGATGCGGATTGCATCTATTTCGTCTTTGGCGCGAATTACGATCGCGACGGGACCGAAGGCTTCCTCTCGATAAATTCGCATCGCCGGCGTCACATTATCCAGGATCGATGCTGGATAGTAGGCACCGGCGCCCGCTGCCATTTCGCAACCCAGGACGGCGGTTGCGCCATGCTCGAGAGCGTTTGCGACTTGCTCATGCAACTCATCGCGCAGTTCGCGTTTGGCCATGGGCCCAAGGTGCACATCTTCATTGCTTGGATCGCCCATCTTCAGTTGCGCGGCGCGTTCCTTCATACGAATAACAAAGTCATCGGCAATTTCCGGCGCAAGAATAAAGCGTTTTGCGGCAATACAGGATTGGCCGCAATTCAGATAGCGCGAGGCAACGGCTTGTTCGACGGCGAGTTCGACATCAGCATCATGCAGAACGATAAATGGATCGGAGCCGCCCAATTCAAGTACGCATTTTTTCAAGTACTGCCCGGCGAGTGCGCCAACCTTGCGGCCTGCTGCCTCCGATCCTGTGAGTGTAACCGCTTGCACATTTGGACTGGAAATGACTTCCTCGATCTGCGAGGAGTCAACGAATAAAGTAGTGAAAAGATGCTCTGGCACGCCAGCGTCTCGAAACGCGGCTTCGATCGCTTCTGCGCATTGCGGCACGTTCGATGCGTGTTTTAGCAGGCACGCGTTTCCGGCCATTAACGCGGGTGCGGCAAAACGAAATACCTGCCAAAACGGGAAATTCCACGGCATGATGCCAAGCACGGTACCGAGCGGCATATAGGCGACGTAGCTACGGCCGGCATCGGTTTTGATCAGCTCTTCTTCCAAGAAACGGTTCCGCATGCACCGCGTAATAATCGCAAGTCAGGGCAGATTTTTCAACCTCGGCGCGCGCTTCGCGGGCAAGCTTGCCCATCTCCAAGGTAATCAACGCCGCATAGTCGTCGCGCTTACGGCGTAAACGTGTTCGCGACCCGCGTCAATATTTCCGCACGTTCTTCAAACGAAGTCACTGCCCAGGTTTTTTGTGCGCGGCCAACACGATCCAGCACCGAGATTAATTTTGCCCGATCCCAAGTGGGATAGCTTTTGAGAATAGCCCCGTTTACCGGGTTTTGCGTAATATAGCTCATCTTTATGTTTGGAATTGGGGGTGAATCGAGCAGTAAGCCCCGCCAAAGTTCAGGGAGGCCAAGATTTATTCCTGAGTCGTCGGATATTGCGTTGTGAACAAACACTATCTCCTTGCCTATCGCACATATGTGGCGTCGATTTTTTAGTTCACGCATTGTTCTCGCTTAGAACTCGAAATGAACCAGAACGTCTATTGTTGATTGCGAATGCTGAGGTCGGCGGAATGCAATTAAGGTATAGACAATATTCAACGGCCCGCAACGAAAGTTAACAAAATTAATCATTGTCGACCAAGGTGGATAAGGAAAATTACTTCATCTTATTTTTCAATGTGTTGAAGCGCTCGACCGACCGCGCCTATCTTTTTTCGGCGGGATTGAGGACAATAGCTTTTTCCCTGCAATTTGCTCATTTCCGATGAGTTTCGAAACGATCCAATATGCGGAAGACGGCCCGATCGGCACGCTGACGTTGAACCGCCCCGACGACGGCAATATGTTCAATGTCACCATGTGCCACGAAATTCGCGATTGCATCAACGAAATCCGGCGCGAAACGCGGACTCGGGTCCTCGTTATCACTGGCGCCGGCGATAAATTTTTCTGCATCGGCGGGCGCAAAACTGGCTTGGAAGACACCCATCTTTACGCCGGCGTCCTGCCGACCTTGGATATTTACGAAAGCATCGAGCGCCTGCAAAAACCGGTGATCGCATCGGTGAACGGCTTTGCGGTCGGCGGCGGCAACGTGCTGCAAATGGTCTGTGACCTCACCATCGCCAAGGAAAGCGCGGCCTTCCGCCAGGTCGGCCCGATGATGGGCAGCTTCGACGCCGGTTACGGCACCTGGTATCTGGAAGACCTGGTCGGCAAAAAGAAGGCGAAGGAAATGTGGTTTCGCAATCCCAAATTCAGCGCGCAAGAAGCATTGGCGATGGGGTTGATCAATAAAGTCGTTCCCGATGATCAGCTCGCCGCCGAGACGAAAAAGTTTGCATTGGAAATCGCCGAGCGGGGCGCCTTTGCGTTGGCGGCGGTGAAAGCGGCGTTCAACGCGAGCCATGGCGGGGTGTCGGGTTTAGCGCGGCTGTCCCACGATGTTTTGTTGCCGCTGTATCTGCATTCCGAAGAGTCGGCAGGAGCTGAACGCGTCGTTCCGCGAAAAGCGCAAGCCTGATTCGGATAAGTTTGGGCACTAATGCTACTCACCCTGCACGACCCAAGCCGCGCGCAGCCAATTCTACGAGCAAGGCCTATGGCGCGCGGACACGCTCTACAGCCTTCTCGCAAAGCATGCGAACGAACGTGCAAACGCATTACGCCCTGCGCGACAGCGAATATCGCCTCACCTGGCGCGAACTCAAAGATTGGGTCGACGCCGTTGCCTATGATTTCGAACAAGCGGGCGTCGCGCCCGGCGGCCGCGTGTCGATTTGGCTGCCGAATCGCGTCGAAAGTTTTGTCACGTTTCTCGCCTGCTCGCGCAATGGATATGTCTGCAATTCCTCGCTGCATCAAAATTACACCGTCGCGGAAATCGTCGAATTGCTGCGCGGCATACAATCGTCCGCGTTGGTGACTCAAGCAGGCTACGGCGCGAACGGTAAAGACAGCAAGATATATTCGCCCTCGCGGCCGAGTTGCCGTCGATGAAGCGCATCTATCAAGCGTCTTCAAGCATTAATGGCCTGCGAGCCAAGTAAGGGCGCGGCTTTCCCTTTGCCTGAGAGGCCGCGCCCAGCCTAGCCTTCCGAGCCCAACACTAATCCCGACAAAATCGTCTATCTCGCCTTTCACTTCCGGCACGACGGGGATGCCGAAAGGCTTGATGCATTCCGACAATACGTTGCTCGCCAACGGGCGCGCGATGGTGAAAGATTGGCATCACGATGCGCAACACGATTCTGCTTAGCCTGAGCCCGTCAGCCATCATATTGCCACCGTGGCGCTGGAGCAAAGCCTAGTCGCCGGTTGCGAGTTGGTGTTGAACGATCCGCCGCCCGGCATGACGTCGCTCGATTGGATCATCGAAAGCGGTGCGACTTACGTGATGGGCGTGCCGACCCACGCCATCGACATTCAAGCGGCGATGAAGCAACGCAATCTCAAGCGGCTCGGCAACGTAAAAGTGTTCTACATGGCCGGCGCGCCGATCCCCGAAGAAACCGCGCGCACGTTTCTCGATCAAGGCATCTTGCCGCAAAAAGTCTACGGCATGACGGAAAACGGCTCGCACCAATACACGTTGCCGAGCGATGATCGCGACACCATTGTCAAAACCTGCGGTCGTTCGTGCGAAGTTTACGAAGTCAAAATTTTCGACCAAGAAAATCCCGACATCGAAGCGCTGCCCGGTGACGTCGGCGAAATCGGCGGCCGCGGCGCGATGCTGATGTTGGGTTATTTCGACAATCAAAGCGCGACGGAAAATAGTTTTAATCGCGATGGTTATTTGATGAGCGGCGATCTGGGCTGGCTCGACGCGCGTGGCAATTTGCATTTCGTCGGCCGCAAAAAAGATCTGATCATTCGCGGCGGCCACAACATTTATCCGGCGCACATCGAAGATCTTGCCCATCGCCATCCGCAAGTGCAAAAAGCGGCGGCGTTTCCCGTTGCCGATGATCGCCTCGGCGAGAAAGTGTGCCTCGCGATTATCGCGCGAGACAGTACGAAACTTGATGCCTATGCGCTGCTCGATCATCTTTATCAATCAGGATTGTCCAAATTCGATATGCCGGAATATTTCATTCAACTCGATGCGTTTCCACTCACCGCGAGCGGCAAAGTGTTGAAACGCGAGTTGGTGGAATGGGCGAAAAGCAAACGCATCGTGCCGACGCCGGTGCGCTGGGTCGATCCCGCCAAAGCTAAAGAAGCATACATGCCCGTTGAACTCACCCGCGTCGAAGAATTCGCGCTAATCACGCTGAATCGCCCCGAAGCGCTGAACGCACTATCGTTCGCGATCATCCGCGAACTCGGCGCGGCGATCGATGCCGCGGCGCAAGCGATGCTCGCGCGCTGTTCATCACCGGCGCGGGGCCGAAAGCATTTTGCGCCGGCGCCGATATTAAGGAATTGATCGGCAATCCGCCGGACCAACATCAAATCGGCGTGTTGTTACGGCCAACAAACCTTCGCCAAACTAGACGATCTATCGGATTCCATCGATCGCGTTAATCAATGGCTACGCATTCGGCGGCGGATTGGAATTCGCGCTCGCTTGCACATTTCGTCTTGCGAGCCGCAACGCGAAAATGGCGCTTGCCGGAAATCAAGCTGGGCCTCATTCCCGCCTATGGCGGCACACAACGTTTGCCACGCATGATCGGCGAATCCCGCGCGCTGGAAATGATTTTGTCCGGGCGAAATGTCGATGCGGCGGAAGCGGAGCGTATTGGCTTGATCAATCGCTTAGTCGATGGCGACTTGCTCGCGGCGGGCATCGAATTCGCGCGCAGCTTCAGCGGACAAAGTCTTGCAACATCTTGGTCTGGCGCGCCAAGCGGTGCATCAGGGACTCGCCGTGTCGCTGGAACAAGGGTTTGAAATCGAAGCCGAAAAATCTACGCAGGCCTACCAAACCGCAGATGCGAGCGAAGGAATCAACGCGTTCGTCGAAAAACGCAAAGCGAAGTTCAGCGACCGATGAACGTTTTCGATCGCCTTGATCGCTTGCCCGCATTGAATGCGGAAGAACTCGCGTTACTCGAAAGCGTGCGCGCGTTATGCCGCGACCAAATCGCGCCGCGCGCCGACCGAGTATGATCGCAGCGCGGAATTTCCCTGGGAAAACGTTAAGGCAATTAACGCGCTCGGCATGAACGCGATGTTCATTCCCGAAGCCTACGGCGGCGCGCACTTGTCCTACGCCGCCTATCTCGCCTGCGTGCGCGAAATCAGCAAGGCTTGCGCGTCGACCGGAATTATTTGGGCAACGAATTTTCACGCTATCAAGCCGCTGATTGATTTCGGTAGCGAAGAACAAAAGCACCGATTGTTGCCGCGTCATTGCCGACGGCGGACTCGCATCGCTGGTGATTACCGAACCCACCGCCGGTTCCGACGCGACCGGCATGAAAACAAAATTTACGCCGACAGGGCGAAGACATTATCATCGACGGCGGCAAAACCTTCATCACCAATGGCGACGTCGCCGATTTGTTGCTGGTGTTCGGCAAATGGAGCGAGATCGACGATAGCAAAGCGTCGATTTCCGCGATGATCGTCGAGAAAAGTACGCCGGGCCTAAGTGTGGTGCGCAAAGAAGACAAAATGGGTCATCGCGCATCGAGCACCGCGGCGCTTGCTTTTGATAACTGCAAAGTGCCGCAGAGCGAATTTGCTCGGTGCGCCAGGTGCGGGTCTCAATATTTTGCTCGCGTCACTTGAACAAATCCCGCCCTAGCGTTGCCGCCCACGCGCTCGGCATTGCCCGCGCAGCGTTTGAAGACGCGGTGAGTTACATTAACGAGCGCAAACAATCGGGCCGGAAAATTGCTCGAGTTCCAAGGTGTTCAATTTTTGATCGCCGATCTGGCGACGGAATTGGCGCAATGCGAAGCCTGGCTTTGGTATGTCGCGGGACTAGTTGATCGCGGCGAAACGGATTTTGGTGTGGAAGCATCGATGCTGAAAATGCGCGCGTCGGATTTGGCGATGCGCATCGCGACAGAAGCGGTTCAATTGTATGGCGGCTACGGTTACTGCAAAGATTATCGAGTTGAACGTTTAATGCGCGACGCAAAAATCACTCAAATTTGGGAAGGCACGAATCAAATTCATCGCCAATTTATCGGCAAGAGTTTTATCGAGAAATGACGAGCTTCAAAACTATTGGCGTTGCGGGTTGCGGCACCATGGGCGCGGGGATTGCGATTGTCGCGGCGCGTGCGGGGTTTCGCACCATTGTTTTCGACACGCGGCAGGAAGCCTTAGACAAAGCGCGCAAACAAACGCAAGGATTTTTCGCGAAGTCGTTACGAAAGGGCAAGCTTACGCCCGAAAAGGTCGACGACGATCATGGCGAATTTGATCAGCACAACCAAGATCGACGACTTAGCGCAATGTGATTTAGTGATTGAAGCAGTGTTTGAAGACCTGAAGGCGAAACATGATTTATTAGCGTTGCTCAACAAAATATGTCCGACGCATACAATTTTTGCATCTAATACTTCCACGCTTTCGATCACGGAAATCGCCGCTGGTTCCGGGCGCGATGATCGCGTTGTCGGCATACATTTTTGTTTGCCGGCGCAATTGATGAAGCTGGTGGAAATGTCGCCGGGCATTAACACCAGCGATGCATCATTTCAGTTGCTTGGGAATGTTGTGTCGGCTTAGGGCAAAAACCTGTGAAGACCAAAGATAATCCTGGTTTTATTTTGAATTATTTTCTAGTGCCGTTTAACAATGACGCAATTCGCTTAGTCGAATCCGGCGTCGCTGAAGCAGCGGATATTGATCGTGCAATCAGAGTCGGCCTCGGCTATCCGATGGGTCCGTTGGAATTGCTCGATCTCGTCGGTCTCGACACGCAATTGCTATTGTGCGAAGCGTTGTACGGCATGACCAACGAACCACGCAACGCCTGCCCGCCGCTGGTCAAACGCATGATCGCCGCGGGGCATCTTGGGCGCAAAACTGGACGCGGGTTTTATACCTATAGCAAGGACGCTATGTTCGGTGGTTAGGGAATTTGTCATGCCCGCGCAAGCGGGAATCCATGGTACGCATGATCCGGCACGAGCGACTTAGTCTTGGGTGAACGCAAAACTGAGGCGCTATGGGTCCCCCCTTTCGCGCGGATGGCACGTTGGTAATTGCGAGAATTTTGGAACATAAGGTCGCACTAAGGTTTAAGCACTCAAACAGAATCAGAAAATGAACTACTCGATTATTCACACCGGCCCAAGCCGCACGTTCAATAACGATCACCCGCTATTGCTCAACGCGGCCGGGAACGCCGACGCACTTGTCATTCTGGGGCAAGGTGCGGGCGCGTCGCTGCAAGCCATTTCCAGCCACGCTGAAAAAATTGTGGTGCTCATCGAGTTAGGTACCGAATGCCTAGGCGTTCACACCGGCGAAAGCCGTGGCCTTGAAGGCTCGAACGTTTTGGGCTTCGCGCGCTTTCGCGTGGGCGATGGCGAACCGTCAAACTTAGTGGAGTTAATTCATCAGCCAAACTCCACAGCAACAGCAATCGATGCTGCGAAAGAAATCTTCACGGCTGCCGGATTGCAGGTCGCGACTATGCAACGACTTCATCGGACGCATCATCGACCGCCTAGTGCGCCCTTATTACAACGCCGCGCTACGCCGACTCGACGAGGGCTTAGCGAGTGCCGACGATCTGGACACGACATTGAAACTCGGCCTCGGTTATCCTGAAGGTCCGATTTCTTTACTTGAACGTACTGGCTTGCATCATCATTTCGACGTCACGCAAGCACTGTTTGAAGCTTACGGCGAATCCGCCTACGCGCCGGCACGACGTGCGCGCGTGGCAAAACAACGACAAGGAAAATAATGAAACAACCTTTATCAGGCGTTCGTGTCCTCGACTTCAGCACCCTATTCCTGGCCCAATGGCAACGTTATTGTTGGCCGACGCGGGCGCAGAAGTCATCAAAATCGAACGGCCGAATGGCGAAGAAATGCGCGCGTATCAACCGAAGATCGGCGAACGACAGTGTGAATTTCGGTTTGCTCAATGCCGGCAAGCGCAGTCTCGCGATCGATCTTAAAGCACCAGGTTCGATCGAAAAATTAAAGCCGTTGATCGAAAGTGCCGACATCGTTATCGAACAATTTCGCCCGGGCGTGATGGATCGTTTAGGTTTGGGTTACGAAGCGCTGAAAGCGATCAATCCGCGCATTATTTATTGCGCGATAACCGGCTATGGGCAGACCGGGCCGAAGGCGCAAATTGCAGCGCACGATTTAAATTATGTCGCCGAATCTGGTTTGCTCGCCATCGCCGCCGACGGTAACGGCGCACCAGTCGTGCCGCCCGCGTTGATCGCCGATATCGCCGGTGGCGCGTATCCGGCGGTAATGAATGTGTTGCTCGCGTTTCGTCAGCGCGATCAAACCGGCGAAGGTTGCAAAATCGACGTGTCGATGAGCGACAACATGTTCACGTTTTTGTATTGGGCGATGGGCGAAGGTTTTTCTTCGGGCAAATGGCCGAAACCCGGCGGCGGTTTGATCGCCGGCGGCAGCCCGCGCTATCAAATCTATCGCACCGCCGATAATAAATTCGTCGCCGCCGCGCCGTTGGAACAAAAGTTTTGGGAGAATTTTTGCGAGCTAATCGGCTTGGAAAAATCGTTGCATGATGATCGCATTGATGTCTCTGCAACTAAGCGCGGCGTCGCGGCGATTATCGCGAAAGAAACGGCAGCAGTTTGGGCGGAGCGTTTCGCCGGAAAAGATATTTGTTGTTGCATCGTGAAGTCGATCGAAGAGGCAACGAGCGAACCGCATTTTGTTGCCCGTGGGTTATTCGCGCGGTCGTTGAAGGTCGGAGGACGCCACGTCCCAGGACCATTCACACCCATCGATCCAGCATTTAGAAACGAGAAAGCAGAACTCGAATTTCCCGCACTCGCCCATGATAGTGACGAGCTATTGTTTGTTCGAGCGCAATAAATTACACATCGCATCCAACCCCAAAAAATAAGACTGAATCCCAAACCCAAAAATCACACCCTTCGCCACGCCGCGCGTGATTGGTCGAATATCGCGTTTTTCGATGTTGGTCATATGCACTTCGATATAGGGACACGGCAACGCAGCCAAACAGTCCTTAAGCGCATAGCCCGCGTAACCGAACCCTGCCGGATTCATCACCACGCCATCGAAGCCTTCTTCCGCTGCGCGGTATAGCCGATCGATTGCTTCGCCTTCGATGTTGCTGTAGAAAATATCCAGAGAAAAACCCTGTTGCTCTGCGTACGCCAGTAACATCGCGTCCAGTTCGGCTGCGGTCGTCGTGCCGTAGATTTCCGGTTGGCGGCGACCAAGGTAGGTCATGTTCGCGCCTTGCAACAATAAAATTTTCATCGCAAATCGCACTCGAAGTTTTTTCTATTCTACCGCGCTAACGAAATACGGCGACGCGCCGTATACTGTTACCCACATGCAATTTCAGACGAATGTGTAACGATGGCGGAAAAATTACCGAACGGAATTTTGGTTGTTTGGACCGATGTGATTGCGGAACACGAGACCGAATTTAACTCGTGGTACAACGAGCAGCATTTACCCGAGCGCCTCGCCGTGCCGGGAATTCTGAACGCGCGCCGTTACGTTGGCGCAACATCGCCAAAATATCTCGCCTATTACGAAGCGGAATCGCCGCAGGTCATGGCGTCCGATTACTACACCGAGCGGCTGGCGAATCCGACGGACTGGACGAAACGTGTCATGCCGTGGTTCGCTGGAACCGTTCGTTCCATTTGCAACGTGGTAGCGAACTTTGGTCATGGCGTCGGCGGCGTTGCGCAAACGTTTACATTTTCTATGGAGCAGGCTGAAGCGGCGCTCCCCGCCTGGCTCGCAGGCACGGCATTGCCAGAAGCCGCGTCCCACTTGGGCTGTGTAAGAGTGCAACTTTGGCATAACGACGCAACGATTACCAACCGGCCAAGCCCAGAACAGGCGATGCGGCCGCAACGCGATAGTGCTGCCGATTGGGCGATCATTGTCGAGGCTGTCGCTGAATCGGCGCTGGAAGAAATCATTCGTCCGCTCGAAAATAGTTTGCGCGCCCATGGCGCGACGAATCTTCGAAGCCAAGGCCCATACCAATTGCTCAACTATTTGCGTAAGGAATGAGGCGAGTATTCGGTGGTGTGACGAAAAAGCCGTGGCGCAGGTTGCTCATCGGCGTCGTCTTGCTGTTGTTGCTGCTCGTAGCCACAGCCGTTTTTTTCGTCGCCACCTTCGATGCCAATGCGCACAAAGCACGGGTTGCGGCGATGGTAAAGGAAAAAATCGGGCGAGCACTATTGATCCCCGGCGACGTTCGCTTGAAGCTTTTTCCCAAGCTTCGGCTTGAACTTGATCGCGCCGTCCTCTATGAAAAAAACTCGACGCAGGCATTTGCGACGATAGAAGCAGTCAAACTCTCGCTTCGCCCCTGGCCGCTGATCAACGGCGAAGTGCTGTTGGATCAAATGGAAATCGGCAGTTTCGACGTTAAGCTAAAACGCTTTGCAAATGGCACGACGAATTTCGACGATTTGATTTCGAAAGATGAGTCGCCATCGACGTTGCATTTTGACCTCGCGGGATTGACGATCAAAAATGGAACGTTACACTTCGACGACGAAATCGCGCAACGTAAAACCCAAATTTCCAATTTGAAAGTAACGACGGGCCGGCTGACAAACAATGTCCCGACGCCAATCAGCGCGCAATTTCTGTTTGCCAATGATAATCCGGCGAGTGCTTTACAGACCCAACTTGCCGGCGAGTTAACATTCGATTTGCCGCGAAAACGGTATCGAACGAAAGGTTTAAAAATACAAGCGGAAGGCGAAGCCCTGACGGTAAAGCTGCTAACAATCGCCCTCTCATCGAATATCGATGCGGATCTCCAGGCAGGCCGCATTGGTCTGCAAGACACAAAAATGAGTTTCGACGGCAAGTCCGGCGCGCAATCGGTGCGAGGTGAGTTTGCCGCGCCGACAATCGCATCCGAGCCGAACAAAGTTTCGATGCAAAATGTTACCGCTCAATTCAAACTGGAGGAGCCGACAAAGAAAATAGGTATGAACCTAAATGTGGCCAGTGTCGGCCTTGCGGACAACAAAGTTGACGCGCCCAATCTGGGGCTAACATTTTCTGTCGATCAAGACACATTACATTCCGACGGTGAAGTCGTTGCCGCATTCACGATGGATCTTGCCGAACAACGTGCGAGCTTACCGTCGTTGAAGTTCACCAGCAAAACCCAGCTCGATCAAATGACGGTGGACTTCTCGGTACTTGGGCCTATCGCACTCGATCTAAAAACAGGCGCGCTCGACGCCACACAACTCAACGGCGAATGGCAATTGCAAACTCAACACGATCAATTGAAGGGTAAGTGGCGTGCGCCAATAGCGGCAAACATCGCTGACGGTAGTTTCGAAATCGATGCATTGCAAGGTGATTGGTCGGGCACGCTGGCCGGCGCGATGGTCACAGGTAAAGCCAGCGTTCCGGTGTCGGGAAATTGGCGCGATTTTGGCGGAAAAATTCCGACGATTGATATGCAAACCAGTCTAGCTTGGCCGGATAGTGCCCTGGAAGCCAATATCCAGGTGCTGGCCTGGGGCCATGCGGATCTTCAGGCATCGAGTGCGGCTAATCAGGTTTCTGCGCAGGGCGTTGCAATTAAGGCGAGCGGTTTTAATCCGAACGGGAAATGGCAAGCCGATCTCGCGTCACCGGCGAATGTGGATTTCGCAGCGCAGGTTGCCGAGCTACCAAAGCTCGTCGGCAGCGTGCAATGGATTGGAAAAAACAAAATGGCAAAACCGATCAACGTTAAGTTGAAAGGTACTGGCAAAGTCGATTTTCCGCACGAGCAAGCGCAGTTCAAACTTAAGGCAACGCTTGATCAAAGCAAATTCGATGGCACATTTGGCATGACCGGCTGGGCGGATCCCGCTTACCGCATCGACGCGAACCTTGATCAATTCGACGTGGATCAATATTTTCCGTCGGCATCCACGTCGTCCACCGCGAAGTCAAAACCTAACAAAGCGCCGCCCACGAAGTTCGATTTAGCTGTTCTAAAGAAACTGCGCGTCGACGGCCGAATCAATATTGGTCTGTTGAAAGCCAGCGGAACGAGCGCGCGTAAAGTTCATATCGAGCTGGAAAGCGCGACGCCAAGAAAAATCCCGCAATGAAAGAAATCACCTTCGCGACCCGCGTCATCACGTGGCAAAAACGCCATGGCCGGCACGATTTGCCGTGGCAAAACACCCGCGATCCCTACCGGATTTGGCTATCAGAAATCATGCTGCAGCAGACGCAAGTCGCGACGGTGATTCCTTATTACTCGCGATTCTTGGAGAAATTTCCAACGCTGCGCGATCTCGCAAGCGCAAGCGAAGACGAAGTGCTCGCGTTGTGGAGCGGCTTAGGCTATTACTCACGTGGGCGAAATTTATTGTGCGCGGCGCAGATCGTCGCCGGGAAATTCGCCGGTGAATTTCCCAAAGCGATAGATGATATTTTGGCGTTGCCTGGCGTTGGCCTATCCACGGCGGCGGCGATCAGCGCTTTCGCGTTTGGTGAACGCCGCGCCATTCTAGACGGCAACGTCAAGCGCGTGTTCGCGCGGCACTTCAGTATCGCAGGTTTCCCCAGCGAAAAAAAGGTCGAACGCAAACTTTGGGACGTTGCGAACGAAGTGTTGCCGAAGAAAAATATAGAAGCCTACACGCAAGGCTTGATGGATTTGGGCGCGACGGTTTGCTTACGCGCGCGGCCGTTGTGTCTGGCTTGCCCGGTTAAAGATACTTGTGTTGCGATACGCGAAGATCGTATTCAAGAGTTGCCCTCACCACGCCCAAAGAAAGTGGTTCCGAAAAAATCGACCACGATGCTGATCATTGCACATGCAGGCGAAGTGCTACTAGAAAAGCGTCCACCGACCGGCGTGTGGGCGGGCATGTGGTGTTTTCCCGAAATACAGAATGTCGCGAGCGCCCATGTGATTTGCCGAGAAAGATTCGGCTTGGAAACCAATTTTCCGAAACCTTGGACCATCTTAGAACATGGTTTTACCCATTTTAAATTAAGCATTACTCCGCAGCCAGTCGAGGTGAAGAAGAAATGGTCGGGCGCTACAGAGCCGGGCGTGATGTGGTTATCGATCGCCGACGCGCTTATCGCCGCGATTCCGCAACCGGTTCGGACGCTACTTACTAAGCTCGAAAATCAAAATATATAAAGTGCGTGAGACGCGAGCCGATAGGCACTAAAGTCTCGCTCAGACTATCGATCGCGCTCGGGCCTTGGATGTAGTGGCCTAGCTCGTCAAAAAATCCGTAGTTTGTTTGTCATTGCCCGTCTCGCAAAATTTGTAGGGTGCATTTATGCACCGGTTCGCGCTGGTGCATAAATGCACCCTACAAAAACTATGTACCAATGATGCCACCATCATTTTTGCGAATGACCATGGTTGCAGAACGTGGCCTATTACCTTTGTCGCCGTCGGGCCAACTGCTAAACGCTTTGGCGTTGAAAGAATCGGAACGCATATTTGGATTTTCGCCAGGATGTTGGATGTTGACGAACAGGCTGCGCCCGTCTGGCGCGAAGACCGGCCCGGTGATTTCGCAATTCATCGGGCCGGTGAGAAAGCGCTTGATTTCGCCGGTTTGGGTATTCGCCGCTAACAACTGATTGTTGCCGAAGTTGACGTAGTCGCCTTGGTTCAACACGTCGCAAAACATGTCGGTGCCGATCCATAGGAATCCTTGTGGCTGTCGAAACACAAGTCCATCGGGGCAGGCGAAAAGATCGCCTTTGATGTTGCCTTTTTTGTCCGCTTTCTCCAAACCCGGATCACCACAGGCGACAAATAGTTTCCATTGAAATGCCTGAGACGCCGCGTCATTGCCGGCTTCCAGCCATGAGATGATGTGGCCAAAGCCATTGTCGACACGGTTGTTCGCGGCGTTGATGTTTTCCGCGGTGCGCTTAGTGTTGTTAGTACAGGTGACGAACAGTTCGCCGGATTGCGGATGCACCGCGATCCACTCGGGCCGATCCATCTTCGTCGCACCGACCACATCCGCCGCCGTGCGCGTGCGCACCAAAACATCGGCTTGCTTGACAAAGCCTTTTTCCGTTGTCAGGCCATTCTTTCCGTGAGTCAATTCCAACCAATCGCCGCTGCCATCAGCGTTGAATTTCGCGACATATAGCGTACCGTGGTCGAGCAATTCGCGATTGGCTTTGGGATTGTTTGCGTCGTAACGATCGCGGCTGACGAATTTGTAAATGTACTCAAACCGCTCGTCGTCTCCCATGTAAACGGCGACGCGGCCATCGGCGCCAAACGCGTTGTCGCGCCCTCGTGTTTAAAGCGGCCAAGGGCGGTGCGTTTGATCGGCGTTGATGTCAAATCAAACGGATCGATCTCAACTACCCAGCCGAAACGATTCACTTCGTTCGGATGTTTTGCCGTATCGAAACGATCGTCGTGTTCGTGCCAGCGATAGCGCAAGCCCTGTTGCGTAATGCCGTAACGTTTTTCGCGCTCGCTGATGTTGCCCGAAGAATTGACAAAATAAAAACTCCAGTTTTCTTCGCAAGTGAGGTAGGTTCCCCACGGTGTAAATCCATTCGCGCAATTATTCAATGTGCCAAAGACCCTCGTCCCAGTTGGATCTGCAGCCGTTTTCAGATACGGGCTTGCCGCCGCAGGGCCGCTGATTTGCATCGGCGTATCGGCGGTAATTCGCCGGCCAAAGCGTGATGGCCGCACAACTTTCCATTTGATTACTTTCCAGCGCCACTTCGATGACCGATACGCCATGCGCCGCTTTCGATTTCGCGACTTTTTCCGCTGTCCATGGCGTCATTCCTCCCACGTGCAGCAAACCATCGTCGGTGTATTCGTGATTCATCACCAGCAAGCCATGATTTTCCTTTCCGGGAAACGGAAAAAAATGCATGCCATCGTGATGCATGCCCGCCTGTTGCATTTGCAGCGCTGCGCTATCACTGGCGTCCGGCTGCATTGCAGGCCCGTCGGAAATTGCATCGCCCCAGCCATAGAGTACCTGGGCGGAATAGCCGACTGGAACCCGCAATGTATCTGCCATTGATATGGGTACTGCCTGGAACGCTAGATTTGGCGTGGCTTCTGGCTTGATCATCGTGCGCGCGCAGCCCGCTGCTCCGGCGAGCAAAGTAGTTGCCGCGAGGCTGAATCCACCTTGCAGTAATTGCCGGCGCCTTTGATTGATCGCGAGCACGTCGGAAAAATGCTCATTCGCAGAATTATTGCTTTCAATTTCGTCGGGTGCGTTGTGCATATTGGGCCCTGCTGAATGGGGATTACGGAATTTTACGCGAGCCTCAGCGTATAACTTTCAACCATTGCAGAATTGTGACCAACATTTCCACCTACGTCCGCGGAATGACAAATCCAGACCTGAAACGCGCGCTCGTCGAGCTTATCGAACAAGCGATTTCCATTGTCTGCGCCGGAACAACAGAATACGACCATCGCGCTTGAACGCCCGAAGCAAGCGCAGCACGGTGACTACGCCTGCAATATCGCGATGCAACTGGCGAAAGGCTTGAAGCGAAATCCGCGTGACGTGGCGAAGGATTTGATTGGTAGTTTGCCTCCGTCACCTTATCTCGAAAAAGCAGAAATCGCGGGGCCGGGATTCATCAATTTCTTTTTGACCGCGAATGCGAAACAGCAAGTCGTCAAAGCGATTTTGCTTTTGGGCGAGAAATTCGGTCGCCAACAAATAGCGACGCCGGAAAAAATTGTCGTCGAATTTGTTTCCGCCAATCCAACCGGCCCGCTGCATGTTGGCCATGGCCGCCAAGCGGCGCTCGGCGATGCGATCTCGACGTTGTTGCAAACGCAAGACCACGAGGTTTCGCGCGAGTTTTATTACAACGACGCCGGCAATCAAATTGCCAACCTCGGCATCAGTGTTCAAGTGCGCATCAAACAGCAGTTGGGCGAAAAAATCGAGTTGCCGGAAGATGGCTATCGTGGCGATTACATCGTCGAAATCGCACAACGCTACGTCGAGCAACACAAGAACAATGCCAAAGGCGAAAACCTAAAGTCAATCACCGCTTTTGCTGTGCAGGAATTACGCAAAGAGCAAGATCGCGATTTGCAAGCGTTCGGCGTCAAGTTCGATACTTATTATCTTGAGTCCTCGCTCTACACCGACGGCAAGGTCGACAAGACGGTCGCGGCGCTGCAAGCAGCAGGCAAGACCTACGATCAAGACGGCGCGCTATGGCTGAAAACCACGGATTTCGGCGACGACAAAGATCGCGTGATGCGCAAGTCCGACGGCACTTACACCTATTTCGTGCCGGATGTTGCGTACCACGTCACGAAGTGGGAGCGCGGTTTTCGCAATGCTATTAACGTGCAAGGCGCGGATCATCACAGCACGACGACACGTGTGCGCGCGGGCTTGCAGGCGCTTGGCATCGGTATTCCGCAGGACTTTCCTGACTACGTGCTGCATCAAATGGTCACCGTCATGCGTGGCGGCGAAGAAGTAAAAATCTCCAAGCGCGCTGGTAGCTATGTCACCGTGCGCGATTTGATTGACGAAGTCGGCCGCGACGCGGTGCGCTATTTTTTCCTGATGCGCAAAGCCGATTCGCAGTTGATATTCGACATCGATCTGGCGCGCTCGCAATCGGAAGACAATCCGGTTTACTACGTGCAATATGCGCACGCGCGCATTTGCAGCGTGCTGGGAAAATGGGAAGGTGACGTTGATACGCTTGCGAAAGTGACGCTCGCGCCGCTCACCAGCGCCTATGAAACGGATTTGCTGCAAACCCTCTACAGCTTTCCGGAAATGATCGCCGATGCGGCGCAAGAGCGCGCGCCACATTTGATTACATACTATTTGAAAGACCTCGCCGGAAAACTCCATAGCTATTACAATGCGGAACAGTTTTTGGTTGCGGATGAAGCAGTGAAGCACGCGCGTCTGGCTTTGATCGTCGCGACGCGCCAAGTCATCCGCAATGGCTTAGTACTATTGGGCGTTTCGGCGCCGGAAAAAATGTAACCATGGCCTACGATTATCGGCCGGGAACGGCGAAGAAAAACAGTAGCAGTAGCGGTAACGCGCGGCCATTATTGATCGGGTTAATGCTCGGCTTGGTGATCGGCGTGGCAATCGCGGCCGGTGTGGCGATTTATATCGCGCGCATCCCCAGCCCATTCCACAGCACCGATGTGCCGAAGCCCCAATTACCGGCAACGCGCAATAGCAAAGAAGCATCCCCGGCGCCAGCAGCAAAAAGTGAAACCAAGGCGACCGATAAAAAGCCCTATACGTTTTACGATATTCTAGAAGGCAACAAAACACCGAAACCGGATCAGCAAACGTCAACCGCGAAGCGCGAGCTGTCAAGCGCAACGCCAGAAGAAAAGACAGTTTTTTATCTGCAAGCGGGTTCCTATCAAAGCGAGTCTGATGCTGACAACCAAAAAGCAAGGATCGCGTTATTAGGTCTCGAAGCGCGAGTGAAATCGGCAACGGTGGCAGACAAAGGAACGGTTTATCGCGTGCGTCTTGGCCCCTACAAAAGCCAGGACGAGGCAACCGAAGTAAAATCCACGCTGAAGGATAACGGCGTGGAAGCCGGCCTTATTAAAATTGTAAAAAGCTCGCCGACTGGCGGCGTTAACTAACGGAGTTAAATATGCGTCGTTTGCAAACATTTGTGTCAGCCTTGAGCCTGTTGATTTTGTCCGTAGTCGCGTTCGCCGCACCAACCGCCGGTAAGGATTACCTGGAAATCAAACCGGCGCAGCCGACCGATACCGGCAATAAAATTGAAGTCGTCGAAGTATTTTCCTACGCGTGCTCGCACTGTAACGATTTCGACCCGAAAATTTCCGCGTGGGTAAAGCAACTGCCGGCCGATACGCAATTCCGCCGTATGCCGGTAGTATTCGGCCGCGCGTCGTGGGAAACCTTGGCGCGCTCTTACTATGCGCTTGAAGCGCTCGGTGAAATCGAAAAGATTCACCCGAAAATTTTTACTGCCATTCACGAAGAAAACGTAATTTTGCAGCAACGCGATGTGCTGGTGGATTGGATGGAAAAGCAAGGCATCGATCGCAAGAAATTCGGTGGCGCCTACGATTCGTTTTCCATGGGTGGCAAAATTCAGCGCAGCAATCAGCGCGCGCAATCCTACGGTATCACCGGTGTACCGTCATTGGTCATCGACGGTCGATACATGATTTCGACGACACAAGCGGGCAACTACGAGAACATGCTCAAAATTGCCGATGAGTTGATCAAGCAACTGCGCGCGAGCAAAGGTGCCGCTAAAGCTGCGCCGCAGAAGACCGCGAAGAAATAATTTACGGCACCGGTGATGGAACGCGTTTTCATCACCGGCGCGTCGAGCGGCATCGGCGCAGCACTTGCGAAGACCTATGGTGCGCGCGGCGCGAAATTGGGCCTGGTGGCGCGCCGCGAAACCGATTTGCAGCAGCTCGCGAATTCGTTGCCGTGCGAATCGATCGTTATTTCGGCTGACGTGCGCGACAACGAAAGTATGCAAAGCGCCGCGAACGCGTTCATAGAGCGTTTTGGTGTGCCGGATGTCGTGATTGCGAACGCCGGGGTGAGCCACGGCACGGCTACGGAGCGCAGTGAAGATTTGGCGACTTTCCAAGAGGTGATGGATATCAATGTCCTCGGGATAGTCCGAACCTTTCAGCCGTTTCTAGCCGAAATGCGCGTGCGCCGAAGCGGTTCGCTAGTCGGGATCGCCAGCGTCGCAGGATTTCGTGGCTTGCCGGGCGCCAGCGCTTATAGCGCTTCGAAGGCGGCGGCGATTAGCTATTTGGAAAGTTTGCGGGTGGAGTTGCGTGGTAGCGGCGTTTCGGTCACCACCATTTGCCCCGGCTATATCGCCACGCCGATGACGGCGCGAAATCCATACCGCATGCCGTTTATGATGTCGGCGGAACAAGCCGCGAAAAAGATGATCTTCGCGATCAATGGCCGGCGCGATTTCGTCGTCATGCCGTGGCAAATGGCTATTGTGGGGAGAATTATGCGGGTTTTGCCGAATCGCCTCTATGACACACTGGCGGCGAAATCAGGGCGTAAACCAAGAAAAAACACAAACTAGGGTTGCGCGATACGCGAAAATCGTTTTCAATTGCTAAAATAGTAAGTTATCGGAGAGAAGTAATGGGCCTGAAATTTAAAACTGACGACCTGACGCAAGCGGAAGTGTCCCTGATCGGGTGGCAATTTGGCTATTCGGAAGACGATGATCCTTACTACGTGTCGCTTTGGCACACGGTCAATCGGGCATGGGCAAGCGATAATCAACCTGGCACGGCGGCACGTCCAAAAACTGCGCATTTAAAGCGCCTCGGCGCCGCGGGTGCCTATCCAGACGAAGTCGCGGTATATAGCAAATTCAAGTCTGCCGAGGGCGAAAAATATTGGCTTAATTTGCTAAAGCGCGCTGGGCTTGCCGATCGTCGTACCCGCAGCGAATCGCCGCCTACCGGCGAACGCCGTAAACGCGCGCCAGCGGTTTCCTAGTTTTTCTGTTCCAAACGGGCCGCTTCGTTAGCGGCCCGTTCGAAACGATTGTCGCGGTACGGGTGTTCGCCGCGCAGCCATCGATAAAGCGAATCGCCGCTATATACCAGCAGAAATAACAGCCCCCAGCGCTCGAACTGTCGAACGTGTTCACGTTCGTGTGCGTTGGTTTGAGCCAAACACCTATCGTCCCGAGCGATCACGACATGACCCATGGCAATTGCGATCACGCCTTTGACAGGATGAAGTCGCAACATTACGCGCGCCGCCGGGCCGCAGGCCTCTAAAACACCTTCTCGAAACGACCAATTGCCGCCAAATATTCTGATGGTAAGCGCTAACATAAAGCCAATGACGGTCAATGGCAAAGGCCAAAGATAGCGCCAAAGCAAGCGCATCGCGTTTACTTTACCCCGTCCGAAGTGGCCATCGCGGCACGCAGTTTTTCCATGTTAAAGCCCGGTGCGTTGGCCGCGTCGAGCAACACTTTTTCTTTACGCGCCATTAAATCAATTGCCGCCGGCAGCTTTTCCAACAAATCGGCTGGAATCACAACCGCACCGTGATGATCGGCGTGGACGATATCGCCATCGGTAACAAACAGGCCGCAAACGTCAACTTTGACGCCAAAATCGGCCACATGAACCCAAGCGTGGCTAGGCGAAAGCGACGCGGCAAGGCATTGGAATTGCGGTTGCATCATTTCCAAATCGCGCATCGAGCCATTGGTTAGGGCGCCCACACAGCCGAGCCCCCAATGTATGTTAGTGTTCACTTCGCCCCAAAACGCGCCCAACCCCGGTGTATTGTCGATGTCCTGAATGACTGCGACGCTCGGTTGAATTGGTTGCGAAATATATTCGTAATAGGCCAGCAACTTGTCTCGTCGGGTTTTCGGATCGAATGGCGTCGACGAGCGAATCATCGCCGTTCGCGCATAACCGACAATCGGCTTAAGTTTCGGATTCGCGGCAATAATTGTCTTACGCGTGAAGCCTTCGGTCGAACGACGACCTGCGGCAATTTCCAGCGCGTTGGCGATGGTCGGCGTGTCGAAATTTTTAAGTTGTTCAAAAAGGATACTCATGCCAATCTTGCCTCAATATAAAAATCAAAAAAATGGGTATTCCTGAGCGCCAGTATTCATGCGGCGTTACAAGCGTGCATAGCCACAAACCGGCATTCATGCGCGCCGCGGAGGCATCATTCATAAAAATTCCGATAGGGCTCGATTCCAGCAAAACCCGGGCGCATCGCGTCGGCGGATTGGATACGCAGCAATTCGTTCCACTTCGCCATGCGCTCAGAACGAGAAAACGAGCCTACTTTAATTTGCTTGACGCCCCAACCGACCGCTAGATGACAAATGATTACGTCCTCCGTTTCGCCCGAGCGTGCCGAAACAATCGCCCCAAACCCCGCGTCCTGAGCGGATCTCCAGGCAGCATAGGTTTCGGTGATAGTGCCCGCTTGGTTTGGTTTTATGAGTACGGCATTGCATGCGCCGATTTTCGCCGCATGAGTTACGCGATCTGCGTTTGTTACCAAATAGTCGTCGCCGACGATTTGCACTTTTGTTACGAACGCCGAGGTGAATTTTTTCAGACCGGCTTCATCGTCTTCCGCCAGCGGATCTTCAATCGAGGCAATCGGATATCTTTCCAGCCAGCGGCCGAGCATTTCTGACATACCGTCAGAATCGAGTTCCTTTTTTTCTAAGCCCATTTTGTAGCGGCCGTTTTTTCCGAATTCGCTTGCCGCAATATCGAGTGCAATAACAATTTGACTCTTCGGAATCAACCCCGCTTTCTCGATCGCGCGAACCAGCATTTCCAGCGCTTCTTCGTTCGTCGCAAACGCCGGCCAATAACCGCCTTCATCGGCGACGCCGTAGAGCAATCCGCGCTCGGCCATCAGTTTGCCCGCAGCAAGATAAATTTCCGCCGTCCATTCCAATGCTTCATCGACATTTTCAGCGCCCGGGGCGGCAACCATGAAATCCTGGATATCTACGCGCCGCCCAGCATGCGCGCCGCCGCCAAAAATTTGAATTTCCGGTAACGGCATCACGATGTCGTTTTTGCCCGCAAGATAACGCCACAACGGCACCTGATTCGCCGCGGCAGCTGCCTGGAGAACAGCCATGGACGCGGCGATTGAGGCATTGCCGCCGAGAATGCGTTTGTTCGGCGTGCCGTCGAGCGCAATTAATGATTGATCGATCAGCGTTTGATCGGCGGCGTCCATGCCAGCCAACGCATCGGCGATTTGAATGTTCATGTTATCGACCGCTGTGCGCACATCGAAACCGCCGAGTTTTTCGCCGCCATCGCGCAAATCCAGTGCCTCGCCGCTGCCCGTCGACGCGCCCGCTGGCGCAATAGCGCGGCCGATGGCGCCGCCGCTTAAATGTACTTCGGCTTCCACCGTCGGACGGCCACGCGAATCCCACACGCGCCGACCAAAACTTTTGATTGTTGTATCGCTCATGCAGCTAATTCCTTCTGCCAGACCGTCGCGAATTTCATCGAGTTTGTCGACCGGTTGCGCTAACAATTTTCGCGCACAACGTCGCACCTCGTTTTTATCCGCCCTCATCAGTCAAATATTCCACCGGCGACTTTCCGTCGACGCGTGCAAGGAATAATCCCGGCAATAGGTGCGCGGTACGTTGTTCCATTTCCGCACGTGATTCCCAATTCACATATTGCAAATAACTTTCCGTATAAGCGCCATAAATGCATCGAGAAATTCCGCGCGACGCGGCCGGATGCCATAAACATTTCAACAACAAATGATTCAAACAAAACGCCAAATCAAACGCAGGGTCACCGAACCAAGCGCATTCGCAATCCAGAAATATTGGGCGCTTCGGCCCGACCAAAATATTTTTCGGCGCAATGTCGCCATGAACCAAAACGTGCTTAGTGTTGAATGTGATATCGACCAATTCTTTCAAGCCGTGGCGCGAGATCGGCGTGAACTCGCGCGGTCGCATCAAGATAAGGCTCCAGTCGAATCGAATAGAAAATTTCGTCCGTGGGAAACTGCTCGGCGATATTTGCATCGTTCGCACTTGCGCTGTGGATTCGTCCCATTTGCGCGCCAACCATGCGCGCGGTATTGAGATCAACCAAACCATCACGCAACTGAAATTTCCACACGGGATGTTGGCTTGGCTCCAAATATTCCATCACGAACAGCCCGGCATCTTCGTCGTGCGCAAGCACTTTTGGGACGGCGCCAGGAATCACGCTTTGCGCGAAACGCATGTACGCGACTTCGTAACGATTGCGCTTCACCGGCGCTTCCCAAAGCTGCTTCACGCGAATTGCGCTAGCGCGCGCTTCACGCAGACCGCGCCCGAGGGCAATTGCACTCTCCAAATATCCGACGACACGCCGCCGGTCAGCGGCGACATTGTGACCGATTCGTTCGCGGTTGATTAAGCCAAGTTTTGCAGCGACGACGCGATAACGGCCTGCGATTGTGCCGTTGAAACTTCCACGCAATCAACCCGCCGACGAGCCGACGCTGCTCAGCGAATGCAAATCCGTCGACTTGCCCGCTTTCAACACCTGGCCCGGCACGTCGTGGCCGACGATTCCGGGTACGCGCGCGCGGCTTTGAGCAGTCGATCGAGATTGACGCCGGTGTTATAGCCCATCGCTTCGAGCATGTGCACTAAATCTTCGGTGCAGATATTGCCCGATGCGCCGGGCGCGAAGGGACAACCGCCGAGGCCGCCGAGCGAAGCATCGTAGCGCACCACGCCCGCGTCCAAGCCCGCCATGACATTGGCGAGGCCCATGCCGCGCGTATTGTGGAAATGCAAAGTGTGTTCGATGTCGGGAAAACGTTTGGCGATTTCTGTCATCAGGTCGCGCACCTGTTTCGGATTCGCCATGCCGGTAGTATCGGCGATGGTTACGCCGTCGAAGCCAAGTTCGATAAATTGTTCAACTAACGCATAAATTTTTTCCGGCGCCACGTCGCCCTCAAACGGACAACCGAATGCTGTGGAAATGCTGCAATTCACTTTGATGTCGCTGCCGCTCAGCGCCTCCATCACTTCGCCGAAACCCTGCACCGATTGTGCAACGGTTCGATTGACGTTGGCGCGATTGTGGCTTTCTGATGCGGAGCAAAATAAATTAATCTCGTCGACGCTACATTGAATCGCCCGCTCGACACCGCGCAAATTCGGCACCAGCACCGCATAAATGACATCAGGCACGCGATCAATCAGGCTTAACACCTGTTCCGCATCGCGCATATTCGGAATCGCCTTAGGCGAAACGAACGACGTCACCTCGATTTTCGCCAACCCGGTTTGCGATAACTCGTCGATCAGCGCGACTTTTGTTTCAGTCGGCACAAAATCTTTTTCGATCTGAAAACCGTCGCGCACGGCGACATCGTTAATATAAATTCGTTGTTTCATCCTATCACTCCTGTGTTGCGCAATTGCGTTTGTTGCGCGTCGCTATAGCCGATGCTTTGCAATATTTCTTGCGTGTGCTCGCCGAGTTTCGGCCCGAGCCATTTTGTCTCGCCGGGCGTTTCGGAAAATTTTGGCATGATCCCCGGCAGCGAAATATCTTGGCCGTCGCTGAGTTTGTGTTTGCTGAATCATGTCCCGAGCTTGATAGTGTACATCGCGCACGATGTCTTGAATGTTATAGATGCTGCCGCTCGGCACATCGGCTTCCTCCAGACACTTTCAGCACGTGTGCCAGGTCGTGACTCGCACACCAATTGCCGATGACTGTTTCGATTCGCTCCGTTTGCGCGAAGCGCCCGGCATTGTTGGCGATGGCCGGATCGTTCGCCATATCGCTGCGGCCGATGGCATTCATGAAGCGCTTGAAAATGCTGTCGCCGTTGCCGCCGATCACGACGTACTTTCCGTCTTTGGTCAGATAGCTATTCGACGGCACGATGCCCGGCAACGTACCGCCGGTACGCTCGCGAATAAATCCGGTCATGCCGAATTCCGGCAACATCGATTCCATCAAGCTGAACACCGCTTCGTACAACGCGACATCGACCACTTGGCCATTGCCGCCATTGACATTGCGATTGTGCAGTGCCATCAACGCGCCGATCGCGCCATACATCGCCGCAATCGCATCGCCGAGGCTCACGCCCACGCGCACCGGCGGGCGATCGGGATATCCCGGTGATGTGGCGGATGCCGCCCATCGCCTCGCCGATCATGCCGAAGCCCGGGCGATCCTTATAAGGCCCGCTTTGACCATAGCCGGAAAGCCGCACCATGACTAGCTTTGGGTTGATTGACTGAGAGTTGATCCCAACCGAGATTCCATTTTTCCAGCGCGCCGGGACGGAAATTTTCGATCAGAATATCGGCATCTTTCGCGAGCTTGCGGATGATTTCTTGGCCTTCTTTCACGCGCAAATTTACCGTCACGGATTTTTTGTTGCGCGCCTGCAGCGACCACCACAGCGACGTGCCGTTGTGCATCTGCCGCCAAGTGCGCAGCGGATCACCGCCTTCGGAATTCGGCGTCGCCGGCGGTTCGATCTTGATTACCTCCGCGCCAAATTCCGCCAAGATTTTTCCGCAAAACGGCCCGGCGATAAGCTGGCCCATTTCGATCACTTTGACGCCCGCGAGTGGGCCTGCTGATTTTCATGTTGCAAATTCGAAATTTTCAGAAGACGAATTTTACCAGGTCGGCACGCGGCGATTGCCGGCGCCTGGCATATAATCTGCTCAAGGAGATCTAAACGATGCATTCAATTCTGGTAGTCAATCCCAAAGGCGGCAGCGGCAAAACCACGATTGCCACCAACCTCGCCGGATTCTTCGCCGCGCAAGGTAAACGAGTCGTGTTCGCCGATATGGATCGGCAACAATCGGCAGCGAACTGGCTGGCGCGCCGCGCGGAAACGCTGCCGCACATCATGGCCTGGACTGCGGCGACGGACAAAAAAGCAATTAAAGAGTTCGATGCCCATTGGACGATCATCGATTCGCCCGCCGGCGTTCATGGCGAGAAGCTGAACGAATTTGGTGCGCCGCGTGGAATTGGTCGTCGTGCCCGTTTCGCCATCCGCATTCGACATGGAAGCGACGCAAAAGTTTTCTCGCCGAATTGATGGAGTAAAACCGATCAAAAAAGGCGAAAGCCAAGTCGCGGTAGTCGGCAATCGCGTCGATTCGCGCACCTTGGTTGCGGACGAACTGGAAACGTTTTTAAAGTCGCTTGGACTGCCGGTTTTCACTTATTTGCGCAATACGCAAAATTATATTCACTGCGCGCGCGATGGCTACAGCCTATTCGATGTAGCGCCGTCGCGTGTCGAGCAAGATTTGGAGCAATGGAAACCGCTTGGGCGGTGGTTGATGCGGCAGGCGAAGATGGCTGATGCTAGAAGCTAATCTGTAATCCTGCAGCATTACAGATTAGTGATCCCGCAGCATTCATTGTTATAGGTATTGGCCTGAGAGCAAGTATCCATGCGGCTCCCGGGCCATTCAACGAAACAATGAAACGCGCGCGTACGTGAGGGGCAACGATATTTTGATGTCAACGAGAAAATTTGCAGGTTCGCCGCATTCACAGCCTATTAACCCGACGTCAAGATTATGGCCGCGGCCTACCATTGCGGCATCCGATGGCCGAACATTGCGATGATAAGCGAAAGCGCAAAAAACCCCCACCCAAGAAATTTGAATACCTGCGCAAAAAGCCGGTAGTTTGTCTCATTGTTTCGCCTGTCGTAGTGATCGACCACGACTGACAACATCACTAAGCATGCGCAAATAATTGCTCCGTACATGATCCAGGCGGGTATGTCATGCAAATGCATACCGCGGCCTCTTTTACCGGGCAGATACAAGTCATTGATCCAAATCCCATACGAACCGTAGGCAAACAAGAGAATGGAGAAGACGATGTTCCAGCCTCGCTCATTTGCCGGAATATGATTAGGGGTGTGGAAAAAAATTTTTCGCATTCAAGCTCCGAATGATTGCCTTTTCGGAAAAGCCGGGAAATTTTACCCCAAGTTATTGGAATTCTAATCCGCTTAGTAAGGTACATCCACAAATGCAGATCGTATTCGCTCCAGCAATGAATAAACTAATTTTCAGGTGCGACGCGAAAATCGAGATTGCTTCGCTTCGCTCGCAATGACAAAGCGGAAATCTGCATGGCGCCTTATCAATTCAAGAAATTTCTTCAACGCATCCAACGTCCCATCGGGCTCTTCCGCCATGGGAATATGCCCGGCGCGATCCAGCACGACTACGCGGCAATCCTTCAACGTCGCGGTCAATTCTTTAGTCATTTTCGGCGAAGTCATCATGTCTTGTTTGCCGAGTAACAATAGCGTCGGGACACGTGACTTTCGCAGCAGCGGCGATGCCATCTTTATAATCGTTGCACGCTTTCAAATCGTTGCCGAGCACATCGCGTTTTGATTTTTCCAACAAGCGCAAAAAATCGCCTGCCATCCACACGCCCGGCAACGGGTTGCTGCCGATTTGCGCAGCGGCGGTGTGGCCCCAAATGTTGACCATGTCGAACGCCGCGTGTTCGTTGGCGATCGCGGCGTTGAGCAATAGATCCGATACGGCCATCGGCACCGCGGTGCCGACCATCACCAGCTTGCTGATTTTTTGCGGATAGCGCGCGGCCGTTTCCAGCGCCGCGAGGGAGCCCATGCTGTGGCCAACAATCGCGGCTTTCTCGATATTTAATTCATCAAGCAACGCTGCAATCCAATCGGCCATCGCGCCAACAGCCGCATGGGGCGTGCCGTTCGAGGCGCCATGGCCTGGCAAGTCCACTGCAAGGGCGTTCCAGCCATGGTAGGCAAAATAACGGCTTTGCAATGCCCACACGCTGTGATCGTTTGCTGCGCCGTGAATGAACATGACGCTCGGCAAATTGCGATCGATGTCGCGGCCGGCGGTGTAGAGGTAAGTTTCGTTAGCGTTAACGTTAATCTTCATTGCATCACGCTCTTTGCGATGCTTTGAAGGCGCGGCCAAGATCGTCGATCAAATCGCCGACATTTTCCAATCCCACCGACAAACGAACAGTGCCTTCGGTAATCCCCGCCGACTTCAGCGCTGCTTCATCCATGCGGAAATGCGTGGTGCTCGCCGGATGAATCACCAGGGATTTCGCATCACCGACATTGGCGAGATGCGAAAAAATCTTTAGCGTTTCGATGAAGCGCTTGCCGGACGCGCGATTGCCTTTGACGTTGAAACTGAACACCGCGCCGCAGCCTTTCGGCAGCAAGGTTTTCGCTAATTCGTGATCAGGATGATTCGGCAACTCCGGATAGGAAACCACTTCGACCGCCGGATTTGCAGAAAGGAATTTAACGATCTCTCGCGTATTGCTGACGTGTTTTTCCATGCGCAGCGATAGGGTTTCGATGCCTTGCAAAATTTGGAACGCCGTCATCGGCGCCATGCACGCGCCGAAGTCGCGTATTCCCTCGCGTCGCGCGCGCAGGAAGAACGCAAGTGTCGGCGACTCTTCGGCGAAAGTCATGCCGTGAAAGCCTGCGTAGTTTTCACTAAGCGTTGGGAATTTTTCCGTTGCGAGCCAATCGAATTTTCCGCCGTCAATCAATACGCCGCCAACAACTGTGCCATGGCCGCAGAGAAACTTTGTCGCCGAATGAAAAATCAAATCGGCGCCGAGGTCCAAAGGCCGCATCAAATAAGGTGTCGTGAATGTGGCATCGACTAACAGCGGCACGCTGGCTTCGTGCGCGATGTTGGAAATTTTTGGAATGTTTAAGACATCAAGGCCGGGATTACCCAACGTTTCACCAAACAGCAAGCGCGTGTTCGGGCGAATCGCTGCGCGCCACGCATCGAGATCGCGCGGATCCACAAATGTCGTTTCAATGCCAAAGCGCGGCAAGGTATACGCCAGCAAATTGTGCGAACCGCCATACAGCGCGCGGCTGGCGACGATGTGGCTGCCAGCGCCCATCAACGTCGCGATGGCCAAATGCATCGCCGCTTGGCCACTGGCCGTGCCAATCGCAGCCGCACCACCTTCCAACGCCGCCATGCGCTCTTCCAACACCGCAACCGTCGGGTTGGAGATACGCGAATACACGTGGCCGGGACGCTCCATGTTGAACAGCGACGCCGCATGATCGCTATCTTTGAACACGAACGAGGTGCTCTGATAAATCGGCGTCGCGCGCGCGCCGGTGGCTGGATCGGGTTGCGCGCCGGCGTGCAAACTTAAGGTATCAAACCCAAAATAGTTAGGACTGCTCACGATGTTTTCCGTGTTGGTTGATTCGTTAAACTTTATCACAGGCGGCGACTTGCCCGTTCCTTACTTAGTTAAAAAAGGAATGTCATCCTGAGCAACGGGAAGGATCTGCTTTTTACGGCCGCAAAAGCAGTCCCTTCCCGTTGCTTAGGATGACAGGTAGTGTAGGTCATTCCTTTCCATGAGAAAATGGTTCTTGGAATTTCCTTCTGGAGCGCTGTCAATGCGTCAATCTATCGTCATCATTAGTTGCTGGGGATTGCTAAGCTCTCTCGCGATCGCAGACGATTGCAACTTTTACGCCAAAACCGGCGCGAAGGTTTCGCCGCGCGGTGGGGACTGCGCCATTGAAGGAAAGCCTTCGGACCGAAGCGAGGGAAAATCCGGATTGGAACGCTGCGTTCAACGGGATGATAAACGCGTCGTATCGGAATTGAATTGGAAAAGCGGGAAACGCGACGGTCCGGGATTTTATTTCGACAACAACGATCGGCGCATTGTTGTGACGTTTAAAAACGATCTTGCCGAAGGTCCGGCACAGGTTTTTTCCAAAGAGAATAAGTTGCTTTGCCAAATGAATTTCGCTGCAGGCAAAAGCCAAACGGCGGTGCGCGAGCTCTATCCGAGCGGCAAACTTAAGAGCGCGTACGAAATCAGTGGCGATCGCGAAGGGCGCGGCAAAATCGAGTTACTCGAAGATGGCAAAGTTAAAAATCTGCAATGCGCCGAACGATCGATGGTGCCTGAGGACATCGCGCCATGCGGGTTCGACGGTAAGCTCGCGCGCGTTCAGCGTTACAACAGCGATGGTAGCCCGATCCGCAACGTCGGTTTCTGGCAGAACGGCAAGCTCACTAAAGTCGACACGGTAGACCGCGAGGGCCGGTCGACGACACGGATTTATCCGCAGCCCGGCGACGAAGATACGTACGATGTCGAGACTTTGCACAAAAACGGCAAAGTTTTTCGCACCTACAGCACCAAAGAAAATCGCTTAGAAGGCCCATTCCGCGAATTTTCTGAGGAAGGAACGATGTTGCGCGAAACGATTTACCAACAAGAGCGCCAACAGAGCGAAAACCAGTTTTTCATGAATGGAAAACTCAAACGCAGCGTCAAGAAAACGCAAGATGACAGGCAGCTAGACGTGCAGGAATTTTGGGATAACGGCAAGTTAAAAATGTCAGGCGCCTTCGTGGAGAGCCAATACCAGCGCGGATCTTGGGACAGTTTAATTGAAGAAGGGCGAGTGCTGCGCTACTCAAAAGATGGCCTCTTGCAAGAAGAGCGCACGTATCATGAGGGACGTTTTGATGCCGATCAGAAAATTTACTTTGCAAGCGGCAAACTCGCGGTCGAGCAACGCTACGTCAAAGACGAAATCCGCATGATGAAATGCTATGACCCTTCCGGCAAACTTGAGTTAACCGAGGAATATTTTGAGGATGGATCGCTCAAAGCGGGATCTACGGAGATGAGCGAGAAAGAACGTCAGAGCAAGGGGATTTGTAGGATTGATCGATAACCGCTGGCGACCTTTGAACACTTTTCCTTATTATCTAAGGATGCTCCGAACAAGCACGATTTCGTCATGATCCTCCGTTGCCGGCAATAAATATCTCCTTAAATATCATATTTATGCTGCGTCGATATTTTTTGCTCGCGCCTCGCCTCCTCTTGCCCCCTTTTCGGGATTAGAACTCGAACTCATTGAGAGCTTCCTTAGCTCTTAGATTTTGTGGTGCCAATCGGCCGATTCTGTTGAAAAACTCGAAAATCGGTGATCGCGAAATTTCGTAAATATCCGCGTGAATTCAAAAAATGCGCTCGCACACCTTATCTGATTTGAATATGAGTTCGTGGTGAATATCTATTGCATTTTCGGTACCCGCCCACGTCGAAACAATTTCATTGCCATTAAAGGGCCAAATTCTATTTTCCCTCGAGAAAAATGGAGTTTTTCAACAGAATCGGCCATCAGGCGACGGCGGCAAAGGGCAGCTTCCGGGCGTGCCGACGCAACCGCAAACTAATCACCTTAAGTTAGCCCCACAGAGGTGGACACCACAGGCAGGCGACACCTTGAGCGAATGAAGCGAGACGGGCGACCTGAGGCCATCCGAGGTCACCACCTCGGGACCCTCGCGTGCATGCCATCGGCCGGCAGCCCTAGCGGGCACCGGACGGCGCGACTGTTCACTACGAATGCCACTGCCCGGAGCAGACCACGTTGGTCCTCACGCTGATACATGCCAGAACGGGATTGATCAAGTCGATGATCGTCAATGTTCATGCGGCCATTCAGCATGTCAAGGCTGATATGGAGTGGTTGCTCAAGCTCGACCGCTGGCGGGTACTGCTGGCCTACGTCTTGCAGCGAATCGTCGGTCAGATCGCCTTGTCAACGCCACCCACGATCTTTCAGGCCGCTGGCTATTTGCTGTCTATTGAGGTAGCGTTCCTATTCGCCTTTGAAGGAGCCCAGAAATGAAATCGCTAAAGTCTGCAATGTCGCTCGGCGCATGCGCCATCGCTTTTCTCGTTGGTTCTCTTTCGATGATCTCCGCAACCGCTGCGCCGATTGTTGTACAAGCGACCACCGAAAAACAAAGAGTGATGCAGGGCTTCACTGTTGCCGACGCAATCGGCAGTTTTTTCTGGACGCCCATTTTCGGCCTCGGAACGCTTGCGGTGAACACCGCAATATTGCTTTCCAACGACATTAAAGTAGGCACGGGAGGTCACGCTGCGGACGCAAATTTCGCCAGCCCAGTGACAGCGAGTTCGCTTGCTTTGACCAACGCACAAACGAATGCGGCCGGATCACCTATTGCGGTCAATCTTGCGATCAACAACGCCGTCAATTCAGAATTGCAACTCGCAAGTGCCTTGTTGGCGGCAGCGACCGCGTCAAACCGCTATTTCACCGCGCTTGACAACGGTGACGTGACAAGCGCAACCGCGCGGCAGGCGGAGATCAGGTTCTTCGTGGACTTGATCATTTCACAGCAGCAAGCAACAGCAGGCAGATTTGAAGAGCTCGCCGACGCGCTGCAGGCAACGGGTACCGACTCATTCGTCGACGAGATCGCGTTTGACGCTTTTCAGAATAATCTTGCAGCGAACGGTTTTGCGCCGGAGTTCATTGCGATTTATCAGAACCAGCTGTTGCCAAATTTCGATGCGTCGCTGATCAATTCAGCGCCCCACTTCATCGACCCGATCGTCTTCGGCTTCGATCAACTCTCCGCTATCCGGTTTGCGGACATCAACGGCGGCAACCCTCTTCGTGTGTCCGATGCGCTTTTGCAAGCGACGCAGGCATCCAGACAAGTCAGCAGTGTCGTCGGTCCTTTTGCCGTGCCTGAACCCGGCACGCTGTTGCTGCTGATCGTCGGCATGATTGGCCTTTTGCGCAAGGGCCTCGCGCACGACAATGGCAACGGTGCCATCGTGAAGGCCGCGTGACAAGTTCAACTAGGAGCCGTCACGGAGCGCGGCTCAACAGGGAGCGGGACATCGTCGTGTTGAAGGGTACATTTACCTCACTGGAGGCAACGGCAAGTACGGCAAAGTTAAGGCGGCGTGTTCGACCGGCCGCTTTGAGGTGACGAGATCAGGGCACCGGATGTCGCTTCAGGGTCGACTGCGTTTATCAGGAATTACGCCGCCAGCGCTTTCAACACCGCTTTCGGGTCTGTCTTGATTGCCCGCAGTAACGCTTTCGCCGGGCCAGTCGGCTCCCGCCGACCTTGCTCCCAGTTTCGCAGCGTCCCGACGTCAACATCCAGAAGCTGCGCAAATTTCGGCTGACTCAGCCCAGTCATGGCGCGGATCTCTTTGACCTTCGCGGCATCGACGAAAAATTCCCGCGACGGCGCACGCGCACCGCGAACGATTTCATCCATCTGCTGCATACTTTCGACCAAACGCTTAAACAACTTCTTATCCATCGCTACCACTCCGCGTTGATTTTTCGCAGTGCCCTCTTTTCTTTGGGCGTTAAGTCGCCCTTGACGCCCTTACGGTAGACCAGAATCATGCGAATCTGATCCTGTGCCACAACATGGTAATAAATCACCCGCGTGCCACCACGTTTCCCACGCCCTTGGATCGTCCACCGAACTTTGCGCAACCCGCCGGTGCCAGTAATTACGTCACCCGCATTGGGCTGAACAACAATGTTGCTGCAAAGCCGCATAGTCATTGTCACTGAGCAACTCCAGCACGTCTTCCGTAAAAATCGGCGTCTCTATGAAGACCATGCCGCATGGTACGTCAATGACTTACTATAAGTCAATGACTTAGTATGAGTGCTTTGATGCCTCCGCAAAATTAAATGAAATCGAAGTCGTCGCCCGCAATTGCGGCAAGTGCGTCGCCGCAAAGCGGACCTTGGCGCGTGGCAGTATGGGTCGTCGTGGCGCATTCGGCCGGTACGCCAATCGGGTCGATAGCGACTCCTTCGCAGAACCAAAGCTTCAATCGTCTGCCCGTTTACCCCCCCTGCTTAATCTTGAATTTCAGGTTAGGTTCGAAATTCGCCTTTAAAACCTTCATGTCTGATAACCTAGCTTGATTGAGGAGGCCGCTATGACAATTCGACTATTGATGTTTTTGCTCGCGACGACGTTTTCGAGCGTAATTTGTGCCGGGCCCAAAGAAGACGCGCTATCTGCATACGAAAAATTCTTCGCCTATTTTACGACGGACAATCACGATCAATTGGTCACGGTGTTTTCACCGGATGCCTTGTTCTATGGCACGATTTCACCTGACCTTTTCACGACACCGGAACCCATACGCGAGTATTTCGTGAAAGCGTTGTCCAGCTCGCGCGGGGAGGTTAAGGCGAATTTATTCGGGACGACGGCAACGTTGCTTTCGGATGAAGTCGTGATCGTCACGGCGACCTGGCAATCGGAGCGCACGCTCGACGCAAAGATGACGACTAACGGCCCTTCGCGCAACACGTCCGTGATGCATAAGCGCGGCGATCGTTGGTTTATTGTGCAGTTTCATAATTCTTGGAAGCCGAAGTAAGATTCTCGTACGCGAACATCTCGCGCGCGCTTCATTATCCGAGCAATGGCCTGGAAGCCCCATGGCCTTAAGCCAGTCCCTAGATATTGCCTCTCCAGGCATGTAGGCCGCGATGAATTGAACGCAATTTAATTCTAAGGTTATCTTCTTTGTAGCACTTTCAAAACGCCGCACCGATACGCGATAAGTTTGGTTCGGTCGGCTCCCCTTGGCGAATCTGGTTGTAACCAGATTGTCACATCCAAATGATTAACTTCCTGCCTGCGCTTGTTGCGATCATTGATTGGCAGCGCTCGCTCAATGCTACCGCGGATACTTGCGGCAGCGGGGTTTTATCCGACCAAATTCTCGAAAAGGTAAACAATGAACCATTCATTCCGTTGCACAAAGCTCGCCACTGCAATTACCCTAATGCTTGCCGGCCCCTCCGTTTTTGCTAGTGACGACCTTCGATTCTCAGACTTTACGCCGCTCGCAGCTTCCGCCGGCCCGACCGCGGATGAAGCTAAGCCGATCACTTTTGGTAATCCCAAATTTGTGCAAACGTCGATCATCGATCGCCAGACTCAGTTGGCTGGCAACAAGCCGAACAGCGGCAATTTTGATATGAATACAGTGAATGAAACCGGTCGCCATAAAGGCCGCTACCTATTTACCGTGTTCGAAACCGGCTCTTCGGGTGTGCAACGTCACGACCGCAAGACTGGGCTCACCGAAACCATTTGGCAAAGCCCCGGCGTGGCTCCCGCACTGAACTCGCACGTGGCATTCGATGCCTCGTTTTGGACACCGTGGGGCACGTACATCACCGCTGAAGAATCGTGGACGGCCGGTGGTAGCATTTACGGACGCCTGTTTGAACTGAAGAATGCGATCACTGCGCCCGGCATCCTCAACGGCGGCAACAACGGCGGCGCGCAGTTTGTTCACCAAAACGTCATTCCGCGTACGTCGCACGAAGGTATTCAGTTCGATAAAGCCGGCAATATGTATTTCATCGACGAGTTGAACGGCGGCACGGTTTTCAAGTACACACCAGCCGCTAAAATGAGCGCCGTGATGAAGGGCAAAGCGGATTATTTTGCCGCGGGCACGACATACGTATTGCGCGTTGGCGATGGAAATACCGCAAACGCAACCGGTGCCTATACTTGGGTTCCTTTCACCGATGCGCAAGGCAAGGGCCTGCCCGGCGCGGTGATTATTACCGACGCTAACGGCGTAACATCCGTCGATGCGCGCGGCACGGCTGACCAGCCGTTGTTCAAAGGCACCGATTACCAGCGCCCTGAGGATCTGCAGATTACGACTGAGAAGGGCAAAGAATATCTGTACATGGCTACTACCACCACGAACGAGGTTTATAAACTCGATCTGAAAAACCGCGTGATTTCTGTCTATGCCAATCGCGATACGATCGACTTGGCGACGGGCGCTGCGGTGGGTACCGGTTTGACCAGCCCTGATAATTTGGCGGTTGACCACAAGGGCAACATCTACATCGTAGAAGACCGCAACGGCGCGGTTGACGACGACATTTGGTTCGCCAAAGATCTCAACAAGGATGGCGATATTAATGACCCGGGCGAGGGCTTGGCGCGGTGGGCATCGAATGGCACACCGGGATCGGAATTTACCGGCTTGTACTTCGATCCTTACAACAAGCGTCGCGCTTGGGTAAACATCCAGCATCCAGCGAGCGGCAACGATCGCACCATCGAAATCACCGTCCCGGACGACGAAGACGAGGATTATGACGATTAGTAGTAGCTAGTCACCTCGCCGGCGATTGCTGACGCGCTTAACTGTAAATGACTGCGACGCCGTGCCACAAATTGGCGCGGCGTTTAAGTTTCCGATTGTGCCGGTTGGCGTGCCTGTTTGCATTTCATCTACTTTTGGAAGTGCGCCACTCGGCCCCGCCGCCCTCGTGAGGCGACGGACCGATACGGACACCGACAGCGGGTAAGCCGCCGGCGCTAATTGTGTGATTGGCCGGGCGGGCCACACAATCACATGAATGGTATGTTAGAGCGTGGGATAGAGAAAAGGGTTCTGTATTTTCTGCTGAGCCATCGGTAATAGAGAAATATTTTCTATTTCTGAATCGGCATCAGTATTTTTTTCCTGTCATCGCGCCGACGTGGAGACTCTTTCACCGCTGAGCGCGCAGCCGCGCTAGTAAAATTTAGTCGCGATTGACGCGGAATTTGCCAAAGCATACATTGCGTCAGTCACCTACCAATCGATTATTCCGACTCATGACTTCCATGCGCTCTGCTGATTTAAGACGCTCGACTCTGTTCGTCGCCGGCGCCGATGCCGACATTCATGCGCAAGCATTGCGGGCGCGGCCCGACATGCTGATTCAAGACTTGGAGGACGGCACGCCGACGCAATTACGCCAGGCTGCGCGGCAATGTTCCACCGCGCTGTTCGCTGAGGCGAAGCGCCACGGTATTGTTGCAGCCGTTCGGATCAACATGCTTGAGAGCATTGGTCGTGAAGACCTTCCTGCGGTGATCGGCGTCGCAGCCGCAAGTGGTGTACTTGCCCAAGTGCGCGAGCGGAGCGCAGGTCGCCGCGCTGGCGCGGGAACTCGATCGCTTGGAGGTGCAACATCGCTTGCCGCTCGGCGCGATTGAAATCGTTCCCAATGCAGAAACCGCTGCGGGCGTGATGAATCTGAAGGAAATCGCGCAAGCGAGCACGCGAGTGAAAAGCGCGCTGCTCGGAACGGAAGATTTGGCCGCGGATCTTGATGGCGGAGCGCAGCGTGGACGCCGAAGAACTCGCCTACGCGCGCGGACGTTTTTTGCTGGAATGCCGCGCGCTCGGCATTGAGCCGATCGACGCGCCTTTCACCTTTGCCGACGCCGCAGCTTGCGAGCGCGAAGCGCGCCGCTCGCGAAAACTCGGCTATCGCAGCAAGAGCGTGGTGTTGCCCGATCATGTTGCCATAATCCACAACGTGTTCACGCCGAGCGAGGCAGAATTGGCGCATGCGCGCGAGACGGTGCAAGCATTCGAACAAGCGCGAGCTGAAGGCAAAGATCGCGCGCTGGTGGCGGGGTTATGGATCGAACCGCCGACCTATCTCAACGCAAAACGATTATTGGAGCGAGCACGACAACTCGCCGTCGCTTGATTTTTATTCGTTCATCGCCGGTCCGGGGCGCCAAACCAGCAAGCGCTTTTCCGCAACGGTGACGAGCTTATCCAACAGCAACGCGAATATCGTCAACACCAGCACGCCGGCGAATACGGTATTGATGTCGAACGAGCCTTCCGCCTGCAAAATCAAATAGCCGACGCCGCGCGACGAGCCGAAATATTCGCCGACCACCGCGCCGACGAACGCCATTCCCACCGCAGTATGCAAGCTGGAAAAGACCCAAGCCGTCGCGCTCGGTAAATACACATGCCAGAGCAAATCGCGTTTGCTCGCGCCGAGCATGCGGGCGTTGTTGAGGACGACTTGGCTGACATCTTTAACGCCGTGATAAACGGCGAAGAACACGACGAAAAAAACGATCGTTACGCCGAGCAACGACCTTTGACGCTAATGCCCAAACCGAACCACATCGCAAAAATCGGCGCGAGAATAATGCGCGGCATGGCGTTAAACGCTTTCAAGATAGGGATCAAGCAAACGCGCCGCCATCGGCGAGAGCGCGAGCCATAGACCGACAATCAGTCCGAGTAACGTCCCGATGATGAACGCAAGTAGCGTTTCCATGTAACGTCACGCCCAGATGCGGAAAAATTTTCCCGCTCGCAAACCAATCCCAAATTCGCGACAAGACTTCGAGCGGTTTGCCGAAAAAAAACGACGGCAAAACTTCGCTTTCCGTCAGTCCGTACCAAAGTAAGAACAAAACTGCTAGAAGTCCAGTCTGTGCGGCTCGCAGCTTAATATTGGCCTGGGAGGCAGTATTGGTGCGGGGATTTGCATTTTGCATTCACTGCATTATCGCGATTTCATTCAATGCATTTTTAATAGCCTCAATGCGCATTGTACGTTGCGCGGCGGCATTAAACGAAATGTTGCGTCGCACAATAACTGTTATGCTGCATCGCACAATAACTTGCGGATAAATTGTTTCGCTCCTCACGGTGACCGGATGGTTGATAAACTAAGCATCGCGTCACGAAACTCGCCGTCGCGCTTAAATCAATAGTTGCGCGTTGGTTTCGCCGCATTCCGTTACTGCGCAATCGGCTCGCGCCGCGAGGCCGTATGGATCAGCGGCACGCATCGCGAATCAAGCGGCGCACTCAGCTTTGCACCTTTTGTTCGCTGCCCGAACGCTCATATCACTTGTATTTTCCGAGCGGTTACCGTGAGGTCGAACGTCTGCCGTTGCTGGTGATGTTGCATGGCTGCAAGCAAGATGTGCCGTCGTTTGCGGCGGGAACGCGCATCAATCATCTCGCCGATCAGACAGCGATTTTCAGTGCTGTATCCGGAGCAGAGGCGTTTGGCCAATGCTTTTCGATGCTGGAATTGGTTCGATCCATCCAGCAATCACGGCCAGGGCGAGGCCGCCATTGTCGCCGGCATGGTGCGCACGGTGATCTCGAAACACATATATCGACGCTCGCCGGGTCTACGTCGCGGGCATATCGGCTGGCGGTGCGCTTACCAACGTGCTCGCGAGTTGCTATGCGGATTTGTTTGCCGCCGGTGCCGTACATTCCGGGTTGATGTTTCAGGCGGCGAGCTCGGCCTCTGTCGCGCCCAATGTGATGCGTCACGGCTCGATCGCGATCCGCTTCAAGTGGCGCGCAGCGGCGTTCGAACTTTCGGCGGGAATACTCACGCCACGCCGATCTTTGTCATTCATGGCGATCAAGATCGCACTGTCGATCCACTCAATGCCGAGCAAATCGTCGCGCAATTTTCCGACTGCATCGTTTCGGCACAGGCGCAGCAGCGCTCGTTGACAATCCCAAACGTTTGAAGCGCCAATCGTTATGGCTATCGCCAACTCGATATCGGCGATTCCGAGCCGACCGTACTTCGGTAAGTGAGCGTCCAAGGCCTAGCGCACGCGTGGAGCGGTGGCGATGCGCGTTATCCCTACAACGATCGCGCGGCCCGGACGCCAATGAAATGATGCTGGCATTTTTTGCGCTGCATTCGCGTTCGGATCAACTAGTTCTTTTTCGTATTAGCGATTGACTGAAGAAATTGACAGGAAGGTGACGGCCGTGCTACATTTCTTCGCGCGGCCTGTCTCGCCGCGGCCGATACTGCTCACCGCGATAACCACAGCGCGCCCTTCTCCCCCGTGGTTCCGGGAAGCCTTGATTAATCCAATAGTGCTACCGCCGTCGGCGCATCTTCGATGCTCGACGCCACATCTTCGAACTCCACAATGTTATTGATCTCGGTGCCCATCGCAATGTTCGTTACGCGCTCGAGAATGACTTCGATCACCACTGGCACTTGATGCTTCGCCATCAACTTCTCCGCTTGCCGAATCGCCGGCGCCGATTTCTTCTTGCTTATGCACGCGGATCGCTTTGCAGCCCAATCCTTCGACGACTTTCATGTGATCTACGCCGTAGCCGTTCATTTCCGGCGCGTTGACGTTTTCGAAACCCAATTGCACGCAGTAGTCCATTTTGAAGTTGCGTTGCGATTGGCGGATCAAGCCGAGGTAAGAATTGTTCACGACGATATGAATGTAGGGTAGCTTGAATTGCGCGCCGACCGCGAGTTCTTCTATCATGAACTGAAAATCATAGTCGCCGGATAGCGCCACGATTTTCCGCGACGGATCGGCGGCACGCACGCCAAGCGCGGCGGAAATGGTCCAGCCAAGCGGGCCGGCTTGGCCGCAGTTGATCCAGTTGCGCGGCTTGTACACATGGAGGAATTGCGCGGCGGCGATTTGCGACAGGCCGATGGTGCTGACGTAGCAAGTATCCTTGTCGAAACGCCCGGCTCATGCATTGATATACCCGCTGCGGCTTCATCGGCACGTTGTCGAAGTTGGTTTTGCGCAGCATCGTGCGTTTGCGTCGGCGCATTCTTCCACCCAGGCTTTGCGATCTTTGCAGCTTGCCGGCCGCTTGCCATTCCTTCGCGACTTCGACGAACAATTGCAACGCGGCTTTGGCGTCCGAGACGATGCCGAAATCCGGCGCGAACACGCGGCCGATTTGCGTCGGCTCGATGTCGACGTGAACGAATTTGCGGCCTTTGGTGTACACGTCGATCGAACCGGTATGGCGATTGGCCCAGCGATTGCCGATGCCGAGCACGAAATCCGACTCCAGCATCGTCGCGTTGCCGTAACGATGCGAAGTTTGCAATCCGCACATGCCGGCCATCAATTTATGATTATCGGGAATCGCGCCCCAGCCCATCAGAGTCGGAATTACCGGCACGCCGGTGATTTCGGCGAACTGCACCAACAAATCCGATGCATCGGCGTTGATGATGCCGCCGCCGGCGACGATCAGTGGGCGCTCGTGTTCGTTCAACATCTTCAACGCTTTTTCAATTTGGGCGCGAGTTGCGGCGGGTTTATAAACCGGCAATGGCGAATAAGTTTCGTCGTCGAACTCAATCTCGGTCATCTGCACATCAAACGGCAAATCGATCAACACCGGCCCAGGACGGCCGGAGCGCATCAAATGAAACGCCTGTTGAAACGCGCCGCGGCACTTGCGCCGGCTCCATTACCGTGATTGCCATTTTGGTCAGCGGTTTTGCGATCGAGCAATATCCACCGCTTGAAAGTCTTCTTTATGCAAACGCGCGCGCGGCGCTTGGCCGGTGATGCACAGAATCGGAATCGAATCGGCTTGGGCGGAATAAAGGCCGGTAATCATGTCCGTGCCCGCCGGGCCCGAAGTACCGATGCATACGCCGATGTTGCCTGCCTTTGCCCGCGTATAGCCCTCGGCCATGTGCGAGGCGCCCTCGACGTGGCGCGCCAGTATGTGCGAAATTCCGCCGCGCTTAGCCAGCGCCGCATACAGCGGATTGATTGCTGCGCCAGGCACGCCGAACGCCATCTCAATCCCTTCTCGTTCCATCACCCACACGGCTGCTTCCGCAGCGGTCATCCTGGCCATGTCGATTCCTTTGCATAAGTATGTCGATTGACGCGTCACTTTAGAGATTTTGTGACCCGCAGAGAATCCGATGGATTTGATAACACCTATTCCAATTTGGAATGGACAGATTGCGTCAGTGAGTAATATGCTCTCGTGAAATTCCTATATGTTCCCTCCCTTCGAGGAAGGAGAATTAATCAGGTAACCAAATGGACCGAATCACTGCCATACAACTTTTTGTCCGCGCCGTCGAAACCGGCAGTTTTTCCAAAGCCGCGCAGCGACGTGCAACTCACGCAACCGACCGTGACCAAACATGTCGCTGCGCTGGAGAAAAATCTAGGCGCACGATTGCTTAATCGCAATACGCGTGGTTTGAGTCTGACCGAAATCGGCGCGGCCTACTACGAAAAATGCAAAGCGATACTCGAGCAATTCGAAGAAGCCGACCAACTTGTCAATCTTCGCCAAAGGGAAATTAGCGGCCGCTTACGCGTCGGCACGTCGGTCGCGTTTGGGCGACGCGTCATCACCCCATTGATTCTGGATTTTATGCGCCGCCATCCCCAACTGCAAATCGATCTCGGCTTCGTAGACACCTATGTCGACTTAGTCGCGCAGGGTATCGACGTCTCGATTCGCATGGGCCAACTGGCCGACTCATCCCTCGGCGCGCGCTATCTCGGCAGCAATCCATGGATCGTGGTCGCTTCGCCCAAATATCTAAAAAAACATGGCACCCCGAAAGTCGCCGGGCGATTTGAATAAACATAATGTGCTGCTGTACAGCACCGTGCACAGCGACGACCGGCTGCATTTTGTCAGCCCGCCAGTAGACGCTTTACCGTCACGGTTAAAGGCAATTTACGCTCGAACAATTTATCTACCGTACTCGCCGCTGCGCGCGGGGACATGGGCGTCGCGGCGTTGCCAAATTATGTCGCAGCGAGCTCGCTGAAGGATGGAAAAGTCACGCCGATACTAAGTCATTTCACTTTGCCGGCGCAAGAAATCCACGCTGTATATCCATCGCCAAAACAAGTGTCGCCGAAAGTTTCGACGCTGATCGCGTACTTGCAGGAATTTTTCCAAGGCGAATGGTGGAATGTGCGCTGAGCGTCATGGGAGTGAAATTGGAATAAATCAGCGCGTCCCACGGCGTTGAGAGATTTAAAACACCCATTGCCAGCAGCCGCACCGCCATTGCCTCTTGGCGTGGCATGCCTGTAAATCCACCATCCACGGGCATCTACAAGGTGCCCGTATTTAATCTGCCGTTAGCGCCCCAAGATTAGAAGATCGCCCATCGGACCACTTTTCATGCCATAGCGAACGGAGCCTTCCGCCACGCTTCCGCCTATTTTGAGATGACTCGCTTCATTGGACGCTTCGACATTGACAGCCCCTTTCGCGATGACCGCGATATCAGTGATGCCAGTCTTGTCAATTTCAATCGAGCCGCCTATCTTTCCTTCGGCCTTTACGTCGATCGCTACGGGCCCGAGTTCGGTACCCGTGCCCACATCTTTGCCGACGAAAAATTCGAGATTTGAATGGGTGGTCAAATTACTTTTTTCGTAAGTTAGGCTGACCGGCAATTCGCATGGCGACATTTCGAGCGTGTCTTTCGAACAGGTAAACGTCATTGTTCCAATACACATCACGCTCATGCTGGTTTTTGACGGGCAGTTAAAGTCCTCCCAATTGGCGAGTTTGGCTTTTTTCACGTCTTTGGATTTTTCCTCTCCGCAAAAGGGCCCAAAGCCCTGAAATTGGACTTGTCCGCCTTTCAAAAGGCTAAGCCAATCGGCTTTCGCTTCCGTTTTGAGCTGCTCGAATTGTTTGTCAGGCGTCTGATAAAGATAGTAGTTCAACTGATCATTGAGGTAATTGCGTTCGTGCTTGATGATATTTTCGTAAGGGCCTTGCAATAATCCGTTACTTTTTTCCAAGAAATCGTTGCGAACCTTGTTGATGGCTTCGCAAAATTCTTTTAAAGGATTGGCGAGCCCCTCGCCAATTTGCGGATCGTATATCTTGTCGATCGCTTTTTCCTTCTTCTCCAATTCGTCTTTCCATAGGCTTACCTGCTGCGACGCTTTGCTAAATTCTGCGTACAACGTTTGACGCCTTCTCTCGCCTTCCTCTAAAAGATAACCCCATTTGATCCGCGCTTTGTTCGACAGCATGCCGATAACGCGGACGCGCTTGCCGCTTTGCGCGCTTTGGATCATGGCCTTTTGCAGATCCTTCATTTCCTGTTCAACGATGGGTTTCTGTGCAAATGCCGACTGTCTTAATTTGGTTGTTTCGGCATCAATTGTTTTGACGAACTCCTCCCATTCCGGCTCGAGTAGCGCGCTTTCTTGGACATTTTTCGGGCGCGGCGGCGCAGTAAATCTGCCCATGCCTAGGCCGTCATCTTTCTTTTTTACGTTCCAAGTAATGTCATCTGATTTGAGCTTGTAACCTAGTCGATCGAGCTTTTGTTCCTTTTCCAGGCTGTAATTTTGTTTGATGGATTTTTTCAGTGCCTCAACAGCGCCGGGTATGTTCTCTTTACTTTCTTCAATCAGCGATTTTGCTAAGTTCGCTTGCGAATCATTAGGGGAAATTTTTAAGCAGCGGCCCAAGTATTCGTCGGCCTGATCCATATCGCCGAGCGCAAACCAGGCTTGACCGATATTGTTTAATACCGTGGTGTTATTGGGGAACGCCTTCTTTAGTTTTTCCAGGATCGGCATCGCCAGTTCCGCGCCACCGGCCATGGTCAAAAACGCTGCGTAATTGTTGAGGCAATCGACATTGTTCGGTATGCCTAAACAGGCTTTGCCCATCAAGTACAACGCCATTTCGTAGTTTCCATTAAGCCACAAGCCCACCGCCGCATTGGCGGCTTCGCCGCCACCGGGCGATTTCTTGTTGATCTGGGGAAATAATTTTCCTGCTTCGGTTTTGGTTTTTGCGTCGAGTTTTTTCACGACGGCGGCGTGGACTTTTTGCAGATAGGCACCGCTGTTGCCGTCGGTTAATTTTTCTTTTGAAATCGCAGCAATTCTTGCGGTATCTTTTTTCGGGACGATGCGATTCGCGTCTTCAAATCCTTTCGCGAGGTCGGCATCGGTGACGTTTTCTAAGGCGTTTGGATCGAAGGTTGGAATCTTGATGCCCATTTCTTCCATCTGCTTTTTGTCCTCCGGACTCATCTCGTCCATTTGCTTTTGCATTTCTTTCATCATTTTTTGCATTTCGGCTTTTGTCGGCGGTTTGTCGCTTTGCTTTTTTGGGGTTTGGGCAATGGAAATCTGCGTGACCAGCAAACATAGAATCAAGAGGGTAATTTTCATCATTCAGCGCTTTCTTAGCTTTTTGTTTATCGACTCACCGTTGAGGTGAATTATTTTGCGGATAATTTGTGGCTTTGTTGGTCGTACACCTTTCTTTATGGGGCCACGTTTGTGCAGCATCATAGCGTTTTTGGCTTTGACGCGTTAGTGATTCAGGTTTTCAATCGCCATTCCCGGCACTCAATCTAGGCCCGAATGGCGAGGGAGAGGGGTTTGAGCCGTCCATGCTACGATTCGCAATTATTCGCGCTATAGAACGCTAATCATCGTTCTGAAGAAAAAATGACAAGAACATTCCTAATCGCCTGCCTGTTGCTTGCACAAACGGCCTTCGCGCAAAGCGAGAGAATTACACTGAGCCATCCAACGACCGTCGTCGTCGACAGCAAAGACAATGTCTTCGTCGGCGATGGCTTCAAGACGTACCAGATCACGCCGGCCGGCGAAGCGTCGGTTTTTGTCGATGGTGACCAGGCAAAAATTCGTGCGCTCCGGCAAGAAAATTTCAAAATGGCAATCGATGCGCAAGACAACATTTACAGCATTGGTTTGCATAGTGACTCGATTCTAAAATTCACGCCGGATGGCCAGGTAAGTGACTATGTCGGCAACCCAAAATATAAGTACGACATTGTGGACGGCGTCGGCGCGGTGGCTCGATTTTCCAGCCTGGAAACAATCGCCATCGGACCCGATGGAAAACTCTTTGTAACTGACCGCTCCGAGGGCCTCGCCCAGGCAGACAAGGCGCGTTACAAATCGAACCTTAGTTACGCACTTCGAAGTATCGACACCGCGCTCAATGTTAAAACAATGCGAACGCAAGAAGGGACGCCCAAATGGTTCCAGAATATTAGTAACATCGCCGTGACAGCGGACGGCGCGCTCATTTTCGGCCAAGTTTACGAACTGCGAAAATGGAGCGATAACAAATTCGAAACCATTGCCGGTTTACCTAAAAAAGCAAAGGCGCCGATAAAAAGCACCGGGGCGTCCCATTACATTCGGTTTGTATTGGGCGATATCAATAAAGCCGAATTCACAGAAGCCAGTCAGATCGTCGTGAATAAAAAGGGCGAAATTATTTTTAATCACAGCCCTGCGATTCGAATCTTAAAACTCGCCAACAACGAGGTGACTTTAGTGGCCGGTGCTAATGACATGACCTGCTACTTACAAGTGATTTGCGGCGGCGCTGCGGTCGGTTATAAAGACGGAAAAGCGACGGCGGCGTTATTTTCTTATATCAACGCGATGGCACTGGATCGCAACGACAATATTTATGTCGTCGACCCGGGGAACAAAGCAATCCGAAAAATTTCCACCGACGGAATGGTAACGACAGTCTACAAGTGATCAAGTTACGGCCAAAATTGCTAGTATCGTTCGGGTCAGTGATCAGCGGCAAGGGCCAGGACTGCGTGGATTCTGTTGAAGCACCCAATTTCTCTGCGAGGAAAAAAAGAAATTGTGCCTTTTTTCGGTAGCGAATAAATGTTCGAATTGCCGCCCTTAAGTCACTATTTTTCCGCGGAACACGAACTGTTCCGCGCGTCGCTGCGCGATTTTGTGTCGCGGGAGATCACACCGTTTGTCAATGAGTGGGACGAAGCCGGCACCTTTCCGCGTTCGCTTTATCGCCGCGCGGCCGAGCTGGGAGCGGCCGGACTCGGCTATCCAGAAGAATACGGCGGAACCCCAGCAAACCTCTTCTTCCAATTAATTCTGGCCGAAGAGTACGCGCGCTGCGGATGCGGCGGCGTTCAAGCGTCCATCAACTCGCACATGATTGCGCTGCCGCCCTTACTCGCGGCTGGAAGCGAGGCGCTGAAACGCCGCGTGCTGCCGCCGGTATTGCGCGGTGAAAAAATCGCCGCTCTCGCCGTCACCGAACCCAGCGGCGGTTCTGACGTCGCCGCCTTGAAAACTACCGCCGTGCGCGACGGCGACCATTACGTTGTGAATGGCGAAAAGACTTTCATTACCTCCGGCATGCGCGCGGACTTCATCACCACGGCCGTGCGCACGGATTCGCAAAACAAGGGGGCGGGTGGCATCTCCGTTTTGGTGATCGACGGTGACACGCCGGGCCTAACGCGCACGGAACTAAAGAAAATGGGTTGGTGGTGTTCCGATACGGCACACCTGCGCTTCGACAATTGCCGCGTGCCGGTTAGCAATCTGGTCGGTGTTGAAAATCAAGGTTTCAAAACGTTTATGAACAACTTCAACACCGAGCGTTTGTTCATGGCAGCACTGTCTTATGGATTCGCCCAAGTTTGCTTCGACGAAGCGCTGGATTGGTCGCAACAGCGATCGACCTTTGGACAGACGTTATCGCAACGCCAAGTGATTCGCCATAAGTTAATGGACATGTTTTTACAAATTGAAACGGCCCGTAGCCTCGTGCACGAACTGGTCTACCGCATCGAACATAAGATCGGCGATCCCGCTCAACTGATCGCGCGAGTCGCGATGTCCAAAGTAGTTGCGACGAGAGCGATGCAGTTCTGCGCCGATCAAGCGCTGCAAATTCTCGGTGGCATGGGTTATATGCGCGGCACACGCAGCGAGCGAATCTATCGCGAAGTCAAAGTCATGATGATCGGCGGCGGCTCCGAAGAAATCCTCAAAGATCTCGCAGCACGGCAACTGCAAATTTGATGCGTACCATTTCAATTTTCTTAAAACTAGTCGCGCCGATTTTTTGGATCGTCGGCGCGGTTCATTTGATTTTTGGACTTAGTGCCGATGTGATGCTTGGCGCCAAAGCCCCTACCGAAGTCTTAACGGATCCCGCCCTCGATAGTCAAAACCGTTTTTACGGCGTTGCGTTTTTTTTTACACTTTACGGCACGCTCCTATTTATTTGCACATCCGACCTGGCGAAGTATCGTACCGTCGTGATCTGCATACTGTGGACATTCTTCGCTGCCGGCTTATGGAAACGCTAGACAACTGCCTCACGACTACCGATTCGTCGCTTCACGATCACGTTCGCACGCTCGATGCGCTCATCCGCACAGCTGCGCCGGATCTCATGCCCAGCATAAAGTGGGGCAACCTGACCTATCACCTCGATTCAAACGTGTGCGCACTGGTCGCCCACACGCAGTACGTCAATCTTCAAATCTGGGTTGGCGCTACGATTGCCGATCCAAATAAACTCCTGACGGGCACGGGCAAACAAATGCGTCACATCAAACTGCCTGTTGACGTGTCATACGATGTTCGAGCCGTGACGGCGATCGTGCGCGCCGCGGTAAAGGCGGCGCGCGCTTAGTGCTTTCCACCACTTGACCTGACAGAGCCCCCCCGCAAGAGGCTGGGTTATCGGTTTTGACAGTGGTGCGAACAATTTATAGAACCCCACCACGGTCGCACTAACTACTTTGCCTAACGCGAAACTTCATCCATGGTCCGCCCCTATCTCCTAGCCTTCCTTCTTTCCCTCGGCGTCACCGTCTCCAATTCCTTCGCCCGTTTCGCCTATGCATTGGTGTTGCCGGCGATGCGCAGCGAGTTGCATTGGAACTACGTGCAGTCCGGTTGGCTGAACACCGCGAATGCGATCGGCTATTTGATCGGCGCAATTATTACGCGCCTGGTGATTCGCCACACGGGCAACCGTCGCTTGTTTATCGGTGGCGTGTTGTTGACGGCGCTTTGCGTTCTCGCGACGGGTTTTACGCACGATATTTTTTGGCTTGGGTTTTGGCGCATGGCCTCCGGCGTGACTGGCGCGGCGACGTTCATTAGCGGCGGTGCGCTGTCGGCGAATGTGGCGCCAGGCCAGCCACGATTGGCGTCGACAACGACGGCAATATATTTCGCGGGCGGCGGCATTGGTTTTATTTTATGCGGTGCGACGATTCCGTTTTTGCTCGACGCAGCAGGCCCGTCGGCTTGGCCACAGGCGTGGATTTGGATGGGCATCGCGGGATTCGTTGCCTTTATTTTGTGCGCGTGGGCCGCGCGGCAAATCGATGAGCCCAATATCGAAACCCCAAGCGCGATACGCAACAAGGTTGCCGCGTCGGATGGCGTCAGACATTTGCGCCCCGCGCTAATCGCCTACGCTTTGTTCGGCCTCGGTTACATCGCCTACATGACGTTCGTTATCGCGTGGATTCGCGACCACGGCGGCGGCACGGGCCAAGTGATCGCCGTGTGGTGCTCGTTCGGTGTCGCGAGTTTGTTGGGGCCATGGCTATGGCGACGCGCAATACAAAACTGGCAACCCGCGCGCATGATGTCCGCTGCCATCGCCACGCTCGCCGTCGGTGCGCTGTTGCCGCTGGTACACGCCGGTAGTGTGTCGCTATTCCTCTCGGCGGTAATGTGCGGCAGCGCGATGTGGAACATCCCCGGCTCCGTCACGAATCTCGCCAAGCGCGCATTGCCAAAACAGGCTTGGGGTGCCGCGGTCGCGACATTCACGATCGTATTTTCGACCGGGCAAATCCTCGGCCCGGTTGCGACGGGATGGCTGGCGGATCTATTCGGCTCGCTACGCGTCGGACTTGCGCCGACGGTGGCGGTATTGGTGGCGGGGGCGCTGATTGCATTGATGCAGAAGGATGTGGTTTATGAAAGCGGCAAAAAATAGCATCGCTCCAGGATGCGCTTGCCGCTTGCCTTCTGGCGCGGCATGCCTGAAGAGGCAATATCCATGAGGATCTCAGCCTTGCCACCCATCAACAAATTTATCATCCATGTGACGCGAAGCGGTGTTGACGCGAACCGATTCGGTAAATTTGATAAGCTCCGTCGATGGAAAAAGTAGTTTTTTGCAGACTCGCGCTGATCTTCGCCGCGCAGGCACCAATTGCGGTCATCCTACGACGCGGCCCAACACGATGGGTTGAAGTCGTTAAATGGAACACAGCAAAAGATACCTTCGAGGACGGTCAATAGTTCCATGGCCGCATTTACGAAGAGCGCTGTGGTTTATCGCCCGATGGAAATCTGTTCGTATATTTTGCTTCCAAGTACCGCGGCGGCAAAACGGAAGACGGATACGACGATACCTACACGGCAGTTAGCAAACCGCCTCATCTAACGGCTCTCGCGCTGTGGCCGGAAGGAAGCACTTGGGGCGGCGGTGGTCGATTCATTGATGACAAAACACTTCGTCTTGCCTATGGCGCGAATGGCACACGAACGCCGCATGGTGGAAAAACCGAAATCTTCATGGCGCCCATGCCCAATCATCATCCAAACCATGTGCCTCACGGTTTGAAGATTGAAACCGATCTTGACCACTACGACACCGACCGAACATTCCGAACAGCAAACGCAATTGATGGCGCCGACTGGACAGGAAAGGATCACCGTGGTCGAACAATTTATACGCGAAATGGCGCTTTGTATTACCTCAACAAGAATCATAAAGAGGCATTGCTGCGGGACTTCAACGCGGACGAACGGCGTTCGATTATTGCGCCAAAATGGGCGCAACTTTGGTGAAACTGAGATAGCGCCACGCCTAAACTCGGCCCCATTAAAGTCTTCGTACTCGATAACCTGCTAGACTTATTTGGTTAATTTTACGTGCCGATGTGAAAAGGTCGCCTGCCATGCTTCAAAACAAATTCATCGAAGAAATCACCGCGAAACTCTCCGACCTCGCGGCTCATAGTCCGCTGAAGGATTTCGAAAAAAATTCCCGAGCGATGCTCGCAAGCGTGTTCGCAAAAATGGATTTGGTCACGCGCGAGGAATTCGACGTGCAAACGGAAGTCCTCAAACGTACGCGAGAAAAACTCGCGGAGCTTGAAGCAAAGCTAGCAGAATTGGAAAAAAATTCGTAGCCCCGCCATTTTCATCCCTCATCCTTCCGCATTCATCCTTCATAACTGATGTCTCTCGCCGTTCTTTATAGCCGCGCGCTGACCGGCATGGACGCGCCGCAGGTGACGGTCGAGGTGCATCTTTCCGGCGGTTTGCCGAATTTCACCATCGTCGGGTTGCCGGAAACCGAAGTCAAAGAAAGCAAAGATCGCGTGCGCGCGGCGCTGCAAAATGCGCGCTTTGAATTCCCGGCGCGGCGCATTACGGTCAATTTAGCGCCGGCGGATTTGCCGAAAGAAAGTGGCCGTTTTGACCTCCCGATTGCGCTGGGCATTCTCGCGGCAACCGGACAAATCCCAAGCAACAGGCTTGCCGAATATGAATTTGCCGGTGAGTTAGCGCTTACAGGTGAGCTGCGACCGATACGCGGCGCGCTGGCGATGACCTTCCGCGCGGTGAAATCCGGCCGCGCATTTATCCTGCCTTTTGAATCCGCGAAGGAATCGGCCTTGGTGGAAAATGCGGTCGTTTATCCGGCGAAGTCTCTACTGGAAGTCTGCGGGCACCTCACCGGACAGGCAATGCTAGCGCGGCTCTCGGAGCAGCCATTGCCGCAAGCCGCATCCTACCTTGATCTTGGCGAGGTGAAAGGTCAAACCCAAGCAAAACGCGCATTGGAAATCGCCGCGGCAGGCGTTCACAGCGTACTGATGCTTGGGCCGCCGGGGACAGGCAAATCCATGCTGGCTCATCGTTTTCCCGGCTTGCTGCCGAGCATGACGATGGAAGAAGCGCTGGAATCCGCGGCGATTCAATCACTCGGAACCGGTGGTTTTAAGCTCGAAAATTGGCGTAAACGCGTCATCCGCTCGCCGCATCACACGGCGTCGAGCGTGGCATTAGTCGGCGGCGGCGGCAACCCAAAACCGGGCGAAATTTCGCTCGCTCATCACGGCGTGCTATTTCTTGATGAATTGCCTGAGTTCGAACGCGGCGTGCTTGAAGTGCTGCGCGAGCCGCTCGAATCCGGCCGCATCACCATTTCGCGCGCCGCGCGCCAAGCTGAATTCCCAGCGCAGTTCCAATTAGTTGCGGCGATGAATCCCTGTCCGTGCGGATATTTAGGTCACCCGAACGGCAAATGCCGTTGCACGCCGGATCAAGTCTCGCGCTATCGCGGCAAAATTTCCGGTCCGCTGCTCGATCGCATCGATATTCAAATCGAAGTGCCGGCGTTGAGCGAAAACGAACTCACCAAACAGGCTGACGGCGAATCGTCGAGCACAGTGCAAGCCCGCGTGGAAATCGCCTACCAGCGCCAATTGGCGCGGCAAGGCAAGCCCAATTCGCAACTTGCGACGAAAGAAATCGATCGGCTGTGCAAGCCCGATGAAGCGGGGGAAAATTTGTTGAAGCAAGCGATTTCGCGCTTAAGTTTATCGGCGCGCGCCTATCATCGAATATTAAAACTAGCTCGGACGATTGCCGATTTGGCCGGCAAAGACAACATCACTAGCGCCTACATTGGCGAAGCGATTCAATATCGCAGGCTGGATCGTTCCTCTTCGGTCTGAAAAGTCGTCGATTTTTTCTCTTCTGGATGATCTTTGCACATGGACGGCTCGAGCATGCCACCGACATGGCGGTTGGCATTGATTTTGTAGAGGTATTGATTTTGCACCGCGTAAGCTTCGTGCTCGCGCTGGAACCAGCGCTTGCAGGGCGATAAATCCGAGTAGCGATTGTTGATTTCTTGCAAGTAATGCACCAGTTCGTGGACTAAGATCGAGCGATCAAGCGGCACATTAACTGGATCTAAGGTTTCGGCGAGCAACACGCCGCGATCGGGCATGTAAGCCGCGCGCACCGCGCAGGGCTGTTTACAAACGACACGATTGATCTCATCTTGGGAAACCAGCAATATCAACGGCAAAGATTTCGTCGCCCAGTAACGCGAAAGATACTCAATCTCCGTGAGTAATGTCTTTGCGAGTTTCTTCAACGCAAGGCTACGAGGCTGTCTCGGCGTGTCGAACCCTTCATAGGCATACGAACCGAGGGAGAGCGCTAACAATAGTGCGCCTGACGCTTAAACGGACTAAAGCTCGCATGCTAAAATCGACAGTTACGCTCATTTTCTTCTGTCCTTAAAATGACTTCGACCCGGCTGCAACAACTTCATCAACAACTTGCAAAACGCATCCTGTTTCTGGATGGCGCGATGGGCACGATGATCCAAAATTACAACTGGACGAAGCCGCCTATCGTGGCGAGCGCTTCAAAGACTTTCCGCACGACCTTAAAGGCAATAACGACCTTGCTCACGCTAACACAACCGCAGATCATTCGCGAGATTCATCGACAATACCTCGATAGCAGGTGCAGACATCATAGAAACCAATACGTTCAATTCTACGTCGATCGCGATGGCCGATTATCACTTGGAAGATATCGTGTATGAGCTGAATTTCGCGGCGGCGAAGATGGTGCGCGAGCTCTGCGATGAATTCAACAAGAAGGACCCGACGAAACCGCGCTTCTGCGCTGGCGTACTCGGCCCGACCAATCGCACCGCGTCAATTTCGCCGGACGTGAACGATCCCGGTGCTCGCAACGTGACGTTTCGATGAATTGGTAACTCGCTTACACCGAAGCGACAAAAGCACTGATCGACGGCGGCGCGGATATTATCCTCGTCGAAACCATTTTCGATACGCTCAACGCCAAAGCCGCGCTGTTCGCCATCAATCAATTATTTCGACCAACACCCGAAGCGCGTCGCCCGATCATGATTTCCGGCACCATCACCGACGCCAGCGGCCGCACGCTGTCGGGGCAAACCACGGAAGCGTTTTGGAATTCGGTGAAGCACGCGCGACCCATTTCAGTCGGCCTAAACTGCGCGCTCGGCGCGGAATTGATGCGGCCTTACTTGGAAGACTGGCGCGAGTGGCCGACACTTATGTGAGTTGCCATCCTAACGCCGGCTTGCCCAATCCGCTCGCCGATACGGGCTACGACGAACTGCCGGAACACACCGCGAAGCCACATTAAAGAATTCGCCGAATCCGGTTTTGTGAACATCACCGGCGGCTGCTGCGGCACGACACCGGCGCACATTGCCGCGATCGGTGCGAGTATCAAGGCGGTCGCACCCCGCGCATTCGCCGCATGAGTAAAGCGTTAAGGCTGTCGGGCCTTGAGCCCCTGAACATCGGCGACGACTCTCTTTTCGTCAACGTCGGCGAACGCACCAATGTCACCGGCTCGCGCGCCTTCGCGCGCTTGATTCTCGCCGGCGATTACAACGCCGCGCTGGACGTCGCGCGCCAACAAGTGGAAAACGGCGCGCAGATCATCGACATCAATATGGACGAGGCGATGCTCGATTCCAAGGCGGCGATGGTGAAATTTTTGAACCTGATCGCCTCCGAGCCGGATATTTCGCGCGTGCCGGTGATGATCGATTCGTCGAAATGGGAAGTGATCGAAGCGGGCTTGAAATGCGTGCAGGGCCGCTGCGTGGTCAATTCGATTTCGATGAAAGAAGGCAAGGCGAAATTCGTCGAGCAAGCGAAATTAGTGCGGCGTTACGGCGCGGCGGTGATCGTGATGGCGTTCGATGAAAAAGGTCAAGCCGATACGCTTGCAACGCAAGAAAGAAATCTGCAAAAACAGCTACGATATTTTGGTCAACGAAGTCGGCTTCGCGCCGGAAGATATCATTTTCGATCCGAATATTTTTGCCATCGCGACGGGCATTGAAGAACACAACAATTACGCCGTGGATTTCATCGACGCCACGCGCTGGATTAAGCAAAATTTGCCTCACGCGAAAATCACCGGCGGCGTGTCGAACGTGAGCTTTAGTTTCCGCGGCAACGATCCGGTGCGCGAAGCGATTCACACGGTGTTTTTGTATCACGCGATTCAAGCGGGCATGACCATGGGCATCGTCAACGCCGGGCAACTCGGCGTGTATGATCGAAATTCCCGACGGAATTGCGCGAACATGTTGAAGACGTCGTGCTCAATCGCCGTCCCGACGCGACCGAACGCCTGGTGACTTTTGCCGAAAACGTAAAGGGCTCGGCGAAAACCCAAGTGGAAGATTTAGCTTGGCGCAACGCCAGCGTCGGCGAAGCGCTTGACCCATGCGCTGGTGCGCGGCATCACGACGTTTATCGTCGAAGATACGGAAGAAGCGCGGCAACAATTCGAGCGGCCGATTCAAGTCATCGAAGGCCCGTTGATGGACGGCATGAATGTCGTCGGCGATTTGTTTGGCGCGGGCAAAATGTTTTTGCCGCAAGTGGTGAAATCGGCGCGGGTGATGAAACAAGCCGTCGCGCATTTGATTCCCTATATCGAAGCGGAAAAGAAACGCGTCGGCGACGCTAAAGCCGAAAGGCCGCATCGTGATGGCGACAGTGAAGGGCGACGTGCACGACATCGGCAAAAATATCGTCGGCGTGGTGCTGCAATGTAATAACTACGAAGTGATCGATCTCGGCGTGATGGTGCCGTGCGACAAAATTTTGCGCACGGCGCGCGAAGTGAACGCCGACATCATCGGCGTGTCGGGCTTGATTACGCCATCGCTGGAAGAGATGGTGCACGTCGCCAAGGAAATGCAGCGCGAAGGCTTCACGATTCCGCTGCTGATCGGCGGCGCGACGACCTCGCGCGTGCACACGGCGGTGAAAATCGCGCCGCATTACAAAGGCCCGGTGATTTGGGTGCCCGACGCTTCGCGCAGCGTGCCGGTTGTTTCGAGTTTGCTGTCGAGCGATGGGCGTGATGCGTATGTGAAAAGCATTAGCCGAAGACTACGAAAAAGTTCGCGAGCAGCACGCGAACAAAAAAGGCCAAGCGCTCGTTTCGCTTGCCGCGGCGCGCAAAAACGCAACGAAAATCGATTGGAAAAATTTAAGCCGACCAAGCCAAATTTGCTCGGGCTTGGCGTATTCGACGATTATCCACTGGATTTAATCGCCCAGCACATCGACTGGACGCCGTTTTTTCAGACTTGGGATTTGGCAGGGAATTATCCGAACATTTTGAAGACGAAATCGTCGGCGAAGCGGCGCGCAATGTGTTCAACGATGGACAGGCAATGCTGGAGCGGATCGTGGCAGAGAAATGGCTCAAGGCCAGCGCGTGATTGGACTTTGCCCTGCGAACTAGCAAGGGCGATGACGTTGAAATTTACGCTGACGAATCGCGCAAAAAAGTTGTCGCGACATTTCATTTCTTGCGCCAGCAAGCGCAAAAGCCGAGCGATCGCGCCAACTATTGTCTGGCGGATTTCGTCGCGCCGAAAGATAGCGGCGTGAAAGATTATTTCGGTTGTTTTGCGGTCACGGCGGGCATCGGCATCGATCCGATCGTGGCGAAATTCGAAAAGAATCACGACGACTACAACGCCATCATGGTCAAAGCCCTGGCCGATCGCCTGGCCGAAGCGTTCGCCGAGCATTTGCATTTGCGCGTGCGCAAGGAATTTTGGGGATATGCCAAAAGCGAAAATCTCGACAAACAATGAACTGATCGCTGAAAAATATCAAGGCATTCGCCCCGCGCCGGGCTATCCGGCCTGCCCGGATCACACCGAGAAAGGCTTGCTGTTCGATTTGCTCAACGCGCCGGAAAACGCGGGTATGACGTTGACGGAAAACTACGCGATGTTGCCGACCGCAGCGGTGAGCGGCTTTTATTTCGGGCATCCGGACGCGCAATATTTCGCCGTCGGCAAAATCGACCGAGACCAAATAGGATTATGCGCTGCGAAAACGTGGGATGCGACAACTGCCGAGAAATGGTTGGCGCCGTTAATTCGCTAAGCGACGCACTAAAGGACCAAGTATCCCAATAAATATCAGAATGAAGCCTGAGTGAACTTGATATTTCGATCGACAATGATCTCGATGGACAGAAATTGCTAAGCTGAGGACTATAAACAGTTGATTCGACATCGCGAGTCAGGAGAGCGCTGCTTTGAACTCAGTCTTGAAAAAAATCGCAGCAACTTTTCCCATTGCCGTTCAACAAGAACTTAAGCGTTTTTATTTGCCTATCAAATTCGCAAAGACCGTTTTGTGACCTCGGAAAAAGAATTCGCATTGCTGACCGACTTCGTCTCGCCGGGCGATTGGGTGCTCGATATCGGCGCCAACATTGGCCACTACACCAAACGTTTTTCCGACCTGGTCGGGAGTTCCGGGCGCGTCATTGCGTTCGAACCGGTTCCCGACACTTTCGAATTATTGGCCGCTAACGCTCAGCGCTTTTGCCAGAAAAATGTTTCGCTATTCAACGCGGCGCCGCCTCGATGATTGTGCGCACTACGCGATGTCGATTCCGACCTTTGATACCGGGCTTATCAAACTACTACGAAGCGCACTTTGACTGCAGTCCATGGAACGGCCTGCAAATACTTACCGTTTCCGATGGGTTCGTTACCAGCTACCCCACGCGATCCGACTTATTAAGATCGATGCCGAAGGCCACGAAATGGCGGCGCTAGAGGGATGGAACGTCTTCTAACGCGATCATCCAACGCTTAATCGTCGAAACATTTTCAGAAGAAGTAGCGCAATTACTTGCGCTCATTCGGTTACCGGAAGTTTCGCAAATTGCGAATCGTCGAACGAAATTTTTACCGCAAAGGATTCGACGCATTCAATTAGGGGAGCGCGATAAGTTAAGTTCGAGATCCCAAAGGGCATGATGGTGTGTAAGGGCGATATCTTTTGTGGGCCTAACTATAGCACCTACTGTCGAAATCGGACTTATTCAGATACTTCCATGACCGCGATTCGGCAGACGGTGCTGATTTGATTCCGCAATGGACTTGAAGATCATTCGCATAGGTTTGTTCGGCCGCAGATCGAGATACGAATAGTTAGGAAGTGCCGAATCCCTGGGCAGAAATCGTGGACCATGCGCGATCGCCAGCTTCAAAACTCGAGCCGCGCACAAAATCCTGATCGAATCAGACGGCTAATAACTTGGCGCAACGCAGCAATTTTCTGCCATTCGTCGATGTGGAATTTCACAATAAAAACAAACCTCTCGTCCTATTGACTCAAAGCAAAAACATTGTTACAAAAGCACTGGTAGCTCAAACAATTATAAAAAGCCAAGGCCGCGAATGAGCAAGTTAGGCCGTCTAGCGATCCTAGAGAACTTGGTTCAGGGAAAATTTAGTCGGTTTGGTATTGAAATTTGGTAGCTAGCAGTCGCACCCTCTCCTCAACAATATTATTTTTAGGAGGTAGTTCATGAAAGCATTTAAAAAGCTTTCCTCCCTGCCGGTGCGCTCGCCATAGCCGCACCCAGCTTGGCCTTAGCGAACGCAGATTTGGAGAAGTTGATGGCCAACCCGAAAAACTGGGCCGCTCAAGCGGGCGATATGTACAACCAGCGTTACAGTAAGCTGAAGCAAATCAACAAAGCAACGTCAACAACATGAAAGTGGCGTGGACCTTCTCCACCGGCGTTCTGCGCGGCCATGAAGGTTCGCCCTTGGTCATCGGCAACATGATGTATATGCACTGCGCGTTTCCGAACAAAGTGTTCGCGGTCGATCTGAACACGCAGAAAATCGTCTGGAAGTACGAGCCGAAGCAAGACCCGGCCGTTATCCCGCAAATGTGCTGCGACACGGTCAATCGTGGCCTGGCTTACGGCGAAGGCAAAATCTTCCTGCAGCAAGCCGACTCAAAACTAGTCGCGTTCGACGCGAAGACCGGCAAAATCATTTGGACCGTCAAGAACGGCGATCCGAAGCTGGGCATGGTCAACACCAACGCACCGCACGTCTTTAAAGACAAAGTCATCACCGGTATTTCCGGCGGTGAGTGGGGCGTGCGCGGCTACCTCGCGCTTACGACATCAACACCGGCAAGCTGGCATGGAAGGGCTATAGGTCGGTCCCGACGACGCAAATGCTGATGGATCCAGACAAAACCATGACCTGGACCGACGGCAAGATGGCGCCGGTCGGCAAAGATTCTTCCCTGAAAACCTGGAAAGGCGATCAGTGGAAAATCGGCGGCGGCACCACCTGGGGTTGGTACTAGCTACGACAAGGGCGTGAACGCAGTTCTACTACGGCACCGGCAACCCCAGCACCTGGAACCCGGCACAGCGTCCGGGCGACAACAAGTGGTCGATGTCCATTTGGTCGCGCGATGTTGATACCGGCAAGGTCAAATGGGTTTATCAAATGACGCCGTTCGATGAGTGGGATTTCGACGGCATCAACGAGATGATCCTGTGCCGATTTCCCGATCAAGGGCAAGAAAACCACGGTGTTGGTTCACTTCGATCGTAACGGCTTCGGCTACACCCTTGATCGCACAACCGGCGCATTGCTTGGTCGCCGAGAAGTATGATCCGGCGGTTAACTGGGCCACCCACGTCGATATGAAGACCGGCCGTCCGCAAGTGGTTGCGAAGTACTCCACCGCGCAAAACGGTCCGGATGTCAACAGCAAAGGCATCTGCCCGGCCGCGTTGGGTTCCAAAGACCAACAGCCTGCTTCGTTCAACCCGAAAAATGACATGTTCTACGTGCCGACCAACCACGTCTGCATGGACTACGAGCCGTTTAAAGTTGAGTACACCGCAGGTCAGCCGTATGTGGGCGCAACGTTGTCCATGTTCCCGGCGCCGGGCAGCCACGGCGGCATGGGTAACGTGATCGTGTGGGACGCAGCCAACGGTAAAATCGTGCAGTCCAAGGCCGAGAAGTTCTCGGTTTGGTCTGGCGCGCTGGCCACCGCCGGCGACATCACTTGCTACGGCACGCTGGAAGGCTACTTGAAGTGCGTTGATAGCGCCAACATCAACAAAGAGCTGTACAAGTTCAAGACCCCGTCCGGCATCATCGGCAACGTGTTCACCTACGAGCACAAAGGCAAGCAATACATCGGCGTCTTCTCGGGCATCGGCGGCTGGGCCGGTATCGGCATGGCGGCTGGCCTTGAGAAAGACCCTGACGGCCTGGGCGCTGTGGGCGGCTACAAAGAGCTCAAAGCTACACCGACCTCGGTGGCAGTTTGACGATCTTCTCGCTGTAATATCGAAGCAAAGCACTACTGCTAGATGGCGGCATCCCGAAACCGGGATGCCGTTTTTTTTGTTAAAGCCAGCGCTCAAAACATTGAGTCACGAGAATAGAACGGCATCTAGGTAACTATTTTCAAAGACAGCCGTTAATACTATTACTACCTAAAAATTAGTTAAGGAGTCGAAATGAAATTGAAGTTTTTTATCGCGGCGCTGATCGTTGCGTTCGCCACACCGGTATTTGCCGATGGCAGTGACGAATTGATTCAGGTTGCGCAAAAAAAGAAGAAGAAACAGAAGCGCAAAGCCAAAGCTATTATTGCACCCGTTGCCGGTGCTGTCGGTGTCGCAGCCGGTGGCGCGGCCGCCACCGAAACCGCTAAGAGTGAGCCAACGCCACCTGCAATCGCTTCTCCAGCGCCCGCAGATGCCGCTAATCCAGCCGCAAGTCCCAGCGTAGTGAAGACTGATTTTTACACCGTGGTTGATGGCACCAAAGTCGATGCCAAAACACTCGATGGCTTCAAGATTTGGCGCGCCGCCGCTTGCGATCGTTGCCATGGCGCGAACCAAGAGGGCTTGGTCGGGCCATCGTTGCTTGAAGGCATTCGGAAACTAACCAAGGCCGAGTTTGTCACAACCATGACAGAAGGCCGTTTGGAGAAAGGTATGCCCGCTTGGAACACGAATGATCAAGTCATGAAGGGCATGGATAATCTTTATGCGTACCTAAAGGGCCGTGCAGACGGCGCGATCACCAAAGCAAAAGTATCGGCCATGGAATAACCCCGCTTCAAATAGATCGGATGACTTAATTAATGGTTTGTCGAAATAATAATGCAAATCGCTTTGTGACCGCGGTCTTGGCCGCGGTCGCTTTATCTGCCGCGCTGATGCCATCCGCGCGCGCCGATGAAACGAACAAGGTATTACGCGTCTGCCAAGATCCCAACAACTTGCCGTTCTCCAATACTAATGGAGAAGGCATCGAGAACAAATTGGCAGAACTGTTTGCGAAAAAACTCGGTTGGAAACTCGAATACTTTTCATTTCCGCAGCGCATGGGGTTTGTGCGCAATACCCTTCGCTTCAAGTTGCCCGGCACAAATTACCGCTGCGACATCATCATGGGCGTGCCGAGCGGATTCGATCAAGTCGCGGTGACCAAGCCCTACTATCGTTCCACCTACGCGCTGGTATTCCCGAAGGGCAAAGGCCTTGATAGCGTCAAGACCAAACAGGATTTTCTGCAGCTCGATCCGGCACGAATGAAAACATTGAAGATCGGCCTCTACGATCGCTCGCCGGCTGCGCAATGGCTTTCGCGGCGCGGCTTGATCGAGCGCGCGGTGCCGTATCGAATCATGAACGCCGACCCGGACCAGTATCCGGGCGAGATCATCGAAAAAGATTTGACCGCCGGGAAGATCGATGTCGCAATCGTATGGGGCCCGCTCGGCGGCTACTTCGCCAAGAAAGTAAAGCAGCCCGAACTCAGCGTGGTTGCGTTGACGTCAGAACCCGGTGTAAATTTTCAATATGAAATGGCGATGGGTGTGCGTTTCGGCGAGAAGGAGTGGAAGGCGCAAGTAGAAAAATTTTTGGATGAGAGTAAGGCTGAAATCGACGCGATACTGCGTGAGTACAATGTGCCATTGCTCGACGAAACCGGCAAACCCCTTTCCTGACGATCCGCGCCAGGCAACAACTTAACGTTTTGCCTGGATCAGACAAACAATGCGCCGCTCACCCATGCCTCGACTCATCGCGCTGATCGCCGCCGCGTTTTTTAGCGGCGCAGCAAATTGCCAAGAATTCGACCGCAGCCTATTCATTCGACTGGCGAGCAGTTTGGTAAAAATTGAGGCGCTAAGTAGTGACGGAACCTTATCTTTGGGCACCGGCGTAACGGTAGCGCCGGGGCGCGTGGCAACCAACTGCCACGTAACGCGCAATGCAGCAACGATTACCATGCTTCGCGGCGGGTTGCGCTGGCGGGTCATGGGCCAGTCTGCGAATGTGGCGCGGGATCTGTGTTTATTGCATGCCCCGCGGCTGGACGCTTTGCCCGCCCCGATCGGCAAAGCGTCGGCGCTCAAGCTCGGACAACAAGTCGGGGCCATCGGATTCGAAGGCGGCGTCGGCATCCAATTCCGCCAAGGCCGTGTCACATCGATGCACCGTCATGACGGTGGCCGCGTGCTGCGGACGTCGACGCCGTTCACCTCCGGCGCGAGCGGGGGCGGATTGTTCAACGCCACCGGCGAATTGGTGGGTTTGCTGACGTTTCGTCAGCGCGGCACCGATGGCAGTTATTTTTCCGTCCCGATCGAATGGCTCGGCGCAACCAATGCAGGCGACATGAACTACACTGCGATCGCCCCACTGGAAGCCACGCTTAAGGCATTTTGGCAACACACCACCGACGCGCTGCCGTATTTCATGCAAGCGAATTCCCTAGCCGTCGACAAGAAGTGGGTTCCACTGCTACAACTCACCGACCGTTGGGGAAATGCCGAGCGAGAGAATGTCGAACCGTGGATTATCCGGGCCAGCGCCTATGACGGCCTGGCGCGGCCGGACGAAGCGATCAACGCATTTGAAGAAGCGCTTAAGCGCGACCCCCATTCCCACGAAGCCTGGTTAGGCCTTGGCCGGATCTACGCGAAGTCAGGCGACGAACAAAAATTCCGGCACATGCAAGAAAATCTGCAGCGACTGAATCCCGATCTGGCGGCGGAACTTGCAAAAGAGCCGCCGTCCAAATCACCCTCATCCAATCCTTGAAAAGTTAATCATGCCGCTATTTGATCGATGTTACGTCCCTTCGCTCGTCGCGCTGTTTTTCGTTGCGGCAACCGCCCTCGCTCAGGATCAAATCTCCGATGCAGAAAAGCGCTTGTTCATGTCCGACCATCTTAAGAATATCTCGGGCCCGGTCACGCTTGCCTATCATTTCACCAAGGCCGGGTCGTTGGAAAAAGGCTTCGAAGACGACGTGCTTATTTCCATCAAGCCCGCGACAACCGGGCCGGGTAAAAACTGTCATGTTGATTTTCTAACCGGCGAGCGGCAATTTAGCGCAATGCCGGAAATGATCGAGAACGCGACCGGCAACCCGGTGATACTGGCTTTTCTTGAACGGGATTTAACCGAGATGAAGCGCATCGCGCGCGGCCAACCGAACTACTATCGTAAACGCATCCGCATGGCACTGGCGCAAAAAGCCCAAGCTACAGCAGTCACGATAAAATTCGCCGGAAAAGAGATTCAAGGACGGGAAATCGTCCTCACACCCTTTGAAGACGATCCTGCCCGGGTGCGCTACGAGAAATTTTCGAATAAATCCTATACGATAACCCTGTCTGATGACATTCCCGGCGGGGTGTACAAGATGCGCAGCGTCATGCACGAGCGCAGCAGCAAAGATGCCGCCACCGGCAAACCAATGATCGAAGAAACACTTACATTTACTGAGGCGAAAAAATGAATTACTCACGCATGATTATTGTGGCGGTGGCGTTGGCGCTTTCGGCCGGCGCTTTCGCGGCGAAAGCAAAAGTTAAGGCCAAGGTGAATAACTATCCCACCATCGATCGCGTGCAATTCGTGTTGGAATGCGCGCAAGATCATCCGGACCGCATGCATCAGGAAATGATTTACAAATGTTCATGCGCGATCGATGAGATCGCCAAACAGTTGAGCTACGACGATTTCGTCAGCGCCTGGACCTCGTCGAAAGCCATAACCATCGCCGGCGATCGTGGCGCGTTACGCGAACACCAAATGGTCAAGGGTATGGTGAAGCAATTCAAAGACGCGCAAGGGCAGGCGGAAAAAACTTGCTTATTCAACTAAAACATAAATCGTTTTTCTCGTGTGGCTAATTCGCCTCGTTGTCTTTTGCCTCGCCTCGATTCAATTTGCGGCTGCCGCGTCACTTACGCCGGTAGCCGTCGCCGATAACGTTTACGCGTTTATCGGCGATATTGGCGAGGTGTCGCCGCGCAATCGCGGCCACATCGGCAACGCCGGTTTCATCATCGCGCCGGAAGGCATCATTGTCGTCGATACCGGCGTTTCCTATCGCTACGCGCGGGAGATGGCCAGCGCAATTAAGCGTATCAGCAAGCTTCCGATTCGCCTCGCTGTCGTTACCCATGCCCATCAGGAATTTCTGTTCGGGGCTTCGTATTTTCAGCAGCAGAAAATCCCGATTTTGACCCACGTCAAAACTGCGCAACTCATGCAATCGCGTTGCGAAAATTGCTTGCATCACCTTAAAGAATCCCTTGGTCTGAAGGAAATGCGCGGTAGCAAAGTTGCTGTTCCCGACCAGCAAATCGACGCGTCGGAATTCATCAGCGTGGCCGGCATGACGCTGGAACTGCACGTGCTTGGCTGGGGCAATACTGCGGGCGATATTGCGGTATTTCACCGCGACAGCGGCGTGTTATTCGCCGGCGGTTTGGTCGACATCGGCCGTGTTCCCGAGTTGCGCGATTCCAAACTAAAAGATTGGCAGAAAGTGCTGACTAAATTGCAGAGCTTCCCGATCACGCGCATCGTTCCAGGCCATGGCCCCATCAGCGACCGCACGGCGATTCCCGCATTTGCCGCTTACTTAAGTGCAATCGAGCGCAAGGCTCGGGCATTATTCGAAGAAAATGTTTCCCTAAGCGATGCGGAAAAAATGGGCGGTTTACCCGAATTCGAAAATTGGGTGTTGTACCGCGAGCAACATCATAAGAACGTGCATCGCGCCTATTTGCAGATTGAACAAGAAGACTTAGAGAAATAACACCCTCGTTCATGGCGCCCGCAACACTGTTTTAATTTGTTCGAGTGTAGCCGGTATAAGTAATTGACGCAGGCGTGTTAGACCTGATACAAACCTGTTGGGGGAACGTCAGGCCAAGCCAACGAGGGACAAGCGGTGGTCAATCAGGACGGCGAATGTTTAATATCATAAAAATCGCCAAGTTTAGTTTCGTAGCGCTTTGCTTGTTTGCGATTGCAACGGCGCATTCGGCATCCACGGTCGCTGATAAATCGATCGACCTGGCCGATTCGGGTCGGCTATTCGGCGCCGACGAATTGGCGTTTCCGGACAGTCCCAATTCGCTAACGACGTGGTTAGGGCAGCGCAGCCCGGCGGCAAAAGTTAACCTGTTCGGCGGCAGTTATTGGCTCTACGCCGATGTTCGACATTCTCAAGCGACCACCGAGTGGGTGTTGGACCCCAACAATACCTTGATCGACCGCGTCGAAGCACGTATTTACGCGCCGGATGGCTCGGTGCAGCAATTGCAAACCGGCTATCGTCACGATCACGAATTTATGCTGCATTACGGCAAATCGATGGTATTGCAGCCGAATGTCGACTATCGAATTCTGATCAAATTTTCCAGTCCTTATTTTGCCTCCAACCCGCGCTTCGAGGTATTGCCGACATCGAGTTACCGCGCCCGCGTGATCAATGACAATGTTTGGATCCTCGGCTGCTTAGGCGCCGTGACTGCGCTCGCGCTGTTCAACATCATGCTCTTCGCATCGACCCGCGATAAAAGCGCGTTGTATTACGCGCTATATCTGATTGTGTTCGGCATCGGCTGGGCATTCGTGTTCCATATTCCCGCGCATTTATTTGGCTTGCGGAATTTATCGTTGCACTACATCCCGTTCTTCCTTACGCCGGTCGCCAGTGCGCTCTTTTGCTTGGATTTTCTCAAGCTTCGCCAAAATTTTCCGCGGCTGGCGAAGCTTTGCGTATGGGCGATGGTCGCGTCCCTGTTGCTGCTACCGATTAATTTTTTCGCGCAAAAGTATGCGCATATTGTTGCATCCACCGTGATTAGTCTGTGGTTACCGCTCGCCATCGTGTGCGGCTTGGTTTCGTGGCGCAGTGGTTATCGGCCCGCTCGGTTTTTCGCGCTGGCGTTCATCGCGCTATTGATTCCAGGCGCGCTAATTTTGCCGCCCAATCTTGGGCTAATGAACGACATGATCCAAAATTCCGAGCTGTTCACCTTGGTCGGCGGCACCGTTGACGGCATTCTTTTAGCCTTCGCGCTCGCCGATAAAATCAAACTCCTCGGGATGGAAAAAGATAGTTATCTGATGCAGCTTAACCACGCGCTTAAGCTTGCCCATACCGATTCGATGACCGGCATCGGCAATCGCCATGCCTTCGATCTTAAGTTTCACCAAGAGCTAAAAATTTCGTTCATGGAGGATGACGATCATCAGCCGATGTTGGTCTTGGTGGATTTGGATGGCCTCAAGCTGATTAATGACAAATACGGCCATGCGCGCGGCGACGATTTACTGCGCGCATTCGCCCAAGCGCTGGCGGATCTCAACATCGATCATGTTCTGAGCTATCGGCTCGGCGGGGATGAGTTTGCGGTACTCGCGCAAAAACATCACGCGGCGATCGTGCGTGAAAAAATGGAAGCAATCGATCGATCGCTTAGCACACAAGGATTTGGTGAATCGGGCGTCAGTTTCGGCATCGCCTTCGCCAGCGAAAGCAGTACTCCGGCCGAAGTATTCAATGCCGCGGACCTGCGCATGTACGAACACAAATCGATGAAAAAAACCTGGCGTCATCCGTCGCTTAAACCAAGCTAAGGCGAGCACCCCATGGATATTGGCGCCTAGTCCATAAATAAGCCACGAGCCAATATCCACGCGGCGCCTTCTTAAAAGCCGCTTTCTCCTTTGATCGAAACCGGATAGCCGCTGATCGCGCGCGATGCTTGCATGCCGGCCATCGCCGCCGCTTCGACACACCCGGCGTTAAGCCCTGTTTTGATCCAATCGCCGGTCAGATAAAGATTTTTGAACCCCGAACCATTGGTATCGAGTCGATACTTGCTGCTGCCGACGACGGAAATTACGTAGCGTTCCGACGGATCGATGTTGGCGCGCCAGAACTGGCTGTCGAAACGCTGTTGCCCCGATCGATCGGCTGGCGCCAGCAGCCACGACCACTTAAACGAATCCTTAGCCGCCGCTTTCGGCCACAGCGAATAAATTTGGCTACCAAGTTGATTCAGCGCATCTTGTTTCACGCGCGCAGCACAGATCGCCGGAAAACTAGTTTCCGTCGGCGGTGGAAACTTATCGATTGGCATCGCACTGCAAAAGTACGACACATTTTTCGGCGTCATTTCCGCTGGCCAATCTTCTCGCGCCAGCAGTTGATCCATCGGCGCCCAGGTGTCGAACGGCTCGGTGAAACCGCTTAAGACTGGCTCTTGTTCGTCGGCCGGCCAATTGCTCCAACCCAATTGCTTAACGTCTTGCGTGAGCCACACTTGATAGGCCTCGGTAGCAACGGCTTTCACTTTCTCCGCAGTAGCTTTCAGCGCCGGACTTTGCGCTAACAACTTCGGACAAAGATCAATCAGCGGCGCGACGCCAATGCCGAACACGACTTCATCGAAATCAACGCCTTGTTTAAGCGCGATCGTCGGCAGCGGTTTGCCGAACGTTTGCCGATAAAGCGCAGGCCAATCGCTCCAATTCGATTCGAGATTCACGTGATTATCCTGTAACAACGTCACTTGCTTTGGATCGATGAACTGATAGTTAGGTTTGCTCGGCCAGCAATCCAATCCTTTCACATTCACGAACGGATCGTAATCGGCGATGAGATCGACTTGTTGGGTGATACGAATCTCGCCGATGCTGTCGCCGTCGGGAATCAGTTCCTCCACTTTGTGAAAGAAGTTAAATTTCACACCGCGTTGTTTTAACACCTGGTAAAGCGGCGTAAAAATCGTGTCGCCCATGCCTGCTTGCATCTTCCACATCATGCCGCCTTGGTAGGCAAACGCGACTTTCAACATGCCGCGCAGCATCGTGCCCGCTTCGATGTTGGGCTTGGCGTAATCGCCGTTGTCGTAGGCGAACACTAAATCGTAGAAACCACGTACCGGCGCCGAGTGGACCGTGAACGTTTTGTTGGCGCCGTGCTTGGTCAACCAATCGTAAAAATCGATGTCGTTGATGACATCGAATCCGTCCTGCAACACGCCGTCTTCGAGCATACCGATGAGCGAGGTGATCCCAAGATCGGCCATGATAAACAAGCGCCGCAACTTTTCGTCGGTGTCGAGCTGGTGAACGATTTCCTTTTCCAGCCATTGCCGAATGCCCGACAACGCCGCGTGCAACACGGGGTGCTTGCCGTCTTGATGCATCTCAATTTCGCTTGGCAACTGCTTAACGAACGCCGCGAGAGTCGTTACCGTTGCGGAAACGCCGGAGACGATATCGCGCGCGCCGCTCACCAAGCGATGCAGCAAGTTGCCGAACTCGTTCGGCTCGGCCGCCGAGGTGTTCGCGGCGAGATGGTGCGCAGTCAGCTCACCAAAAATTTTCTTGATCCATTCGTAAACCGTCACGACGATCTGCCACAGCGTCAGCTCTTCGCTTGCAGTTCCGGGCACGCCGGGTTTGATCGGCGTGTCGACCGGCCAAATTTTCCATTGGCTATCGATAAACTCCGTTAGCGCGACGAAATGCTGCGGTTTGAACGCGTCTTGCCATGTGCGCAGCGGCGCGCCCGGCGGGCGATCCAAGAGGCCGTAGGCTTTTTGCATCATCGCGAACGCGTTCTCATAGAACCCAAACCAAATATGCAGTCCGTGCTCTTCGATGCGTTGGCCGTATTTCGCGTTGCGACCGCTCGCGCCTTTGCCGCCGAGTCGCCAACCCATTTGGTACACCGTAATGTCGTAATTGTTTTGCCAGCCCGGTTGATCGGTCAGGTAAAACGCGGCGGTGATCGAACTCACGCCACCGCCGAGAATCGCGATTTTCTTCGGCTCAATTTGTGAATTGTTGACCAGCTCTTCGCCTTCGGTCACCGAGAAATCGAAATTCACATGGAAAGGGAGAATCGCATCCTGCACGCCGAGCTGGAAGCCGAGCGTGTCGTTCAACGGAAAACTATCGAACTTGTGCAGATCGCATTGATACTTGTAACCGAGTAATTCGACTTTGTGGATCGCATCGACTTTCGCTGGCGCCGCGACGATGGCTTGATACACCGCCTTCCCGCCCGTGCTATCGGGAAACTGTTTTAGAAAAATTTGCTGCACTTGCGGCTTAAACATCAGCTCAATGAAGTTCGGGATTTCCGCGACATCCAGATCGAGGAGATCCGGCTCCGATTTCAGAATCGCGAATCCTTCTTCCATCAATTTGATAATGTTACTGAATGGCCGATGGGCGCGGCTTTTGTCGGTCGCGGTGATTTCGAACAGCGGATGCATCGCAAGCTGTGTCGTTGGCGAGAATGGCTCGAAGCCTTTCGCCGCAAGCGTAAAGTTGTCGGGATCGCCACCGGTTGCGGGCATGGTGTATTGGCATTCGTATTTCGGGTAGCCGTAAAGTTCGCGGCCATTGATCAATGCCATGCAGTCGTTTACCCAGATGTGAACTGGGTAAGAAAAAATTTCCTTGAGCACGGGCTTGCCATTGACCTGCTCCATCTGGCCGACCATCACCCAGGTGACGATGTCCGTCTCCTCGCCCCATCCTTTGGCCTGGTCGATTGGATTGGCGGAATTGGCGTGATTAACGCGAGTGAATGTCAGCATGACAAACGGCGAGAGCACTTTGAATTGCATGCGCCCCGCAGCAACTTGGTTTAGTGTTTTGTCGACGCTCGCTTGTAACTTCACGAGATCGCCTTTGACGAAGAAACCATACATCTCGGAATTGGTCAGATTTAGCGGCGAATGCATCATCACATTGCCGCCTTGATAAATGTAATTCGGACGTTCGGCCATTCTTTTGCATCTCCCTCTCAGATGGATATTCATTTCTCAATTCAACGATACATGCCCGGAGATTCGCACCCAGACTTGCTTCTGGCAAGGTATGCCCTAAGGAGCAAGCGGGACGCGGCTTCTGGACGGGTAAACTTTTGACGTACGAAATTCATTGATTTCGACGTATGGCGGTTGGTGAAATCGGTGACGAAGAATTCGTCCCGTTTTCCTCCAAGAAAAGGAGGATTGTTGTTGAGCAGCTAGAATAACAGAGTTGGCGCTGCCGCGCCTACTATGCCTCGCGCGGCGCGGCCCGCAACCAAAAAGTCACGGGCCCATCGTTCACCAAACTCACTTGCATGTCAGCGCCGAATCGGCCGGTTTGCACGACAGCGTGATGGACGCGAGCTTGGTTCACAACATAATCGAACCATTTTTCGCCTTCGTCCGGCGATGCGGCAGGCGTAAAGCTCGGACGATTGCCGCTGTTGGTATCCGCCGCAAGCGTGAACTGAGAAACGAGCAAGAGGCCGCCGGCGGTGTCGCGCAGGGATAGATTCATTTTGCCGGCGGCATCTGGAAACATTCGATAGTTAAGCATTCGCTGCAGCAATCGATCCGCTTGAGTTTTGCCGTCGCCACGCTCAACGCCGATGAACACGAGCAGCCCAGGGCCGATAGCGCCGATGCTTTCCCCACGTACCGCGACTGCCGCGCGAGTTACCCGTTGCAAAAGTGCGATCACCCATATCGTCCGAAAAATTGCGGGCTTGAGCCCGATGGCGAACTAAGTCGCAGCGGTGTGTTCCAACAATTAATAAAAACACCAATGATATCTATGGATCTACTCAGCATTCAAGCTTTGGTGAGCAGTCTTTTGCTCAATATCAATGCCATTTCCGGCTATGCCATTCCTACCGAGCGGCCCAATGTTCACGTTGTTTCTGCGGCACAAATTCAACAACGCGTTTGCGCTAAGCCGTGCCGAGCACGCGCTTTTTACACGCCGGACGAAGGTATTTTTATCGACGCTGCGTTAAATTTGAAAGGCGATTTTTACGACCGCTCAATTTTAGTGCACGAATTAGTCCATTTCATGCAGCATTCGAGCGGGCGGTTTTCCGGTGAAGCACCGGGTTGTGCGCGCTACGCTGCAGAGGAGAGCGACGCCTACGATATCCAAAACAAATTTCTTGCCCAAACGGACGACCCGCGCCGATTCGCCTTCCTAGCGCCACCCGGCGCTTGCGACGCGGCGCAACCTAATCAACCGCCCAAAGTCCCCTAGGCTAAAACGTCAAAATTTCTCTCGCCGCACGATTCCGATTGGATTAAGATGAAGTTTCTGCTGTTGCGACAACTGTCTCACGGTGGAAAAGTTTTGAGGGCACCTGTGGTCGAAGTACTAGCCGGCCACCTTTTGTACTATCAAAAATTACACGAGGAGGAAATTCGTGAATCATTTACTACGCAAACCTGCATTAAGCTTGCTTGCCGCGGCACTGACATGCCTTAGCAGCGCAGCATCCGCCGGCGTGACCGACGCTAACTTGGCCGCTGAAGCTGGCGACAACTGGATCCACACCAACGGTAACTACGCCGGACATCGCTATAGCACCTTAGACAAAATCAACGCCGGCAACGCCGGTAAGGTTAAAGTCGCGTGGATGATGTCGGTTGGCGGCAAAACCGATGCGCAAGCCACACCAACCGTTGTTGACGGCGTGATCTATTTCCCGCAAGACAATAAAGTCTTCGCGATCGACGGCAAAACCGGCGCGATCATTTGGAAATATGAGCACAAACTGCCGGACGATTGGGGCGGCTACAACGTGCCGTTCTTTACCGGTAAGCATCGCGGACTGGCCGTATATGGCGACAACATCTATTTCTTGTCTAACGATGTGAAAATGCACGCGATCAACATGAAAACCGGCAAAGCCGCTTTCGTGAAAGATTACGCGCCCGAGGGCTTTCCCTATCCGAAAGATTTCGCGAAATCGAAAGATTCCAATGGCTACTTCATGACTGTTGGCGCGATGGCTGTTCCCGGCACGATCATCATCCCGATGAACGCGACGGACACGGGCGGTCTGCAAGGTTATGTGGTCGGTGCTGATCCTGCCACGGGCAACATCAAATGGAAAGCTAACATGATCCCCGCCAAGGGCGAGCCTGGTGGCGATACGTGGCCGGAAGAAGCAAAGCCCTACGGCGGCGCGGGCCCATGGATCGTCGGCTCCTACGATCCGGAAACCAAGCAATACCTGACCGGAACGGCGAATGCCTATGAATGGAATCCGAAAAACCGCGGTGGCGGCAAAATGGATAACGTCGGTGCGGCCAGTATCGTCGCAACCAATGTGGATACGGGCAAAGTAACATGGCGTTGGACCGGCGTTCCGGGCGACCCCTGGGATTACGACCTTCCGCAAACCCCGTTGTTGATTAAGATGGACGGTAAGACTGTCGTAGCGCAACCCAATAAAACGGGTTATGTTCATCACCTCAACATCAAAGATGGCAGCTACATCAAGGGCGACAAGTTCGTCGACAAGATGACTTGGATCAAAGGTTACGGCAAAGATGGCCGTCCGATCGACATGGTTCCGTTACCGAAAGAAGGTGGCGATCCGGTTGAAATTTCTCCCGGCTTGCTCGGTGGCGTGAATATGTTTCCGAACGCCTACAACCCGAAGACCGGTTTGATGTATTTGGCCTCGACGGAATCGGCGATGAAATATGGCTTTGAAGAAATCAAAGTCATTAGCAACGCCCGTCATTTCGGCGCGTATCAAGAGTTTATTTTCGGCAACGAAATGAACCGCGCTTACGATCCGAAGTCCGGCAAAATTGTCTGGGCTAACGACGAAGGCAAACCGGGTTATTCCGGCGGCATGTTAACGACCGCAGGCGGTGTGACGGTTTACACCACCCAAGGCGGTTCGTTCCGTATCACCGACGCGAAAACCGGCAAGACGCTTTATAGTGTAGACACCGGTGTCGCAGCGAAAGCGGGCCCGGCAACTTACACGGCGGGCGGCAAGCAAATGATTGTTCAAGCCCTAGGCGGCACGCCCGGCTTCGGCCGCGACGAAGCGCATAAGGCAGAGTTCGGTCATATGCTAATCGCCTTCACGCTTGAGTAAACCGTAAGCTAGTAGTACACGTTGTAAAATAAGGGCGCGCACGAAAGTGTGCGCCCTTTCTTCGAATACTGATGGGAAAGAAAATAACATGCGACACCTGGTAAACACTATTGCGCTTGGTTTTGTTCTTGCGCTCCCTATTTGCCAATCGGCCACCGCGGAAGATGTTCCAGATGCGAACCCACTCTCCGGAGATGCCGCCGCTATTCGCAGCGGTAAATCCGACTATCGCGCGATCTGCTCCGTGTGTCATGGCGGTAAAGCGGATGGCGCAGGCGAACGAGCAAGCAGCGCCAAAACGCCGGCGGACTTGCGCAAGTTCAACAAGGGCTTTAAAAAGTATGTCCAGATTACGAAGGAAGGCGTGCAAACTGCCGGCCGTGAAATTAAAGATATGCCGGCCTGGGGAGGCGTACTCGATGATAAAACCATTCTGAATATCGGCGCTTATCTCGAGACCTTGGCAATGGAAGGCGCCAACTGGAAAGAAGGCGTCAAGAACTAAACCGGCGTATCCGTTGATTTAACTTCTAGGCGAATTATGAAAACACGAACACTAATGACCATCGGGCTGGGCGTCGCTTTCGCCTACGCAAATAACGTGAGCGCGATGACCAATGAGCCGACGGAGTTTCGCGGCATCACCTGGGGCGCGCCGATCGAAGATCACCAAAAAGAACTTGTTTCGCTGTCATCGCGCGGCGACGTTGCATTTTACCGCCGCCCAGCCGACCAAATGAGTTGGGGCGGAGCGGAAATTCAAAAAATTTCGTATCGTTACTTCAAAGGCCGCTTTAGCGGTTCAACGTTACAGCTATTCGGTGCGAGCCATAAAAAAGCCATCACCGCAAAAATGTTCGAGCTGTATGGCACACCCGAGCAACCAAACAAACGCGTACCGCAATTTTTCTGGACCGGCGAAAAAGCCAAAGTGGTTCTGTTTTGCGAAGTCACCGATTATTGCGTGATCGATATGGCGAACCTCGAACTGTTAGCGCAAGAAGAAGCGCAAAACCAACCCGCGCCCGCGACACGCAAAGACGACGACTAACGGATCGGAAACACCATGGCCACGAATAAACTGATCGCCTGTTTCATCGCGCTATTGGCCGCAACACAAGCCATGGCGGACGAAGCGAAAATCACCTGGTACGACATAAGTTGCCGCTACATGCTGGTTGAAAACGCCGAAGGCTTCGGCCTTTACGAATGGCGTTCCGGCGCAGAACCCAAAACCGATGATGCCATCGTTGGCGACATCGCCGGCGGCCCGGAAGTCGAAGCCGCGCTGAAATCATCCGGCGAAAAAATGAATCTCATCCATTGGGGCGACGCAAAAAAAGCCGAAACCCTACTCAGAGCCGCGCCGCGCGGGTGCTTGAATAAGCCGAAGAAAAAGCAGTAACCGCAGACCGACGCAGCGGGGCCTTACGGCACGCACTCCGCTTGATTCGTGGCAATGGCATACCCTAACGGTCAAAGCATCTACGCAGTCTCTAGCCGAATGCCCCAAAGCATTTCGCAAAGCATCAGCCAACTCGTCACCGCTTTCTCGCCAATGTCGACAATGTTTCGATGTATCCGCGGTCGACTTTTTCGGCACACCGATCGATGCCTCAAACGCCGTACGAGCAAATGCGTGACGCGATACGCGTATTGTTGCATTGAGATCGGTAATTTCGGCGTAGTAAATTCGGGTATTTTGTAAGAATTCAAGGTGCCGCATGAGTTTTGTTTAACAAAACATACGGGATACGAATTGCCTTCCAATTTGTATCCCGCTACGGCACGTAATTGGATATTATTTAGGGTGTCGACTTTACGTTAAAGACTCGTGGATATGTTTGAAGCTGTTCAATATCAGTTGTATTGAGTCCTATCGGCGTCAAGTAGCTCCTATAAGGCATCAGCGGTCTGCCAATCAAGCTCCGTATGTGGCCTGAGCCAGCGCCGAATGTTACGTGTGCACGCCACCCGGTAAGGATTGCACCCTACATTTTATGTTTGCTGCCGCATGCTTATTCTAAGCGCCTTCTGGCAAGGCATGGCTGAAGAACCGCATGGATAGTACTTCACAGCATAGGTACCAAAATTAATCCGCATAAGGAGCATTCAACCGTGACAATAAGAATCGCAATCGCGTTAACGACTATCTTGTTCACCATCACACCCAGCCACGCCTTTGATGAACTCAAAGACTGCGACGCATGTCCCGAGATGGTTGTCGTACCCGCGGGCCAATTCATGATGGGCTCGCCGGACAAGGAAAGCTCACTGCCGGACGAGAAGCCTTTGCATCTCGTAAAAATCGCTAAGTCATTCGCGGTCGGGAAGTTCGAGGTGACGTTTGATCAATGGGACGCCTGTGTCGCGGACGGTGCTTGCAAGAAAGCGGATGACGAAGAGTGGGGGCGCGGCAAACGGCCGGTGATCAACGTCGACTATGCTGCGGCGAAGGCGTATGCGGCGTGGCTATCCAAGAAAACGGCGAAGCAATACCGTCTCCTTTCGGAATCGGAGTGGGAGTATGCGGCGCGTGGCGGGACGGTGACCGCCTGGTATTGGGGCAGTTTCGAAGACGGGTTCGGATTACCGGCGGGCTGCCTCAATGCCAACGTACACGATCAAACGAGCAGAACGAAGCGGCCTGACTTTGTCTGGCTTGAGCACCCGTGCGAGGATGGTTTCGTCTACACCGCGCCGGTGGGAACGTTTAAAGCCAATGCGTTCGGCCTTCACGACATGCTCGGCAACGTGGCGGAGTGGGTGGAAGATTGCAATGGCCCCTACAAAGACGCGCCTGCGGATGGTTCGGCGGCAACGGTGAACGATTGTGAGAAGCGTGTCACGCGCGGCGGCTCGTGGTGGCATGGGCCGACTTGGGTGAGATCGGCTTTTCGTCATCCCTGGCCCGCGAGTTACTCGAGCTATATGGTGGGATTTCGCGTTGCGCGCGATTTGCCGTGAGAAAACCGCATCGACAATATCTGCTGCGTGATGTATGATGCTTAGCATCAAACATCCTCGACGGAGAATCCCATGAGAACAACATTGGCGATTGATGATGATGTTCTGGCCGCCGCCAAGCATCTCGCGGAGCGCGAAAGCAAAAGTATCGGCGAAGTCATTTCCATGTTGGCGCGCCAAGGGCTCAATCCAGTCGCTCGCAGCGCGCGCCAAGTTCGCAATGGCATACCACTTTTGCCGGCGCGAAAGGGCAGCGCTCCCGTGACACTCGAATTGGTCAACCAACTGCGCGACGAGTAGGCGTGACGACGTTTCTGCTAGACGTTAACGTTTTGATTGCGCTTGCCGACCCCGCACACGTACAACATGATGACGCACACGCGTGGTTTTCCCGCGTCGGCAAGCGCAACTTCGCGACCTGCCCAATCACGGAGAACGGCCTCTTGAGAATCGTCGGCCACCCGAAATATCCGAATACACCAGGCCCGCCGAGCGTCGTCGCGAAATTGCTCGCTGCATTTCGCGAGCTGCCGGGACATCATTTTTGGCCCGACAACATCAGCGTTGACGATAGCGCCCGTGTCGAGGTTGGTCACCTTTCCAACCACTCAAGAGTGACAGATAGTTATCTGCTTGCCGCTCGCGCGAGCGCACAAGGGACGACTCGCGACCATGGACCGTAGATTAGCGCCTGATGCCGTCCCGGATGGCGCGGCATCATTAGAACTCATCTGAGTTAAATTGCATGCCGGCCTTCGCATAATAAGAGTCTTTGGTGGACAATCCCTAGTGTTGCCATGAACGACCAACACGACCTAACCCTCATTCTCAAATCACGTTTTCCGTTGGTGATTATCGAAACGCCGGAGGAGCCGCGCGTGCTCGCGCTGATCGAGCGCATCGCGAATCTGGAGGAAATGCCACTGTTCAAATGGAGTGTGACGGACGGCATAAAACGACACAATAAACCTGAGCCGGTCGCACAGACCTACGATTTCACCGAGGCGTTGCGCCATATCGACAAGACGCCGCAGAATGGCGTTTACGTTTTGCTCGATGCCCACCCTTTTCTCGACAGCGCGGTAAATCTGCGCGCGATTCGTGAAATCGCGATGGAGTATCACAAGTGCGAGCGCACGTTAGTGTTCATCAGCAATCGAATTGAATTGCCGCCTGAATTGCAACGCATGAGCGCAACGTTCAAGCTCTCACTGCCCGACCAAAATCAGATCCGCAAATTGTTCAAAGAGGAAATGGAACTCTGGTCCGGCCGCAATGAAGGCGCGCGATTGAGCGGCAGCCAAGAGGCGGCCGAGCTATTGATCCAACATCTGGTAGGCATGAGCAACGACGATGCGCGGCGCTTGATTCGCCAAGCGATGGAAGTCGACGGCTCGATCACGATGGAAGACGTCGCGCGCGTGCTGAAGCACAAACACGAATCCCTTGGCGCAGGCGTGTTGGCGCTCGAAGTCGATACCGGCAGCTTCAAAGACGTCGGCGGCCAGCAACAATTTAAACGCTGGCTGGAGTTACGGCGTGCTGCTTTTTTGGGCGATGCTGGTGCGCTCGGCCTCGACATTCCCAAAGGTGTTTTGCTGTTAGGTGTTCAAGGCGGCGGCAAAAGTCTCGCGGCCAAAGCGTTAGCCGGAACGTGGGGCTTGCCGTTGCTAAGCTTGGACTTCGGTGCGCTGTACAACAAATTTCACGGCGAGACGGAACGTAACGTTCGCGAAGCACTGGACACGGCGGGCGCGATGGCGCCCTGTGTGTTGTGGATCGACGAGATCGAGAAAGGATTGTCCACCGACGAAGGCTCGAGCGACGGCGGCGTGTCGCGCCGCGTATTGGGCACCCTGCTGACGTGGATGAGCGAACGCAAGAAGCGCGTGTTTCTGGTGGCCACCGCGAACAACATACAAAGCCTGCCGCCGGAATTGTTGCGCAAAGGCCGCTTCGATGAAATATTTTTCGTCGATCTGCCCGACGAGGCCACTCGCAGCGAGATCTTTCGCATTCATCTGAAACGCCGAAAGCGCGAGCCTGCCGAATTTGATTTAGCGGCGCTTGCATTGCAGTCCGAAGGATTTTCCGGCGCCGAGATCGAGCAAGCGGTCGTTGCGTCGTTATACGAAGCGCATGCGCAACAAATGCCGCTTGCTTCAGCTCACCTTAGCGCGGAACTCAAGCGCACCAAACCGCTTTCCGTTGTACGCGCCGAAGAAATGCAGGCGTTACGCGAATGGGCGGCGGATCGCACCGTAAAGGCGCATTGAAGCTAGATCGTTCAATTCTGTCATTGCGAGTCCTACGCTTCGCTTTGGGATAAACTTTGCGAAGCAATCTTGTTTTTGCACACAAAATGCAAGATCGCCGCGTCGCCTTGCGGCTCCTCGCGATGACGAAACTAGTGCGCCGGAAGGAAAATGATGTTTAAGGTTTACGGCATGTCCTCATCGGGCAACTGTTACAAAATCAAACTGCTGCTCGAACAACTCGGCAAGCCATATGCTTGGGCAGAGATCGACATCATGCAGGGCTCAACGCGCACCAAAGAATTTTTGGCGATGAATCCCAATGGCAAAGTGCCGACGTTGGAAATCGAGCCGGGCGTTTTTCTCGCGGAGTCGAATGCGATTCTTCACTACATCGCCGAGGGCACGGCGTTGATGCCGAGCGGAAAGCTCGCGCGCGCTCAAGCGTTGCAGTGGATGTTTTTCGAGCAATATAGCCACGAGCCTTACATCGCCGTCGCAAGATTCATTTGCAAGTTTCTTCCCGCAGACCATGCGCGCCGGTTGGAATTACCGCGCTTACTCGAACGTGGAAATCAGGCGCTCGGTGTAATGGAGCAACATTTGATGACACGTACATTTTTTGTCGATGAGCGCTATTCCATCGCCGACATCGCGTTATTTGCGTACACCCACGAAGCCGATGTCGGCGGCTTTGATCTCGCCGCCTATCCTGCCGTGAGTCGTTGGCTCGAACGCGTCGCGCAGCAGCCGAAATTTTTTCCGATGACAGCGCGATGAACGTTTACAACAACCTTACACATATACGCGCGCGTTTCAATGTCGAGCGGATCCCTGAAGAACCGCATGGATACTGCCTCATAGGCCAGCGCCCTGGTATTGAAGAATCGGATTCTCAACGATGAGCTGCGAACTCTGCGATCAAACCGGCGGCGAAGTGTTGTGGCGAGACGAACGTTGCCGCGTCGTCCTCGTCGACGATCCGGACTACCCTGGTTTTTGTCGCGTGATCTGGCAAGGCCATGTGCGCGAGATGACGGATTTATCGACCGACGATCGCGGGCTTTTTATGACCGTTGTATTTGCCGTCGAAGAATCGCTGCGCGAATTGATGAAGCCGGACAAAATCAATCTCGCGTCACTTGGAAACATGACGCCGCATTTGCATTGGCATGTGATTCCGCGCTTCGTTGACGACAAACATTTTCCTGCGCCGATTTGGGGGGCGGCAAAGCGGGAATCTACGCCTAGAATCGCATTAACGGAATTACGCGAAGAATTGCGAACGTCGTTGCAAGCAAGGCTAAATAAATTTCCAAAAATGCGCCTCTTGTCATCGCGAGGAGCCGAAACATGTCATCCTGAACGCAGTGAGCATCTGCTTTTTTACGCCGCAAAAGCAGATCCTTCACTGCGTTCGGATCGACATGTGGAGATGGAAATGAGAACGCCAGCGGTTCATTGTCCATCGGCAGCGCCGATACAGGCAACTCGCAATAACCGTTTTAAAAATTACGGCGTCTCGCGAATAAGCTGTTTTTTATCGTCGAACGTCAGTCGCTTCGACATCAACGTCGTCAGATCGACGCCGCCTTTTTCATCCACGCGCAGTATCAAGTCGATGCCCATGTTCTCGCCGCTTCGCGCCATTTGTCCACGCCCGCAATGAAGATTGGTTTCGATGCCACGTCCGATATCACGCCCGCTTGAGCTCCTTTTTTGGCGACAACGCTGACTGACTGAACGCTCTCAACGGGCATTCCTGTTGCGGGATTGATGACATGGCAATAGCGCTTGCCGTCTTTTTCGAAATAGCGTTGATAGTCGCCGGACGTTCCGATTGCCTCGCCGTCATACAGATCCATCGCGGCAATCGCGGATGGCTTGCGCGGATGTTGAATGCCAACTCGCCATGGCCGATTGCCGCGCTCTCCGATGTGCGATAATATTGCCGCCGATATTGATCAGCGCGTTCTGCACGCCATCTTTTTTTAGAATCCCGACGGCGCGATCAAGCGCATAACCTTTAGCATAACCACCGAGATCGATTTTTACATCGCGATTGTTGCTCGTGATCGTGTGCCGTCAATTTTTAGGTTCGGCCATGCTGGGCTTCGAACTCACCAGCGCTTTGATTTTTTCTGCGTCGGGAACCACGGGCTTAAATTCATCGCTCTGAAATCCCCACAGCGCGATCAATTTCCCGATGGACTGGGTTGAACGCGCCGTTCGATTGCGCAGAAAGTTTTGTAGCGTCTTTCAAAATTGCCGCAAGTTCCAGTGTAGTGTTGATCGGATTCGCCCTTGGCGATGGCGTCATTCACTTTGGTCAGCTCGCTCGGCTGCCACGCGTGCAGTTCTTTATGCAGACGATCAAATTCGCGCAGGACTTTGCCGATGAGTTCCTGCGCCCGCGCATCGTTCTCGCCCCAAATCGTGACTTCAACCAGTGTGCCGAAAACGTAACTTTGCTGGCGATAAATCGGTTCTTTGCTGCAAGCCGCGAGCACGATAACAATTGCGACAAGAGAAATGCAAAGGCTAAATGTGCGGTTCAAGTTTGCCATTCGATCAAGTCAAACCGTTTGTTTCCTTTAATTCGAAACGTGATGAAATCGCGCTCGTCGAGCGTCAAGATTCGCCTGCACTTCACTTCGCCAGCAAGCCACACCAGCGCGCAATCAACAAAGTCTGGATCCCAATTTTGATATCGTGTCGCGATCGTGCCGATCTCTGCATAGGCTTGCGCGGGAATTTCCAACAACGTGATAGCGCCACGCGAAACCCACTCCAGCAATGCGCGCCGACCTTTGACACCCAGGAAAAAACACGTTTCTGTGATGACGCCTTGAATGGTGATGATGGGCGCTTCGTTGGAGGCGAGAAAAGTGACGGCCGCCTCATGCGCCGCTTCCCGTGGCGCGAACAGTGAGACGACAAAACCGCTATCGGCGATTAGCGCGCGATCGTACGAGGGCACGTAGATTGTTTTTCGAGTAGGGAACGTAGTGTTTCGCGGCGGTCTCATCCGCTCCGAAAAGATCTTTACCTAGCTCGTAAGCGGTGGCCTTCGATTGTGTTTTGGCTAAAAGTAAGTCGAGTGCTTCTTTAACGACTTCACTTTTGGAAACCTTTCGGTTCACGCAATATTCGGCAAGTTCTTGCTCGACCCGAAGGGGAAGGCGGACGGTGAGTGTCATAGTTTTGACTTCGTATTACTTTAATAACTCAATTGTAATACCGAGGGCTTTTAAAGTCAAACCGCAACAAGTCTCTCCAAAGCGTTCACCATTTCGGCAGCGGAGTTAAATCCCGTTTGATCTTCGATCTCGCGCATGCAAGTCGGGCTGGTGACATTCACTTCGGTTAAATAATCGCCGATGATGTCTAGACCAACCAATATCAAACCATCCGCTTTCAATTTTGGCCCAAGCGCCTCAGCAATTTCGCGCTCCCGTTTCGAAATCGGCTGCGCAACACCCGTGCCACCGCGCGCCAAGTTGCCGCGCGTTTCGCCGGCTTTGGGAATGCGCGCCAACACGAAAGGCACGACCTTACCATCGATCACCAGCACGCGTTTGTCGCCTTTGTTGATTTCCGGAATGAGCCGCTGCGCCATGATTGTGCGCGCGCCTTCTTGCGTGAGCACTTCGATAATGGCGTTCAGATTCGTCTCCGTCGGCGATACGCGAAAAATACCGGTGCCGCCCATACCGTCCAACGGCTTCAAAATACAATTGCCGTGTTCGCGGATGAAATCTCTGATCTCGTCGGTATTGCGCGCAACTAAAGTCGGCGTGACGAATTCGGGAAACTTCGCGATCGCGAGTTTTTCGTTGTAGTCGCGAACGGCGCGCGGACTATTCACGATGCGCGCGCCTTGTTGTTCCGCCAGCTCCAACAAATAGGTGCTGTACACATATTCCATGTCGAACGGCGGATCCTTGCGCATCAGCACCGCGCTGAAATCCTTTAGTGGCGCGGCTTTCGGCTCGCTTGCTTGATACCAATCGTGGGCGTCGTCCTTGAGCGTTAACTGGCGGGCGTAACCGCTTACAACGCAGTCGCGCAAAAACACATCGCCTTGCATCAACGCGTAAATCGAATGGCCGCGTTTCGCCGCCTCGCGCATGATGGCGTAAGTCGTATCTTTGTAGGTTTTAATTTCCTCGAGCGGATCGAGGATGACGGCGAGTTTCATGCCGCCGCTTCGACTTCGAGTTCGTAAGCGGCCGCCAACATTGCCAAGCGCGCGATCACGCCGTAAGTGTAAAAGCGATTCGGCGGATCGCCGGGACGGCCCTGGCAATCGGGCGTGTGGCAATCGGTTTCAAAAGCCAGCGGTTGAAAATGCGAACCGGGCGCGTTGAGATTTTCGTCTTGGCCGCGGCCGGTGTGGACGCGATAAAAACCGCCGACCACGAAATGATCGATCATGTAAATCACCGGTTCGGCGACGCCTTCATTCAGCGTTTCGAACGTGTAAACGCCTTCTTGAATCAACACTTCGTTGACTTCCAGACCCTCTTTCACCACCGCCATTTTGTTGCGCTGTTTGCGATTTAAGTTGCGCACGTCGTCGACGCTTTTCACCGTCATGATGCCCATGCCGTAAGTCCCGGCGTCGGCTTTGACGATGATGAATGGCTCGTGCGGAATGTCGTATTGCTTATACTTTTCTTTGATTTGTTTCAGGATCTCTTCAACATAAGTCGCAAGACAATCCTCTCCTTGTTTCTCAGCGAAATTGATTTTGCCGCAACGTGCGAAATACGGATTGATGAACCACGGATCGATATCGATCAAGCTTGCGAATTCGCCGGCAACGCGGTCATATTCAGTGAAATGCTGCGACTTGCGCCGCGTGGTCCAGCCGGCATGCAGCGGCGGCACGAGAACTTGTTCGATGCCTTTGAAAATTTCCGGCGCGCCGCCGGAAAAATCGTTATTCAGCAACACGGCGCAAGGATTGAAGTCGTCCACCATCACGCGATTGCCGACGCGCTTAATCGGCTCGAGCAATAATTTTTCACCGTTGGGCAAATCGAGTTCCGTCGGCGACGTGATTTCCGGGATCAGCGTACCAATGCGCACGGCCAGTCCGGCGCGCTGTAGAATATTTTTCAGCGCCGCGACGTTCTGCAAATAATAGGAGTTGCGAGTATGGTTTTCCGGCACCAATAAAAACCGCTGCGTGTCGGGACACACGCGCTCAATCGCCGACATGGCGGCTTGCACCGCGAGTGGCATGAAGGCCGGATTGAGGTTGTTGAATCCGGCGGGAAAAAGATTTGTGTCGACCGGCGCGAGCTTGAAGCCGCTGTTACGCAAATCCACCGAACTATAAAACGGCGCGGTATGCTCGATGAATTGCAATCGAAACCAACGCTCGATAGCCGGCATCGAGTCGAGTATGTGTTTTTCAAGTTCGGCGAGCGGGCCGGTGAGAGCAGTAGTAAGGTGCGGAACCATGGCGTTTCACTTTGTAGTGTGCGTGCATTGTAACCGGAAGTATTGGTGTCAGACGCGCCGCTCCCTCATCCCCGCCCCTTCTCCCCGAGGGAGAAGGGAGTAATTCCCCTCTCCCTCAGGGAGAGGGATTAAGGGTGAGGGGCGGCGATAAATTCGTCGATTGCTCTGAAATTTGTTGCCACAATTGAAGGTGAAGGCGATTCTTTATTTTTCAAGAATAAATAGTGGGCACAAGCCTGTGCTAGCTTGCCTCGCGGCAATGCATGGCCTGGGAGCCAATATCCATGCGCCTCTCCAGGCATCTCCTATTGACCCTCTTCCCACGGAAACTAATTCGTACTAAAATAGTCCTAATTGAAGGAGAACCGCATGCTGCGCATGAGCAAGTTAACCGATTATGGCACGGTGGTGATGACTTATCTCGCGCGGAATCCGAATGGTATTCACACTGCCAACGAGATTGCGGATGAGGTGTCGGTCGCGTTGCCGACGACCAGCAAGTTATTGAAATTGTTGGCGCGGGCGGGTTTAGTCACCTCAACTCGCGGCACCCACGGCGGGTATTTGCTGGCGCGTCCAGCGAGTGAGATTTCGATTGCGCAAGTCATTGCCGCGCTGGAGGGACCGATTGGTCTTACGGAATGCGCGAGTATGCCAGGCGCTTGCGAGCAGGAAAGCGGCTGCACGGTGAGCGGCAATTGGCAACGCATTAATAAGGTCGTCGTGGGCGCGTTGCAGCAGGTGACTTTAGCGGAAATGGTCGCACCGATTTTCCCGGTGGACGTGAGCCGCCTTAAAACTACCCGCCGCGTCGCGGCGTTAACGGAGTAATTAGTATGGCCGGCATGCAAGAACTCGATGTCCTGATGGCTCAGGAATATAAGCACGGTTTCGAGAGCGATATTGACTCGGACAATATTCCCAAGGGTCTTTCCGAAGCGGTGATCCGGGTTATTTCTGCAAAAAAGGAAGAGCCCGAGTGGTTACTCGAATGGCGCTTGAAGGCGTATCGCCATTGGCTAACGCTGACGCCGCCGACTTGGCCGCACGTGCATTATCCGGCGATCGATTTTCAGGAAATTATTTATTATTCCGCGCCGAAATCGCAGAAAGACGGCCCGAAAAGTTTGGATGACGTCGATCCGGAATTGCTGAAAACCTACGAGAAGCTCGGTATTCCGCTGCAGGAGCGCGCAATACTCGCGGGCGTTGCCGTGGACGCGGTGTTCGACAGCGTGTCGGTCGCCACCACATTCAAAAGTAAACTCGCCGAGAAAGGCATCATTTTTGGCTCGTTTTCCGAAGCGGTGAAAACCCATCCCGAGTTGGTGAAGCAATACCTCGGCACCGTCGTGCCTTATCAAGATAATTTTTTCGCGGCGCTCAATTCCGCGGTGTTCAGCGATGGCTCGTTTTGCTACATCCCGATCGGTGTGCGGTGTCCGATGGAGTTGTCGACTTATTTCCGCATCAACGCAAAAAACACCGGCCAGTTCGAGCGTACGTTAATCGTCGCCGACAAAGGCGCTTACGTGAGCTATCTGGAAGGCTGCACCGCGCCGATGCGCGACGAAAATCAATTGCACGCGGCGGTGGTGGAATTGGTCGCGCTGGACGATGCGCAGATCAAATATTCGACGGTGCAAAACTGGTACCCCGGCGACAAAGAAGGCAAGGGCGGCATTTACAATTTCGTCACCAAGCGCGGCGATTGTCGTGGCCCGAACTCGAAAATTTCTTGGACGCAGGTGGAAACCGGCTCGGCGATTACGTGGAAATATCCGAGCTGATCTTGCGCGGCGATTCCTCCGTCGGCGAATTTTATTCCGTCGCGTTGACGAATAATTATCAGCAAGCCGACACCGGCACGAAGATGATTCACATCGGCAAAAACACCAAGAGCACGATTATTTCCAAAGGTATTTCCGCCGGCCACGGCAGCAATGCCTATCGCGGGCTGGTGCGCGTCACGAAAAGCGCGGCCGGCGCGCGCAACTACACGCAATGCGATTCACTGTTGATGGGCGATAAATGCGGTGCGCACACGTTTCCTTATATAGAAGTCAAAAATCCAACGGCTCAAGTTGAGCATGAAGCATCGACGTCGCGCGTCAGCGAAGACCAATTGTTTTACTGCATGCAGCGCGGCATTTCGCAAGAAGACGCCGTATCGCTTATCGTCAATGGTTTTTGCAAGGAAGTGTTCGATACCCTGCCGATGGAGTTTGCAGTTGAAGCACGCAATCTGTTGGGTGTGAGTTTGGAAGGTAGTGTAGGTTAATAACGGAAAGGAAATCATGAAAAGAAGATTCCTATTTGTTCTAGCGCTTGCAGTAATTTCCCTCAGCGCGACCGCTGATATTTATAAGTGGGTCGATGCTAACGGCAAAGTGCACTACTCCAATACGCCGCCTCCCAACATAAAGGGATCGAAGGTGAAAATGGAGGATCCGGCACCCGCTAATCCCGATGCCGCGGCAGCAACGGCGGCCCATTGGAAACAAAAGGACGAAGAATTCCGTAAACGGCAGGATGAAAAATACAAAGTCGAAAAGGAATCCTTGGACAAAGTCGCGACCGGCGACGCGGATAAGCGCAAAAAGATCTGCGAGTTTTATCGCAAAGATCTGGAGCAAGTCCTCGGCACTCGAGAACGCGTGACACGTAGCGCCGACGGCGGCGACATTGTTGTGGATGCCAATTCCGAACCCCTCAACAATAAGCAGCGCGCCCGCGTCATCGGCGAACTCAACGAATCTATCGAAAAGAACTGTAACTGAATATGCTGACTATCAAAAATCTCCACGCAAAAGTGGAGAACAAAGACATTCTCCGCGGCATTAACCTCACGATTAATCCTGGCGAAGTGCACGCCATCATGGGACCGAACGGTTCGGGGAAATCGACGCTCGCCAACGTGTTGGCGGGACGCGAAAACTATTTCGTCACCGCTGGCGAAGTCACCTATCTCGGCAAAGATTTGCTCGCAATGGCGACCGAAGAGCGGGCGCGCGAAGGCATCTTTTTGGCGTTCCAATATCCGGTGGAAATTCCCGGCGTATCGAATATCAATTTGCTCAAGGCCGCACTTAACGCCATTCGTCGACATCGCGGAGAATCCGATCTGGATGCGATGGATTTTCTGAAAATGGTGAAAGGCAAAATGAAGATGATGCAAATGGATCAGAGCTTCATTTCCCGCGCGGTGAACGAAGGCTTTTCCGGTGGCGAGAAAAAACGCAACGAAGTATTGCAGATGTCGATATTGGAACCCAGGCTCGCGATCCTCGATGAGACCGATTCTGGCTTGGATATTGATGCGCTGAAAGTCGTGTCAGCCGGCGTGAACGCTAATCGCACGCCGGAACGCTCAATGTTGGTCGTGACCCATTATCAGCGGCTGCTCGATTACATCGTGCCGGATTTCGTGCACGTGTTGGCCCACGGCCGCATTGTCAAATCCGGCGGCAAGGAATTGGCGCTGGAGCTCGAGGCAAAGGGTTACGGCTGGATCGAGAAAGAAGTGAAAGCACAGGCGGCATGAGCGTGGCTTCCGTTTTCAATGCGCGCGAGCATTACCTAGGCCTATTCCGCGAGCGCTCGGCACAGCTGGCCGGTGCAAATTTGCCGTGGCTAAAGAATTCGCGTCTGCGCGCGATCGAGCAATTCGCGGAACTTGGCTTTCCAACGACGAAATACGAAAACTGGAAATACACCTCGCTCGCAAGCCTTGATGGGCGCGGCTTACAGCCTAGCATACCTGGAACGCCGCATGACGACTGCCTCACAGCCATTGCCGATTTGAGGCTCGATGGCGACGCGCATTTGCTGGTTTTTGTTAACGGCCATTTTTCTGCGTCACTGTCCGCGATAAAAGCATTGCCAAACGGCGCGACGATTTCCGATCTGAATTCCGCGCTGAAGAATTATCCGGAAAAACTCGAGCGTTATTTCGCCGAAGAAAAACATGCAAGCGGCGTGAGCGCTTTAAACGCCGCGCTGTTTGCTGATGGCTATGTGTTGATCGTTCCGGAGCGAGTTGAAATTGAAGCGGCGATTCATGTGCTGTTTTTGCAAACCGCTGGCGACACGATTGCAAACGTAAAGAATATCATCGTTGCGGAATCGGGTTCGCGAGTACGCGTGATCGAGCATTTCGCGACACTCGGCGACTCCGCTTATTTCAATAACGTCAGCACCGAAATTAGCACGGCGCGCGATTCGCGCATCGAGCATTTGAAGCTGCAGCAGGAAAGCGCGAGCGCGAGCCACATTGCGGAAATCCGCGCGACTCAAGCGCAGGCGAGTGAATTTGCCTCGTATTCTTTTGCGCTCGGTGGCCTACTTTCGCGCAATGATATTTCGACTTATTTCGACGGCGAAAATGGCAATTGCACAATGAACGGGTTGTATCTGACGCAAGGCAAACAAACGGTTGATCACCACACGCGCGTCGATCATGCCAAGCCGCGCTGTGTGAGCCGCGAATTCTACAAAGGCATTTTGGATGGCACGTCGCGCGCGGTGTTCAACGGTAAAGTCATTGTTCACAAAGACGCGCAGCAGACTGACGCCTCCCAGAGTAACCGCAATTTGTTGTTGTCGGACAATGCCGAAGTCGACACCAAACCCGAGCTGGAAATTTATGCCGACGACGTGAAATGCGCCCATGGCGCTACGGTTGGCCAGCTCGACATGAATCAACTTTTTTATCTGCGCTCGCGCGGCATCGACGAAGCGGCGGCACGCACGCTATTGATCTTCGCGTTTGCCGAAGATTTAGTCAGCGGCCTCACTTATTTGCCACTTCGCGTGCGCATGGAGAAAATCCTCATGAGCCGCTTGCCGGACGCCGATTTGCTGAAGGAATTTATATGACTGCTGCAACCGCCATGAAACTTCACGCCGTGACAAGCTATGACCTCGCTCGCGTGCGCGACGATTTTCCGATTCTGAAGGAATTGATTCATAGTAAACCACTAGTTTATCTGGACAACGCGGCAACTTCGCAAAAGCCTTGGCAGGTGATCAACGCCGAACGCGATTACTACGCGCATTTGAACGCGAATATTCATCGTGGCGTACACGATTTGAGCCAGCGCGCGACCGATGCCTTCGAAGGCGCGCGGAGCAAGGTAAGGCAATTCGTCAACGCGCGCAAAAACGAGGAGATCATTTTCGTGCGCGGCGCGACCGAGGCGATCAACTTGGTCGCCATGTGCTATGGGCGCGCTCGGCTTAAGGCGGGAGATGAAATCATCGTTTCGGAAATGGAGCATCACTCGAATATCGTGCCATGGCAGATGGCCTGCGAAGCAACTGGCGCGGTGCTTCGCGTGATTCCAATAAGCGATGCGGGCGAATTGGATATGGATGCGTACGCCAAGTTGCTGAACGAGCGCACCAAGATTGTTGCAATCACTCATGTCGCGAATGCGTTGGGTTCGATTGTGCCGATCAAAAAAATTACACGAATGGCTCACTCTGCCGGCGCAATCGTTTTAGTTGATGGCGCACAAGCCGTACCGCACATCGCGATCGACGTACAAGATTTGGACGTGGATTTTTATGCCTTCTCCGGTCACAAGATTTATGGCCCAACTGGCATCGGGATTTTGTACGGCAAGGAAGCGCTGCTCGAAGCCATGCCGCCCTACCAAGGCGGCGGCGATATGATCCGCACCGTGAGTTTCAAGAAAACCACCTACAACGTGTTGCCTTATAAATTCGAAGCGGGCACGCCATTCATTGCCGGAGGCATTGGTCTTGGTGCGGCGATTGATTACATCAACGAACTCGGCTTAGACAACATCGCTGCGCACGAACATGATTTGCTGGAATACGCCACGACGCTGGCACGCGATATTCCCGAATTGAAAATCATCGGCACTGCAAAGGAAAAAGCCAGCGTGTTTTCGTTCACGTTAGGCCGCATTCATCCTCACGACATTGGCACGATTCTCGACCATGAAGGCATCGCTGTTCGTACCGGTCATCATTGCGCGATGCCCGTAATGGAACGGCTCGGCATTGCCGCGACGGCGCGGGCGTCGTTTGCGCTCTACAACACGCGCGCAGAAGTTGACACGTTGTTTGCGGGCATTCGAAAAGTGCAGAAGGTGTTTGCCTGATGTCAGATTTAACCGACCTCTACCAAGAAGTCATCTTCGACCACAACAAGCGGCCGCGAAATTTCGGCAAGTTGTTTGAGCCGAATCGGTTTGCCAAAGGATTTAATCCGCTGTGCGGCGATCGCATTACGCTGTATCTAATCGTCGAGAATGGCGTGATCAAGGATGTGAGTTTTGAAGGCCAAGGCTGCGCGATTTCCACCGCATCGGCGTCGTTGCTGACGGAAACGCTAAAGGGAAAAACCGAAGCGGAGGCGGACGCGATGTTCCAAGATTTTCACGCGATGGTTACGACCGACGATGTCGAGCCGACGGAAGCGCTCGGTAAATTAGAAGTGTTGAGCGGCGTACGCGAATTTCCGGCGCGAGTGAAATGTGCGACGCTTGCCTGGCACACGCTTCAAGCGGCATTGAAAAACGAGCAAGACCCAGTTTCCACGGAGTAGATGAGATGGGCGTAATGGATTGGTTGTACAAAGACGATGATGAAAAACCGCATGAGGCGGAGGGATTGCCTTCGCCACCGCTCGACACCATCGAGGGCAAAGTCGTGCATGCATTGAAGCAAGTATTCGATCCGGAAATTCCGGTCAACATCTACGACCTCGGTTTGATCTACACCATCGATATTGACGACGATAACAACGTCGCGATTCAAATGACTTTGACTGCCGCCGGTTGCCCGGTTGCGCAAACATTTCCGGGTACCGTTGAAAATGCCGTGAAAGCCGTCGAAGGCGTCAACGATGCGAAAGTGGAATTGGTGTGGGAGCCGGCGTGGTCGCGCGATAATATGTCCGAAGCGGCGAAGTTGGAATTGGGGATGCTGTAATCGTTTTGTTTCTCAAATATAATCTCGCCAACTAAGTAGTCATGGAGCATCGGATGCACAACGCCAAAGCAATCGAAAAAGCGATTAAGGAATTACCGAGCGAGGAACTCGCGAAATTTCGTCGGTGGTTTGCTCAATTTGATGAAGCGGCATGGGATGCGCAGATCGAAGCCGATGCCGCAGCGGGTAAGCTGGATGCACTCGCGTCCGAAGCCCGCGCGGAATACGACAACGGCAAAGCCCGTGAACTTTGAGGCATTTCGCATCATCGAAATTCTGGCAACACTTTGAATCACTGCCCATCAATGTTCAGCAACTTGCTCGCGATAGCTATTCGCAACTAAAGCAGAATCCTTCGCACCCATCGTTGCACTTTAAGCCCATCAAGAACGGCGCCTTCCGGAGTGTTCGAATCAGCCTCGGTTATCGTGCGCTAGGTGTTCCTGTTGATCAAGGCGTTCAATGGTTTTGGATTGGAAGCCACGCGGATTATGACAAACTGACTAGTTGAAATAATCAGCAAAGCGGTTGTTGCTTTGCTATTAAATGGCCTGCAAGCCAGTATCCATGAGCCTCTTCAGGCATTCATCTAACGCAACAACTAACGTATGATAGTAACTTCATAAAGAGGAACCCACCATGATCGATTTCTACACCGCATCAACATCCAACGGCCAACGCGTTGCCATCACGCTTGAAGAACTCGGCTTAGCGTACACCGCGCACAAACTGAATCTGGGCAATGGCGATCAGAAAAAACCGGAGTATCTCGCGATCAATCCCGCTGGGATGATCCCTGCAATCGTCGATCAGGAAGGCCCCGGCGGTAAACCGTTTTCGCTCGCGCAGTCGGGCGCGATCGAGATGTACCTCGCGGAAAAATCTGGCAAGTTGCTGCCGGCCGACCCGGCCCGGCGCGCCATTGCGCGGCAGTGGCTGATGCAAGCGTGCGCTGATTGCGCCGGCGCCAGTAGCGCTATATTTTTGAGCAACGGTATGGTGCCGGATAAATCGCCCGCCAATGTTGCGTTTTTTGAAACTCGCTTGCTACGCTTTTTCGGCGATATCGATGCGCGCTTGAATGGCCGCGATTTTCTCGCGGATGAATTGTCGATTGCCGATCTTGCGCTGTATCCGATTTATGCGGCGCGCAAAGGTCTAGCCGAGCGCGCCGGTGGATTACCGAATTTCGCTCGCTGGGGCGCGATGATGGCGGCGCGTCCCGCGATAGTAAAAGGCATGGCAGTAGCGTAGCAGCGTTCCGGTCGAACTCTCGCGATGAATTGGCAAAGGTTGATTCGATCGGCAGCAAGCACTATCGTACTTGTGCTTGTCTGCCTGTCATCGGCGTTTCCAGTCGCAGCGGAATCGTCGTTCGATGTCATTCGCAACGAAATCGCGACGCACCCCGGTCAAACCGGCGCATTCGTACTCGATACCGGCGAAGAAGCTTTGCTGGCGCGCGCCTGGCTGGTCGATAATGCCGAGCGCTCGATCGAGGTGCAGTATTTCATTTGGAGCACGGATAACGTCGGCATTCTCGCCAGCGAAGCTTTGCTGCGCGCGGCCGAGCGCGGCGTAATAGTCCGTGTCATCGTCGATGATTTGTTAATCGATGCACCGGACAAAACCTTGCTTGCGCTAGCCAAGCATCCGAATGTCGATATTCGTATCTACAATCCAAAGCACCGAGTCGGCACACCGCTGCACAAGCGCATTTACAACGTCGTGACCAATTTTCGCGGGGTGAACCAACGCATGCACGACAAGACTTCATCATCGACGGCATTGTCGGTATTACCGGCGGTCGCAATATGGCGGATGAATATTTCAGCTACGACGCCGATTACAATTTTCGCGATCGCGACGCGCTATTGCTAGGCGAAGCGGTGAAAACGATGAGTGAGAATTTCGAATCGTTTTGGAACAGTCCCCTCGCGGCGCCGGTGGAAACCTTGTATGACGGTTTTGGCCTCATGCAAAAAAATGTCGCCGTGTCGGACGAAGAAATTCAGCGTGTTTATCGCGAGTTGCACGATTACGCGCGCGTGCCGGACAATTTCGCGCCGGAGGTTCGCGCCGCGATTGCGGCGACGCCGAAATCTTTCGCTCGCGTGAACGCAGAAATGTCCTGGGGCGATGCCCAATTTATCCATGACATGCCTGGGAAAAACAAAAGCACTTTCAGTCTAGGCGGTGGTGGGCGCACCACTGCGGAACTGGCGAAACTTGTCGCCGAGCGCGAAAGAATACATCCTGATTCAATCGCCGTATCTGGTCATGTCGAGCAAAGCGCGGGCATTGTTCAAACAAGCCATCGCGCGCGGCGTTCGGGTTCGCATCAACACCAATTCGCTCGCATCAACCGATAACCTCCAAGCGTTTTCCGGCTACCGTAATCAGCGCCGATCATTGTTGAAAATGGGCATCGAGATTTACGAATTCAAACCCGACCCGGAGAATCGACAACGACTTGACGGCGCGCTTCGGCGGCCCGACGAAGCCGCCGATTTTCGCATTGCATGCGAAGTCTATGGTGATCGATGGCGAAACGACCTACATCGGCACTTACAACCTCGATCCGCGTTCGGAAAATCTCAACACTGAAGTTGGCGTGATCGTGCGCGATCCCAACATTCGCCAACCGCGTGCAAATGGCAATCGAAGAAGACATGCTGCCGGAAAATAGCTGGCACGCAAGCGAAGAGCCAGACAAATATGTGCCACTCACGAAACGCGGGCGAGTTCGGCTGTGGCAGTTGTTGCCGTTAAAGCCGGTACTGTAGGAATTATCTTCGAATAACCGCATTCCAATCGCCGAGCTACCATACACGTGGCCCGAGGCGCGCTCCTGTGCTAGCTCGCAGGGCATGCCCTGCCACGAAGCAAGCAGGGAGCGGCGTCTGGCTCATGCCTTTTAGAAAGCGATGCGCATGCCGGCGAAGCCGAAATAACTGCGCTTCCCTGCGTTTTCGCCGAAGCCACTTCCGGCGCGAAACGCTGAGACGCTAAGTTCGAATTCCAGCCGTTCCCATTCTTCAAGCGCGAGCACAAGATCAATGCCGCTACCGACATTTTTTCCGACCAGCATACCGTCGACTCGGGCGCTGCGCAGTGATTCCGCTGGGTTTGCGAGCCGATAGCGGTGATAAACCAAATCGATGGAACTGGATTTCAGGATATTCAAAGCCGGCGCCAATGGTAACGATTTTTAAGTTCGACAGTTCCGGATTCAGGCTGATGCCATAGTGGGGAAAGCGCTGCGCACCGCCAAAGCCGGCCTCGTTAGTTGCCAACCCGGTTTGACGGAATGCGCGATCGCTGTCGTCGTCTGAATTCGGATCGCCGGAGCCATAAGCATAGCCGGCATAGAGCCGGGTTTCGTAGCGCGCGGGAATGAGCCAACTGATGCCGCTGTCGAAACCCCAGCCACGGACGCTTTGCTGCGTGACGTTCGTGACTATGCTTCGGACCGCATCGATTGCGTCAAATTCCGTGCGTCGTTCTTTGCCGCGCACCCAGGCGGTGTCGAGCCAATAGCCGATAACGCTGCGCTCGGCGAGATCAAACGCGCCGCTTGCGCGCGCGCCGAACCATGTCAGCCTCGCGTCCGATTCGTCGCGGTATTGGTTGTCGAGCCGATGGCCCACGGCCTCGCGCGACGAACCATCATTTTGGTGGAGCAGCAAAAATTGCAACGTGTGGTGCCGGCGCCAGTCCCATGTCGCCTCGCCGATTAAGCGGCGAACGCGCTGTTGTTCGGGTGCAATGTCGCTGCGATCCGATCGATCGCTGGCGATTTCTTGCGCGAGTGCCAGTGAGATCTCGACGTTATCGGTTTCATGGGAGACGCGCAACGCGTCGAGATTCGCATCCCACCACCAGCGCCGATCGTCTTCGAATTGAAGCCTTCCGATATCGAGACTGAAGTTTGAACCGCCGATATTTTTATCATAAGAGCCACATCTCGCCGCGCTCCACGATAGTGATCGGCGATCCGCTCAATTGGCCACGATGCAAATCTTTCTCTTAGAGTTCAAAATGCAATTGCGCGAACAGCGACAATTGCGAGCTGAAGCGGTAAAACGCCTTCGCCTTCGATGCCATGATCGAGCAGCAGACGGTCGCGGCGGCCGAGTTCCGCTCGGCTGTTCGCCGGTCGCAAGTTATCCAGATCAATTTCGTAATTGCCGGATAGCGTCAGTGGCCGGCCGCGAATTTCGAATGGTCGTGGGCTGAAGCGGACGGCGCTTATCGACCCGCTCGGTCAGTTGTTGGCGTAACTCGTCGTCCGATTCTTCGGCTTGATTGTCAGCAGCAAACGCGTTAACGCGCTGAGGCAGAATGCCTGGACCCAGGCCAGAAGCACGACAACTTAAGCCGCGCACAAACATGCCGATAGATTTGTTCTTCATTTTAGTATTCGGCTATTCCAATCCTTCGATCGGGGCAAGCAGATCCTCCAAAAAGAATGCCGATAACGCCGAGCGGCCGGTCAGCCCGGCCTTGGAATAAATCGAGCGCGCGTGCTCGCGCACCGTGCGCTCGCTGCCCGCCCGAACTGCAGCGATCTCCTTAGTGCTCAAGCCTTTAAGTAGGAGCAGCGCGACTTCGCGTTCGGCGTCGGTGAGATTCCAACGCGAGAATTGCTCGTTAATCGCCGTACCCAAGCCATTCAGCAAGGAGCGCGATTCGCTGCGCCAGCGTTGCCCTTGCACGCGCGCGATTTCCAGATCGTGCAACACTTGCAGGTGATCGTCGCGCTGGCGTTTGGTAACGCGAAACAGCATAGCGACGCCGACGCTGGTCATCACCACCGGCGTGATCGACAGCAACTCAAGCAGCAGTTGCGCGGGCGTCAGATCCGGCTCTTCGATTAACTCGAGGCCGGCAAACAGCGCGACGCCGACGATGACCGCAGCGATCGCCCACGCACGACTGCGGGAATCCATCAATTCGCTCATCGCATTTACGCTCCCCCAAGCTTTAGATTTCGTTACCGCTTAGTTTACTACTACTTAAAGCTTGCGCGGCGCGCCTCGATCTATCGAGGGAATCCCAGATAAATTTCTCGTGGTCGCGAGCGCAACAGCCCCGCCAAGCCGATAACCATCAACGTCAACGTAGCCGGCAATGGAACCTCGCTAACCAACTCTAAACGTCCCGCCGGATTAGTGAGATCAGCACTCAACCTTCTTCCACCAAAATCAGTCCCTGCCCCGGCGCGTAGTATTTGAACTCGCGCAGATCGGGAATTAAGCGTCGAGGTTTCCAGAACCTTCAGGACGTTACTGTAGTCGCCGAAACCAATGGAAATGAATTTTTCGATGCTGAACGTCGTCCCTTCATCCAAGGCCTCGTCGGCCGGCGCCGACTCCTGGAAGTAATTGAAACTAAGCGTCAGATCGGCGGGCATGATAAAGCCCGGCAGCGCACCATTCACACCGGCGCGCCACGCACTTGCGCTGTCGGTGCCGATGAGATTACCGGCGTCGTCATAACGATAATTAGTGACGTCTTCGCCGAAGTACCAAACATTCCCAACAGTGTCCTGGGCGTAAAAATCGAAGGTTTCTTCGACCAGTACGTTATCGATAAAGGCGCGGTCGCGTCGCGTCGTGGTTTGCACACCCAGGATGGTCGGCCCGATTCCGAGCGTGGTGAATTCGAATCGTTCATTCGTCACCACGCCATCCGACTCGACTTCGCCCTGAAACACGCGCTGCTTGTTATCCGTCAGCGGAAAGTAGGTGTTATCGATCGCCGCGCTGGGTTGGAATATCGCGAGGTCAAAATTCGGTAAAAACGGCGCCGCTTGAATTTGCCCTGCCAAAAGCAATAACGCAATTGCCCCACAAAAAAATACTCGAAATTTTCTTGCCATCGTAACCTCCTTGTTCGTCTGATTGGGCCGGACGGAATGGGTCCGGAGCCAACTTTTTAACGGGCGAAGCAGGAGACGTCTATTGGCGCTTTGACGTACGCGCGGGCAGCGCGTTGATTATTTGAGCTTTTTGCTGAATTGCCTCTAAAAAAAGGCGCGCCAGAGCCCTCATTGATACGGGCTCTCCAGGAATGCAATGGCCCTAGGCCAGTGGCTAGCCTAGGGCTACGCCGGCAGGGCGCGACGCCTGGCTTAGGGTTTTTGTGTGGTCAACAACGTAAACCCTTCGCCGATAATCGAGCGGTTGATCGTGCCGCTGAATCCCGATTGGCGCAGCAGACTTTCTTGCTCTTCACGGGTTGGGATAACATTGCCCCACATCAATTCTTCAAATCCAGTTTGCACCGGGAAGAGAAATTCTTTTTGGCGCATTTCCGTTAGTGTCGTCGGATAAGTTTCGTCGATGATGACGAAATAACCGTCCGGCGCTAACGCAGCCGCGGACGCATTGATAATCGGCATGCGAATGGCTGGGGCAATTTCGTGCAGCACTTCGATCATGACCACGGCGTCGAATTTACCGGCTGGGTCGCAAGACTGATATCGCCTTCAAATACCGACACGCGATTTCCCATACCGTCCTTCGCAAGTTTCGCGCGGGCGACCCTTAAACTATCGGCATCGATATCGACTCCGGCAATGCGTGCATTGGGAAACGCATTCGCCAGTTGCAGCAAATGATTTCCTGCGCCGCAGCCGATCTCGAGGATCGCGCCACCGTTAGCGAGTTTGTCGCCGAGTCCCGGTAACTCCGGCAAAATCTTTCTCGCGGACATGACTTGCAAACCCATCGTGCCGTCTGCGATGGTATTGGCGAATTTTTCACCACGGCCTTGGAAGGGAATAGTTTTACCGGTCTTAAATGATTCGACGCAGCGACGAAAATCCTCTGTCGCGAATTCGGTGCCGAGTTTCACATAGCCGCCTAGATAACGCGGGTGTCCCGGCGAGGCGAGAATTTTGTCGATGAACGGCGCGAGTTTAAATTGACGCGTCGCTTCATCCGCTTCCAGCAACTCGAAGCTATAAGCTGTGGTACACCAAACGTTGACGAAGTGCGCATTCAATTGCAATTGCTGCGCCAGGGCGGGAGCCGTCAAGCCTTCCGGCGCAGCGGCCAGCGCCTTGAACAAACCAATCTCTACACCAACATCGATCAAATGCATTGCGTTAAAACCGCGCCGCCACGCGAAGATTTTTTCGGTTTGGGAATCGGCGGTGATGTTAGTGGTACTCATTGATGTTTTCCTCTTGAATGCGTTTGGAAGTCAATTGCAAGTCACTCGTCACGCCCACAACATACATGGCGGCATTTGAGCCCTAGTTTGTCATTCCTGCGAAGGCGGGGACGATCTTATTCGCAATCTATCGAGATTAAATTTACTGTGCAAGTTTTGCCCATCGAGCCAGGAGGCAAGTAGGATGCGGCGTTCCAGCATGGCACCGCCAGGATTCAATATCCATGCGGCGCCTGGCGATGCTTGGCTAATGCCCACTGAGTGTGTTGCAATGTGTTTAATCAAATTGTTGGGAGTGAAAAATGAGTGACGTGCTAACACAAATCGATGCGGGTGTGATGACCATCACATTAAATCGCCTGGATAAGAAAAACGCAATCACCGGCGCGATGTACACGGCGATGGCCGACGCGCTGAAATCCGCAGCGGACGATGCGGCTGTTCGTGTCGTCGTGTTTCATGGCCAAGAAACTTTTTTCTGTGCCGGGAACGACATCGGTGATTTTCTCAATCATCCCCCGACGGCAGAAGATTCGCCGGTTTACCGTTTTCTGAAAACGATTTCGACATTTCCGAAGCCGCTGGTCGCCGCTGTTTGTGGCGTTGCCGTCGGCGTGGGCACGACGTTGTTACTGCATTGCGACTTGGTTTACGCCGGCGACAACGCGGCGTTTTCGTTACCCTTCGCCAATCTGGGGCTATGCCCGGAAGCCGCATCCAGCCTGCTCGCGCCACAAATGTTCGGCTACCATCGTGCCGCGGAAATCTTGCTGCTTGGCGAGCCATTCAAAGCCGACGCGGCGCTGGCAATGGGTTTAGTCAATCGCGTGGTGCCGCCCGCCGAAGCGAATGAGTTGGCACAAACGCAAGCGCGCAAACTCGCATCGAAGCCGATGAGTTCGTTGCTGGAAATTAAGCGGCTGATGAAAAGGGGTCACGCTTCGAACGTCGCGCAACAAATGACCGAGGAGGGCGTGAGCTTTGCGCGAATGTTGCAAGAGCCGCCCGCGAAAGAAGCCTTTTCTGCGTTCGTCGAGAAGCGCAAACCGGATTTTTCGCGGTTCTAGGATTCGACATGAAAGTTTATGGAATCAAGAATTGCGACACGGTGAAAAAAGCGCGGGCATGGCTTGATGGTCACGGCATCGACTATGAATTTGTTGACTTCAAAAAGACGCCGCCAAGCATGGGCCAGGTCGCACGATGGTGCGATGCACTGGGCGTGAACGTTGTTTTGAATCGGCGCGGCACGACGTGGAAAAAACTTTCTTTCATCGAACCGGCCGGCGCGGATTCGGCGCAAGGCGCGATCCCAATTATGGTTGCCTATCCCAGCGCAATCAAACGCCCAGTCATTGAAACCGGATCGGAGTGTTTAATTGGTTTCGATGAGGCGATCTACCAATTGAAACTTTTATAGCGGAATTGCCTACGGCGGATATCAACGAAATCGCGTCTCGACTCATCCTCGCCTACGATCGAGACCAGACGCTTGAGCCTTTCACAAGCACGGATCCGAACTTTGATATGGCGCAAGGCTACGTGGTGCAACATGAAATTCTAAAGCGCCGAATCACTCAGGGTTGGCACCCAATCGGACGCAAGATCGGATTTACGAATCGATCGATCTGGCCACGTTACAACGTTGATCGCCCACTTTGGGCGCATGTGTGGTCGCGCACGTTGCACTTTGCGGAAAACAACCGAGCTGAAATTTCCCTCGCGCGGTTCGTTCAACCGCGCATCGAACCGGAAGTCGTTTTCAAACTTCGCTCCAACATCCCGGTGACCGATGACCCATACATTGTGCTCGAAGGCGTGGAATGGATCGCGGCGGGTTTTGAAATCGTGCAAAGCCATTTCCCAAATTGGAAATTCAAAGCCGCCGACTGCGCTGCTGGGTTTGGTTTGCATGGTGCTCTTGTTGTCGGCACGCCCATTGCCGTGAATTCGGAAAATCGGCGCGGGCTCGTCGGCCTGCTCGAATCGTTCGCGCTCACGCTGCGTCGCGGTGATCAGGTGATGGAGACGGGTACTGGTGCGGCTGTCCTAGGGAACCCAGCCCTTGCGCTCTCGCATCTCGCCGGCGTTCTTTCCGAACAACCACAGTTTCCGGCACTGGCTGCTGGGGAGATTGTGACTACTGGCACGCTCACCGATGCGTTGCCGATTACGGCTGGCGAGGTTTGGTCGTCGGACTATGGTTCTTTAGGTGTTCCGGGGATTGAGGTTTTGTTTCGATGAAATGTTTTCTGGCAAACGATTAACGAGAATACTTCGATTCTGAAATTTTCAGAACCGGTTTTGATCAGGACGAAACGGAACTGGATATTTGCCGAGACAAGATGTCGACCTGGGGTAGCTTTCGAACCGAACCCGCTGCTGCTATCAACAGGTTTTTCTCCTCGGAAAAGAAATCAAAACCTACCGAAGGCCGATGACCTAACCTTAATGCAATCGCGGTGCCGCCATACAAAACGAAACCCAAATTGGAAGCTGTCCGCAACTCCAGCCAAAGGCGCCTTTGTGTATCGGGCAAAACGTCTAGGCGTGGAGTGAAACGATTTGTCACGCGACTTTTCGCGATGGCATCGGCGGAACTTGCTCAGGCAACGCAAGCCCGAGTCGGTAATGCCAATAGGCCCAGGAACGTTCGTTGAACTGGCCGATTTCCGCGTGAGCGAGTACATCTCGTAAAGCTTTCTCACCAACGTTTTCGATGAGCAGAAGGACATCGTCGTAATCGCCGATATTCATCACTTGCGCGAACAATCGGTCGGGTTGTGCGAGGGCTTCATCTGGTGTTTTCCACCAGATGTATTTTTCGGCTAAGCGCTTTAAAGCGAGCCGATCTAATTGCGACATGCGTCGATTCAGTGCGTGAAATGGTCGAAGACCAAACCCATATTTTACGCCTTCACAACAAGACGTTCACGGGAATTATTATTTTTGTTGCACTGGTTACAACCAAGGGGAATGCGCCAGGAGCCAGTATCCATGCGGGCTCTGGCAATACCACTTAACTTGATGATTTCAGTTTGGCGCAGTTGATGTTGGGGTTCGTTACTTACTCTAATCTACCATTCTACTCATATATGGGGGCTTCAGATTTAGGAGAATATGCTTCCAACGCAGCTTCTGACGCAGCGTGTATTCTCATGCCCTGTAGGGTTCCCATGCTCTCGAATGTTGATAAGAGAAAACCAATTTCTTTCGCGCATGTTTTGGTCGAATCGGCATACCCTCTGTCTTCGATACGAGCCAAATAGGCCGAAAAGTCATCGTGCTGATATTCGCGCTTAGGAAAATTGTTCGCCCGCAATAAGCCAAGGAATTTATTGATCATCAGCTTCTTACCATAGAAGCGCCAAGATAGAATACCGCCGAGCGTTTCAATAACTCCAAAAAAGAGCCTGACCGCAATTAGTACCCAAAAGGCACCCCAGAATTGTTTTGATCCTCCACCGGTGAATTCCGTATATGCCCATGAAACAAGCAAGTAGGGCATAAGAGAAAACAGCGCAATGATGATGCTGGCACGGAGGACTTTCATCGCGCGTTTCTTTTTGCACGATTAACTTTTTCTGAGCAGCACCGATAGGCGTCCGCTCTACCTAGAGTTAGAAGAGTGTTAGCTATGACCATGGGAATGGAGGCGCGAGTGAATATCCGCTTCGATCGCCTTGTAAAGTGGTTCGATGTCAGTCTTTACTTTCGTCCAGCCTTCATTTTGAAGTTTATAGTCCTTTGCTTCATGCCCGATCTTTTTTTGCTAACTGCTAACCACAATTCTTCCGAGACTTTGGTGAACTTCTCTTTTATTTCGGGTGGAAAGAAGATTCCGTTTCGCGCAACATAGTTGTGCAACTCGGCGCATGCTTGATTAACTGTGTGTAGCCGATGCCAAAAAACTGCTTCTTGATACGCGCTAACTTTGTCTGACGACTCGCGGACTTCTTCTCTTTGGGTCTCGAATAGTTCCGACCGTTCAAGAAACTCATCCAGCCGAGCTGATGTGATTCCATTGAGATTCGGAAACTGTTGCACTGGAGAAGTTAGTGCCGAAACGCGGCCAAATGCTTCATCGAGCTTGCTCCACGCGTCGGGTAGTGTTTCGAACTCTTTCTCCTGAATCTTGAGAACGCCATTAAGCATTGAGTCAATTTGCACCCGGAGTCTTTGAATTTCGAGCGCTTGTTGGTGTTTGTATTGCTCCAGTTTTTGCGAGAATTTGTTCTCGATCCAACCCTTACCAAGAAACTGAAAGATGAGATAGGCAAAAGCCGCGGTCGAGCCACCGTACGCCACGACCTCGCCCAAAAACCGAAATAGTAGATCGTTCATGAAAACAAATAATATTTCTTCATCGGAATTTACTCAAGCGTTCAACCATCCGAGTTTGCCAGCCGGCACCGGTTGCCTTCCATCGCTCGATGACGTCAACCGGCAGACGCAACGAAATTAATTTGCGCGGGTTGGGCGATACTGGCCTCCCGCCTTTGTTGACTTTCGCGCGCGCGAGCATTTCGTCGGTGAGTTCGGGGAGTTCCTTGTACTCTTCCGTGCGAATCTTGTGTACGTCGACGCGCGCGAGATCAGATTTCAAGGAGCGGGGCGATTCGGGTTTGTTCGCGGTCATTTGCTTTCCTCATACTAAAAATATGGCGATCGGCACCACGCGGCGTGTAGCCGATGACGACCATCCGGCCTTCCAATAGGCCAAAAAAGATGGTTCGAGTTTCACCATAGTTTTTACGTGTGTCTTCGATTTCCACGGTGACGCCGGCGAAGACAATCTCGGCGTCGGCGAAATCTAGCCCGCGATCGGCAAGTGTCTTTTCACGCTTGACCAGATCGTAGATGATTCGCATGAGGTTATTGTATATACAATAACTATTCGATGCAAACTACAATTTGATGCGTTTTTCTGAAGACGCGGGGTTCCCGCCTTCGCGGGAATGACGGGGAATGGATTTTTTATTCAACCGTAACAGATTTGGCTAGATTTCTCGGCTTATCCACATCCGTGCCTTTTTGTAACGCCGCATGATAAGCCAAAATCTGTACAGGAATCGAGTGAACAATCGGCGACAACACACCAAAGTGTCTCGGCGTGCGGATGACGTGCACGCCTTCGCTTTCGGCGAAGTGGCTGTCGAGATCGGCGAAGACGAATAGTTCGCCGCCGCGGGCGCGGACTTCTTGCATGTTGGATTTTACTTTTTCGAGCAGGGCGTCGTTCGGCGCGATGACGACGACGGGCATGTCGTTATCGACTAACGCGAGCGGGCCGTGTTTGAGTTCGCCGGCCGGATAGGCTTCGGCGTGGATGTAGGAAATTTCTTTGAGTTTGAGCGCGCCTTCTAAGGCGATGGGGTAGTGGATGCCGCGGCCTAAAAATAATGTGTGGTGTTTTGGCGAAAACATTTTTGCCCACTCGGCGATTTGCGGTTCTAGGTTGAGCGCGTGTTGCACGCTGCCGGGCAGGTGGCGCAAGTTGTCGAGATATTCGGCTTCTTTTTCGGCGCTGAGGACACCGCGCGTTTTCGCTAAGGTTACGGCAAGTGTGAATAACGAAACCAATTGTGTGGTGAATGCTTTGGTCGAGGCGACGCCGATTTCCGCGCCCGCGCGTGTGAAGTAAACGAGCTGGGAGGCGCGTGGAATGGCGCTCTCCGGCACGTTGCAAATTGAAAGCGTGGCGGTTTGGCCCATGCTTTTCGCATGTTTCAACGCTTCCATCGTGTCTAGCGTTTCGCCGGATTGCGAGATGGTGATGATGAGTTGCTTCGGATTTGCAACCGATTCGCGATAGCGATATTCGCTGGCGATTTCGACGGAAACCGGGACTTTGGCGATGCTCTCGAGCCAGTATTTCGCGGTGAGGCCGGCGTGGTAGCTGGTGCCGGCGGCGAGTATCAAAATGCTGTCGATTTTCTTAAACAACACTTCAGCTTCGGCGCCGAATAGTATCGGCTCGAAACCATCGTTGATGACGGCTTCGATCGTGTCGGTCAGTGCACGCGGTTGTTCGTGAATTTCTTTTTGCATGAAGTGGCTGTAGGGGCCGAGCTCCATGGACGCGAGCGACACATCGCTGACGCGTACGGGGCGATCGACTTTGACGCCAGTTTTATCGACAACGGTGACGCCATCGCGACGGATTTCGGCGACGTCACCATCGTCGAGATACATCACGCGACGCGTGGCGGATAACACGGCGGAAACATCGGAAGCGATGAAATTTTCGCCTTCGCCGAGGCCGATTAACAGCGGACAGCCGAGGCGGGCGCAGGTCATGACTTCTGGGGTTTTCAAACACACTGCGCCGATGGCAAAGGCGCCGATCAATTCTTTCACTGCGCGCTGCGTTGCGGTGAAAAGGTTATTGCATTCGCTGTAATGATGATGAATGAGGTGAGCGATCACTTCGGTGTCGGTCTGCGATTCGAATACGTAGCCTAGTTTTTTCAGATTGGCGCGATGCTCGTCGTGATTCTCGATAATGCCGTTGTGGACGACGGCGATCGTGCCGCCGGAAACATGCGGATGAGCGTTGAATTCGGTGACGCCGCCGTGAGTCGCCCAGCGCGTGTGGCCGATGCCGACGACGCCGTGAAGATTCACCGCGGCGGCTTTGGCTTCCATATCGGCGACGCGGCCGACCGAACGCACGCGGCTGATACCGCCGTTGAGCACGGCAACGCCGGCGGAATCGTAGCCGCGATATTCAAGCCGGCGCAGGCCTTCGATCAACAACGGAACGACATTACGATTGGCGACGGCGCCGACGATTCCACACATAAGTTTTGCCTCGTTAATTCTTTGGGGTTTTCACGGGCCGTTTCCAGCCGGGGATGGTGATTTGTTTTGCGCGCGAGATGGTCAATTCGCCTGCTGGCGCTTCTTTGGTTAATGTGGTGCCGGCGCCAAGTGTCGCGCCTTTGCGCACGGTAACGGGCGCGACGAGTTGCGTGTCGGAGCCGATGAAGACATCGTCTTCGATAATGGTGCGATATTTGTTAGCGCCGTCGTAATTGCAAGTAATTGTTCCTGCGCCGATGTTGACGTTGCTGCCGACCGTGGCATCGCCGACGTAGGCGAGGTGATTGGCTTTGGAACCTTTGCCGAGTTCGGTGTTTTTGAGTTCAACGAAATTGCCGACGTGCGCACCTTCGGCGAGCTTAGTGCCTGGGCGCAGCCTGGCGTAAGGGCCTATGCGACAGTCAGCGCCCACTACGGCATCGTCGAGAACGCTGTACGGCGCGATCTGGGTGTCGTTTGCGATCGTCGCATTTTTCAGTACGCAACCGGCACTGATTGAAACATTGTCGCCGAGGGTGACGCTGCCTTCGAACACGCAATTGATATCAATGTACACATCTTTGCCGCAGGTGAGATTGCCGCGCACGTCGAGGCGAGCCGGATCGGCAAGGGTAACTCCCTTTTCCAAAAGTTCATTGGCGATATTGGCTTGATGCGTGCGCTCCAGTTGCGCCAGTTGAACTTTGCTATTGATGCCCAAGGTCTCCCATTCGGCGCGTGGATGCACGGCCGCGACCGGTACTTTTTCGCTGACGGCCATCGCGATGATGTCAGTCAAATAATATTCTTTTTGCGCGTTGTCGTTTTTAAGTTGGCTGAGCCAGCGCGAAAGGTGCTGTGTCGGCACGGCCATGATGCCAGTGTTCACTTCGCGAATTTTGTGCTGCTCGGGCGTTGCGTCTTTGTGTTCGACGATACCGGTGATGTTGCCTTTGCTGTCACGGACGATACGGCCGTAGCCAGTTGGATCATTCGAGCTCAATCGTGAGAACGGCAAGTTTCCCGGATTGTGCAACGTCAGTCAGTTGCTTTAGGGAATCCGAGCGAGTGAGCGGTACGTCACCATAAAGAATCAGCGTAAGGCCATCGTTATCCAAATGGGGTACGGCTTGCAACACGGCATGACCGGTGCCGAGCTGCGGTTCTTGCTTTGCCCAGACCGCAGCACAGTCTGCAAAGGCGTTTCGCACCGTTTCTCCGCCATGCCCATAAACGACGCACATTTTGCTGGGATTCAGCGCATTAGCGCTATCCATCACGTGTTGCAGCATTGGCTTGCCGGCCAGTTTGTGCAACACCTTGGGTAAATTGGAATACATGCGTTTGCCCTGGCCAGCGGCCAGAACGACGACGTTTAGGGCGGTCATTTATTGTTTGCCAAGAAGGGCTTGCAGCGTCCCGATTCCGACAATATAGACAAAAAAGGCAGCTTTACATAGCTGCCTTAGTTAGGTTACTACAAATGAATTGAGGACGTTAGTGGGATTTGCGACGTAACTTCTCGATCGCTTGGATTTGCGCCATCGCTTCGGCCAGTTCGGACTGGGCTTTCGCGATCTCCAGTTTACTTGTCTTGTTCTGCATCGCTTCTTCGGCTAATTTCTTCGCTTCCAACGCTTTGGCTTCGTCCAAATCCTGGCCGCGGATAGCGGTATCGGCCAAAACCGTCACCATTCCCGGCTGGACTTCGAGGATGCCGCCAGCCACAAACACGAGCTCTTCCGCCGCTTGGCCGGTGACTTTGATGCGTACGGTACCAGGTTTAATGCGGGTAATTAGGGGCGTATGGCGGGGATAAATGCCTAACTCGCCAGCTTCTCCGGGCAAAACAACGAAATCCGCTTCGCCGGAAAAGATTTGCGCTTCTGCGCTAACTACGTCTACGTGGATCGTATTGGCCATTGCTTACCTACTTAAGGATGAAGGCGGATGGATGAGGCATGAACGACTTAAATTTCATTTCACCCTTCACGCGTTACTGAATCGTTTTTGCCTTCTCAACCGCTTCTTCGATGCCGCCGACCATGTAGAACGCTTGCTCGGGCAGATGATCGTATTCGCCGTCGACAATGCCTTTGAAGCCCTTGATCGTGTCCTTCAGCGACACGTATTTGCCGGGCGAACCGGTAAACACTTCCGCAACGTGGAACGGCTGCGACAAGAAGCGTTGAATTTTCCGTGCTCGGGCAACGGCCAATTTATCTTCCGGTGACAATTCGTCCATACCCAAAATCGCGATAATGTCGCGCAATTCTTTGTAGCGCTGCAAGGTTGCCTGCACACCACGGGCGACGTTGTAGTGCTCTTCGCCAACCACCAGCGGATCGAGCTGGCGCGAGGTGGAATCGAGCGGATCGACCGCTGGGTAAATACCGAGCGACGCGATATCGCGCGACAACACCACGGTGGAATCCAGGTGTAAGAAGGTAGTTGCGGGCGAAGGATCGGTCAAGTCATCCGCAGGAACGTAAACGGCCTGAATCGACGTAATCGAGCCAACCTTGGTCGAGGTGATGCGCTCTTGCAAGCGGCCCATTTCTTCCGCCAATGTCGGTTGATAACCCACAGCGGAAGGCATACGACCGAGCAGCGCCGATACTTCGGTACCGGCTAAGGTGTAGCGATAAATGTTATCCACGAAGAACAGAATGTCGCGACCTTCGTCGCGGAATTTTTCTGCCATGGTCAGGCCAGTCAGCGCCACGCGCAAGCGGTTGCCGGGCGGTTCATTCATCTGGCCGAACACCATCGCGACTTTGGATTCGTTGAGGTTATCCTTATTGATAACGCCCGCATCGGTCATCTCGTGATAGAAGTCGTTACCCTCACGAGTGCGCTCGCCCACACCGGCGAAAACTGACAAACCGGAATGCTCTTTCGCGATGTTGTTAATTAGTTCCAACATGTTCACGGTTTTACCCACGCCCGCACCACCGAACAAGCCGACCTTACCGCCTTTAGCGAATGGGCAAACCAAGTCAATAACTTTAATGCCGGTCTCGAGCAATTCAACCGAAGGAGAGAGTTCGTCGAACTTCGGCGCGGGCTGGTGAATAGCGCGACGCTCATCGGTGCCAATCGGACCACGCTCGTCAATCGGCCGGCCCAACACGTCCATGATGCGGCCCAATGTTGCTTGACCGACCGGGACGCTGATGCCTTTGCCGGTGCCCTTCACCGACATGCCGCGACGCAGACCGTCGGAAGACCCCATTGCAATGGTTCGCACGACACCGTCACCAAGCTGTTGCTGCACCTCAAACGTGAGTCCGGGCTCGGCAAATTTCGATGTCGTATCGGTCAGCGTTAGTGCGTCGTACACGTGGGGCATTGCCTCGCGCGGGAACTGGATATCGACCACAGCGCCAATGCACTGGACGATTTTTCCCTCTGTCGCTACAGCATTCATAATTTTCCTTTCGTTCCTAATTCAATGTGTTCGTTAGCCGATTGCCGCGGCGCCGCCGACGATCTCGGAGAGTTCTTTAGTAATCGCTGCTTGACGGGTTTTGTTGTAGATCAGCGTCAATTCATCGATTACGTTGCCGGCGTTATCGCTGGCGGACTTCATCGCCACCATGCGCGCCGATTGTTCGGACGCCATGTTTTCGGACACGGCTTGATAGATCAGCGCTTCGATGTAACGGCTTAGGGCTTGATCCAACACCACCTTCGCTTCCGGCTCGTAAATGTAATCCCAGGAGCCACTCGGCACACCGAGCTTTTCACCGGAAAGCGGCAGCAATTGCTCCATCACCGCTTCTTGCTTCATGGTATTGATGAAGCGTGTGTAGAAAATCATTAATCTATCGAAGCGGTCTTCGATGTAACCGTCCAACATCAGCTTTACCGCGCCGATGAGTTTTTCCATGTGCGGTTTATCGCCAATGCCGATCACGTGGGATACGACGTTCGCGCCGAGGCGCTGCATAAAACCGAGGCCGCGATTTCCGATGCAGCAAACTTCAAATTGCTCGCCTTCGCTATCCCATTCTTTGATCTTGCCTAACGCCATGCGCAGTACGTTGGTGTTCAGACCGCCGCATAAACCCTTGTCCGCGGTGATAACGATGATGCCGACCTTCTTCACCGTGTCACGTTCGATCAAAAACGGATGGCGATATTCAGGATTGGCGTGACTGATATGCGCGGCGACATTGCGAATCTTCTCGCCATAAGGGCGCGCCGCGCGCATGCGCTCTTGCGCCTTGCGCATTTTCGACGCGGCCACCATTTCCATCGCCTTGGTGATCTTGCGCGTGTTTTGCACGCTCTTGATCTTGGTGCGTATTTCTTTTGAACCTGCCATTACGAAGCCTTTATCGCTTGCTCAGTTTAGTAGGAACCGTTTTTCTTAAAATCTTTGATGGCTTCGTGCAGCGCGGCTTCGTCTTCCTTGGACAAATCTTTGGTCGACTCGATACGATCTGCCAACGCGGCAAACTTGCCCTTAACGTGATCGCGCATCGCGCGTTCGGCGTTCAACGCTTTCGGCACGGGCACATCGTCAAAGTAACCATTGTTAACCGCGAACAATGTCAGCGCCATTTCCCAAACCTGTAACGGCTGGTATTGTGCCTGCTTCATCAGTTCCGTCACCATGCGACCGCGTTCCAACTGCTTGCGCGTTGCTTCGTCGAGGTCTGACGCGAACTGCGCAAACGCCGCCAATTCGCGATATTGCGCGAGCGCCAGACGCACACCGCCGCCGAGCTTTTTGATAACCTTGGTTTGCGCCGCGCCACCGACGCGCGATACCGAAATACCTGCGTTAATCGCAGGGCGAATACCGGCGTTGAATAAGCTCGATTCCAAAAAGATCTGGCCGTCGGTAATCGAAATCACGTTAGTCGGCACGAAGGCGGATACGTCGCCGGCTTGGGTTTCAATCACCGGCAACGCGGTCAAGGAACCCGTCTTGCCTTTGACTGCGCCATTGGTAAATTTCTCAACATAGTCTTCGTTCACCCGAGCGGCACGCTCCAACAAACGAGAATGCAAATAGAACACGTCACCCGGATACGCTTCGCGGCCCGGCGGGCGGCGCAGCAACAACGAGACTTGACGATAGGCCCAAGCTTGCTTGGTCAGATCGTCATAAATAATCAGTGCATCTTGACCGCGATCGCGGAAATATTCGCCCATCGTGCAACCGGAGTAGGGGGCGATGTATTGCATCGCGGCGGATTCCGATGCGGTCGCAGCGACGACGATGGTGTATGCCATCGCGCCGTATTCTTCTAGTTTTCGCACGACGTTCGCGACGGTCGACGCTTTCTGACCCACAGCGACATAGATACAGAAAAGGTCTTTACCTTTCTGGTTAATGATCGTGTCAACCGCAACTGCTGTCTTACCGGTTTGGCGATCGCCGATGATCAATTCGCGCTGACCACGACCGACCGGCACCATCGCGTCAATGGATTTCAAACCGGTTTGCACCGGCTGCGAAACCGACTTACGCGCAATAACACCCGGCGCGACTTTCTCAATCACGTCCGTCAACTTGGCGTTGATTGGGCCTTTGCCGTCAATCGGTTGACCCAACGAATTCACCACGCGGCCAATCAACTCCGGACCGACCGGCACTTCGAGAATGCGGCCCGTTGCTTTTACAGTGTCGCCTTCGGAGATATGTTCGTATTCGCCCAACACCACAGCGCCGACGGAGTCGCGCTCGAGGTTCAGCGCCAGGCCGAAGGTGTTATTCGGGAATTCCAACATCTCACCTTGCATCGCGTCCGACAAGCCGTGAATACGGCAAATACCGTCGGTCACCGACACGACCGAGCCTTGATTGCGCACATCGGCCGACAGCGCAAGGTTTTGAATCTTCGCTTTAATCAGTTCGCTGATTTCGGAGGGGTTTAGTTGCTGCATGCTTTCTCCTACAACTTTAAGTGGTCAACGCGGTAGCCATGTGCTGCAGCTTGCCGCGTACTGAAGCGTCGATCACTTCGTCACCAATGACGATTTTGACGCCGCCTATGAGTTCTTTGTCCACCGTGAGGTGGGGCTGAATTTTGCGCTTATATTTCGATTCCAGATGGCCGACCAGTGTACCGAGCTGCAGATCTTCCATCGGAAACGCGCTGATGATTTCCGCTTCAATTACGCCTTCGCGCCGATGCTTCATTTCTTCAAACAGCGCGTGGATTTGTGGCAGCAAGGTCAAACGTCCGTTATCACCGAGCAGCGTAAGGAAATTTTTCGTTTCCTGCGCACTGAGATCGACGACGCCACCGAACATATCAACCAATTGCGAAGTCGTCGTCTTCGGATCACCGATCGCCTCGCGCACGTTCGATTGCGCCGCCGCTAAGCTTAAGCGTGCCAAATTTTCCGACCAAGCACCAAGGGAATTCGCCTGATCGGCCAATTTGAAAATTGCTTCAGCATAGGGCCGGGCGAGCGTCGTGACTTCAGCCATGCTGGATCAAAGCTCCTGTTTCAACTGCGTCAGGAGATCGGCGTGAGCTTGCGCATTGACTTCGCGACGCAGAATTTTCTCTGCGCCACTTACGGCCAATGAAGCAACTTGCTCTCGCAACGATTCCTTGGCGCGAAATACTTCTTGTTCGACTTCGGCTTTTGCACCAGCAACAATTCGATCACCTTCACTGCGCGCCGCGACTTTCGCCTCGTCGATCATTTGCGCCGCGCGTTTTTCTGCGGACGAAATGATCTCATTGGCGCGGCCACGGGCTTCGCCCAACACTTCGACGGTTTTCTTATCGGCGTTGGCAAGTTCGAGCTTGCCTTTTTCGGCGGCAGCGAGGCCGTCAGCGATCGCTTTCTGGCGCGTTTCGATTGCGGTCATCAGCGGCGGCCAAACAAACTTGGCGGTGAACCAAACAAATATCGCAAACGCGATTGCCTGCCCGATTATCGTTAAATTAATGTCCATTCAGACACCCAAAAGAAAAGTTTAAGTGGCGGACTGGATAACGGCGAGGAGCGGATTACCGAATGCAAACAGCATGGCAAGGCCGACACCGATAATGAACGATGCGTCGATCAAACCGAGCAACAGGAACACTTTGGCTTGCAATTGCGGCATCAATTCTGGTTGGCGAGCGGCGCCTTCCAAGAACCGGCTACACATGATGCCTACGCCGATACACGCGCCAGCAGCGCCCAGGCCGATGATCAGGCCAATACCGATTGCGGTGAAGCCTTGAATGTTTGCTAACAGTGCTAATTTGTCCATGTTACTTCCTTCCTTTGCTTTGAACTTAAAGTTAATAGAAATCGAAAATGTTTAATGGCTCTCGTGTGCCATCGAAAGATAAACAACCGTGAGCATCATGAAGATAAATGCTTGTAGCGCAACAATCAGAATATGGAAAATCGCCCAGCCTGCACCAAGAACGCCGCCGAGTAGCATGCCAACAACGCCGGTCGACGCAAAAACGCCGAGCAACAGAAATATGATTTCACCGGCGTACATGTTGCCGTACAAACGCAACGAGTGTGACAGCGGCTTGGAAATGTATTCAATCATGTTGAACAGGAAATTGAAGATCCAAAGTAAAGGATTGCTGCCGAAAGGCGCGCAAAATAATTCGTGCATCCAGCCGCCAACGCCTTTAACTTTGATCGTATAAAAAATCATCAGGCCGAACACGCTAAGCGCCAACGCGAAGGTAGTATTGATATCGCTGGTCGGCACGCTGCGCCATTTTTCGAGGTGAAACACGTTGTGGTAAATCCACGCCATGATGTCGATGGGCAAAAAGTCCATCGCGTTCATCAGCAACACCCAAACGAAAACGGTTAATGCCAACGGCGCGATGAAGCGGCGATCGCCGTGGAACATGCCGCGCACTTGCTCATCGACGAAGTCGAAACGTCAATTCCGCAAATGCCTGTAACTTGCTCGGCACACCGGCGCTCGCCTTGCGGGTGATCATCCATAGAAACCCAAATCCGACAATGCCGCAGATCAGCGACATCACAATCGTATCAACGTGAATAGTCCAAAACGAACCGCCGCCGAACGGGTGTTTCAGAAAGGCGAGATGGTGCTCGATATATTCGGTAGGGGTAGGTAGGTGACCTGAAGCCATCGTTATTCTATTTCCTATTTGTCGCTAGCAAATAATGCCAAACTAAAAATGAGTACTGTTACTACGAACGCCGAAAAAAAACCTATTACCTCGATGTTCTTTGTACATCGTTAATACCGCCCAAAGCTGAAGGACGATAAGAGTGATTTTTGTTGATTCGGCCCGCATGAGAATTCTCAACGTGCCTCCTGCGGATCGAGGATTCCCACGGGAAGCCATAAATCCGTACGCCACACCGGCAATTACATTGACGCCTCCGCCCAATAAGGTGGAGATGCCAGGGTGAACGCCCTTCCAAAATAATGCCAGGATGGTTAAAGCGAAGGTGACGTAAATTTGCCACCGAAGAACAGTCCGTATTGCTTTACTTTTGATAATGACCACAACGGGCCTGTCCGAGCAAACTCCGAGATTCTATGACGATTGGATTAATTCGTCAACGACATTCATGCCGCGCCGCATCAATTGCGCAACTTGTTCAGTAAGCGATCCAGCTCGCCGAGGTTTTGAAACGAGAGCTTGATACTGCCTTGCCCAGCTTTACTGGCGCGGATCTGCACCTTGGTCCCGAGTTTGTCGGCTAATTCTTCCTGCAGGTGCAATACATCGCGATCGACACTCGGCGGCGTTTTCGTTTCTGCTTGCTGGGAGCGCGTCACCAATGCTTCCGTTTGCCGCACGGATAGCCGCGCTTTTACGACTTGATGGGCAATTTCCGCTTGTTTCACATTCGAAACGCCGAGCAATGCCCGCGCATGACCCATATCTATTTGATTCGAGAGTAATAACTCTCGAACGGGTTGCGCCAAATTAAGCAAGCGCAGCAAATTCGTCACGGCCGCGCGCGAGCGGCCAACGGCTCTCGCCGCGACTTCGTGGGTCATTTTGAATTCTTCGATCAGCCGCTGAATACCGGTTGCTTCCTCAAGGGGATTGAGATTTTCGCGCTGAATATTCTCGATCAAGGCCGCCGCCAACGCCGCATCATCGGGAATTTCGCGGATCGCGACCGGCACGCTCGTCAGCCCGGCGATGCGTGATGCGCGCCAGCGCCGCTCGCCGGCGATGATTTCGTATTGCTTGTCGCCAATCGGCCGGACCAAAATCGGCTGCAAAATCCCCTGGGCCAGGATCGATTGCGCCAGTTCGTTCAAGGCTTCGGGATTCATGCCGGCCCGTGGTTGATACTTTCCTGGTCGAAGCTGGTCGATCGGTAAGCTTTGCGGGAATTCGTTTGCCGTTTCCGTCGCGGTGAAATCGCCTCCCGACAGCAGCGCGTCCAAACCACGTCCAAGGCCCTTAAGGGGTTTGGCCATTTTCTTTGGTGTCCTTTTGTTTGTTTTCCGGCACGCTCCAGTATTTCCGCGGCCAGCGCCTGATAGGCCAGTGCGCCTTTCGAGCTGGCATCGTAATACATCACTGGTTTGCCGTAACTCGGCGCTTCGGCCAAGCGAATATTGCGCGGGATAACCGTGCGATAAACCTTATTGCCGAAGTGTTGTTCGAGCTGAGCCGAGACCTGTTGCGCCAGCGAGTTTCGCGGATCAAACATGGTTCGCAGCAAACCTTCGATCTCCAAATTCGGATTAATGTGAGCGCGTACTTTCTTCAAGGTCTGCACCAGATCGCTTAGTCCTTCCAAAGCATAGTATTCGCACTGCATCGGGATCAGAACCGCGTGGGCGACCGTCAAGGCATTGACGGTCAGCAAGATTTAGCGCCGGCGGGCAATCGATAATGATAAAATCGTATTGCGGCTCCAGGCCAAGCAACGCCGCCTTCAATCGGCCTTCCCGCTGTTGCACATCGACCAACTCAATTTCTGCGCCGGCCAGTTCACGATTCGCTGGAAGCACGTCGAACTTGCCCGTTGGGGAGGATTGCATCGCCATTTCGATTTCGCTTTGGCCCAGCAAAACGGAATAAACGGAATGTTCGAGGCGGCTTTTCTCGATACCGCTACCCATGGTTGCGTTGCCTTGAGGATCTAAGATCGACCAGTAAAACACGGCGATTTAACACCGCCAGGCTTGCCGAGAGGTTGACGCTGGTAGTGGTTTTGCCAACGCCGCCCTTTTGGTTTACAACAGCAAGAATGCGAGCCATTACTCGATCTCGAATTTCCAGCAAATGCCGCGCCGCATCCGAACCTGGGATTTTTAGCGGCTTAATGGCGACAAGCTTTGCCCAACTTGGCAACTTGGCGATTTCTTCGAGGGGGTGAAGTCCTTTCATAGCAAACAAGCGACCGGACTTCGCGCAAAGATGACGCGCGGCGTTGACAAAATCGCTCAACTCGGAAAAAGCTCGGGAAATTACGACATCAAATCCAGCATTGGTTCGAAAATCTTCCACGCGTGAATGAACCGCCGCGACGTTGGCTAAGCTCAACTCGGCCTTGCACTGCATTTGAAAAGCTTGCCGCTTATGGCTGCTATCAACCAACGTCACCGTTAAATCTGAATTGGCGATCGCTAATGGAATACCCGGTAAACCCGCGCCACTGCCGACATCGAGCACGGTTTTCGCCGCGCCCAAATGGGGCAAGCACGGCGAGACTATCGAGCAAATGATGGGCGAGCATTTGTTCCGGATCACGAATTGCGGTCAAATTGTGAACCTTGTTCCATTTTTCGATGAGTACGAGATAGTTTATTTGTTTCGCCTGAGCGTCCTCCGACATCGCGATGTTGAGTTCCGCGAGTCCGTCCGCGAGGCCCTCAAGCAATGTCATGCCGACTTGCGCTCAGATGGTTCAATCGCAAATCCGCGTTTTAGGTGAACTAATAATAAAGAAATAGCCGCAGGCGTCACGCCGGAAATCCGCGACGCCGCGCCCAAGGTCTCCGGTTGCTGCGTATTGAGCTTTTGTTGCACTTCGCGCGACAGCCCGCGAACCTTGGCATAGTCAATTTTCGCCGGCAGGCGCATACGTTTCATTCTCTAACTGTCGCGCGACTTCGTCTTGCTGGCGGTCAATGTAACCTTGGTATTTAGTTTGAATTTCTACCTGTGCAGCAACTACGGGATCGGCGACTTGTTCGCCTGCGCCGGGCAACGTCATCAGAGTGTTGTAGCTCACCTCGGGCCGGCGCAGCAAATCTGCGAGCGTATACTCGCGTTCGAGTTCCTGGCCCAGAACCGCCTGAGATGTTTCACGTGAAACCATCCTTGGGTTAATCCAGGTCGATTTCAGCCGCTCCATTTCTGTAATCACCGCTTCGCGCTTTACGCTGAAGGCCTCCCAACGCGCGTCGTCGACCAAACCTAATTATCGCCCGATTTCCGTCAGGCGAAGATCGGCGTTGTCCTCGCGAAGCTGTAAGCGATATTCCGCTCGGCTGGTAAACATACGGTAAGGCTCGCTCACGCCGCGAGTGATTAAATCGTCGACTAACACGCCGAGATAGGCTTCATCACGCCGAGGACACCAGGATTCTTCACCCGCAACCAGGCGCGCGGCGTTGATGCCGGCGAGCAAACCTTGCGCGGCAGCTTCTTCGTAGCCCGTCGTGCCATTGATTTGCCCGGCGAAAAATAAGCCATTGATCGCCTTGGTTTCCAGCGAATGTTTTAATCCGCGAGGATCGAAATAATCGTATTCAATGGCGTAACCTGGGCGAGTGATATGCGCATTCTCAAAACCGCGAATCGAGCGAACCAATTCATATTGCACGTCGAATGGCAAACTCGTGGATATACCGTTCGGATAAATCTCGTCCGTCGTCAACCCTTCCGGCTCGACAAAAATTTGGTGGCTTTCTTTGCCCGCAAATCGGTGAATCTTGTCTTCAATCGACGGACAATAGCGTGGCCCGACGCCTTCGATCACGCCGGTGAACATTGGCGAGCGGTCCAGTCCGCCACGGATAATCTCGTGAGTGCGTTCGTTAGTGTGCGTAATCCAGCAGGGTACTTGGCGCGGATGCTGGGCGCGATTGCCCATAAAAGAGAATACTGGCGCCGGATCGTCGCCCGGCTGCTCTGTCATCACGCTATAGTCGAGCGACTTGCCATCGATACGCGGCGGCGTGCCGGTCTTGAGACGGCCCACGGGCAACTTGAGTTCGCGCAACCGTTCGGCTAAGGTCAACGACGGCGCATCTCCTGCGCGACCTCCGCGATAGTTATTCAAACCAACATGGATTAAACCGGCCAGAAACGTTCCGGCTGTGAGCACCACCGCTCGCGCCATAAACTTCAAACCAACTTGAGTCATCACGCCGGAAACGCAATCGCCTTCCAACAACAAATCATCCACCGCTTGCTGGAACAACCATAAATTCGGATGAGCCTCTAAGCGTCCACGAATCGCCTGGCGATAAAGAACTCGATCGGCCTGCGCCCGAGTTGCACGTACAGCGGGGCCCTTGCTGGCGTTCAAAATACGAAACTGAATCCCTGCCTCGTCGGCCGCAGCGGCCATGGCCCCGCCCAGCGCATCGACTTCTTTGACCAAGTGCCCTTTCCCGATGCCGCCGATGGATGGGTTGCAAGACATCTGGCCCAAAGTCTCAATGCTATGCGTTAGCAGCAAGGTTGTACGACCCATACGCGCCGAAGCAAGCGCAGCCTCCGTTCCGGCGTGCCCGCCGCCGATAACAATCACATCAAATGTCGTGGGGAAATTCATGATGAGTACTCGATATCGCGCCCGCTTTCCAGCGAGGTTTCACGTGAAACATTGCGCATGCCAAAGATGGAATTCTACAGGAACCGGGGCGGAAAAATTAACCGACCGCGTTGATTTTTTGTTTTACTAGCGCTGCCAGGACGAACTTGTCTGGCAAGTTTTGAAGGGTATGAGATTGATTTTTGGTTAAACGCCGCATGGATACTAGGTCTTGGAGCACCCATGGCCACAAGGCAAGCGGGGAGCGGCTCCCAGACGTTCCGCCGAACCAAGGCTAATTTCCGGCACCGGCAGAACGGCAGCGCGGTGCCGGAGGCGCTATATTATGTTTTCAAGCCGGCTATTCGCAGGTTCCACCCCAAATACCGAAAACTAACTTGCCTTCAAAAAATTGGGTTTGAGCCCACCCTGAACTCTTCTTACCGGCAAACTTGCCGGTTCCGCTAGTGGTCTTCCATGTCATGCGCTCGGCACCCGCCGCTAATTCCCAGGCCATGCTGCTGCTGGATCCATCTGCAGCTTTGCGGATGCATCCGCCCGCCATTTGGATTTTTCCATCGGGTGTCGTCAACATGTAACCGGTGCATTCTCCTGCGGTGTTGTGTTGAGGGGCGTTTTCGCTCCTGCTGATCTCGTTGTAAACCCAAGACGTCATCGAATGACCTTTCGCCGCCTCGAAAGTCGAACTCGAAGAAATTACATTGTTAAACGTCCCACTGCAATTGTCCGCCGCAAACGCGGACAAACCCGCACTCGCGACCAACGCGACGCAGCACCATATTCATTTTGTTACCTTCATGATTGCTCACGCCCTGGTAAGGTTTAAGAAATGTGGCCCGAAAAATCCTCCCGGCCAACACCGAATCTTCCCCCCCCCCGGATTATGTAAATATGTCGAATGGCCTATGTCGAAAGTAATAGATCAACGGCAAAACACCCGGTCCATGATGAAACGTGGGCTTTCCATTGACCAAATTCGGGAATCGTTCGACAACCAGGATTTACTGCAGTGAAACTATTTTGATTCTTCCATCGTAACTCTACCCAGTTAAAGCGCAAATAACTCTTGCAGCGTCTCTAGGATTAATTTGAGCGTCGCCGGATCGACGGTGCCCAACCGCGTCACCAAGCGAATTTTATCGAGGGTACGAATTTGATCCAGCAAGACGAGGCCACTTCTGCGTTTAAACGTAATGGGGATTCGAAATGGTGCCGGCTGACTACCGGTCGTCATCGGAGCGACGGTTACGGTGCGCAGCCAATCGTGCATTTCCGACGGCGAGATGATCACGCAAGGCCGAGTCTTCTGGATTTCGCTGCCGACGGTAGGATCGAGCGCGGCCAGCCACACATCACCGCGCTTAACTTTTACCATTTCAAATCGCGATCGGCCTCGTTGCCAAACTCGGGCCAGGTTAGCGCATCGTCTTGCACATTGGCGATGCGCTGTGAGGCGGCGGCCCAATCGGCGCGTGGCACACGACGAGGTTTACGAATAACAATGGCCCCCTTTTCGACAAACATCTCCGCGTCGACCTCCAAACCAACTTGCGCTAGTAGTGGTTTGGGGATGAGTACGCCCTGGGAGTTTCCCATTTTTCGGATTGCGGTTTTCATACGGATCAATCTCTGTATCGGAATAACAATGTTATAACACCGATTGAGGATCGTCAACGACCTGCTTGCCCGCAGAAACCTTCGAAATAATCCACTCAACCTAACCCATTCGGCCTATTGTTTGGCGATTGAGACGCGGTTAAAGTGGGCGTGTTCTAAAGGAGGATCCATCATGCGCCTGGTCGTCGTTTTACATGGTTATCGAAGTCGCAAGAAAGGCAGGCTCGAACGTCTCATCGCGGCCATCCGCGAGGATATGCCGGACGCGGAAATTCTGGCTCCGGAGCTTGAAACCGCGCGCTTGCTGGCGACCAAGCCGGCGGCTGCCATTGCCGGCGATGTCATCGACGCGATCGATAACGAATGGAAAAGCCACGGCAGTTTTGATGAAATCATTCTGGTCGGGCACAGTACGGGCGGAGCACTCGCGCGCAAAGTGATGATCGGCGCATGGGGCGTGGGCAAACGTGTGCCGTTCGAAACCACCGGCGGATTTGATCGGTTCAAGAACGGTCGGCCCTGGGCGGAAAAAATCTCTCGGTTGGTTTTGATCGCCGGAATCGCATCAGGATGGCGCGCGTCTGGCCGGCAACGGTGGAAAGAGTGGTTGTCGCTCAACTTCTTCGGCTTGCTCGGGCACCTGATGCCGATCAAACCGACCGTGTTCGACTTTCGCCGTGGCGCGCCTTTCATCGCCAACACACGCTTGCAGATGGTCGATCACTTGCGCGAGGTGAGTGCCGGCCAGCGACCAAACCAAATGGTCACCATTCAAATGCTGGGCTCGAGCGACGGTATCGTCGCGCCGAATGAAAGCCTCGACTTCAATTCCAGCAATGCGCTCGATCGCCAACTCTTTATACTGGAAGTACCGTTGTCCGATCACGTCAGCATTTTGGATGTGAGCACTAGCACCGGTGCTAATGAAGCCATTGTGCGGCGTCGAGAATTGTTACGCGCGGCGTTGTACGGCGCAGTCGATGCCGCCGGTAGCGCGACCGCACCAAGCTTGCTCGATGCCGCACGCGATTGGCACGAGCTCGACGACCACATGCCGCGCGGCGCTGACCCCTTAGTGACCAACGTAGTATTCGTAATTCACGGCATTCGCGACGACGGTCATTGGACCAAGAAAATCGCCGCGCGCGTGAAAATGGCTGCCGCCAATTCCGCGACTTGGCGATCGGTGACGCCGAGCTATGGCTACTTCGCCATGCTGCCCTTCGTCTTGCCTTGGCTGCGCCGCCAAAAAGTCGAATGGTTGATGCACGAATACTGTGAAGCAGCGGCACAGTATCCGAATGCGACATTTCATTACGTCGGCCATTCCAACGGTACTTACTTAGGTGCGGCGGCGATGCGCGACTACACGGGTTGTTGGTTTGAGCACGTAGTATTCGTCGGTAGCGTGGTCCATCCGAAATACGATTGGCAAGAACGCGCCAAGGACAGCGGGGTGAAGATGGTGATCAACTATGTCGCCAGTCGTGACTGGGTGGTCGCGATGGCACCCAATGCCTTGCGCCACCTTAGACGTATTTTCGATTTGGGTGGAGCGGGACATCTTGGCTTCGCAGCCGGAAATACCTCGCTGGTACATAACTTAAACTTCATCAAAGGCGGTCATGGCGCCGGTATCGCCGAGGAACGCTGGGACGAGATCGCGCGATTTGTGGTCGGCGGAGCCGTTCCATCAATTGCGCTGACATCCGGCAGCGCATTTCAATCAAATCAGACTTCGGGCATTCGCGCGATTGCGAAGGCAGCACCGTTCATTGCCTTGGTCGGTATCGCGCTCGTGCTGGGCATTTTGCTCGAGCTCGGCGTCGCCGCATTCGGTTATAAAAGTCCGGTATGGTTTGCGGGTTTAATGGCGCCGTTGCTCGATTTCCCGGTGATAGGCGGATTCGCAAACGGGCTGACGCAAATCACAAGCCAGTTTTCGAATGCGTGGTCAAGTTTAAGCCAAGCGACGAAAGTGAGCGGGCTGATTGCGTACGCCGCATTTTTGCGATTTATCGTGACTCGATTTTGAACGAAAAAGCGGACTGGTTGATTGCGGTAAAGGTCCATTGCCCGAGACGGCCCCGTGGCACACCGCGCCAGGAGGCAATGGCCCAAGGCCACCCGGGCAGGACGCGGCGGCTGGCAAGGGTATTCCTATCGTTGCATTTGACCGCCAAAATCGATTAGAAGATACTACGGCGTCAAAATCAAAATTATTTCGCGGCGCGATCAAAAGCTTCACTCACGACCACGCTTACGTTTTTACGGCGGGGGGATTCGAGACGTCGTTAAGGAGGAAAAATGTCGCAAACTTTCAATCCAGCCGCACTGCATAAAAACAGCGCGGGTAACTATCAGCGTTCTGCCGAGTGGCGCGGCCTATTGCGCCGGAATCGTTCCTGATCCCGGCTTCGAAGTCGTGAGAGCGGAACTGCAAAACTGGCTGCCGCTGGAGCAAGCCTACGCGTTCATCGAAACCCATTTAAAAAATATCGGCCGCCCAGTCCAAGCTTTTTGCGGCATTGAGTTGCGCATACCGGCGCCGTTGACCATCGATAACTGGTCCAGCTTCAACGTGCCCTACCTCGCGCAACTGCGCGAATGGGATCTCATGTTCGGCGACTATAGCTGCGTGTGCCGATCGAATATCGCGCTGGACGTTTATCGCGCCGGCAGTCACGTCGATGTGCGCGTTCAGCTACACGGTACCAACGACGGAAAAAGTTCGCACCTTTTTACTCGCCGGTCAGGCCGACATCGGCAGCAACGGCAAAATTATCGCCGAGGGCGACACCAGTCCGGCCGCCATGGAAAAGCGCGCGCGCTTCACCATCGATACGGTCGGTGAGACATTGCAAAAATTGGGTACGACCTGGAATGACACGACCCGCATCGCGCTGTTTCACGTTCACGATATTCCCGATCTCTGGGGCGTGAAGTTGCTCGGCGCTTTAGGCGAACCGATCCGCCACGGCATGCTCACCTATCGCGCGCGACCGCCGATTGTCGGCGGCGAAGTAGAATTGGAAGCGCGTGCGATCCGACAAGAAATTGTGGTGGCAAACCAAGTAGCGATATCAAGGAAGCGTAATATAATTGTCTGTAAACTTTTTCCGCAGCGAGGCACGCCATGGCCATCACCATCATTCCCTGTCACCGACGCATTCGCCGCCGAAATTGGCGATGTTGATCTTTCCCAGCCGCTGAGCGCGGAAGATTTCGCCGCCATCGAAGCGGCGTTCAACCAATATTCGGTGCTGGTGTTTCCGGATCAACATCTGTCCGTCGATCAGCATTTGGCGTTCGCCGAAACATTTCGGCGCCGCTGGAAACAACGGTGCACGCCATTCGCAGTCCGAGAACAATTGCGCGAACGGCCAGAAATTGCCGACGTGTCCAACTCTTTCCTAGGACAACACACTTTGGGGTGAGAAAAGCCGCAAGCGCATGTACGAAATGGGCAACCGTATGTGGCATACCGATAGCTCTTTCAAGCGCTTGCCGGCGAAAATGTCGCTGCTCTATTCGCGCAGTATTCCGCCGGTTGGCGGGCACACGGAATTCGCCGACATGCGCGCCGCGTACGATGCCTTGCCGGACGAAAAGAAAGCTCACTTACAAGGGCTAGTCGCCGAGCACGCCATCATGTATTCGCGCAAGAAATTGGGCTTTACCGATTTTTCCGATGAAGAACGAGCAAGTGTTACCGCCAGTGCCGCAAACCTTGGTACGCCGTCACGCCGGTTCGGGCCGGTATGGGCCTGTATCTCGCCTCCCACGCCGGGCGCATTTTCGGCATGGACGAGGAAGAAAGCAAAGCGTTGCTGCAAGAACTGATCGATCACGCCACCCAGCGTCAATTTGTCTACACCCATCGCTGGCGTTTGCACGATTTAGTCATATGGGACAACCGCTGCACTATGCATCGCGGCAAAGGCTACGACGATTTGCGCTGGCCGCGCGACATGCAGCGTGCGACGGTATCCGATGTTGCGCCGACTTGCGAGCAAGAAGGCATTGCCGAACCGAAGGCGGCGTAGCTTAAAACGAAACGTTACGGCACACCACGCCAGGACCCGCACCAGTCTTGGCACACAGCATGGTATGCCAGGAGAGGCAATGGTGGCGCGCCTTTACAGCCATCCCGCTCATAGCAAATAACTAGCGGCTAGCGTGCTTATTTACCGATACAAAAGCGCGAAAAGATTTCCCCGAGTAAATCGTCGGCGCTGAATTCGCCGGTGATGGCACTCAATTCGTGTTGCGCGCCGCGTAGCTCTTCGGCGAATAATTCCAGTTGACTCTTTTTTTCTATAGCATACTGGATATGGCGTTGCGCGAGAGCAAGTGCTTGCAAATGCCGTTCGCGAGCGGCGAAAATACCTTCCCCACTGGGCTGCCAACCGGCGGCTTTGAGCAAGGCTTGCTTTAATTGATCGAGGTTTTGACCGGTTTTTGCTGAGAGATAAATCTTGCTAGCGTCTTGGTTAGCTAAGTCGATTAAATCAATTTTGTTGAACACTTCGATCACGGCGCGCTCGCCCAAGCGCGCCCGGATAGCGCGATCTTCCGGCGTCAAACCCGTAGTCGCATCGATCACATGCACCACCACGCTCGCACCCTCAACGACATCCCAACTGCGCTCAACACCGAGGCGCTCCACCACATCAACGGTATCGCGCATACCCGCAGTATCGACGATATGCAGCGGTACGCCCTCAATTTCGATCGGCGCACGCACCGGGTCGCGGGTCGTGCCGGGGATGGTGGTGACGATGGCAAGCTCTTCGCCGGCGAGACGATTCAACAGGCTGGATTTACCGGCATTGGGTCGGCCAATGATGGCGACTCGTATGCCGGATTGAAGTAATTGGCCTTGTTTGGCGACAGTTAGTACTTGCTTTAGCTGCCGATCAATGGCGTCAAGCTTGCCCATTGCGTCAGCGGCTTTAAGGAAATCGATCTCCTCTTCGGGAAAATCCAGGGTCGCTTCCACCAGCATTCGCAGCTCAATCAGCGCATCGACCATTTGTTTAATGCGTTGGGAAAACTCGCCGCTTAGCGAACGAACAGCACTGCGAACCGCATCTTGCGTGGCAGCGTCGATCAAATCGGCGACGGCTTCAGCCTGGGCGAGATCGAGTTTATCGTTAAGAAATGCGCGTTGGGTAAATTCGCCCGGTTGCGCAATGCGCGCACCGAGTTCCAAGCAGCGCTGCAATAAGGATCGCAATACCGCATCGCCGCCGTGGCCGTGCAATTCCAGCACATCTTCGCCGGTATAGGACGCCGGTGCGGGGAAATAGAGCGCGATGCCTTGATCGATTAACTCGCCGTGGGTGTCACGAAATTTGGCGAGGGTTGCGTGACGCGGCGCTGGAATTTTTCCAAGAAGCTTTTTGGCGAATTCGCCGAGCCCGTTACCGGAAACTCGCACCACACCAATCCCGGCGCGGCCGGCCGCGGTGGCGATGGCCGCGATGGTATCAGCGTTTGCCACTGCCTTTCGGCGCGGCCGCAGCCTGCTCGGTCATGCGATTGATTTGCCATTGCTGCCAAATCGACAGTAAATTATTAACAGTCCAATACAGCACCAGACCCGCCGGAAACCACAGGAACATCACCGAAAACACCAGCGGCATGTAGAGCATAATCTTGGCCTGAATCGGATCCGGCGGCGTGGGATTAAGTTTGGTTTGCAAAAACATCGTCGCGCCCATTAACACCGGCAAAATGTAGAACGGATCGGCGGCGGAAAGATCCTTAATCCAGCCAAAGAACGGCGCATGCCGCAGTTCAACGGCAGCGAGTAACACCCAGTACAACGCGATAAAAACCGGAATCTGAATCACGATCGGCAAACAACCACCAAGGGGATTGACCTTCTCGGTTTTGTACAACTCCATCATCGCCTGATTCATTTTTGCTTTGTCGTCGCCGTATTGCTCTTTGAGTCTTTGCAGTTTCGGACCGAGGACCTTCATCTTCGCCATGGACTTATAACTTGCGGCGGACAGCGGAAAGAACAGCAGCTTGATCAACATCGTTAGCAAAATAATCGCGATGCCCCAGTTACCGACCCAGCCATGAATGAAGGACAGAACCTTAAACAGCGGCGCGGCGATGATGGTCAGCCAGCCGTAGTCGATTGTCAGATCCAAGCCGGGCGCTAGTTTGGCGAGCTTTTCCACTTCTTGCGGGCCGACATACAGCGGCACCGAAATCGATCCCTTCGCACCAGGCACGATCACCCCCGTAGGCACCACCACACCGGCCGTGTAGAGTTTCTCCCCTACTTTCTTGGTGAAGAACTCGCGCTCCGCGCCGTTCTTCGGGAAGCCAAGCGGCGACGAAATAATGCTGCAACATTGCCAGCCAGCCGTCTTTACTTTTTTGCGGGTAGTCCAACTTGCCTTTGTCGATGTCGGGATACCCAATCTTCTGGAACTTTTTTTCTTCGGTATACACTGCCGGTCCGGCAAATGTGCTGATGCCAAATAGGCTGGTCGACGGCGCCTCGCCATAGCGATAGAACTGAAAATAAGCGTCCGGCGCAATGGCCGCCGCGCCATTGTTTTCGATGTCAAAGTTGACGTCGACTACGTAAGTGCCGCGGTGAAACGTGTATTGTTTAGTTACTGCTGCACCATCAGTGGCTTGGCTAATCAATGTAATCGTCAGTGAGTCCTTACCTTGCTGAAGTTCGTAAGCACTCGCGTCAGCTTTAAAAACGCTTTTGTGGTTGGGTAGCCCTGCGCCGATTAAGCCCGATTGCGCGACGGAAATCTGCGGCGTGCTGTCATTGAATAACGTCAGGTTTCGCGACTTATCCTCCGACGACTTATGTTTAATCAACTCCACATGACGTAGATCACCACCATTGCTATCGATTTCGGCGATTAATAAGTCAGTAACCACTCGCACCCGATCTCCACGAATCAAAGAGCCGACTTCCGGAGCGGCCGCAATTGTTGTACTCGGCGCGTTGGTGGCCGCAGCACCGGTTTGAGCTGAGCGCGAGGGAACATTATTCGCGCCGGCCGGCACGCCGGCCGTGGTCGGCGCGGGTAACGGCATATGTTGCTTTTGCCAGGCGGTCCATAACAAAAAACCGGAGAAGAAAAAAACAAACAGGGCGACGAGGCGTTGGGTTTCCATATTTTTCAAAACTTAAGGAACGGGGTCGAAACCACCAGGATGCAAAGGATGACAACGGGTGATGCGTTTCACGGCAAGCCAGGAGCCGCGCGCCGCACCATGGCGTGACAACGCTTCGCTAGCATAATCTGAACAACTCGGGAAAAAGCGGCAATTACGGCCCAGAAACGGGCTGAAGGCAACGCGATACACCGACAAAAAAAATTGCAGAATCCGCGCCATCATCGAACACGGCTTAGGAGCTTATTTAATTCCTGTCGGACCGCTGCAAATTCACGCGCATCATACTCGCGCCGCACGCGAATCACCACGTCTCGGCCTTCTAACTGCGCACGGTTGGATTGGAACCAGGCTCGTAGTACGCGTTTCGTATAGTTTCGCGATACGGCCGAGGGACAAATGCGCTTGCTCACACTAACGCCAAAACTGCCTGCGGCTTGATCGGTATTGCCGAGGTAAAGCTGCGAAAACCGGCCGCTGTAGGATTTACGCTGTACAAATACACGGTCAAACCAACCGCGCGCGGCCTGTTTTTTTGCGGCTTTACCTAACGCGGTCAAACAGCTAGGCGGGTACGACCGCGAGCACGGCGGGCGTTAATGACTGCCCGGCCGCCCTTTGTTTTCATGCGGACTAAAAATCCGTGGGTACGGGCGCGTTTGGTAACGGAGGGTTGGTAGGTTCGTTTCATGGCGGTTTCTGATTTAGCAAACCTTAAATTACAAAGGTTATTGACCGCCGTGTCAAGTCATGGCGTGGATACTCGCTCTAAAAGACCTGTGGATAAGTTCGAATTCGGCGCGTATCATGGGCTTCGTCTGGGCTTAATCGCAGACGTCTAATAATTATAATTTTTAATCAAATCAATTTGTTAAATATGATCGATCCGTTCTGGCAGCAATGCCTGACCCATCTTCATGGCGAGCTATCTCAGGGACAGTATAACAACTGGATCAAACCCTTGAATGTCGCCCTAGAAGACGGCCAAATATTGCTGCTTGCGCCAAATAGCTTCGTTTTGCAATGGGTTCGCGATCGCTTTTTAAAGCGCCTCGAAGAGCTCGCCGAGCGCTATTTTGGCCAGCCGATGCGCTTTGTCCTCACGGTTCGTGAAGCAGCCGCGCTTGAGCACCCCACACCGGTTGTTGCGCCCGCAATTGCGAGTAACGGCAAGATTTCGCCACGCATACTCACCGGCGCTGACGATAACAATCGCATCAATCCGACGTTTACATTTAGTAATTTCGTTGCCGGCAAAGCCAATCAGTTGGCGCGCGCTGCGGCACAACAGGTCGCCGAACACATCGGCACCGCTTATAACCCGCTTTTCATTTATGGCGGCGTTGGGCTGGGCAAGACCCACCTGATTCAAGCAATCGGTAACGCGGCATTGCATCGCAACCCGACTGCTAAGATTCAGTACGTCACATCGCAAGATTACGTCACCGATGTGGTGCGCGCCTATCAGCATAAGTCTTTCGATAGTTTTAAGCGGCGCTATCACACGTTGGATCTTTTGTTGATCGACGACATTCAATTCATCGGCGGAAAATCTCGTTCACAAGAAGAATTCTTTTTCGCGTTTAATGCGCTGATTGAGGCGCACAAACAAGTCATTATCACCTGCGATCGCTTTCCAAAAGAACTTTCCGACGTCGACGATCGCTTGGTGTCACGCTTCGGCTGGGGCTTAACCGTTGCCATCGAACCGCCGGAATTGGAAATGCGCGTGGCGATTTTGATTGACAAAGCCGCAGCGGAAAATGTCGAGTTGGACGAGAGCATCGCATTCTTCATTGCCAAGCATATCCGCTCTAATGTGCGCGAGCTGGAAGGTGCGCTGAAGCGCGTTTTTGCTTTCGTTCGCTTCACCAGCACACCGCTATCCTTGGCGGCAACCAAGGAAGCGCTTAAAGACCTCTTGGTCATCCAAAATCGCCAAGTCTCGATTGAAAATATTCAAAAAACCGTCGCCGATTATTACAAAATCAAAGTCGCGGAAATGTATTCGAAGAAACGCAACCGTGCCATCGCTCGGCCTCGCCAAGTGGCGATGGCGTTGGCGAAAGAATTCACGCAACTGTCGTTACCCGATATCGGTGAAGCATTTGGCGGCCGCGACCACACAACCGTATTACACGCCTGCCGGAAAATTGAAGAATTAAAGGAAAGCGACGGTGGTATTAATCGCGACCTAGTAGTATTGCAACAAATACTAAAGGGATAAGTCGCTTCGTAGTTGGGTATAATTCAGGCTTATTCTTTGACGTTAGCCCGATGCCCGAAACTATCCACAATCTATTCCGTGGCAATCGGCGCTTTATACCGGACAAAATTTGACGCTAATTTCCTGATAGTAATAGGAAATAGCGAGTTGTGCGAAAATTGCACTCGCTCTAATAAGTATTAATCAATAATATCTTTAAAGATTATGATTACTATTAAAACCTCTCGGAATGCGTTATTAATCCCGCTGCAAAAGGTCGCAGGGATCGTCGAACGTCGTCATACGTTGCCGATTCTTTCCAACGTGCTGATCGACAGTCAGTCCGGCCAGGCGTCGCTGACCGCGACCGATCTCGAAGTGCAAATTCGTACGCACGCAGACGTGCAACTGAAGGAACCTAGTGAAAGCATTACCATCGCCGCGAAAAAATTACTGGATATTTTGCGTTCGTTACCCGAAAGCAGTGATGTCGTGCTCGATGGCAAGGAAAGCCGCCTCACGCTGAAAGCCGGCAAATCGAGATTTTCATTGCAGACGCTGCCAGCGGCGGATTTTCCGAAACTTGCCGAGACTGGCGACCCTGTATCGACGTTTAGTCTTAATCGCAAAACGTTCAAAGCGCAGTTGGAAAAAATGCAATACGCCATGGCGAATCAGGATATCCGTTATTACTTGAACGGCATGTTGATTTCCATTGCGGACGGAAAAGTCATCACCGTGGCGACCGATGGCCATCGCTTAAGTTTCGTCGAGAGCAAAATGGAAGGCGGTGAGGCCAAGGGCGAGGCCATCTTGCCGCGCAAAACCGTCGCCGAATTAATCAAGTTGCTTGATGATGGCGATGACGATAGCAGCGTTAACGTGACGCTGAAAACCAACCAAGTCCGCTTCGATTTGGGTAATACCGAACTGTCGTCGAAACTAATCGACGGCAAATTTCCCGACTACACCAAAGTTATTCCGACCGGCTATACCAAACACATTACGTTGAATCGTATCCAGCTGCAGCAGGCGCTAAATCGCGCGGCGATTTTGTCGAACGAGAAAATTCGCGGTGTGCGCGTCGTTTTAACCAAAGACCTCATGAACATTATTTGCAGCAACAACGAGCAAGAAGAGGCGCAGGAAGAATTAGCGATAGCCTATGATGGCGAGCCGCTTGACGTCGGCTTCAACGTTACCTATCTGCTAGACGTGTTAAACCACACCGATGTCGAGAATATCGTTTGGTCATTTGGTGATGCGAATTCCAGCTCGCTCGTAACGGTGCCGGGCGACGAGCAATTTAAATACGTTGTGATGCCAATGCGCATCTAATTTGATTTGTTTTACATTAGGAAGAATCACGCGTGAGCGAAAGTGAAATGCCGAAAGGCGCTGCAGAAGACGACTACACCTCAGACAATATCAAAATCCTGAAAGGCCTCGAAGCGGTTCGCAAGCGGCCAGGCATGTATATCGGCGATACCAGCGACGGTTCCGGGTTGCATCACATGGTGTTCGAAGTGGTCGATAACGCGATCGACGAAGCGCTTGCCGGCCACTGCAACGACATCAAAATTGTCATCCATACCGATAATTCCATCAGCGTGGTCGATAACGGACGCGGCATTCCGACCGACATCAAAGAAGACGACGAGTTCAAGCGTTCCGCCGCGGAAATCGTCATGACCGAACTTCACGCTGGCGGTAAATTCGATTCCAATTCCTACAAAGTTTCTGGCGGATTGCACGGCGTCGGCGTATCTGTCGTTAACGCATTGTCCGATTGGCTAAAGCTGCGCATTTCGCGCAACGGCAAAGTGCATCAAATGGAGTTTCGCGGCGGGTTCGCGGTCGCGCCGTTAGCGATTACCGGCAAGACCGAAAAGCGCGGCACAGAAATTCACTTTATGCCTGCAGTGGAGACGTTTACCCACGTTGAATTTCACTGGGAACTTTTGGCAAAGCGTCTGCGCGAACTGTCTTTTCTCAACAATGGCGTCAAGATAGAACTGGTCGATCAGCGCGACGGCAAGAGCGAAAATTTCGCCTATGCTGGCGGCATCAAAGGCTTTGTCGAATACATGAACCGCGCCAAGACCGTGTTGCATCCGAAAATATTTCATGCGGTGGGCGAGAAAGACGGCATGACCGTCGAAGTGTCGATGCAGTGGAATGATTCCTATACCGAATCGCTGCAATGTTTCACCAATAATATTCCACAGCGCGACGGCGGCACTCACCTCACCGGTTTGCGTCAAGCATTGACGCGCACGCTGAATAACTACATCGACAAAGAAGAGCTCGCAAAAAAAGCCAAAGTCGAAACCACCGGTGACGATATGCGCGAAGGCTTGACCTGTGTGCTCTCAGTCAAGGTTCCTGAACCCAAGTTCTCGTCGCAGACGAAAGATAAACTCGTTTCCAGCGAAGTCCAGCCGATCGTGCAAGAAGTGGTGTCCAGCAAACTGATGGAATTTCTACTGGAAAATCCGGCGGACGCAAAGATTATCTGCAACAAAATCATCGATGCTGCTCGCGCCCGTGAAGCGGCGCGCAAAGCGCGCGAGATGACGCGGCGCAAAGGCGTGCTCGACGGCATGGGCCTGCCCGGCAAGCTTGCCGATTGCCAGGAAAAAGATCCCGCCAAATGCGAGTTGTATCTCGTTGAGGGTGATTCTGCCGGCGGCTCCGCCAAGCAAGGCCGCGACCGCAAGAATCAAGCGGTTCTACCGTTGAAAGGTAAAATTCTTAACGTCGAACGCGCGCGTTTCGACAAAGTCATTTCGTCGCAAGAAATCGCCACGCTGATTACCGCACTCGGCACCAGCATCGGCAAGGATGAATACGCGCCGGACAAATTACGCTATCACCGCATCATCATCATGACCGATGCAGACGTCGACGGCTCACACATTCGGACACTGTTGCTGACATTTTTCTATCGGCAGATGCCGGAGTTAGTCGAGCGCGGCCATATCTATATCGCTCAACCGCCGCTCTATAAAGTTAAACACGGCAAGGACGAGCGCTACCTCAAAGATGATCAAGAGTTGAAACAACATCTGCTCAAACTCGCCTTGAAAGATGCACAGTTAGTCACAGCCAAAGGCGAAGAGCCGATGCAACGCGAAGCCTTCGAAAAAATCGCGCGCGAGTATTTGTTAGGAGAAGCAGTAATCGATCGCCTCGCTCGTCTGATCGAGGGCCAGGTGCTGCACGCTTTGCTTATCGCGCCGGAAATCGATTTATCGAGCGAAGCTAGCGCGAATACGACGGCGAAACGCATCATGCAAGCGACCGGCAACAGTGAAATCAAAATCACCGTCGAGCGTGACGAGCGCTTTGAAACCTATCGCCTCAACATTCTGCGCATGAGTCACGGTAACGCCTACACTACGTATCTCGATCAGGATTTTGTCGAGAGCGGCGATTACAACCAGATCAAAAAAACCGCTGAAGTGCTAATCGGTTTGATCCGGGAAGGGGCGGCGATCAAGCGCGGCGATCACGAATTACCAGTCGTATCCTTCAAGCAAGCGCTCGATTGGCTGCTAGAAGAAGCACGCAAAGGCCTCACCGTGCAGCGCTACAAGGGCTTGGGCGAAATGAATCCGACGCAATTATGGGAAACCACGCTCGATCCCTCCACGCGTCGTTTGCTCAAAGTGCAAATCGAAGACGCCATCGCCGCCGATGAAATTTTCATCACGCTGATGGGTGACGAAGTCGAAGCGCGGCGCAATTTTATCGAGCGCAATGCGTTGGGTGTACGTAACCTAGATGTTTAAATTGTAGGGTGCATCGCTGCACCCTACGCCAAGAATGGCGTGGATACTGGCTCTCCAGGCATGCCAAGTTAGAAGTAATAACCACCAGCGTCTTCAAGCACTACGCAAAATAAATGCAGGGTGCATTCATGTGCCGAACATTTTGCATCGTCATTTAAAATCCCTCAACGCTTAGCGGGCAATGGTCGATAACAATTACCCCTGGGTTCGCCTTGCCGTAGCGCTGCTGCTCTCCACCATCGGCGGTGTCGGCATGTGGTCCGTTGTTGTAGCGCTGTCTAGCGTACAAGCGGAATTCGGTGTCGCGCGCGGCGCGGCATCGTTGCCTTACACGATGACGATGATTTGCTTCGGCATCGCCAGTATTTTCATGGGCCGCTTGGCGGATCGCTTCGGGATTTTTATTCCGCTGGTGATCGGCGCGATCTTACTTGCAATCGGTTATCTCAGTGCCAGTCACGCTGCGACGATCGGCCAATTTACCTTGCTACAGGGCCTGCTAATCGGCGTCGGCAGTTCGGTGACATTCGGGCCGCTGCTTGCAGACACATCGCTGTGGTTCACAAAAAATCGCGGGCTTGCTGTCGGCATTATCGCCAGCGGAAACTATTTGGCCGGCACCATCTGGCCGCCCGTGCTCACGTACTTTATTCAAAGTAACGGATGGCGCGAAACCTACGCCGGCGTCGCATGGTTTTGCATACTCACGATGTTGCCGCTGGCATTCGCCCTGCGGCGCCGCGTGCCGACCGCGATCGCCATTACAGAAAGGTCAACAGAAAAAACGACAACTCAACGCCCGCTTGGCCTCGCGCCGAACACATTGCAAGTGATCCTCATTATCGCCGGCTTAACGTGTTGCGTGGCGATGTCCATGCCGCAAGTTCACATCATCGCCTATTGCGGCGATCTAGGTTTCGGCCCCGCCCGCGGCGCGCAGATGCTGTCGTTGATGCTTGCCTGCGGCATCGTCAGCCGCTTGAGTTTCGGTTGGATCTCCGATCGCATCGGCGGTCTGCGCACCTTGCTACTCGGCTCCAGCTTGCAGGCACTTGCGTTATTGTTGTTCGTGCCATTCGATGGGTTAGTTTCGTTGTATTTGCTCTCGGCGCTGTTCGGGTTATTCCAAGGCGGTATTGTGCCGTCGTACGCGATTATCGTGCGCGAATTTTTTCCGTCGAAACAAGCCGGCACGCGCATCAGCATCGTGCTCACCGCAACCATGTTCGGCATGGCGCTGGGCGGCTGGATGTCCGGCGTGATCTTCGATTGGTTTGGATCGTATCGCGCAGCATTTATTAACGGCGTCGCGTGGAATTTACTTAACGTCGCTATTGCGATCTGGCTGTTGCGGCGCTCGGGCTTGATTCGGCGGCAAGTGTAATGTTACGAAGCCACCCGTAAGTTTCAACGTCGGTGTTACGGCAAACAATTCAGCCCAAACGCCCGAAAATCGTCGTCGATTGCCACCGCGCTGTCGATTTTGAGCCGCTGCATGATAGCGAAGCTGGTGCAATCGGTGAAACTGAAACTTTTATCACGGTAGCGGGTAAATATTTCCCAAGCACGGTTTTCGTCAAGCTTGTCGACCGGAACGACTTTCGCCAATCCGCCACTCATGAGGCTTGAGCCAAACGATTTCGCCGCCGCAAACCCCAAGCGATATCGAATCAGCGTTACCGATTCATCGAACACAAAATTGCTGGTCATTAACGGTAGTGTCTGTGCTTCAAGAAAATCGGTGACGCGGGAATGATCCGGATCCTTGCGATCTGCCAACGCGTACCACGCGCCGGTATCGATAAACAAAGATCTCACCGCGGCTTGCGACCGTACAAAAATTCGTTGTGATTGCGTCCAATGGCACGCCCGTCGCCTTCACCCAAGCCCGTTACCGCGGCAAGCCGTGCGGGCGTCGCTTTGCCATGCTTAGGTTGTTGCAATTGCTTAACAATCATGCCGCGCACCACTGCGGCGAGGCTGATCCCTTGTTGCTGGGCTTCGCGGACCAGCAGATCGTATTGTTCACTTTCAAGCGAAATTTGGGTTCGATGCATATGAGCCTCACACAAAACTAATAAAGATGAATCTTACATCACTAAGAATAGTGATGTAAACACCATATCAAATCAATAGCACGCCGTGCTGAAAGCCAATCCCTGCTGGAGTTCTGGCTTCGCCATCAGTCTGCGCGGCATTTATCAACAGCGTCGCGTGGAATTTGCTGAATGTCGCGATCGCGTTGTGGCTGCTACGACGCTATCATCGTGCTAAGTTGAATTTCGGGAATCGCGCTGGGTAGCGCAACAAATATCCGAGCAAGCCCATAAAACAGGCCAGCACGAAACATTTGTTGATGAACCAATTGGTGCGCCAAATCGTCCACTCCGGCGCGGGTAGAAATAGCGCGAATTTCGTGACGATGATAATGATCTCGACCACCGAAACGATCAGCGCCAACCCGTAAACGTAGCGCGGCTGCGTCAGCATCGACCAGCCAAGCCAGATGTGGATGACCCACCAAAAATCCCAGAAGATGTAAGTACCGATTGCTTCGCCGTGTCCAATTGCGAAGGCTGCCGGGAATAAGTATTTGATGACCAACGTCCAAGCGGCGAGGATAAACAGAAAATGTGCGAAAAATTTGGTCATCCCAAATTCCTAGCCTAAGCGCAGCGCCGTGTCGCGCGTCAGCGTCGCGATCGGCACGCCGTTCGGACATTGATTGAGACAGGATTGATGCGCGCAAGTCAAACAAGAGGACGCATTTGTTTTCAGCGCAGCGTATTCGCTTTTCGCAAATAGCGGATCGTGGTAATCAACCGCGTACATGCGGGTGCGCAGCACTTCGGCGATTTCGACTTTTTCCGGGCAGCTCGATTCGCAAGCGTTACATGTTGGTTGGCAGTAATTGCCGTGTCGTAATTGCGCATAACGTTCGAGCAAATCGACATCGCCCTTACGCAGTTTGTATTCGCCCGAAGCGCCGACGTATTCGTCGATTTGCGATTTGTCGGTCATGGAAACGATGAGCGCGTCCGCATATTGCGACGACAGCGTCCAGCGAAACGCAGCTTGCGAAAACGTCGCGCCGCCGCTCTCGTAAGGCCGCATGTCGTTCAGTTTCGCGCCCATCAACACCTTCATCGCGACGATGCCGATGTCTTTTTGCTTCGCTTTCGCGAGTACGCGCGGCAGCTCGGGCTGCAGCGCCGCCCAGTGAAACGTATGGCGCAATTTATCCATAAACTTCGGATCGTTGCCGAAGTTGTACGCGACTAAAATGACGTCGACTAAATTTTTGTCGATTGCGTAGTCCAAGCATGCCACTAAATTCCCGCCGTGGCCGGACATGCCGCGAAAGCGAATCTTGCCTTGCTTTTTCGCCAACGCCGTGAATTCCCACCACTCTTGATTTTGCATGCGCGCGACATCGTTCACCGCGTGATTGAAATAAATGTCGACGTAATCCGTGCGCAAGCGCTTCAAACTTTGTTCCAGCGATTGCATCATCTCCTGGCGCGTGTCGCTGGCGCCGGCTTTGGTTTTGGACGTGAGAAGAACTTTGTCGCGCTTGCCTTGCAACGCTTCGCCGATGGCTTCCTCGGCATTGCCGCCGCGATAACTTTCCGCACTGTCGAAATAGTTAATGCCACGTTCAAACGCATGGCGCACGAGCGCCGGATCGGACGAACTCGCCGAGCCGAAGGAGATATCGGAGATTTTAAGTTCGGTTTTGCCAAGCCGCACGTAGCGGCGAATCTGTGGTTCAGGCGCTGCGTGCAACGCGGTCCCGCCTAGGCTGCCCAGCGCTGACCCCAAGCCTAAACGCAAAAAATTTCTACGATCATGCATTTGTTGTGCCTCCGGCTGCGCGCGCAATCGGCGCGGTGACTGATGAGTATACGTAAGTTTTTTCGACAGGCAATCTTAGTTTTATTTCTCGATATGGCTGAAAGCCTTACCCAGCTTGCCTCACAGCCATGCATGCCGGAAGCGCCGCACCCTAATTGGCTCTTAGAGCAACGCTAAATTCATTGTTTGGCAAATCAAACACGCGATTTTATTCCAAAACCCTTCAACTCCCACCTGCACAGGTAGGGTTTTGTTTACGCCGTTATTGTTATTCTCGTTTCCGCTGATATGCGAACGAATGATGGCAAACCGCATGCGGTGACCGCAATTTTTCAACGGATGGAGGAATTCACATGAACGTAACAAGCGTACTTCTACGTCGATTGGCATTCGGCATTTTCGTTTGCGCGAGTATTGGCGCGGCGCAAGCCGACGAAATTCTCAAAGGCAAACTTCGCGCCTGCGTTAAGGACGGAACCAGTTTCGGCGAAGTCGGTTCCTGCGGCAAAGTCTGGAAGCTCGGATCCGGCGAAGCGAAATTGGAAGCCGACGGTAAAGTTAAAGTCGAAGTTAAAGGTCTGGTACTCAACGACGCCTCGACCGGTGAATCAAACGGCACGCCGGACGGCGTTACGCACGTCGTCGCCACGGTCATTTGCGGCGGCAAGCTCGCCGCCATGGCGGAGCGCGTCCCGCTCAGCAATCCAAAGGGCGATGCCAATGCTGAAGCCAAACTGGCGATACCCGCGCAATGCGATAAACCCGTCGTCCTGCTGCGCGAAGTGTGGGAAGGCAAGGTCGGTGGCTGGCTCGCCGGCGCAGGGTTTTAGCCGAAACAGTGTCCCTCGCCGCGGTACCACGTTCCTTGGGTACCGCGGCTTTTTTAGTGCGCTAATTTAACCATTGGAGAATCACTTGAAAAACGTAATAACAAACGGAATAAAAGTCGGCTGTTTAGTGTTGGCTGCGCAAATGGTCGGCGCTGCGCCGCTGGCGAAAGAAGGTCCAATGGACCTTCTCAATTGTTGGTCCGGCGACACCCCGCCCGCGATGATTTTTTCCAAAGAGCATTTACTCGGCACGCTCGCCTGGACCGGCGTGCTGTGGAATCCGAAAGCCGGCGGTGCGTTCGACGCGATGAGCGGTGAATGCGGCGGGCATTACACGGTTTCGCCGGGCGGCGTTGACTCGGTGGGTCAGTGCCAATTCGCCGACGCCGAAGGCGACAAAATGTTGGTCAGCATTCCACAAAATCACAATGGTTCCGGAACGTGGAAATTTACCGCCGGTACGGGGAAATACACCGGCGTTTCCGGTGGCGGTGAATTCAAACCGTTGCGTCAGTTTGCGCCGGCGATCACGCTAGGTAAAGCAGTCGTCTGCAACGTAGTGAGCGGAACGTACAAGCTGCCGTAATCGCTTAAAAATTCGCGTAAATGATTTCAAATGGCCGATAGGCCAGAAGGCAATCCCAGTGCGGATCATGGCGCGGCATGCCTGGAGACGCGCTCTGGAAGAGCATCTCCAGGCACCTTATAGTAATTGCAAACCAAATAGGAGATGAAAAATGTTTAATTCGCTGCAAAACAAATTACTTATAACACTTGCCCTGGCCTTAGCTTTGGTTGCTCAAACCAATCCTGCGTCGGCGGAATCCGACGGGCTGAAATCCCTCAGTGCGCAATGGTGGCAATGGGCGCTGTCGATTCCGTCATCACAAAATCCTTTGCTTGATACCACCGGCGAGAAAGTGCATGGTCGGGCAACGTGGCTCGACGTGGTTCTTGCCGGATTGTTCGGAGGCGGTGAGCCGGTCGTTCGCAACTGTACCGTGCCGGACAACGTCAATTTATTTATCCCCGTGGTGAATAGCGTCAACCTCAATTCGCCAAACGTCTGCGGCCAAGGCCCGGTGGATATTTCCGTGGCCGATCTGCGCGCCGGCGCAGCGCCGTTCATCGACGGCGCAATCAACTTACTGGTTGAGGTCGACGGCAAGCCGCTGAAACACCTGCGCCGCGTGCAGTCCAAAGTGTTTGCCGCCACATTGCCGGAAGACAATATATTTGATTCGCCCTGCGCCAGCTTGGGTGGCGTTCCAGCGGGCGTTTATTCACCTGCGATCGATGACGGCATCTATGCCCATATTGGCAACCTCAAGGCCGGGCCGCACACGTTGCATATCCACGCTGAAAACCCATCTGCCGGGTTCGTGTTGGAGGTGACGTACAACTTGAACGTAACCCGCGTATCGCCCCGATAAGCCGCTTACATCAACCGAGCAATCACGAAATTTTACCCATCACACAAAAGGAGTAGGTAGCGATGAAACAATCAATTGCATGGACCATTCTACTGACGATTTTTTCGAGCACCGCATTCGCCGAAGACCTGCCTAAATCCGGCAAGTATAGCGCCCGCTATGATTGGATTTTTGATGGTAAGGCGTATGCCGTCGGTCAAGACAGAACGATTTTGAGCGGCAATCTTCCCGGTGTGATCTTTAACGATGCCGGCAAGGGATTTCTTCACAACGCGCGGCTCGATTGCCAAATATTTTGGGACATTAACAAAGGCAAATCGAACGCTAATGGCAGTTGCATCACGACCGATGCCGATGGCGATAAGGCGCTATCGCTCTGGACGTGTGTGGGCGCGTTGCCGACCTGCGACGGCGAATACCGATTCGACGGCGGCACGGGTAAGTACAGTGGCATTACCGGGAATAGCAAGTTCAAAGCGACCGTCATCGGCCAAACTCAGGCGGGTTTTTCGATCATAAGCGGTGAGTGGAAATTGCCGTAAGCAAGCGCTGCGCATGGCGCACGCGGACGGTAGATAACCGATTCGCGTCAACGCGTGCGCGTTGCGCACCCTACATCGACGATGCAGGTAACGAAGGATCAAGTTTTGGTCGTTACCGACCGATGGACAAGTAAAAAAATGAAGCAGTAGAAACGATTTACGAGGGAAAAAACCCAGGCCGGCTAAGCCAAGCGGGCTCTATTTAACTTCAATTTTAGGAGGGTTTATGTTTACTACGATCTTACGAATGAGTGCCATTGCGCTGGCGTTGAATGTTGCCGTCGCGAATGCCCACAGCCCCGACGGCGCCAAACATGAAATGGCACAGTTGGGCGATATGACGCTGGAATCCGGCGCTGTCGTCAAGAATCTGAAAATGTCTTACAACGCCCATGGCAAGCTATCCGCCGCGAAAGACAATGCGATATTGGTGTTACACGGTTTCGGCGCGGGTCACCACGATTTCGATGCCTTGATCGGTCCCGGCAAGCCACTCGACACGGAGAAATACTTCGTCATCGCGCCTGATCAATTCGGCAGCACACAAGTCGGGTTCGATCACAGCACCAGCCCAACCAACAGTGGCTTGAAAATGAAGTTTCCGCAATACAATCATCGCGACATGATTCAAGCGCAACACAAGCTCCTTACCGAAGGGCTTGGCGTCAAGCATCTGCGCGCTGTAATCGGAATTTCCATGGGCGCGACGCAGTCCTTTCAATACGCGATATTGAAGCCGGATTTTATGGATGTGATCGTGCCGATTGTCGGTGTCCCCGTGTATGGCAACGAGATTTTCTTTTCTATGGCGCAAAACAATGCCATTGTCGAAAATTGCGCTGCGTGGCAAGGTGGGAACTACGACCAAAATTCCACCGATTGCGCGGGAACGTCACTTTGGAATATGGCGAACTATTTCTTTACGCGCGAGTGGTGGGATGCCAATATCCGCACGCAAGCGGACTTCGATGGATTTCGAAAAGGCTGGTCCGAAACTTATTTTGGCATTCAAGATATGCGCGATCTGTATTACTTGACCAAAGCGTATCAACAAAGCTCAATCGCAGCGACGCCGGGGTTTAACGGCGATCTCAATACGGCGTTGAAGTCCATCAAAGCTAAAACGCTGTTCCTTACCAACCCGCGCGATATGTTTTATTTGCCGAAGCAGGCCGAATCCGCCGCCGCGCAAATCAAGGACGCCAAAATTGTGTCGCTCAGCTCCGATGCCGGCCATCTAATGTGCTGCGGTGTCGATCCGCAAACCTATTGGATCATGGGTGAAGCGATTCGCGGTGTGTTAGCGGAAACAAGCGTCAAGACATCGACGAAATAGAAACATGCGTTAACGCGACCTCCGAAGCAGACGTAGGGTGCGCAACGCGCACGCCGGAGGTCGAGAACTGGTTCGCGTGCGCGATGCGTACCCTACATGCCCAATCCACGAGCCTCTCGGCGAGGCATGCCTGAAGAACCAATTATGGCGGGTATCTTGAGGCATCGCTTGGAAGAACTCGAAATTTCAATAGGAGATGTAACATGCAAACAAATCACCAATGGCGCGCCGCGCGCCGGCCTGTCGGCCTGGCTCAACCTTCCGATTTTCAGTGGCGCGAGGAGCCAATCCCCGAACCCGGGCCTGGGCAATTTCTGGTAAAGATTTTGTATATATCGCTTGATCCGTCGAACCGAACTTGGCTGTGGGAGCAGCAGGATTATTTGCCGCCGCTCAATCTCGGCGACGTGATGGGCGGCGGTGCGATTGGGCGAATCGAAAAATCGAATCATCCGGATTTCCCGGTCGGCGGCCATGTCATGGGGCTATTCGGTTGGCAGGAGTATTGCGTGCATGACGGTAGCGGCCTTACTGCGTTGTTGCCGCCCGATCCGAATATTCCATTGACGATGCATTACGGTCTGTTCGGCCACATTGGTTTAACCGCTTACTTTGGCTTGCTCGATATCGGTAAAGCCAAAGCGGGCGAGACCTTAGTCGTCTCAGGTGCGGCGGGTGCGGTCGGATCGTTAGTCGGACAAATTGGAAAAATTCAGGGTTGCCGAGTGATCGGCATTGCCGGTAGCGATGAAAAATGCAAGTGGCTCACGGGCGAATTGGGTTTTGATGCCGCAATTAATTACAAACGCGAATCCGTTCCCGAGAAACTCACGCAACATTGCCCCAAAGGAATCGATATCTATTTCGACAACGTCGGCGGATCGATCCTCGAACCGGTGCTCGACCGGCTCAATCTCCACGCGCGCATTGTGGTGTGCGGCGCGATCTCGCAATACAACCATGCCGAAGTGAGCGAATTCGATCCGGGGCCGCGCAATATTTTTCGCCTGGTGACGCGGCGCGCGCGCATGGAAGGATTCCTCGTGTTCGATTATTGGAATCGCGCCACGGAGGGCATCGGCGCGCTGGCCCAATGGTATGGGCAGGGCAAGCTCAAATACCGCGTCGATGTCGTCGAGGGTTTAAAAAATGCGCCGGTCGCGCTGAATAAACTTTATGACGGATCGAACTCAGGAAAGCTTGTCGTCAAAGTAGCGTAGCCCCGTCGGTGAGCGCTGGCGTCCGCCTCGCCTACGCGCTTCGGCCGGTGAAGAATCATTCGCGATTGCATATATTATGTCGTAGACACAAAAGTTTACAATTTTGACAGCCAGTCTGGGCGCGTACTTCGATAATCTTTTGCGTGCCGACAAAAGGCCACCCGGAAATGTGAATACGAGGCTAAGCACTAACAGTCCAAGCGGTTGTTGAAATCGGTAAAAAAAGCTCGCGCTGACGGGTAACGGGGTATCAAAATTTTGTATGAAACCAGAAAAGGAGCAATTTAAATGAGTAGGCTGCGCTGCGTAATTTCGTTTTTCATGTGTTTCGTGTTCGTCCAAACCGCGTCCGCACAAGTGGCAAATTTTGACGCGATGTACGTATTTGGCGATAGCTTGTCAGACAACGGGAACGATTTAATTTTATCCCGATTGTTTGGCGCGCAACCCGCCATCCCACCTTCAGAAAGCCCAAATCGAACCTACTATCGGGGGCGTTTTAGCAATGGCCCCGTCGCGTTCGAATATTTGTGGAGGCGGATCAAACAAAATCCAAACGCGATCGTCAAACCGTCGTTTACCTTCGCGTTACCGAGTCGACCGGGCGCGATAAGTTACGCGTTCGGCGGCGCGACCTCGGGCGTATCGGCGATTACGCCGGGCGGCTTTCCGGTGCCGGGTTTGCTAGGTCAGGTTGAGGCATTGCGATTCGGACTATTTGGCCGAAGACCGCCGGAGCGTTCGTTGTTTGCCCTATGGATTGGCGCAAACGATTATGCCGTCGCGGTGCCTGCCGACCCTACCGTCGTCGTGAACAATATCAAGCTCGCAATCCAGCGCTTATATCGAATCGGCGGTCGGCAATTCATCGTCCTCAATATGCCCAACCTTGGCCAGACGCCCATTGCTCAAGCGCAAGGACTCGGCGAAGCGTTAGCCGACCTATCGCAATTTCACAACGCCTTGTTGGCGCAGGCAGTGAGCGAATTGTCGGCAAGTTTGCCGGGAATTCGAATCACATCAATCGATGTGTTTACGCTCGCGCAAAATGTGTTTGGATCGACGTATGGGAGTGTTCCGGCGTTGGGTTTATTGGCGCCCGGATCTGAAAGTTGCTTGCTGCTGAATCCAACTAGCTGTCCCGACGTGCCTTTAGCGCTAACGGAACTGTTCTTCTATTGGGACGTCGAGCATCCAACGACCGAAATCCACCGCATTTTAGGTCAAGCGATGTACGACGCGTTGCCGCGTTAACAAAGATAGCGCCACGAGCCACGCCCAGTTTGGGCCATTGGCTCGAGGCGATTTTCGGCGACCCGTTGCGCCGCTGCAATCTCAATGGGGGGACGCGGAACCTATCCCGCCGGCGCACCTCGAATCAGTTTCTCGCGCGCCGTTAACGCGAAAGGCTGCGACGTTGGAAATCAAAAAAGATCAACCGCTGGTGTTGTTGTCCGGGAAAGAATCCGATTATGAAATCGTTGCCTACGCCCGCGCCATCTGCAATTTCGACAGCGCTGCGCAAATCGGCGAATTCAAGAAACTGCTTGATCCCGACATCGATGCATCTTACGCACAGCAGAGAATGTTTTTGATTTGGGCGGCGCAAAAACGCTTGATCGAGTTGACCGAAAAAGGCCCTGGTGCGCAGTGGTGGCTTGGCGCTTACGGCGAACTGAACGATTCGTTCTAGGCGTTTGGATTACCCGCGCCTTACCTTGCCTGCTCCCCTTTTCGGGATGAGAGCTCGAAATAAATCAGAGCATCCCTAACCATAACTATTCAGCACAATAACGGTGCGGCGCCGTAACAATCCGCCCCTTCCTGGGGCGTGCCCGCCGCTCGCTGAAGGCGGCAGTATCGGCTTAACCCATTGATCTAGGTCGCGTAAACCTCGTGATCGGCGTCATGGCACGGTTACTGCAATGTAAGATTCAGAGAGGCGAGGCGCACAATCCGGCCGCGTCTTTAGGGCAGCTAGGGTTCCGGCTTCGATGAAGTGTCTGGTCCGAGAGCAGTCCGATCCCAGTTTTGGGGATTCCACGGAGGGATAAAAGCCCGGGAGGTCGCGATTGGTTTGACGCTATCGCCCTCTCCATTGGCAAAAACCGAAAAGGAATCTTCATGTCACTCAAACGTATTCTCTGCGGCGCCCTCGGCGCAATTTTACTTTCTTTCTCATCCATTCCCGCAGCGCTCGCGGAGGTCAAAATCGGCTTAAGCGATTGGCCCGGCTGGGTGGCGTGGTATGTCGCCGAACAAAAAGGCTTCTTTAAAAAACATAACGCCAACGTAAAATTGGTTTGGTTCGCCAATTACACCGATTCGATCGCGGCGCTTTCCGCCGGGCAAGTGGATGCGAATTGCCAGACCTGGAGCGATTCGCTCGCGCCGCTGGCGAAAGGCATTCCGATCAAGGCGATTTTGGTCAACGACAATTCCGCCGGCAACGATGCCTTAATGGTCAGCCCGAAAATCAAATCCTTCGCCGACCTCAAAGGCAAAACCATTGCGTTGGAAGAATTCAGCATTTCGCATTTCGTGCTGGTCACCGCGTTAGCGAAAAACGGCATGAGTTTGGCTGACGTGAAGGTGACGAATCTGACCGCGGGCGATGCCGCCGCGGCGTTTTTGGCCGGACGTGTCGACGCCGCCGTGGTGTGGAATCCGTGGGTGAATCAAATTCAATCGAGCGGCAAAGGTAAGGCATTATTTACCTCGAAAGACATGCCGGGCTTGATTCCCGATCTGCTCGTCGCGCAAGAAAAAGCCATCAAGGAAAAGCGCAAAGATTTTCTCGGCATGATTCGCGCGTGGTACGACACGGTGGCCTTTATCCAAGCCAAGCCGGACGAGGCCGCGCAGATTATGAGCAAGGTGGTCGGACTCAAGCCGGACGAATATAAAGTTTTCTTACCGGGCACCAAGTTCTTCGGCGAGAAAGAAGTGCTCGCCGCGATGGACGAAAAAAGCGCGAGTTCGTTGACCGCTGTGGCGCCGACCATCATGAAATTCTTGCTCGACAACAAGCTGATGGAAGGCGCACCCGATATCGCTAAAGGCATTGATGCCTCATTAGTGCGCGAAGTGGCCAGGCGCTGAGCCGATTCAACGGCGCGATGATTCCCATGGAACCGCATCTGAGCAGTAGCGCCGAAACGCCGAGCGCGCGCCCGAGCATTTGGGTGATCCGCGGCGCGCTGGGCGTTCAGCACTACTGGCTATTCGCGATCGTCGGTTTTGTGATTCCGATCGTGCTGTGGTGGATCGCCAGTGCCAGCGGTTGGGTGGATAAAGTATTTCTGCCTAGTCCGGTGGACGTATTGGCGCGGATCGGCAAATGGTTCAACGAAGATAATTTGTTGCGGGATATTGGGATCAGCACCTATCGCGTCAGCGTCGGCTGGTTATTGTCGGCGTTGATTGCATTGCCGCTGGGCCTGTTCATCGGCACCTACCGGCCGATCCAAGCGCTGTTGGAACCGCTGATGGATTTCATTCGCTACATGCCCGCGGTCGCGTTTATTCCGCTGGTGATGATCTGGGTCGGGATCGATGAAAGCTCGAAGATCGCCATCATCTTCATCGGCACATTTTTTCAGATGGTATTGATGATGGCCGAAGATGTACGCCGCGTGCCGATGCAGCAAATCGAAGCGGCGCAAACTATGGGCGCGACGCGCGGCGAAGTGTTGTCGCTGGTGGTGTTCCAATCGGCTAAACCGGCATTGCTCGATACGCTGCGAGTCACGATGGGTTGGGCTTGGACATATTTAGTTGTGGCGGAACTGGTCGCGGCGAACTCCGGCCTAGGCTACGCCATTCTCAAGGCGCAACGGTTTTTACAGACCGATAAAATTTTTGCTGGCATTCTGTTAATCGGCGCCATCGGTCTGGCGATGGATCAGGGCTTTCGATTTTTGCATCGCCGCTCGTTCCCGTGGCTTCATTCGAGATAAATATGGCCAAAAATATTACGGTTGCGGGCCTGAGTAAAATTTTCTCGAGCAAAGAAGGTGTTACCACCGCGTTAGAAAACATAAATCTGATCATTGGTGCGGGCGAATTTGTCACCCTGGTCGGCGCATCAGGCTGCGGCAAATCGACCTTGCTACGAATCGTTGCTGGATTGGAGAAAAAAACCAACGGCCAGATACACATCGACGATGTGCCGATCGATGGTCCGGGTGTTGATCGCGCCGTCGTGTTTCAACACTACAGTCTTTACCCGTGGCTCACGGTGATGCAGAACATCAAGTTCTCGCGCCGGTTGGAAATCCATCAGCGCGATATCACCTCAGCCGATGTCGAAGCCGCATCGGGGCGCGCCGATGCGTTGCTCGCCGTGATGGGATTGAATCACGTCGCCGATGCCTATCCCAACCAACTTTCCGGCGGCATGCAGCAACGTATTGCCATTGCCCGCGCGCTCATGCCGCGGCCGCAAATTCTATTGATGGACGAGCCCTTCGGCGCGCTCGATGCGCAAACTCGCGACGTGATGCACGACTTGATTCGCTATCTGCGCGCGATCGAAAATACTACGATCGTGTTTGTAACCCACGATGTCGAAGAAGCGATTTATTTGGGCAATCGCGTCGTCGTCTTGGCGCCGCGGCCGGGTCGTATCGATAGCATTCATGCTGTGCCATTGCCCGACGAACGCATCCAAGATATGAAACTGGCGCCCGAATTTACGGCAATGAAACGCACGATCCTTGAACGCATCCGCGAGACTTCCGGCATGAAAACCGACTATGATATGTTGCGTAAACTAACGCAGATCGTAGCGCGCGCAGCGTGACGATCAAAAATGGAAATCCGAACATGAACACATTGCCCAACATAAGTACGCAAGCCTTGTTATGGCAGGACTTGATTCCCGGGGGCGCCCATTGGTCCGGTATCGTCCGTCGCGGCACGACCTTACGGCTCACGGATTTGAAAGGCGGCGCAAACTGCTCGGCGATTTTCTTCAATCAAGAAGAAAAACTCGAACGCTACAACATGGCCGATACGCTGAAAGCGCAACATACGGCCCATCTCACCCATGGCCACGTCTGTTACTCCGATATGGGGCGGATCCTGTGCTCAATTACCGCCGATAACCTAGGCTGGCACGACCCACTGTGCGGGCCGTCCAATGCCGAGGATATTCGCGCGAAGTTCGGCGAGCGCCGTTACCAATCGGCGCGCAACGATATGTACCGAAACGGCCGTGATGGTTTGTTGATCGAGTTGGCAAAATGGGGATTGGGGCCAAGGGACCTGGTCGGAACGGTGAATTTTTTCAGCAAGGTATGGGTCGACGATGATGGCAAATTTCACTACGTCCCCAGTCATTCGCATGCCGGCGCCGCCGTGGATTTGCGATTCGAAATGAATTGCCTAGTGGCATTTTCAACCGCGCCCCATCCGTTGATCGATTCCGCCGAATATCAGCCTGGCGCGATTGGCGTAACGGCTTGGCGGTCCGATGCGGTGACGCATGACGATCCATGCCGCATCAGTTGTCCGGAAAACGGTCGGGGTTTCCACAACACCGAATTGTACTTTCGGGGAGCGAACGCATGAGCGCTAAGCTGACCGAGAGCACGCTGAATCCGGCCAACGCAAGTCACGACTTAACGCTGCCGGCGGGTGAAGGTTGGTTACGCGAAATAAAGCGCGGACAAATTCTTCGTATCGTCGACGTCGAAGGTAACCAATCGGCCGATACCATGTTCTACAACGCGGCAGATTCGGCGGACCGCTATAGCGCACAAGATACCATTCGCGCCCAGCGCAGCCTGTATCTGACAACCGGCAGTCGCTTAGTGTCGAGCGAGGGAAACGCTATGCTGACGATCGTTGCCGATACCTGTGGTCGGCATGACACGCTCGGCGGCGCGTGCGCATCGGAAAGCAACAGCGTGCGCTACGCGCTCGACAAAAAATACATGCATAGTTGCCGCGACACATTTTTGCACACGGCAATCCATTCCCATTGCGGCATCGGTAAACGTGACCTTTCCAGCAACATCAATTTTTTTATGAATGTGCCGGTGACGACCGAAGGGCAACTTAGATTTGCCGACGGCGTGTCGGGTCCGGGTAAGTATGTCGAAATGCGCGCCGATATGGACGTGATTTGCTTAATCTCGAATTGCCCGCAGCTTAACAATCCCTGTAATGCCTATAACCCGACGCCGTTGCGGTTGTTAATTTGGGACACGAAGGTTTGAACCGAGCGCAATAGCGGCCAGGTGGGACGACCCGCTGATCAGCCCAGAAAATCGCGCGGGACGGCCCGCCGCAAGCAAGGTGTTGCAGTCGAAACATGTTCAAGAAAATTCTAATCGCAAATCGTGGCGCCATCGCCTGTCGGATCGCGCGCACGCTGAAATCCATGGGCATCGCGTCGGTCGCGGTGTATTCCGATGCCGATCGCCATTCGAAGCACGTTGCCCACGCGGATGAAGCGATCCGCATCGGCCCGGCGCCCGCCAGCGAAAGTTATTTGCGCGTCGATGCGATTCTCGACGCTGCGCGCAAGTCCGGCGCGCAAGCCATCCATCCCGGTTACGGCTTCCTCTCGGAGAATGCCGATTTCGCGCAGGCTTGCGCCGATGCCGGGCTAACGTTTATCGGCCCGTCGCCCGCGCAAATGCGCGCGTTCGGGCTAAAGCATACGGCGCGGGAACTGGCCGCAGCGAACGAAGTGCCGTTGCTGCCGGGCTCGGGTTTGCTCGAAAGCGTAGACCACGCGATTGCCGAAGCCGTGCATATCGGCTATCCGGTGATGCTCAAAAGCACCGCCGGCGGCGGCGGCATCGGTATGCAATTGGTGTGGCGCGAAGACGAACTTCACGCGGCATTCCAATCCGTCGAACGCCTTGCCAAAAGTGCGTTCAAAACCGGTGGTTTGTTTTTAGAAAAATATGTCGAAGCCGCGCGTCACATTGAAGTGCAAATTTTCGGTGACGGCCGTGGCCATGTTGTCAGTTTGGGCGAGCGTGATTGTTCGTTGCAACGGCGCAACCAAAAAGTCATCGAGGAAGCGCCGGCGCCGGGGATCACCGATACGCAGCGCAAATTGCTGGCGGCAACTGCTGAACGTCTCGGCCGAGCGATCGGCTATCAATCCGCGGGCACCGTTGAATTTGTATTCGATTCGAGTAACGGCGAGTTTTACTTTCTCGAAGTCAACACGCGCTTGCAGGTGGAGCACGGCGTCACCGAAGAAATCACCGGCATCGATCTGGTGGAATGGATGGTGCGGCAAGCAGCCGGTGAGTTAGATCTTTCCAATTTTAAAGCGACGTTCAGCGGACATTCTATTCAAGCGCGGATCTACGCCGAAGATCCCGGCAAGAATTTTCAGCCCTGCAGCGGCTTACTAACAGCGGCGACGTTTCCGAACAACGCGCGAGTAGAAACGTGGGTCGCCAGCGGCAGCGAAGTCTCTCCTTATTACGATCCGATGATCGGGAAAGTAATTGTGAAAGCCGATACGCGCGCGCAGGCAATCGCGAAACTCAGCGCCGCGCTCCGGGAAACACAACTCGCCGGCATCGAGACCAATGTTCTATACCTACGACAGATCGTAGCGACTGAAACATTTTCTGCCGCGCGGCAAACCACGCGCTACCTTTCAACACTCAAGTACGACTCGCGAAGTATCGAGGTGTTGGAGCCGGGCATACACACGACGGTGCAAGATTATCCGGGGCGCATTGGTTATTGGCATGTCGGCATGCCGCCGTCCGGGCCGATGGATGGACTCGCAATGCGATTGGCCAATCGCTTGGTGGGAAACCCGGATGGCGCCGGCGCGTTGGAAATTACCTTGTCCGGCCCGACGCTGAAATTTAATTGTGATGCCGTTATTGCCATCACCGGCGCGGCGTTTAGTATCCAATTGAATGGGCAAGCGCTGGCACTATGGCAAAGCCATGCGGTAAAGGCTGGCGATAATTTAAAAATTGCCGGTGTGTCGGGAGCGGGCGCGCGGTGTTATCTCGCGATTGCCGGCGCGATTCAAGTCCCCGATTATCTTGGCAGCAAAGCGACGTTTACTCTCGGCCAAGTGGGCGGACACGGTGGGCGGACTTTGCGCACGGGCGACGTATTGCACATCGGCGACGACGTTGCATCGATTAAGCAATTGCCGAACATCGATGCGTCGGCGATACCGCGCTACGACACGCACTGGACGATCGGCGTGTTGTACGGCCCCCACGGCGCGCCGGATTTTTTCACCGACGCCGATATCGAAATGTTTTTCGCGACCGACTGGGAAGTGCATTACAACTCCAGCCGCACCGGCGTACGGCTAATCGGCCCAAAGCCGCAATGGGCGCGGCACGACGGCGGCGAAGCGGGCCTGCACCCATCGAATATTCACGATAACGCGTATGCGATCGGCGCGATCGATTTCACCGGCGATATGCCGGTGATTCTAGGCCCGGACGGGCCGAGCTTGGGCGGCTTTGTCTGCCCCGCGGTAGTTGTCAAAGCGGAGTTTTGGAAGGTCGGCCAGCTCAAGCCCGGTGACAAAGTTCGCTTTCAACGATTGTCGCTGCAACAGGCCTTGGCGCTGGCCACGGATCAGACGTTTGTGATCGCGAATTTGGCGCGAACTAGCGTACAAAAATCAGCGCCACCGGACCATGTTGAGGGCGCGGTCATTCACCGCGTACAAAAAACTCGTGACAACGTTGATGTGACGTATCGTATTGCCGGTGACGATTATTTACTGATCGAGTATGGGCCGTTAGTGCTCGATCTCAATTTGCGCTTTCGCGTTCATGCCTTGATGCAAGCGCTGCAAACGCAAAACATTCGCGGGATGGTCGATCTCACGCCGGGGATTCGCTCGCTGCAAGTTCATTACGACAGCGCGCGCTTGCCGCTCAACGCCTTGCTGGATATTTTGCTCGGCGCAGAATCTTTGCTGCCGGCGATTCAGGACATGGAAGTACCGACGCGCATCGTGCATTTACCCTTGGCGTGGAACGATAGCCAGACGCAGCTAGCGATTCAAAAATACGCCCAGTCGGTGCGCAAGGATGCGCCGTGGTGTCCGAGCAATATCGAGTTCATTCGCCGCATTAACGGATTGCCAAGCATCGATGACGTGCAGCGCATCGTCTTCGACGCTTCGTATCTGGTGCTGGGTTTGGGCGATGTTTATCTTGGCGCCCCGGTTGCCACGCCGATCGATCCGCGCCATCGCTTGGTAACGACGAAGTACAACCCGGCGCGCACCTGGACACCGGAAAATGCTGTCGGCATCGGCGGTGCGTACATGTGCATATACGGCATGGAAGGCCCGGGCGGCTACCAATTCGTCGGACGGACGATTCAGATGTGGAACCGGCATCGCACCACCGCCGATTTTCGCGAAGGCAAACCGTGGCTGCTGCGATTTTTCGATCAGATTCGTTTTTATCCTGTCAGCGAAGAAACCTTGCTCGACATGCGGCAGGATTTTTTGCACGGTAAATTCAACATCAAGATCGAAGAACAAACCTTTAGCCTGCGTCATTACAACGCATTCCTGGCGGCCAACGATTCTGCTATTGCGCGCTTTAAGACACAACAACAGACGGCGTTTGAAGCGGAGCGCGAACGTTGGAAAGCCACAGGGCAGGCGGACTTCAGCGGCGACAGCGCGACCGAAGCGGCGCCGGCAAACGAGCTTGAACTCGCGCCCGGCGCTCGCGCGATGGCCAGCCCGGTCGCGGGTAGTCTATGGAAAGTGTTGGTCAAACCCGGTGAACGCGTTAGCGCAGGCGCGCCACTGATGATTATCGAATCGATGAAAATGGAAATTAACGTGAATGCATCGGAAGATGGCGTCGTGCAGCAAATTCTTTGCAACGAAGGCGCGCCGGTCGCGGCGGGTCAGAATCTAATTGTGATCGGGCAAAGTGTATGAGCGAAATCAGCTTACAACTTTCAAATTTACAACAAGCCTATCGCGACGGCACGCTGACGCCGACGCAACTGATCGATGAAATTCTTGCGCGTTGCGCAACATTTACCGAGCATAATATTTGGATTACGTTATTCGAACGCGAGCGCCTGCTCCGGTACGCGCGCGATATCGAAGCGCGCGGCATTCGGTCACAGCCACTGTACGGCATTCCATTCGCAATCAAAGACAACATCGATCTCGCCGATGTTCCGACGACTGCAGGGTGCCCCGATTTCGCGTACGCGCCAACACGTTCTGCGGCCGTGGTGGAGCGACTGATGGCCGCCGGCGCCATCCCGATCGGCAAGACCAATCTCGATCAGTTCGCCACCGGCCTGGTCGGCACCCGCTCGCCGTATGGCCCATGCCGCAACGCCTTTGATCCGAGTTACATCTCCGGCGGATCGAGCGCGGGCTCGGCGGTGTCCGTCGCGTTAGGGCTTGCCAGTTTTTCGTTGGGTACTGACACCGCCGGCTCGGGCCGCGTGCCTGCCGCGTTGAATAATCTCATCGGCCTGAAACCCACATGTGGATTGATTTCAGCGCGTGGCGTGGTGCCCGCTTGCCGGACATTGGATACGGTTTCCATTTTTGCGTTGACCGCGAATGACGCGTCACAAATTGCCGCCGTTGCGCAAGGTTTCGATGCGGAAGATGCCTATTCCCGCGCGGCGCCGGAGGCAATGCGATCGAATTTCAACGCGCGCTTCCGCTTCGGTATTCCGCGAACCGAGCAATTGGAATTTTTCGGCAACGCCGATGCGAAGGCACTCTTCGCGCGCAATGTGGAACGGCTGCAAGCGATGGGCGGCGAAGCAATCGCCATCGACTTCGCGGATTTTTTAGAAACCGCACGCTTACTTTACGATGGCCCGTGGGTGGCCGAGCGCTACCAGGCAATTCGCGATTTTATCGAACGCCAACCGGAATCGTTGCACGAAGTCACGCGCAAGATTACGCTCGGCGCGAAAAAGTTTTCTGCCGCCGATACCTTCGCGTCGCTATATCGCTTGCGAGAAATGAAACGCCGAACGGCGACCATCTGGAATGACATTGACGTCCTCATCACGCCAACCGCCGGGACGCAATACACGATCGACGAAGTGCTGGCCGATCCGATCAAGCTCAACTCCAACCTCGGCTATTACACGAATTTCATGAACCTACTGGATTTATCTGCGATCGCAGTACCGGCAGGATTTCTCGGCAACGGTTTGCCGTTCGGCATCACTTTCGGCGCGCCGGCCTTCAGCGATGTCGCGCTGTTGGATTTGGCGCAGCGTTGGCAGGCGGCGTTTCCGTTGCGACTCGGCGCGACGAACGCCTATCGAGCAAACCATTTGCCAAAGGCTGATTCTGGAATGATTCGCGTCGTTGTTTGTGGCGCGCACATGTCCGGCCTGCCGTTGAATCACCAACTCACCGATCGCGGCGGGCGATTGTTGCTCGCCACGCGCAGCGCGGCGAAGTATCGCCTGTATGCATTGCCTGGCGCCGGAGTGCGTCGGCCGGGCATGGTGAGAAATGACGACGGCGGCGCGATCGAATTGGAAGTGTGGCAATTGCCCGCCGCGACGTTCGGCACCTTTGTCGCCGGCATTCCCGCGCCGCTGGGCATCGGGACGATCGAGCTCGAATCTGGGGACTTAGTGCAGGGCTTCGTGTGCGAGAACTACGCAACGCAAGGCGCCGAAGACATTACCCATCACGGCGCCTGGCGCCGTTATCTTGCTCTGAAGTAATGGCTGAGGTCCCGGAAGCCTATCTCGGTGTGTGGCAACGCTTGTTGTTGCACACGCCGCAATTTGAGGACACCACAACGCAAGTTTATTGGCTGCAGACCCGAGATTGGCACGCCGACCTTCGCGTGCCGTTAAGCCGGCCTAACTGCGCCGGGAAATCATCGCTCGCGCAACTTGATCACACCGAGTTGCTTGGGTTATCCAAGCAACAGGGTTTCTGCGGCTTAACAGAAGTGATCGGCGACCTTTGTCACTGGCATCGCAAAGTGGACTTTCAACCACCTTCGGGTTTTAACGATGTCGGTCGGGTGGTGTTCGAAACGTCGGAACGGGTGTTGGAATACGGCGTCGAACAAGATTACTTGGAGATCTGGCAACGGCTGCCGGACAGCGTAGAAGATCCCTGGGTCAACGTCAGCGCCGGGACAGACACAGCGGCGCGCATGATGCAAATCGGGGTCGGTAAATATTTCATGCACGTGCGGCCGCGAGCACCGTCATTGCCCGTTGCTGATTTAGAACACGACCTCGACGCACTGCGCGCGTGGGTAGATTTTGAAATCAGTTTCAGCGAACAAACAGCGGACGGAACGCGACGGATTTTGCGCAGCACGCTTCCGTGGCAGGAAAGTCTGATCCTAGCGTAAGCGCCAATGACTTCTCTTCGGCGCGATCCGATTCGAAGCAATTGCCGAAGAAGCAAGCCCTGCTTGCCTCCTGGCATGGCATGGCCTGGGAACTAGCATCCATGCGCCCTTCCAGCTTGCCGCCTTAGCCGCTGCGACGTTTGCCGCGTCCTGTTGGACTGCCGGGATTAATCCCTTGTGCCGGACGACGCCCAGCAGGCGCGCGCGGCGTGATCGGCAAACCGGTGTGTTGCGTGCGAAACGATTTGCTGCGGTCGGCGCGTCGCGCGCCCGCGGGAGTGCGGCCGGTACCGAGCGGTTGAAAGCTCGGGATCAATTGCCGTTTGCCGTTGCCGATCAAATCCACGCGGCCCATATTCTTTTAGCGCGTCGCGCAGCAACGGCCAATTTTCCGGATCGTGATAACGCAAAAATGCTTTGTGTAAGCGGCGTTGTTTCGTGCCTTTGGGAATCACGATATCTTCACTGTCGCGCGTGACTTTGCGCAGCGGATTTTTACCCGAGTGATACATCGCCGTTGCGGTTGCCATCGGGCCCGGCAAAAACGCTTGCACTTGATCGGCGCGAAAACCGTTTTGCTTGAGCCACAGCGCGAGTTCGAGCATGTCGTTATCGGTCGTTCCGGGATGCGCGGCGATGAAATAGGGAATCAAATATTGTTCCTTGCCGGCTTCCTTGGAAAATTTGTCGAACAATTCTTTGAACTTGTAATAGGCGCCGACGCCCGGCTTCATCATTTTTGACAGCGGCCCATCGCCGATCGCTTCTGGCGCGATTTTCAAATAGCCGCCGACGTGATGTTGCGCGAGTTCCTTCACATATTCCGGCGATTCGATCGCAAGGTCGTAGCGTACGCCCGAGGCGATCAAAACCTTCTTGATGCCGGGCAATTCGCGCGCGCGGCGATAGAGTTTGATCAGCGGCGCGTGATCGGTATTCAAGTTCGGACATACGGCGGGAAACACGCACGATGGCCGCCGACACGCCGATTCGATTTCCTTGCTCTTGCAGGCGAGGCGATACATGTTCGCCGTCGGCCCGCCGAGGTCGGAAATCACGCCGGTGAAACCCGGCACGGAATCGCGAATGGTTTCGATTTCGCGAATCACGGAATTTTCCGAACGACTTTGGATGATGCGACCTTCGTGTTCCGTGATCGAGCAAAATGTACAGCCGCCGAAACAACCGCGCTGAATCGCAATCGAAAAACGAATCATTTCATAGGCAGGAATTTTCGCTTTGCCATAACTCGGATGCGGCAGACGCTTGTACGGAAATTCGTAGACGCCGTCCATTTCCTTGGTCGTCAGCGGTATCGGCGGCGGATTCAGCCATACATCTTTATCGCCGTGGCGCTGTACGAGGGCGCGGGCATTGCCTGGATTCGATTCGACATGCAAGATGCGTGAGGCGTGGGCGTAGAGAATTGGGTCGTTTACTAGCGATTCGTACGCGGGCATGCGGATGGCGCTGCGGGCGCGGTCTTCGTTTTTAACTTGCTTGATGAAACGGACGACGCTGACGGTTTTATTCTCTGCCGACATTTGAACAGTAGCCTCGGCGCTAGAGTTATTCTCCTCCCCCTTCAAGGGGGAGGTTGGGTGGGGGATGGGCGTCGACTGTGTATCAAGCGTCGACGAACCCATCCCCACCCTCTCCCTCCCCTTGAAGGGGAGGGGACTCGCTATTGATTTTATCTCACCGGCTGGACTAATTGCGGTCGGTGTCATCGCATAAGGATCAATAGGCGGATTAATCGCCCCCGGCTCATCAATCGTAGTCGAATCGATTTCAATCCAACCATCCGGCGTCGCATTTCGCAAAAACGCCGTGCCGCGAATATCGGTAATCTCATTCACCGGCACTTTCGCCGCAAGACGATGGGCGATATCGACGATCGCGCGCTCGGCATTGCCATACACCAACAAATCCGCCTTCGCATCGACCAACACCGAGCGGCGAACTTTCTCCGACCAATAATCGAAATGCGCGATGCGGCGCAGGCTTGCCTCGATGCCGCCGATGATGATAGGCACGCCGCCATAGGCTTCGCGGGCGCGCTGCGAATACACGATCACCGCGCGATCGGGGCGCTTGCCGCCGATGTCGCCGGGCGTGTAAGCATCGTCCGAGCGCACGCGGCGATCCGAGGTGTAGCGGTTGACCATCGAATCCATATTGCCGGCGGTAATGCCGAAAAATAAATTCGGTTTGCCGAGGGCTTTGAACGCGTCGGCCGATTGCCAGTCGGGTTGCGCGATAATGCCGACGCGAAAACCTTGCGATTCCAACAACCGGCCGATGATCGCCATGCCGAAACTGGGATGATCGACATAAGCATCGCCGCTGACGACGATGATGTCGCAGGAATCCCAGCCGAGCGCATCCATCTCGGCGCGCGTCATTGGCAAATAAGGCGCGGGGCCGAAGCGCGCGGCCCAATATTTGCGATGGGAAAAAATGTCTTTTGAGGTTTGCGGAGCGAGTTGCATAGCGTGATTTTACTCCTCGCCGCGTGCCCGCTACGACGATGCTTGTAGAGCCGCATGGATATTGCCTCTCCAGGCAGTGCCCAAGCTAGTTTTGGACTATTCGCCACGCTGCAAACCCGGCATAATCATCGAAACTGAAAATCAGTCGGCCATTTTTACTGAGGAGGAACCAACATGCGTTACATCGCTTTTCTACTTGCCGCCACGGCGGCCGGCCTCGTATCCGCGGAAGACATCGCGCTCGACGACAACGCGATCACCGCCATGGTGAAAGGCAAACGCTTAGGCGCAACCGGGCCGTCAGCCGCGAGTTTTCGCCTCACGTTCAAAGATGACGGCACGCTTGCCGGCAACGAAGGCCACACCGTCGACAAAGGCACCTGGCGCGTCGAGGGCGGAAAGCTGTGTATCACCTGGGAAAAATGGAAATACGATGGCTGCGGCAAATTGGTGAAAGCTGGCAACGAAGTAAAGTTTTTCTACCCGACGCAAGACGACAAAATCTACCTCACGTTCAATTAATCGCCATGAATCTCGGTTGGATATTTTCTCGTTGTCGTCGCGCTGCTGATCGGTTGGTTTTTGCTTGACCGGCCGGTGCAGCCGGGAGAAACGCTCGCGGCAACCATCGAAAATGTGAAGGCGATTCCAACGCCATCAGGCCCGCCGAGTGCGGAGGTCTTCGTAAAACTTCCTGATGGAACGACAGCGATTATTAAGCTTGAACATCCCGGAACGCTCAGCATCGGAAACAACGTGAGTGTCCGTAAGCTCACGCGGCGAATTTCCGGTGCGGTGTCCTACGAATTGATTCGCTAAAAATCCGATCCGCAATTATTGATTCGAGACCTCATAAATTGTCATTCCCGCCTTCGCGGGAATGACTCCGTTGTGCGCGATGGAATGCTTGTAAAGCCGCGCCAGTATTGGTTCTCAGGCCATCATAGGAATTAAGTTGTCGTGCGCGAAGCCGTACTTACGCTGTCGGCGTCACATCAATCGGCTGATCGCCGTTTCGCTTGGCTGCCTGCCGTTTCAAAGACTCATACAAATCCGCCGGCAACAAGCGATAAGCCAAACTCAGCAACGCGCTAACGATAATCGCATCGTCGATCCAACCGAGAATCGGTATGAAGTCAGTAACAATATCCAGGGGGGAAAACAAATAAAGCGCCGCCGCGACAGCAAGAATTTTCGCGGGGAGTGGCGCGTTGGGGTTGCGCAGCAGCAGCCAAACCGTCGCGGCTTCGCGCTTTATAAATTGCCACAATACGCCTAATTTCAACAATCGTCCCATCGTAACGCCTTTCAACGAAGCTGACATGCAACACTTTATGTCGGTTCAACGGACGGTAAATCAAGTAGTCGGCGAAAATAGTTCGTGCGCAATGGCTACGTCGATTGAGGCGTCAAGCAGTTAGAGGCTCGACCCGACTTTTCCATCCCGAGCGGGTTTCTTTCAAGATGATTTTTGATTGCGTAACCTGCTCGACAATTTTCAGGCGATCCATCACGCGTTTAATCGTTTCGTTGCCGTGCTCACGCGCCTTCCACAGCAATCGAATATTTCGATCACCCCAAAGCGGGAGTCTGCTGGTTTTCTCCCAGTTGGCAACGGCTTGTTCGGTATTTCCGAGCAGGTCAGAGAGATTTCTTTGAGATAAATCCAAATGCAACCGCAAATAACGAAACTCCGCTCCAGTGAGTTGACTGGGTTTATTTGTAAGCGCGGCGCAAATCGCACGCGTTAACCCCGAAACATCCTCAATTGCGACTGCATTGCCATCCGGCGTTCTCTTAAAAGTGAAACCATTGGCGAGCCACACATTGCGCAGGCCGCCGTCTGAAAATCTATACATTTCTGCCATTTTTACAACTCCACCGCCGTGATGACGAGTAAAGCCGGGTGATCATCGCTTAATGCAACAACAATTCCAATATCACGTCCGGTAGTAAACTTCTCCATTCCATGCGGCATTCAATATTTCCTTTGGCCAAGTTAAATTCGGGTTCGCGGATCAATAAGCCATTTCGCAAAACGTTCAACGCCATGTCCGGCGTGATCTGGCGCTCCTTCATTCTTATGAGCACATGATCCGTAAACGCGACGCGGCTGCTATCCCGAGAAACTGTCCGAATAACCGATTAAAGTTGAGATTTGGACAGCTTAGCGAGCATTTTAGTTTTTGGCCGACCTATAAAAATTATAGGTTGTTAAGGTAAGAATTAGCAACAGAGATCTTCGCTTCTTCGGAATGGACGCAGGCTTTGCTTTTTCGCGCGCGCTTGATCTCGACTTGCTTTTCAAATAGCCCGACACGTTCGCGGTCAATATCGAAGATATGCAGGAATTCTGTCCAAAACGATTGCGATTCGGCATTTTCTTTTTCAGCGGCTTTCCAGCGCTTTTGAAAATGTGTGGCGCGATCGCGAATTTCATTCCAGGATAAGGGCATAAATTCCTAACTCGGTTCGATAATTTTTAGCTTCGGAAAATATTCACGATAGCGCCGCGCATCGCGCGTGAGCAGTGCGTAACCCGCTAAACTTGCATGCGCACCAATATAAAATTCCGGCATCGGGGATCGGCGTGCGCCGCCGCGCCGCCGATAGAGTTGGAACGCTTGGCTTGCCAGGTAAGCGGCGGGCCAGGGTAAGGTTTCGCGGTTTACTTTGAACGGCTGTAGCGCGCCTTCCAAATCCTCCAGGGAATTAAAGCTGACTGCAACCTCGGCGTAGATGAGCGGATTAATGACGGCGAGCCCAGCTTCGGCCAAAGGCACGAGTTGCGCTTCGGACCAATCCGCCCACTTAGGATCGTTATCGATTACATCGATTAAAACATTGCTGTCAATCAAAACGTGTTGCGCAACGGAATACCTTGCATTGGGTTCGCGCGCACGCAAAACGCGTTTCGCCATTAATCGTCGCCGCGCAAAAACAGCATGATTTGATCCGTGGTCCAGCCCTTAAACATGGGATTGTTGCCCGAACCACGCGCCCGCCGGATCGCAGCGCGAATCGGCGATATACTTTCTTCTCCTACGACGGTCGCCTTGATCACCGGCTTAAGTACCACTTGGCCCCGCACAAAATGAAACTCAACTTCGGTATGGGGAAGCAACCCGGCTTTTTCGCGAATGGCTTGCGGAATTGTGACCTGACCTTTGCTGGTAATGCGCATGTTTACCTCGCCTAAAGTATTACTTTTCAGAAGTAAGAATCTTACTATTCTGTATTTGATCGCGCAATGTGGAGAGTGAACATCGCTACACGGCGTCGAGTTGGGATTAAAATATACCTATGACCTCAGCCATTCAAATTGGAAGGCCCGATGAAAGCTAGCCTGCCGATGTCAGCGTTGCACTTTCCGCTGTTGATTGCGTTTGCTGGCGCGCAGGAAGTGGCGCGCGGCGAGGGCGCAGGTGTGGCGATTCAAGAGGATAATCAAGTGCAAAAAGAAAAACCGCGAAGTCAAAATGCAGAAGAGGAATTTAAGTTCCGCTACAAAAGACCGAAGCAACGCCACGATGACGACGAGGCGCCGGTCCCGAAATTCGGAAAATCACCCCCGGCCGCGTCGGAATCGGTTGCGCCGCCGGTTCCTGATCGAAACTAATCGGCAACGATTTTTTTGCGGTTACGTATTCCAGTTGCGATATCCTAATTGGGGTGTACCAATGTTTTTAAGAACTATTTTGTTGACGACCGTTTTGGCGTTGAGCACACCTGTATTTGCGGCGACAGAAACCGGCGCATCAACCGAATCTGCGCTCGCCGGCATCGAGTGGCGCAACGTGGAAAAATTGTTGCAAAAACATTTTTCGCTTGAGGACATTGCAGGCTTGAAGGAATACATGAAGGGCGCGATGATGGGTTTGCAATTGCCGATGGCCCCGGATTTAAAGGAAAAAGTTCGTAACTTTATGACGGAAATGCGCTTGGAATATGGTTTCCAGTTCGCGGTGATGATGGAGCAACTGAAGAAGAAATTGTTTCGCGTGTTGCCGCCTGATCTGGCCGAGTTAGCCGAGGAATTCACCAAGAAACCTCAGGCAGATTTATTAGAGGAATAATTCTGCTATAACGTAGTTTGTTGTTTCCCTTCTCAATTTAAAGACGCTGGATCCCCGCCTTCGCGGGGATGACGATCAAAGCAAAGAATAACAATGGATTTAATTAATCTTTTTCACGCCTTCATCTTGGGCATCGTCGAAGGCGCGACGGAATTTTTGCCGGTTTCGAGCACAGGCCATCTCATTATTGTCGGAGATTGGCTGGGTTTTAACGACGACAAAGCCAAAGTTTTTGAGATCGTGATTCAACTGGGTGCGATTTTGGCGGTGGTATGGGAATACCGCGAGCGGGTGGCGAATACCATCACCGGCATGTTGTCGAATTCCACTGCGCAACGCTTCATCGCCAATTTAATTATTGCGTTTTTGCCTTCCGCGTTGTTGGGATTCTTTTTCATCAAAACGATTAAAGCGCTGTTCTTTAATCCGATCAGTGTTGCGATCGCCTTAATCCTCGGCGCATTCGTCATTTTTTGGGTGGAACGGCTGCATTTGCGGCCGCGCGTGAAAGACGTCGACGACATGACGGCGCGTGATGCGCTAATGGTGGGTATCGCGCAAGCGGTGTCGCTTATCCCCGGCACTTCGCGCGCCGGCGCGACGATTATCGGCGGCATGCTCTCGGGTTTGTCGCGCCAAACGGCAACGGAGTTTTCATTCTTTCTGGCCATTCCGACGATGTTCGCAGCGACGTTTTACGATGTGTTCAAGCATCGCGATTTGCTGCAGATGACTGATCTGCCGATGTTCGCAGTTGGTTTCGTAACGTCGTTTGTCGCGGCGTTGATTGCCGTGCGGGCGTTGATACGCTTCGTTTCAAGCCATACGTTCAATGGCTTTGCGTGGTATCGATTGATATTCGGGACGTTGGTGTTGCTGTATTACTGGAATCGCGTTTAGCGATTACTTTTGACTGTCATTCCTGCGAAGGCGGGAATCCATAGTACCGTTGCAGTCCCAAAGGCCAAATGGATTCCCGCCTTCGCAGGAATGACCGGGTGGCCAAGGGCTACAAGAGGTGAAATTGTCGGGCTTAAATCTCCACCATCTCAAAATCTTCCTTACGCGCGCCGCATTCTGGGCACACCCAGTTGATCGGTACGTCTTCCCACTTGGTTCCCGGCGCGATGCCCTCTTCCGGCACGCCGTCGACTTCGCTATAAATCCACCCGCAAATTAGGCACATGTATGCCTTGTTGTTTACTACTGCATTCATAAGAAAATTCGCTTTGAGTTAAAATGTTAAGGCAAAAATAAAGCCGCTCATCATAATCGCTGCGGCCTTCTTTATCAACTCACCGAACCGCCCATGTCCGCCAACCCGCCCGCCATTTTAGTCTTTGCCGCCAACGATCCGAGCGGCGGTGCAGGCATCCAAGCGGATATTCTTGCTCTCGCCAGCATGGGCTGCCATCCCCTGCCGATCATTACCGGCATCACCGTGCAAGATTCCTCGCGCGTCGAGGCACTGCTGACGATGGACGCGAAATGGGTCGACGATCAAGCGCGCTGCATTCTCGAAGATATGCCGATCGCGGCGATCAAACTGGGGTTGCTGTGCAGCGTGGAAATCATCGCGACCATCGCCGAAATCATGGCGGATTATCCCGACGTGCCGCTGATTCTCGACCCGGTGCTCGCGAGCGGCGGCGGCGACGAATTGTCGAGCGAAGAAATGATCTCGGCGTTGAACGAACTAATCGTGCCACAGACCACGCTGATCACGCCAAACACGCACGAAGCGCGCCGCCTGGTGCAAGAAATTGTCGGTACGGATGATGAGTTGGAGTTCGACGCGTGCGCGAAACATTTGCTCGAAGCCGGCTGTGAATACGTGCTGATCACTGGCACGCATCACCACACACCCGAAGTCATCAACACGCTGTACGATAAAAACGGCATCGTGCGTGCCGACCGCTGGCCGCGCTTGCAAGGCAGCTACCACGGCTCCGGCTGCACGTTGGCATCGGCCTGCGCGGCGCTGATTGTGCAGAACGATAATTTGTCCGAAGCCGTGCATGAGGCGCAGGAATACACCTGGCAAACTTTGAACGCGGGCTTTCGTCCCGGCATGGGGCAATTTATTCCCGACCGTATGTTTTGGGCGCGCGACGAAGACGACAATGGCGAAACTCATTAACGGGCTGTACGCGATCACGCCGGAAACGGGCGACACGGCGAAACTGCTGCGCGATGTCGAAGCGGCACTGCGCGGCGGCGCGAGCATGTTGCAATATCGCGCGAAAAAACTCGCGCCGAACTTAAAAGCGAATCAGGCGCAGGCGCTGCAAGTATTGTGCAAAAAATATCGCGCACCACTGATCATTAACGACGATGCCGAGCTTGCTAAGAGCATGTCCGCGAGCGGTGTCCATCTTGGCTCGCAGGACATGCCAGCGGGAGAGGCGCACCAGTCCTTACTCTCCGGCATGCTTGTCGGCGTATCCTGTTACGATCAAATAGACCTCGCCATCGCAGCGGAAAAAAGCGGCGCGGATTACGTCGCCTTCGGCAGCTTTTTTCCGTCGACGACGAAACCGAATGCAGTGCGGCCATCGTTGGATTTACTGCGCGAAGCGAAGCAAAAAATTTCATGCCCGATCGTCGCGATCGGCGGCATTACGTTGGACAATGCGGTAATGTTAATCGAAGCTGGCGCCGACGCAGTTGCGGTCATTAGCGCGTTGTTTGATGCGCCGGATATCGAAGCCACCGCCAAACAATTCTCCCGATTATTTAGACTGAGTAAGAAACATGCCCACACGTAACGAAATCCTATTCGAACAATCGCAAAAATACATCCCCGGTGGCGTGAATTCGCCGGTGCGCGCGTTCCGCGCCGTCGGCGGCACGCCGATATTTTTTCAGCGCGGCAAAGGCGCGTACCTCTACGACGCCGATGGCAAGGAATACATCGACTACGTTGGTTCCTGGGGACCGATGATTTTGGGACACGCCCATCCCGAAGTTGTCAAATCCGTACAAAAAATCGCGGAAAATTCCTTGAGTTTCGGCGCACCGACGGAAACGGAATTGGAAATGGCGCAGTTGCTTTGCACCATGCTGCCAAGCATCGAGCAAGTGCGCTTGGTGAGTTCCGGGACGGAAGCGACGATGACGGCGATTCGCCTCGCGCGCGGCTTTACCGGCCGTAACGCGATCATTAAATTCGAAGGTTGTTATCACGGCCACGGCGATGCGCTATTGGTGAAAGCGGGTTCCGGCGCGCTGACCTTCGGGCATCCGAGCTCCGCCGGCGTGCCGCCGGAAGTCGTTGCGCACACGCTGGTGCAGGACTTCAATAACACGCAGCAGATCAAAGATACGTTCGCGAAAATGGGCGACCAAATCGCCTGCGTGATCGTCGAGCCGGTCGCGGGAAACATGAATTTGATCGTTCCTGATTTGGAATTTTTGCAGACCTTACGGGAGCTTTGCACTAAGCACGGCGCGGTGTTGATTTTCGATGAAGTGATGACGGGTTTTCGCGTGGGTCCAAAAGGCGCGCAAGGTCATTTCAACATCACGCCGGATATTACGACGCTCGGCAAAATTATTGGCGGCGGTTTGCCCGTAGGCGCGTTTGGCGGACGGCGTGACATCATGGCGAAGCTCGCGCCGCTCGGCCCCGTTTATCAAGCGGGAACGTTATCCGGCAACCCGGTCGCGGTGACGGCGGGACTCGCGACGCTGCGGATTTTGCAACGTGATCCGAGTATTTATACCAGGCTGGAAGCCAATACCAGAGCCATTCTTCAAGGCATTGAGGGCGTTGCCAAACAAGCTGGTGTGGCACTTTCAAGCGCGTCCGCCGGGAGCATGTTCGGGATTTTCTTCCGCGACGGTGTGCCGCGCACTTTCGCCGAAATGATGGAATGCGACAAGGATCGCTTCAACAAATTTTTCCATTCGATGTTGCGCCAAGGCATTTATATTGCGCCATCGGCGTTTGAAGCGGGGTTCGTTTCGGCGGAGCATGGTGCGAAAGAAATTGAGAAGACGATTGCTGCGGCGAAGATCGCACTCAGCAGTTGATGACCATGGAAGAAAATCGACTGTATAACGTCAACATTAGTTCTCTAGACGTTTTGCCGACGCCTTCAGCAATTAAGGCGATGCTGCCCCTCTCGGAGCGAGCAGGAAAAACGGTTTTTGAGTCGCGGCTAGTCGTTGAGCAAATTCTCGATCGGCGCGATCCGCGCTTGCTCGTCGTCGTCGGCCCTTGCTCTGTGCACGATCCGATTGCGGCCATGGATTACGCCCATCGCCTGAAAAAGCTTGCCGATGAAGTCAGCGATACGTTATTCGTCGTCATGCGTGTTTATTTCGAAAAGCCGCGCACGACGACCGGTTGGAAAGGCATGATTAACGATCCGTATATGGACGATTCGTTCCATATCGAAGAGGGGCTGAAGAAGGCGCGCAAGCTGTTGCGCGATATCGCCGAACTTGGTTTGCCGGCAGGAACGGAAGCGCTCGATCCCATGAGCCCCCAATATATTTCGGATCTAATTTCTTGGGCAGCCATCGGCGCGCGCACCACGGAATCGCAAACCCATCGTGAGATGGCTAGCGGATTATCGATGCCCGTTGGCTTTAAAAACGGCACCGACGGTGGCTTGCAAGTGGCACTCAATGCGATGCTATCGGCGAAACAGCCCCACAGTTTTTTGGGCGTGAATCAAGAGGGACAAGTCGCGGTCGTGCGCACGAAAGGCAATGCGTATGGCCACATGATTTTGCGCGGCGGCGCGAAACCGAACTACGATTCGGAATCCATCGCGCTCGCCGAAACCGCTTTAGCGAAACAAAAATTGCCGGGCAATATCGTCGTCGATTGCAGTCACGCCAATTCCAACAAAGATCCGGCGCGGCAGCCCGAGGTGTTCGATAACGTCGTTAAGCAAATTGCTGCCGGCAATAAATCGATTGTCGGCGTGATGCTAGAAAGCAATATCCACGCGGGGAATCAGGCGATTCCCGCGGATTTGTCGTTATTGCATTATGGTGTTTCCGTTACCGATGGATGCATCGACTGGCCGACGACGGAAACGAGTTTGCGGCAGGCGCGCCCGGTGCTGAAGGATTTGTTAACGAAGCGATAGCGGATTGCTCCTTCCCCTTCAAGGGAAATATCGTGCCAATTAAATCGACGCTCTATTGCAGGCCGGAAACGTATTCTGCCAATGCTTCCATCTGCTTCTCGCTCAAACGGCTCGCAATCGAGCGCATCATCGCCGCGTTATCGTTAGCACGCTCGCCCGCTTTGAATGCGCGTAGCTGCGCGTAGGTGTATTCCTTCATCTGACCCGCCAAGCGCGGATATTGCGCCGGAATGCCCGCCCCACTTGGGCTGTGGCAACCTGCGCAGGCGGGTACGCCAGCCGCGATGTCACCGCCGCGATAGATTTTTTGGCCGGCGTCGACCAGCGCTTGATCGCGCGCGATGCCGGGGCGCGGCTTTTGCGCGGCGTAAAAAGCGGCGACATTTTTCATGTCTTCATCGGTTGCCAACATCGCAACCATGCCTTTCATGATAGCGTTGTTGCGTTCGCCGGACTTAAAGTTCAGCAATTGCTTGGTGATATACTCAGCATGCTGTCCCGCAAGGCTGGGATTGATCGCGATGGCGCTGTTGCCGTCGCCGCCGTGACACGCGGCACAAGTGATTGCGGCAGCTTGGCCCTTGGCGAGATCGGCTTTGGCGGCTACTTGTTGTTCCGCAAATAACGAGACCGCGCCCAACGTTAACGCTAATCCGACCATCACTGCCCATTGCTTGTTCATGAATTTTTCCTTGCGCTTGAGCCTAACTTATAGAACGCCGGATTTTACACGAGTTCCCTTTCGCCTCGCCACAACGCTGAATTCTGATGTCTCTGTTTAACTCGCTGACTTACTATCGCTCCGCCTACAACTTGGTTGAATTGCCGCCGGACGAAGGTATGGAGCTAGCCTTTGCCGGCCGTTCCAACGCCGGAAAATCCAGCGCGATTAATTCCATCACCAATCAAAACAAGCTCGCCTTCGTCAGCAAAACACCGGGCCGCACGCAGATGATCAATTATTTCGGCATGGCGAATCAGCGTTATTTTGTCGACTTGCCGGGCTACGGCTACGCCGGCGTGCCGTTGGAACTCAAAGCCCATTGGGGCGATTTGCTGTCCGCTTATCTTGGCACTCGGGCAAGCTTGAAGGGCTTGGTGATTATGATGGATAGCCGCCATCCGCTGACGGATTTGGATCAGCGCATGCTCGGTTGGTTCAGCCCGCGCGGGTTGCCGATCCGCGTGTTGTTGACGAAGTCTGATAAGCTGACGAAAAATGAGCAGGCCGCGACGTTGAGCAAAGTTCGATCGACGTTAGCAAAAGATTTTCCGCAATCCAGCGTGCAGCTCTTCTCCAGCTTGAAAAAACACGGTGTGGACGAAGCCGAAGATTGGATCGCGACGCTGTTTGGCATGGAACTACGCAAACGCGCCATTCCAGAAAATAAAAACCCCCGGCTAAAGGGGAGTAAAGCCGGGGGCGAAGCAAAGCCCTAATATGATTAAGGCACCCGCTCAGGGAGGAAAAGCGGGAGACAGTATTGCTACCATCTGTAAGTAAGACCCAGAGGTTCTGAAAAAAGTTCCTAATGATTTTATGACCAAATTGTTACCTATGCTCTGACATGAATATTCTCGGCCAATTCCCGCAAAAGCGCATGCGCCGTCTGCGCAAAGACGATTTTTCCCGCCGCATGGTGCGCGAAACTGTGCTCACAGCAGACGATTTGATTTATCCGGTGTTCGTTATCGAAGGCAACAATCGCACCGAAGCGGTGCAGTCGATGCCCGGCGTCGAACGGATGACGTTGGATAAGCTGTTGCCCGTCGCGGAAAAATGTTTAAAGCTCGGCGTGCCGGCGATGGCCTTGTTTCCGCTGATTGACCCATCGCTAAAAACGCTCGACGGCAAGGAAGCGATGAACGGCAACGGCTTGGTGCCACGCGTGGTCGCAGCGCTGAAGAAAAATTTCCCGGAACTGGGCGTCATGACCGACGTGGCGCTCGACCCTTACACCAGCCACGGCCAGGACGGCGTGATCGACGATAACGGCTATATCATCAACGATGTAACGCTGGAAATTTTGTGTAAGCAGGCGCTTACTCAGGCTGAGGCCGGCGTCGATATTGTCGCGCCGTCGGATATGATGGACGGGCGTATCGGCGCGATCCGCACGGCGCTGGACCAGAGCAAGCACATCCACACCAAGATCATGGCCTACTCGGCCAAGTATGCTTCCGGCTTTTACGGACCGTTTCGCGATGCGGTCGGCTCTGCCGCCAATCTTGGCAAGGGCAATAAAATGACCTACCAAATGGATCCGGCGAATAGCAACGAGGCGTTGTGGGAAGTAGGTCTGGATTTGCAAGAAGGCGCAGACATGGTGATGGTCAAACCCGGCATGCCCTACCTCGACATCCTGCGGCGCGTGAAGGACGAATACCAAGCGCCGACGTTTGTGTATCAAGTAAGCGGCGAATACGCCATGCTACAGGCGGCGTTTAAGAACGGCTGGCTGGACGAAAAGAAGTGCGCCTTGGAATCACTATGTGCGTTTAAGCGCGCGGGCGCCGATGGGATTTTGACTTATTTTGCACTGCAGGCTGCAGAATGGCTTAAAGATTAGCTCTGCAGGCTTCATGCCTGAAGGCCTAAGCCAGATAACGCTTTCGCGGTAGGCATGCCCGTAATCAAGTTTCCAGGCGTGTCTGATCCCTAGCGACCTCGTTTGGCATGGCTTCCAAAAGCGCTCTTACTTCCGCGATTTTCGCCCGTTCAATTGCGCGGCCGCCAGCCTTGGATTTTTGCATCACGCGCTCATCATCGCGTTCAAACACAGCTGCAGAGACCGTCGCGTCGTCTTGTTCGAGGTGATAAATGGGCACAGATTCAGGCCGGTCGCCTAATTTGAAGTTTCGAGTTTCAAGTTCGAACTCGGATTTTTCGTTCAGCAAAAAAATCTCGAATTCTTTTGCGCTATCGGCGAATAGATGCAAATTTATGTCCGAGTGTTCCCCGGCTGTACCGGTTAACACCGAGCCTACAAGATAAGGATTAAAGCGAGCGAATCGTTCCATTGCGCTCACCGCAATTTCTCGCAGGTTACGCAAAATCCCGGGTTGCTCGTCGGCTTGATAAAGCGATTGGTAGGACATGAGCGCCGCTTCGATTTCTTGATTGTCAGGCAATTCGCGCGTATCGGGCACGCCCGCTTGCCGCGCGGCTTTGCGTTTGGCCGCGCCGTAATCTTGAATGCCGCCTTCTGCCATTAGGCGCGCGGCCAAGTAGGCTAGATGGCTACGCATTTGGTTATTGCGGCCCATTTTTGTGGTTTAGAACAACTGGTCTTTAATTTCTTCAGCTGGCTTTTCGCCACCACTTTCTTGGATTTCTATTTCGATGGGTGGTTGCATTGCCGGCACGTTTTCCTGATAGAAATACTCGAAAATTTTGTTGGGATTATCCGGGTCTTGTTTGCCCGTTTCGGGATTGATTCCGAGTTGAACAATGCCCGAGGGTGGGGTCAATTTTGCGTCAGGCACGCCGCGCAATGCTTTTCCCATATACGACATCCAAATGGGCAAAGCGGCAACCGCGCCGGTCTCTTTATCGCCCAGCGGGCTATTGTTGTCGAAGCCGATCCACGCGATGGCGACCAGGGTTGGATGATAACCAGCGAACCAGGCGTCACGGTGCTCGTTGGTGGTGCCGGTTTTGCCGGCAAGGTCTTGGCGCCCGAGCGATAAGGCTTTCGTCGCGGTACCGACTTTAACAACGTCGCGTAGCAGTGAATTCATCAAGAACACATTGCGAGGATCAAGCGTTTGCTCGGCATTTTCACCGGCCACGACCGGTTTAGATTGGCTGACAATATTGCCTTTGGCATCGATGACGCGCTCAATAAAATAGGGGCGAATCTTGTAACCATTGTTCGCAAACACGCAATAGGCCGCGGCGACGGTCATCGGCGTTGCGTTGCCGGCGCCAAGCGCCATGGTGAGAAACGGTGGGTTCAGTTTCGGATCGAAACCAAAACGCGTAGTCACATAATCCTGCGCGTATTGGCCGCCAATGGATTGCATGATGCGAATCGAAACGGTGTTTTTGGATTTTGCTAGCGCAGTGCGTAGCCGGGTCGGACCGGAATATTTTTCATCGAAATTTTTTGGTTCCCACATTTCGCCACTCGTGTCACCCGGATCGATCACAAGTGGCGCGTCATTGATCACACTCGCTGGGGTGAAATTTTTCTCCAACGCCGCGGAATACACAAACGGCTTAAAACTAGAGCCCGGTTGACGCATTGCCTGCATCACGTGGTTAAATTTGTTGCTGTGGAAATCAAAACCGCCGGAGAGAGCCCGAACCGCGCCATCGCTTGGATTGACGGCGACAAGCGCGCCTTCGACCGCAGGGAGTTGTGCAATAGCAAATTTTCCTTCGCCAACGTTAGCGACGCGGACAATGGCGCCGGGGCGAAGGCGCAGATTGGGCGCGGCATCGGCTTTTATCGCCGCCGCGGCGAATTTGATCCCATCGGCCTGCAGTGAAATCGTTTCGCGGCCTTTCAAATAGACCTGAACGCTGTTGCCGCTCAATTGCGTCACCACGCCAGGAACTAGCCCGCCGCTTGGTTCTTTGTCGGCAAGAATTTCTTCGAGGTGTTGCTCGTTTTTGCCGGATGCGGCTTCGATATCGGCGAAACCTTCCGGCCCGCGATAACCGTGCCGGCCATCGTATTCAATCAGGCCCTTGTGTAAGCTTTCGTCGGCGGCAAGTTGATCGTCTTTACGGATGGTGGTGATGACTCGAAATCCGCTGACATAGGCCGCTTCGCCGTGCGTGTCGAACATATATTGTCGCACCATCTCCGCGATGTAATCGGCTGGTACGGCGTAGGTTTCGACCAGTTGGCGTAAGCGAGAGGGTTGCTTTACGGCGTTTTGATATGCGGCGTCGTCAATAAACTTCAGTTCATGCATTCTGCGTAACACGTAGAGTGCGCGCTGGTTGGCGCACTTTAGATTGTTAATTGGATTGCATTTGGACGGCGCCTTGGGCAGGCCGGCTAACGTTGCGACTTCACTCAGGTTGAGCTGGTCGAGTTTTTTTGCGTAGTAGGTTTGCCCCGCTGCGGCAAAACCGTAGGCGCGTTGGCCGAGGAAAATCTGATTGATATAAAGTTCCAGAATCTGATCTTTATTCAGATTGCGTTCTATTTTGAACGCAAGGAGCATTTCGCTGAGCTTGCGAGTGATGGTCTTCTCGCGCGTTAGAAAAAAGTTTCGCGCGACCTGCATCGTTATCGTACTTGCTCCTTCGCGCCGGCCGCCGGCAAACAAGTTCGTCAATGCGGCGCGCACGACGCCGATGTAATCCACTCCGGAATGTTGATAAAAGCGATCGTCCTCTGCGGCAAGAATGGCTTTTTTCATTACATCGGGAACGGCCTCAATTTTCACCAGCGCGCGGCGTTCATCACCAAACTCGCCGATGAGCTGACCGTCCGCGGTGAAAACTCGCAGCGGTATGCGCGGCTTGTAATCGGTAAGCGCTTCCAATCCGGGCAGATTAGGGTAGAGCAACGCCAGCGTTAAGGCGAACACGCCGACAGCAACTAGGCCGATGGTAAAAAAGATCAAAAAAGGGTAAAGAATCCAGCGATGAGACACGGAGCGGTAGTTGGTCGTTGTCTTTATACGCATGAATTATACCGTTGCCCCCATTTTTTAAGCTATCTTTATAAAATGCTTTACAGTTGCTATACTTACTGTTAGGATTTAACGTGAATTATTTAAAGTAACTCGATATGCTTAAGGAAAAAATTCTTTCCCAGTTGGAGTTTCTAAGTCCGAAGACGCCGCCTTTGATCGGTGTGGATATCAGTTCATCCGCGATCAAGATGGTCGAGCTATCGGCCATCGGAAAAGACGGCTATCGTCTCGAACGCTACGTCATCGAGCCGCTACCCAAGGATGTGGTGACCGAAGGCAATATCGCGAATTTGGAAGGTGCCGGTGAGTCTCTTCGCCGCGCGTGGCGGCGTTTGGGTACGCGTGTGAAACAAGTGGCGATGGCCCTTCCCGCATCTGCGGTCATCACCAAGAAAGTAATTATTCCCTCGGCGGGTCGAGAGGAAGATATGGAAGTTCAAGTCGAAAGCGAGGCGAATCAATATTTACCCTTCGCGCTCGATGAAGTTAATCTTGATTTTCAAATACTTGGACAAGCGCCAACAGGGCCGGAAGAGGTCGAAGTACTGATCGCGGCGTCACGCAAGGAAAAAGTGGAGGATCGTGTCGCTGTGGCCGAATCAGCGGGCCTCAAACCGACGATCATGGACGTGGAATCCTACGCCGCCCAGGCAGCCATTGAATTAGTCGAACGACAGTTACCTGGAAAGGCCAGTGAACGTATCATCGCGGCCGTAGATATCGGCGCATCGACCATGCGCATTGCAATGCTCAAAGAAGGCCAAGCGCTCTACGTACGCGAACAGCAAGTGGGTGGAAACCAGTTGACACAAGAAATTGCGCGACACTTTAATATCGATCCTGACGAAGCGGAAAAAGAAAAGAAATCCGGCAACTTGCCTGACGGTTACGCGGCGGAAGTGTTGCAGCCGTTTATGGAAAATCTTTCATTGGAAATCGCGCGAGCGCTGCAATTTTTCTTCACTAGTACGCAATACAATAAAGTCGACCACATCCTGCTTGCGGGAGGTTGCGCGATGCTGCCTGGGCTTGATGATGTTGTGTTGGCGAGAACTCAGGTAAATACCCTCGTAGCCAACCCGTTTTCGCAAATGCAGCTTTCGTCAAAAGTGAGTCAGCGCCTACTAACACAAGATGCGCCGTCACTGTTGGTGGCATGTGGTCTCGCGCTGAGGAGGTTCGACGTATGATACGAATTAACCTACTACCTCATCGCCAGGAAAAACGCGCTCAGCGACAGAAGCAGATGGCCGTTGGTGCCGGCATTGCCGTCGGCATAGGGCTAATGATTGGCCTGGTCGGGCACACCTATCTCTCGGGGCGCGTAGATACGCAACGCACACGTAATTCGTATTTGTCAGAGGAGACCAAGAAGCTCGATGAGCAGATCGACAAGATCAAAGGTATAAGAGAACAAACGGCGGACTTGATGGCACGTAAGCAAGTCGTTGAGGGTTTACAGACCAACCGTGCGGAATCGGTTCATCTAATGGATCAATTGGTGCGCCAGCTTCCTGAAGGGATGTGGATCAAATCCGTTAAGCAGACCGGGCAGGTCGTGAATATCATCGGCTACGCGCAAACAAACGGCCGCATATCAACGTTGATGCGCAATTTCGATGGTTCGGAATGGCTTGAGAAACCTGAACTTGTCGAAATTAAAGCGGTAATCTTGAACAATAATCCGACTAGTGAATTCAGCATGAACGTACGCGTCAAGCGCGCGAAGGCTGAAAACTTGGAGACCGACGATGTAAAGGGCGGAAAAAAGAAAAAAAAGGATAAGACAGCATGAACCAATGGCTTGAACAACTAAAGGCGCTGAATCCGCAAGATCCGGGAAGCTGGCCGTGGCCGTTTAAACTAGCCGGGTTACTGATGCTGGCCTTGGCCGTCATCGCTGCGGCATTTTGGTTTTTCTGGAAACCGCAAATTGATGAGCTTTCATCCGCCGAAGCCGAGGAAGCGCAGCTAAAAACGACGTTCATGGACAAGAAAAAGATGGCCGTGAACCTAGAGGCCTATGAAAAGCGGCTTGCAGACATCGAACAAAGTTTTGGAACGCTGTTAAAACAACTGCCCAAGCGTAGTGAAATGGACGCTTTGCTGACCGACATTAACCAGGCTGGGCTCGGCCGCGGATTGCAGTTTGAGCTTTTCAAACCATCTGCGACGGAAACGATCACAGAGTTTTACGCGGAGTTGCCGGTGACAATAAAAGTAACCGGGGATTTTCACAACCTAGGCCATTTCGCAAGCGACGTTTCAAAGTTACCGCGCATTGTATTGCTTAACGATGTTGCGATTAGTACAAGCACTGCCAAGGGCACCGAAGGGCAATTAGTGATGGATGCGGTGGCAAAAACCTATCGATACCTCGACGACGACGAAATTGCCGCGCAACTCAGGGCGAAAAAAGAAAAAGAGAAGGGCAAGAAGGGAGAAAAGTCATGAAGCAGTGGTTGATGTTGGGCTTTGTTTTTGCTCTGGTTGGTTGCAGTACGGAGCCTAATGAAGATTTAAAGCAATGGGTTAAGGACTCGGATAAAGAAGTGACGCAGAAAATTGAACCGTTACCGGAAGTCGCGCCGTACGAGGCCTTCACCTATGCCGCTGAGGACATGTTCGAGCCATTCAAACCGCGCAAGCTGATCGATCAGCAAAAGAAAGAAAACGGCAACAAAGGACCAGACCTAAATCGACGCAAAGAGTTACTCGAGACCTATCCATTAGATCAACTGACGTTTGTCGGAACGATGGAAAAGGCTAAAACGCATTACGCGCTAATTCGCGCGGATAAAACTGTTCATCGCGTTACGGCCGGAAATTTTCTTGGCCAAAATTTTGGGCAGATCGTCGCAATCAATGAAACGGAAGTCACACTGAAAGAAAGCATTCAGGACAGCGAAGGTGAGTGGAAAGAAAGCGAAGCCGCGCTACAACTGATTGATGAATTGGAGAAAAAATAATGTTTGCTGCGCGATGCGACCTATCTAGGGCTTTTAGAGTATTTATTGGGGCGGGTTTATTTCTTGTGGGCGGAGCTTGGGCCGCGGGTACTGCGCCGAACGGCGGAAACGCCATCGAGAGCGTGAGTGCTCAGAGTTTGCCCGGTGGCAAAGTCATCGTTAAATTTACGATGAAGCAGAATCTAGCGAATCAGCCGGGTACATTCTCGGTAAACACGCCACCGAGAATCGCGCTCGATTTTGCCGAAACAAGCAACGGGACAGGCAAGAGTACGATCGAGATGCGCGAAGGCGAGATTCGTAGCCTAAATATCGTTCAGGCGGGCAATCGTACAAGAATCGTCATGAGCCTGAATCGATCGGTTCCCTACGAGACGAAGGTCGATGGGAAAACACTGTTGTTGACACTCAACGGCGGCGAGAAAGTTTCCACAGGCAGCGAAACCGCGACAAAATTTGCCGAAGCAGCTCCCGCGCCTTCCGGACACTCGGTTCGGGACGTTGATTTTCGTCGCGGGCAAGGCGGTGAAGGGCGCGTTGTTATTGATCTTTCCGATGCGACAACAGGCATTGATATTCGTCGTCAAGGCCGCAACCTCGTCGTTGAGTTTCAAGACGCAGCCTTAGCCAAAAATCTCGAACGTCGCCTGGACGTGCGCGATTTTGGAACGCCGGTCAAATTCGTCGAAGCGCGTTCCTTTGGCAACAACGTTCGTATCAATATTGAACCGGAAGGCATATGGGAGCATTCTGCATATCAGACCGATCGTAAATTTATCGTTGAGGTGAAGAAACTCATCGAGGATCCGAATAAGCTCGTGCAAGGATCACAACCGGGCTACGCGGGTGAAAAATTATCGCTGAATTTCCAAAACGTCGAAATTCGATCCGTATTGCAGGTTATTGCTGATTTTACTGGCTTGAACATCATCGCTAGCGATTCGGTGCAAGGTAACATCACCCTGCGCCTAAAGGATGTGCCATGGGATCAAGCTTTAGACATCATCCTGCAAAGCAAAAGTTTAAGTAAACGTAAAAACGGCAACGTTGTGCTAATTGCGCCAACGGATGAAGTCAATACAAAAGAAAAACTCGCACTGGAAGCGAATCAACAGATTTCCGAATTAGAGCAATTGCAAACGGAAAGTTTTCAACTCAGCTACCAAAAAGCCGAGGACTTGAAGAAATTACTTTCCGACGAGAAGCAGCGCATCCTGTCTAAGCGCGGAAGTGCTGTGTTTGATGGCCGGACCAATACGCTTTTCGTACAAGATACCGGCAGTCGCTTAGACGAATTGCGAAAGTTGATTGTAAAGATCGACGTGCCCGTTCGCCAGGTCATGATCGAGGCGAGGATCGTCATCGCTGACGATAAATGGAGTAAACAATTAGGGTTTCGATTTGGCGGGCGCGCCGGATACAATCGGGGTAACAACAACCTTGGTATAGGTAGCTCGATTGAGTCCGCCGAGTTGATTGGTCGCGGTGCGCGGGGCGATTCACAGTTAACAAACACGGTTGACACCGCAAGTCTGTTTCGCCCGAACGTCAGCGTTCCAGTGATCGGCGCGTCGCCCACGGGTTCCCTGGCATTCACGTTGCTAAATCTGGGCAGCGGAAATTTGATCGGTTTCGAACTGCAGGCACTCGAGGCCGATCGTCGTGGCAAGATTGTTTCGAGTCCGAGGATTATCACTGCCGACAAACAAAAGGCGACCATCGAACAAGGGACAGAGATCCCGTATCTGACCTCAGCTTCAAATGGCGGTACGACGGTGAACTTCAAACCTGCGGTACTTAGCCTTGCCGTAACGCCACAAATTACGCCAGACGGCCGTGTCATCATGGATCTTGAGGTAAAGAAGGATGCTGTCGGCCAGGTGTTCCAAGGAATACCATCAATTGACACGAAGAAGGTCATGACGCAAATTTTGGTTGATGACGGTGAGACTGCGGTACTGGGCGGAATTTACGAGCAAACGTCCCGCGTCGACACTGAAAAAGTGCCACTATTAGGCGATATCCCGTTTATTGGACGATTGTTTAAGCACGACGCGAGGGTCGACGATAAGATCGAATTACTGATCTTCATTACACCAAAAATCATCAAGGAAACTTTGACCGCGAAGTAAGGCTGAAACAGCGGGAGCCTTACTGCGGCAATGTGCTGGTGTATCCGGTGTCAGAAAATTCCAAAGCGGATGGACATGAGCGAGAGCAATTCTCGGGCACCTGCTCTTGCGCTTTGTCTCACCTTTAAGTGTACAAAGATGCCTGTTTGTGTCCGCCTCTCGAGGCCATAGCAAAAAATAACGCCAGTCTCCAATTCGTTACTGGATCCCTACCAGAGTGAACGCCATTCGGTGTCTCGCCTACGACCGTCATGGGCGCAGGGTCAAACTAATTGGATCAACCTTAACTTCCTCTGCGGCCCTCCAACCCCAAAGAATTGCGCGCTAGCGCTGCAATTTCGATCGTCCGGAGGAGTGCCTCGGTCGTAATTCAACACACACGACGTTAGGCGGAGATTAAATATTTTCTGCTTACGTGGCGAGGAATGGCGGAGGCTGCACGCCCTTACTTAACAATCAGCCTTGCCACTTCCCAGCACGCACCAGCATTTCCTTCAATCCAGAAAGTGGGAAGCCACGAGCGTACGCCTTGTTTGCGAAGTCGCGCGCTTTTTCATAGTCCTTTTTGTTGAAATAGAGCAGGCCCATGTTGTAATACAAGTTACCGAGCGTTTTCGGATTCGTGAGTGTGTCTTCTGCTTTCTTATATTGAGCGATCGCGTCATCGTACCGCTTGATTTTGGCATGTGACAGATAGTTGCCGTAAAGCATTCGTACCGTTCCGTCTCCTGGGCGCCAACGTATCGCTCGGTCCAGCCAGCACTCAACAGTAAATCTCTGGCCATCGGGTTTGGGTTTGTTTTCCTTAAATGACAGACGAATCATTGATGCCAAGGCTCGATGATGATTTGGAAACGCCATGAGCGTGTACCTTAGGTCGCCCGCAACCGCTTTAGGATTGTTGTGACCGGCTTCGGTAGCGCCACCTCTTAGATTTTCAACGTTTGGGGTAAAGTGATTTTGGTCTACGATAGGGAGCTTTTCGCGAAAATGGGCTGGATCGGTGTAGTCGAATGGTCCATAACCACCGTCTCTTCGCAACGGGTCACTGCATCCGAGAATTTGCGCAAACGCGGGTAATGAAACCGTCAGCAGCGCGGAAACAAGTACTACACGGGAAGGAAATGTCATTGTTTCGCCACCATCAATAAAAAGTTTGCCTTCGATCTTACGCGATTACTCGACGTAGTCCATTAAAAAACTAGTATGAAACGCCATTTTACTTGGGTTTAAAGCGCAATCTTGATTGCGCACTTCTCAAACGTGAAATCGGTTTTTTGCTCACACTTCCCACCATCGGTTCAAGCAAAGCTAAGCAAAGTCGCCGATTAGCGTCAATGCGATTTGCGAGCCTAGATAAATCGCGGGTTCATGCTATGTTACATATGTCGTGCAGCCTGATTTGCTCGCTCCTTTTTTGAATTCATTCTGGATTAGCTTAACCAGATGCCTTGCATGTGCTTGGAGCGTTGCGTTTTTGCATGCCCTGGCGCCTCGTCGGCAAAGTTGAATGAAGCATGAATTTCTCAATAGACCGATTATAAATTATGGTAGGCATTGTGCAACGTTGGATGCCTTCGAAAACGCAAGGAGCACGTTGAGTCGGTAAGGTAAAATGTGCGAAGGCCTATCCGCTTTACGCGACATCGGGGAATAATTTTTAAGGCCTAATTTCAGCTGCACCCAATTACATTTAGCACGATAACATATGAGTCAACTCATCCACGATCTGGTTGCGCGATCCGCGCGAATCGCGCCTTCCAACATTGCATTAGTCTATCAAAAACAGTCTATTAGCTACGCGCAGCTTGCGCGCCTCGTAGATAACGCAGCAAATCTTTTTTTGACGCTTGGCCTCGAGAAGTCGGAGCGAATCGCGACGTTTCTTGAAAAACGAATCGAGAACATTGGCGCGATGTTTGCCGCAGCATACGCAGGCGGAGTATTTGTACCGATAAATCCGTTGCTTAAGGGCGAGCAGGTTGCCCACATTCTGAACGACTGCGATGTCCGAATATTGGTGACATCGAATGATCGGTTAAAACTCCTACTTCCTGTTCTTAAAGATTGTCCAAATCTTCGCGCGATAGTTTTGGTTGATTCGGACACAGGATCAGTTCCGGATCGTGAAGACGTGCGCATTTTAGGCTGGGAATTCGGGCTAAACGAGGTAAAGGCGCAGCCGCGTCATCGAGTTATCGATAGCGACATGGCCGCGATACTTTACACTTCGGGAAGTACTGGAAAGCCCAAGGGCGTAGTTCTATCGCATCGCAACATCGTTGCCGGCGCGAAAAGTGTCGTGCAATATTTGGAACTCTCCGCGGAGGATCGGATTCTATCGGTTTTGCCACTCTCGTTTGATTACGGGCTTAATCAAATTACGACGACGTTTCTCGTCGGTGCGACTGCGGTGTTGATGAATTACTTATTCCCACGTGATGTGATAAAGGCGGCCGCAGATGAAAAAATTACCGGGCTGGCGGCGGTTCCGCCACTTTGGGCCCAACTCGCGCAATTACCGTGGCCGACGGCTGCTGTTGAAAACTTGAGATACATCACGAACTCGGGCGGTCATATGCCCGAACCCACGCTCAAAGCGCTACGTAGCGCGTTGCCAAAAACCAAACCTTTTCTAATGTATGGTTTGACCGAAGCGTTCAGATCAACTTATTTGCCCCCCGACCAAGTGGTTGTTCGGCCGGACTCAATCGGGAAAGCAATTCCAAATGCGGAGATTCTCGTCGTACGTGAAGACGGTTCCGAATGTGCTGTAGATGAGCCAGGCGAGTTGGTGCACCGCGGGGTGCACGTTTCGCTTGGTTATTGGAACGATATCGAAAAGACCGCCGAGCGCTTCAAACCCGCGCCCGGGCAGCTAAGTGGCTTGGTCATGCCGGAAATGGCCGTCTGGTCCGGCGATACGGTTAAGCGCGACATTGAAGGTTACCTTTATTTTATCAGTCGTCGCGACGAAATGATTAAGACTTCCGGTTACCGAGTCAGCCCAACGGAAGTCGAAGAGGTCATCTATGCGACGGGCCTGGTGAGCGAAGTCGCGGCATTTGGCGTGAAGCATCCGACGTTAGGCCAAGCGATTGTTGTCGTCGCAATGCCAATTTCAGGTCAAGAGTTATCCGTTGAAGCACTTCTCACGTCGGCAAAACGCGATTTACCTGGATTCATGGTGCCACATAAAATTATCATCAGTCGCGAAAGTTTGCCGCGCAATCCAAATGGCAAGATTGACCGCAAAACGTTAGCTCAGAGCGCTGAGAATATTTTTGATGGGAGTAACGCGTGAGTATCGCAAAGCCCACGCATGCCCCGATGGCCAATTGGCGCGCGGTTGACGGATGTCTCCAAGTGAACGGGGTTTCGCTCACGCGCTTGGCCGCTCGGGTTGGTCAGACGCCCTTCTTCGCCTATGACCGAGAATTACTACGTGACCGGATCGCATTACTGCGGCGGCATATTCCGTCAGATATTCATTTGCACTACGCGATGAAAGCGAACCCCATGCCGGTCTTGGTCCAGTTTATGGCGGGATTAGTGGATGGGTTGGATGTTGCCTCGGGAAATGAGCTGCGCGTTGCGCTTGATTCCGGGATGAATCCCAAGTTAATTAGTTTTGCCGGACCTGGAAAAAGCGAGCGGGAACTGACTTCTGCAATCGCGGCGGGAATTACAATCAATCTGGAATCGCCGCGTGAAATGGAAACAGCCGCCTCATTGGGTCATTTCCTCGGCATCAAGCCACGTGTCGCAGTGCGGGTGAATCCGGATTTTGAGCTTAAGTCCTCCGGAATGAAAATGGGGGGTGGCCCAAAACAATTTGGCATCGACGCAGAAACTGTTCCGGCGCTACTTGATCGGCTGAAAGAATTGCCCTTAGATTTTCAAGGGTTTCACATCTATAGCGGTTCGCAAAATCTTCGCACCGAGTCCATTCACGAAGCCCAGGAAAAAACCTTTGCGTTGGCCCACCGGCTCCAACAGGCCTCGGCTATGCCGATTCGGTCGCTTAACATTGGCGGCGGATTTGGAATCCCCTATTTTCCTGGAGAGAGTGCGCTTGATATCGCCACAGTCGGAGAAAATCTGCACCGCTTAATGCCGGAAGCCAAGCGCAACTTGCCGCATGCCCAAATAGTGATCGAGTTAGGGCGGTATTTGGTCGGTGAGGCGGGAATCTATGTCTGTCGGATCGTGGATCGAAAAATTTCCCGTGGCCAGATCTTTTTGGTCACCGATGGCGGGTTGCATCATCAATTGTCGGCTTCGGGAAACTTCGGCCAAGTGATCCGCAAAAACTATCCGGTCGCAATCGGCGATCGCATGGACGCGGAAGTGGCAGAAACCGCTTCCGTAGTCGGACCGCTTTGTACGCCGTTGGACCTGCTCGCGGATAAAATGCAACTGCCGCATGCGGATGTCGGCAATTTCGTGGTCGTGTTTCAATCCGGCGCCTATGGTCTCACAGCGAGTCCAACCGCATTCTTGAGTCATCCTGCACCTCTGGAAGTTCTAGTTTAGAAGTTAACATAAATTTGATTTAGGGAGAGCAGTTTGGCTGGAATATGTGGTTGGCTAGATTTTACGGCGAAGTCTTCGCAGTCAGATATTGATGCAATGGCGGCAGCGTTGGCGCGTTTTGACGAAGCTCGTCCCCAAGCAATTAGTAAAGCGTGGTGCGGTCTGGCAGCAGCCGAATTGGGCGTTGCTCAACACCTCGGTGAAGATGGATCACTATTAATTGCGTTCTCGGGAGTACCCCGTTTTGCCAACAGCGAACTAAACGAACTCGCGCGCGCACGTGGTCACGTTGCTGCGTTGGCAACAGGCTATCGTCGCTGGCAAGGAAATCTGGCGAATCACATGTTGGGCCAGTATTCGCTCGCGATAGAAGATCAAAACGAGCAAACACTGTTTCTCGCCGTTGATCGATTTGCCACCCATCCATTGAGTTATGCGATGGGCTCAAGCGCAATTCATTTTGCGTCGAGCTTAGATTCGCTTCGTGTTAGCCAGGAATTTACGCTGAATTCCCAGTCCATTTTTAACTACATTTATTTTCACGTCATCCCCGGCCCAGAAACGGTTTACCGAGACGTGCGCCGGCTGTTGGCCGGCGAGTGTTTGACGTACAAAAATGGACGAGCGACGGTCAATCGTTACTGGCAACCAGAGTTCATCGAGAATCAATCCGCGCCATTCGAGGAATTGAAACATGACTTTTTGGGTGCTCTGCGTGATGGTGTGAAGAATGCCGCGGACGGCCGGAACTGTGGTGCATTTTTGAGCGGTGGAACTGACAGCTCGACGATCGCCGGCCTACTTGGCCAGGTCTCAGGCGCGCCCGCGCGCACGTATTCAATCGGTTTTGAGGCCGCCGGGTACGATGAAATGGAATACGCCCGAATCGCGGCAAAACACTTCAAAACCGACCATCATGAATACTATGTCACGCCCGCCGACGTTGCCGAGGCAATTCCCAAAATTGCGCAAGTCTATGACCAACCATTCGGCAATTCATCGGCCGTGCCGACCTATTTTTGCGCGCGATTTGCTAAACAAGATGGCGTCGACCTTTTATTGGGTGGTGACGGTGGCGACGAGCTTTACGGCGGCAACGAGCGCTATGCTAAACAGCATATTTTTGAGCACTATCAACGTGTGCCAGGATTGATTCGCGGTGCTGTCGTCGAACCGGCACTCGGCCTGCCAGGACTCGATAGCATCGCCCTGTTACGCAAAGCAAAAAGCTATGTTGAGCAAGCGAAATTACCGATGCCGGCGCGAATGGAAACCTATAACTTGCTCGACCGGTTTGGTGTAACAAACGTACTGGCGCCGGAATTTCTCGCCGACGTTAGTACCTCGACCCCGTTGCAACATTTAACGAAGGTCTATAGCGAGGCGCGCGCCCATACGCTGATTAATCGCATGTTGGCGCTCGATTTCAAGCTTACCTTAAGCGATAACGATCTGCCGAAAGTGTCGCGCATGTGTGAATTAGCTAGAGTCAACGTCGCTTACCCTATGCTTGATGATGGAGTGCTGGATTTTTCGTTGCGGCTTGCTCCAAATTTGAAACTAAAGGGTACAAAGCTGCGCTATTTTTTCAAAGAATCGTTGCGTGGATTTCTTCCTGACGCCATCCTTACCAAGAGCAAACATGGCTTCGGTCTACCGTTTGGCCCGTGGCTGCGAGACTATCCGCCATTGCAACAACTTGCTTATGGAAGCCTTGAACAGCTCGGCGATCGCGGTGTTATTCGCAAAGAATTTACGCGCGAACTGATTGCGGCAGTGCGTTCCGGAAATGCTGGTTACTACGGTACGATGGTTTGGGTTTTGATGATGTTGGATTTGTGGTTCACAAATCATTGGCCAGCTCACAAGATTTAGTGGATCGTTGCAAGTTCGATCGGTCGAAAACGTATCAAATTTCCGGTTAAATTTCCGCACAGTAATAGTGCGGTCCATCACTTACCGCGCTATTCTGGGGCGTTCTACCCTGACGTTTCGAGAATGGAAAACAACCATAACCAATTGATTTAGAAAACATATGCGTGGCCGTAACTAACGTGGCACGGTTACTGCGTTGAGTAAGCTAGAGAGGCGAGGTATGCAATTACCGCGTCTTAAGGGCGCCTAGGGTTCCGGCTTCAATGAGGTGTTGGCCGAACCAATCAAGCTCAATTCTAATCTTGGCTACTACACCAATTTCATGAACTTGCTGGATCTTGCGGCGATCGCCGTGCCGGCTGGATTTCTGAGCAATGGCTTGCCGTTCGGCATCGCTTTCGGCGCGCCTGCTTTGAGCGATCACGCATTGCTCGAATTGGCGCGACGTTGGCAAACGGCGTTTCCATTAGCGCTCGGCGCGACCGCATTCAAGCGCACGCAGAGTTTGTCCCAACCCGAGCCGGGAATGATTCTCGTCGCCGTTTGTGGCGCGCGCTTGTGCCGCACAACACGAAGCGCCGCGAAGTATCGTTTGTATGCGTTGGCGGGTAGCGGATGTGCGGCGACCGGGGATGTTGAGGAGCGAGGCGGGTAAGGCGATCGAACTCGAAGTCTGGGAAATGCCGGCCGCAGCATTCGGCACCTTTGTCGTGGGAATTCCTGCGCCGCTGGGAATTGGTACGATCGAGCTTGAATCAGGTGATGCAGTACAAGGCTTTGTCTGCGAGAGTTATGTTACTCAGAGCGCCGACGACATTACGCATTTTGGCGGCTGGCGTCATTATCTGGCTGAAAAAAAGTAATTTTAAAGATTTGAAATGCGTCGAGCCAGAGCGCGCATCCAGCTTGCGTCTGCGGCAATGCCACGCCAGGAACAAGGACTGGCGCGGCTCTTGGCAAGGGTTAAAGAGAAAGCAATCGAGTTTACGAATTTGAATGACGTACCTAGCGCTCAGATGTGTTCGCGCGTATCCAGCGCGCGAATGCTTCTTCGCTGAGTTCGCCAGCGGCGAGCGCCAGCATCGTCATCACGCATTCAACATCCGTTGCCATGAGTGAAAATCCGTTCAAGTTCAGGAAAAGTTCAACCGCGACAAACGCTGTACGCTTGTTACCGTCGATGAAAGGGTGGTTGCGCGCGATGCCGAAACCATAGGCAGCAGCGAGATCGTATGCATCCGGCTCGCGATAGGCGAGTAAATTTTGTGGCCGTGCTAACGCCGATTCAAGCAGCCCCGCATCGCGAACGCCGGCCGACCCGCCATGTTCCGCGAGCTGTGCATTGTGAACGGCGTAAATTACTGCGGGATCAAGCCAAATCCAGTCGCTCACTTCGCAAGTTCGCGCAAAACGTTCCGCCGCCGTTTCATTATTTCTTCAGCCGCTTGCATCTGCGTTTCGAAATTCGGATCATGCGGCGTAATCGCATAGCCATCCGGCGTCTCGGTGATAAAAATGCTTTGGCCCTTTTCCAGCTTTAGTTTGGCGAGAACTTCTTTCGGCAAAATCACGCCGACGGAATTGCCGATTTGGGTGAGTTTTAGTGTGTGCATGGTGTTACTCGAATAAGTTATAACAATTGTTATATTATGGCATTTGGCGTGGGTTTACAAGGAAATAACAATTCCGTGACGTTGGGTGAACCGCGACCAAATGTCTAAATCACTCTCGCCAAGAGCGTCATGGATGTTGGCGCTTGACAAGGTGCGGCCTGGAGGCCGCTTCGATATTGCCGTTCCGGGCGGTGTCATGAGAAAAACAAGAGCTCGGGCAGGCCGAAGGCGCCGCAATCCAAAGGTTTAAGTATAAAAAGTTGCCTGCTGAATTTGTCGTGAATGCTGTATTATCTTCGTCGTGGCTACCTCATACAATAAACCACCGCTTATAGAATTAATTGCCGAACTCCATTGGGGCGACGCTTCCATCATGCTTCCGGTTGTTGGAAGCGGGGTCGCACGAAGTGGATTGAACAGCAATCGCCTGGAAGAGCTTTTCATGCAATTTGGAGCGGCAGTCCGTGAAGGCAGGATATTCGCGTTTCGACGCGTTATTCCCCCTGGTTTTCCGATTACATCGTTCCAGGTCGCGTATCGATAGATACCGTCAGAAACAGCCATATGCCTCAACACTCTCATCAATCCGCAACGGTGTTTTCACTGCAAACGTGTTGCCTCCGTATAAAAATTGGGGGACGTTTCGACTGTTATTCAGAAAGGGCTGTCGACTCTCTCCGAGGCGTTTACAAGGGTTTGAATGAGCCTTCGCCCCGATTTACGTCAGCCATTGTTCGATACATCGACGGATATCGAAGCGATTTAATTAAAGGACGTTCGACACGTGAGTTTCTTGCAGACATACTCGGATTCGAACTTAAGTTACCAAGCGTTTTCGACAGTGTTTGCACTGAACCCGGACAACTGATTCCGCAATTGCAATTGACATTGCCGGTATCGGCGGGCCAAATGGTAATGCTGCTCGGGGAAGGAGTGATCGACAATCAATTTGCGGTTATTGTTGATACTTCAGTAATTATTCAGCGTGACATTGATCCTGATCCATCGATAGTAGTTGGGTACTAACAGAGGCCCGGAATATAATTCATAAAGTTTTCATGGAAACGGTCACGAAGTTGCATGCTGACATGGAGCCAATTGAGGTGGCCAATTGAGGAGTTCGACCCGACTCGGGAACGTACTAACAAAGATTATTCCCTTGGCGAACTCCATTTCGTATACCCAGGGATCGCTGTTCTCGATAAGCATTGTGGTGGACTACTCATATTCGTTGCCATTCGTTTCCCAGCCATCAGTCGGCATCGCGGCATTAGCAATTGCTCGTGTTCGATCATTCAGTAAATTACGGGAGGGCTGGGACGGTTACGGCGCCACATCAATAAAGTCTGCAACTATCGAAAATGCTGCGAATTTTTTAGATGGCATCCATCTTCCGCCCCTTCTCGGAACTCCATTCGTTGCACCGCATCCGAACGGAACAATAACTTTTGAATGGGAGTCACCGTTCGGGGAAGCCTATTTGGAAATCGGCCAAACGCGTTATAGCTTTTATGTAAAACCGATCGTTGGGAAAGCTATTTTCCTCGAAGGAAAAACCGATTCACCAGAAATTTATCCTATGGCGAAATCGATAGAGGCCATCTTACTGCCTATTCAGTCATCGTCGAGTTCTATCAATCCCGCTGCGCGAGTTAATGGACCAACCGCCTAGGAATGTCGCAGACGGAGAGTCGATTGTCAGAGCAATCCTTCATCCTTATCATTTCGACAAGCAAGCTCAGACTGAAGCCACAGGCCTTTGAATCTCCCCCAGGTAAGGACGAAGTTTCTGTAATTAGACTCGACTTCGCGGACGCAACATTTTGTAAGCGTTGGGGTAAAAATCGAGTTGCCGTCGATGGTGTAAAATAGTACCGCGGCCTCGCCGTTGTCAGGGCAGACTCAATCCGTAAAATTGAATCCCAGGTCGTTGCTACTCCTTTGGATGACGTCCCGCGCACGCTGATATACGTCACGGATATACGCGTCCGCAACAAGATGAGCCTGGTACACCAAAGGAGATTGAAAAGTTACGAACTAGGTTGAAAGACCTACTCAAACATGTAACGTACTATCCAGACCCCGATGTTTCAGCTGACGATTGGACCGGCGGGGCGGTATCTGCCTCCATTTAGACCTCGGTTCTTTGTCCGTTACAGTATCGAGTTTCTCGATGCCAGTTCAAGTCGCGAACGTTCCAATACTTATGCAATAGTGCCTGCAGACCAATAACCATGCGGCTGTCCGTCCTATCGCCCGGCAGTACTTGAAATCAATTCAGACAACCTAATCATTTAGGGCCGCGCGTCGATCCACTTGGCGACAAAATCGGAATCCGCGATTCGCCCGACCAGCGCAAGCAAATCATCGTCGCCGGTTACGAGTGCGTCGACTTTCGCGGCATAGGCTAGGCGCAAAAACATTTCGTCTTTTGGGTCACGGCATTTGGGTAGTTTGCTTCGAGTGCGCGGATCGGCGCGAGGTTTCGGCGTGCTCCATGTAGAAGGTTAGCGTGGTCTTTTGTTGCTCGACGCTTAATCCAATTTTTGGGTAAGTCAAAACGCGTACGAGTTCGGCTAACGTATCGGATGAAACTACTGGCGTAAGGGTCGTGCCGAACGTGCTGCGCATCCCGGCGATTCGACCCGCGCGAAACACGATCGCGGATAGAACAACGTTTGTGTCGATTGCTACACGAATTGGCTCGGTCACTTACCTCGTCCGCGCGCCCATTGTACTGCGGCGTCGATGTCCTTTTCCGTAATGCCCAGTGATTCGATTTTTTTCCAGATGGGCTCCAGCTTTTGCACTCGCACCGGCGTGAGTACGATGCGCCCCGCTTCGCTTGAACGTCGAAATAATCCGTTCCGGGAAATTCTTTGACGATGGCTTTGGGCAACGTGAGTTGATTTTTGGAGGTGATTTTCGCTAACATGCTATTTTCCTAAAGTAAGGAATTCCTACTTTAGCGAATTGCCATCTATTATGCCATTGTGGCATTGCCACGGAGCCGATAGCGCGCGGCTCCTGGCAATTGCATGCCGGAGAGCCGCGTGGTTATTGGCTTCTAGGCCGAGGCGATTTTAAGTATTGATTGCTCGACGATCGCTTCAGCGCCTGTGGCGATAAACTTCGCCAAGGAGAATGAGCGCTGGGCCTTCGAGATTGAGGGCGCGATGGTGTTGGCGAGATTTGCCAGCGTAGAAAATTCGATGCGCGCATTCGGTAGCGACGCGTTTTCTACAATTGCGACGGGCGTGTTTGTGGCTTTTCCTGCGGCGATTAAACGGGTGGAAATTTCTTGTGCCTCACCGCTCGCCATGTAAAGCGCGACGGTGTCGGCGGCGATGACGGCTTGTACCCAATCATTTTCCGCTTCGCCGGGGCCGACTCTTGGCGTGACGAACGCGACGCTGCGGCTCAATCCGCGGCGCGTGAGCGAGATGCCGAGATCGGCGCTGGCGGCCAGCGCGGCGGTGATGCCGGGGACGATTTGATACTCGATGCCAGCGTCTTCCAGCGCTTGAATTTCTTCTTGCGCGCGGCCGAATAGCATCGGGTCGCCGCCTTTTAAGCGCACGACTGTTTGGAATTTTTGAGCGGCGTCGACTAAGCGTTTGTTGATGAAGCGTTGCGCGGTGGAAGCTTTGCCGCAACGTTTGCCGACGGCGATTTTCTCTGCGCGTTCGGCTAATGCGATAGTGTCGGGATGAACTAATGCGTCGTAAAAAACGATGTCCGCTTGGGCGAGCAATTTCGCGGCACGGAGCGTTAGCAGATCCGGCGCGCCGGGGCCGGCGCCGACTAGATAAACTTTTCCGCTCACCGAATCATCCCCGCGGCGACGGTGTGATTGGTGATTTCATCGATGACGATGAAGCTGCCGGTGACGCGATTGTCTTGATAGGAATCGAACGCGAGCGGTTGTTGCAGCTTTATTGCGACGGTGCCAATGTCGTTCAGTTTTAGCACGCCATCCGCATCGACTTCTTCCAAGGATTGCACGTCGATTTTGTGTTCGACTGAGGTGAAGACCGCTTTCGCGACGCGCGTGGTTTGCTTGATCAAATATTTGCGCGACAAATCCAGCGGCTCGTTATCCATCCACGAAATATGTGCGCGAATGGTCTTTTCAACTTTGGGTTGATGATGCGAATGAACGATCATGTCGCCGCGCGATATGTCGATCTCGTCTTCGAGCAACAGCATCACGGACTGTGGCGCATGGGCAACTTCGAGCGCGCCATCATAGGTGACGATTTCGCGAATTTTCGTCGTGAGGCCTGAAGGCAAAACCGTAATCGGATCGCCAACGGCGACGCTGCCGGATTCGATGCGCCCCATGTAACCACGCAGATGTTGCAACTCGACCGCGTGAGGGCGGCCAACTAATTGCACCGGGAAACGGAACGGGCCACCGCGATCTTCCAGCACGGTTACGCTTTCGAGCACTTCCAGCAGTGTCGGGCCTTTGTACCACGCCAATCTCTCACCGCGATCGACAACCATGTCACCGCGCAACGCGGACATCGGCACAAAGCGCGCATCGCGAATGCCTAAGCGCGCGCAAAAAGCGGAAAATTCACCGCGCAAGGTTTCGAATACGTCTTTGGAATAATCAACTAAATCCATTTTGTTGATCGCGACGACGACGTGCGGAATGCCGAGCAGGTGGGCGATCAGTGCATGGCGGCGCGATTGGATCGACAAGCCTTTCGCCGCGTCGACCAACACGATCGCCAGATCAGCGGTCGATGCGCCCGTGACCATGTTGCGCGTGTATTGCTCGTGGCCGGGCGTATCGGCGATGATGAATTTGCGTTTCGGCGTGGCGAAATAACGATAGGCGACGTCGATGGTGATGCCTTGCTCGCGCTCGGCGATTAAGCCGTCCGTCAACAGCGATAAGTCAATTGCATCCGCGCCGCGTTTTTTGCTGGTTTTCTCCACAGCGGAGAGTTGATCTTCGAAAATCGATTTCGAGTCGTACAGCAAGCGGCCGATCAATGTGCTCTTGCCATCGTCGACGCTACCCGCCGTAGTAAAGCGCAGCAACTCCATGGTTTCCGGCGTTTTTAATGCAATGCTGCTCATTAGAAATACCCTTCTTTCTTGCGCAACTCCATTGAGGCGTCGGAGGTTTGATCATCCAGGCGCGTCGCGCCGCGTTCGGTGATTCGCGTCAACGCGGTTTCGGCGATGATGTCTTGGCAATCCTTCGCGTCGGATTCCACCGGCGCAGTGCAAGTGATGTCTCCGACGGTTCGAAAGCGCACAGAGACTTGTTCAACTACATCGCCGGATTTCGGCGGCGTTAGTTCGGTTACCGGCACGAGCGAACTACCGCGACGAACTACGGGGCGCACGTGCGCGTAATAAATCGACGGCACTTCAAGCTTCTCACGCCCAATGTATTGCCATACGTCCAGCTCGGTCCAATTGCTAATCGGGAACACGCGCATATGCTCGCCCTTGTTCACGCGCGTGTTATAAAGCGCCCACAATTCCGGCCGCTGATTTTTCGGATCCCATTGTCCGAACTCGTCGCGAAACGAGAACATGCGTTCTTTCGCGCGCGCTTTCTCTTCATCGCGACGCGCACCGCCGAAGCAAGCGTCGAAACCGAATTCGTTGATTGCGTCTAGCAAAGTGATGCTTTGATAGGCGTTACGGCTTTCATCGGGGCGGCGCAAGCGAATGCGGCCATTGGCCATGGAATCTTCCAGCGAACGCACGATCAAGCGCTCGCCCAATTCAGCGGCGCGCTGGTCGCGGAACGCGATCACTTCCGGGAAATTGTGGCCGGTGTCGATGTGCATTAGCGGAAACGGGAATTTACCAGGGCGGAACGCTTTTTCCGCCAGGCGCAGCATGACAATCGAGTCTTTACCGCCGGAGAAAAATAACACCGGGTTGCTACATTCCGCCGCGACTTCACGCATGATGTGAATAGCTTCCGCTTCCAGCCAATCGAGGTGGCTGATTCGCTTCTTGGCCAGCGACAAATTTGCGTTTGCGTCCACTATGTTTTCTTTCAAGCTTGCTAACATTTTCTAAAGTCTTCGTTTATGACGAAACCGTGGCCGAGTCATCGGGATTTTTAACATGAAGTCCACATTCTTTTTGCTCGGCGTTTTCCCACCACCAGCGGCCGGCGCGAACATCTTCACCAGGCTCGATCGCGCGGGTGCAGGGCGCGCAGCCAATGCTGGGAAAGCCCTGATCGTGTAGCGCGTTGTATGGCACGTCGAACTCGTGAAGGTAATCCCACACGTCGTCTTCGCTCCATTCGATCAGCGGATTGTATTTCTGTAAACCGTTGGCTTGATCGAATTCGGAAGCGCTCAAATTCTTTCGCGTGACCGCTTGTTCGCGGCGCAGGCCGGTGATCCACGCGGCTTTACCCTTCAGCGCGCGCTGTAATGGCTCGACTTTGCGCGCGTGGCAGCAGTCTTTCCGCTGCGCGATGCTGTCGCGAAAACCGTTAATGCCGTTGATGCGTACGAAATTTTCAACGGCGGACTGCTCGGGAAAGTAAACGACAATCTTGCGCCGATAGTGTTTGATCGCGCGCTCGATCAGGTCGTAGGTTTCCGTCGGCAAACGTCCCGTGTCGATGGAAAAAATCTCGATGCTTGGCGCATGTTTGGTGATCAAGTCCATCAACACCATGTCTTCCGCGCCGAGGCTGTGGGCGAAAGTTACCGAGGCATGATCCTGAACAATTTTTTTGAGTAGCTGCTGTGTCTCGAGCAATTTGCTGGCGAAGGTCATCGTGTTTTCCTTACGCCGCGCCGGAAGTTTGACGGCGCTTGAACAGCGGAAGCGGCTGATCCCATGCGCCTTGATAAGATTCGCTGAAGTCGCTCAGGCTCTTCAACGCAGCGTCGATACTTTTATCGGCGCGAATGGCGAATGCGTTAAAGCCACTGCGATTCAAATAAAACAACTGATCTTGCAACACGTCGCCGACGGCGCGAAGCTCACCTTTAAAACCATAGCGGTCACGAAGCAAACGGCCCGAGAGAATAGCCGCGTCCATCGGTAAATTTTTCGAAATGAATCGCGATCAGCGCAAAGATCGATACATCAGAACTAAAAGGGATCGGTTCATCATTCGTTTGCAACAACAAACCCAGTGAGCCGCCGCGCGCTACAAGTGCTTCGCGACGAGCCTGCCAAATCTTGAGCGGTACGATCAAATGCGGTGCGTCGCTCATGCTCGGAATAGCGACCGCAACGTCATCGTCGAGCGCGATCCATTGATCGTCAACAATCGCGCCATTGAGAATAATCTTAGGCATGGGCAGCTACCTTTGAATGTCCTTTTTCACCATAAACACCGATCTTAAATGGCTCGATGCCGAGGCGGTTTACCGTGTCGACGAAGCGCTCGTCTTCATAGCGATTGGTCAAATAAGTTTGCACCAAGTTTTCGATGACGTCGGGCACGTCTGCTGCGGCGAAAGATGGGCCGATGACATCACCCAACACCGTCGGGCGCGTGCGATCAATGCCTTCCAGCGCGCGGCCGGAGTGGCCACCGATGCTGATTTGATACCACTCGAGAACCTCCTTTATCGACACCGAGAATACCGATGTGGCCGACATGATGATGGCCGCAAGAATTCATGCAGCCGGAAATATTCAAATCCAATTCTCCGATGTCGTGTTGATAGTCGAGATTTTCGAAACGCTGCTGAATCGAATCGGCAATCGGTAAGGATTTCGCATTGGCGAGCGAGCAAAAATCGCCGCCGGGACAGCAGACGATGTCGCTGATCAGGCCAATATTCGGGGTCGCAAGGCCGATCGCTTTGGCTTTTTGCCATAGCGTGAAAAGCTCGCTTTGTTTGACGTCGGCCAAAATTAAATTCTGTTCGTGCGAAACGCGAAGCTCACCGTAGCTAAACTCGTCGGCGAGATCGGCGACTTGATCCATTTGCGTGTCGGTCAAATCGCCCGGCGCAATACCCATCGGCTTTAATGATAACGTGATGCTGCGATAACCTGGCACGCGATGCGGATGGCCCGGAACGTTTCACCCACGTGGCGAACGCTTTATCTTGGCTCAAATGCTGATAAAAACCGGCATCGACTGCGCCTAAAATTTCATAACTCGGATCGGTAAAATGCTTGGAGACCCGCGCCAGTTCTTGTTCTGTGAGGGTCGCCGGGCCGTCTTTGAGGTGCCGCCATTCGGCTTCGACTTCTTCGGCAAATTTCTGCGGCGTCAGCGCTTTCACCAAAATTTTGATGCGCGCTTTGTATAAATTATCGCGGCGGCCGTAGCGGTTGTAGACGCGCAGCGCGGCCTCCAAATAACTCATCATGTGTTGCCACGGCAAATCTTTTTTAATGATCGGGCCGACGATCGGTGTGCGGCCGAGGCCGCCACCAACCAGCACGTCCAACACTACTTCGCCATCGTCGTCGCGGCGCAGATAAACGCCGATGTCATGCACCATCGTCGCGGCGCGATCTTCTTTCGTGCCGCAGACGGCAATCTTGAATTTGCGTGGTAGGTAAGCGAATTCCGGATGAAAGGTCGACCACTGGCGCAGCACTTCGCAATACGGACGCGGATCGACTATTTCATCTTCCGCGACCCCGGCAAAGTGATCGCTGGTGATATTGCGAATGCAGTTGCCGCTGGTTTGAATCGCGTGCATTTCCACCGACGCGAGATCGGCCAAAATGTCTGGCGTATCTTCCAGCTTCGGCCAGTTGTATTGAATATTTTGGCGCGTGGTGAAGTGCGCATAGTTTTTATCGTACTTGCGCGCGATGTGCCCCAACATTCGCAATTGCTTCGACGACAGCATGCCGTAGGGAATGGCGACCCGCAGCATCGGCGCGACACGCTGAATGTAGAGGCCGTTTTGCAATCGCAGCGGGCGAAATTCGTCTTCGCTTAGTTCGCCGGCGAGAAAGCGCTGCGTTTGATCGCGAAACTGCGCGACGCGTTCGTTGACGATAGTTTGGTCGTAGTGGTCGTATCTATACATAGGGGGCAATAATTTACAGGACGAATTTGCCGCCAATAATAAGCAACATGGTGGCGAGGAGCGAGCGCAAAATGCGCTCGGGAACATGGGAACTTAAATGGCTGCCAAGCCAAATGCCCGGTAGCGAGCCGAGCAATAGACTACCGAGCAATACGTAATCGACCGTGCCTAGAACCGCATGACCCAGGCCGCCGATTAGTGTTAACGGCACGGCGTGCGCGATATCGGTACCCACGACTTGGCGAGTCGACAAGCGCGGGTAAAGTATAAAGAGCGCAAGAGTACCTAATGCGCCTGCGCCAACGGAGGATATGGTCACCAATACGCCAAGAAACAGACCGACGATCACGGTATTCACGGCGGCTTGAATGGAAATGGGCGCATCGACAACAATTTCGCGCGGTCGTGCCGACGACTGAAACAGGCCGCGCAAAATAATCGATAGGGCGGTCAAAATTAGCGCCACCCCCAATGTTGTCATGATGAGTGAATTGGTCGACTTACTCGCCGGGCCTAAGCTATGCATGACGCCGAGCGTAATCAAGGCCGCCGGCACACTGCCCGCCCCGAGCAGGCCAACAACGCGCCAATCGATATTTGATTTCTGGTGGTGTACGAAGGTGCCGCCGGCTTTAGTGAGGGCGGCATATAGAAGGTCAGTGCCGACCGCGGTTGCCGGTGAAAAGCCAAAACCCAATACCAGCAGCGGCGTCATCAGCGAACCACCGCCGACGCCGGTCAGCCCGACGATGATGCCGACGAGTAATCCTGATAAGGGGTAGAGCCAGTCCATTTTTCTTCTCGGTGACGTAGATAAATTGATAAGGAAACGAAGGTTATCAAATCGCCTATAGATAATAAAAGAATATTAATTTATAATTTAATACGATTTAGTTATAAATAATATAATCATGAAGTTACAACAGTTGCGGTATTTGTGTGAGGTCGCGAACCAGGGCTTAAGCATTTCCGATGCAGCGATCGCGTTGCATACTTCGCAACCCGGCGTCAGCAAACAGATCCGGCTGTTGGAAGAAGAGCTGGGTGTAGAAATGCTGGTTCGCAGCGGTAAACGGGTCGTGGATTTGACCGAACCCGGCCGCGCCATTGTTGCCGTCGCCGAACGCGTGTTGCGCGAAGCGGCTAACTTGAAACGTGTCGCCGAAGACTTTAACCAAGAAAACGCCGGGGCTTTCACAATAGCAACCACTCACACTCAGGCACGTTATTCGTTGCCGAATGTGATCAAGCAGTTTTCCGAACGCTATCCGAAAGTAAAATTAACGCTGCATCAGGGCAACCCAAGCCAGATCGCCGGGGAAGTGATGAGCGGTCGTGCCGACTTGGGTATCGCTACAGAATCGCTATCCGACGTTGCCGAATTAACGTCTCTTGCCTGTTACGAATGGCACCATTGTTTGGTGACGCCGCTCGACCACCCGTTGCTTGCGCAAGGCTCGATCAGCTTATTCGACATTGGCCGCTACCCGATCATCACCTACGATACCGCGTTCGCTGGCCGTAGCAAAATCAACCGCGCCTTCGAGCAACAAGGCGTCACGCCGAACATCATCCTTTCCGCGCTCGACGCCGATGTCATCAAAGCCTACGTCGCGCTGGGCTTAGGTATCGGCATCGTCGCCAAAATGGCGTTCGAACCGGAGCGCGACACCGGACTGCGAATGATCGAAATCGACAATATTTTTCCGCGCAACACCACGCGCATTGCTTTCCGACGCGATGGCTATTTGCGGCGTTACGTTTACGAATTCATCGAACTGTTTGCGCCACATCTCACCCGCGACGCGGTTGAGCGATCGCGCGGTGGTGAGGCGGATGCTTACGTGATTTGAAGTTTAAACGTCATTCTGAGCAACGCGGAAAAGCTGCTTTCCTGTGTAAACAAAAGCAGATTCTTCGGCCTAGCAACCTCAGAATGACAGACTAAAGTTTTGCTTGAACGAGTGCGAGTTTCGCAATGGCTGCTTGAAATTCCGGAATGTCGCCAATCGGCGCACTGACTTGAATTTCCAAATCGGGAAATTGCAATTGAATTGGCGCAATCAACGCCGGCAAGTCCTCGCGCAAATGCCGGCCCGCCGCTAGGAAAACCGGCACGACGCTAACGCGCTTAACGCCTCGGTTAGCGAGCGCGGTCAGGCATTCTTGAATCCCCGGCTGCATCAACTCAAGAAACGCGAGTTCAACAGAAGCGTCCGGCGCTTGCGCGCGGATGAGCGATTGAATCGCTTTGAACGGCAACGCCCAGTTTGGATCGCGGGAACCGTGGGCGAAGAGAATTAATGCGGATTGAGCCGTTGTCACTCGAAACACATCGTGGTTCCGACGGAAAGTGGATCACGCCAGAAACCGCATAGATACAGGCTTCTGGGCATGCAAGGGCCACGAGCCGCGCGGGTAGTGCCTTGCGGCAAGATTGCTTTCCGAAAAGTTTGCGAAATCATGTTCGGAGAGTCTATTCCAATTTTTCATTCGACGCGAAACGGGCTACAAAAAAAGAAGCGATAATGAAGATAATATGAACTTTGTTGAAGATGTCTTTCGCTAACAGCAAAAATGAACAGCGTTATTCAGTTGAATAGTACACAAAACTACTACACCATCGCATCAATAAGGGAGCCACACGACGATGAATAATCGTGACGAAACGTTTTGGCCAAGATGTGTGGCAGCAATTATCGATGGGATCATTTTCCTGCCCCTGAGCGCTCTAATTGGCTATGTCTATAGAGAGGGACTTCCGATACTTGTTTATTTCACTCTTGTGTTCGACAATTTTTGATTTTTTTCTACTCAATTTATTTTCACGGTAAGTTCGGGCAAACACTTGGAAAGTATTTTATGAAGGTACGAGTGCTTAGCGTGGATGAAACACCATTATCAATGTGGCAAGCTTTTGTGCGCGACAGTTTGCCGATTTCCCTTGTCGTGGTTTACTTGTTGTTCGCGATTAGTCCCGTGTTTTCCGGGGCTCCACCGAACAGCCAGGCATTTAAACAACAAATTCCACTCGTTATTTATTTCGTTGGGCCGGTCATACTTGCCCTAGAAATCGGGACAATGTTAACTAACTCAAAGCGACGATCCCTTCACGATTTAGTTGCCGGTTCGGTTGTCGTTCGGCATCTAGATACCTCTCCCAGAAAATAAGGTTGCGACCAACAACAATCTGGATTTTCCCCGACAAAAACTTTCACTTACGCAAGAAGGCTGGAAGCTTAGATGAAAACACGTGGGCTTCAAAAATTATTGGCCGTATTGTTGCTGACCATAACGATACCGGCGGCCGAGGCTGCCGGTCGTAAAATTAATCTTAACCTCGAAGATGCGATGAAGCGAATGGACCTCACTGAGCTACTTGCAGAGAAGTCGATTGTGCTTTATTGGGCGGATCAAATTCCGCCGCGGCCCATTGAGAAAGAAATAAGTATCGATACGTATTCGCGCGGCGCGAACGCGACGCTTAAATCCGATCTTCGTGCTTGTTCCAATGCGTTCGAAAATATCGCCGAAACATTGATTGAGGATGCGGAAAAGTTCGGTGCGAACGCGATTATCGGTATCCGCAGTTATCACGACGAGCTTCCCGATTTTTCCAGCGAGAGCGAATATCGCTGCGACGTCGGCGCGTTTAGAGCGTCGGTTGGGTTTCGCGTAAAGTTTGTTCGGCTCGCGCCGTAGTCGATTTTCGCCCGCGCAAGAGCCATTCGCTGTCGCCGAGGGATAGCATTTCAATGTGTTCAAAAAGCCGTACTTTTTGAACACATCGTCCTAAACGTATTAAGAAAATCGTCTTGTTTATACAAATCCATGAAAATGAGATAAGAAAAATAGAGTTTTTATACATATTATTCTTGATATGTTAAGATAATCCAAATTTCTTATCATATTTTCTAGAATCGTTGATGACCGAGTTAGAGATTCCGACCCTTGAAACTTTGGAAGTGAAGCCGATCTGGCAAAGCCTTACCGAGGCGCATCGTTATTTGGCCGAATTAAAGGGGTTGTGCGAATCGTTGCCTAACCGCGCCATCCTGCTCGATACGTTGGCGATTCAAGAGGCAAAAGATAGCTCCGAAATAGAAAACATTATTACGACCCACGATGAACTCTATACGCACGAGCAAAGCAGCTCGGCCTCACCGGCGGCCAAAGAGGTACAAAACTATATCGCCGGGCTCAGAGTGGGCCTGCAGGATGTCGTTGAATCTGGCTTGATTCGCATGAGTACGATTTTGCGAGTGCAGGAACAGATCGAGCAAAATGATGCGGGCTTTAGAAAAGTGCCGGGCACCGTGCTCAAAAATCAATCCACGGGTAAAACGGTTTATGAGCCACCGCAAGATGCCTTGGTGATAGAAAAATTAATGGCGGCGCTGGTCGATTTTATCCACGCCGATGATGGCCTAGATCCGTTGCTGCGCATGGCGATCGTCCATCACCAATTTGAAACCATTCATCCATTTTACGATGGCAATGGGCGAACCGGTCGGATCTTGAATTTGCTGATCCTGCAGCGCGAAGGTTTGCTGGATCTGCCTGTGCTGTACCTAAGCCGCTACATCATTTCCACTAAGAATCAGTATTACCAATTGCTGCAATCGACGCGAGAAACCCACAATTGGGTGGATTGGTGTGTGTACGTGATCAAAGGCGTGGCGATTACCGCCAAAAGCGAAATTATGTTGATTAAGCATCTGCGTGACCTGATGCAAACCACCAAGCACCGTTTGCGAAACGAGCTGCCTAAAATTTACAGTCAGGAATTATTAAATAATCTCTTTCGCCATCCCTATACAAAAATAGAATTCGTCGAAAAAGACCTGGGTGTTTCTCGCATAACCGCAGCCAAGCATTTGGACGCACTCGCCGCTAAAAATTTTGTCGAGAAGAAAAAAATCGGGCGGAATAATTATTATATTAATCGACCATTGTTTGAACTGTTAACGACGATTTCGATTGGCGAATAACTAGTCGTCCCTGCAAAAACCCCACAACACAGACAGCGTAACGGTTTACGGTTGAAATTGCTGGCATGAATCTCACAGGAAGGTCACAATTTTAGTGTGATTTCTGTGAGTTTTAGGGGGAGTGCGTTGATGCTTCAGACTATTGATTTTTTTCGTGCGCGGCTGGACGCGATGATCGACTTGCGCCATCCGTTGTCGGTCTTGGCAACGCGCCTGCCATGGGCGCAGATCGAAGCCGAACTTGCCCCAATCTGGCAACGTCGATCACGCGACGGGGTGTTGGCCGAAGGCGAAGATTGGTTTGGTTCCGGCGGTGTTCTGGTCGCCACGGGTGTCAGTCACGCGGGCCGTGCGCGGCTACCGATCCGCCTGATGTGTTCACTCATCTATCTGAAGCACGCCTTTAATTTAAGTGACGAAGAAACCTGCGAACGCTGGGCCGAGAACGTTGTGTGGCAATACTTCAGTGGTATGGACTATTACGAACCACGCCCACCGTGTGAAGCCACGCAAATCGGACGTTTCCGCAGTGCCATTGGCGAAGCGGGCCTGCAGGCCATACTCAAAGCCACCATCGAGACCGCGGTCGCCAGCAAAGCGATCAAGCCCGCCGAGTTCGAACGCATCATCGTCGACAGTACCGTGCAAGAGAAGGCGATCGCCTACCCAATAGATTCACGACTGCTAGAAATCGCCCGATACAAGATCGTAGTGCACGCCAAGCGCTGCGGGATCGCATTGCGCCAGACGTTTGCCAAGGAAGGCAAGGCGCTTAAAAGGAGCGCCGGGGGCTACGCCCACGCCAAGCAGTTTAATCGTCTGAAGCGTACCGTGAAACGACAGCGTACCATCGTCGGCAAATTGATCCGAGAAGTGCATAGTCGACTGAGCACGGGGGCCTTTAATCGATGCCACAGCGCCTTCTACATTAGCCGGCACTCAACACCCTGTTAGAACGAGCGGATCGGGTTCGTACGCAACAACGCCAAGACAAGAATAAGCTCTACGCGCTACATGCGCCGGAAGTGGAATGCATCAGCAAAGGCAAAGCCAGAAACCGCTACGAGTTCGGCGTCAAAGTCAGTCTGGCCGTGACGCATAAACAAGGACTGATGGTGGGTGCCAAACGCTTTGTCGGCAATCCCTTTGATGGGCACACCTTGGCCGCACAAATCAGCCAGTGCAACGAGTTGATCCAAGCAGCAGGCAGCGAAGTCAAGCAAGCCTTCGTGGATTTGGGCTACCGCGGCGTGGATGTCGACAATCCCGGGATTGACGTGATCCATCGCGGTCGCATTCGATCAATGAGTGAACGCCAGAAGCGGCAGCTCAAACGTCGTCAAGCCATTGAGCCTGCTATTGGACACATTAAACACGACAATCGAATGATTCGCTGCTACCTCAAAGGCAGTGTCGGTGATGCGCTGCATGCAATCAGTTGTGCGGCAGGCTACAACATCCGCTGGTTGATGCGCGCGATTATGCGCTTAGGCCTGAAGGGCCTTTTTGCGTTCGCGTTTCTTGCGGCTTGGCTTATTGATACGCGACGATCGGGTTCGGCCAAACTGCGCAGCACGGCAAAGAATAAGCAATCAACCCCGCAAACTCATCTGCGTTATGCGACGATTTGAATTTTGCAGGGGCGACTAACTACGTTGCGCAACTGCCCACTAACAACTCCGCACGAAATTAGCATGCTCCGTCGCCGCGGCAACCAATAGCGGCAAATCATTTCCGGCGAGAATAAATTGCATCCCCGTGTCGATGTAGCGCTTCAATAATTCCTTGCCATAGACGCCGCCGAGCCCGGCCCATTTTCCGTGGCGTTTACACGCCGCGACCACGGTTTGAACCGCAGCGACCACGCGCTCGTCATCCAATTTTCCTGGGATGCCCATTTCTAGGCAAAGATCGTTTGTGCCCATCAGCAGCACATCGATCCCTTTTACCGCGGCGATCGCTTCGGCGTTTTCGACGGCGAGCGGCGTTTCGATCATCGCGATAACCAAGGTCGCATCGTTCATTTCTTTCGTCACTTGTGCAGCCGGCGTGGGCGCGAAGCCGAACTGCGGATAGCCGCCGGCGATGGAGCGATGCCCAAGCGGTTGATATCGAAATGCGTCGACCATCGCGCGGGCTTCGTCAGCCGTGTCGACATGGGGAATGACAATGCCAAGCGCGCCGCCATCCAAGCAACGTGTTGCCATCGCTAGCTCACCATGAGGCACACGGACAATCGGCGCGATGTTGGCATCAAGCGCGGCGACACAAATGGAATACGCCGTCTCAACTGAAGTCGGCCCGTGTTCCAAATCGATAAATAAAAAATCGTAGCCAGCGGTTTTCATGATGCGCCCGACCTCGACACTGCGTAACGCTTTCACGCCCATGCCGATCGACAATTCGCCTGCGACTAGGCGCTCTTTGGCGATGTTTTTAATAGCCATGCTAATCCCCAGAGAATGATTCCAACTGAGTTTAGCAAACTCCCCGCGGTTTGCACGTTGACCGCAACGACACCGGACGATATAGTCGTGTGCAGCAAAAACATTCGGCGAGTAAAACGTGCCGGTCCTGGAAAAAATCGAACTTTATTTCGTCGTGCCGCCGTTGCCGGCGCCGTTTTCGCCGTCGTGGGTGCCGGGCTTTACGCGCACGAAGTTCGGTTTTAATTTGATACGCCTGATCACCGCCGACGGCGTCGAAGGCTGGAGCGCTTTTCCTGGCGTGGGCCGCGAGCGCGCGGGCATTGGCGATGGCTTGGCGGATTTATTTTTGGGGCGCGATCCGACCGATATCGATTGGGTTCACGAGCGCATCAAAATCATGGCGGTGAGCGGTATTCGTAATGGTTGGATTGAGCCGGCGTTTTGGGACATTAAAGCAAAATTGGCGGGACTGCCGCTGTACAAATTGCTCGGTGGCGGCGACGATCGATTGCGGCTTTACGCCTCCTCGGGCGAACTAAAGTCGCTGCCGGATCGTCGCGACGAAGCAGAGGCGCGCCTCGCCGAAGGTTTCGATACGCTGAAAATTCGCGTGCACGATTGGGATGAAGCGGTGGACATCACGCAGATCCAAGACATCGCCAAAGCAATGCAAGGGCGAATGAACATCGCCGTCGATTGCAATCAAGCGTTTCGCTTGACGCAATTCGCCGATGCGCCGCTGTGGGATTTAGCGCGCGCGAAGCGTTTCGCGGACGCCGCGGCGGATGCCGGGCTGGCGTGGGTGGAAGAGCCGCTGTTCATGGAATGGTTCGACGACATGGCGGCATTGACCGTGTATTCGCGCGTGCCGATTTCCGGCGGCGAGTTGCACACTTCCGGTTACCCGGAACTGAAACACATGATCGAAAAACGCTGTTACAACATTTTTCAGCCGGACGCGATGTGGGTTGGTGGCGTGCAGCCGATGATGCAAATTGCCGCGCTGTGTAAAAAACATAGCGTCGCGTTTACCCCGCACAGTTGGAGCACCGGCATCGGATTTATTGTTAACGCGCACATCATGGCGGCGTCCGGTTTTGCGCAACATCATCCGTACGAATATCCGCTCTCGCCGCCAGGTTGGACCATCGAGGCGCGCGATGCCGTCCTGGCAGAACCGTGGAAGCACGATAAGGGTTGGTTCAACATGCCGCAGCGCCCGGGTTTAGGGTTTGAGATCGACCACAAAGCGTTGACGAAACTCGGCACCTGTTTCTTTCGCGCCGATCGCAGCGCACGTTTGTGGATGCCGGAGAAAATTATTCCAACTAATGTGAGCGAACCGAAAAAGGTTTAGAAAAAAGATGCGTGCCCTAACTCAATTAGCGATGATTCGAAATTGCACCTCGATTTTTTTGCTGGCATTTTTGACTGCAATATCCATTATCGCTTCCGCAGAAAATTATCCGTCGAAACCGATACACCTGATCGTGCCGTTTCCCGCGGGCTCTAGCTCGGACGTCAACGCGCGCCAGGTCGGACAAATTCTTTCAACGCGAATGGGCCAACAAGTCGTGATCGAAAATCGCCCCGGCGCCGGCGGCAACATCGCCGCCGCCTCGGTCGCCAAAGCAGCGCCGGACGGCTACACGATTCTCTACATCACCAGCCACATCATCGCCGTGAATCCACACATCGTCAAAAATTCAGGCTTCGATTCGCTCAAGGATTTTGATCCGATCATCATCAGCGCGCGCGGCCCCGCGCTATTGGTGGTGTCGTCAAATTCGCGGATTCGCTCCGTCAAAGATTTACTCGGCGCGGCGAAGAAAAATCCCGGCAAGCTCACCTATGCGACCTCCGGCGACGGCAGCCCGCAACACATCATGGGCGAAAAATTGCGCCATCTCGCCGATGTCGACATCGTGCAAATTCCCTACAAAGGCGAAACGCCGGCGCTGCAAGATTTAATGGGTGGCCACATCGATATGTGCTTTGGCTTCGTCGCCGGCACAATCTCATTTGTACGCGACGGTAAGCTGCGCGTGCTTGCCACCACCAGCGAAAAGCGTTTAGCCGCGTTCCCCGATTACCCCACGCTCGCCGAATCCGGCGTACCCGGCTTCGCTGAGTCAACGCTGAACGGCTACGTCGCGCCGCGCGGAACGCCGCTCACCATCGTAAAAAAACTCAACGACGAAATCCGCGCAGCGCTGAAATTATTAGCCGACGAAATCGCCAAACGCGGCTCGGAAATTATCGCCAGCACGCCGCAAGACGCGGCGGCGATGTTGAAGGCGGAGCACGAGCGCTATGGCAAACTCGTCAAAGCGCTGGGCATAAAACAACAGTAGCGCCAGGAGGCGGGTCGATACTGGTTCGTGGCGTAGTATGCCTGGAAAAGCCCATTGGTATTGCCTTTCAGGGCGATGCTCAGTCGTTAAATTTAAACACCGCGCCTTCTGATACACCACAAGCCCCACAGCGCCAATAACAACAGGATCGGCAACGTAACGTCGCGACTGTCATCGCCAATCGTACAACCACCTCCGCCGAGGCCGCCTAAAATTCCGCTATTCGTTGTCACGCGTATCGAGTTTGTCGTCGCGGCTTCGTTGTTATCGTCGCCCTCGTAAGTGGCCTCAAAATTACCGGAGGCGAGCCCTTTGCCTTCAGGCGTGAAATTGCCGCTAGCGGTGCCGCTATCCGGCCCAGTCGACGTCAGGACCGATGTGAATCTAATTTCGCCATCCACTCGAAATGTTACGACTCCAGTGGGGTTGAATCCTCCCTTCACGGTCACCGTTGCCGTCACACTATCGCCCGGATCAGGATCGGTCGAGCTCATGTCAAGGGTGGCGGATGGCTTGGCTTTTGCGACGGTAATTGTTACCGGCGCTGATGAGCTTCCATCATGGGTATTATCGCCATCATATACCGCGACAACGTTGCTGGTGCCGACTGGTAAGGATGAAGTGTTTAACGTCGCGGTCGAACCTACCAGTGCTTGTGTTGCAAGTACGAGCGTGCCAGCGCTAAATGTAACGTTGCCCGATGTCGTTCCCGTGACCGATGCGGTGAGTTGTGTGGGTTGTCCAGCGCTAATAGCCGATGTTGGGCCAACTAACGTTACGCTTGTAGATTGCGTTGATCCAACTTTAAGCAAGAAAGTATCCTCAAAACCTTTAACGACCGCGCCTAAATTTGAGGATGTAACTTGCAGGTCGCTTCCCAACCCAGCAGCGCCGGTCACGTATGCATTACCTGTTGAATCGACCGAAATTTGGTGGCCTGAGTCAAATTGTGCGACAGAACCCGCGTTGATTCCTAAGGCATAGGCAATTGCGTTCGTAGCGGGGGAAAATTTCAAAAAGAAATCGATTGGATGGCTGTAAAGTCGTTGTGACGGTTATGGGGATTGTTCCCGTTGCAAGCCCAGTAACAAAAATCGAATCGTTCACACTAATTGCTAAGTCATCCAACGGGCCGGCACCGATACAAGCACTCGCGGTCACCGTCGATCCGGTTGCATCAAACGAAGCCAAAAAACCATTTTGGAACGCGGTTGTACCAATCTCGAGGCCACTGACTGGGCAACCAAACATTGAACTGCCTACGACGACAATACCCCCCGACAGATTGAGCGCCACCGCTCTTGCGGTCGTTCCCACTGATGGTCTGCCGAGAAAGGTCGAGTAGTCCAGAGATTGCCCATTCGCACTAATCTTCGATACAAAACCATCGGGCGAACCAACGGACAACTGTTGGTACCCTTGCTGGTAGGCGCCCGAGGTCGTTGGAAAATCGGTGGATAATGTTTGCCCGGCAACATAGGTATGTCCGGTGGAATCCACGGCAACACCGAAAGCCTTGTCAAGCGAACTTCCGCCCAAATAGGTGGAATAGACCAAGGTTTTTGCCGCCGTGTCTATTTTTACGATGTAGGCGTCCGCGAGTCCATTTATCGTGCTTTGCATCGCTGATTTGGTCGGGAAATCAATGGAATCGGTTTGCCCTACGATGTATGCTTTACCGCTGTTATCGATTGCGAGACCATTCGCTATATCGCTTGAGCTACCACCTAGATAAGTAGAAAATGAGATCAAACCACCGGACGGGCTCAGTTTCGCCAAAATCGCGTCGACACCACCTGCGTTTGCGGGTTGAAAACCGTTGACTATAGGAAAATCTGACGCACCCGTTGACCCCGCGACGTACAGCGATCCACCGCCGTCAACTGCAATTGCCGAGACGTCAAAAGTTCCTAAAGCACCTCCGAGGTAGGTTGAATAAATCAATGTGTTCGTAACGGTATTGATCTTCGATACGAAAATTAGGGTGTTAAAGGAAGCATTAGTAGCCTTGATCGCGGGCGCTACAACGGGGAAGTCTGTGGAATTCGTCGTCCCGGCAATATACGCGTTTCCACTATTGTCAACGGCGATAGCCTTAGCAAAATCGCTACCAGATCCACCAAAATATGTCGCATATTCCACGACCGGATCAATAACTAGTTCAATTAAGCGATCGTAAGCGCCGATCTTGAAACCGACTTCGTGCTTTCCGAGGCGAACATATTCGCTCGCAACGGACCTCCTCTCACCATCGAAGTCTTGATAAACAATGGGTTTACGTTGTGTCAACTCACCTTGCTTGGTAATCAACTTAAGATCGCCATTGCTGTCGATGACGATCTTCTCGGTACCGGAAAAAATCAGCCGAATACGCGTCGGGTCAGCCCCCGGCGCAACGACAAAGTCATATTCCAAACCGGCGTTATCACCGTGATAAACCAAATCGACGCCGGGATAAACGCCCGCTTGCCGCACGCGCGCGTAGTGCGCCGCGCCACTCACCCATTTCTTGGGATCGTTACCGACTAAGTAATTTGACTTTACCGACTGTTCGTCTTCTCCGCGAAGTCGCGCCGACCGGTCCGCCCCCGCTAGCTGCGTCCGCACGATAGCCCGCTCTTTCGCAGGCGCAATGGGATTCATGACCGTAACCATTTCAGTGGGTGTTGCGAATAACGTGAATCCCGGCGCGCGGGCGATGAATTTCGCATTCCCATTTGTTTGGCCGACGTTTTCTTCGAAACTCAATGGGAGTTTTAGCATCATTGCCGTCGCTTTTTCTGGCGCCGCAATACGTTGCGGTGCGATCGCTGCGTGAACACTAAATATGGAAATCGGGCCGAATAGCCCCACAGTACAACCCAGCAAGGCGAGTTTCCGCCATTGGAAAATCATGATGCTCTCCTTTTTCTGTTATTCGAAGCTATCCGAGCGACTTGTTCGGTATCTTCATTGCTTTTTTGCATGAATATTTTTGCGTTGTGAATCGCCATGCCACGATTTGATACATTTTGATCCCGCGATTCGCTAGCTGTAAAGTGAATCTTTTAAAAATGCTAACGGCCTGTGAGTCATATACAGAGCGGCTTTCGGGCTGTCGAGGCTGAAACGCTAGTATTCATGCGCCGTTTCAGGCACCTGTAAGAATTTACATGTCACGTTTGCCGAGCGAGTCGAAGTGTCCTATGCAAACCCATTGCGATCATGGCAAATATTCGCGCTCCACGCCCGGCATCGCCAATGCAGTCGCGAAGAACCGCTAAAATGCGACATGCGTAGCGTTAGCCTTTACTCCCATCCGAAAACCCCTTGTTCGAGCCTGCGAACACTGGCTGCTCACGTGCGCCGTTCGTCGGCGCAAACAGTAGATATCCAATATTCGCTCACCGGCGACATTGGCAAACTCCGAGTTGCCAACGAAAGCGCGCCGCGGCGCGCCGATAACTTGTGGCGACACACTTGCTTCGAGGCGTTTGTCTCGATCCCGCAAAATGAGGGCTATCTCGAATTCAACTTTGCGCCATCCAGCGAATGGGCGATTTACCAATTCGATTCCTACCGTTATGGCATGCAGTCAATCGATGGAACGCCACCGATCATTGCCACGGACTGCGGCGCCAACAACTTGGTGGTGAATGTGGTACTTGACCTGACAGCAATTTCCAATTTGAGAGATCACGCCGAGTTACGTCTAGCATTATCTGCCGTGATCGAAGAAAGCGACGGCGCGCTATCCTACTGGGCGCTCAAGCATCCGCCCGGCAAGCCGGATTTTCATCATCCCGACAGTTTTGCGCTCACTTTAAATCGTTTGAAAAATTCTCAATGAAATTTGGCTTAGAACGTTTGCTCGAAAATCCCGCGCTACGCAAGCCGCTCGCGGGACGCCGCGTGGCGTTGCTCGCGCATCCGGCGTCGGTCACGCACGATCTCACCCATTCGCTCGACGCCCTGGCCTCGCTTCGCGATATCAAACTAAGTGCCGCCTTCGGCCCGCAGCATGGTTTGCGCGGCGACAAGCAAGACAACATGGTTGAGTCGGCGGATTTCAACGATCCTGTTCACGACATTCCGGTGTTCAGTCTTTACGGGAAAGTTCGCCGCCCGACGGCCGCGATGATGGATACGTTCGATGTGTTGTTAGTCGATCTGCAAGACTTGGGCTGCCGCATATACACGTTCATCACAACCTTGCGTTACGTGCTGGAAGAAGCGGCGAAGGCAAAAAAATCTGTGTGGATTCTCGATCGACCCAATCCCGCGGGAAGGCCCGTGGAGGGTTTGCGCTTGCGTGCGGGTTGGGAAAGTTTTGTCGGTGCCGGGCCAATGCCGATGCGACATGGCCTGACCATGGGCGAGCTGGCGACATGGTTTGTCGATTCTCTAAAACTTGACGTCGATTATCGCGTGATCAAGATGGAGGGTTGGCAACCCGATAGCACACCGGGCCATGGCTGGCCGCTGGGTGAGCGCACATGGATCAACCCCAGCCCGAACGCACCGAATCCCTCCATGGCGCGTTGTTATGCCGGGACCGTGATGCTCGAAGGCACAACGCTTTCCGAAGGGCGCGGCACAACGCGGCCATTGGAATTATTCGGTGCGCCGGATATCGACGCTACAAAATTACTCACCGAAATGCAACGCCTCGCGCCGCAATGGATGCGAGGTTGCAAGCTTCGTGCCTGTTGGTTCGAGCCGACCTTTCACAAGCATGTCGGCAAATTATGCTCAGGCGTACAAATCCATGTCGATGATGGTGCCTACGATCACGACGCTTTTCAGCCGTGGCGATTGCAAGCGCTCGCCCTCAAAGCGTTGCGGCGCTTGCAGCCGGATTACGATTTGTGGCGCGATTTTCCCTACGAATACGAGCATGATCGACTCGCGATTGATCTGATCAACGGCAGCGAATTGTTGCGACATTGGGTCGATGATTTGAACGCAAAGCCAAGCGATTTAGACGCGATCACGTTGCCGGATGAAACATCGTGGCGCGCCGAACGCGAGGCGTTTCTGCTGTACTAAGTAATTTCAGAGGGCGATCATGCGACTACAAAATAAAGTTGCCGATATCACTGGCACGGAACTCTCCGCGTAATTTTTATCGATAGAATAGTAAGGCCGTCACAACGGCCGGTGTCGCGCTTTACCGGTAGTCTTTTAGTGGCAACCACTTCTAGGAGGAAGACATGAACGAGAAGCAAACTGACGTAGGATTCTCACGCCGCGATTTTGTCAAGACCATTACGGCGGCAACCGTTGTCGCCGGCGCGGCGAACCTTATCCCCGGCGCAAACGCGGCCGAAGGCGGCCAACCGATCGAATTCATGAGCAAGGGGCTGCGCTGCAAAGGCCTCAAATTCGCGCCGGCTGACATGAAGAGTGGCGACAAGCGTCCCTGTATCGTCCTGGCGCACGGTTTCAGCGCAGTGAAGGAAATGTATTTCACCGATTATGCGCAGGCGTTTGCCAATGCCGGTTTCATCGCGATCGTGTTCGATTATCGTTTTCAAGGTGAGAGCGAAGGCGAGCCGCGCGGACAGATTTTCCCGTGGGAACAAATCGAAGATTTTCGCAATGCGATTAGCTTCGCGCAAACGCAGGCGGACGTGAACCCGGACAAGATTGGCGTATTCGGTTCGTCGTACAGCGGTGGCCACGTGATTTGCCTGGGTGCGCTGGATCGGCGCATCAAAGTCGTCGCCTGCCAAGTTCCGCTGGTGGACGGCTTCACCAATTTTCAGGCCATCGTTCCGCGCGCGGCGGGCGCGGGCATGATTAAGTATCTCGAAAGCGATCGCATCGAGCGCTTCAAGACCGGCAAAGTTAATTATCTTCCGGTCGTCGCGGAAGACAACAACGCCGTGCTCAACACCAGCGATTCGTTCAAGTGGTTTACCGAGACCGGCAAGACCAAAGCGCCGCGCTGGGAAAACCGCGTGACGGTGGAGTCTATCGAGAAATTTATCGAGTACAGCCCGGCAACCTACATCGCGCGAATTGCGCCAACGCCGTTCCTGATGATGGTCGCGAATAACGATGTGCTCACGCCGACCGATGTCGCGATCAACGCATTCGAGAACGCGCGCGAGCCGAAGAAGTTGGTGATCTTACCCGGCGGACATTTCGATGCCTATGTGAACGGTTTCGCACTGTCCTCCGGCAACGCCATTGGTTGGTTCAAGCAGTGGTTGATGGCGTAAGGAAATAAAGTGGGACGGGCTCTGCGCTAGAGCCCGTTTACTAGCTGAGACATAAAGCAACTTCTTTGAATGCCATGCCGCCAAGACCCGCGCCGATGATGGCTTCTGGCTGCACATGCCGTGACAGCCGCTCTAGGATTGCCTCGCAGCCGAGCGACAGTTGATTAGGTGTTCCGATCGGGGAAAGCGCCGTGGTTGAATACGCGGCGAGAGGTGGTTTTCTCGCCGCGTACTTTCCGCTAAAACGCGTAACTGGCGGTCACGCCTATCGTAAAGTTACGCTCGGGCGCAGCTTCAAAGAAGCGACTGTTTGCTTCGTTAACAATCACCGAACCCGCATAGCCTTCGTCAAACACGTTGTCCACACGCAAAAATTCTTTCAATTTAAAGCTGCCGAATTTTTGATCGAATCCAACGCGCAGATTTACAACCGTGTAGCTCGATGCGCTATCTGAATTCGAATCGTTCACGAAAACTTTGCTGTTGTAACGTGCCTCGAGCGCGGCGGACATGACTTGGCCGCGCCATCCTAATTCCGCATAAAGGGTGTCGCTCGGCACGCCCGGGATCTTGCTTCCGGCATTGACGGTGGTTGTTGTCGTGACGCCCGCCACGGTGTTGGAACTGGTAAAGGATTGGTCGAACTTCGCATTTAGGTGAGCATATGACAGCAGCCCAGTGAATCCCGCACCGAAGGAACTTTCCATGCCAATTTCAATTCCGTCGCGCGAAGTTTTACCGGCGTTCTGAAATGTCGATCGACCGCCGGCGTTCGTTGCAAGCGTAATCTCGTCGCGCGTTTTGACTTGAAATAGCGCAACATTGATACGACTTTTTTCGCCGATGATCGACTTCAACCCGAGCTCGAAATTCTGGCTTTTGCTGGGTTTGAGATCGAAGTTGAGGCCGGAGTTTCCGTCGGAACGATAAGCGAGTTCCGCAAATGTGGGCGTTTCGAATCCTTGGCCATAGTTTCCGTAAACATTGAGCTTTGGTGTGATGCTGTAGATCACGCCAACTACCGGGCTGACGTTGCTGTACTTCTTCTCGCCGCTATCGTCCCTATTTCCCGTCGCAATGAAAAAATCCTGGGACTCGAACTTCACTTCGCTATGCCGAACGCCCGCCAAAATTCGCCAATCGTCGCTCGGTAACCACTCGCCTTGCAGGTATTGGTCAAAGTTCGACACCGTATTGTCTTCATTACGCTTCAGATCGCCGACCACTCCAAGCTGCGTGCCGATAACGTTTTTGAATCCTTTACGGCGTTCTTTCATCGTGTCGTAGTCAATGCCGCCGGTGAGCGAAAACAGTTGCCCGCCGATTGCCGTCTTGAATGTGTAGCGCGCGTCAACGCCGCTGAATTCTCGATCGAGATCGACCACGCCGCCTGAGTGGGTCGCTGCGTTTTGTGGCCCAGCCGGTATCGCCAAAAACTGAACCACCTGCCGCGTGCCGGTATAGCCAATAATTTTGAAAACATCGTTGTCGCGAACTTTCTGTTCGTACACCAAACCAACCTGATCGTTTTCGATGCTCTTACGCGTATTAAACTGTTCCGCGAGGGCCGCTTGTTTCGGATCTTTGTCGAAATCTGCGCGCGTTAAACCAAGCGGATCTTGCGTATCGGGTTGGCGCAACGAGTTCAACACCAACGACACTTTCGCGCGATCCGAAATATCGTATCTCAGCTTGGCGTTCACATGATCGCGCGTGGCCGCGCTGTGGTCGCGATAGCCATTGGTATCAAAACGCGAACCGGAAACGACGTAGTTAAAACTTCCTGTCGTGCCGCCAAATTTAACGCCCACTTTGCTAGTGTCAAACGAACCAAACATCACATCACCGGTTAGCGTTGGGCGCTCCGGGCCATCTTCCGTGAATACTTGAACCACGCCGCCGGACGAGTTTCCGTACAGCGCCGAGAACGGCCCACGCAGCACCTCAATGCGTTTTGCCGAATCAAGGTTAAACGTCGCCGCTTGGCCTTGGCCGTCGGGCATGGTGGCGGGAATATCGTCGGCGATCAAGCGAATGCCGCGCACGCCGAACGTCGATCGTCCACCAAATCCGCGCGACGAGATTTGCAAATCCTGTGCGTAGTTGCCGCGATTTTGCACAACGATACCCGGGACGCGCGCGAGCGGCTCGGAAAGATTAACTTTCGGCTGGCCGTCTTGGATGGTCGCGCTATTGATTGCATTAATCGAACCCGGTACATCGAAGCTTTTCTGTTCGGTGCGGGTCGCGGTAACGACCACTGGATCGAGCTCGATGGTGGCCTCGGTTGCTGCTTGTTGCGCGTACGCGGGCGTGTAAATCGATGCCAATGTAGCAAGCGCACGGGTGGTATTCAGCCAAGGTTTAGTAGAGTGATTCATTATTTATTGTCCGTTTTCATTAATTAATAACTACGATTCAATGCCTTGCGTGTGATATTTCCAGCGGCAACACCTCGTCATGCATCCGGCTACGAAATCCGAGCGCGATTATAAGTGTCGACGCAGCAATGCGATATGGCGTTTTTCATTATTTTTCGACGCTTCCCGTGTGATCGCCTTCACAAAACTTTACGTGAAGCACGCAAAGCAGCAAAACCCGCTGCGTATGATTCCTCACATGCGGCAATGTTGCCGCGGGATTCTTCAAGGAGATTTTTATGTACGAACAGCAAACGAATCAATCGGTGAAACGACCAAACTCAAAACGCCGCTGGGCAATCGCCGGGATTGGTACCGTGCTGGCCGCAGGGCTGATAAGCATGCAAGCGTTTGGCAATGCAGAGGGGCATCATGGCCATCATCGCCACGGCAAGTGGGCACAGATGAGCCCGGAACAAGCCGACAAGCGTATCGATAAGATGGTGAATCGGATGCTCGATGACGTCGGCGCAACGGCCGATCAAAAGCAACGCGTCGCGCAAATTGCCAAGGACGCCGCAAAGGAACTGATGCCGCTTCGCGCGAAGCACCACGCCGCTCGTGGACGCGCAGCAGATATACTTGCGCAGCCGAGTATCGACCGTAACGCGATCGAACAATTGCGCGTCGAGGAATTACAGCTGGGCGAAACGGCATCGAAGCGTTTCACTCAAGCATTGGCCGACGCTGCCGAAGTGTTGACGCCGGAACAGCGCGTAAGACTCGCTGCGAAATGGAAGAAGCGTCACGGCTGAATCAAAAATGGCGAGCAGTTTAGGCGTGTAAGAATTCGGAACGCTTAACAATTGTCCGCGCCCGCCCCTCACCCCGGCACCCTCCCCGAGGGAGAGGGTGGGGACGGGATAGCCTAGGGCTAGGAGGGACAACGGTTTTTGAGACACAGCACCGTCAATAAAAATGCAATAACATTCACCCATGGCGCAACACATCCTCATGATCGAAGACGACCATCGCCTCGCGGCGATGGTGCGCGACTACCTTGAGCAACAGGGCTTCGCGGTTTCTTTGGCTGAGGACATTGCGCAAGGCTTCATCCATTTGCAACGCGAGCCGTTCGATTTGATATTGCTCGATCTGATGTTGCCCGACGGCAACGGGCTTGATGTCTGTCGTCAAATTCGCGCGTTGCCGCCGAACAGTAAACATACGTCGCCGAATGTAGCCATCGTCATGCTCACCGCGAAAGGTGATCCGATGGATCGCGTCGTCGGTCTTGAAATTGGCGCCGACGATTACGTTCCCAAGCCATTCGAGCCGCGCGAGTTACTGGCACGCATTCGCGCCGTGTTGCGGCGGCGCGAAAACACCAACACGCAAAGCAACAATGAAGCGCTCCATTTTGGTCGCCTCACCATCGATCGCGATGCCCGCGCCGCCCGCATCGATGGCGTTGCACGAGAAATGACTTCTTATCAATTCGATTTGCTTGTCGCGATGGCCGAACACGCCGGCCGCGTGCTCACGCGCGAGCAATTGATGGATATGCTTAAAGGCGAACCACTGGAAGCATTCGATCGTTCCATCGATGTGCATATCGCGCGCATTCGCGCTGCCATCGAAGACGACCCAAAACATCCGCGCCGCATTATCACCGTGCGTGGCACCGGTTATGTGTTCGCGAAAGCGCAGGAGTGATCGTGCCAGCAAGCGCTTCCCACTTGCCTCGCAGTCATGCATGCCTGGAGAGCCTCATGGACATTGACTCTACAGCATGCTCACATAAATGATCCGCCGCTTGTATTTCCGCATCTATCTCGCCATTCTTGCGAGCCTGTTGCTGACCGCGATATTGGTTGGCGCCGCGTGGCGTTTGGCATTCGACCCCGCGCATCACGGCGCGCACCTGGACGCGATTGCAGAAATCGCGAGTGAAATTTTACCGCCCATCACCGCAGTGCCCGCGGAACAACAGGCGGCGCTTGATCGCTGGCATCGGCGGGCTGAAACGGATCTCGCGCTGTTTGGCGAAAAAGGTGAACCCATCGCCAATGCAACGGCGCGGCCGTTACCCAAACCCAACATCGATCAAATGCGAAGCGGGTGGGTGCATGGCGAGCGCGGCCCGCCGGCCTTCGCGCTCAAACTAGACGACGGTCGTTGGCTCGTCGCGCGCCGTGCGCATTGGCGTGGGCGCGCGCCATTTGGATTTGCCGCGACGATCGCCTTGATCGCGCTCGGCGTTGGCCTCGGCGCGTATCCCGTGGTGCGCCGTCTCACGCGACGACTGGAGCAATTGCAGCAAGGGGTCGATGCGCTCGGCGCCGGCCAATTGTCCACGCGCGTTTCGATCAAAGGCAAGGACGAAGTTGCGCAACTCGCCGCAAGTTTCAACGCGTCGGCCGCGCGAATCGAACAACTCGTCGCGTCACAAAAAACCTTGCTCGCCAACGCCTCGCACGAGTTGCGCTCGCCCTTAGCGCGCATCCGCATGGCGCTGGAAACGCGGCAAGGCGACGATGCGAAAACGACAACGGAGCTGCAGCAAAATATCCGCGAACTCGATCAACTCATCGACGAAATCTTGCTCGCAAGCCGCTTGGACGCGACCTCCGCCGAATCGATCGTACGCGAGGAAATTGACTTAACCGCGTTAGTCGCCGAAGAGTGCGCGCGCGTCGATGTGGAATTGGAAGCCGAAGTGATTCGCTTTCAAGGTGACGCAAAACTATTGCGCCGCTTGATTCGCAACTTGCTCGACAACGCACGCCGCTACGGCGGCACCGCGCCCATCAGCGTCGCACTCACTCGTGCTGAAAACCAAACGATCACCCTCGAAATTTGCGACCGAGGCCCCGGCGTGCCGGAAAGCGAACGCGAGAAAATCTTCGAACCGTTTTATCGATTGCCCGGCGCGCGCGAACGCGATGGTGGTGTTGGATTGGGATTAGCGCTGGTGAAACAAATCGCATTACGTCACCACGGATCGGTCGAATGCGTCGCACGCGGAGGTGGCGGAAGTTGTTTTCGAGTTAACTTCCCCGTGTCGCGGCCATAAGCCCCAAGATTGCTCGAACCTGAGCTGGTTAAAAAAAAGACCTCAGATTTCGCGCTAAGAAAATTCGAATCGAATGAGCATTGCGCAACGAATCGGATCGATTTGCTATCGGCGACAATCGAGTAGTTGGGCAGAGGCGGCCAACAATCCGGCCATTGCTGCGCACAACGGCACGTCAAGTTTCAGAGATAGCGGTGTTCGCTAAGTGTGGTCCGCCCCATCACCCGCTGTTCATTTCAAACTTACAGCCGACTCCGCTTTCAAATCTAATATTGCCCGAACCACCGCAGATGAGGCAAGCGCGTAGGATGAGCCCGAGTCGATCATTGATGCCGCGTGGCTAAATTTTCTTGCATTGATTGTCGCAGCCACCTTGCCGGCTTCAATATGAAATGCGGCGTGTTTAGTCACACATTCGACAAAACTGTTTTTTGATCCGAGTTCAAGTCTCGCGTCACCGTGAAGCCATTTACCAAGATCGCAGCAATTGTCTTTGGCAATCGTCACTGCATCCATGGACTCTTTCATATTAATGGCGCTACGAAATTTAATTTTCCAATCGGAGTGTTTTCGAATTGCTTGATCTAAATCCATATTTTTCCTTGTTTGCATCAATTTATTTGTAGGGGTAACTTATCGTTTAACTTCTTTCGTACCCAAAACGATACCGCATTGCTTTCGTCAGAATAACCTTCAACGAAATTTCTTCTGTGAACATTTGTGACTTTAAAGTGCGGCCTCTCCCGCATTTATGTGTTGCCTATGAGACTACACTAGCCAATTAGTACTTCGATCATTGTCGGTCAGCCATACGTTGGCATGGCTCGTAAACCGCGCTTTGCGTTACCGTAAGCTGACCGTTACGCTGCGCAACAAAATTTGCACAAAAGTCCAAGTCACGCGCCTAATCTCGCATACCTCATTGCGCGAAAAATTGTCGTCAATTACTGGACATATATCGTGTCAATAATTTTCGTTCGCAAATCGCCCAAAGCTGTCGCAACACGCTTACTTCTTGTGCCAACGCGCCGAAATTTCCCGTTTATTCTTTGAGGCGCAGCAATCATTCCCCAAACTTTTCGGTAGAATCACTCATCGACCTTTAAACAAAGCATCGCATGCGCGCCTTTATTCGTTTCTTTTTTCTACTGTGCTGTGGATTTTTCGTGACGTTTGCCAATGGCGAAACCTTGGAAAAGCCCAACCTCACCATCGCCGTAGGCGGCAAGGCGACGCTGTTTTATTTGCCGTTAACGCTGGCGGAGCGCTTGGGTTATTTCAAAGACGAAGGATTGAACGTCGAGATTCCCGATTTCCCCGGCGGCGCGAAATCGTTGCAGGCGCTGATGGGCGGCAGCGCTGATGTCGTCGCCGGCGGATTCGATCACACCATCCACATGCAAACCATGGCGCAAAAGTTGTCGGCGTTTGTGTTGCTCAGCACGAACCCGGGCATCGCGCTCGGCATTTCCAAAGCCAAGGCGGCGAGCTACACGTGGCACAAAGATTTGAAAGGGATGAAAGTCGGCGTGACCGCGCCGGGATCGACAACGCACATGATGCTCGATCACTTGCTCGCGTCGGTGCACCTCAAACCCGATGATGTGTCGGTGATCGGCGTCGGCACTGGGCCGCAGGCAGTCGCAGCGATGAAATCCGGCCAGATCGACGCGATGGTGAACGTTGAGCCGGTGATGACGATGTTGGAGAAACAAGGCGCGATGACCATCTTCGCCGAAACCACTACGCTGAAAGGAACGCGCGATGTGTTCGGTGGGCCGATGTTGAGCGGGACGTTGTATGCGAAAGCCAGTTTTATCAAGGACAATCCAAAAACCATTCAGGCGGTGACGAACGCGATGGTGCGGGCGTTGAAATGGATTAAAACGGCGACGCCCGATCAACTCGTCGCGACATTGCCGCCGGAATATTTGCTCGGCGATAAAGCGCTTTATCTTGAAGTATTCGAAAAGTTGCGCGCGAATTATTCGCCGGACGGCATGATCACGGCGGCTGCAGTGAAAAATAGTTATGAAGTGTTGAAAGCGCACAATGCTACGGTGAAACGCTCGCCGGTGGTCTGGCTCGATCAAACTTACGATATGACGTTTGTGAAAAACGCGTTGGGGAAATTGAAGTGAGTTTTATTCAATTCGCCGATAAGCTCAAGGCAGAAATCGCCGAGGCGGCGATACCCGCCTTGTCCCTGAGCCATATTACATGCGCCTTTCCAGGCAATATGCCCGAAGCGCCGCGTTACGTGGCGGTCTCTGACGCATCGCTTGAAGTAAAGAATGGCGAATTCGTCGCGCTGGTTGGTCCGACCGGTTGTGGAAAATCTACGCTACTAAATGTCGCTGCCGGATTGATCGCGCCGACCGAAGGCGAGGTTAAAGTTTTCGATAAACCGTTACGCGGCTTGAATCGCGATGCGGCGTATATGTTTCAAGCCGACGCATTGTTGCCGTGGAAAAACGCGCTGGATAACGTCGCCCTCGGTCTCGCGTTTCGCGGCGAATCGGAGCGCAACGCGAACAAAACCGCGCGCGACTGGTTGCAGCGTGTCGGCTTAAGCACGCACGGTGAACGTTATCCACACCAGCTCTCCGGCGGTATGAAAAAGCGCGTGGCACTAGCCCAAATTCTTGCGCTCAATCCGAAAATTTTGTTGATGGACGAGCCCTTCAGTGCGCTGGATATTCAAACCCGCGAGTTGATGGAAAACGAATTGCTCGCGCTTTGGGCGGAAGACAAAAAATCCGTCGTCTTCGTCACCCACGATCTCGAAGAAGCGATTTCCCTCGCCGATCGCGTCGTTGTTTTATCGGCGGGACCGGAGTGTCATCCGGTCGGCGAATTCGCCATCGATCTGCCGCGCCCGCGCGATGTCGCGGAGATTCGCATGACGCCGCGTTTCGTGGAATTGCATTTGTTAATTTGGCAGACGCTGAAATCGGAAGTTATGAAAGCGCACGGAGTAAATGCAACGTCCTAAGCGGCTGTGTCGCATTGCCAACGTTGCGATTGCTTATTTCTAAAGCCCGAGCCGTTGCCAAATGGTACTGGTCGTTCCCGCTTGATTGAGCGTGTAGAAATGTAAACCCGGCGCGCCTTGCGACAGCAGGCGATCGCACAGCGCGCAAATCACATCTAAACCAAACGCGCGAATCGATGCGACGTCGTCGCCATAACTTTGCATTTTTAATCGCATCCAGCGCGGAATTTCTGCGCCGCAGGCATCGGAAAATCGTGCGAGTTGGCTGAAATTGTTGATCGGCATAATGCCCGGCACGATGGGAATCGCGATGTTCATCGCCTGGCATTCGTCGACGAAATGAAAGTACGCGTCGGCGTTGAAAAAATATTGCGTAATCGCGGCGTTCGCGCCGGCATCGACTTTTTGTTTGAAGTGCTGCAAATTTTCTTGCGCGGAGCGGGCTTGCGGATGGAATTCGGGATAGGCCGCGACTTCGATCTGAAAATGATCGCCGGTTTCTTTGCGGATGAATTCGACTAGCTCGTTGGCATAGCGAAATTCGCCGGTGCCATAGGTGCCGGACGGCAAATCGCCGCGTAGCGCGACGATATGTTTGATGCCGCTGTCGCGATATTTTCGCAAAATCGCGCGAATGTTTTCTTGCGTCGAACCGATGCAAGATAGATGTGGCGCGGCGTCGGAGCCATCGGCTTGAATCTCTAACACGGTCTCGAGCGTGCGGTCTTGCGTCGAGCCGCCGGCGCCGAAAGTGACCGAGAAAAACGCCGGATTCAGCTGCGCGAGTTGTTTGCGAACGACGCGCAATTTCTCCGCGCCTTCTGGGGTCTTCGGCGGAAAAAATTCAAAGCTGAAGGTTCGTGAGGGAGCGGTCATGTTTGTCGTACTTATCAGAAATAGACTCGAATCCGGTCATTGCGAGCAACGCGAAGCAATCTCGTATTTCTTGGGCCGGAAAATCGAGATCGCTTCGCGTTGCTCGCAATGACAAGAGGTAAGGATGATTGAGCATTTCGCGGCAGCAAATGCGCGGTTCGCTTCGCCGCCGCAATCCACTCAGAGACTTAGTAGCGGTAGTGATCCGCTTTGTACGGCCCTTGCTTCTGCACGCTGATATACGCAGCCTGCGTATCGCTCAATTCGGTCAACTGCGCATTCAGTTTTTTCAGCTGCAAGCGCGCGACTTTTTCATCGAGATGCTTCGGCAACACGTAAACGCCGACGGGATATTTCGCGGTGTTTGCGTACAACTCAATCTGCGCAATGGTCTGATTGGCGAACGACGAACTCATCACATAGCTAGGATGGCCCGTGCCGCAACCCAGATTCACCAAGCGGCCCTTGGCGAGCATGATGATGCGCTTGCCGTCGGGGAAAATGATGTGATCGACTTGCGGTTTGATTTCTTCCCACTGATATTTCTCGACACCGGCGACGTCGATTTCGTTATCGAAATGGCCGATGTTGCAGACGATGGCTTGGTCTTTCATTTTCGCCATGTGATCGTGGGTGATGACATGGAAGTTGCCGGTGGCCGTGACGAAAATATCGGCCTTGTCGGCGGCGTAATCCATGGTGACGACGCGGTAGCCTTCCATCGCCGCTTGCAGTGCGCAAATCGGATCGATTTCTGTCACCCAAACTTGCGCGGACAACGCGCGCAACGCTTGTGCGGAGCCTTTGCCCACGTCGCCATAACCGGCGACGACGGCAACTTTACCCGCGATCATCACATCGGTCGCGCGCTTGATGCCGTCGACCAAGGATTCGCGGCAACCGTAAAGGTTATCGAACTTCGATTTGGTGACGCTGTCGTTCACGTTGATCGCCGGGAATGCAAGCTTGCCTTCTTTGTGCATTTGATACAAACGATGCACGCCGGTGGTGGTCTCTTCCGTCACGCCTTTGATTGCGGCAGGCGCTTGGAATACCAGCCGGGATTGGACACCAAGGTTTTCTTGATCGCGGCGAACAGAAATTTTTCTTCTTCGCTGCCGGCTTTCGCTATCAGCGAGGCATCTTTTTCGGCGCGCGCGCCGAGGTGCAACAGCAACGTTGCGTCGCCGCCATCGTCCAAAATCATGTTGGAGTAAACGCCGTCACCCCACTCGAAAATGCGGTGGGTGTAGTCCCAATATTCTTCCAGCGTTTCGCCTTTATAGGCGAACACCGGCGTGCCGGTCGCGGCGATCGCGGCGGCGGCGTGATCTTGCGTCGAGAAAATATTGCACGATGCCCAGCGAACTTGCGCGCCGAGGGCTTGCAAGGTTTCGATCAACACGGCGGTTTGGATCGTCATGTGCAACGAGCCGGTTATGCGCGCGCCTTTGAGCGGCTGCGCTTTCGCGAATTCTTCGCGGATCGCCATCAAGCCGGGCATTTCCGTTTCGGCGATTTTGATTTCTTTGCGACCCCAGTCGGCCAATTTCATGTCGGCGACTTGGTAGTCCTGGTGAGCTTTTTCGAGGATTGCGTTCATAGGTCAGTTCTCCATTCAAGTTAATGAATGAGCGCGGTTGAAGCTTTACCCTTGAATCCCTGAGCCTGGCGAGGTGTTGAAACTTCCCCGTGCAGCGCCCCTCAGAGCCAAGTAGATGTTAAGAGCAGCGTTGCGCTGCTCCGAAAAAACTTTAGCTACGGCTAAAGTCGGCCGTGCGCCTTTCAAACCCGATTCGGCACGTAGTATTTCCGCTTTATCGGTTTTTTCCCAGGTGAATTCCGGCTCTTCGCGGCCGAAGTGGCCGTAGGCCGCGGTCTTGCTGTAAATCGGACGCAGCAAATCGAGCGCTTGGATAATGCCTTTCGGACGCAAGTCGAAATGCTTTTGGATCAGTTCGATGATTTTTTCGTCGCTAGACTTTGCCTGTGCCGTAAGTATTTACCATCATGGTCACTGGTTTAGCGACGCCGATAGCGTAAGCGACTTGCACTTCGCAACGATCGGCCAGGCCCGCAGCCACAATATTTTTCGCCACGTAACGCATCGGCGTAAGCGGCCGAGCGATCGACTTTCGATGGATCTTTGCCCGAGAACGCGCCGCCGCCGTGATGCGCCGCGCCACCATAGGTATCGACGATGATCTTGCGGCCGGTTAAACCGCAATCGCCGTGCGGACCGCCGACGACGAAACGGCCGGTCGGGTTGACCAAATATCGCGTGTTGTCTTTGAGCATTTCTTTCGGCAACACTGGTTTGATGATTTCTCGATGACGGCTTCAGACAACTGCGCGTGCGAAACGTCCGGGCTGTGCTGGGTCGACACGACCACGGTATCGATTTCCGTTCGGCTTGCCGTCAACATAACGAACCGTGAGCTGGCTATTTCGCGTCCGGGCGCAACCATGGCAAACGGCCATCGCGGCGAACTTCGGCTTGGCGCTGCATGATGCGGTGCGCGTAATAAATCGGCAGCGGCATCAGCGACGCCGTTTCGTCGACAAGCGTAGCCGAACATCAACCCTTGGTCGCCGGCGCCTTGATCTAAATCCAAACCTTCGCCTTCATTCACGCCTTGGGCGATGTCGGGCGATTGGCGATTGAATGCCGTTAACACGGAGCAAGATTTGTAGTCGAAGCCGATGTCGGAATCGGTATAGCCGATGCGGCGCACGGTTTCGCGCGCAATTTCCATGTAATTGATGTGGGCTTTGGTGGTGATTTCGCCGGAAATCACCACGAGTCCAGTGGACACCAAGGTCTCGCAAGCTACCCGGCCGTGGGGGTCTTGCGCTAGAATCGCGTCCAACACCGAATCGGAGATTTGGTCTGCGACTTTATCCGGATGGCCTTCGGATACGGATTCGGAAGTGAAGAGGAATTGCTCATGTTCGGGATCGGCCTATCGGTTAATTTGCGGTCAGATAACCCCTAATCGTAGCAAATTTTCTCGGGAATTCAAAAAGTCGCTGGGATGATTCAGTATTCCGCTCCAGTATTCGCACATTGCCAGCTGCCCATTGCGCATCGATTGGGCGGGTCGGGGAAGAGCCTATCGATACTTATTCGTGGCAATATCTGCCTGAAGGCGCCCAGCATTGCCTCTCCTGGCCATGCGTTTAAAATGTTTTTCAATGGCTGAAATCGGCGGTCGCTTAGTTCTGGGCCTTTCCTGGCTGTTGCATTGGTTGCCGTTGTCGGTGTTGGCCTGGCTCGCGCGTGGGTTTCGGAAACTTGCTCTATTTCGTAGGCAGATCAAGGCGACGTGTCGCACTGAAAAATCTCAGCGTGTGTTTTCCGGCGCTGACCGCACGCGAGCATCGGCGCATTGCGCGCGATCATTTTTGCACGTTCGCGCAGGTTGTGCTTGAACAATGTTTGTTGTGGTGGGCGTCTGACCGGCGCATCTCTTGCCTTGATACATTCTGCAAGGACTGGAACATTGGCGTGCCGTGAAATCGCGCCCTGTTATTTGGCTTGCGCCACACTTTGCCGGGCTGGATTGGGCTGGCTTGCGACTTAGCGTTGAGGGACCTATTGTTTCGGTTTACAGCAAACAAAATAGCGAGTTGCTGAATCGCATATTGCTCAAAAGCCGCAATCGCTTCAACCATGCCGTGTTATTTTCGCGCCAGGATGGGTTGCGTGGCGTGATGAAAGCGCTGCGCCAAAACATTTCGTTTTACTATTTGCCCGATTTGGATTTCGGCCGGCGCGATGCGCTGTTCGTGCCGTTCTTTGGTGTGCCGGCGGCGACGGTGACGGGTTTATCGCGCATTGCACAGCTCACCGATGCGGTGGTGTTGCCGGTGATTCCGCGGCAACTTCCCGGCGGGCGTGGCTATGAGGTGACGATTTATCCTGCTTGGGAAAATTTTCCGAGCGACGATTTAGCGGCCGACACGCGGCGTATGAATGCATTCATCGAAGATCGCGTGAAAGAAATGCCCGAGCAATATTTGTGGACGCACAAACGATTCAAAACGCGGCCAATCGGCGAGCCGAAATTTTACGACGATTAACTCGATCGCGATGCAAATGTTGGATATAATCGCTTGATGTCAAAGATGATTCTCTGCTCTCATCAATGCGGATGAAGTTTGCAAAAATGCATGGCCTGGGCAATGATTTCGTCATGCTCAACGGCGTCACGCAACACATCCAACTCAGCGCCAATCAACTTCGCCATATCGCCGATCGGCAACGGGGCGTCGGCTGCGATCAAATTTTGTTAGTTGAGCGCCCGACACAAATCGGCGTGGATTTTCGTTATCGCATTTTTAATTCCGACGGCGGCGAAGTCGAACAGTGCGGCAACGGCGCGCGCTGTTTCGTACATTTCGTGCGCGATGAAGGGCTATCGACGAAGAATGAAATTCGCGTTGAAACCAAGAGCGGCATCATCGCGCCGCGCATGAATGACAACGGCGATGTCACGGTGGACATGGGCGCGCCGCGTTTTGAGCCGAGCGAAATTCCGTTTCGCCGCGCCGCGCGCGAAATGCTTTATGAGATCGATGTCGGCGGCGAGAAATTAAAAATCAATGCGCTATCGATGGGTAATCCGCACGCCGTGCAACTGGTCGATGACGTGGAAGCCGCGCCAGTATTGGCTCAGGGGCCATTGATCGAACATCACGCGCGATTTCCCGGCGCGCGTCAATGCGGGCTATATGCAAATCGTCGATCGCAATAACATCAAGCTGCGCGTGTGGGAGCGCGGCGCCGGCGAGACGTTGGCATGCGGCACCGGCGCGTGCGCGGCGGTCGTTGCAGGCGTTCAGCGCGGCTTGCTTGACGCGCGTGTGCGCGTCGAGACGCGCGGCGGAACACTCATGATCGAGTGGCACGGCGAGGGCGCGCCGGTTATGATGACGGGCCCGGCGACGAAAGTGTTTATCGGTGAAATTGATTTATAAAACTCAGGGACTTCCATGCTAATTAGCGCTGACCAAGTCGCCGGATATCTACGCGACAACCCCACTTTTTTCGAAGACTTCGCGCCGTTATCTCGCCGAGATTCAATTGCCTCATCCGCACGGTGGTCGAGCGATTTCCATCAGCGAGCGGCAAATTTTAACGCTGCGCGAGAAGACAAAAATTCTCGAAGGCAAACCTAACGAACTCATTCAGTACGGTGAGGAAAACGACAAGCTCAGCGAAAAAATTCATCATCTCGCCGTCGCATTGCTTGGCGAATACGACCCGGAATCGGTCATCGACATGATTTGCGCGAGCCTGGAAGAACAGTTCAACGTGCCCCATGTCACGATGCGGCTTTGGCCGAAATCCGGCGCGTTGCTGGGGCGTGCCGAATTTACCGATGTCAGCAAGGAGATCAAGGAATTTACCGTGGCGATGAATGCGCCCTATTGCGGTCAACACGCGGTGTATGAAGTCGATCATTGGTTCGGCGAAGCGGCAAGTCATTTGCGCTCGTTTGCGTTGATTCCGCTCAAGCGCAATGAAGTGTTTGGGTTGTTGGTTCTGGCTTCCGAAGATGCCGCCCGCTTTTATCCAGAAATGGGCACGTTGTATTTGCATCGCTTGTCGGAGCTTGCGAGCGTTGCGCTGTTGCGCGCGTTGAAAAAGGCCTGAGTGCCAAACGTTACGGACTGGCGCGCTGGATATTTGGCCCATTTGGCCCACGAGCGGCGGCTCTCGCCGTTGACCTGCCAACACTACCACCGCGATATCGATGTGTTGTTTGAAATTGCAAAAGATCAACGGCTCGATTCGCTCCAAGTCCACGATGTTCGTCGCTTTGTCTCGCAACTACATAGTAAGGGACTAGGCGGTCGCAGCCTCTCGCGGATGCTTTCTGCATGGCGCGGATTCTTTGGCTATTTAATCCAGAATCACGGGCTAAAAAATAATCCGTGTAACGGCCTGCGATCGCCGAGGAGCGCCAAGCGTTTGCCGGATGCGTTATCGCCGGACCAAGCGGCGCGCTTGATGGATGTAAAAAGCGAAGATTCGCTGGCGATTCGCGACAAAGCGATTTTGGAATTGGCCTATTCGTCGGGTTTGCGGCTGTCGGAAATTACCGGTTTGAACTTGACGTCGGTGAGTGTCGCCGAAGCGCAAGTCAGCGTCATGGGGAAGGGTGGAAAATCGCGTATTGTGCCGGTTGGCCGCCAAGCCTTGCGGGCGTTCGCCGCGTGGCTTCGGGTTCGAGCGCAATTTGCAAAACCTGATGAACCTGCACTTTTTATAGGACGTAGTGGACGTCGGTTGGGGCCGCGGGCGATTGAATCGCGGTTGGAGCGTTGGTCTTTGCGGCGGGATATGGGTGTCAAAGTGCATCCACACATGCTGCGTCACTCCTTCGCTTCACATGTTTTGCAATCGTCTGGGGATTTATGTGCTGTTCAAGAAATGCTCGGCCACGCCAGCATTTCTTCGACACAGGTTTACACACATCTGGATTTTCAACATCTCGCGAAGATTTATGACGCCGCTCATCCACGCGCAAAGCGGCGCTGAAAAAACGGTGCTCTAGGATCTAATACAGGCGCGGCGTTTCAGGCATGCATCGCGCAGCGCCAGCACTGGCGGGCATCCTGGCGAACTACCGCTCGCGACGCATCCTTACGACGACATCAACACCTTCGGCCACCTTGCCTTCCGGCAGTGGCGGTAGGCCAACGACTCTTACATCCGTTCCGTCAATATCAATAATCTCGCCGCTTTCAATGTCGAAAAAATGATGATGGGGCGACGTGTTGGAATCGTAAAACACCTTCTCCGGATCGACCATGACTTCGCGAACCAAGCGCTTTTCTACGAATAAGTTCAAGGTGTTATAGATCGTTGCCTTGGAAAGCTCGCTACCGCCAAAATTCACCATTGCCATGACTTGATCGGCGGAAAGATGCTGATTCCGCTCAAACAACACGCGGGCGATGTCTAGCCGTTGACGCGTCGGCTTAACGCCATGGGATTCCAGTAAATCTATCACCGGGTCGACGTGTTTCATGACTTCCATATTTTCAGGCATGTCGAGATTTTAGGAAATATTGCCGCGTTTGTCTAATCTATCTATCAAGCGCTGTCGGGAATTGTGCCGTCACGCTAACAATTCAGACACATTCCCACCGCTCATTCCACCCAGCCCGCCGCCCGTCGGAAGACCTTTGGCGCTTCTATATACCCCTCCTAAGATTCCATACATCTACTGATAGGGGCGTTGCATGAAACAACAACAAGGTTTTTCACTGGTTGAATTGATGGTCACCGTCGTGATCGTTTCAATTCTCGCCAGCATCGCGATTCCCAGTTACCGGGACTACGTTACCCGCAGCAGAATTCCCGAGGCGACTGCGACCATGGGCGATGCTCGGGTGCGCATGGAGCAGTTTTTTCAAGATAACCGGTCTTATCCCACGGGCGGCTGCGCGGTGTCACCGGCGGCACCCTCAGCGACGCAAATAAGTGTGCCGGCCAGTGATTCCTTTGATTTTACCTGCGCTGCGACCGCGACTACTTATACGGTCACCGCGACCGGCAAAGGCTCGATGGCCGGTTTTGCGTACTCCCTTAATCAATTCAATACCCGAACCAGCACAATAACTGGCACCCCAGCAACACAGGGCTGGTCTGCTCACACCCCGAACAATTGTTGGATTACGAAAAAGGGTGGGGGTTGCTGATGTTACGGTCGACACAACGGGGCATCTCTTTGATTGAGATAGCGATCGGCTTGGCGATTATTGGAATTAGCGTTTCCTGGGCAATTCCAAGTTATTCCGCCTGGATACAAAATTCAAAGATCCGCAACATGGCTGAATCCCTCGTCAATGGGTTGCAACTTGCGCGGTCAGAAGCAATAGGACGCAATGCTCAAGTTCAGTTTATTTTGACGGCATCAGATGCGGGTAGCGACGCCGAAGACACTGACCTGGCAACGCTGGGGAACGGTGCGGGTACGAATTGGATGGTACGCGCGATTTTGCCGCCGGTTGCTGGGGTACCTGATTACGCTTACGTAACCGGGAGCGTCGGCGCAGAAGGTTCCGACGGCGCAACTGTTGAAGCGGGTGATATGGCGATTGGCGGTGGTGTCAATGCGATTACGTTCAATGGATTTGGACGATTGATGACAGTCAATGATGACACTAGCGACCCAATCAGAAAGATTTGTGTGCGTTCGTCGCGCCTCAGCGTGGCAAATGGCGCACGCATTCTCGAGATTAATATTGGCACCGCTGGGCAGGTAAAAATGTGTGACCCAAGCGTTTCGGCCATAACGGACACCCGCCGATGCGTCAGTGCCGCGCCGCGGTGTACATAAGGCTAAAGGAAATGAAGGCTATGAAATCGAAGAGTCGTTCCACCTCATTTAACGCTCAGCGCGGCATTATGCTGCTGGAAAGCCTTATTGCAATCCTTGTATTTTCGCTTGGAATTTTAGCAATGGTGGGCATGCAGGCGGTATCCATTGCCCATACAAGTCAGGCGAAATATCGCGCCGATGCGAGTTTTGCGGCAAACAAACTGATTGCTCAAATGTGGGTCGACTCCGACGCCAATATGCCGCTGTATGCGACAGGTGGCGCCTCATTTACGAATTGGCTTACCAACGAAGTGCAAGCGAACTTAACCGGAGGCCGCACCAACGCGACCGTGACCGTCACACCGTTTGATGCGTCGGCGGTTGTCGGTGTAGCGGCAGCACCGCTCGTTAAAGGTTTCGTCATCGATATATCGATTCAGTGGCGTGCGCCCAACGAGGCGGATTCCGCCCCTCGCCCATGTATTCGTTACGCGCACGCAGATCATTCGCAATGCGGCGCTCGATCCAGCAGTTCCCGTATGAGTCACATCGGATTTCACATGCATAATTATAAAAAAGCTCGCGGTTTTTCGTTAGTGGAAATGATGGTGGCCGTTGTCATTGGTCTTATCGGCACCGTTGTTATCTTTCAGGTTTTCGCTGTTTCCGAAGGGCATAAACGCAGTACTGTCAGTGGCGGCGATGCGCAGCAGAACGGCGCAATCGCCCTGTTCTCCATGGAGCGCGAACTGCGTAACGCCGGCAATGGCCTGACGCAACTAATCGCGCGTGGCGCACCGATTTACGGATGGAACAATGTAACCGGCGCGGCGCGACCGGCGTTGGTGATACGTCCACTGACAATTACGGCGGGCGCAACGTCGGACACGATCGACATCAATTATGCGACCTTTGGTGGACTGACCGCGCCAGTTAAAGTCACCTCGTCATTGGGATCATGGGACCCCACGAGTGTCGCAGCCGGCAATATTCTAAGTGTTGCGTCGGTCGTCGGCTTTAATAACGGCGACAAAATCGTGGTATGTCCATCGGTTCCGGATCCGGCCGGCCCGGCACCCGGACCCACCGGCGACACCTGCATCATCGCGGAAATCACGGATCTGGGAGCGGACGATAGGATTTTTGTCGAACCGCCTCCAACCGAATTTACGGTATTCGACTCGGCCCTTGATACCTCCAAATTTAATCCGGCGGCAGGCTTCGGCGTGCTAAATCCGACGCTTGCATTGGACGGAAGAGCACTTCCGGCCACTTACAGCGCTGGTACAGGGGCTATTAAAGACGCGCTTGTCTACAATTTGGGGAATTCCTTGGTTGGAAAGCGCTATGCAGTCGACGTGGCAAATAGCCTCATGACGATCGATGACGGTTCGGGTGCGGGCCCACAGGAATTCGCCGACGGTGTCATCGCGATCCGTGCACAGTATGGCTTGGATACAGATGCGGACCGCGTTGTCGACGTTTGGGTCAACCCAAAATCAGTGCCCGCAAACGCGCTGGCGGACAATACGCCGGATCATCCATCGTGCGTCACTACTACAACTGCCGGTATCGCGGATTGTTGGCGTCGCGTTCAAGCAGTTCGCACGGCGATTGTTACTCGGAGTGGAGTATTCGAGAAAGCGGAAGTTGAGACCCGCAGCTCCATCCCTTTGTGGACAAATCCAACCGCAAACCCCGTCCCCGGCCCTAGTTTTGCGGTGGCGGCTGGCGATGCAAGACACTATCGGTACAAGGTGTTCGAAACAATCGTTCCACTGCGCAACATGATCTGGCAAGTGCATCGGGCAGACACAACCGGCGACTAGTCATAAATATACAAACTTACTGAGACTAAAGTATATGAAACCTATATTAGCGAAGAGAATGTTTCCAAAGCGCGGACAGCAGCGCGGCGTCGTCCTGTTCGTTGCCTTAATCGTGTTGGTGGCGATGTCACTGGCGGGGATCAGCATGATGCGTTCCGTCGATGCCGGTAACAAGATCGCCGGCAATCTCGCGCAGCGCCAAAGTGCAACGAACGCGGCGGAGTTCGCCTTCGAGCAGGCAATGGTAAAGGTCGCTCAATTGGCCGCCACCGGCCTCGGCGCTACCGATGACCCGAGTATTGGATACAGCACCTCGTATCAAAATTTACGCTACTTTGAACGCGACTGGGCGGCAGCGTGGAATTTTACGGCAGATCCGACCACCGGAAACACCGTCGCCGTGCTCATTGATCGGATGTGTTCGGATAAAAGCTGTCAGTATCTTATGTCAAAAACAAGCAATGTCGAAGGCGTGTCGCACAGTTCCTCAGGGGTAATACCCGTCAGCCGCGAACCCTATCGCGTATTAGCGCGCGTCACCAGCCCGCAGGGAATGGTTACGTACCTCGAAGAAAAAATTTACTGATCCACGAAATAATGAATCTGAAGGAGTCCCAAATGAAACTCAAGGCGCTGCAAAATCGTAAATTTAAGAAGACCCTATCGGTCGGAATGGCACTGTTCGTCGCGAGCACCGCATTCGCGGTTGACCTAAGCAATGTTCCGTTGGTTACTTCCACGGCAACGAGCGTGCGGCCGAATATGATGTTCGTGCTAGACGATTCCGGCAGTATGGCCTCGGACTTCATGCCTGATTACGTAGCCGGCGAATCCCTTTGTAGAGATACTTCGTCCACGAACTTTTGGAACAAAGCCGTTTGTGACAATATGGATCCGCCGTTTTATGCCGCGCAATTTAACGGGATTTACTACAACCCGCTGTTCACCTACAAGCCTCCGGTCAATGCCGACGGCACGGTTAGGGCCGATCAAGTTCGGGTTTCGGGTGGCGTTAATCTTTGGGACCAGGTCCAAACAGATCCATTCCTCAGTCCCGGCAGCATCACAAACCTGGGCAATTACCAGGATCAATATTACTGCAAACAGGAAAGTCACAATAATACTGACACTGCGACGCTGTTAGACACAACCAAATGCCGCCGCAACGGTATCGCGTACACAACGGCGCCTGCGGTGACAGCCGGTTATAACTATCCGGACTCAAATTTCAAATATCGCAAGAAGAGCGGCGGCGGCGGCGGAACCTATTTATTAAATAACGGACCGTACTACTACACATTATCCAGCGTTCAGTGGTGCAGCAATACCGCATTAACGACCTGTCAAGCTACGAAATCCGATACGCACAAGTATGCGAAATACGGGACGTTAACCCGGTTCGACATTACCTCAACTAAATGCACGCCGACGTGCGCCAGCGGCCGAACCTATTCTGCTGAAATGACTAACTTTGCCAACTGGTACGCTTATTATCGAACCCGGCTAAACTTGATGAAAACCGGCGTTGGGCGTTCGTTCGTTAACTTGGACGATAGCTATCGCGTGGGCTTCATGACCATTCACACCACGCCAACCGATACCTCCCGCTATATTCCGATTCAAAACTACACTTCGACGCAGAAAACCACGTGGTTCAATAAGTTGTATTCGATCGGGACGATCGGCAGTACGCCGTTGCGGCCCGCGCTATCCACAGCCGGGAAAATGTACGCCGGCAAAGCGTTGACGGACCCGGTTCAATATTCCTGCCAGAAAAACTTTACGATTCTGTCGACCGATGGTTTTTGGAACGGTGGCGCAGGATTCAAGCTCGACAATAGCGCCATAGGAAATCAGGACAACAATCTTGCAGCGACACCGCGACCAAAATACGACGGCAACCAATTGCCGACGACCAATGCGGGCGACGGTACGCTGGGCGGTGCCGATACGTTAGCCGATGTGGCCATGTATTACTACAAAACCGATCTGCGTGACGCCAGCCTTAGCAATTGTACCGGTGTGCTAGGGAGTGACGTTTGCCTAAATAACGTTCCGCCGTCAAAAAAGGACACGGCGTCACATCAGCACATGACGGTATTTACGATTGGCCTTGGCCTGGATGGTACTTTGGCATTCCGACCCGATTACCAGACAGCTACGACCGGCGATTTCGCCGCGATTCGAGCCGGGACCAAGAATTGGCCGGCCGTCAAAAATGACGACGCGACCGCGATTGACGATTTGTGGCATGCAGCAGTCAACGGCAGCGGGGTCTACTACAGCGCGAAAAACCCGCAGGCCCTGTCCGATGGTTTAGGCGATGCGTTGCGCGAGGTTGGTGGCCGCACCGGGGCTGCCGCAGCAGCCTCGACCAGCAATCCGCAAGTGACGACCCGCGACAACTTCGTATTCACCAGTAACTACCGTACGGCGTTCTGGGATAGTGTTGTAAAACGTCGCCGCATCGACACCATTACAGGGGAACTGACGAAAGCGGTCGATTGGGAAGCCGGCTGCGCTCTTAAATGCCCGAGCAGCGGCATTCTCTGCAGGCGAAACGTCCAAAGAGCGCAAGATTTATCTCTTTGATGGTGGCTCGGCAAACAAGCTCAAAGATTTTACCTACGCGAACTTGACGACGCCGGAGAAAGCCTTGGTGGACGTCGGCTCGTGGGCGGACCCAAGTACCAAGCTGTCCCAATGGTCGTCACTGTCGGGGCCGGGCCAAACCGCGGCTTTGGCACCGGGCGCACTGGTTAAGTATCTGTCGGGTTTCAACAATTTGGAAGACGACATCGGCGATCCCAGCCTTTCGTTCCGTGGTCGCGAAAATGTGCTGGGCGACATCGTCAATGCCGAGACCGTTTACGTCCAACAGCCGCTACAAGATTGGAAGGACTCGGGCTATAAGGCTTTCGTTTCCGCTAATCAGAATCGCGCGCCGACCTTGTATGCCGCAGTCCAACGACGGCATGTTGCATGCGTTCGATGGCATCACGGGCGAAGAGCGTTGGGCATATATCCCGACAATGGTTTTGCCAAATCTGTACAAGCTTGCGGACAAAAACTATTTGCATCAGTTTTATGTCGACGGAACACCGGTTGCGGCCGATGTGAAAATCGGCGGCGTGTGGAAAACCATTCTTGTCGGCGGTCTAAATAACGGTGGAAAAGGCTACTACGCACTGGACATTACGGATCCCATTGCACCCAAAGCGTTGTGGGAATTCTGTAACGTTGGGTGTTCGCAGAACGACGCCAACATGGGCTTTGGGTATGGGCAACCCGTTGTGACTAAACTGATAAACGGAACCTGGGTCGTGCTAGTGACGGCTGGATACAATAATGCGGATGGCAAAGGCCGTCTCTACGGCTTAGACCCGGCAACGGGTGCCCCAATAGCCTCAATTGCAACCAGCTGTACCGGCGCAAATTGTGGTATCGGCAAGTTTGCCGCATGGGTTAAGGACTATGAAGACAACACCGCCGAAGCCGTTTACGCGGGCGATCTGGATGGCAACGTGTGGCGATTTGATATTAACAATAGTATCGCGCCTTCTGGAAACGAAGCCACTAAGATCGCGCAGGTTGGCAATCCCCCGACATTGATCCAGTCCATCACCACAAAGCCGGAACTTGCTAAGGTCAAAGGCGATGTCGTTGTGTACGTTGGCACGGGCCGATTGCTGGGCCTAAGCGACAAGGCCGATTCGGGTGTGAACTCAATGTACGCAATTAGAGACAAGTGGAGCGAACCGGCGCGGACCGGGCCAGCATTGTTAGTTCGAACTTCTGGCGACCTGGTTCAACAAACGCTTACCGCAGGTGTAAGCAAAGGTGGTCGAAACGTGCGCACAAACTCCGACAACGAAGTGAATTGGAGTGCAAAAAGTGGATGGTTTATCGACTTTCCGAGTACTGGCGAGCGGTTATTTACTGATCCGTCGCTTGGCGTGGGCACGTTAGTTTTCACGACCAACATTCCAACTACGAGCGATCCATGCTCGGGTGGCGGCATAAGTTGGCTGTATGAGCTTGACTTTAAAACCGGCGGCAGCGTAAAAACAGCCGAAAAATCCACGACAGGAGAGAAAATCTCGTCTGAGTTCCTTGCTAATGAGTTCGCAACGCGACCCGTGCCCGTGCTACTACCAAACGGAAAAGTGGTCGAATTGATCCAAATTAATACCGGCGATATCGATACCGGCGTTAATGAAAGTATTAGCTCGGTTACTGTTAATGAAATGAGCAAAGACTCGCAGTTCTTAGGCCGCCGAGCCGGATGGCGAGAAATTATTGATGACCGAACTGACTAGGTTTTCATTCGCGTAAAAAAGCGGCCTTCGGGCCGCTTTTTTTATTGCCCCGCCGAGTTAAGTTCTTTTGGTATCGGAAATACGATCGTCTCTAAGCTGCCGGAAAGTTCGCGAACATTTTTTGCGCCCATTTGTTGCAGGCGCGAAATCACTTCCTCCACTAGCACTTCCGGCGCCGAAGCCCCTGCCGTCACGCCGATGCGGCGCTTGTCAGTTAGCCACGAGCTTCGCAATTCATCGGCGTTGTCGATCATATAGGCTTCGACACCTAAATTTTCTGCCAGCTCGCGCAGACGATTTGAGTTAGAGCTGGTTGGCGATCCGACTACGATGACAAGATCGCATTGTGGCGCCATGAATTTCACCGCGTCTTGGCGATTCTGCGTCGCGTAGCAAATGTCGCCACGCTTCGGGCCGCGAATGGTTGGAAACCTCGCTTGCAGCGCCGCGACGACTTTGCTCGCATCGTCGACGGATAGCGTGGTTTGTGTTACGTACGCTAACGTAGTTTCATCTTGCACGCGTAGCGTGGCGACGTCTTGTTCCGTTTCCACTAAGTACATGCCCGATCCGGATTGGCCCATGGTGCCTTCGACTTCTGGGTGTCCGGCGTGGCCGATCATGATGATCTCCAAGCCTTTCGCGCGCATGCTTGCGACTTCCGCGTGAACCTTGGTGACGAGCGGGCACGTTGCGTCGAATACATTGAAGCCGCGCGCCTTCGCCTCCGCGCGGACAGCTTGCGAGACGCCATGCGCGCTATAGATTAACGTGCTACCTGGTGGAACGGCGCTTAAATTTTCGATGAAAATCGCACCCTTCGCTTTCAAATCATCGACGACAAATTTGTTGTGTACAACTTCGTGGCGCACATAAATCGGTGCACCAAAGCGTGTCAGCGCACGCTCGACGATCTCGATCGCACGATCAACGCCGGCACAAAATCCACGTGGGTTGGCGAGCATCACTTCCATAATTTATCCTGTCTATGCCACGAGGTAGTATTGATGAGGCTCTCCGGGCATGCAACGCCACGAAGCAATACCCGTGCGGTTCATGGCACGATCAACTTACAAGCCTCGGTTTACGAAAACTATCCCAGATCAGCAGTGCCGCGCCGACGGTGATTGCCGAATCTGCGATGTTGAACGCAGGAAAATAGTATCCCGCGCCATGCACTTGAATGAAATCGACGACATGGCCGAGACGAATTCGATCGATCACGTTTCCAATCGCCCCACCAAGAATCAACGCCAGTGCGGCGTTCAGCAAGGTGTGATTTTCTGGTTTACGCATAATGTAAACGATGACAACCGCAGCGATCACCGCAATCGCGACGAAAAAAATGCGCTGCCACCCCCCGGCGTCGGCGAGAAAGCTAAATGCCGCGCCGGTGTTGTAAGCCAACACAAGATTAAAAAATCCGGTGATCGTCAAGCTGTCGCCTAATTGAAACGCTGATGTAACCCAACTTTTCGTGAGTTGATCGAGCACAATTACAACGGCACTTAAGCCAAGCCAGCGGATCCAGTTAGGCAAAATGCCGCGCCTCGCCATCGCCAAATAAATTCGAAACACACCGCCCGCAAATCGTGGCGTGTTCTTTGTTCGCGCCAACATCGGCGCGATAGTGCCAACAGCGTTCGCACTTCGTGTGCGCACTCGGTTGCGCATGAATTGCGATGCCATCGATGCCACTGGGCTGCGCGTCGGCGTGGTTGCCAACGTGGACGCGCGCTTGGGACGTGATAAAAATGAAGCGAATATCATCGGCGAACGAATTAAGGAATTCGGCATTGTTGCTATCGGCATAAATATCCAATTCCGCCGCGAGCGATGAGCCGATCTTTCCTGCGCTACGCAGTTCCTCAAGCTGTTTCGTGACTGCGGCGCGCAATTGGCGCATCCGACTCCAACGCTGCAACAATGCTTCGTCACCCGCAATTACTGGGAGTGAATAGGAAGTGTGGAGAAACACGCTGTCGTCAGCCTTGCCAGTCAACACGCCCCAGACCTCTTCGGCTGTAAAGCTCAACACCGGCGCCATTAATCGCACCAAGGTTTGGGCCATGTGATACAGCGCATTTTGCGCCGAGCGGCGGGCGGATGATTTTTCGCCTGCTGTATAGAGCCGATCTTTCAACACGTCTAAATAAAATCCACCTAAATCTTCCGAGCAGAAGCTTTGGATTTTTTGCATCGCGGAATGGAATTGATAGCGCGCGTAATCGTCTCTGACATCGTCTTGCAGTTTGGCTGTAAGCGTCAGTGCATACTGGTCGATTTCAAGCCATGCGCTGGGTTCAATCCGATCGCGAGAAATATCGAAATCGGCAATGTTCGCGAGTAAAAATCGCAGCGTATTGCGAATTCGACGATAACCTTCAACCACGCGTTTCAAGATTTCGTCAGAAATGGTCAGCTCGCCGGAATAGTCCGTCGTTGCAACCCACAGTCGCAAAATTTCCGCGCCGAGCGAATCGGAAACTTTCTGCGGCGCAACGCCATTGAAGGCGGATTTACTCATCTTGCGCCCTTGTGCATCGACCACAAAACCGTGGGTCAATAACGCTTTGTAGGGCGCAACGCCGTTCAACATGCAACTCACCAACAGCGACGAATGAAACCAACCGCGATGCTGATCGGAGCCTTCTAAATAAAGATCGGCGGGAAAGTGTGAACTCGCCGCATGGGAGCCATTACCGGTTCGCACGGCATCTGGCCCGCCCATCACGGTCTGGTGGGTTGATCCCGAATCAAACCAAACATCCAGTGTGTCCTTATTTTTTTCGTACTGATCGGCGTCAGCGGAAATCAGCTCACTAGGCTGTACATGCTGCCATGCCTCGATGCCGCTTTCGCTTACGCGCTGCGCAATTTGCTCAAGCAACTTTGGCGTATCGGGATGCAGCGCGCCGGTTTCGCGATGCTGAAAAAACGGCATCGGCGTGCCCCACTGCCGCTGGCGCGAGAGCGTCCAATCGGGTCGATTTGCAATCATGTTATGCAAACGCGGTTTACCCCATTCGGGAAAGAACTGCGTCGCGTCGACGGCGGCAAGTGCCGTTTCGCGCAAGCTTTTTCCGCTGGTCGGTTTGCGATCCATGCCGGCAAACCATTGCGTCGTCGCGCGATAAATAATCGGCGTTTTGTGGCGCCAGCAATGCATGTAGCTGTGGACATATTCAACACTTGCAAACAGCGCGCCGACTTCGTGTAACTTATCCACGATCAGCGGATTGGCCTTCCAAATCATCTGCCCGCCAAAAAATTCTAAGGCCTCGGCGAAGACGCCGTTGCCCATCACCGGCGTGAGCATTGCATCGTCTTGCATACCGTAGCGGCGGCAAGATTCGAAGTCCTCGATGCCGTAGGCGGGCGCGCTGTGGACGATGCCGGTGCCGGTGTCCAGCGTCACATAATCGCCGAGGTAAACCGGTGAAAAGCGATCGTAAAACGGATGTCGGAAGCGGACATTTTCGAGATTCTTTCCTGCGGTTGTCGCTTGAACTTTTCCGCTTAAGCCATAAGTCGCTAAGCAAGCTTCAACGCGCTCGCGCGCAAGAATCAACGTGATAGATTCCCCACTATTGCGCTGCGCAGCGACTAAAGCGTATTCAATGTCCGGATGCATATTTAGCGCTTGGTTCGACGGAATCGTCCAAGGCGTTGTAGTCCAGATCACAGCGTAGATCGGGCCTTCCGGCAAGGCATCAAGGCCGAACGATTTAGCGAGTTTTTCGCGATCCTCATCGGCTAACTTGAAACCCGCATCAATTGCGATATCCTTTTTATCGGCGTATTCAACTTCGGCTTCCGCCAGCGCCGAGCCGCAATCGAAGCACCAATTCACGGGCTTCAAGCCGCGATAGACGTAGCCTTTATCCATGAGCTTGGCGAGTACGCGAATTTCGTCGGCCTCGTTTTTGAAGGCCATGGTCGTATAGGGATTATCCCAATCGCCCAACACACCCAAACGAATGAAATCCTTTTTCTGCCGCTCAATTTGTTCGCTAGCGTAGGCGCGTGCGAGGCGTTGCGTTTCCTCAGTCGGAATATGCTTGCCGTGCTTTTTTTCGATTTGAATTTCGATCGGCATGCCGTGGCAATCCCAGCCTGGCACGTAGGGCGCGTCGAAGCCGGCCAAGGTTTTACTTTTGACGACGATGTCTTTTAGAATTTTGTTGACCGCGTGTCCGATATGAATATCACCGTTCGCGTACGGCGGGCCGTCGTGCAGAATGAATTTCGGCCGGCCCTTGCTCGCGTCGCGAATGCGCTGATAGAGTTTATTCGCTTGCCACGTAGCGACCCAACCGGGCTCGCGTTTGGCGAGATCACCCTTCATCGGGAAAGAGGTGTCGGGCAGGTTCAGCGTTTTTTTATAGTCGGTCATAAAATACTGTTGTGATAAGTTCGCGCGTTTTCCACGTCGATGGCGATTTGCCGACGCAAGGATTCGAGATCCGGATATTTTTTTTCGTCGCGCAATTTGTGCAAAAACTCTATGCTCACGCGGCGGCCGTAAATGTCTTGGTTGAAATCCAACAGATGAATTTCCAACAGTGGCGCTGCGCCGTCCATCACCGTCGGGCGCACGCCGAGGCTCGCGACTGCGGGCAACGGTTTTACACCGATCCCATGTAATTTTACCGCATAGATTCCACTAAGCGGTGCGCGCTTACGTTTAAGCGCGATATTCGCCGTGGGAAAACCAAGTTCCCGCCCAAGTTTTTTTCCGTGCGTGACGCGGCCGCTGATGCAATAGGCGCGCCCCAATAGCCGCGTCGCTCGGACAAAATCAGCGTTGACCAACGCGTCACGCACACCCGTGCTCGACACCCGCTCGCCTGAAACTTCGATGCTTGCCATGGATTCCGAGATGAAGCCGAAGGCAGCCGATGTTTCGTTCAGTAAAGCAAAATCGCCGCCACGCTGCGCGCCGAATCGAAAATCGTCGCCGACCAACAGCCAGCGAACGTTTAGGTTTTTTACCAGAAGATCTTCGATAAATTGCAGCGGCGCGAGTGACGCAAACTCACGGTTGAAGCGTGCGACGCGAACTTGATCGATGCCGTGCGCACGAAACAACTCAAGTTTCTCACCCAATGTCGTGAGTCGCGCCGGTGCATACGCAGGTGTGAAAAATTCGCGAGGATGCGGCTCGAACGTTAAGATCGCCGACGGCAAATTTAGACGCGCCGCCGCTTGGCGCAAGCGTTGCAGCATCGCTTGGTGGCCGAGATGGACACCGTCGAAATTGCCGATTGTGAGTGCGACGGGTGTTGAACTGGCGTCGCCCGTGCCGCGAAAGACCCGCATGGCCCTAGGCCACTCCGTGAATACTAGCTAAAACCCGAATGCTAGCCTATTTTCGCGCATGTGGTCTAGGTGACTGTGCGGCCGCCCAATTCGTCGTAAAAAGTTGGCCGCCTGAAAACGCAATATTGGTGCGGCTTTGCGACGGCATCCAGCCAAGAACCAGTGTCCACGGGGTGGCCTTGGGCCATGCGGGGCCAGGCAAATTCCCGTCGATCGAAAATTACGATTTCAAGGCCCTGAGCAACTTTTTACGACTCGCTAACGCGGGTGCTGCTGAAACCGCTTGATTCGAATCCTCATCAAATTTTTCGCGCAGCGAAAGCGCGGCGAAGTCTTGGCGAGAATCCGTGCCTTCGAAGCGCAGTTGCTTCACCGCTTCGAGTAAATGGTAGGACTGCTCTTCAAGCGATTGCGCAGCCGCGCTTGCTTGTTCCACCAGCGCCGCATTTTGCTGCGTGACGCCATCGAGCTGGCTCATCGCTTGATTGATCTGTTCAATACTACCGCTTTGCTCGCGCGAGCAATCGGCGATTTGCCCCATCAGTCCCGTGACAGTCTGGATGCTGCGTTGCGTTGTGTGGCTGGAGCGTGCGACTTCTTGCGCGAGCTTAGAACCGGCGTCCATCGCCGCGGTTGATTTCGCGATGATCGCGCGAATGTCTTTCGCCGATTGGCTACTACGATGAGCGAGGCTGCGAACTTCGCTCGCGACCACGGCAAAGCCACGACCCTGCTCCCCCGCACGGGCGGCTTCGACCGCGGCGTTGAGGGCTAGAATGTTGGTCTGAAATGCCAGTCCGTCGATCACGCCGACGATTTCGCTGATTTGTTTCGAGCTGCTATGCATCGAATTGATTGTTTCGCTTAGGCGCGCCATCACGTTGGCGTTTTCTGCCGCGGCATGAGCGGCGTCGGTCGCGAGTTTGCGGCCTTGGGCGGCGATGGTGGCATTTTCCCGCGCGGCGGCGCTGACAGTCTCAACACTTGCCATGGTTTCCTCAAGCGTCGATGCCTGTTCCTCGGTGCGCTGCGAAACATCCAAATTGCCCATTGCAATTTGCCGCGCGCCTTCTTGGATCAGCGCCGATCGTTCGTAGACCGTGCGGGCGATATGGGCGAGGCCGTCGCTCATAGTTTGCAGTGACGCTAACAATTTGCCGGTTTCGTCGTCTCGACCGATGGTGATTTTTTGCGTGAGGTCGCCGGCCGCGACGCTTTGTGCGATGGCAGCTGCATGTTCGAGCGGCTTGCCGACATTGCGGGAAATTAAGTAGTACAGCACGCCCGCGAGGAGCAAGCCACTCAACAACGATGCCAGCACTAGATAACGGGATAGCGTTTTTGCTTGTGCGCCGAATTCGTCGACGTAACTACTACCCAGGATTAGCCAATGCCATTTCTCGTAGGTCAGAAATGACGCCACTTTTTCGCGAGGCTTCGAATCGCCCTCGCCAATCCAGCGATAAGTCGCGACGCCAGATTTTGCGCTGAGGCTATTTTTTAGAACGAAATTCCCATCCGCGTCGCGAACCTCTAGCGCGTTCTGCCCTTTTAACGATGGATGTACAAGCATAGTGCCGTAACTTGGGCCTGGTGTTGCGTCGATCGCGATAAAATAACCGGACTGCCCGATTTTGATGTCCTTTATTTTCCGCTTTAGGGCTGCCATGCCCGAATTAAAATCGATGCCGACAAAGAAGGCGCCGATGATTTCTTTTTCGAGATTTCTGATCGGCTCGTAAGCCGCAAGATAGTGATTGCTAAACAAAACGACCGGCCCGACGTATTGTTCGCCTTTGCTTAACGCACCATAGGCAGGGTTATCTTTCGCTAACGTGGTGCCGATGACGCGCTCCTTGTCGGCATCTCGCAGCGATGTGCTGATTCGGACAAAGTCTTCGCCGCGTTTTACGAATACTGTGGCCACACCGGCCGTCAATTCCTGAAATTTATCGACTTGGAAATTTTCGTTATTGATCGGGTCGCTATCGGCCAACAGAATCGGCACAGTCTCGTTACCGACTTGCGTTGTTGAGTGCGACAACATGAATGTCGTGGGATACAAATTTCGCAGCACCGTCAAAAAATTCTGCGCCGAGCCGCGCAAACTTTGATCGTAAGCTTCGATCAGATCGACCACGAGCTGATTTTTTTGTTTCAAGCCTTCGACTTCTGTGGCAATCAACGCGTTACGGGATGCGGTAACGGCATAGAACGTCAAGCAGGATAGGACAAACAAAATAGCCAGCAGCGCGAAAAGCGCGAGCCTGGAGGCGAGCGTTAGACTTCGAAGATTTTGCAGCATTTTTTCCTTTGGCTAGGAATAAGCGCGCGACTCGCCTTAACCGCATTTATATGTTGCAAATTATGCCATTTTATTTGTTAAATAACAATAGGTTATTTAAATAATCTCGATTAATTCTAGGTATTGTCGTGTACAAACGAAGTTTTGCTCAGGCAGCGCGACGCGAAAATTGACTGAATCTGAAGCCCAGCAGCCAAAGCGCTGCAAAATAAACTGCGATTCCCGCGACGACGATCATCGCGAGTTTACCGACTTTTTCCCGCGCGGACATCGCAAGCCATAGCGCATCGGCACCGGCCACCCACCACAACACAGCACCCATGGCGATGAGCGCGACTGCGATTTTGCCGAAGAAGCTCATCCATCCAGCCTGCGGCCGATACATATCGAATTGCCGTAATTTATAAAACAAGAATCCGGCGTTGAAGCAGGCACCCAGGCCAGTCGCGAGCGCCAGTCCCGCGTGTTGCAGAGGAAAAATAAACAGCAGATTCATGCATTGCGTGACAGCGAGCGTGATCAAGCCGATCTTCACCGGTGTTTTGATATTTTGTTGCGCATAAAATCCTGGCGCGAGAATTTTTACCAGAATCAAGCCCGTTAGCCCAATGCTGTAGGCCACGACGGCGTTGCGCGTCATCCAAACGTCGTTACTGCTGAATTGGCCGTAGTGAAACAGTGTGGCTATCAACGGCACCGCCAGGAGTGCGAGCGCCAATGCTGCGGGTAGCGCAAGAAGGAACGTGAGCCGCAAACCCCAATCCAGAAGCTTGGAGTACTCGTCGAAATTTTTGCTTTGATAGTGTTTCGACAAACTCGGTAACAAGATCGTTCCAAGAGCGACACCCATAAGCCCCGTTGGAAATTCCATCAGCCGATCGGCATAAAACAACCACGACACACTGCCGGTCACTAAGAACGACGCGAAAATGGTGCTGATCAGCAAGCTAATCTGACCGATCGACACGCCGAACACCGCTGGGCCCATCAGCTTCAAAATTCGCCACACGCCGGGGTCTTTGAAATTTAGACGCCAGCGCGGCAAAAGTTTGAGCTTTATCAAAAACGGAATTTGGAACGCAAGTTGCAATACGCCTCCGGCGAACACCGCCCAAGCCAAGGCATATACCGGTGCCGTCAAATGCGGCGCAATGACCAGCACGAAAAATATAAACGATAAATTCAGCAACACCGGCGTAAACGCGGGGACGGAGAACCGGCTGTAGGTATTGAGTATCCCGCCGGCAAACGCAACTAACGAAATGAAAAAAATGTAAGGGAAAGTAATGCGCAGCAAATCCACCGTCGTCTGAAATTTTGCGGGATTGGCCGAAAAGCCCGGCGCGCTGACGTAGATGATGAGTGGCGCGATGATAATGCCGAGCACTGTGACGACGAACAACGCGAGCGCCAGGACGCTGGCAACGTGATCGACCAAATCCTTGGTGGCGTCGAAACCTTGTTGGTTTTTGTATTCCGACAGCACCGGCACGAATGCTTGGGAGAATGCACCTTCGGCAAATAATCGCCGCAATAAATTCGGGATTCGGAACGCAATAAAGAATGCGTCGGTCTCCATGCCGGCGCCGAATCCGCGCGCGATGACCGTATCGCGGACAAAGCCCAGTACGCGCGACAAAAACGTCATGCCGCTAACCTGTGCTAGGATTTTAAGTAAGTTCATCGCTGAGAAATGGCTGAAGATCGGCCATGGGAGCCGATCTTCAAGGGGTATTTAGAATGATTGCAACGCTCAATCGGTGCTTAGGCTTTCTCGTCGAACACGACCAGCGTGCGCGCTTCGATGCTTTCGCGCGGCATGAATTTTTCCGGACAGGCTGGATTCTGAAATCCCGTGTGCGGCATAAAGCGTGCGCGGCCGTCGTTGCGCGAATCGTAGCATTTCAGCAACAGCACTTCGTCGGGCCGCATTTCGGAAACGTAAAACCACTGATGCTGCGGGTTGTGGCGCACCGAATAAATTTGTCCGTGATGACGCGGCGTCGTCAAATCGTCTTCGCCGAAATGGTGAATATCCGTTGACACTAAATCATCGGCAGCGACGCTACGCGCATCGCATAAGGCAAGCGGATTATCTTGCACCGGGCCGATAATTGGCCGCCACAAATTCACAAATGCAACGCGGCGATCGGCAAGATCTAAACGTCTTGCACCTTCGAGAATTTCGAGCTTACGACGCGGGCCAGAATCTTCAGTATAGTCGTTGTGAACCTGATCAACCGGCACGCGCACTCCAGGTTCGCCGCGCGCCGCGCGCACGGCGCTACGCACATTGTGGTCGAACACGACGACTTCCAATGCGCCGGTAAGCGCCTGAACCGCCGCGCGCACTTCCGGATAATATTGCTCGCGCACCGAGGTATCGTTGTAAAAATCCGTAAAATGTGAGGGCGAAAAATGAAATGCGAATCCTTGTTCATCGAGCCGCAGCGACTTTACGATCGAGCGCGCATCGCGAATGGTCACGTCATGTTGTGACGCTTCTGGCCGTGTCGTCGGAATGCCGCTGCTTAAAGGAAACACGCGTACTTGCGCTTGATCATCGCTATGCGCGATATAGGAAATCCGTGCATTCACGGCGGGTAAGCTATTCAAAATTGACGATTCTAACGACATGGTTACTCCGCAACCCAAATTAACCGATTTTCATCGGCAAGATCACCATTTGCTGTCCGCGCAGATGCAGGATGCGCTGCATCGTCAGGGAAGTTTGATTGTGCAGCCAGCGAGTAAGCCAGTTATCGTGGACGAAAATAAGCTTGCTGGCGAAGAAAACGGAGTTGGGGAATTCCGTCGAGACTTTGTCGACGAGATTGGTTAATTCGTCGACGCGGTCGGTGCCATAGCTTGAATAGGACTTCGCGGCGATGCCATGGTGGTGACAAAAATTGACAAAGTAATCGAGGGTTTTTTCCACATCATTTTGTAAGCGCTCAATTTCGCCGGCAGCGGAATAGCTCGCGGTATCGACGGCACCGACACCAAGAAAAATGAAATTCTTAAAATTGCCGGGAAATAATCGCTGCACCCAAAGCAAGGTGTGCATGCCGGCGCCGCGATTGCGGCTGACCATGAAAATCGCGGTCGGTAAATCATGATCTAGGGTCGGCGGCACATCAACCTTTTCGTAACTTTGCCCGGCAAAAATCTCTTCGACTTTCTTCAGTTGCGCACGTGTTTCGTTGTAGTGTTTGCGAATCAACAAGCAGACAGCGACGACGGCTCCCGTGATTAACACCGTCTCCCAGGCGCCGTGAGAAAATTTCTCTACCAGCAGAACCACTAGAATACTTGCGGTGACCATAAAGCCAATTGCCGATAGCGCAAAGCGGCGTTTCCAATGCGGCTGGTGACGGCCTTGCTTGAGCCAATAGATACAGAGTCCGAGTAGCGATAGCGAAAAGGTCAAAAACACGTTGATGCTATAAAGAACCGCTAACAGCTCAACATTGCCGTCGCTCCAAACTAAAACGGCGAGGGCCGCAAAGCCCATCAACAGCACGCCATTTTTTGTGACGAGGCGACTCGACAAGGAACCAAATTGGTTGGGTACCCATTGATCCATCGACATATTCGCCAGCACTGCGGGGCCACCCAGAAAACCGGTGTTTGCCGCGACAAACAACAAGCCTGCGGTGAAAAACATCGCGATCGGCAACATGAAGGTTGTCCAGGGGATGCCACCGAAAGTCCAGGTATCGAGAATGGATTTGAATACAACCGCATTCAGCGTCGAGCCTTCAACGGGTTTTGCATCCCACAGAAGATAGAGCAGCAAGATGCCGCCCGCGGTGAACGCCAGCGATACGGCCATGTAGAACATCGTCCATTTGCCGGTCCGTACGCGCGGCTCCGCGAGTGTATTGACGTTGTTTGAGACGGCTTCCAGCCCCGTGTAAGTGCCGCCGCCTTGCGAATACGCGAGCAGCAGCGTTGAGACGACAAAGAACCAGCCGGTTTCCGCCTTCAACTCTAGCGTTTCGTTCCAGGTGGCGGGTAGCAAACCGGCAATTCGATCGGCATGGGTCGCCACGCCATAGACAATTAACACTATGTGAATGACGACGAAGCCGAGAAAAATCGGCAGCAAGACCTTGATTGCTTCTTTCAAGCCGCGCAAATTCAGCACGATTAGCATAATAATTAACGCGACGCCGAGCGCTAGTTTTAAATGCTGCGCGCCGACCGGCAGCAAGCTAAACAATTGATCCGCCGCGCTGGCAATCGAAATAGAAATGGTCAGCACATAATCGACGATCAACGCCGCGCCGGACACCAAACCTGCTTTCGGGCCGATCAGTTGCGTGGCGACTTTGTAGCCGCCGCCACCGCTCGGGAACAGCTCGATGACTTGGTTGTAGGCGAGCGAAATAATGAATACCGTCACCGCCGTTGCCAGCGCTAAATAAAGCCCGAAGCGTGCGTGGGTGCCCAGGGCGAGGTAGCCGAGTTCCGGGCCGTACGCGGCCGACGATAACCCATCTGCGCCCAAGCCGACCCAAGCGAAAAACGCGATCAGTGCGATATGGCCGCGGGTGTTCGGATCCATCGGATCGCGTGGCGGACCAAAGAAAAAATTACGGACCTTGCGAAGCGAATTAGTAGGCAAGGCGAATGTTAGGGAAAATTACTTTGGAGGTGCGCGAAACGGCAATGGTCAGGGGCTGGCCTAGGGCCAAGCGGTTCTTCAAGGGCATTGGGCTGTGAGGCACGGCTGGCGCGGGTCGTGTCGCGATGGTTACTTTAAACTTCTTCAACGCGATGGGGATGACTCGGACGAATACCCAGTTGCTTGAGTTTCCGGTACAAGTGCGTGCGTTCTAATCCGACCTTATCGGCGACCCGCGACATGTTGCCATTCTCCAGGCGAATATGATGTTCGAAATAAATCTTTTCGAATACATCGCGGGCATCGCGTAGCGGCAAGTCCAGCGGCAAGGCTTGAGCGAGCATTTGCGCCGGCGTTTCGGTCGGTGAAAATTGCGGTGCGATTCGCGCGACGTCTTCGGCGCTGATCTCTGGTGCCAGTCCGGTCACTGCCAAGGTTTTCACCGCGTTGGCTAAGGCCGGGAGATTGCCGGGCCAATCGAGATTTCTCAACGCATTTAACGCGCCGCTGGAGAAATGGCATAACGGCACATCTTTTGCCTCGACTAACTGCGCCAACATCATGCTGGCGATGTCGATAATGTCGTCCGCATGGTCGCGAAGTGCTGGCACGGGCACGGTGATCATGCTCAGTTTTGCGGCTAAATCGGCATCGAATTTTTCTTGTTGCACCAAACCCGGTAACGGCTTCGAGGTCGCACACACCAGACGGGTATTGTTTTTGTCGATTTTGCCGATGAGGTGCTGCAGGCCGCGCTGCTCGCCACGCGAAAATTCGGAAATTTCAGAAAGGAATAAAATGCCGTCACGTACATCGTTGAGAATCGCAAACGGATTTTCCGTCAACCACGTACTGTTATCCGGCGCCGCCCAGGAAGCATTGCTTTGCTGCAAATAGCGCGCGCAAATTTCGACGCCACAACCTTTTTCGCCCACCAGCAAAACCGGAAACTTGCGATTGGCGATTTGTTCGAGGCGCTTTTTTAGATCGAGAATGATCTGCGATTTGCCGAGATTGCCGAGCTCAAGTCCGGTGCGCGCGAATCCTTGGCCACGCAACAACGCGCGGCTAACCGCGGCGAGCAGCTTGGGCATCGCGATGGGTTTTTCCAGGAAATCGAACGCACCGACTCGCGTCGCTTCAACCGCCGTATCGATCGTGCCGTGACCCGACATCATCACCACTGGCATGGTGAGCAGCCCACCAGCCGACCATTCCTTCAGCAGGCTAATGCCATCGGTATCGGGCATCCAGATATCGAGCAGCACGAGATCCGGGCGCGCTTCGCGTCGCATGGCACGCGCCGCCGTCGCATTTTCCGCGAGTTTTACTTCGTAGCCCTCGTCAACCAGGATTTCAGACAACAATTCACGGATGCCGACTTCATCGTCGACGACAAGTATTTGATTACCCATTCTCTAGCAATGATTAGCCGGGGCGGTGCGCCCCATTTTTCCCTGTAAACCGCGAAATAGTACACCGGAATGCAAACGTGTTGCGAAAAAGATACAAGCGGACTTCCCAATTGGGCATTTCAACGGATTGTTACGCGGCTTTCGCAAGTGGCAATTGGATGCTGACACTCGCGCCTCGCGGCGTCACGTTGGCGACCTGGATGCGGCCTTGATGCTCTTCCACAATGCGTTTTACGATAGCGAGGCCTAAGCCCGTGCCTTTGGGTTTCGTCGTGACATAAGGTTCGAATACCCGCGACAGAAGTGCGTCGGAAAAGCCGCTGCCGTTGTCCGAGATCGATAGACGGATGCCCGAATCGTTTTCCTCCGTTTTGATTCTTACACTCGGATTGTTGACTTCCGTCAGCGCATCCAATGCATTTTGTATCAAGTTATGCAACACTTGGCGCAGTAGTTTTACGTCGCCATTAATTTTCGGCAATTGCGGATCGAGCTCGAGCGAAATTCTCGCGCCCATCGTTTCATACAGCACCAATACTTCGCGAATCAGGCCATTCAAATCGAGCATTTGCGGATTCATGCGCGAAGTACGCGCGTACTCCGCGAAATCGTCCACCATACTTTTCAACGCACCAACTTGATTGACAATAGTATCGGTCGCGCGATTGAGCAGCGTGGTATCGGCAACATCAAGATGCGGCGCGAGTTTGTGTTGCAAACGCTCGGCTGCAAGTTGTATCGGCGTCAGTGGATTTTTAATCTCGTGGGCGAGCCGACGCGCCACTTCACCCCACGCGGCGTCGCGCTGCGCTTGCATTAAATGCGTGATGTCGTCGAACACAACAATGTAACCGCTGTCGATATTCGCCGGCAGTCGCGTCCCTCGAACTAACAATGTGCGCTCGCCGGACTTACCCGAAAATTCGATTTGTTTTTCCCACGCTTTGCCGCCGGTGCTACCGAATTCGCCGACAATCTCCGTCACCATTGACTTCAATTCCGGCATAACGTTGCCCCAATCTTGCAGGTGAATGCCGCGTAGCTGGCTAAGCTTAATCTGCAGGATATCGGTCGCGCTTGGATTAACAGTGCGCAACATGAAGCGCTCGTCAAATGCCAGCACGCCGGCCGAGAGCCGGCCAAGAATATTCTCCAAATAGGATTTCGCGTTTTCCAACTGCTGTTGGTTGCGCGTGACCTGCTCCGAAGTTTCGCTCAAGCGCCGCATCATGGTATTAAACGATTGCGTTAGGACGCCCAATTCATCGCGGCTTTTGACCGGGTTGAATTTGCTGAAATCGCCTTTACCCACCGCGCGCGCGCTTTCCGCCAACATGCCCAACGGCGCGCTAAGGCGCTCGCTCAACATGATGGCCAACGCTACGGCGACCAGCAACGTGAGTAATAACGAAAGCGTTAATGCTAAGCCGAATAACGATCGCAAACCCGACCGTGCGAATGCAATTTCCTTGTATTCGCTGCTTACCGCGCGAACCGTTTCTGCGTCTTGCGCCAAACTTGCCGGGGCATAGTCCAACACTTGGAGCGCCCGAACGCCATCTTCAATACCGACATGATCGATCGGTACGACGACCCGCAACACATAGTGGCCCGGCGAGTCGCCGGCGTCGACCGCGCGGTAGGATTGAGTATTGCGTACTTGACGTAAAATTTTCGAGCTTGGCATATCGGGCGCCAGGCCGGAACGCTCGCTGCCGGAAAACGCGATGACGCGCCCGCGCCCGCTGATCAATGTGACTTCTTCAACGCCGCCTTCTTCGCGCAACTGATTGACGACCGAAACCAGATCGCCTGCAGGGACGTCGGCGAGTTGACCGCCCATGTACGCCGCTTTTGCTTCCAATTCTTTTAGCAATCGATCGAACGTTGTGCGGCCAAGATTGAGGCCGCTTTCTAGGCCCTTTTCAACTTTGACGTTGAACCACGATTCGATGCTTTTGGAAAGAAATTGAACCGACAAAACGTAGACCAAAATACCCGGAATCAATGCCATCAGCGCAAGGATGGTGAGCAAACGCTGCGTCAAACGTGAGCCGAATACATGGCCTTTGACTTTGCGGCGCAACGACCAAAGCTGATAGATGATGATCAGAATTAATCCGACTGCCAGCACGCCGCCCATAGCGAGCAGCCATGGATAACTGCGCGCAAACATTGTTGTGTTGGAGCTGGCTTGCGAAATTAAATAGATCAGCCCGACGCCGATGGCGGCGCATGACGCTAATAGCCAGCGTAGCCCGCGAGAGCGAGCATTGTCAGAGAGCGACGTCGAATACCCATTCATTGGAATCCAGCTTCCAGTCTGCCGCCGTCACCGCTTTGAGTTGAAACGGTTTAGGAAGCTGTGTTACATCAAGCCACATTCGCACCGAGGCGCGATAGGCGCTTTCTTTACTTAGCGCGTTGGGTGCAAACAGAATTTGATCACGCAGTTGCGCCAACGCCGCCTCGGCGTCATCGAGTGCCGTAAAATTCTGATAGCCCTCTCCTGAGCTAATTCGATACTGCCGTGTAAGCGAATTATACGAGAGCTTACGCGTTTCCTCAGCGTTCGCGATGGTTTCGCTAAACCACCACCAGCGCGGCCGCCAGATACGGCTTTCGATGACAAAAAAAAGCACGACACCGCGTTCTAATGCTTCTTCGAGTGTGTGATTCAACTTAAGCTCAAAATCGCTATTCATGGTGTAACCCTGCTTGGCGGCCGCGAGACTGGCGCGTTTCACGGACAACTCGCCGGCTTGCGCATAAGGGAAAACGGCGAAGACAACGCTCAGGTAAAAAACAAGTCGAGTAACTTGGCTTCGTAGGCCGATGCCGCGACTAGCGCTTTTGCAACAGCGCGTAAAAAAAGCCGTCGCTGGTTTTGCTTGGCAACAATTGCAAGCCGTTGTGGCTGGCGTTTGGAAGTGGTAATAGCAATGCATCGGAATGAAGTCGGCAAAATTCAGTAACTTGCCTTTGGTTCTCGTCCGCAAAAAGGGAACAAGTAGCGTACAGCAATTTGCCGCCAGGGGTCAGTGTCTGCCACAAAACCGATAGCAGTTGCGCTTGTTGTTGTGCGAATGATGCAACATCGGCGGCCCGACGCAGCCATTTTATGTCCGGATGGCGCTTCACCACGCCTGACGCGGTGCAGGGCGCATCGCAGAGAATTCGGTCGAAAGGTTGCTTGTCCCACCATTTGTCGAGCTTGGTGATATCCGCAGCTTGAACTTTTGCTTTTAGACTCAAGCGATTGAGGCTGTCGCTTACTTGCGACAGGCGTTCAACGTCTTTGTCGATAGCGGTGAGCTCGACGTCGGCGAGTTCGAGAATGTGTCCCGTCTTACCCCCGGGCGCGGCGCAGGCGTCCAGCACGCGCTGCCCCGGAGCGAGATCGAGCAGGTGGGCGGCGTATTGCGCACCTTGGTCCTGGATCGACGCAGCGCCAGCGGCGAAGGCCGGTAGTCGGTCGACTCCGACGGGATGCGTCAGCACGATCGAGTTGTGCTCGCCGAGCATTGCCTCAATTCCCGCATTTGCCAATTGCTGCAAATAGGTTTGCGCGTCATACATACGACGATTGACGCGCAAGGTCATCGGTGGATGCTGATTTCCGGTCGCGAGAATAGATTCCCACTGTTCTGGATATTGCGCGCGGACCTTTTCGATCCACCAGGCCGGATAGGACAATCGCGCTTCGACGTCGTTAAGTATCGCCGCGGAAAGCGCGTCACTTTGCCGCAAATAACTGCGCAATACTCCATTTACCAGCCCCTTGAGATGCGGCTTGCCAATGGCTTCTACAGTTTTCACCGCATGGTCGACGACCGCATGGGATGCAGATTTGCTATATCGAAGTTGAAACAGCGTGATAACGAGCAGCGCGGAAACCTCGGGTTCTTGCAACGGACGTGCGATTAATTTCGCAAGAATTGCCTTTAGTTCGCCGTAAAATCGCAGCGAACCAAAGCTAATATCTTGGATAGCGCCGCGCTCACTTGTCGTGAGCGTGGCACTATATAGCGACCAGGTTTTTTTTAGGACTCGATCGAGGTTGCGTCCGGCAAGGACCTCGTTAACTGCCTGACTCGCCAGCCGCTGAACGAGGATCAAGCGCGCGCCATGGCCTCAAGCCGGGCGATTCGTTCGCCGGTGTCGGGGTGCGTGCTAAATAGGCCAGCGAGATTGCCGCCGGACAGCGGATTCATAATCATCATTTGACCGGTTTCCGGATGCGCTTCCGCTGTCGGCATAGGAATGCCTTTGGCGTAGCGATGAATTTTATCCAGCGCCGATGCAAGTGCCTGCGGATCGCCGGAAATTTCCGAGCCGCCGCGATCGGCCTCGAACTCGCGCGCGCGTGAAATCGCGAACTGAATCAGCATCGCAGCGATGGGCGCCAAGATCATCACTAAGATTCCGGAAAGGCCGCTGCTGTGGCCTTCTTGGTCACGATTACCGCCGAAGAACATGCCGAATTGCGCGATGGAAGAAATGGCACCGGCTACGGTCGCGGAAATCGTCGACGTCAGAATATCGCGATGCTTCACATGCGCCAATTCGTGCGCCATCACGCCGCGTAGTTCGCGTTCGGAAAGAACGCGCATGATGCCGGTCGTTGCAGCGACGGCGGCGTTTTCCGGATTGCGGCCGGTGGCAAACGCGTTCGGTTGATCTTCGTTAATGATGTAAACACGCGGCATCGGCAACTCGGCCTTGGCCGCGAGTTCTTTCACCATGCGGTAGTAGCTGCCGCCGCTGGCTTCGTCGACTTCTTGCGCGTTATACATGCGCAACACCATTTTGTCGGAAAACCAATAGGCGTAGAAATTCATCCCGACGCCGACCAGCAACGCGACCATCATGCCCGTGCCGCCGCCAATGGCCGCACCCACCACGCCGAACAGCGCGACGATGCCCGCCATCAAGATGCTGGTTTTGAGCCAATTGCCTAACATTGCGTTTCCTTTCTGTGTAGTGAACGGCTATTTGTTCCCGCTGTATATGCGGTTAAGAGCGAGATTTTCAACCGTTGTTCCCGCCGCTTGTTGAATTTTATCCGAACGAATCATCTGCTTGCACAGCGGCGATGTCGGTACTTTACAATACGATGAATCACCAGAGGAGATATTCATGAAACAACATCGCAACGGGTTTCACATCGAGCGCGGTATGCGTCAAGGTTATGAAACCGAATCGCCCATTCCGACCAAACTCGTTTCCAACGAGGAATTTCAGCCACAACCGCAAACGCCGGCGCAGCGCGAAGTGGAACAACGTGTTCTGGCGCGCGCCGATGCGCTAGCGCCGCGCTTAGGATTAAGCCGCCGCGAATTTTTGCGCACCGGCAGCGGCATGGCAACAGCATTCCTGGCGATGAACACGGTGTTCGGAAAATATTTCAACGTCAGCGAAGCAGAAGCTGTCGAGATTGAAGCAGCGCGCGCCGCGACCGGCGATCCCTATTTTATTTTCGATGTGCAACTGCACTACGTCGGCGACAATTTCGATCCGCAAAATGCAGAAGCGCAGCGCAAGGGGGCCGTCACTAAAGGCGGGCTCATGGGCCTGCGCAAACGCGCACAGGGCTTCAACCCTGCGCTGAAATCCGATAGTGGAACACTACAAGACTTATCGTGGCAAAACTTCATCAAAGAAGTCTTCTTCGATAGCGAAACCGCGATCGGTTTGATCTCCACGCCGCCCGGCCCCTATCCTCACGAAGCCGTTGTGCCACCGAAGGAAATGACGCTGGTTCGCGATGAGATCAATCGCGTCACGCAATCGCGGCGTATGCTGTCCCACGGCCTGGTCACACCGCAACTTGGCAAAAGCGATTTGGATTTCATGGCGATGCAAGCGCAAGAATTGAAAATCGACGCGTGGAAAGCCTACACCGGCTCTTGCCCGAAAGGTTTCGAGCATGGCTGGTTTCTCGACGACGAAAAAATTGCCTATCCCGCGCTCGAACAGGCGCGCAAACTCGGCGTGAAGCGCTTTTGCGTACACAAGGGCCTTCCCCTCGGCACGGTGGCCGACTACAACCATCCGCGCGATCTCATCAAAGCGGCGAAGGATTTTCCCGATATCGATTTCATGGTTTATCACTCCGGCCTACTCAACGTCAACGCGCCCAAGCCAAATGGTGAGGTACCGTGGACCACGGAATTTTGCGAGATGAAAAAGAAAGAGCCGGGCATCAACAATATCTACATGGAACTCGGCTCCACCTTCGCGCAACTGGTTTCCACCAACCCCAGCGCGTGCGCACACTTGCTCGGGCAAATCATCAATGCGTTCGGCGACGATCATCTGCTGTGGGGCACCGACTCCATTTGGTACGGCACGCCGCAATGGCAAATCGAAGCCATGCGCCGCTTCCAAATTCCCGATGAATTGATCGAGAAGCACGGTTACGCGCCACTCACACGGGCGGTGAAAGAAAAAATTTTCGGCCTCAACAGCGCAAAGATTTTCAACGTCGATGTCGCCGCAAAACGCAACGAAATGCCGAAGGATTTTCTAAGCAAAATGAAAATGGCGTATTTAGAAGAAGGCGCGCAGCCGAGTCATCGCTGGTATGGGTGGGTTACGACGTAGGTTTGCCAGGAGGCAATCGTGGTGAGCTTCTTCAAGCATGCCGTGCCAGGAGCCAGTATCCACGCGGTTTCTGGCACGGCGGACTCAATACCAATTCGTCGTTCCCGAGAAGGCGGGAATCCAGTGTCTTTCAGCGAACGACGCTGGGTCCCCGCCTTCGCGGGGACGGCGAACTGAGCCTCCATGAACGATTCAGAAAAAACCGAGCTAACGCCCGCCAATGACAACCCATGGTATTGGTTGGCGACGCTTTATGGTGAACAAACCGGTGTAAAGATTGACGAAGACCTCGCAAAGAAAAATCGCATTTCGTGGAACGCCTGGGTCGCCGCGGCGTTAAGTGAAGAAAAGCGAAAAACCTTAATCGAAAACGGCTTCACTAGTATCGAACTGACGACTTTTTCCGACCTTGCGAAAACAGAACACTTCACCGCTGCTTTGAAAAGATCTGGTCGCGAGGACATATCTTTACCAAGCCCTTTTGATCGTCCGGATTTTACAGGCAATATTTTTGAAGAAGATTGTTCTTTTCGCGGCTATATTTTCCCGCAAGGCGCGAAATTCACATCGACCAAGTTCCATGGGGACGCGAATTTCGCGGCTTCGACCTTCCTCGGAGGAGCTTACTTCGATTCTACGTACTTCGACGCGTTCGCTAGTTTCTCGTCAGTAACATTTAAGGATGAAGTCTCGTTCAGCTCGACGGCGTTTAACGGTCTGACGATGTTCATTAATTCGGCATTTAAACTATGGACTACATTTAATGCCGCATCATTTAACGAGAATGTGACTTTTCGTGGGACAGCTTTTGAGAATGAAGTGTCGTTCGATCGAATAACATTTAACGAGCAAGTTAACTATGACGCAGTGACTTTTCAAGGCGTGACAAGTTTTAACTCAACAACGTTCAATTTCTTAAGTAGCTTTGTTAATGCTAAGTTTTTCTCTAAGACTAGTTTTTCACAAGCGCGATTTACCACTTTTGTTCCCGAGTTTTTTGGCGCAGATCTACACGAAGGCACGTCGTGGAGCGCCGTTAGGTGGCCAGCGCCGTTGTTCATCCTGAATCCTGAAGAGGTAGAAATTTCACTGCATCAACAAGTTGATGCATATGCGCGCTTGAAGCAAGAAATGGAGAAGCTCAAGAAACACGAAGACGAGCAATTCTTTTTTCGCAAAGAGTTGCGCGCGCGGCGCGAGCTACAAAAGAGATGGTCGTTTGAGTGGTGGATGAATTTTCTTTATGAATGGACGAGTAACTACGGTAACAGCGTAACTCGGCCGGTATTCTGGTTTATTGCGCTATTTGAGATTGGCGTTCTTGTCTGGCTAGCGAGTTCGAGTCAGCGCGCTGGGGCGGCGGTAACGTTCTATGAAGCGGGTCAAATCAGTATTGCGAAAATGCTTGCGAGTTTTTCGTGGATCGCTCCAGGTGACTCAGCAATTAAAGTTTCAACCACAATGTTGGCACAATTTTTTTCCGCATTTCAATCCCTCGCAGGTCTCTTATTGACTTTTCTTTTTCTACTTGGTTTGCGTAATCGATTCCGCTTGCGTTGATTTTTACACGCCGCGCGGACGTCGTAGGGTGGATCAAGCGCAGCGGATCCACCATCGAAAAAAAAGCGAACTACGTTCGCCATGGTGGATCCGCTTTGCTTGATCCACCCTACCTTTGGGTTCTGGCTCCGGAAAAGATCAACTGTCAAATCGTTCGCCAACGGCGAACATGTTTCCGGCGAGAAATTCCCTGGTGCTGAGGCGTTTGCCGCCTGCGCGTTGGAGTTCGAGAATTTCCAGCGCGCCAACACCGCACCCGACAATCAGACGCTTGGCATTAGTGATGCGTAGCGCGCCCGGTAGATCGCCTTCATCGGCAAGGCTTTTCGCCCGCCAAATTTTCAGCGCTTCGCCGCGCCACGGGGTTTGCGTCACGGGAAACGGTTGCAGCGCGCGGATGCGCCGCTCGATTTCTTGCGCGGGCAAGTTCCAGTCGATGACGGCTTCTTGTTTGAGAATTTTTTCGGCGTACGTCACGCCCGCGCTGGGTTGCTTTGTTGCGGGTAATTGGTTTTTTTCCAGTTTCGCCAGGGCCTCGACGATGAGCTTCGCGCCTTGGGCGGCGAGTTTGTCGTGCAGCGTGGCGGTGGTGTCGTCCGCGGCGATGGGTGTTTTGCCGACCAGCAACATCGGGCCAGTATCGAGTCCCGCTTCCATTTGCATGATGGTGATGCCGGTTTCTTGATCGCCGGCGAGAATGGCGCGCTGAATCGGCGCGGCGCCGCGCCAGCGCGGCAACAGCGAAGCGTGAATGTTGATGCAGCCTAGGCGCGGCAAATCGAGCACGGCTTGCGGCAAGATCAAACCATAGGCGGCGACGATCATCACATCGCTTTGAACCGCGGCGATTGCTGCTTGATCAGCCGGATTTTTCAGGGAAGGAGGCTGAAATACGTCGATGCCGTGTTGCGACGCCAGGCGCTTAACTGGGCTCGATGTTTCCTTCATGCCTCGTCCTGCCGGGCGATCTGGTTGAGTGAGCACTAGCTTTACATCGTGATTTGCTGCGATCAGCGCGGCGAATGCCGCGGCAGCAAAATCGGGCGTACCCGCGAAAATTAGGCGCATTTACGCATGGCCTGAGAGGCAATCCCAGCGCGGCTCTCCAGGCATACATTGCCAGGAGTAAGCATCCAAGCGGTTCTCGAGGATGGTCTCACGCAGCGCGCTTTTGCGCCTTTTTTATCTTGGTACGAATGCGGGTTTGTTTGAGCTGGGATAAATATTCGACGAAAACTTTGCCTTTGAGATGATCCATTTCGTGTTGAATACACACGCCGAGCAGCCCTTCAGCATCTAACGTAAAGCGTTTGCCATCGCGGTCGAGCGCCTCGACGGTTATTTTTTCCGCGCGGGTGACGTTATCGAAAATGCCGGGTACCGACAGGCAGCCTTCTTCGTGTTCCGCAACGCCTTCGACTTGGATCAGGCGCGGATTAATAAAGGTCTTCAGAGCGTTACGTTCTTCGCTGATATCGATGACGATGATCTGGCGATGCTCATCCACCTGCGTCGCGGCAAGCCCGATACCCGGCGCGTCGTACATCGTTTCCGCCATATCGTCGATTAACTTGCGTACGGTGTCGTCTACATCTCTGACGGGCTTGGCGACGCTGTGAAGCCTCGGATCGGGATACTTAAGAATATTGAGAATTGCCATAAAATCTTGCTAATTTAACAAATTATGTGCACAATCTAGTAAATCACTTTAGGCTTTTTGCCTGACATAACGATAGGACTGACTATGAGACGTATTATATCCCTTGTCATTCTCGCCTGCTGCTTTGCGCTGCCCGTAAACGCGGACGAACTCAAGCTAAAAGAAGGTGCGCCTGACATCTACACGGTGGTCAAAGGCGACACGCTGTGGGATATTTCCGGGAAATTCTTGGAAAGCCCATGGCGCTGGCCGGAAATCTGGAATCTGAACAAAGAAGAAATCAAAAATCCCCACTGGATTTATCCGGGCGATGTCATTGCGCTGGATAAAAGCGGCGCCAACCCGCGTCTGCGATTGCTACGCGACGGTCAAGAAATTAGTGATGACGGCAGTGCTGGCGCGGAAAAATACGGCCCGCGCGTTCGCGGCGAAGCGTTAGAAGCAGGCGCTATTCCCAGCATCCGCGCCCAAGACATCGAGCCGTTCTTGTCGAAACCGCTTTTTGTCCAAGAGGGTGCGCTAAAGTTGTCGCCGGCGATTCTGGCGTCCGAAGACAATCGTGTCATCGTCGGCAAGGGAAATATCGCCTACGTCGAAGGCATCGACAGCAGCAAAGGCCGCGACTGGTACATTTATCGTCCGGGCAAGAAACTTTATGACCCGGACAACGAACGCGTCATTCTTGGCTATGAGGCGGTCTACGTCGGCGATGCGTATATTAAGCGCTTTGGTAATCCAGCGACTGCCGATATCGTTCGTTCCAAGTTCGAAGTCAATCGTGGTGATCGCTTGATCAATGCGGATGGAGAAGCTTACATTGCGTATGTCCCGCATGCGCCGGACAAAATGGTGAAAGGCCGAATTGTGTCCGCATACAATTCTGTCAATGAAGTCGCGCAAAATTCCATCATCACCATCAATCGCGGCAAGCGCGACGGCATGGAGATCGGCCACGTGCTGGCAGCCTACCGCAATGGCGATTGGGTGAAGTCAGAGTTGGATCCGCGCAAAAAACTAAAATTGCCGGACGAGCGCGTTGGGCTGGTGTTCGTGTTCCGCGTATTCGACAATCTTTGCTACGCGTTGGTGTTACAAAGCACGCGCCAATTCAATCTAGGCGATGTCGTTCAAACGCCTTAAACGCTAGCTATGCCAGGCTCGGATGACGCAGCGGCTTGGATTCGCCTAAGCGTCATTCCCGGGCTGGGCGACCAAAGTCTCAGAAAATTGCTTGCGCAGTTCGGTTCGCCCGAAACGATTCTCGCGGCGAGCGAATCGAGCTTGGCTCAGGTCATCGGCCATAAACTCGCCGATCGCATCAATTCCCACGACAGCGACGAAATCACCAACAAGACCTTGGCGTGGCTAGAACATCCGAACCATGCCATCGTGACTTTGGGCGATCCGGCGTATCCGCCGTTGTTGCTCGAAACCGAAGATCCGCCGCCGTTAATCTACATAGTTGGACGCGTTGATTTGCTGCAAGCTAAGGCGATTGCTGTTGTCGGAAGCCGCAATGCGACGGCTCAGGGCGTCAACAACGCAGAGAGTTTTTCGAAAAGCCTGAGCCTCAGCGGCTTGTGTATTGTCAGCGGTATGGCGCTGGGTATTGATACGGCTGCGCATACTGGCGGCTTAGCGGGCGCCGGTAAAAGCATCGCCGTTGTTGGCACGGGACTAGATCGCGTCTATCCGGCGCGTAACAAAGAACTTGCCCACCAACTAGCACAGCAGGGCGCCTTAGTTTCTGAGTTTGCGCTGGGCACTCCGGCGTTGGCGAATAATTTCCCGCGCCGCAATCGCATTATTAGCGGTTTGAGCCTGGGTTGCCTAGTGGTTGAGGCAGCGGTTTCGAGTGGATCGTTAATTACGGCAAGATTCGCGTTGGAACAAGGCCGTGATGTGTTTGCCATTCCCGGCTCGATTCATTCGGCGTTATCAAAAGGCTGTCACCAATTAATCAAACAGGGCGCCAAGTTGGTTGAACGTGCTGGGGATATTTTAGAAGAGTTGAACTGGGTGCAGCGTGCGATTGGATCAAGCGCCGCGCTTGATGCCATCGAAAGCGATGACCCCGTTCTCAAACATTTAGGCCACGACCCCGAACCACTTGATGTTTTAGTTGCGAGAACCGGACTGCAACCGGAACAAATTAGCGCGAGATTATTAGAGCTTGAATTGGCCGGCGTTGTGCAAACACTACCCGGCGGGCGCTATCAACGCTTGGTGAGATGAGCGCAGACTTAATCGTCAAGGTTGTCGACCAGTTTATATAGCTGGCTATTTTCTTTTTCGATCCGTGCTTGCAGCGCGGCCAAAACAATCGTCGTTTCGCCTACAAATTTCGCCGTATCCTTTTCAATGAGCTCAGCGGTTAGCCAGCGTTGATTAAATCGCATAAAGTCGCCTGAAAGCGTGCCCATTTCTTCCGAATAACGCTTTGAAAGCGCGCGAACATCGGGGTTGCTGTGCGCCATGAGCTTTGGGTAAAGGCACTTGTCTTCCATTGCAAGATGGATCGATAGCTTGCCTGCCAATGAGGAAATCAGATTGCGATTTTCGGCCGCGTTTTTATTTACGCCCACAGCGTCGAGTAGAGACGTGATTTGCGTAACGAGTGCAGAAAGTTCCGCATGCTGTGTGCGGTATTTTTGGGTGGCGGTCATACAGTTTTAAAAATTGCCGTTGTTGTTTCCAGCGAAAAAATAAAGAAACGTTTGACAAAAAATTGATAGTGAATTGCGCGTCTGGAGGCTGCGTCCCATAAGGATCTACAGGCGATGAAAATTTAGAATAATGCAAAAAAAGCCGCCCGGATACGGGCGGTCAATTTTATTCAAATTTATTTTGTTGCGATACCGAGCGCCTTTACTGTCGCGACGTTGATGTAGCGGCCCGAGTCCACCGGCAAACTTTTCGACTGCTGATAAGCTTGAACCGCGCTAAATGACTTCGGTGTCATCACGCCATCTGTGCGTCCTGGATCAAAGCCAGCCGTTTTTAGGACTGTTGAATTTCAGTGAGTTTTGCCTGGTGTACTGTTGTTTTCACACAGAATTTGGCGCCACTCCGAACGTCCCGCCGACGTTTGCACAGTACGCTGAACAGTTTGATATTCTGCTGGAATTGCTGGTCCTCATTTCCTTTGCCGGCGTTACCAGCTTCGTTACTTTGACCGTGCCGAATTCAGCGGGCACTTCGATTTCGCGAGTGGATGGGGGTGTCTTCAAGACTTGCTTTTTGACAGTCGTGTATTCGGCAGGAATTTCGACTTCGCGATTGCCGGTCGGCGTTTTGACCACTTCTTTGCTGATGGTTTTATAGACGGCCGGGACTTCAACGAGGCACAACACGTCACCCGTTGCTTCGTCGACCTTGGTCGCGCCGCCGCTATTGGCCGCGCCGCGCTTCCATGCGGTTGTCGCTGGGCTCACCAGAATTTGCTCCGAAACTGTTTCGTAGGTCGCCGGGACTGACTCGATGCGTTTGCTTGCTGCACGAACCAATACGCGTTCTTCAACGGTTTCGTAGGTCGCCGGAATAATTTCAAAACGCTTGCTGATAGGCTTCAGCATGACACGTTCTTCGCCGTCTTCATATTTCGCCGGAATAATCTCTACCTTTTCAGCCGCCGCGCGTTTTAATAACTGCTGTTCCTCTGTCTTAAATGTCGGCGCGACTGTCACGCGGGCATAACATTCGCCCGGTTTTGCGTTCGGCGGCACTTGATCGCCGGCATCTGGCGCGTTCGCTGAAACCATCGCCGTCATTGTTGGCGTAGCAGGTTCGGATTTAGGTGCGGACGCGGTTTCGTGATGCATCGATGCGCAGCCCGATGCTGCAGCAACGACAAATGCCAGCGTCAAGCCTGACTTGAAATTTGTAATCATATTATCTCCAATATTTTAGTGAGTTGCTTCGCTTGAGGTCGAACGAGATCGGCCCATCGGCCACCCAAAATACAAAAACTAATTGTTTCTGAACTGGGACTTAGATCAGTACTCGTTACTATCTGTCTCAATTGTGAATTTTTGTTAAATTGCGCTTGATTAAGGTATTTAGTCAGAACCCAGGGAATCACCTAATTGACATGGTAGTATTAGTGCAATTCGCGTTAGTCTTGTCCTCATGTTCTCCTCATTTCCACATCGAATCGTCATCGCTTCTCGCGAGAGCAAGCTCGCTTTATGGCAGGCCAACCACATTCAAAGTCGATTGCGAGGGCTGTATCCGCAATGCGCCGTTTCCATTCTCGGCATGACTACCCGGGGCGATCAAATTCTCGATCGCACGCTGAACAAAGTGGGCGGTAAAGGCTTGTTTGTTAAAGAATTGGAACAAGCGTTGGAGCGCGGTGAAGCGGACATTGCCGTGCATTCGATGAAAGATGTGCCGGCCGAATTACCGGCTGGTTTCGCATTAATGGTCGCCGGCGAGCGTGAAGATGCGCGCGACGCCTTTGTTTCTAATCGATTTTCGACGCTCGCAGATCTGCCGACGGCAGTATTGTCGGCACTTCAAGCCTGCGGCGAGAAAGCCAGTTGCGCGCTCGTTTTCCACATCTTAAATGTCGAACCGCTACGTGGCAATGTGGAAACACGCTTGCGCAAGCTCGACGAAGGCCAATATGCCGCGATCATCTTGGCGGCGGCGGGCCTGATTCGACTTGGCTTAGCTGCACGAATTCGTTCATGGTTGTCGCCTAGGAAAGCATTCCTGCGGTTGGCCAAGGCGCGCTTGGCATTGAATATCGTGCCGATCATGACGATCTAGCAGAATGGCTCGCACCTCTGGCGATGCAAAACAATGTGTTGGCCGTTCTCGCTGAGCGAGCTTTTTCAAAACGGCTTGGTGGAAGCTGTGAAGTGCCGCTGGGCTGCCATGCTGTGCACGACGGCCAGAATTTGGCGCTCACCGGCTTCGTCGCCTCGCCAGACGGCAAGCAGTTGATTCGTCGCTCGCTTCGTGGCGCGGCTGACGGATGCCGAAGATCTTGGTGCAACGCTGGCGCAGCAACTAATGGACGCAAGGCGCTGCCGAGATTCTTGCGGCGCTTAGCGCAAATTCCGCACCCGCTGCAGGAAATTAGTGTTGCACGGGGCACGGCGTTATTCTCACTCGGCCCGCTGCTTCAAGCGCGAGCGTTTCGCAAGTAAGATCGAGGCAATTGGTGGACACGCGATCTGTCTTTCCCGCGATGGAATTATCAGCCTGCCACCCAACTGACGGATTCGCGCTTGCAGTGCTTGATGATGCGGATATTCGGCATTTTTATTAGCGCGAACGCCGTAGATTTTGGGTTGCGTTCGCACCAATGCATCGCTTGCCGAAACAAATGCGGCTCGCGGCGATTGGCCAAGATGACCGCGCAAGCGCTGCGCGCGGCGGGTTTGATAGACATTATCGTGCCGGAAGCCGGTGCCGATAGCGAGGCGTTGCTCGCGACATCCGGCGCTGCAAGATGTCTCCGGCAAACACATCGTCATCTTTCGTGGGGTCGGCGGGCGCGAAACCTTACGCGACGCGCTTTGCCAACGCGGCGCAAAAGTCGCGTATATTGAGTGCTACAAGCGCCGCCGCCCGGATGTTGCGGCGCAGCGAATTGGCGGAATTATTGCAGCGTGACGACATCGCTGCGATTCAAGTTTTGAGCCGGGAAACTTTGCATAATTTTTGTAATATGATTGGGCCAAGCCTGCTGCAAATACTATGCCAGACGCCAATCTTTGCGCCGCATACGACCATCCTGGAAGGCGCGCGGATACTTGGGTTTGACGAAGGCGTGCTGACCGATTTCGGCGACGAAGGCCTGCTCACGAGCATTAGAACTACGATTCGGTGCCGACGCCATGAACGACGAAACGAATCCACACCGCAACAAAGCCCAGCCCTGCTCGAAGCCGCGCGGCCGGCATTCAGCTGGGTCAGCTGATCGCCCTTGCGCGCTCGCATTGTCGCTTTGGCAATGGTGGGACAATCGCCAGCAATATTCGAGCTTGCAGCAAGAGTTGGCGCGGCGCTTGGCCGAAGCCGATGGCTCGATTAAGCAAAACTCGATCGCTTGTGCAAGAATCGAACGAATCGGTCAAGTCTCGCGCAAAGCAAGCTCGCGCGCATTGGAAGGCAAGATCGCCGATATCGCAGAATCAGCAAGTCGCGCTACGAGGCGATGTATCAAGAGCTATCGCGCAATCGCGACGAATGGTCGCTGACGGAAATCGAACAAATCTTGAGTATTGCTGCGCAACAATTGCAATTAGCCGGCAATGTTCCGGCGGCGCTCACGGCGTTGCAAGCCGCCGATATTCGTTTGCAGCGTCTCGACAAACCGCAACTGGCGCCAGCTGCGCAAAGTGATCGATCAAGATATTCAAACGCTGAAGGCGCTGCCGTTCGTCGATCTGGTCGGCTTAAGCGTGAAGCTCGACAATATCATCGCTGGCCTCGATAAATTGCCCTTGCTGAGCGAAGCGCAGCGCGATTCAGAATGACGACGCCGCTACCGCCAGCAATCGAACCCAGCGGCGCGCGTTTAGCCGCTGGACCGGAGGCATTTGGAACGAGATTCGCCAATTGGTACGGCTGCAAAATATCGAAAGCAATGATGTGCCGTTGCTGAGCCCCAATCAAACTTTTTCCTGCGCGAGAATCTGCGCTTGCGTTTACTGACCGCGCGCTTGGCGCTGCTGCGCTACGACGAAGCGACTTACAAAACCGATCTTAACGCGGCGCGCGATTGGCTTAATCGCTATTTTGATACCGCTAATCGTAACGTGCGCAGCGACGATGCAGTGCTGCGACAATTGATCGACAGTTCCATCAGCATCAACATTCCCGATATTTCCGGCAGTATGGAAGCGGTGCGCAATTACAAACTCACCTCGCGGGAAAAGCCCACGCAATGAGGTGGTTGATCGCGTTTTTATTTTTGTTGGTCATTGCAGTCGCCGCGGCGCTGGCCGCGGGATTCAGCAAAGGCTATGTGTTGTTGGTCTATCCGCCCTACCGCTTGGAAATGGCGTTGTCATTTTTTGTCGTATCGTTGGTGGTTGGCTTTGCCGCGTTGTATGGCTTTATTCGCCTTGCAATCCATACGTTGCAGACTGCCGCGCGACGTGCGCGATTATCGATTGCGTCGTTCGCGCAATCGCGCGCGCAGTGCCATGGATCAAGCATTGACAGCTTATTTTGAAGGGCACTATCGGCGCGCAGAAAAATTCGCTGGCGTTGCGCTGAAATTGCAAGAGTCGCCGGCGCTCTCGGCCGTCGTCGCAGCCCGCGCCGCCCATGAGCAACGCAATACCGAGGCGCGCGACAACTATTTAAAAGCTGCGGAAATTGCCGCGCCGGAAAATAAACTTCTGCAACTCATCGCCCAAGCAGAATTTTTTGTGGAAGATCGCCGTGCCCGCGAAGCCTTGGACGTGCTCGATGTCGCGAAATTTATCGCGCCGCGCAACCCTGCGGTGATGCGCCTGGAAGTTCGCGCCCACAGCGTCGCGAAAAATTGGCAGCAAGTGCTCGAATGCCTTGCGCAACTTTACAAATTTAAAGATTTCGATCGCAAACAATTGGAGCCGCTTCGCCTGAATGCGCTGCGCGAAATTCTCTCGGCAAAACACTTGATGGCGCAGCACTTAAGGAATTTTGGCGGAAAATGTCAGCCGCTGATCGCCTTGATGCCGAGCATCGCGCGCGCTGGCGCCAACGCCTTCTGCGGCGCTTGGCATGAGTGCGGAAGCGCAAGATATTATCGAGCGCACGCTCGGCCAACCAGTGGGATTCCGATCTCGCATTGCTTTACGCCGACATCGCTTCGGAAAAACCGCTTGACCCAAATCGAACGGGCCGAAGTTGGCTGAAAAGCCATCCGAGCGATGCGCTGTTGCTGCTCGCTTTGGGCAAACTCTGCGCGGCGGAGAAATTGTGGGGCAAAGCGCAAAGTTATATCGAAGCCAGCCTCTCGATCGAACAATCACGCCCTGCCCACGCCGCCTACGCGCAGCTCATGGAAAAAATGGGCAAGTCAGACGAAGCGTTTCGCTATAACCGCCGTAGACGCTAGTTGATCGCCTCTGATGCAATGGCCCAAGGCAAATATTAAGCCTTGGAAAGCGCTATCTGGGGGGCGTTCTGTTTCGATAGGAAAAAAATTCCGCGGCATGCTAGGGGACTTTTGCTTCAATTGCATTAAACTTCGAACGTAATTCGTGTCATGTCAGAGGAAATATTCTTCACTTGGATTTTTGTGCGATTGACGACATTGAAACCTATGGTATCGACAATAGGGATGTTTTTGGAACTGAATCAGCCCGGTGACTAACGTCGAATCACTAATGTTTTTAGGAATGGCAACCTCTTGATATTTGACTCTTATGACTATCGCAGCTAAACTGCTTCGTTTCGTTCGGATCGTTTCGGAGGGGTGCCCGAGTGGCTAAAGGGGGCAGACTGTAAATCTGTTGGCTTACGCCTACGCTGGTTCGAATCCAGCCTCCTCCACCAGAATTCAATGTAATCAAGCGGTTGCTGGGAATTAATTCGGATTTTTGTGGTAGCAGGTGCGGGTGTAGCTCAATGGTAGAGCAGAAGCCTTCCAAGCTTACGACGAGGGTTCGATTCCCTTCACCCGCTCCAGAAAGTAGGGCAGAGTATTCAGAAAATCGATTATTGCCTTGCCAGTCAAGGCGCGAATCGGCGCCGCGTACTGATGTACGCAAGCCGATGAGCAACGCAGGATCGCAAGGCAATAATCGTTTTATGCCCATGTAGCTCAGTGGCAGAGCACTCCCTTGGTAAGGGAGAGGTCGCCCGTTCAATCCGGGCCATGGGCACCAAGATTTTGAAGAATGTGTAATTGTCGATATTTAATATTTCTTATTGCACTCTGAGGACTAGGACAATGGCAAAAGGCAAATTTGAGCGGACCAAGCCGCACGTGAACGTAGGGACGATTGGGCACGTAGATCATGGCAAGACCACGTTAACGGCGGCCATCACCATGGTGCTATCCAAGAAATACGGTGGCGAAGCCAAAGCGTACGACCAAATTGACGCGGCGCCGGAAGAAAAAGCACGCGGCATTACCATTAACACCGCCCACGTCGAATACGAGACCGCCAACCGTCACTACGCCCACGTCGACTGCCCCGGCCACGCCGACTACGTCAAGAACATGATCACCGGCGCCGCCCAGATGGACGGCGCCATTCTTGTTGTCTCGGCTGCCGACGGCCCCATGCCCCAGACCCGCGAACATATCCTCTTAGCCCGCCAAGTCGGCGTACCCTACATCATCGTCTACATGAACAAAGCCGACATGGTCGACGACAAAGAGCTCTTAGAACTGGTCGAAATGGAAGTGCGCGAGCTGCTCGACAAATACGAATTCCCCGGCGACAACACCCCCATCATCATCGGCTCGGCCAAAATGGCCATGGAAGGCGACACCGGCGACATGGGCGAAGGCAGCCATATTCAAGCTGGCCGAAGCATTAGACAGCTACATCCCCCAGCCCAAGCGCGCCCTGGATGGCCCCTTCCTCATGCCCGTCGAAGACGTCTTCAGCATCTCCGGAAGAGGAACGGTGGTCACCGGAAGAATTGAGCGCGGCATCGTCAAAGTCGGCGAAGAGATCGAGATTGTCGGCTTAAAGCCCACCCTCAAGACCGTCTGCACCGGCGTCGAAATGTTCAGAAAGCTGCTCGACCAAGGCCAAGCCGGCGACAACGTCGGCGTCCTCTTGACGCGGCACCAAGCGCGAAGAAGTCGAGCGTGGCCAAGTCCTGTCCAAGCCCGCCAGCATCACCCCGCACACCAAGTTCACTGCTGAGATTTATGTACTGAGCAAAGAAGAAGGCGGAAGACACACCCCGTTCTTCCAAGGCTATCGTCCGCAGTTCTACTTCCGGACAACGGACGTCACCGGCAGCATTGAGTTACCGGCTGGCACCGAGATGGTCATGCCTGGGGACAACATCAGCATCACTGTCGCCTTGATTCAGCCTGATCGCGATGGAAGAAGGCTTACGCTTCGCCATCCGAGAAGGCGGTCGGACTGTCGGCGCGGGTGTCGTCGCGAAAATTATTGAGTGATTAAACGCGAGTTGGAGCTTTAGAAGGCCAGTAGCTCAATTGGCAGAGCGACGGTCTCCAAAACCGTAGGTTGGGGGTTCGAGACCCTCCTGGCCTGCCAGATAAAGCAATCGCAACTTCGTTAATCGGAATGTATGAACGATAAATTAAAACTAGCGGCAGCAATAGTATTGGTATTAGCGGGTTTAGCCGGATATTACTACCTAGCGGGACAATCGGGGATATTGCGCGTTGGTTCCGTGATCCTGGGAATTTTGCTGGGACTCACCGTCGCATGGTTGTCGGAGCCAGGCAAGCAATTCGTCGGCTTCGCGCAAGAATCCTGGACCGAAGCGAAAAAAGTCGTCTGGCCGTCGCGTAAAGAAACCATTCAAACCACGATGGTGGTGTTTGGCTTGGTGTTCGTGATGGCGCTGTTTCTCTGGGCGGTCGATTGGATCCTTTGGGAGCTTTCGAAATATGTTCGTGGGCCGGAGCTAGATAATGACGATGCGTTGGTACGTTGTTCATGCTTATTCCGGTTTTGAGAAAAGTGTGCAAAAGGCACTGCTTGAGCGCATTCGTCGCTCTGGCATGCAAGAACAGTTCGGTGAAATTTTGGTGCCGGTCGAAGAAGTCGTTGAGATGAAGATGGGGCAAAAAAGTATTTCCGAACGGAAATTTTTTCCCGGCTATATCTTGGTGCAAATGGACATGACCGATGAGAGTTGGCATCTGGTCAAGAGCACGCCGAAAGTAACCGGTTTCGTCGGCGGCACGTCGACCAAGCCGACGCCGATCAGCGAGAAAGAAGTTCACGAACATTCTCCAGCAAGTTCAAGAGGGTGTGGAAAAGCCGAAACCCAAAGTTTTGTTCGAAGTGGGTGAGGCGTTCGCGTGACCGAAGGACCGTTCACCGATTTCCACGGCAACGTGGAAGAAGTGAATTACGACAAGAGCAAGTTACGCGTGTCGGTGATGATTTTCGGCCGGTCAACGCCCGTGGAATTGGATTTTGGGCAAGTGGAAAAATCGTAGTTGAGGAGTGAGGGGTAAGGCGTCGAAAGGGTTTAGATTTTACTTTTAACGTCTTTCACCTAACATCTCGCAGTGAAACATTCGGGGAGAGACGGCCAGTCTCGTTATGACCCACTTAAATAGGAGTTACATCAATGGCAAAGAAAGTCGTCGGGTATATTAAGCTTCAAGTCCCGGCCGGTAAGGCGAACCCGAGTCCGCCTATCGGTCCCGCATTGGGTCAGCGTGGCCTAAACATCATGGAATTCTGTAAAGCGTTCAACGCGCAAACTCAAGGCGTGGAAGTCGGCTTGCCGATTCCCGTGGTGATCACCGCTTATGCGGATAAGAGTTTCACTTTCGTGATGAAGACGCCGCCAGCGACAATTCTCATCAAGAAAGCCGCGAAGATCGACAAAGGTAGCCCGAAGCCCCATACCGATAAAGTTGGCAAGATCACGCGCGAGCAAGCAGAACAAATCGCCAAAACCAAAATGCCTGACTTGACGGCGGCCGATCTGGATGCCGCGGTACGCACCATCGCCGGTAGCGCGCGCAGTATGGGAATCGACGTGGAGGGAGTCAAATGAGTAAGCTTTCAAAACGTTTGCAGGCTTTAGAAAAAGCCGTCGATCGCAAACAAGACCTACGCGATCAATGAGGCGCTTGAGTTGGCCAAGAAAACCGCAACCGCCAAATTCGATGAGTCCATCGATGTCGCGATCAATTTGGGCATCGATGCGAAAAAATCCGACCAGTCTGTGCGTGGCGCGGTTGTGCTGCCGCGCGGTACCGGTAAAACCATGCGCGTTGCCGTGTTTACGCAAGGCGCTAACGCAAAAATCGCCCAGGATGCGGGCGCGGACATCGTTGGTTTTGACGATCTCGCGGAAAAAATCAAAGGCGGCTTCATGGATTTTGATGTCGTCATCGCGACGCCGGATGCGATGCGTGTCGTAGGTCCACTCGGTCAAATCCTCGGCCCGCGCGGTTTGATGCCGAATCCGAAAGTCGGCACCGTTACGCCGAATGTTGCAGAAGCGGTGAAAAACGCCAAAGCAGGTCAAGTGCAATATCGCGCCGACAAGGCCGGTATTGTTCAATGTACGATTGGCCGCGCTTCGTTCGCCGTAGATGCGTTGCAGGAAAATCTGACTGCTTTGATCGCCGCGGTGAACAAAGCCAAGCCAGCAACGTCCAAGGGTATCTACTTACGCAAAGTCTCGCTGTCCAGCACCATGGGTGCCGGCATTCGAGTCGATCATACAAGCCTGACAACCGCTCAGGCATAACGAGTTTGGGCTGTCGGTTGGCCGCAGTTTGGCTAATCGGCAGGTTATCCAAGACCGTTGGTGTCCTGCAAGGGACTTAATCGTGCAAATTCACCAGTGCCTTGGTGAATTGAAACCAACGCAGATGGCGTACCCAATGCAAACATGGTATCGAATTGTGGCTGTGAAGCAGTTGTGATGAGGTCTCCTGAATGCAAGGTCGCTATTCGTAGGGAAAAGGTGCGAATAGCGCAATTCCTTAATTTTCAAAGGAGAAAGACCTTGAGTCTTAGTTTGGAACAGAAGCAAGCGGTAGTTGCCGAAATCGCCGTCAAGGTGAAGTCGGCGCAAGCTATCGTGCTCGCGGAGTATCGCGGCATTACCGTCGGCGGTATGACGCAGCTTCGCGCCAAAGCACGGGCGTCCAACGTTTACCTGCGCGTGTTGAAAAACACCCTGGCCAAACGCGCGGTTGCCGAAACGCCGTTCGCCGGCTTGTCCGACCAAATGGTCGGGCCGCTGGTTTATGGTATTTCGGAGGATCCGGTCGCGGTCGCTAAAGTGCTGAGTGATTTCGCCAAAGCGAACGATAAGTTCGTTGTGAAAGGCGGAGCAATGGCCAATTACGTGATGTCCTCGAAAGACATCGCGAATCTCGCCAATATGCCGAGCCGCGATCAACTCATCGCGAAATTGATGGGCACGATGCAAGCGCCGATCGCCAAGTTTGTCCAGACACTGAACGAAGTGCCGGCCAAATTTGTGCGTACCCTTGCCGCCGTGCGCGATCAAAAGCAATCTGCTTAACTATTATTCGATTAATTAAATTCAGGAGTTTGTAATGGCCTTATCAAATGTAGAAATCCTTGACGCAATTGCCGCCAAGTCCGTGCTGGAAGTTTCCGAACTCATCAAAATGATGGAAGAGAAATTCGGCGTTTCCGCTGCGGCTACTGCGGTTGCCGCTGCCGCGCCGGCTGCCGCTGCCGCTGCCGTGGAAGAGAAAACCGAGTTCACCGTCATGTTGACCGGCGCTGGCGACAACAAAGTGAACACCATTAAGATCGTTCGCCAAATCACTGGCCTCGGTTTGAAGGAAGCCAAAGACCTGGTTGACGGAGCACCGAAGGCTGTTAAAGAAGGCGTTTCCAAGGCGGACGCCGATGCAATTGCCAAGCAGTTGATCGAAGGTGGCGCAACTGCCGAAGTCAAGTAATCGTCTTTAAGTTGTAGCCGACAGGCTGGCGCGGAAAGCGCCGGCCTGTTCGTGGTTTTAGTGTTGAAGTAGTGCTGTGGGATTGGTTGTCAATTCGTAGAGGCTATATTGCAAGTTCGATTCTGTCCGCTTCAATTTTTTACCTTAGTTTTGCACCCCGCATCGGGCATGGCTTGTGGCCATGCTTCTGAGTTGGTTAATTCTTAAATCGGAGCCTTCATGAGCTATTCATTTACCGAGAAAAAACGCATACGCAAAAGCTTCGCCAAGCGCGCCAGTGTGCTTGACGTGCCATTTCTTCTCGCGACCCAGCTCGATTCATTTACCGAATTTCTCCAAGCAGGGATTCCCGCTTTAGATCGCGCCAACAAAGGACTGCAATCCGCGTTTACCTCCGTATTCCCGATTGCGAGCCATAGCGGCAATGCGCGCTTGGAATACGTGAACTACGTGCTCGGCACGCCACCGTTCGATATGCTGGAATGCCAGCAACGCGGTCTGACGTACGCTTCGCCGTTGCGCGCCAAAGTGCGTTTGACGATCATGGATAAAGAAGCGTCCAAGCCGACGATCAAAGAAGTCAAAGAACAAGAAGTTTATATGGGCGAAATTCCGCTGATGACTTCGTACTGGTTCGTTCATCATCAATGGCACCGAGCGCGTTATTGTGTCGCAGTTGCATCGCAGCCCTGGTGTGTTTTTCGAGCATGATCGCGGCAAGACCCACTCCTCCGGCAAGCTGCTGTTCTCGGCGCGCGTGATTCCCTACCGTGGTTCGTGGCTGGATTTCGAATTCGACCCGAAAGATTACCTCTATTTCCGCGTCGACCGTCGCCGCAAAATGCCGGTCACAGTTTTGCTGAAAGCATTGGGCTATACGCCGGAACAAATCCTCGCTGACTTTTTCATGACCGATACTTTCCATTTCGTCAAGAAAGGCATCGAGTTCGAAATCGTGCCGGAGCGCATGCGCGGCGAAATTGCTAAGTTCGATATTTCGACCAAAGCCGGTAAGCTGATCGTCCAAAAAGACAAGCGCATTACCGTCAAGCATATCCGCGAAATGGAGCAAGCGGGCCTGAAGAAACTAGAAGTGATGGAAGATTTCCTGATGGGTCGCGTCGTGGCGCATAACGTCATCGACAAGGAAACCGGTGAAATTCTATTGGCCGCGAACGAGGAAATTGCCGAGACCAATCTTGCTAAGGCGATTCATGCCGGTGTGACGGAGTTCAAAACCATTTACACCAACGATCTCGATCAAGGCCCGTATATTTCCCAGACGCTACGTATCGACGACTGCGCAGATCAAACCGCTGCGAGGGTCGTGATCTACCGCATGATGCGTCCCGGCGAACCGCCGACTGAAGAAGCCGTCAAGGCGCTGTTCGGTGGCTTGTTCTTTAGTGAAGAACGCTATGATCTTTCCGCTGTCGGGCGCATGAAGTTTAACCGCCGCGTCGGTCGCAATGAATTGGTGGGCGCGAGCACCTTGTCGAATGACAGACATCATCGCCGTCATCAAAATTCTGGTGGAGCTGCGCAACGGTCGCGGCGAAGTTGACGATATCGATCATCTGGGTAATCGCCGGGTCCGCTCCGTTGGCGAATTGGCCGAAAACCAATTCCGCGCCGGCCTGGTGCGCGTTGAGCGCGCAGTGAAAGAGCGCTTGTCGCAAGCCGAATCGGACAACTTGATGCCACATGATTTGATCAACGCCAAACCGATTTCCGCGGCGATCAAAGAGTTCTTTGGATCGAGTCAGTTGTCGCAGTTTATGGATCAAACCAATCCGCTGTCGGAAATTACCCACAAGCGCCGTGTATCGGCGTTGGGCCCGGGCGGTTTGACGCGTGAACGTGCTGGCTTTGAAGTGCGCGACGTGCATCCGACCCACTACGGCCGCGTATGCCCGATCGAAACGCCGGAAGGCCCGAACATTGGGCTGATCAACTCGTTGGCGCTATATGCGCGCACCAATGAGTTCGGCTTCTTGGAAACGCCGTATCGCAAGATCAAGAACGGCAAGGTCTCGAAGGAAATCGAATTCCTGTCGGCGATTGAGGAAAGCAATCATGTTATCGCGCAAGCCAACGCGCAACTTGATAAGAGCGGATGCTTTGTCGATGAGTTCGTGTCGTGCCGCCACAAAAACGAATTTACCTTGATGCCGCCGGATCGTATTACTCACATCGACGTCGCGCCGGCGCAGATCGTTTCGGTCGCGGCATCGCTGATCCCGTTTCTCGAGCACGACGACGCAAACCGCGCATTGATGGGCTCGAACATGCAACGCCAGGCCGTGCCTTGCTTGCGTGCTGAAAAGCCGCTCGTCGGTACGGGTATTGAGCGCACGGTCGCGATCGACTCCGGAACTGTAGTTCGTGCACGTCGCGGTGGTGTCGTGGATTATGTTGATGCATCCGCATCGTCGTTCGCGTGAACGACGATGAAACTCAAGCGGGTGAAGTTGGTGTAGATATTTATAACCTCACGAAATATACCCGCTCCAATCAAAACACCAATATCAATCAACGTCCGGTCGTAAAAGGGGGCGATTTAATTAGCCGCAACGACGTGATCGCCGATGGCGCATCGACCGATATTGGCGAATTGGCGCTTGGGCAAAACTTGTTGGTCGCGTTCATGCCTTGGAATGGATTTAACTTCGAAGATTCGATTTTGATTTCCGAGCGCATCGTGGCGGAAGATCGCTATACCTCGATTCACATTGAGGAACTTTCCGTCGTCGCTCGCGACACCAAGCTCGGCCCGGAAGAAATTACGCGCGACATTTCCAATCTGTCCGAACGCATGCTGGGTCGCTTGGATGATTCCGGCATCATTTATATCGGCGCTGAAGTTGAAGCCGGTGATGTGCTGGTCGGTAAAGTAACGCCAAAAGGCGAAACGCAACTCACGCCGGAAGAAAAACTGCTGCGCGCGATTTTCGGCGAAAAAGCGTCGGACGTAAAAGACACAGTTTGCGCATTCCTTCGGGTATGTCCGGCACGGTAATCGACGTGCAGGTGTTCACCCGCGAAGGCATTGAGCGCGACAAGCGCGCACAACAAATTATCGACGAAGAACTCAAGCATTTCAAAACCGATCTCGCTGATCAAATGCGTATCGTGGAGAACGATGCCGCTGAGCGTATCGAGCGCTTGTTGTTGAACAAAATCGCCAAAGGCGGACCGAAGAAACTCGCCAAAGGCGCGAAGATCACCAAAGCATATTTGGATGAAATCAGTCGCTAGGAATGGTTCGATGTGCGCGTCGCCAACGACGAAGTTGCGCTGCAGCTTGAAGCGATTAAAGATAGCTTGACGCAAAAGCGTGCCGAGTTCGAGAAGCTATTCGACGAAAAGAAAAAGAAATTAACGCAAGGTGATGAGTTGCCGCCGGGCGTGCAAAAAATGGTCAAGGTTTACGTGGCGGTGAAACGCCGCTTACAGCCGGGCGATAAGATGGCGGGCCGTCACGGTAACAAGGGTGTGATTTCCAAGATTGTTCCGGTAGAAGATATGCCGTTTACCGCCGATGGAACGCCGATGGATGTGGTATTGAATCCGCTCGGCGTGCCGTCGCGGATGAACGTCGGCCAGATTCTCGAAACGCATCTGGGCTGGGCCGCGAAAGGGCTTGGTATCAAGATCGGCGAGATGCTCAAGGCGCAGGAAAATATCGCCAAGATTCGCAAGTTCCTGGAAAAGATTTACAACTCGACCGGCAAAAAGGAAGAGCTGGAGTCCTTTACCGACGAAGAAATTTTGGAGCTAGCGCACGAATCTGCGAAAAGGCGTGCCGTTTGCGACGCCGGTGTTCGACGGCGCGACGGAAGCCGAAATCAAGGACATGCTGGAGCTCGCCGGCTTGCCGCGTTCCGGCCAGATCCAATTGATCGATGGCCGCACCGGCGAAGCGTTTGATCGCAACTGTGACCGTCGGTTACATGCACATCCTCAAACTGCATCACTTGGTCGATGACAAAATGCATGCTCGTTCCACCGGGCCGTACAGTCTTGGTAACGCAACAACCGTTGGGCGGTAAAGCGCAGTTCGGTGGTCAGCGCTTCGGTGAGATGGAGGTCTGGGCGTTGGAAGCTTATGGCGCCGCGTACACGTTGCAGGAAATGCTCACGGTGAAGTCGGACGACGTAAATGGCCGTACCAAAGTTTACGAAAATATCGTCAAAGGCGAACACAAAATCGATGCCGGTATGCCGGAGTCCTTCAATGTGTTGGTGAAGGAAATTCGCTCGCTCGCGATCGATATCGATCTGGATCGCTTCTGATGCGAGCCGAATCGAGAGTTAGACGAGAGATTTTTTGATTTGCAGTACCTCACGCCCAACAGGAGTGAACGATGAAAGCACTATTAGATTTATTTAAGCAAGTCACGCAAGAAGAAGAGTTCGATGCGATTCGTATCGGTCTCGCCTCGCCGGAAAAAATCCGTTCGTGGTCTTACGGCGAAGTAAAAAAGCCGGAAACCATTAACTATCGTACGTTCAAACCGGAGCGCGATGGTTTGTTTTGCGCGAAAATTTTTGGCCCGATTAAAGATTACGAATGTTTGTGCGGCAAATACAAGCGCCTCAAACATCGCGGTGTGATCTGCGAAAAATGTAACGTCGAAGTGACGCTGTCCAAAGTGCGCCGCGAACGCATGGGCCACATCGAATTCGCGAGCCCGGTTGCGCATATTTGGTTTCTGAAGTCGCTGCCGTCGCGTTTGGGCATGGTGCTCGACATGACGTTACGCGATATCGAGCGCGTACTGTATTTCGAAGCGTATGTTGTGACCGACGGCGGCATGACGCCGTTGCTGCGTGGCCAACTTGCTGACCGAAGACGACTATCTCGCCAAGCTTGAAGAGTATGGCGACGATTTCTCCGCTGCCATGGGTGCCGAAGGTGTGCGCGATCTGCTGCGCAAGCTTGATCTTAGCTCGCGAAATGGAAAAATTGCGTACGGACTTGGCCGCAACCGGTTCCGACACCAAGATCAAAAAAATCGCCAAGCGCCTTAAAGTGCTTGAGGCATTCTCCCGTTCCGGCGTGAAGCCCGATTGGATGATCATGGAAGTGCTGCCGGTGTTGCCGCCGGAGTTGCGTCCGCTCGTGCCGCTGGACGGCGGCCGCTTTGCAACCAGCGATTTGAATGATCTTTATCGTCGCGTGATTAATCGCAACAATCGATTGCGTCGTTTGCTCGAACTCAAAGCGCCGGAAATTATCGTGCGCAACGAGAAAGCGCATGCTGCAAGAATCGGTCGATTCCTTGCTCGACAACGGCCGTCGCGGCAAGGCGATGACCGGCGCCAACAAGCGCGCGCTAAAGTCTCTTGCCGATATGATCAAAGGCAAGAGCGGTCGATTCCGTCAGAACTTGTTGGGCAAGCGCGTCGACTACTCTGGCCGTTCCGTTATTGTGGTTGGCCCGCAATTGAAATTGCATCAATGTGGCTTGCCGAAAAAAATGGCGCTGGAATTGTTCAAGCCATACATTTTCAATCGACTTGAAGTGATGGGCTTGGCGACAACGATTAAGGCGGCGAAGCGCATGGTGGAAGCCGAAGAGCCCGTTGTATGGGACATCCTCGAAGAAGTCATTCGCGAGCACCCGGTATTGTTGAATCGCGCGCCGACGTTGCATCGCCTAGGCATTCAAGCATTTGAGCCGGTGTTGATCGAAGGTAAGGCAATTCAATTGCATCCGCTGGTGTGTGCTGCGTTCAACGCCGACTTTGACGGCGACCAAATGGCGGTTCATGTGCCGTTGTCGCTGGAAGCGCAGATGGAAGCGCGTACGTTGATGCTTGCGTCCAACAATATTTTGTCGCCAGCAAACGGTGATCCGATTATCGTGCCGTCGCAAGATATCGTATTGGGGCTTTACTACATTACGCGTGATCGAATTAATGCAGTTGGCGAAGGCACAATGTTCAGCAACGTCTCAGAAGTATCGCGTGCTTACGAGTCTCGCAAAGTTCAGTTGCATGCTCGCGTGCATGGTGCGGATCAAAGAAGTTGAAATCAATGAAGAAGGCGAGCGCACGCGAAAAAGTAACGCGTTATGAAACCACGGTTGGACGAGCATTGTTGTCCGAAGTTTTGCCTGATGGCTTGCCGTTCCCGTTGATCAATAAGGCGCTTAAGAAGAAAGAAATTTCGCGTTTGATTAACGCGAGTTTCCATCGTTGCGGCCTGCGCGAGACTGTTATTTTTGCCGACAAGTTGATGCAGACCGGCTTTAGCCTGGCGACCCGCGCCGGCATCTCGATTGCGGTTGATGATATGCTTGTTCCGGATCAAAAAGAAGCGATTATTTCCAGCGCCGAAAAAGAAGTGAAGGAGATCGAATCGCAATATACCTCGGGTCTTGTTACGCAGGGCGAGCGCTACAACAAAGTCGTCGATATTTGGAGTCGTGCGGGCGATCACGTTGCCAAGGCCATGATGGAGCAATTGGGTACGGAGCCCGTCGTTGATCGTAAGGGAAAGACCGTCAATCAAGAATCGTTTAATTCGATTTACATGATGGCCGATTCGGGCGCACGGGGCTCCGCAGCGCAAATTCGCCAGTTAGCGGGTATGCGCGGATTGATGGCGAAGCCCGACGGCTCGATTATCGAAACGCCGATTACGGCGAACTTCCGTGAGGGACTGAACGTGCTTCAGTACTTTATCTCGACTCACGGCGCGCGAAAAGGTTTGGCCGATACCGCGTTGAAAACAGCAAACTCCGGATATCTGACTCGCCGCCTAGTCGACGTGACACAAGATCTGGTTGTGACACGAGATTGACTGTGGCACGACCAACGGTATGGTCATGCGTGCGCTGGTCGAAGGCGGTGAAGTGGTTGAGCCGTTACGCGAACGTATTTTGGGCCGCACGACGGCGACCGAGGTCTTCACGTCCGGAAAGCGGCGAGACGATGATTCGAAGCAGGTGTCTTGCTCGATGAAGCGTTTAGTTGACGCGATCGAAGGCGCCGGTATCGACGAAGTGAAAGTTCGCACGCCGCTTAATTGCGAAACCCGCCACGGCTTATGCGTCCGATGTTATGGCCGCGATCTCGGACGCGGCAGCTCGGTCAATGTTGGCGAAGCGGTCGGCGTCATCGCGGCACAATCGATTGGTGAGCCGGGAACGCAATTGACCATGCGTACCTTCCACATTGGCGGTGCGGCGTCGCGGGCCGCGGTTATCAGCCAAGTGGAAAGCAAATCAAACGGAATCGTTCGGTTTACTCCGACGATGCGCTATGTGACTAACGCTCGCAACGAGCCGGTCGTGATTTCTCGCAGTGGTGAAATTATTGTCGTCGACGATTCCGGCCGCGAACGCGAGCGACACAAGATTCCCTATGGCGCTATCCTTAGCGTTCAAGATGGCACCAAGGTCAAGGCTGGCCAGGTATTAGCCATATGGGATCCACATACGCGACCGATCATTACCGAGTACGCCGGCGAGGTCCGTTTTGAAAACGTCGAAGAAGGCGTCACGGTTGCAAAGCAAATTGACGACGTGACAGGCTTTCGACTTTGGTGGTGATCGATCCGAAGCGTCGTGGTAGCGCTCAATCGAAGGGCTTACGTCCCCAAGTGAAACTGATCAATGACAAGGGACATGAAGTCAAGATTCCGAACTCCGATACCCCGGTGAACTACACGTTCCAGATCGGCGCAATCATTACCGTAAAAAATGGCCAACAAGCATCGGTCGGCGAAGTGTTGGCGCGTATTCCGCAAGAATCGTCGAAGACGCGCGACATTACCGGTGGTTTGCCGCGTGTGGCCGAGCTTTTTGAAGCGCGTTCACCCAAAGATGCAGGCTTGCTGGCGGAAGCGACCGGGACGATTTCCTTCGGTAAAGACACCAAGGGTAAGCAGCGCTTGATCATTACCGATCTGGAAGGTATTGCCCATGAGTATTTGATCCCGAAAGAAAAGCATGTCACTGTGCACGATGGTCAGGTTGTCAACAAAGGCGAAATGATTGTTGACGGCCCGATGGATCCTCACGATATTCTGCGTTTGATGGGTATCGAGGCGCTGACGCGTTACATTACCGACGAAGTACAAGATGTTTATCGTCTGCAAGGCGTGAAAATCAACGATAAGCATATCGAGGTGATTGTGCGTCAGATGTTGCGTCGTGTGCAGATCCTGAGCGCGGGCGACACCGACTTTATTCCTGGAGAGCAAGTCGAGCGCGCCGATGTCTATACGGAAAACGACGGGGTCGTTAAAGACAGAAAGCATCCGGCAACCTACGAAAATATTTTGCTGGGAATCACTAAGGCGTCGTTGTCAACCGATTCCTTCATTTCGGCCGCGTCGTTCCAGGAAACGACTCGCGTTCTTACGGAAGCCGCAATTATGGGCAAAAAGGACGAGCTACGTGGCTTGAAGGAGAATGTTATCGTCGGCCGACTCATTCCAGCAGGTACGGGCCTGGCTTACCACAATACACGTCGCAAACATGCGCCGGGGCCGCGACCTAACTCAGACCCGCAGTCTCGGAATTTACGAAGAGGAAATAAGTACTGACAGCGAGCAGGTTGCTTGACAGTGCTGAGGCACTGCATCGTAGAACTCGAAGTCTTTTTTCGATCCCAATCTGCCTTGGGAGAGTTACCGCCGTTGGTAAATCGTTAACGACTGTTTTGGATTAAGCATGCCAACCATTAATCAACTCACGCGCAAGCCGCGTGTAAAGCCCGTAACTAAAAGCAAAGTGCCGGCGCTGGCGTCAAGCCCGCAAAAACGAGGCGTTTGCACGCGTGTGTACACCACGACACCGAAAAAACCGAACTCCGCATTGCGAAAAGTCGCGAAAGTGCGCTTGACCAATGGCTTTGAGGTGATCGGATATATCGGCGGCGAAGGCCATAATTTGCAAGAACACTCCGTGGTATTGATTCGTGGCGGTCGCGTAAAGGACTTGCCGGGTGTGCGTTACCACATCGTGCGCGGAAGTCTGGATACCGCGGGTGTAAAAGATCGTAAACAAAGTCGTTCGAAATATGGCGCGAAGCGCCCCAAAGCAGCTTAATTGAAATTGATTTAAGGTAGAGCTATGCCACGTCGTAGAGAAGTCCCGAAACGCGAAATTCTTCCCGATCCGAAGTACAAGAGCGAAGATGTAGCGAAGTTTATGAATGTCATCATGATAGGCGGAAAAAAGTCTGTTGCGGAGCGGATTGTTTATGGCGCGCTTGGATCAGATTTCGAAAAAATCGGGTAAAGATCCGCTTGAAGTATTTGTCACGGCGCTAAACAATTCCAAGCCGTTGGTTGAAGTAAAAAGCCGGCGCGTCGGTGGCGCGAACTATCAAGTGCCTGTTGAGGTTCGCTCGGTCCGCCGCACGGCGCTTGCCATGCGTTGGTTGCGCGAAGCGGCGCGCAAGCGTAGCGAAAAGTCCATGTGGGGCCGACTTGCGTCTGAGTTATTGGAAGCCTCCGAAGGCAAGGGCGGCGCGATCAAGAAGCGCGAAGAAGTGCATCGTATGGCGGAAGCAAATAAAGCTTTCTCCCATTATCGGTTTTAGTTCGCCGAACACCGTACATTAGACATAGGCTATACACGTGGCACGCAAGACACCCATAGATCGTTATCGCAACATCGGCATTAGTGCACATATTGACGCAGGTAAAACCACGACTACTGAGCGCGTTTTGTTCTACACGGGTGAAAGCCACAGGATTGGCGAAGTTCACGACGGCGCAACCACGACTGACTGGATGGAGCAAGAGAAAGAGCGCGGTATCACCATTACGTCTGCCGCGGTGACTTGCTTCTGGAAGGGTATGGACGGCAAATATCCCTGAACATCGCATCAATATCATTGATACCCCGGGCCACGTTGACTTCACCATTGAAGTGGAGCGTAGCATGCGTGTTCTCGACGGCGCTTGCATGGTTTACTGTGCTGTTGGCGGCGTGCAGCCCCAGTCTGAAACCGTTTGGCGCCAAGCAAATAAATACAAAGTACCCCGCCTTGCGTTCGTTAATAAAATGGATCGCACTGGCGCGAACTTCTTCAAAGTCTATGACCAAATGAAGTCGCGCTTAAAGGCGAATCCCATTCCGATTCAAATTCCGATCGGCGCAGAAGAAAAATTCCAAGGCGTCGTCGACTTGATTCGTATGAAAGCGATTTATTGGGATGAAGCGTCCCAGGGGATGAAGTTCGAACTCAAAGAAATTCCCGCTGATCTTACAAGAATCGGCAAAAGAGTGGCGCGAGAAAATGTTGGAATCGGCAGCAGAAGCCTCTGAAGAGCTGATGAATAAATACCTCGAAGAGGGCGATCTTTCCGAGCGAAGACATCAAAAAAGCCTTGCGCCAGCGTACGATTGCGTTTGAGATCGTGCCGATGTTGTGCGGCTCTGCATTTAAGAACAAAGGTGTCCAAGCGATGTTGGATGCGGTAATCGATTTTATGCCGGCGCCAACCGATATTCCGCCCGTAACCGGCGAACTGGAAAACGGCACGCAAGGTGAGCGCAAGGCGAATGACGATGAGCCATTCTCTGGCTTGGCATTCAAAATTATGACGGATCCATTCGTCGGGCAATTGATTTTTGTGCGCGTTTATTCCGGGTGTCGTAAAAAGCGGCGATACGGTTTACAACCCGGTTAAGGGTAAGAAAGAACGTATTGGTCGCCTGGTGCAAATGCATGCCAACGAGCGGCAAAATATTGATGAAATCCGCGCCGGCGACATCGCTGCAGCGATTGGCTTGAAAGAAGCCACGACGGGCGAAACGTTGTGCGATCCGGGCAAGGTCATTACGCTTGAGCGCATGATATTCCCTGAGCCGGTGATTCACGTTGCGGTTGAGCCGAAAACCAAGGCCGATCAGGAAAAAATGGGCTCTGGCGTTGAATCGCCTGGCACAAGAAGATCCGTCATTCCGTGTGCGTACCGATCATGGAATCCGGCCAAACTATTATTTCCGGGATGGGTGAGTTGCATCTTGAGATCATTGTCGATCGCATGAAGCGCGAATTTGGCGTCGAAGCCAACGTCGGCGCGCCGCAGGTGGCCTACCGCGAAGCAATTAAGAAGCTCGTCGAAATCGAAGGTAAATTCGTCAAGCAGTCCGGCGGTCGCGGTCAATATGGTCACGTGTGGTTGAAGTTGGAGCCGAACGAGACGGGCAAAGGTTTTGAGTTCGTCGACGCCATCAAAGGTGGATCGGTGCCGCGCGAATATATTCCGGCGGTTAACAAAGGCTTGGAAGAAACGTTGCCGAATGGCGTGCTTGCTGGATTTCCGGTCGTCGACGTCAAAGTAACTTTGTTCGATGGCTCATACCACGAAGTGGATTCGAACGAAAACGCGTTCAAGATGGCGGCGTCCATGGCGTTCAAAGACGGCATGCGTAAAGCAAGTCCGGTGCTGCTTGAGCCGATGATGGCGGTTGAAGTTGAAACGCCACCGGAATTCATGGGTAACGTTGTCGGTGACTTGAGTTCCCGTCGCGGGATGATTCAAGGCATGGACGATGTTGCCGGTATCAAAGTAATTAAGGCAGAAGTGCCGTTGGCCGAAATGTTCGGTTATTCGACGTCGCTTCGTTCCGCAACGCAAGGCCGTGCAACGTATACGATGGAATTTAAGCACTACACGGAAGCGCCGAAGAACGTTGCTGAAGCGGTCATCAACAAGAAATAGTAAGGACTAAGAAATGGCAAAAGGCAAATTTGAGCGGACCAAGCCGCACGTAAACGTAGGGACGATTGGTCACGTGGATCATGGCAAGACCACGTTAACGGCGGCCATCACCATGGTGCTATCCAAGAAATACGGTGGCGAAGCCAAAGCGTACGACCAAATTGATGCGGCGCCCGAAGAAAAGGCACGCGGCATTACCATTAACACCGCCCACGTCGAATACGAGACCGCCAACCGGCACTACGCCCACGTCGACTGCCCCGGCCACGCCGACTACGTCAAGAACATGATCACCGGCGCCGCCCAGATGGACGGCGCGATTCTTGTTGTCTCGGCCGCCGACGGCCCCATGCCCCAGACCCGCGAACATATTCTGTTAGCACGACAAGTAGGCGTCCCCTACATCATCGTCTACATGAACAAAGCCGACATGGTCGACGACAAAGAGCTCTTAGAGCTGGTCGAAATGGAAGTGCGCGAGCTGCTCGACAAATACGAATTCCCCGGCGACAACACCCCCATCGTCATAGGCTCGGCCAAGATGGCCATGGAAGGCGACACCTCCGAGATGGGCGAAGGCAGCATATTCAAGCTGGCCGAAGCATTAGACAGCTACATTCCCCAGCCCAAGCGCGCCCTGGATGGCCCCTTCCTCATGCCCGTCGAAGACGTCTTCAGCATCTCCGGCCGTGGAACGGTTGTTACCGGAAGAATTGAGCGCGGCATCGTCAAAGTCGGCGAAGAGATCGAGATTGTTGGCTTAAAGCCCACCCTCAAGACCGTCTGCACCGGCGTCGAAATGTTCAGAAAGCTGCTCGACCAAGGCCAAGCCGGCGACAACGTCGGCGTCCTCTTACGCGGCACCAAGCGCGAAGAAGTCGAGCGTGGCCAAGTACTGTCCAAGCCCGCCAGCATCACCCCGCACACCAAGTTCACTGCTGAGATCTACGTACTGAGCAAAGAAGAAGGCGGAAGACACACCCCGTTCTTCCAGGGTTATCGTCCGCAGTTCTACTTCCGCACCACCGACGTCACCGGCAGCATTGAGTTACCGGCTGGCACCGAGATGGTCATGCCTGGGGACAACATCAGCATCACTGTCGCCTTGATTCAACCGATCGCGATGGAAGAAGGCTTACGCTTCGCCATCCGAGAAGGCGGCAGAACTGTCGGCGCCGGTGTCGTCGCGAAAATTATTGAGTGATTGGAAAAACTAAATGGCAACCGCAATTCAGCATCAAAAAATTCGCATTCGCCTTAAGGCGTTTGACTATCGTTTGATCGACCAGTCAGCGCTTGAAATTGTTGAGACGGCGAAGCGTACTGGCGCGGTGGTAAAAGGCCCCGTGCCGTTGCCAACGCGCATCGAGCGTTTCGACGTATTGCGTTCGCCACACGTGAATAAAACTTCGCGGGATCAGTTTGAAATTCGCACGCATTTGCGCTTGATGGATATCGTCGATCCGACTGATAAAACCGTCGATGCGTTGATGAAACTCGATTTGCCTGCAGGTGTGGACGTCGAAATTAAGTTGTAAGATTTGCTAAGAGGACGGGTGACCGTCCCTAAATGTAGCGCCGATCAATTGTAATCGGCACCTTTCAAAAGGGTAAGAAGATGAGCTTAGGATTAGTCGGCCGCAAGGTCGGCATGACACGCATTTTCACTGACGATGGCAGCGCCATCCCAGTTACTGTGCTCGATGTTTCCAACAATCGAGTCACTCAAGTTAAAACGCCGGAAGTCGATGGTTATGCTGCCGTGCAAGTTGCATTTGGCAAGCGCGGCCCAAATCGCGTCACCAAAGCGCAAGCAGGGCACTTTGCTCGCGCCGGTGTTGAGGCGGGAAGCATTCTTGGCGAATTCACGCCGTCAGCTAGAACAATTAGCCATACTGAAGCCCAGCTCGATTATTGCGCTTGATGTGTTCAAAGTCGGCCAAATGGTCGATGTGACAGGCGTAACGCAAGGTAAGGGTTTCGCCGGCACGATCAAGCGTTACAACTTTGCATCCGGTCGCGCCAGTCATGGTAACTCCCGTTCGCATAACGTTCCGGGCTCCATCGGTATGGCGCAGGATCCAGGTCGTGTTTTTCCCGGTAAGCGCATGTCGGGTCATATGGGCGCGGTTAAGCGCACGACGCAGAATTTGGAAATCATCCGCATCGATGCGCAGCGCCAATTGTTGCTGGTCAAGGGCGCGGTGCCGGGTTCCAAGGGTGGTCATGTGATTGTTCATCCTGCCGTGAAAGCGGGGGCATAATGGATCTCAAATTAATTAATGATAAAGGCGAGGCGGTATCCAATCTCGCAGCGTCCGACGATTTGTTCGGCCGGGAATTTAATGAGGCGCTGATTCACCAAGTGGTGACGGCGTATCAAGCCAACGGTCGCCAAGGAACTCGCGCCCAGAAAGGTCGCAGTGAAGTCGCGAAATCGACCCGCAAACCTTGGCGTCAAAAAGGTACCGGCCGTGCTCGTGCCGGTATGGCATCCAGCCCGTTGTGGCGTGGCGGCGGTAAGATTTTCCCGAACCTCCCCGATGAAAATTTCAGTCACAAACTGAATAAAAAAATGTATCGCGCCGGCATGTGTTCGATCATGTCGCAACTGGTTCGCGAAGGTCGTTTGACCGTCGTTGAAAACCTCACGCTCGACGCACCGAAGACCAAGCAATTGGCGCAGAAGCTAAAGAGCATGGGAATGGACAACGTACTGATTATCACCGGCCAGGCCGACGATAATTTATTTCTTTCGGCGCGCAATTTGCCAAATGTACTGGTGCTGGAAGTAGGCCACGCTGATCCGGTAAATTTGGTGCGCTATTCAAAAGTGCTGATGACGCGCGACGCTGTTAAGAAAATGGAAGAGGTGCTGGTATGACCACTCAACCAACCCAAGAACGATTGACGCAAATTCTCGCGGCGCCGGTGATTTCTGAGAAGAGCACCTACGTTGCGGATAAGTATCAATCAGGTGATTTTTGAAGTGATTCCCGATGCGACTAAGCCGGAGATCAAGGCGGCGGTGGAGTTGATGTTCAAAGTTGAAGTCACTGGCGTACGCGTATCCAACACGATGGGTAAAACCAAGCGCTTTGGCCGCTTTCTCGGAAAGCGCGGCGACACCAAACGCGCTTACGTGTCGATTAAGGCCGGCCAAGAAATCAACTTTACCGGCGAATAGAGGATAACCATGGCACTCGTAAAACTAAAACCTACTTCGCCGGGACGTCGCGCTGTTATTCGCGTCGTTACGCCGGGATCTGCACAAAGGTGCGCCATTTGCGGCATTGGTCGAAAGCCAAACCCGTGGTTCCGGGCGCAATAACAACGGCCATATCACCACCCGCCACAAAGGTGGCGGCCATAAGCAACATTACCGCATGGTCGATTTCCGCCGCGACAAGGACGGCATCATCGCGAAAGTCGAGCGTATCGAACACGATCCGAATCGCACTGCGCATATTGCGTTGCTTTGCTATCGCGACGGTGAGCGTCGTTACATCATTGCGCCGAAAGGGATTGCGGTCGGCATGGAATTGGTGAGCGGTCCCGAAGCGCCGATTAAACCGGGCAACACCTTACCATTGCGCAATATTCCGGTGGGAACGACCATCCACTGCATCGAAATGTTGCCCGGTAAAGGCGCGCAGCTCGCGCGCTCGGCAGGAACTTCGGTACAGTTGCTTAGCACGCGAAGGCAGCTACGCGCAGTTGCGCTTGCGCTCCGGTGAGATTCGTAAAGTGCATGTCGATTGCCGCGCCACGATTGGCGATGTCGGCAACGAAGAACACAACCTCGAATCGATCGGTAAAGCCGGTGCGATGCGTTGGCGTGGTGTCCGTCCGACGGTTCGTGGTGTCGTTATGAATGCGGTGGATCACCCGCATGGTGGTAGTGGTGGTAAGACAGCCGCAGGTCAACCGCCGGTCAGCCCTTGGGGTCAGCAAGCCAAGGGATATCGTACTCGCAAGAATAAGCGTACGGATGTCATGATCGTCCGCCGCCGCGCGAAATAAGGGAAATCCATATGGCACGTTCAGTAAAAAAAGGCCCGTTTGTAGATGGCCACTTGATCAAGAAAATCGAAACCGCTCAGGCGACGAAAGATAAGCGTCCAATCAAAACTTGGTCGCGTCGTTCAACCGTGTTGCCGGATTTTGTCGGTTTGACCATTGCCGTACACAATGGCAAGCAGCATATTCCGGTTTACGTCACGGAAAACATGGTCGGTCATAAGCTTGGTGAGTTTTCGCACACCCGTACTTTCAAGGGTCACCCTGGCGATAAAAAAGTCGCGGCACCCGCGAAGAAATAACGAGGGACATGATGCAAGTTTCAGCAAAGTTATTGGGAGTTCGTTCATCGGCACAGAAAGGTCGCCTGATCGCCGATCAGATTCGTGGCCTTAAAGTCGATCGTGCGCTAAATCTGTTAACGTTCGCGCCGCAAAAAGCCGCCAAGATCATGAAAAAAGTGCTTGAGTCGGCAATCGCCAATGCCGAGCATAACGAAGGCGCCGACGTCGACGAATTGAGAGTCGCGACGGTTTATGTTGAAAAAGGCGAAATGCTCCGACGCATGCGCGCTCGCGCTAAAGGCCGCGGCAATCGAATTGTGAAGCCGACGTGTCATATTTTCTTGACTGTGGCGGATAAAGGATAAGTTATGGGACAAAAAATACATCCAATTGGTTTTCGCCTAAGCGTCAATCGAAACTGGTCGTCCCGTTGGTTCGCCGAAGGTAAAAACTTCGCCGCGATGATCAAAGATGACTTGATGGTGCGCGCCTATTTGAAAAAGAAATTGGCGCATGCATCAGTGGGCCGGATCGTCATTGAGCGTCCTGCGAAGAACGCCAAAATCACCATTTACAGCGCTCGCCCCGGTGTCGTCATCGGAAAAAAAGGTGAAGACATCGAAGTGTTGCGCGGCGCGTTGCAAAAAATGATGGGCGTGCCAGTGCATGTGAACATCGAAGAGATTCGCAAGCCCGAACTTGACGCGCAAATTATTGCCGATGGTATCGCCAGTCAGCTTGAAAAGCGCGTAATGTTCCGCCGTGCGATGAAACGAGCAATGACGAATGCCATGCGCCTGGGCGCCCAGGGCATCAAGATCATGAGCGCGGGGCGACTGAACGGAATCGAAATCGCGCGTACCGAATGGTATCGCGAAGGCCGTGTGCCGCTACATACACTTGCGTGCCGATATCGACTATGGATTCTCCGAAGCCAAAACCACCTACGGCGTAATCGGCGTTCGTGTATTGGTATACAAGGGCGAAGTGATGGGTGCCGGTGAAAAGCCGACTGCCGCGCCGGTTGAACAAGAAAAGAAAACGAGAAAACCTGGAGTGAGAAATGCTGCAACCAGCTAGAACTAAATATCGCAAACAGCAAAAAGGCCGCAACCGCGGCGTTGCGACGCGCGGCGCGAAAGTGAGCTTCGGGGAATTCGGCTTGAAGGCCGATCGAGCGTGGTCGTATTACCGCGCGCCAGATTGAGGCCGCGCGTCGCGCGATGACCCGTCACATCAAACGCGGTGGCCGCATTTGGATTCGAATTTTCCCGGATAAACCTATTTCCACCAAGCCTGCTGAAGTTCGTATGGGTAACGGTAAGGGTAATCCGGAGTACTACGTCGCCGAAATCGTGCCGGGCAAAGTGCTCTACGAAATGGATGGCGTGGATGAAAAACTCGCGCGCGAAGCGTTCCAACTTGCGGCGGCCAAGCTTCCGCTCGCGACAACGTTTGTCACACGGCAATTAGGGTAACAATTATGAAAGCAAAAGATTTACGTGCCAAAACGGCCGAAGAATTGAACGAAGAGTTGCTATCGTTGCGCAAAGCGCAGTTCAGCATGCGCATGCAGTTGGCGACGCAGCAATTGACCAACCTCTCGGAAATTCGCAAAGTGCGTCGCGATATCGCGCGCGTGAAAACGGTGATCAATCAGAAAGCGAGCGCAGTATGAGTACTACTAAAGAAAAACGTCGGCTTTCCGGTAAGGTCGTGAGTGCCAAGATGCAAAAAACCGTAACGGTTTTGGTTGAGCGCACGGTTGCCCACCCGGTGTATGGCAAAGTCCAGCGTCGCTCGAAGAAATATCACGCGCATGTTGATACCGGCACGTACGGCGAAGGCGATGTTGTCGTGATCGAGGAAACAGCGCCGATTTCCAAGACGAAGGCCTGGCGTGTCGCCGAGCTGGTCGAGAAGTCGCGCGGCGTCTAAGTGCTTGTCAAGTAAGCAAGAACTCGTTATACTTCTAATGCTTCTGGATTTAATCAACTCCTGACGGAATCCAAAACTATTTGCCCGAGTTGTCATGTAATGCGCAATTGGCAAAAAAGTTGGAATGAAAAATCATGATTCAAATGCAATCCATTTTGGATGTGGCCGACAACACCGGCGCGCGTTCAGTAATGTGCATCAAAGTTTTGGGCGGTTCTAAGCGTCGTTATGCCGGCATTGGGGATGTCATTAAAGTCAGCATTAAATCCGCTGCGCCGCGTGGCCGTGTCAAAAAAGGCGAAGTCTACAGCGCGGTTGTTGTGCGAACCGCGAAAGGCGTGCGTCGTGACGATGGTTCGCTGGTCAAATTCGATGCTAATGCAGCCGTGCTTTTGAATGCAAAGCTTGAGCCGATTGGAACACGTATTTTCGGCCCAGTTACGCGTGAGTTGCGGACGGAGCGATTCATGAAGATTGTTTCCCTGGCCCCGGAAGTCTTGTAAGAGGCGATCATGCAAAAGATTAAAAAAGGGTGACGAAGTCATCAGCATTACCGGAAAAGACAAAGGCAAGCGCGGCACCGTGCTGCGTATCTTGCCCGCTAGTAAAGTGATTGTTGAGGGTATCAACCGCGCGAAAAAGCACATGAAGCCGAACCCCATGAAGGGCCAAGTTGGAGGAATCGTCGACAAAGATATGCCGATCGATATTTCCAACGTGGCTTTGTTCAACAGCGCCACGCAAAAGGCTGACCGGGTCGGTATTAAAGTGCTTGAAGATGGCCGTCGCGTGCGGTTCTTCAAGTCGAACGGCGAAGTGATAGACCGCTAAGGAATAATCGATGGCACGCTTGCAAAGTTTTTATAAAGAATCCGTCATACCGCAACTGGCAAAAGAATTCAGTTATAAATCGGTGATGGAAGTTCCGCGCATCACCAAAATCACCCTGAATATGGGTGTTGGTGAGGCGGTTGCGGATAAAAAAGTATTGGATAACGCCGTCGCTGATATGCAAAAAATCGCCGGCCAGAAGCCGTTGGTGACGAAGACGCGTAAATCCATTGCGAACTTTAAGATTCGCGATAACTACCCGATCGGTTGCAAAGTCACGTTGCGCGGCGGCCGCATGTATGAGTTTCTTGGATCGCCTTGTGACGATCGCAATTCCGCGGATTCGCGACTTCCGCGGTATCTCGGCAAGGTCGTTTGATGGCCGCGGAAATTTCAATCTGGGCGTCAAAGAGCAAATTATTTTCCCTGAGATCGAGTACGACAAGATCGACGCATTACGAGGCATGAACATTACCATTACAACAACGGCCAAGACTGATGCGGAAGCGCGCGCACTATTGGTTTCATTTAAATTCCCCTTCCGAAATTAAGGTGGCGAATGGCTAAACTTTCGTTAATTAATCGCGAAGCAAAAAGGCGTGATACGGTCAAGAAATATCGCCGCACGCCGTGCTGAGCTTGATCGCGATTATTCGTAATTCCAAAGCAACCGTCGACGCTCGTATGGAAGCGCGGGCCCAACTGGAAAACCATGCCACGTAATGCGAGTCCGGTGAGGACACGCAATCGTTGTGCATTGACCGGACGCCCACGCGGCACGTTTAGAAAATTTGGCCTGGGCCGCATCAAATTGCGCGAGATCGCAATGCGCGGCGAAATTCCTGGCCTAGTTAAAGCAAGCTGGTAGTCGGAGATATCGAATGAGTATGAGTGATCCTGTAGCCGACATGCTGACGCGCATTCGCAATGCGCAAGGCGCGGAAAAAACGGCTGTGTCGATGCCTTCGTCGAACCTAAAGTTGGCAATTGCCAAAGTGCTTAAAGATGAAGGCTACATCGAAGATTTCGCAGTACGCACGGCAGATAAAAAACCCGTGCTGGAAGTTGCGCTTAAATATTATGCCGGTAATCCAGTCATTGAAAAAATTGAGCGCGTAAGCCGGCCAGGCTTGCGTATTTACAAAGGCCGCGATGACTTGCCCAAGCGTAATGAATGGATTGGGCGTAGCGATCATTTCGACTTCTAAGGGCGTGATGACCGATCGCAAGGCGCGAGCCACTGGTCTGGGCGGCGAAGTCCTTTGTATCGTAGCGTAAAAGAGAAATCCTATGTCTCGCGTTGGTAAAGCACCCATTTCTGTGCCGGAAAAAGTCGATATCAGTATCGCCGGCAATGAAGTTATAGTTAAAGGTCCGCTTGGTTCGCTTAAGCATGCGTTCGGTAGACAATATCGCGATCGCGCGCGAAGGCAATCAATTGCAGATTAAACCTGCCGATAGCTCAATTGCCGCGAACGCTATGTCTGGCACCGCGCGCGCGTTGATTGCGAATATGGTTAACGGTGTAACCAAAGGTTTCGAGAAAAAATTGAATCTGGTCGGCGTGGGCTATCGCGCCCAGGCTGCGGGGCAAGTATTGAATCTCACCCTTGGCTTCTCGCATCCCGTTGCGCATAAAATGCCCGATGGAATAAAAGTCGAAACGCCGACTCAAACCGAAATTTTGATTAAAGGTGTAGACAAACAACGTGTCGGACAAGTCGCAGCTGAAGTTCGAGCCTATCGTAAACCTGAGCCGTACAAAGGCAAGGGCGTGCGTTATTCCGACGAAGTCATTCTGCTGAAAGAAACTAAGAAGAAGTAAACGAGGAAAGATATGGCCGATTCTAAACAAGCTCGATTGCGCCGTGCCCGTAAAACCCGGGCCAAAATTGCGGAGCTCAAAGTGGTGCGGCTGTGTGTTCATCGCACCAACAGCCATATCTACGCCCAGATTATTGATGGCGTTGCCGGTAAAGTTTTGGCGAGCGCGTCGACAGCTGAAGCTGAAGTGCGCAAAGAGATTGCGAATGGCGGAAACACGAAAGCGGCGGCGGCCGTCGGCCAGCGTATCGCGGAACGCGCAAAGTCGTTGGGTCTTGCGAAACTGGCATTTGATCGGTCTGGACTCAAGTATCATGGTCGTGTTAAGGCGCTAGCTGAAGCGGCGCGTGAACACGGTCTGGCGTTCTAAGGGATAAACGAAAGCATGGCTAAAGTCGAAACAGAAGAACGGTCCGACGGTCTTCGCGAGAAGATGGTTGCGGTTAATCGCGTTACCAAAGTCGTTAAAGGTGGACGGATTATGGGTTTCGCGGCGCTGACCGTTGTCGGAGACGGCGATGGCGGCATCGGTATGGGTAAGGGTAAAGCGCGCGAAGTGCCAGTCGCTGTGCAAAAGGCGATGGAACAAGCGCGCCGCAACATGGTCAAGATTAGTTTGAAAAGCGGCACCTTGCATCATTCCGGTCATGGGCAATCATGGCGCAGCACGGGTGTTTATGCAGCCGGCTTCGGAGGGCACCGGGCATTATCGCCGGTGGTCCGATGCGCGCGGTATTTGAGGTGATGGGCGTAACCAATATCTTGGCGAAATGTCATGGCTCAACCAACCCTTATAACGTCGTGCGTGCAACGTTGGATGGCTTACAAGCGATGAATACACCCTCGGAAATTGCGGCTAAACGCGGTTTGCGTGTTGAAGATTTAACGGAGTAAATTCGTGAACACCGATAGCAAAAAGATCAAAGTGACGCTGGTGAAAAGCCCAATCGGGGCGAAAGCCAATCACCGTGCGTCAGTCAAGGGTTTGGGGTTGCGTACAATGCACCAAACCGTCGAGGTTCAAGATACGCCGGCCATTCGCGGAATGATTAATCTCGTGAACCATTTGGTTAAAGTTGGTTGAGCGAAGCGAGTCATTTATGCGATTAAATACACTTAAACCCGGCGTTGGCTCTAAGCGTCCAAAGCGTCGTGTCGGACGCGGCATTGGTAGCGGCCTAGGTAAAACGGCTGGGCGCGGCCACAAAGGTCAAAAATCTCGTGCCGGCGGATTCCACAAAGTCGGGTTCGAGGGCGGTCAAATGCCTTTGCAGCGTCGGCTGCCAAAGCGCGGCTTTATTTCGCCAACACGCGATGATATCGCGCAGGTTCGCTTAACAGACTTAAATAAAATACAAGCCGACACCATCGATTTGTTGGCATTGAAACAAGCAGGCTTAGCATCTGGTTTGGCTAAATCGGGCAAGATTTTCCTCAAAGGTGAAATTAAGCGTGCCGATTAAAGTTCAAGGCTTGGGTGTGACTAAGGGCGCGCGGGCGGCCATTGAAGCGGCCGGCGGCTCGATCACTGAGTAAATAAATTGGCTACTGCTCCGAATAGCGCGTTGTCTTTGGGAAAAATGGGTGACTTGAAAAAGCGCCTGATATTCCTATTGCTTGCGCTTATCGTTTACCGCATCGGTGCGCATATTCCCGTTCCTGGTATTGACCCGAATGAACTGGCGAAATTATTCGAGTCGCAGCAGGGCGGTATTTTGGGCATGTTCAACATGTTTTCTGGCGGCGCGCTGCAGCGATTTACGGTATTCGCGCTCGGAATCATGCCTTATATTTCGGCGTCGATCATTGTTCAGTTGCTAACGGTCGTTTCGCCGACGTTGGAGCAGTTGAAAAAAGAAGGCGAGTCTGGACGTCGTAAAATTACGCAGTACACTCGCTACGGTACCGTCGGATTGGCGCTGTTCCAGTCGATGGGCATCGCGATTGCTTTGGAATCCCAGGCGGGCCTAGTATTACATCCGGGTTTCCTGTTTCGCTTAACGACGATTATTTCCCTCACCACCGGCACAATGTTCCTGATGTGGCTGGGTGAGCAAATCACCGAGCGTGGCATCGGCAACGGAATTTCCCTGATTATTTTCGCCGGTATCGTCGCCGGTTTACCGCAAGCGCTCGGCGGCACATTAGATCTTGCTCGAACCGGCGCACTGCATCCGCTGACGGTGATTATCATTTTTGCACTCGTTGTTTTGGTCACGGCTGCGGTGGTATTTGTCGAGCGCGGACAACGTAAGATTTTGGTGAACTATGCCAAGCGGCAAGTCGGCAATAAGCTTTATGGCGGGCAAAGTTCGCATTTGCCTTTGAAGCTTAATATTTCTGGTGTGATTCCGCCAATTTTTGCCTCAAGTATCATTCTTCTCCCGGCGACTGCCGTGAGTTGGTTCGGCAATCGCGAAGGCTTAACCTGGCTCAAAGATGTCGCTGCAGCGTTGTCACCGGGACAACCGATCTATGTTTTACTCTATGCGATCGCAATTATTTTCTTCTGTTTCTTCTACACGGCGTTGGTTTTCAACCCGAAGGAAACGGCGGATAACTTGAAGAAAAGCGGCGCGTTTGTGCCGGGAATTCGTCCGGGTGAGCAAACCGCGCGCTACATCGAGAAAATTATTCTGCGTCTCACTATGGTGGGTGCCATTTATATCACCTTGGTTTGTTTGTTGCCGGAATTTTTGATTGTGAAATTCAATGTGCCGTTTTATTTTGGCGGCACGTCGTTGCTGATCATCGTTGTGGTGACCATGGACTTTATGGCGCAAGTGCAGTCGTACATCATGTCGCACCAATACGAGAGTCTTTTGAAGAAAGCAAACTTCAAGGGCGGAGGATTTCCTGCTCGCTAGCGACGATATTAGCTCATGGCTAAGGAAGATACCATTCAGATGCAAGGAGAGATTTTGAAACCCTTCCGAATGCGACCTTCCGAGTGAAGTTAGAAAATAGCCATGTCGTATTAGGACATATCTCCGGAAAAATGCGCATGCATTACATTCGCATTTTGCCTGGTGACAAAGTCACTGTTGAATTAACGCCGTATGATTTGTCGCGGGCTCGAATTGTGTTCCGCGCAAAGTAACTGGAGCTAGAAATGAAAGTGCAAGCATCTGTAAAAAAAGTTTGCCGTAAATGCAAACTAGTCCGTCGAAAGCGTGTGTTGCGCGTGATCTGTTCCGATCCGCGCCACAAGCAGCGTCAAGGCTAGTTGATAAGTAATTTATTGATCCGATATAATTTAATGTTTCCCCAGCGGGGTAGGTAAATGGCGCGTATTGCAGGCGTAAACATTCCAAATAACCAGCATGCCGACGTGGCGCTCACAGCGATTTTCGGTATTGGCCGTAGTCGGGCACGCGTGATTTGCACGGCGGCAGGTATTGGCTTCACGGTTAAGATTAAAGATCTGAGCGACGAGCAGATGGACAAGCTGCGTGGCGAAGTCGGTAAATTCAAGCTCGAAGGCGATTTGCGCCGCGAGATCTCCATGAACATCAAGCGATTGATGGATTTGGGCTCGTACCGGGGTGCGCGTCATCGCCGAGGCTTGCCGGTTCGTGGGCAACGTACGCGTACCAATGCGCGCACGCGCAAGGGTCCGAAAAAAGCGCGTTCGGCCGCACGCGCGCCCGCATCCAAGTAACAAAAGGATCAATTTAAATGGCAACTAAAGCTACGGCTCAACGAGTTCGTAAAAAAGTAAAGAAGAATGTCGCCGAGGGCATCGCCCACGTGCATGCGTCATTCAATAACACCATCATCACGATCACTGATCGCCAGGGTAATGCGCTGTCGTGGTCAACCTCTGGCGCTGGCGGTTTTAAAGGTTCGCGTAAGAGCACGCCTTTTGCTGCGCAGGTCGCCGCTGAAGCGGCGGGCAAAGCCGCGCAAGAATGTGGCGTGAAGAATTTGGAAGTTCGAATCAAAGGTCCAGGCCCTGGCCGGGAATCCGCCGTTCGTGCTTTGAACGCAATTGGTTTCAAGATTACCAGTATCGCTGACGTGACGCCTGTGCCGCATAACGGCTGCCGTCCGCCGAAGCGTCGCCGAATCTAAGGGAGACGAAGTTGGCTAGAAATACCGATCCGCAATGCCGTCAATGTCGCCGCGAAGGCGAAAAGCTGTTTTTGAAGGGCGAGAAGTGCTACACCGATAAGTGTGCTATCGAACGCCGTAATTACGCGCCTGGCCAGCATGGCCAAAAAAATTCTCGCGTTGTCCGATTACGCTAATCAGTTGCGCGCAAAACAGAAAGTGCGTCGCATCTATGGTGTGTTGGAACGCCAATTCCACAAGACGTACGAACAGGCAGAGCGTTCTCGCGGTGTGACTGGCGAAGCGTTACTGCAATTGCTCGAAAGCCGCTTGGACACCGTGTCGTATCGCATGGGCTTTGGTGTTTCGCGCACCGAAGCACGTCAAATTGTGCGTCACAACGGCATCAAAGTGAATGGCCATCGCGTCAACATTCCGTCTTATCAAGTTCGTCCCGGCGATATCGTTGAAGTCGCTCAGCGCGCGAAAGATCAACTGCGTATTAAAGCGGCGGTTGAAGCGGCAGAGCAGCGCGGCTTTCCGGAATGGGTTGAAGTGGATGTAAAGGGGTTGAAGGGCACCTACAAAGCCCGGCCACAGCGTTCGGAATTGTCACCGACCATCAACGAAAACCTCGTTGTCGAGCTTTATTCGAAATAATCGCCGCTCAAAGGAATTCACCTTATGCAGAATCAAGGTACGGGCTTTCTCAAGCCGCGCATTATCGATGTTCAAAATATTTCGCCTTATCACGCCAAGGTGGTCATGGAGCCATTCGAGCGTGGTTATGGCCACACGCTAGGAAACGCGCTGCGTCGCATTCTCCTGTCTTCGATGCCGGGCTATGCCGCGACGGAGGTTAAAATCACCGGCGTGCTGCATGAATACTCCGCGCTCGAAGGCGTACAAGAAGATGTTGTCGATATTCTGTTGAACCTCAAAGGCATCGTATTCAAACTGCATAATGCCCACGAGATCGTGCTCAAGCTCAAAAAGGCTGGACCGGGTGTCGTTACCGCTGCCGACATCGAGCTGACGCACGATGTTGAGATCATCAATCCCGAACATGTCATCGCGCATTTGGCCCAAGGCGGCAAGCTCGAGATGCAGGTCAAGGTTGAGCATGGGCGCGGTTACGAGCCCGCTGTCAATCGCCACACCGAAGAAGAAAATCGCGCTATAGGCGGCATCATGCTTGATGCTTCCTTCAGCCCTGTGCGTCGCGTCAGTTATGCGGTCGAAAGCGCTCGCGTAGAACAGCGTACGGATCTCGACAAGCTCATTGTCGACATCGAAACCAACGGCGTCGTCGAACCCGAAGAAGCGGTTCGCTATGCTGCTCGCGTATTGGTTGATCAGTTATCGGTATTTGCCGATCTTAAGGGCACGCCGATATCCATTGAACAGCCAAAGGCGCAACAAGTCGATCCTATTTTGTTGCAGCCGGTGGATGATCTCGAGCTCACCGTTCGCTCGGCGAATTGCTTGAAAGCGGAAAACATTTACTACATCGGCGATCTCATTCAGCGCACGGAAACTGAGCTGCTCAAGACGCCGAATCTAGGCCGCAAGTCGCTTAACGAAATCAAAGAAGTCCTTGCATCTAAAGGGCTCACCCTAGGCATTAAACTCGAAAATTGGCCGCCCGCTGGGTTGGTTGAAAAGCCGAGCGCCTAGAAACACAACACGGAAAATTACCATGCGTCACCGTCAAAGTAATCGAAAACTCAACCGCACCACGAGCCATCGTTTGGCCATGCTGCGCAACATGACCAATTCACTGCTGCAGCACGAAGTTATTAAGACGACATTGCCGAAAGCGAAAGAATTGCGTCGCGTCGCCGAGCCGCTCATCACTCTTGGCAAAAAGCCAAGCTTGGCGAATCGTCGCTTAGCGTTCGACCGCTTGCGTGATCGCGATGTCGTCGTCAAGTTGTTCGATGAGCTCGGCCCTCGCTTTCAAAATCGCAATGGTGGTTACCTGCGCATTCTGAAGTTTGGATTCCGCCAGGGTGACAATGCACCGATGGCGTTGGTTGAGTTACTCGATCGGCCGGATAAAGCAACAGAGCCAGTCGCAGAGACCAAGTAAAGTTTGAGAATATCTAAACATAAAGCCGGCCTAGCCGGCTTTTTTTTCAGGTAGTATCTCGTAAGCCGCATGGCCTAGGCCAGTCTCTGGATACTGGGCCGTGGCAGCATCGAAAAATCGCAAGGGGAAGTAATGAACCGCCATTCATGTGCTTTACGTTTTGTCATTTGCGTGCTGACATTCGCGTGGTTAGCCGCCTCGGCGACGGCCGAAGAACTCAAACCCTACAAATACGCCAAAGTCTTCAAAGGCAGCGAAGGCGAAGTGATCACCATTGTCCCGCTTGAGCCGCGAAGCGATAATCAGTTCCTGATCAAGTTTCACCGCGTCGAGGGCGACTGGGACGACCGCATCTTGCTTCACGAACGCAAGATCTACGACGGCAAAGAAGACTACGGGGTGAAAGACCAAAGCTATGTCAGCGTCGTCATGCGTCGCGGAAGTTACAATGTCTATCCAAAAGGATCGCGCAAGGAATTGAAGGTGTTTTTCTCAGAAGAAGAATCCAAGAACGTCGATGTACTGGGAATCGTCGAGGCGTTCCGCAAACAACGTTAGTGAAAATAAAGGAAAAAACATGAAACTCCGTCCCCTTTTGGTAACGATGATTTGCTGCTACCAAATCGGCGGCGCGGCCGAGACCGAGTATTCGATGAAGGATTTAGGCGCACTTGCCGGCCACGGTGCTTGGAACGAACTCGCCGCGCACTTGGAAGATATTCGTCCCGCCGATCGTGGCGCGGATTGGAATAAAGTGTTGGAACAAACCGCCATGGGTTTGCTTGATCAAGACGGTAGTGCCAACGATTCGTATACCGCCCTATCGACTAGCGAAGGTCTGCTTGCACGGTTTCCAAAACTCAAATCTAGTAAGACCTTTATGAGCAAACGCGCCGATGCCGGCTTAAAGGCGTTTGGCGTTTGCTTTCAGGATGGTTACGGCGCCGATCAATGCTTGCAGGATTTGACGAAATTTGTCAAGAACGACGCCGGCAATCTCGATCTCGCATTCAAGGCTGGCAAGTTAGCGCGCGTAAATTTAAAGCACTGGGCCGCCGCGCCGTTTTTCGCCAGCGCGTTGGTCGAGCCGAGCAAAGACCGGCACTGCGATGATGAAGATGTTGTGCTTGCTGTCATGTCAGGCCTGGCTCTTCCTAGCAGCGGCTACGAACCGCAATTCGGCGCGAGCGTAAAACTCGCGTCGCAATTGTGCTGGAAGGAATTGAAGGTACCGCTGACTGAACAAATCGCTTCGAACGGCGAGTACTTTCGCGAAAACACTTGTCACGTATTTAAAGCCAAGAATGCCGTAGAAGGTGAAGTGGCGAACGTTTGCCGCAAATATCAAAAGTAGAGCCAGGAAGCCTCGCCGATACGAATAGGCCATTGGTCAACGATTCCTGACGCAATAGTCCCTAAGAGGCCATATCCATGCGCCTCTTAAGTCTGTCGTTATTACAAATGCTTCAGCAGCCAGGCGTTAATGAAATCGCCGTAGTTAGACGCTTCCCAATCGATGATCATTTTGAGCGTGCCGTCCTTCAAGGATAGTGCGCGCTTATCCTTGCCGCCGAAGGCGCATTCGAGCTTTTTGATTTTTTCCTGCACCGCTGCTTTGCCGTCGGGATCTGCGCAAATCGTGCGCAGCGCGCTATAAAGTTCGCCGCAGTAACCGTATACGCTATGGCTGCCTTCGAGTTGGCCTTTGTAGGAAGGTTTATCGAACGAAGCCGGAAGATCTTTACCGCACACGGTTTTCATGTCCGTGCCCTCGCCTGCAAGATATTGCTCCTGCTCGCGCCAAATTTTCTTTTCGCCAAGCGATTCTTGCGCGGCGACGGGCGACATCGAACCGGCAATCGCCATTGCCATCAATACTGCGTATCCAAATTTCTTATTCACGGGAAATTCCTCCAACTGTTAGAGATCGGAGTGTAATTCTAACAGCAGTAAGTTGCGCAATTCCTATCGCCAATCGCCCCGCCGATATTGGATCTCCGGGATGTATTGGCTGAGAGCCCCGCTGGTATTGGCTCTCAGCCAATGCCTATCAATAGGTGCCCAGATTCAACATCACGCCGGACAAATGCTTCGCCCGCTCCGATGCAAAAAATAAAACCGTATCCGCCACTTGTTCTGGTTCAATCATGCGCGTTTGGCTGAGTAATTCTTGCCAATGGGATTCGTCGCCGAATTTAGTTTTCGAAATGGTTTTGTATAACTGAATAATTCGATCGGTACGCGTTGACGGCGGATGCATACCGAGCACGCGCACACCGTATTCGATCGAACCTTTGCCGACGCCTTTCGTAAAGGCTTCCAGCGCCGCGTTCCCCACCGTCCCACAAATATATTCCGGCGGATGCGTCACCCCCGCCATGCCGACGACATTGACGATCACACCATTGCCGCGCGGCTTCATGTGCGCGAGCATCGCGCGCGTCAGATTAATGTAGCCAAACACTTTCAGTTCCCACGCGTGACGCCACTTCGCTTCGTCGACCGACTCGATCGTTCCGCCCGGAATATCCCCGGCGTTATTGACGAGAATATCGACGGTGGAACAGGCTTCGGCCAAATGCTTCACCGCCCCGTCCGCCCGTAGATCACAAACATGTGTAACCACTTTCACGCCGTGTTTCGATTGAATATCGTTTGCTGCCGTCGCGAGTAAATCCACCGAACGCGCCGCAAGATGGACGTCGCTTCCTTCCGCCGCAAACGCTTTTGCGCACGCCAGGCCGATGCCTTTGGATGCGCCGGTGATGAGAACCGATTTACCTTTTAAACCTAAATCCATAGCGTACCCATCTATGTGACCATCGAGGAAACAAGAATACCATTTCAATTGTTCAGATCAAACGATCCGCGTCTCGACGACCACGAATGCGGTTATTTCGGATAGAAACGTTTTGGCATGCGCCATTGTTGTTTGCCCAGCGGACGACGCAAAAGCCGCGTTCAACGTGTCGGTACTCTCGAACCAAAGTTCAACAATGCCATCTATTGGAAGCGCTTGGTAGTCGCAAGGAGTGCCCTTTACCCACTCGCGCGACAGCACGACATTCTGGCGATACGCGCTGATGCCTGGCATCTTGCGAACCAGTTCGCGATGTACGATCCACTCCCGGCGAAAATCGTCTTCACTCACATCGGGTTTTCGTTTTAATGTGGAAATCCTCTTCAGCAACTGCGCTCGGTCCGCATCCTCTGGCACAGGAATTACGACGTCCTGACGCACGGTAACGATGTGCAGGCTGCCGATAAAGACGGGCCTCATCCTCAATCAGCGTTGCGGCAATGTCGCTGTCACGAAACGCATGATCGGCATGTTTGCGCGTCGTCGAACCACAATTGCGAGACGCCATCGAAGTCCCACGGTCCACGGGCGAAATCGATGCCGCGCTGTAACCGGTCCGTGACGACGTTCTGCCAGTACTCGCGCAAATTCGGCACGCGTGCGCGCCAACGGGCCGTGAGTATTGCGCCAGTAGTCGCAGAAGCGTTCGTCTGTCCAATCCTTTCTTCTTGCGCAGCAAGCCCATCCTGACATTCACTCGCTTCAGTCCTTTCAAATTAATTCTCGCCGCTTCAAGATTCGAGCGCCTTCCACATTTCGATGTCGCGCTCGGCAGTCCAAATTCGCGGATCGGGATAGCGCGTCGCCTCGTCGTAGGCGCGTGTGATGTCAAACGGCATGCAGTGGTCGAAGATGACCCAATGGCCATATTTGGGCCTCAGTTTCGCCACGGTCTCCTTGTAGACTGCCTGGAGATCCGCTCCAGTCCTTGCTCTCGAGGCAACGCTTTCGTACAAATCGGTAATAAAATCACGCGTACCGGCAAGGCCTTTGGCAACGCTTTCCGGATTCAGTGAGCGCAGCGCCGCGACCAGGAACCAGCGCCTTGGGTTCTAGCGCCGCGAGGTTCTCGAGAGTTTTTGGCCAGTGCGTGAAGTACGCGTCACCGGCATAAGGTGTGGCATCGAATTCGACTAGGTCACCGGAGAGGAGTGTCCGTCTCCTGCGGCAGCCAGACGACCGTGTCACCTTTTGTGTGTCCACGGCCGAGTTGCAGCAACTGCACTTCGAGCTTGCCCAGCCATAAAGTCATCTTTCCCTGAAATGTCATGGTCGGCCAGGTCATGCCCGGTGGAACGGTGTCGACGTTTTGAAACAACCGCGGGAAGCGTCCAATTTCGCTCGCCTTGTCCTGCTCGCCGCGCTCAACGATGAGATCGTAAGTGTCCTGGCTGGCGATGATTTGCTGCGGCTTATACGCGCTGGCGCCAAGTACGCGCACGGCATGATAGTGCGTCAGCACGACGTACTTGATCGGCTTATCGGTGACCGAGTTCGAATGCGGGCGATTACGTCGGCGGCCATGGCAGGAGTGGCCTGGGTGTCGGCTACGAGAACGGCGTCGTCGCCGATGATGATTCCGGTATTGGGATCACCCTCAGCCGTGTAAGCCCAAGCATGCTCGGAAATCTGACTGAAGGTAACGCGCTTTTCTTCGAGGTCCGCTTGGCTGGCGAAGTGTTTAGTTTGGGTCATGGATAGGTTCCTTTTGTAAATGAATGGGTAGCTCGCGATTTCCCGCATCTCCTTGAGGTCACTCTGACCGAATTCAGTAGTCTCCGCTATTTAACTGAGGACTTTGGTGGGCGAGGTATTTTTCTTGCTTACCGCTACGGCGGCACAACTAAACGGCCAGGAACCCACCGTCCACCGCCAAAGTAATACCGGTGACGTAGCGGGACATGTCGGATGCCAAGAAAGATCACCGGACCGACCAAGTCTTCGGTTTGCCCGAGCCGACCAAGTGGGATGCGGTTCATAAATGTTTTTAGCCGTTCCGGGTTCTCGCGCGTGGCAGCAGTCATGGGCGTTTCGATCACGCCGGGCGCCAGCGCATTGACGCGAACACCGAAAGGCGCAAGTTCCTGTGCGAGCGATTGTGTAAACATTTTTATCGCACCCTTTGAGGGCGAGTAGCCGAGGCTGGTGCCCTGGCCAGCGTAAGCCGCGATCGATGCGATGTTGATTATGGTGCCTTTCGACTCTTTGATCGCGGGCAATAGTGCATGGGTGACGTTGAATGTGCCGTTGAGGTTTACGTCGATTGTCTTGCGCCAATTTGCGGCAGCATCGGGACTCGTCATGCCTTCGCGAATGATGATGCCCGCATTGTTGACGAGCAAGTCAACGCAGCCGATTTGTTGCCGTACTTTTTCGGCGAGCGCATCGCAGGCTGCGGGGACGGTAACATCAAGCGCGAAGGAGAACGCTTCACCACCAGCCTGTTTCACCTAGGCGAGCCGTTTCCTCAACCGACGCTGCGTTCATGTCGGTAACGATCACTCGCGCGCCCGCATGCGCGAGGCCCAAAGCCAGCATGCGTCCATTGCCTTGTCCGGCGCCGGTGATGAACGCGAGGCGACCTTGGAGCAAACGTGGTGCGATAGTATCGGTGAGCACCATATTGGTTCTCCGATTATTGGCTGCGAGGGATTCGCATGCGTGGCGTTCAACCAACACCGCCTCACGATCTGGAATTTGCATCAGCAACACTCACCGATTGCGCGACTCGCGCGAGTTGCATGCCGGCAACATAGCCGAACGTCAGCGCCGGCCCAAGCGTAATGCCCGCGCCCGGATAGTTACCGCCCATGACACTCGCGGCATCATTGCCGACCGCATACAGCCCTTTGATCGGCTTGCCCGCGGCATTCAAGTACTTGCGTGTTTTCGTCCGTCGCTAAGGCCCGCGAACGTACCGATGTCGCCAATGACGAGCTTGATGGCGTAAAACGGCCCATTTTCCAACGGCGCGACGCATGGGTTGGGCGACAGTAACGCGTCGCCTTGATAGCGGTTGTAAGCTTTAGCTGCCTTTTCCGAACAGCGGATCTTGGCCGGATCGCGCGGAGCCGTTGAACTCCGATATTGTCGCCTCGAGCGTCGCGGGATCAACGCCAATAGTGCTCGCCAGTTCGGCGACTGAGTTTTGCCACGCTTCAAATATCCGCTACGCAAATGGCGTCCGATCGGCAAAGGCGATGGCGCGACACAACCCAGGCCATAGCTGCGAGTGCCTTGTGATCACACAGTAGCCAGGCGGTGACTTCGGGCTCGCCCTTGCACGCCTTCACCATCGCTTGCACGAAATCGTGATAAGAATTTCCTTCGTTGGTGAATCGCTTACCCTTCGGCGTCACGGCGATGACGCCGGGTTTGGCGCGATCGATGAAGTGCGGCATGACGCCTTTCGAGCCATCGCGCCGCGTCGTGACCGACGCCGGCACCCAAGCTGCGGCATGGGGAATCGTCGCATCGACATAACCGCCAATAGCCTCGGCCATGCGCAAGCCATCGCCGGTATTCGCTGCGGGCGACGGTGAGTAATGTTCCTTGCCGGTCGGCGCGTGCGGGAACAATTGTTTGCGTCGCTCGACGTCGTGTGGAAAGCCGCCGCACGCCAGTACGACGCCGTACTTCGCTGTCACTTTAACAGTGTTGCCCTCGTGCTCGACCAACGCACCCGACACGCCGTCGTACTCGGTCACCAAGCTCTTCACTGGCGATGATAGCCATACAGGAATGTTCAGATCCATTGCAGCCTTGGCGAGCCGTCCTGCCAGGGCATTGCCGTTGATTAGCGACATGCCGCGTCCGTGCAATAGCACATCGAGAAAATGCCGGCTCAATCGTTTTGTGACAAACAGAAAAGATTTAAACGACTTGAATACGCGCATGAAATGGCGAATTTCCGGTCCCGAGCCCAGCATCATGCCGAACACGGTCAGCTCGGGCAGCGGCATACCGAGATGTTTAACTCGCTCGCCCAACTCGCGGCCATCGAATGGGCGCGTCAACATCGAGCGGCCGCCAGGTTGTCCGCCGACCGCTTCAGCATGGTAGTCCGGAAACACCGGCGGCATGTTGAACTGCACGCAGGTGTTTTTGGTGAAGAAGTCGATTGCCTTAGGGCCGTTCTCGAGAAACGCATCGACGCGCTTTTCGTCGAAGTGCGTGGTGGTCTCGTGCTTGAGGTAAGCCTTGGCGGCACCGGACGGCTCGTGAATACCTTGCTCGGTCGCAAGTCGTGTTCCGGGAATCCACAGCCAACCGCCAGAGCGCGCAGTCGTTCCGCCAAACTTGGGCTCCTTTTCGACCACCAGAACCTTTAGTCCCTGCGCGGCAGCGGTGACTGCTGCCGACATGCCCGATGCGCCCGTGCCGATGACTAGGACGTCGACTTCCTTCTCTGATTGACTCATGATGACCTGTTAATTGCGATTTGGCTATTTTACGGTCCATCTGATAATTGTCAATTCATCTGATATAATCGAACAATGCGATAATGAGTCTTGCGTTTGCTCAGCGTAAAAACACAGAAATTGAAAACACTTACGAACCCGAAAACAACACGCCCACTCAAGGAAAAAAGCCGGCGCGGCATTCAATCGATCGAAATCGGCAGCGCACTGCTGCTCGAACTGGCGAAGCAAGTTCGGCCCATTCAACTCAAAGATCTCGCGAAGGCCGCCGGGTTAACTGCCGGCAAAGCGCATCCTTACATGGTGAGTTTCCTGAAAGTTGGCTTTGTCACTCAGACCGATGCCGGTTTGTACGAACTCGGCCCGCTCGCGTTGCAGCTCGGCTTGACCCGGCTACGACGCATGGATCCGGTGCGCGAAGCCTCCAAAGTGATCGAGGATCTCGCCCATGAAACCGGGCAGAGCGTTGCGCTTGCGGTTTGGGGAAGCCTTGGGCCGACGATCGTGCGGCTTGAAGAACCGATCCAACCGTTGCATGTAAACCTGCGTACCGGCACCGTCATGTCGCTCGCGAATACCGCAACCGGCCGGCTGTTCGCGGCATACATGCCGGCGAAGGTCGTCGAGCGCATGCTCGGCGACGAGCTTGCGCGCTTCGGCCATCGCACCGGTCAAACGGCGACCATCAACAAAAAAACGCTGGAGACTTTCCTCGCAGAAACACGCAAACACGGCCTGTCGCGCACACGCGGGCAGCCGATCCCGGGCATCGACGCGTTGTGCGCGCCAGTGTTCGATTCCGAGGGACACATCGTGCTTGGTATTCTCGTAATGGGGACGTCCGCGACGTTCGATAGTAACTGGGACGGCGCGATCGCGAAGGCGTTACACCAATGCGCGCAGGAAGTTTCGCGACGAATTGGCCGCACGGAACAGGTCGCTACGTAAGCCCTTTGCGTTTTCAGGTCGCTCCTGGCCGAGTATTGTCACGCGTTCGGATCAGATAACTATTCTTACGGTTAAACATTTATAAGCGCAAAGATAATTGCGCAGCTCCACGAGCCGCTCCCACCTTGCCTCCTGGCAATGCATGGCTTGGCGTCCAATATTCATGCGCCTTCTGGCACATATCTTGTTTTGAATGCAAATTGTTATCGCCGAGTTAAACTTTTCATCTTTTTAGAACATAAAGGGTACTTATGAGCGCGCAATTTTCCGGAGTGGCGGTGGTGACGGGTGGTGCGAGTGGGATTGGCTTGGCTTGCGCGCGAGAGTTAGCTGCGCGCGGCGCACGTGTTGTGATTGTCGATCGCGACATTCGTGCCCACGACGTTGCAAAAGAACTAGGCGGCCGCGCTTGGTTGGTCGACGTCGGCGATGAGGTTGCTGTGGATCGTTGTGCCGCAGAGATCGAAAGCGAATTTGGCGCGCCGGAAGTATTAGTCAACAGTGCCGGCATTATTCAAGTGCCGGTGCCGCCGGAAAAATTATCCATGCGAGTTTGGGACGACGTCGTGCGGGTGGATCAGCGTGGTACGTATGTCGCGTGCGTCGCGTTCGGAACGCGCATGGCGACGCGACGGCATGGCAGCATTGTCAACATTGCGTCTATCGCCGGCATGCGCTCGATGCCTTTGCATGCGTACTCACCGGCGAAAGCGGCAGTCATTTCTATGACCGAATGTTTGGCGGCAGAGTGGGGGCCGGCGCAGGTGCGCGTCAACGCCGTGGCGCCTGGCCATACGCGCACACCCGCGCTGCAAGGGGCGATCGACAAGGGCGAGCGCGATGTTGCCGCGCTGGAGCGCGACAACGCCTTCGGCCGCTTAGTCGAGCCGATCGAGATTGCGCGGGCCGTGGCATTTCTCGCGAGCGCGGAGGCGTCGGCGATTACCGGCGCCACCCTCCCCGTCGATTGCGGCTGGCTGGTTACACCATCGTGGCACGGCTACGGCGGCTTGCGGCGCGACCATCGCTAATGTGTCGAACCACGAACCGGTGCGAAACATCGCCGCAACAACAATTTAGCGGGAACGTGGAAGCCCAAAATGTCATCTAATGGTCAGACTAGGACAAAATGGCGCGCATATGGCTTTGACTTTAGTAAATCCGCAACCGCTCTCGCCAGGGATTCATCAGCCGTTATCGGATGAAGTTTTATCGGCACGAGCCTCAAGTGGAGACGCGCAGGCCTTTGAGCAAATCATGCGCGCCAATAACCGCCTCCTTTATCGCACCGCGCGGAGCATTCTGCACGACGATGAAGAAGCCGAAGACGTGCTGCAAGAAGCCTATGTCAAGGCCTATTTCAATCTCGCCAATTTCAAGGGCCAATCGAAACTCTCTACGTGGCTGGTTCGAATTGTGATCAACGAAGCGCTTGAACGCAAACGCAAACTTGCCCAGGGGATTCAGTTCGTTGCCAATGGCGAGGCAGTGGAGGCAGAAAATTTTAGCGAGGAAACGTCGCATGAAACCTCATCGCGTCCGGGTCCGGAAGCGCTAGCGATGCGCGAACAATTGAGCCGACTCATTCAAAAACATGTCGAGCGCCTTCCCGTCGTGTTTCGCACTGTATTCGTTCTGCGCGCGCTCGAAGAATTAACGGTGGAAGAAACCGCAAGCTGCTTGCAGATTCCCGAAGCAACCGTGCGCACACGTTTCATGCGAGCGCGGCGATTGCTGCGCAAACACGCCGCACGCGATATTGAAGCCGGACTTGATTCAACGTTCGCTTTCGGCGGTACTCATTGCGATCGTACCGTACTGCGCGTGCTCACGCGAATTCGCAACGTGCCTGTGCCGACCGGATAGCAGCAGTCCTTAAGCCGCGTCGGCGCTGACGGCGGCTGTTATTCATTTCAAGAAAATTTCCCGACGCGGTGTTTTGCACTGCAATGGGTTCGCTTTGCCAACGAAAGGAGAAACACCATGTCTATTTTTCAATTTGATTTCGATTCGATTTTTCAATCCAACCGTCGGGAATTTCTGCGTGGTTCCAGCACCGCTATTGTCCGCGTCGGCCATTGCATTGCTTGCGGGTTGCAGCACAGTCACTGCCGCCGACAAAAAAGCAACTGCCGACACCCCTGCAAACGACGTTCGGCATTCTGAACAGCGCATTGGCGGCCGAACAACAAGCCGTCGCCGCCTATCAAGTTGGCGCAGAAAGTGGCTTATTGCAAAAAGCGGTGCTCGACTTAGCCGTGCAATTTCAAGGCCACCACAAAGCTCACGCCGACCTCCTTGCGGCCACCGTCAAGCAGCTCGGCGGTACCGCCGTTGCGCCACTCACGCGCTACAACTTTCCAACCGATAAACTCAAGAATCAAGCAGACGTATTGCGCTTTGCCGCCGAATTGGAACGCGGCGCGGTTTCTGCATACCTAAGCGCCGTGCCGATTCTCGACAATCGCGAACTCGCCAAAGCCGCGGCCAGTATTCTTGGTGACGAAGCCATGCATTGGGCGGTATTGCGGCAGGCAGTGGGCGAGAATCCAGTGCCAGCGGCGTTTGTGGGTTAGCGCGAAGAAGAAAATGTAGGTTGGGCTGAGGTACGAAACTCAACGTTCGCGCGGTTGTGGATCAACGATGTCGTAGTGGATTGACCGCCTCGATCAGGCGGCAGGCAATGTCGATAGTGTTCCTCACCACCTCGACATTGCCTACATACCCGCCCAGCGCCTCCTCGGCACGACGGCGTAGTGCTTTCGAGCTTATCAATCGCTCACGGGCAAGAGCCAAAATATCTTCGCGATCTTGATCGGAGAATCGCGACAGTTTGCTTACGGCGAGATCCAACGGACAGAGTACACGCACGTCGACGAGCTTGGCGTTCACGCCTGGAATAGTCACGGATACGGAATCATCAAAAGCATTTTCATGCAGTAATCCGAGGCTGTCGTTGTAGTTTCGATCCAAATATAGGACGCGCGCCCGGCCATCAATGTCGCGATAGGACACACTTAAATCATCCGATAAAACGAGGCGGCGCGAGAACGTCGCGTCGATATCTTCCGAGACGCGCGTACCGATATGAAGTTGCAGCGCAGCGCCTCCCGCTACATACATTCGGACTGGGAGTGTGTTCGACGGCGTGCCTTTCAACGACTGCGCAATTTTCCCAACAATCTCGGCGAACGCGTCCAGGTAATCCTGTGTGACACGCTTATCGGGGCGCATGGGCAATGCGTGCGCGCAGCATGGGTAAGAACCGAGCGGGGCGAATCGTGTTGCGCTTGAGCCATAGCGCAAATACTTCCGGTGTAGTGACGCCAGCATGTAACGATTCGGCCAGTCGCAAATGCCGCGCCCGGTCAAATCCATCTGCGCCGGCAAGTAACGTCGCGAGGCCACCCATTAAAAATGCGTCCCTTGTGCGCACCACTGCGCCGGATCGATATTGCCGGACGCGCACAGGTCTAGCAGCGCCGATTCGTAGTCCCGGCCAAACGTTTGTTGCCGGCTCGCGCCGACTTGCGCTGCCACCGGTACCGCGACAAGCGCGCAACCTGCGCCGTCGGCCAATGCCCAAAGCGTACGAATGTCACAAGTTAGCCGCGTTCGAAGTCTGGACAGTGTCTCCGCAGGCACGCCTGATGCGCGCGCCCATTGCGCGTCGCTGGTGAATCGTTGGCGTGCCAACGCGCGCAATGACTCGACTAGCCGTTCGCGCTGATTGGTGCTTGATTTTATTCTTGACGAAGTCATCAATAGTATCTTAAATCTTATTGACGAATACGTCAATCAAGTTTAAGCTTGGTTTGCATAGAAGTATTGCGCTAACCGAACTTCGCATAAATCAGTTGCTGCTTGCGCTTCATTCCTCGCGTCATCCCAACCCCGACGTTCACTGAGACTCAAGGGCGGGGCGGGGTAGCCGATGGCTATGAGGGGTAAGCGCAATTGACAACGAAACGGCCATTCGTTTGCAAGCAACTCAATAATCCCGGTCCGGCGCAATGGCGTGCGTATTCTTATCAATTTTCGCGCCTCGTCCAGATTCTTGAATCGCGTAGTTATTACGGATTCTGGTATTCTCGATTTCCGATCCAGCATCGAACCCACAGTCATGAGCCGAATTCAATCGTGGAACTAGCGCGAATCATCGCGATTGCCGTGCTTGCTCACATGGGCTTGGTCTCCGCGCGCATGACCGCTTCGCTTTACGCGCTCGAAAATAAAACTTCGACCTTCACCGTCGGCGTGATCTTGGCACTGTTTTCGCTGGTGCCGATGCTAATCGCGATGCCCGCGGGACGCTGGCTCGATGCGGTCGGCCCATGGCGCCCGACGTTGATCGGCATTCTACTCATGCTCGGCGGCATGCTTTTGCCCGCGATTTTTCCTTATGCAACTGCAGACGTTGCGCCATTAATGGTTTCTTCGGCCTTGGTCGGCAGTGGATGCATGTTGGCGATGCTCGCGATCCAGCATGTCGTCGGCGAACGCGCCGATCCGAACAATCGCCAGGCCGCGTTTTCATGGTTTGCGCTTGGCGCATCTGTTTCCGGATTCGTCGGGCCCGTAGCGAGCGGCGCGCTGATCGATACATTTGGCCATCGCGCGACCTTTGTTGTTTTAGTTGGTGAAGTGTTGCTGACGCTTGCCTTGCTTTGGATGAATCGCGCATTACTACCGGCACGCGAGGGCCCCGCGAAGCCGATCGAGGCGAGGCATCCGCTCGATCTGCTGAAGCATGCCGAATTGCAGCGCGTGATGATCGCGACGTGCCTGATCTCGATGTCGTGGGATCTACAAACCTTCGTCATTCCCGTTCATGGCATTGGCGTGGGCTTGTCGGCATCACAAATCGGCTTAGTGCTCGGCAGCTTTGCGCTGGCAACGTTTGTTATTCGCCTGGCGATGCCGCGGCTTTCTCGCCGTTTTACGGAATGGCAGATATTGACCTACACATTGTTCAGCGCGAGCGCTTGCTTTGCGGTATTTCCGTTCCTTTCTTCGTTCATGCCGCTAATGGCAGTTGCTTTCGTGCTCGGGCTTGGCCTCGGCGCCGCGCAGCCGAATATTATGTCGCTCGTGCATTCGCGCTCACCCAGCGGGCGCGTTGGAGAAGCATTGGGATTGCGATCGACAATTATCAACAGCAGCCAAGTAGTTTTGCCATTGGTATTCGGTGCCTTCGGCGCGGTGCTCGGCGCCGGTGCAATGTTTTGGTCGATGGCGATTATCGTTGGGGTGGGCGGCGGTGCCGCCAGGGGTTGGCGCAAACGCGAACTATCGCAATGACAATAGAGAAACGACCTGAAAATTAGGTAGGGTTGATACAATTAATCTGTGCTAATGCATTGACCAAATCCCTATAATTTTTGACATCATTGCTTTCGCCAAGATTACGCAGTTAGAATCGTGTTGACAGTCTAACTGTACGCAAGGTGTGCCGACGTCAAGTTTCGTGCGCGGCCTTGTGAAATCTAAATTAGGAGGAATGACATGTTTCATCACTTTACGGTAAAAACCATCGCGGCGGCATTCGCAGCATTTGCGTTAACGACCACGGCGAGTATCGCCGCCGAATGCCAGCCGTCCAAATGGGGCGCGGGCGATCAAATCGGCAATTCGAATTACATTACCAAAGAAAAAACGCTGGCCGCATCCAAGCTGGTGACAACCGGCAAAGCCTATCGCCTCGGCATGGAAACCAATCGCATGACGCCGGCTTATCCGCCGCGCAATTACGCGGTCACAGTGGTGCAGCCTGGGCAGGTTGGCGGCGTGACCATTGGCCCGAACAAACTGAACTATAACGACGACATCGTGATGGGTTGGAACGGGGTCGGCTCGCAGCTCGATGGATTCGGCCACATCGGCATCGAAAACATGTATTACAACTGCAACAAAGCCGGCGACTTCGCACAGATCACCGGCCTGACAAAATTGGGTATTGAAACCGTACCGGCGATCGCCACTCGCGGCATCTTGTTGGACATGACGGCGTTGCTCAACGGCGGCCAAATGCTCAAAGAAGGCACCGCGTTTAATCAAACGGAAATCGAAGCCGCGATGAAACGCCAAGGCATAAAAGCGATCGAAAAAGGCGATGTGGTGTTGTTCTATACCGGCTGGTTGAGCTTGGTTGGCAAGGACGACAAGCGTTATAACAGCGGTGAACCAGGCCTCGGCGTGGGCGGCGCGAAATATCTCGCCTCACTCGGCGTTGCCGCAGTCGGTGCCGATTCTTGGGGCCTGGAAGTTTTGCCATTCGAAAAAGATGCCGGCGTGTTTGGCGTTCATCAAACCTTGCTCCCGGAAAACGGCATCTACATTCTTGAAAATATGAACACCGAAGAAATGGTGAAAGATAAAGCCTGGGAATTTCTATTTACTCTGGGACCATCACGTTTGAGTGGCGCGGTACAGGCCATCATCAATCCGATTGCGATTAAGTAATAATCGCCTCATCGGCCATAACCGGTGTTGCGGTTATGGCCGCAGCGCTGCGGTGTCATCGGAATAAAGATGATCCGTTTCTATTGTATAAATCCGTGCACCCGACCGCGCCACGAGGCAAGATTCAAGCGGCTTTCCAGGCATGCATCGCCACGAGGCAGCCTGGATGAGGTTCGTGGCGATGTGCGTAAACTAATTTGAACAAGTTCAGTTGGACACACATCAGTATCCTCGTCGCGCGGACGTTAACGTTATACTAATTTCGTTCGATATCACGAAAGGAAAATGCCATGAACCGACTTTGTTTCGTTATCTTCGCCTGTTTCCTCTCCTTGTCCGTAGCGGCGACCGACCATCCCGCAATCGAATTCCTAAAACCTCAAGGTCTACTGAATGTCCCCAGCTTCTCCCAAACCACCACGGCACGCGGCGGCAAGCTAGTATTCGTCAGCGGCCAAGTGGCGTGGGACGAGAAAGGCAAAACGCTTTTCCCCGGCGATCTTGAAGCACAAACGCGCAAGACTTATGACAATTTGAAACTTGCCCTAGCTGCCGCCGGCGCGACGTTCGATGATGTGGCCAAGTTCACGATCTACGTGAAAAATCTCGACACCGCAAAGTGGAAAATCATCTCGAAAATACGCGGCGAATATCTTTCGCCGGATCGCCCGCCAGCAAGCACAATGGTCGGCGTGACCGGGCTGGTGTTCGAGGAATTGTTGATTGAAATCGAGGCGTATGCCGTAGTGAAGGAATAGTCTGTTTAGGGTTGCCCTAGCTGGCCATTTCGGTTCGATGAAGATGCAACGCTATTGTTCTGAGATCGG
>CAWJAF010000006.1:0-111647 GCA_963840785.1 uncultured Pseudomonadota bacterium | reverse complement strand
AAGGGCTGGTTTCCTGGGCGAGCCGGTTGGTGGCGGTCATTGCTTCACGGTATCGCCCCCGCGCTCGCGACTCCTCGAAGTGTTGGCCACTCCAGGTCGGCGATGGTGTCGAACAGCGTCGCGTGGTCCCAAGGCGGTGGTCGTGTTCGCCATCGCGACGAGGCCGAGCCCGAGGTCGGATAGAGACGCATCGCGTTGTAGAACCCGCCGCCTGCTCCGAGGTGTTCGACGGCGGTCGTGTCTGCGGGCAGCCGGCTTCCGGAACCATCCGAGGCCGAGATCGAACGGTCTGCCCGGGGCACTGACCTGTCGCATCGTTCGTGCGGTGTCCGGACGGAGGATCCTGTGGCCGTCGAGGGTGCCGTCGGCGAGATGCATGGCGGCCAGCCGTGAGGCGTCGGTGACGTTGCCGACGATCCCGCCGTAGCCGGCACCGTTCACCAGGAACCGGTTGAGGGACGTGAATCGGCCGACCCGCTCGCCGACGATGCCCCTGGGGAGCACCCGTCGCAACACCGGCGTTGCGGCTCTCGGGCCCCGCACATAGCCGACCGCCGCGTCCTGCCCGCCGGGTACGCGAAGCCGGTGTTGTCCATTCTCAGCGGCCTCAGCACGGCGTCGGTGACGAACTCGCAGAACGGTCGGCCTGCGCCTGAGCGATCACCTCGGCCAGGATCAGGTAGCCGAGTTGGAGTACCTGGCGGCGCCGCCCACCCGGTACTTGGGTGTGCCGTGGCCAGCAAGGAGCGCGTCGAGGACTCGCGATTGCGGTGCCGGTTGCTCGGCTGGACGAACCCAGCGCACCGGGATCGGATTGGCGAGGCCGGCGGTGCGACTGAGGAGTTGCCGTACCGTCGGCGAAGCGCTGTTTCCCGTGCGGTAGCCGGAGACGAAATCGGAGACGGGCTGGTCCACATCCAACTTGCCCAGGTCGAACAGGTGCATCGCCGCAGTCGCCGTCGCGATCTTGGTCAGCGAGAACCACAAGTACTGCGTCGATCCGGTTGCCGGCGAGCCCGTGGCGAGGTCGGCGTGCCGAACCCAGATGCGAACAGCACACGTTCGGCGTTGGTGATCGCCAGCGACATGCCGGGGATGCGGTGTCGTGCCATCGTCGCTCCGACCGCGGCGACGACCCGTTCGGCGGGTGCATCGTGTCCGGTCGAGAGTGAGGTGGTGATCGTGGTCATCGTTCGTCCCTTCTGACTGATCGCAGCACGCATGACGACGATCTTGTACATACTGCGATTTCGTAGTATAATCAGATTATGCGATCCGTAGTACATCTGTCAAGGGTGAACCCGAACGGCGAGCGCCGACCGTCGGGGTCATCCCACCCGAGGGTACGAACGCGCTCTTCGATGTGTGGCTCGTATCACGGGCAACGTTCGTCGGTCCTTGACACGGCTCTCGCCCCCTCCGGTCTGACAGCGGACGAGTTCGCGATCTACAGCGTGCTGACGACCACGGACGCGATGACGCCCAGCGAACTCGCTCGCTGGATGGCAGCGCCGCTGACCTCGATGTCGAGCTACGTCAAACGGTTCGAGGCCGCGGACACATCACCCGAGTCGCCAATCCCGATGACGGCCGCTCCTACCGGCTGACGCTCACCCCGGCCGGACGCGCCGCTCACCGCACCGCCGGCAAGTTGTTCCGACCGGTGCTCGACCACGTCGAACACTCTCTCAAGCAACCAGTGCCGACAGTAGACGTTGCAAAGCCTTCTACGAGCGCTTCCACAGGTAGGACTTCTGATCGCGACACCACGCGGGCGCTGAACTCAGGCACAGCTCGAAGAGGCGATCGAAATGGCGTTCAACGTCACAGCACCATTGCGAGCAATGAGCCGTCCGTCCACGTTGGCGCCACTGGCGGCCGCAATCGAGTCGTCGGCGATCACGGTGCCGACGAACGCTTCGAGCCCCCGCCCAAGGCCGTCTCGATGTGAGCCCAGCTTCGCCAAGTACACGTTGCACGCCTCGGGCGCCGCCGGCGAGCGCGATCCTGGCTGCCGGCCGCCGGTGGTCAGCGTGCCCGGCGACTCGCAGCGCGGGAGGCGGCGCCATTCGGGTCACCCGCCCCCATCGAGGGTCACCGTGCCGGTGACACGTCGAGTGTCGGCCGGACGCCGTACGTTCCCGGCCGATCGACTGCGTGCGCCGAGTTCGGCCGCAGGACGGCTCCGTCAGCGGGCGCGACCCGCGTCCATGCTCGGCGGCCGCGGCGTCGACGGCGAGTTCGCGCCTCGACAAGTTGGGCCGGCTCTGCGCGCCGACGATGATCAGGCCGATGGGCACCGCCGAGCCCGTCGACGAGAAGCGCATCGCACGGCTGCCCGTTGCTCCGCCCCGACCCTGCCCGGTCACCACCGCTCGGGCCGTGGAGTCCCCACGGCAGTGTTGCCGAGGACGGCGAAGTCTCGCGGCACGCCCGAGATCGATCCCCGGCCTCGCCGGCGGCGGCGGTGGCCGTGGCGGCAAGGTCGTGGCGACGCTCGACACTGTCGACCCCGACGCAACAGGCGAGCTGCCGGCGGAACCGGTGGACGGCGAGATGGTGGTCGCACCACCGGCAACGGGTGGAGTGGTCGATGATGCGTCGGCCCATCCCGGCCACGGCGCGGTGACGATGCCATCGGTCGGAATCATTCCGGCGAGCGACTCGACGACCGATGCGCCAGCCGAGCTGGAACCCGACTCGACAACGGAGACCGCCGTGCCGCCGGTCGAGTCATCCTCACCCCCGAGACACGGCAGCAACGATCACGATGATGCCGACCACCACCGCCCCGACGGCGAGCGGATCCAGCGCCGCCGAGGGTTTCGACTGTTCGGTCGGTGGGATCTCGGTTCGTCGGACACCCGTCGACCCCTCAGGCGCCCGTGGCGTGGTAGCCACCGTCGACGTCGATGATCTCGCCGGTCGTCGCCGGGAACCAGTCGCTGAGCAGGACGATGCACGCCTTCGCAACAGCCGACGAGTCCGTAACATCCCAACCAAGCGGCACACAGTAGTACCAGACATCCTCGAACTTATTGAATCCGGGGATACTCTTGGCGGCCATCGTATTCACAGGAACAGCAGCAACCAAGTCGAGCGATCTTGCCCGCACCGAGGGCCACCGCCAGATAGCGGCTGATGCTCTCCAGCGCCAACTCGACACCCCATCCCCGTCTGCGCGGCCAACCACGGTATTATCGAAATCGAGGCCGACGAACGAGCCACCGTTGGTCATCAGCGAAATCATAATCGCGGTCACGATTACCAACGAAGGTGAATATTGCGGATCGTGTGCAGGACCGGAACATCAATGTTTGGCGACGAAAGCCGGACGGCAGCGATAGACGACTGACAGAGGGATTGTCATTTTATCTCCGCCGATCGTGGAATTTGGCGCCGAAGGCCGACAGGATGGTGCCGCTGGCGTTGCTTGTTCCGCATGACCCTGCGCGTCAACTGACCTACACTGGTCTTGCGCGAAATTTACGAGGCAACTGCGCCCGATAAGGGCAGCGTTGATGTGCCCATTGCGCTCGCTATGTCGATGCCGGTTTTCATCACTCCTCCCGCGGCTAAGCGGGAGATGTACTGTAGTGCATCAAGGCCATTGCAAAAAATATCGCTATTCTTGCGCGAATAGCGGCACGGCTTTATTCGCCAGGATACGGGAAATGAGCATTAAACGCAAAGACAAAGTGAGCGCTTTAAAGGTAGGACGTTACATGTACCGGTGCGCGGAGGGTAATACCGGTTGCAGTAGCGCAAGCAGTCGCCAGTGGCCCGGCTCAAACTAGCTGTGAGTTTTGACGACGGCAAAGAACAAATTTTTGAAGTGGTATTGCCTTAAACATCGGTGTACGTCATCAAAAATAACGATCCGGCCGGAAATTCAAATCGTGGCGCGGTATTGCCGGTATTGTTTTTACAATCGTTTTGTTCGGCATATTCGCTAATGTAGTCGCTGGTGTTGCCCGAGCGGAATCGGCATCGTCCAAAGTGTCAACTGATCGTGGTTCGATAGTTTCCGTTATTATTTATCTGGATGCAAAATCCGTTGGCCGCAATGAATTCTTTCAGCGTAACGGCTCATTGTTTGCCACCGATGCGCAACTCAAGAAATGGCATTTGACGCGACGCGCAAAAAACACCGGGTGTTCAGTTTAAAGACCGTACTTGGTATTCGCTTGCATCCATTCCTGAAAATCGAAGTCGTGCATTATTTCGCCGAGAAAAAGGTGGAAATCAGAACCGCCGCCGCAGCCATCTCGGTCATGGATGCACCCTCTCAATTAGCCGAGCCCATGCCTTCGCCAAAACAACGCAGACTCGAAGAATCAGGGAGCAACTGGAGAGTCAGTACGGACGAACGCGCAGCGCCGGTTTCCCAGCCGAGCCCGGTACGCCACGCCTCATGCCGTTAGAGGTTTCAATCAATGGTGCGAAGACTGGCAATTGGTTGCTGTTGGAGCGCGGCGGCGTGCTTTATGCGCCAGCCGATGCATTTGAGGAATGGCGCTTGAATCGCAAAGCCTGACGCGAAGAGCTACAGCTATCGAGGACAGAATTGGTTTCCGCTGACTTCAGTTCCCGGATTTCAGGCGCAGCTCAATGCCGCCGATCAATCGATGGAATTAAAGTTTCAGTCCGGCGCATTCGCCGCAACGCGCGTGACCAATGCGCCGACGAAGCGCCTGAGTGTTACACAGGCAATGCCCTCATTGTTCCTTAATTACGATCTTAGTTATACTGCAAGCGACGTTCGCGGTATCGATACCAGCAAAGATTTAGGTGCATTGCTCGAACTTGGCTTTTCTAATTCACTAGGCGTATTGACCAGTAGCCACGTTGGGCGCAATTTAACCGGTGAAGGTGACTCAACGACGCGCTCGTTCCGCCGCTTGGAAACAACATTCTCGCGTACTTCCCCGATAAAAATCTAAGCCTTCGAATCGGCGACACGGCGACCCGCCAAGGCATGTGGGGCCGCGCGACTTATTTTGGGGGCATCCAATTGGGGCGCAATTTTGCGCTGTCGCCTGGATTCATTTCACAACCCATTCCTACCATTGCCGGGCAATCGACCTCGCCCAGCACCGTCGAACTTTACATCAACGATTCGTTACGCCAGACCTCACAAGTTCCGACAGGACCGTTTGTGATCGATAATTTTCCACTATTGACGGGTAGTGGTCAGGCGCGCGTGGTGGTGCGGGACGTGCTCGGTCGCGAAACTGTTTTAGTACAAAACTTTTTCAGTCATAGTGATCTGTTAGAAAAAGGACTGAGTGATTGGAGCGCCAATATCGGCGCGGTTCGCAATAATCTTGGAACTCTTAATGCCGACTACGGCCGACGCTTTGGGTCGGGCGTGTTGCGCTACGGTCTGACCGAAAATGTTACGTTGGAAACCAGTGCCGAGGTCGCTCGTCGCGCCTACGGTGGCGGCCTTGGTTTTAGTGTTGCATTGCCGTGGCAAGTGTTGGGACAAATCGCTGGCGCGACCAGCAACGATGCCAATATCGGCCGCGGCTACCAGTGGCTGGTTGGATTTGAGCATTCCAGTCTTCGCCACGGTTTCACCGTTCGGACTGAAGGCGCAACACGTGACTATCGTCAAATTAGTGAAGATGCAGCTGTTTTGCCGTACCGTCGCCAAACCTCAGCTAGTTATACCTATTCCAGTGAACGTCGGGCATTTGGGCGTCGGTTATGCGCGCATCGATTCCTACGACCAAGGGGCGTTCAAAACTTACTCCGCCAATTACGCCCATCGTATCGGGCAACGCAGCACACTCTCGCTCCTTGCAACGCGCGCGGTTGGCCCAACTAAAAATGATTCCTTTGCGATTAGTCTGCTGATTCCGTTCGATCACGATATCGTCGGAAGCGCAAACGTGACGAATCGCGGCAATCAGACCGATAGCTATGTCAGTGCCAGTAAGGCCCTTGGTACCGAAAGCGGCACTGGTTGGCGGGTTCTTGGTGGCGCTCGTGCCGATCAAGGTTATGGCGAGGCGGGTTTGTATTATCAGGGCAGCAAGGGCCTAATTTCATCCGATTTTAGCGCGTCGGACGACCAGAAAACGGTACGTCTTGGCGCGCAAGGTGGCCTTGTCGCGATCGGCGGAAATCTCTTCGCATCACGAAAGATTCAAGATAGTTTTGCGCTGGTCGAAGTGCCAGGTTACGCGAACGTAGGCGTCGGATTTCAAAGCAGCATCCTGACTCGTACCAACGCCGATGGCAAAGCGCTGATTCCGCGCTTGTTGCCCTATCGCGCCAATAGTATTCGCCTTGATCCAAGTGAACTTCCCATCAGTGCAGAAATCGACTCCATCGAACAAGTTGTCGTTCCTGCGGCCCGAACAGGCGTTAGGGCTGCGTTTCCGGTTCGCTCTGGTCGCGCCGCGTTGATTAAAATCTTGTTTGACGATGGCCAATTCGCTCCCGCCGGCGCCGAAATCGCACTGGTTGGCGATAGCAAAGAATTTTTCGTCGCGCGCCGAGGCGAGGCTTTTATTACAGGGCTGCAGCCAAAAACTTCGCTGACCTTAAAATGGAATGAACAACAGTGCAAGATGGTAGTCGACTTACCGCGCGGAAAAGTCGACGAAATAGCCAAGGTTGGACCTATCGCGTGCAAAGGCCTTGCTCGATGAACATGACCATCAGACCGCGAATATTGTTTAGCTTTGTTTTCTTCACGGGCAGCCTGTTTTCGGCGAGCGCTGCCGTCGCTGCGGTTTCCTGCAGTGTTTCCGTGACTCCGATGTCTGTAGTTTACGATCCGACCGTTGCGACGGAAAATATCACCACCGGAACGGTTACAGTTTCCTGCACCCGTACGATTTCCGATCCGACCACATTTAACTACACTGTCGCTGCAAATAACGGATTGCAACCGACCGGCGCGACAAATCGCGTACAGCGTGGCGTAAGTCGTTACCTCTACGAGCTCTATCGCATTGCACCCTACGTCAATGGGAATCGCTGGCAAGCGACCGTTGCCACACGAATTTCCGGAACAGTTAATTTTGGCGCAGCACTTGCGGCAAGCGATTCAAAGTCATTTGACTTGCGTGTGCCGGGGAGCCAAACAGTTGTTCCCGCTGGAACCTATACGGATTCCGTTGCCGTTACGCTAAGAAATTCTGGAGGCACAACCATCAATACCAGCGCATTAGGCGTATCGGTAATTACGACGAATAGTTGCCAACTTTCAACACCACCGGGCAATATCAATTTTACCTATTCGTCGTTTCAGGTGGCGGCTGCAGTGGCCAACACGACATTTCGTACGCGCTGCACATCAGGGCTACCGTACACGTTGGGGTTAGACGCCACTTCCGGAACTCTGCTGGGACTCAACTATTCCCTCGCCCTTTCGTCGACGAGCACAATAGGGACAGGCGTCGCCCAATTATTTACCATCAATGGCACGATCGCAGACGGGCAGGCCGGAACCTGCTCTGGGGCGACATGTAGCGGCAGCCAAGGTCGCACAATCACCGTAACTTACTAACGGTCTGTCCACCAATTGTCCGGTCTGGCGAATATCGAGGCGCGTCCTCGATCTATTCTGAGCTAAGCATGCTTCCTGAACATGCCCTGAGAGGCAATATCCATGCGCCTCTCAGGGCATCAATTTAATCAAATAGATGTCACACGCGAGGCGAGTGCGGAACTTTACATTGCAAAAAATCCCCCAGCACCTGTGCGCATTCGCTGCCGTGGGATAACGGCAAACCTTGCTTGGCATGGCCGAACACTTGCAGTTCCGCACCTGGAATCACAGTGCGCATCGAGGCCATAATCTCAAGCGGAATAACGGGCTGGCTTCGGGAGCGAGTAGGAGCGTCGGCACACTTATTTCCGGTAAGCGTGGCGTCAGATCGCTCCCTGACAGCAGATCGGCTATTGCAAGCGTGGCATCCATAGAGCAGGTTTCGTGGAAGCGTGTGTACCAGGCGTAAAGTTTGGGTGACAGTGCGTCCGGGTAAAAACGTCGTTGCATCAACTGTCGCGCCCACTCTGCCTGCCCGCCCTGGGCGACAATTTCACCCCAACCCTTGACGTTGCTGACCACGCCGCCGCGCGCGGCAGCATTGGAGAGACAAAGTCTTAATACTTTTTCTGGCGCTCGCAAGGTAAATGCCAGCACTGCGGTCCCGCCAATGACGTCGTCGACCAAGTGAAATGGAGTGCTCCAGTTCGCGTTTGAACGGCAGGCACGAGAAATTTCTAGGTGGAATTAATCGTAGGCAACCAGTGCTTTGCCGCGCGTCTCGGGAAATAGCGCCACCATCAATATGACCACGGTGAATCCAATTACCGCAACGATGCCGATGGACTGTCCCAACGGCATCCCGCCGCTCATCGCGCCGACAATCGGAGCGGTGAATGCACTCAAGCCGCGACCGAAATTATAGACGAAGCCTTGGCCGGAACCGCGCACGCGGCTCGGGAAAAGCTCAGTCAGAAAAGGCCCACAGCCGCTGAAGTTACCGGACACAAAAAAGCCCAGTGGAAATCCCAAGAACAACATCAAGGTGTTGCCGATGGGAATCAATGTGTAAAGCACGGCGATGATCGCGGAACCTGCGGCGAAGATGAAGAACGTTTTTTTGCGACCGATGTGATCCGATAGATAAGCTGCGACTAGATAACCGACAAAAGAGCCGACAATGACGACCATGGTGTACCAGCCGGTGTTCATAACCGACAGCCCGCGTTCGGTTTTGAGGAAGGTGGGTAGCCAAGTGAATACGGCGTAGTAACCGACCATCATACCGGTGGTCATCATGCTGGCAAGTACTGTGGTGCGTAGCAATGTTGGCGAGAAAATTTCCAAAAAATTTTCGCCTTGCTGAGCTGTTTTATTCTTGGTTGCGCTAAACACTTCGGGCTCTTGAACGTTCTTACGAATGTAGAAGACCAAAAGCGCCGGCATGATTCCGACCCAGAACATGGCGCGCCAAGCGATCGCCTCGGGCAACAGTTCGTACAGGAGAATGTAGAGAAGATTCGCCGCACCCCAACCCACGGCCCATCCGCTTTGCATGGTTCCCACCGCTTTGCCGCGATGTTCCGGGCGAATCATTTCTCCGATCAGGACCGCACCCACCGCCCATTCGCCGCCAAAACCCAGCCCTTGCAGCGCGCGCGTCACCAGCAACTGTTCATAGGATTGAGTAAAGCCGCACAGGAAGGTAAAAAAGGCGAACCACACGATGCTGAGTTGAAGAATGCGCACCCGACCGTACTTGTCCGCCAGGATGCCGGCCAACCAACCGCCGATCGCCGATGCCAACACGGTCACAGTAATAATAAAGCCGGCCTGGCCTCGTGACATACCCCAAACGGCAATCAGCGTGGGAATAACGTAGATGTAAACCATGACATCGATCGCATCCACCGCCCAACCGCCAAACGTGGCGATCAACGTCTTGCGCTCCCGTGAAGACAACTCGGTTAACCACCCAAACATTTTCCCCTCCAAGCGTATTTGTTATGAATAGAATCATACGCTAGGCCGGTGCCAATGTTGGTGTGGGTGACGATGAGTGGTACTTGCGTTGTCTCCGATTCACACTTCGGCTAACGTGACTTTCGGATATACTTCAATGCCGATGCGCTTTTAATTTTCGTGAATCAGGTTGCTAAAACGCCAGTATTTCGAACCATCCGGATTGATGAGCAGATACAATCCACCGCCATCAAACAATAGTGTTCGCCAAGACGCGCAGGCTGCAAAGAAACGTCCTAATATCTTGCGTGCAAGATTATCGAGGAATTTTATTGATATTTAATAAGTTATAGAACGACTTGCGATGTGATGAAACTTGTTGAATCACGTCTTTGGTGCCCAGAAAGGGACTCGAACCCCCACAGTGTTGCCACCACTAGGACCTGAACCTAGCGCGTCTACCAATTTCGCCATCTGGGCAAGAAGGCCAACCCGAATTTTATAGGATTCCAATCCATTGTCAAAGAAGAAAGCAACACTTCGTAATCAAGATCCGCACTTGGTGCGTGAGCAGACGCGGTATGAAAACCCTTTGCCAAGCCGCGAGTTCATTCTCGATGTACTGGTGAAGGAAGGCGTGCCACTTTCACGCGAACGCCTTGGCGAGTTACTTGAAATTCGCGAAGGCGAAGACGATATGTTCAATCGCCGGTTACAAGCAATGGAACGTGAAGGTCAAATCATGCGCAATCGCAAAAGCGCGATTTGCATTCCCGATAAGCTCGATCTGATCAAAGGAACGGTACAAGGTCATCCTGATGGCTATGGCTTCGTGATTCGCGAAAGTGGCGACGACGATTTGTTCCTCGACGGCAAAGAAATGCGCAAGGTGTTGCACGGCGATAAGGTGATGGTGCGTGTCGTCGGCTTGGATCGCCGCGGGCGACCCGAAGGCGCAATCGTTGAGATTCTTCAACATGTCAATCACCGCATCATCGGGCGCTTGTTCGTTGAGCATGGTGTGAACTATGTCGTCGCGGAGGACAAACGCATTAGCCAGGATGTTCTGATCGCGCCTGGCTCCGAATCGGGCGCAAAACCGGGCCAAGTGGTGATGGTCGAGCTGATCAATCATCCGAGCCTGCATTCAGAAGCGGTTGGCCGCATCGTCGAAGTGGTTGGCAACTATGCGGACTCCGGCATGGAAATCGAAATCGCATTGCGCAAACATCAGTTGCCATTTTTGTGGTCGACGGAAGTTGAAGGCATCGCAAAAAAGTTACCGAAAAAAGTTTTAAAGAAAGACTTAACTGCGGACCGAATCGACTTGCGCGATCTGCCATTGGTGACGATCGACGGCGAGACCGCGAAGGATTTCGATGATGCCGTTTATTGCGAAAAGCAAGGCAAAGGTTTTCGCCTGATTGTCGCCATTGCCGATGTCAGTCACTATGTAACGGAAGGCGATGCGCTCGATCGCGAAGCGCGTGGTCGTGGTACCTCAGTTTATTTTCCGCGCCGTGTCATTCCGATGTTGCCCGAAGCCTTGTCGAATGGACTTTGCTCGCTGAATCCCGCCGTCGATCGATTGTGTGTTGCGTGCGATATGGTTGTCACGCCGACGGGTGAAGTCAAAAAGTATAAGTTCTATCCGGCAGTGATGCATTCCCACGCGCGCTTTACCTATACCGAAGTTGCAGCCATACTGGAGAATCCGAAGGGTGAGACGGCGGAAAAATATGCGCCGTTACTCGAACCGATTCAGCGCCTTTACGCGCTGTTTCAAGTCTTGCTCAAGACGCGTGAGAAACGCGGCGCGATTGACTTTGAAACAACGGAAACGCAGCTCATATTCGACGGCGGCGGCAAAATCAGTGCGATCGTGCCGGTCGTTCGCAACGACGCCCATCGCTTAATTGAAGAGTGTATGCTCGCGGCGAATGTTTGTGCTGCGGACTTCCTCGCGGTCAACGAGCATCCCGCGCTGTACCGCGTCCATGCCGGGCCGAATCCGGAAAAGCTTGAAAGCCTTCGCGAGTTCCTACGTGAATTTGGCTTAGGTTTGACGGGCGGCGATGAGCCGAAAGCGAGCGACTACGCCAAACTTCTCGCCACCGTGAAAATTCGTCCGGACTTTCAGCTCATTCAAACCGTGATGCTGCGTTCGCTGATGCAAGCGGTTTATAGTCCCGATAACCTAGGCCATTTCGGGCTTGCGTATCCGGCCTACGCACACTTCACGTCGCCGATTCGTCGCTATCCCGATTTGGTGATTCATCGTTCCATCAAAGCTGTGCTCAAAGGTGAGCGCTATCAACCGGGCAATTGGAAAGAACTTGGCGTCACCTGTTCGCAAACCGAGCGCCGCGCCGATGAGGCGTCGCGCGATGTGTTGTCGTGGCTCAAGTGTTACTACATGCGAGATCGCGTCGGCGAAGAGTTTGTCGGCACGGTGAGCGCGGTTACTGGGTTTGGTTTATTTGTAGCGCTGACCGATCTTTACGTCGAAGGCTTAGTCCACATCAGCGAACTAGGCAGCGATTATTTTCACTTTGATCAGGCCAAGCATCAGTTGCTCGGCGAGCGCACCGGAAAACGTTATCGTTTGAGCGATCGTATTCGTGTTCGCCTGGTGCGTGTCGATTTAGAAACCAGTAAAATCGACTTTGTGTTGGCCGATCAACCGGCCGTTACGTCGAGGACACTCGGCTCAATCAAACCTAAGCCGCAGGCGAAGCCCCCTGCGCACCAAGAAGAAACGTTAGTATGGCCAAACTCCGCGTCATTTATGGCTTCCACGCCGTTCGTAGTGCTTTGCGCCGCGACAATACGCAGTTCGAAGAAATTTATGTCGACGCCGCGCGCAACGATCCACGCAGCCGCGAGTTATTGGAATTCGCCGAACAACGCAAAGTTCGCGTCATGAGCGTTGATGGCGCGCGGCTCGATGGACTGACCGGCAGCGCACGTCATCAAGGTGTCGTCGCGAATATTCTCGACACGCCACTCAGTCGTGATCTCGATGAAATCCTCGATAATATTTCGGAACCTCCATTTCTGCTCGTGCTCGATGGCGTGCAAGATCCACACAATCTCGGGGCGTGTTTACGTGTTGCCGATGCGATGGGTGTTCACGCCGTCATCGCACCGAAGGACAATAGCGTCGGCATTACCGCGATCGTCAGCAAGGTCGCCTCGGGCGCGGCAGAAGCGATTCCATACCTTATGGTCACCAACCTTGCGCGTAGCATGCGAGACTTGAAAGACCGCAACATTTGGTTCATTGGCGCCGACGAAACCGGCGAGCAAGATTTACAGCAAGCGGAATTGAGCGGCCCGATCGGTATGGTGCTCGGCGCCGAAGGCAAGGGGTTACGTCGCTTAACTAAAGAACTCTGCGATCGCATGGTACGCATTCCGATGTACGGCAGCGTGGAAAGTTTGAATGTGTCGGTTGCTACAGGAATTTGCTTGTATGAAGCTCGTAGACAACGAAAAATCGTAGTCGGTTAGCTTCCATTATTTTATCCCGTCATTATTTTGTAAAGGAGTTGTGTGACGATCTCAGCGCGTATGATCCTTTCACAACATAGGGGTAAATATGCATGCCTTTCAGATCGAAAGAGTGAGCTATTTTGCCTCGGCGCGGCAAAACGGGAGACTATGCGGCCGCAATGTTCGAAACGGCATAGAGTATGACGAACAGCGCGGCCCGATTTGCCCGGCATGCGACCGCATCGAGCGAGAGGCATGGGTAACAGAATGGCACCAAATGTATGGCGTCCTAGGCCCGATCAAGCCGCGCGACACACTAGACCGTAATACTCGATTGGGTACGGATCTGCTGGCTGCGTAAGTTTTCGCGCGCCAGAGCACACTGGCAAGACCGTTAGTGTCTGAGTACTGAATCGCTTATGACGTTATATTTTGTCGTGACAAACATGCATCTGCATTCTCGATTGCGTAACTTCGCTGCGACCCGTGTAGAAGAAAATAATCAGACCCATTAGCTGTAGTGCCATGATCGGGCCAGGCGCCCAAATGGCATTCAGACCGCGCAGTAAATTCGGTACGTCAGGGAAGGTATCCCGAAAATAAAATGCGTATGCCACACCAATTGCTAAAGTTGCGATGGCCATCAGTTGATACGGCGATATAGCGCGATCGCCGCGGTAGTCAGCGCGAAAAAATTCCGAATAAAGTCGCCATAACTGGGAAACAACTAGAGCCATGATCAGTGCGGTGGTGTACCAGCCGTACATGAAGAGCCAGAAGCCGACCACGGCGGTCGTGACATATAACGTCGAGGTTAACGCCTGTATGGGTATAACGGGAACGCCATCCAGTTGGCTTTCGTAAGCGATTTTCTTGGTGTGACCTTCGAACACAAAATGTAGCCGCGAGAAAAGCTGATGCCACAATCCGCTCGTTGAAGAAACCGGTCTACCGTAACAACAACTAAAGCTGATACACGCGACGCGCCCAATGCCCTCGCCGAAAGTGTAGGCAATAGCCATGGCCGCCAGAAGCGGTAACGTGGGCAGAGGATCATCGCCGGCGTAGCGAAGGCCGCAATTGCAGATGAAAACCGCTAAGGGGCAGACCAATGCGGCAACGAACACCGCACCCGCGACCGTGAAGGTATGTTGCTTGCCTTCGACGAATGCGGCTACCCATCGCGATGAAGGGACAATGATTGCCAGCAATATGGCGACAAGTCCTAACAAAGGCGCCATCGCGACACCCACAGCCGCACACATCACGATCATCATTGTGATGGCAATAACGTAGCCGAGTGCCGTTAGCGCGCCGTAAAAAGTCAAATTGAGACCTGTCCAATGGCCTTCTGCATGGCGATGAAGTGGAATGGTTGCCACGAATTGCCATTTCTCTGCCGGCAATTCCCGAAAAGCCCAAATCAATAACCCCGTTAACGTGAGTGTTAACGCTGCGACAATAATTTCGATCATGACGTCTCCAGTTGTATGTGAGGTTTTGCGACGGAGTGAAAGTCGAGCGAATGGCTTACTGCTTTGGCGATCGAGCTTCGAACCATAACATCGGTTTCGACTAAGCACTGGCCGAAGTAGTACGAATAGCGGCTTTGCACGTCGTGGAGCCGTGAGTATTTCACGAGGTCGTAGTCGAATTGAACTCGATCGCGCTGAAACAGTAGGACCACCGTACTGCTGCCCGGCCGGAACAAGCTTTTTACGGCACCGACGCTAACGAATTGTCCAACTTCAACGGGGGCGGCGGGGGCGTACCCTTCATCGCTGTAGCATTGAACAATCTCGCCAATCATCAATGCGACTACTTCGATCATCGCGACATGGCCGACCTGAGTTCCTCCCGGGACGTCGGTGTCGATCACCGTAATCGCGCGTCGATTCTTTGAGTATGGGGTTACGATTCGCACCACGGCTGTCGGGTTGCACGAATGAAAGTCGCCATCGATTTCGTACACGTCGACAACGTTGCCGCTTACCGGCATATGGTTGTAATGGTATTTCTCCGGCGTTAGCCGAAAAATTGCCCAATCGCCATCTTCGAAACAAGACTGCCATCCGACTTTGTTGCTGCCGACCAGTTCGCGTAATGAAAAAAACTTTTCTTTTAGCGGCAAATCGTGATGCTCGGCGAAGCTGCCAAAGAGGATTCGCGAATCGGCCGGTGAGGCGACGCTGAACGGTAACTTCGTGAGTGGACGGACATCCCAAAAGCGTATTTGACGTTCGAACAAATCGCGCAGTCGAGGCCAGCGCACCAGCGGCACCACGCATTCCGAGGTGTCGATACCTAGTTTGGCGATGAGCGCGTGGAACGATCCATTACGCGCAATGAGCGGCGCATCGTAATTCAAATAGGCGAGTAGCCGCGTCCCGTGCCGTTGCGTCGCCAGTCGAAATAGATAGGGGAAACTTTCTCGCGCTTTGGAGTAAAGCCAGGCGATCATTTGATCCGCAACAAAATGCTCGGTTCGAACCTCGCCGGAGGCTCGTTCTACATACTGATGCGGCACATCGCGGGAAAGATTTTTCGGATTCAGAATGATTTGTCCGTCATGTCCATGGCGAGAGAGTGCCAGCGAATAATTACAGAATCGTTTCGGTCAAAAAAGCAAATTGAATTATTGTGATTGAGTGTGCAGGGCCTTCATTTCGTCATGTCTTTGTAATAAATGTCTTCTAGCCTCCGATGCTCGTAGCCGCGCGGTGTTTTCCTATCAATCTCAAATTGTTCCATCCAACCGCGTAGCGGTTCCGGCTCCCTGACTGTCCGGTGAAGTTTTCAGCAGTTACAAAATTACCGAATAATCAGCGCTTCCTTCGAAGGCCGCAGGCGCAATTGCACCCCCAGCCTATTGCCTTACTGACATTCAGTTAACTTTTCGATTCGGCCAAAGCAGCCAATGCCGTTGCCGGCCTCATCGGCAGGGCGCGATTCCGTACCTTTTGGTTACCTCAGTCGAGACCGGAATTTGTTTGTACGAAGTTTGTCGCCACCGAGCGAGCGCGGGTTAGGCAGTCTCTTTGAACCGATTGTATTTTTTCTTATTTCGGCCTCAATTGTTTGGCTGACTAATTCATTGCAAGGGCGTTAGCCTGTGAGCCAGTATCCAGGGGCTGGCCTCGGGCCATGCGGCGTCCAGCCAATTGCCAAGACAATGAAGCGCGCGTGCACGTAGAAGGCGATAAGTCACCTCCACCATCTCCGGTAGAATCATAAGCCATCCAATAGCGAGTTAATATGATTCACATGACTGACCTTTTTGAACCGCACACCGCCAGTGTTACGCAGTATTACGACAGCCACCCGATCAACGAGGAACAAATTCTTCGCACGCTCGCGAGCAAGAACATTTCGCTTGATGGGCTGACGCAAGATGTTTGAAAGATTACGATCAGGATCACTACGGCGGCGTCCAGGCCAATGATATCCTGGCGCACAAAGCGGGTATCGAGTCCAACACATGTCCTGCTGGATGTGTGCAGCGGCGTCGGCGGGCCGTCGCGCTACCTGGCACGATCGATACGGTTGCCGAGTAGTTGGATTGGATTTCACCGAGAGTCGCTATCATGCCGCGCAATATCTCACCCGGCTTAGTAGGTCTCGATCACCTCGTCAGTTTTCGCCACGGCAACGCGCTCGCCATGCCGTTCGGCGTCGCAGAGTTCGACGTAGTGATCGGACAAGAAGCGTGGTGCCATGTGCCCGACAAGGCGCGTCTGATTGGCGAATGCTCACGAGTGCTAAAGCCCGGCGGAGTGATCGCGTTTACCGATATTCTGCGCCAGCCCGCGCTCAGCGAAACCGCAATGGCAACAGCTCGCGCGCGAGATGACCTACGCCGATCTCGGCAGTTTTGATCGCTATCGAATGCTGCTCGAGCAAAATGGCTTTGCGATTGAATCGTCTGCGACGATCTAAGCGACGAATGGGCCGACATTCTGAAAAAACGATTAGCAATGTACCGCAGCCTGAAAGACGAAACCATACGCCGATTTGGCAGGGCGCACTATGACGCATGGGATGGTAGCTATGCTTTTTTTGTTGGCTTGTATCAGGTTAACAAGCTAGGCGGTGGGAGGTTTGTGGCGCGGAAATGTTGACCTTCGCCGGCGATGAAGCGTATCCAAGAAGTATCCGATTGCGGCGGATACCGGCCGATATGCTCAAAATAAATTTGCTTCTTCAAATAGACATCATTGGCCGCTGTAACCCAAACCCCGTTGCTTGTTCAAACGCAAACCCCAGCTGCAGCACACTAAAATCCGCATTGTGTTTGCCGACGATTTGTAAACCAATCGGCAAGCCGTCGTTGGTAAATCCTGCAGGGACCGATATGCAGGGTAGGGTGGTAGCGGAAATCAAATAGCAGGATTTCATCCAGTCCAAATAGGTTGGCAGCTCGATGCCGTTGATGGATTTTACCCAGCGCTCTTTCACATCGAACGGCGGCAGCTGCACGACGGGCAGCAACAAAAAATCATACTCATCGAAAAATTTTCTGACGCGGTGATAAAGTTCGGTACGCAATTTTTCCGCACGCGCGATGTCAGCTCCGGTTAGTTTCGCGCCTTCCTCAATGTTCCAGCGCACGGTGTCTTTCATCTGTTCGTGCTTCGTTTTATACAGTTCGCCGTGGGTCATGTGCATTGCCCACGCGCGCCAGATGCGGAACAATTCGTCTGCGCCGGTGAGGTCTGGTACGGCTTCCATGACGTCGCAGCCGAGTGCTGAAAACGTCGGCAACTGCTTTTCGAGCACGCTGACAACGCGCGGTCAATATGAAAAGATTTACTTAAATCGGGCGACCACGCGATGCGAGTTTTTTTGAAGTCGCGCGCCAATGGCCGCAAAAAATCGGCGCCTGGTTCCGGCAAGCTGATCGGCGAGCGCGCATCTGGCCCGGCGATTGCCGCCATCATCAATGCGACATCTTCAACGTTGCGCGCCATCGGCCCGGCGATGGTGAACGGAAACCACGCCGCGAGCGACGGCCAGTTCGGTACGCGGCCCGGCGAGGGACGAAAGCCGACGACATTGCAAAAGCTCGCCGGATTGCGTAGCGAGCCGCCGAGATCGGTGCCATCGGCAATCGGCACCATGCCGGACGCGAGCGCGACTGCCGCACCGCCGCTCGATCCGCCACAGGTTAAGCGGCGATCGGGCAAGCCATAGGGATTAAGCGTTTCGCCGAACACTTCGTTATAAGTTTGCGAGCCTGCGCCAAATTCCGGTGTGTTGCTTTTGCCTAACGTGATGCCGCCGGCCTGTTGCATGCGCTCAACAATCAGCGCGGTGCGCTCGGGAACGAAGTCTTTGAAAATCGGCGAGCCGAACGTGGTGCGGATGCCTTTGGTTTCTGCCAAATCTTTATGCACCATCGGCAGGCCGTGCAGCAACCCAAGCGTTTCGCCGCGCGCTTGCCTTGCGTCGGCGGCTTTCGCACTCGCGCGCGCCCGGTCCGCAACTAACGTAACGATCGCGTTGAGCGATGGATTGCATTTTTCGATTTGCGTGAGGTGCGCGTCGGTGACTTCAAGCGCGGAAAGTTCGCGCGACGCAATTCGTTTTGCGATTTGCGTGGCGGGTAAAAAACACAATGCGGTATTTGACATGATTAGTTAAATATTTTTAGTCATCGCGCCAGAAGGCGCACGGATAAAGGCTTTCAGAGCATGCATTGCCGCGACCGAGTGGCCTAGGAGCCAGGCAAGTCCGGCGCGGCTCCTGGCTTAGGCACTATTTTTTCTTCTTATCATCATCATCGTCGTCGGTAATGACATCGACTGCTGCTTTCGTCACTTTGAATGGTACTTTAACAACTTCAATGCCCAGATCGACTGCATTGCCGACGATGAAGCCTAGGCAACCCGATAGCATGATCGACATTGAAACAAGTATCGGTGCCAACAATAGTTTTTTCATGGCGTCCCCAAGATATTTCGAAGTGCATTCCGAGTGATATGTCGTCGTCCCTGCGAAGGCGGAGAACCAGTGTCGTTCGCGTAAATCACTGGATTCCCTATCTTCGCGGGAATGACAATAAATTAATGGCCCGTGAATTTTCCCGTGCGTCGTTCAATAAAGGACTGTATCCCTTCTTTCGCATCTTCGCTAGCGAGCAGCGGCACCATATCCGGCGCGAGGCGCGCGATTGCGGCTGGCGCGCCGTGACTGCGCGAGATGCGTGACGAGCGCAATGTCGCCTGCACCGCGAGAGGTGCTTGCGCGGCGATGGTCATCGCGATGTCCGTCGCGCGTGACAATTGTGCGCCGACCGGAACGACATCTTGAACCAAGCCCATTCGCAACGCTTCATTTGCGCTAAATTCATCGCTGGTCAACAGATAACGCATGGCGTTGCCCCAGCCGATTTCTTGCGGCAAGCGAATCGTCGCGCCGCCGATGGCGTAGATGCCGCGCTTCGGTTCGATTTGCGCGAAGCGCGCGTTGTCCGCCGCGACACGAATATCCGTCGCGAGCAACAATTCTAGGCCGATGGTCAAACACCAACCCTGCACCGCCATCACGATCGGCTTGCTGACAGTTTTGTTTTCATCCAGCGCGAGCGGATCCATGCCACCTTCGGCAGGGTCAATGAATTTTCCTTCGGCAAAGCGCGGCGCCCATTGCGGCAAATCGATGCCGCCGGTGAAATGATCGCCATGGGCGAACAACACGCCGCAACGCAGATCGCGATTGCGTTCCAGTTCGCCGTAAGCCAACGATAGCGAATGATAGAGATCGAGATCGAACGCGTTGCGTTTCGCCGGGCGATTAAGACCCATGAATAGCACGTGGTCGCGCGACTCGACGGTGAGGTTATCGAATTTCATTTTGTTCTGAGTTCTTTCATCAAGGTCACGAATAATTCCGCATCGCCAAAGGCGCCCGCTTTCGTGACGAGTTTGAAGTTACGCTTGCGATGCGGCACGATGCCCACGGCAATGCCGGGCAGCAATTCGCCGGCGAGATCGACCGATGTAATAGCGAGTTCCGCCATCAACGCTTGCGCGGTATCGCCGCCGGTAACGACGATGGAGCCAATGTCCAATTCGTTGATCAATCGATGGGCGAGTGTCGCGAGCGCGTTGGCGACCATTGGCGCGTCGGGCGACACTTTGTCGCGCTGGCGCAAAGTGATCACGTAAGCGGGCGCGCCGGGTTCGAGCCGCGCGAGACTATTCAGCGCTGTTCGAGTTCAATTCGGCCGTCATGGGTTTCTATGACGATCGGGTGCGCGCCGCAATCGACGAGGCGTTCCAACTGTGCCGCGCTTTGTGGCGTGCGTGAACCGACGACATACAACATCGGCCGCGCATCGCGCCGTACCTTGATCTCCGATGCGCCGCCGTAGATTGCGGTGGCAAGCGCGTTGCCGAGCCCCGACGTGCCGGCAACAACAACTTCATCGTGATGGGTGAGTACGAAATGCGCGAGTTGCAATAACTCGTCATCGGTTTCGCTATCGACCACGTAAACGTGAACCGCTTCGCCCGGCTCCAACCGCAACTGCGATGGATGCTCAACTTCGTGGACGATCACGCCCAACTTGCCACCGAACGCCATCGCCAGTGGAATCGCTAAGGGTGGTGATAGCGCGTCTTTGGCGATGGCCGTTTCCGCGCAGCGGAACACCGTGAATAAATACTTCGCCGCCGCGCAGCGCTCGGCCCTGGCCCGGAAACGCCGGCGTGATCAACAAATGCCGCCGGCCGGTCGCGTCCAGCGTCGCCAATGATTCGGCAACGATATTGCCGCGTAGTGTCGAATCGATTTTTTTGAACGGTAAGCGATCTTCCAAATCGGACAGTGCATGATGCACGCGCTGAATCGCGCGCACCGGATCGAGGTGCCGGCTATCGGTGGTGCGCGCTAAAATTTCTGGCGCGTTGAGCAATTCGTCTGACGGAGGATTTTCCGAGAACATCACGCGCGTGTGGGCACCGCGTTTGGCGAATGGCGCCGCCGCATCCATCGCGCCGGTCAGATCGTCGGCAATGATTGCGATCTTGAGCGTCGACGCCATGGATAGATTCGGTGCTACGCTTGAATGCCCGCGGCCATGAGGCGCGCATAGGCAATCGCGGCGTTTAAATTTACGTAGTCGGCTTTGCCTTGCCAGGCGATATCGAACGCCGTGCCGTGATCGACCGAGGTGCGATAAATCGGCAGGCCGAGCGAAACATTCACGGTGGTATCAAACGCGATCAGCTTGGTGGGAATGTGGCCTTGATCGTGGTACTGCGCGACGACCAAATCAAATTCACCTTTCATCGCACGATAAAACACCGTGTCGCCGGAAATGGGCCCGGTAACATTGATGCCTTCGGCTTTAGCGATGTTGATGCCGGGCGTGATTTGCTCGGCTTCTTCGTTGCCGAATAAACCGTTTTCGCCGCAATGGGGATTAAGTCCCGCGACGGCGATGCGTGGGGATTTCATGCCCATCAGTTTCAAATGTTTGTCACCCGCGCGAATCGTAGCGGCGACACGTTCCGGCGTTGCGCGTTTGACTGCACCTGCGAGCGAGACGTGGGTCGAAACGTGGATCGACGATAATTTTTCCGATGCGAGCAACATGAACGACGATTTTACGCCGGTCAAATGGGCAAGCAATTCCGTGTGGCCTTCGAAATGATGGCCGCCTAAATGCAACGCTTCTTTATTAAGCGGCGCGGTCACGATGACCGCGATTTCTTTCGCCATCGCGGCGGAAACAGCGCGAACGATGAAGCGATAGGCGGCGTCGCCGGAAGCGGCGCAAACCTTGCTGTCGGCAACATGGGCACGATCAACATGGACTTCGAATACCGGCACGGTACCGTCGGTGTGCGTCGCAGTGGAGGCACCGAATTTCAGGCCACCGTTGATGAGTTTATTGGCACGCTCCAGATAATGGGGATCACCAATGACGGCGGTACGCGAGCGTTGCGCTGCCGGCAAATCTTTCAACGCTTTGCAAATAATCTCCGCGCCGATTCCTGACGGGTCGCCCATGGTAATGCCGATCAGAGGCATCATTATTTAGACTCCGCTCGCCAGCCAGCCGCCATCGATCACGATATCGGTGCCGGTGATGTAACTTGCATCAGGTGAACAAATGTAACGCGCTAGTTTGCCGATTTCGTCGGGTTCACCCCAGCGGCGCATTGGCGTTGCATCCATGAAGGTTGCATTGCGTGCCGGATCAGCGCGAAGCGCGGCGGTCATGTCGGTGGAGAAAGCGCCGGGGCTGATGCCGACGACGGTGATGTTGTCTTGCGCGAGCTCCAGCGCTTGCGCTTTGGTCATCGCGAGCAACCCCGCTTTGCTGGCGTTGTAAGCGACGCGATCGGCGGTTGACACATGAGCCATTACCGAGCAAATATTGATAATTCGGCCATAACCTTGGCCACGCATGTGCGGAATCAATGCCTTGGAAAAGTAAAACGCGCCGGAAAGATTAATGCCGATGACGCGATCCCATTCGTCAACAGACAAATCGCTGGTGGTTTTGCGAATGACGATGCCGGCGGCGTTGATCAAAATATTCGCTTTGCCGAAATGATCGACGATTTCTTTGGCGCAGGCTTCGACATTTTTTGCGTTACTGACATCGCAGGTAAAACTTTTCGCGTCGATGCCTTTGGCTTTTGCTTCTGCTACGGCGTCGGCGGACGATTCGTGATCAACCAGGGCTAACGTGGCGCCGACTTCGCCGAGGGCGAGCGCCATCGCTTTACCCAAACCGCGGCGTCCGCCGGTAACGACGGCGACGCGGCCACTTAGAAATTTTTCAGTCATGCGTTGCTCCTCAATTTTTGATCGTGATAAATATTCTTTCAACTACTGTCATCCTGAGCGCAGCGAAGAATCTGCTTTTATGTACTGTTGTCGAGGCTTGTAAATCAGATCCTTTGCTGCGCTCAGGATGACATGACGTTGGATAACTAAAAATCAGGTGCCCTGACAGGCGCTCCTGCCTTGCTTTTCCACGTTGCATGCCTCGGGAAGCGCTATGGATGCTGCCTTGCAGCTCGATGCCTAAATAACCGTTCCGCCATCGACAGCAAGTATATGCCCCGTCACATAGTCCGAAGCGGCGCTGGCGAAATACAATGCGGCTGCGCCGATTTCACCTGTTTTACCGGCGCGGCCTAATGGCGTTCGCGCGTTAATCATTTGCTCGATTTTAGGCAGGTTTGTTCTCCGTCATTTTGGTCGGGAAAAATCCCGGCGCGATGGCGTTGACGCGCACGCCATGGCGGCCCCATTTCGCGGCTAAATCTTTCGTCAGCATTATCACCGCCGCTTTGCTCGTGCTATAACCCACAGCGTCAAGAATTTCCGGCGGCTCGGCGATGATGCCCGCGATCGAGGCGATGTTGATCATCTTGCCGTAACCGGTTTTGATCATGTCCGGCGCACATGCTTTGCAGGCGTAAAACGTGCCGTCAACATTGACTTGCATCACTTCGCGAAATTTTTCCGCGGTCATGTCGACTGCTGGCGCGCCCCAGGCGATGCCGGCGGCGTTAATCAAAATGCCGATCTCGCCGAATTTTTGTTGGGTGTCGGCCACCGCGCGTATGACGTCGGCTTCGCTGCTGACGTCACCCAGCTACGCAATGGGCATCGGGCAATTCGGCGCGGGCTTCATCGAAATATTTTTCGCGGCGCGCCATCAGCGCGACTTGCGCGCCGGCTTGTGATAAAGCAGTCGCCATTTCCAAGTCCCAGGCCGCGCGAACCGCCGGTAATGAAGGCGACTTTGCCGTTAATTTGAATTGATCGAGAAAATTCATTGGCAGGTTATTTTGAGCAAAACCATTATTCTAAAGGGTTGATGCGACGCTGTCTTCGTCCGATTAACATTAATGGAACACGGCCGCATCTGGCTCCCATGTTCGTCTTGCGAGCATCGGGCTGGCGTGATGCAACACCATGTGCCAACCGCGCTTGCTGTAGCGATAGGCATTGGTCGCGATGATCGGCGGGCGCGATGCATTTTCGCCCGGTACCCAAAGATTTTCGTAAAGTATGCGAATCGTCAACGCTTGATCGACGAATTCGCGAATTTCGGTAACTTGAAGTCGCACGCCGATGTTGCCGTTTAAAATGCCGCGCCACCCTGCCTCAATTGCCACTCGCCCAATTAAGCGCGAGCCGCCGGGATGAATGCAAGTAATGTCATCGTCCTTCGACCAAACGCCATCATCGCAGCGATCTCACCGATTTCGAAGGCTTCGTAGAATGCGTGTTCGGCATTCGGCAGGAGTTAAGAATTTCATAATTTCATGATGTTGCGTAATGAAGTTAATGTGGGAGTTATTCCAGAGTATATGCCATGAGACGAAATGACCCGCATTAGTCGCGAGGCTATTCACGCTCGAGTGCAGCGTTGTGCAATGTTACCCGCAAAAACAAAGCCATGCGCTTGACACTCAAGCCTCGGTTCAGAGTATCATAGCGGCTGAATCTTTCGACATCCCACCCTTTAAAGTTAAACGCGGCAAGATGGTCGATTTAACTTTCGCAAGGTTTAAAACTTTAATGCAATTCGGGATGTCTGAAGGAGGAGAGCAGCCGCGTAAAATAACAGCTCTTCGCCGCGCCTGACTTCGAAGGATCATAACCCGTTTGTGTTGTGAGTCTTGTTTCACAAAGAGCAATAAAAGCAGTTCATTTCAATAGGAGAACTTAAATGGCAATTAGTCTCAAAGTGAATGGATCGTCGCATAGCGCCGACGTATCGCCAGATACGCCGTTGCTGTGGGTGATTCGCGACACGTTAGGCATGACCGGCACGAAATTCGGTTGTGGCATGGCGCAATGCGGTTCCTGCACGGTGCACGTTGATGGCGTGGCAACACGTTCCTGCGTGACCCCGGTTTCAGCGGTAGCAGGCAAGGCAATCACAACAATTGAAGGTTTGGGTGGCAACCATCCGGTGCAAAAAGCATGGCTCGAGTTGGACGTAGTGCAGTGTGGTTACTGCCAGTCCGGCCAAATGATGTCGGCAGCGGCACTATTGGCGCAAAACAAGAACCCCAGCGATGCAGACATTACCGCCGCGATGAACGGCAACCTGTGCCGTTGCGGTACCTATGACCGGATTCGCGCGGGCATCAAACGCGCTGCCCAACTCGCTTAAGGATACCGATCATGAAAACTACAGTATCTAATCAAAGCCGTCGTGGCTTCATCCAAGGTAGCGCCGCCGTCGGTGGTGCATTTATTCTTGGCTTGAATGTGCCGAACGCTGGCGCCGTTACCGTTTCTCACGGTTCCAGCCGCCTAGTTGACTTCCCCGGAGATGCATTCGCGCCGAACGCGTGGATTCGTATCACCAAAGACAACAAGGTCAGCATTTACGCTTCTCGTTCCGAAATGGGCCAAGGTGTTTACACCGCGATGCCCATGATGGTCGCTGAAGAGTTGGACATCGATTTGAATGATCTTCAAGTCGGCATTCCGCCCGCTGCTGCGCCCTACATCAACCGTATTTTCGGTGCGCAGTTGACCGGTGGTTCGACCTCGATTCGCGATTCGTTCACCTACCTGCGTCAAGCCGGTGCCGCTGCCCGCGAGATGATCGTCGGTGCTGCTGCTGCCGAATGGGGTATTGATGCCGGCCAACTGACCACCAGCAAGGGCTATGTTATGGGCCCAGGTGGCAAGAAAGCCAGCTATGGTTCCTTAGCCGCCGGTGCAATGAAGCAAGCCGAACCGAAAGAGCCGAAGCTGAAAGATCCTTCCCAGTGGAAGATCATCGGCCAACCGCTCAAGCGTTTCGATTCACCCTACAAAGTGAATGGTACCGCCGAATTCGGTATCGACGTTAAAGCGCCCGGCATGATGATCGCCGCCGTGGAAATGTGCCCGGTTATCGGTGGCGAAGTCGCCAGTTTCGACGAAGCCGCGATGATGGGTTCGCCCGGTGCGAAGAAAGTCGTTAAGTTCAACGACACTTACACCAACGGTGTAGCCGTGATCGCCGATAGCTATTGGAATGCAAAACAAGCGCTGACCAAGGGTGCGATCAAGTGGAACGTGAGCAAGAATGCCACGTTGAGCAGCGAAGGCGTCTCCAAGATGTTGGCCGATGGTGCAGCGACGGACGGCGTTGAAGTTAAAGCACGCGGCGATGTAAAAGCGGCGCTCGGCAGCGCCGCCAAAACCTTGGAAGCGGCTTACGAACTGCAGTTCCTTGCCCATAGCGCAATGGAGCCTTGCAATGCGACGGTTCTGGTCAATGCTGACAGCGCGGAAGTTTGGGCGCCAACGCAGTTCCAAACCTTGGTGCCGCCGACGGTTGCTGCTGCGACTGGCCTAAAGCCTGAGCAGATCAACATCCACACGACTTACCTCGGTGGTGGATTCGGCCGTAAGATCGAAATGGACTTTATTGCGCAAGCTGCGGTTATTGCGAAAGCAATGCCTGGCGTGCCGGTCAAAACCATTTGGTCTCGCGAAAACGACATGATGAACGACTCCTATCGTCCCGTTAGCTTGCAGACGATTAAAGTCGGTTTGGATTCCAACGGCATGCCGTCGGCGTACAAATACCAGATCGCATCGCCCTCCATCTCCTCACGCCTATTCCCAGGCGCGGTGCAAAAGGGAGTCGATCCGTTCATGTTGGAAGCGGCAGAAAACTTCCCGTATGACATCCCGAACTGGCATTTGTCTTCCGTGATGGTCGACACCGGTCAGCGTGTCGGTTACTGGCGCGCCGTGTCGAACAACCTGAATGCGTTCGCGCAAGAAGTGATGATCGACGAAATGGCCGCTGCTGCCGGTATGGACCCGGTTGCGTATCGTCGCATTCTGCTGCGTGATAAGCCGCTGTACTTAGGTGTGATCGACTTGGCTGCGGATCGTGCCGGTTACGGCAAGCCGTTAGCTGCCGGCCATTTCCATGGTGTGGCGATGATCGAGTGCTACGAGACTTACGGTTGCTTGATTTCGGAAATCGAAGTCAAATCCGACGGTAAGATCAAAGTGCACAAGATGACCTACGCGGTGGACGCCGGTATTCTGATCAACCCGAACATCGCTCACCAGCAAATTCAGTCTGGCGTGGTATCGGGCTTCCAGAATGCCTTCAGCGAAATCACCCTCAAAGATGGCGTGGTTCAACAAACCAACTTCCATACCTATTACATTCCGCGCATGGCCGAAGTTCCGCCTATCGACATTCACTTTGTCGCTAGCAACCGGAACCCAGGTGGCTTGGGTGAAGTGGGCGTGCCGTTGGTATCGCCGTCGATCTCCAACGCTGTCTTTGCTGCAACTGGCAAGCGCGTTCGTAAGATGCCGTTTAAACCCGGTATCACTGCGTAAAGATTTAAAGATGCACAGCGTTGATCTGGAAGTTCTGCGACAAACCGTCACTTGGCTTGATCAAGGGCTTCCGGTCACGCTCGTTACTGTTGTAAAAACATTCGGCTCATCGCCCCGGCCACCCGGGGCGATGTTGGCCGTGTGTTCTGATGGCCGTATTGCCGGTTCTGTTTCCGGCGGCTGTATTGAAGATGATTTAATTGCACGTTTGCGTCGTGGCGAAGATGTGAAGCCCACGCCGGAAGTGGTTACCTATGGTGTTTCGTCCGACGAGGCGCGCCGCTTTGGCCTGCCCTGCGGTGGAACCCTTCAACTCGTGCTGGAGCCTTTGCGAAAAGACGCGCAAGGGAGCAGGAGTTGGAGCGAAGTTGTTACAAAGATCGAAAAGCGCGAAGTCGTTGCACGTAAGTTGGACATCGCGACGGGCAGTTCCGAGTTGGTCGATGCAACTTTCACTCAGGATTTGGAATTTGACGACAAGACGCTGACGACGATTCACGGCCCGCGTTGGCGCTTAGGCATTATCGGGGCAGGTCAACTGTCCGTCTACGTTGCTCAGTTCGCACAAGCGTTGGACTACAGCGTATTCGTCTGCGATCCGCGCGAAGAATATCGACTATCGTGGGACATGCCCGGCGTCGAAGTCTCCAAGCAAATGCCCGACGATTTCGTAACCGCGCTGAAGGCCGATAATCATACTGCGGTCATCGCGCTTACCCACGATCCGAAGCAAGACGATCTCGCATTGCTCGAAGCGTTGAAGTCCGATTCGTTTTACGTTGGGGCGTTGGGTTCGAAAAAGAATCAGCAAGCGCGCCGCGAGCGGCTTATTGGAATTCGATTTAACGCCCGCACAAATCGCCAAAATGCGCGGCCCGGTGGGCTTACAAATCGGCAGCAAAATTCCCTCAGAAATGGCCATCGCCATCCTCGCGGACATCACCTGCGTGCGCAACGGCATTGAGCTCGTCCCCGCCAACAAAGCCGCATCGCCGGACAAACCCAAGCTCTCCGCCGTCGGTTGATCACCGGCATACTCCTCGCCGCCGGCGCCGGAAAGCGCTTCGGTGGCGGCAAACTCAAACAATTATTACCCATTGGCCTTGCGATTTGCGTCGCAGTCGGCGCGCAATCTCGCCGGCGCAGTTGATCACGTCATCGCCGTCGTGCGTCCAGGTGATCAAGCGACGCACGACTTACTTGCCGCTGAACCTAATATCAAAATCGTCGTCTGCGAGCGCGCCGAAGAAGGCATGGGCCACAGCCTCGCCGCCGCCGTCGCGGCATCTCCAATCGATACACATTGGGTTGTCGCGCTCGGCAGACATGCCACTCATCAAACCGGAAACTATTCGCGCCGTTGCCGAATCAGTAGAGCAAGGCGCGGCATTCGCTATGCCGCGACACAATGGTCAGCGCGGCCATCCTGTCGGTATCCATTCGCAATTTCGCACAGAATTGCTTGCGCTTCAAGGCGATGCCGGCGCACGAGCGATCATCCTTGCCAACAAAAGCGAAGTGAGCTTAATTGAGACCGATGATTCGGGTGTGCTCGTTGATGTCGACACCGTTGCGGACTACCAAAAACTAACGCGATAAAAATGACGGTCAGCGGGAGTAGCCGTCGTTATCCCAGCTCGAGGATCTACCTGAAACCAACGGCCGCGCGCGCGGCTTTTCGGTACGCTTAAAAATGCGGAAAAACAACCAAAGAAACAATAAGCCTATAACGGCGTACATCATGATATCGCTGTCAATATCAAGAAGTTCTAAAATCATTCGAAGTTCCCCAATATCAAATAATGATTGTACGTGCGGAGTATAGCGTGACTTTAGAATAAGGCTAAGAACAAGTTTGTACTGGACTTGCTGCCTAAAAGATTTTGCCTCTAAAGATGCCCGGAGAAGCGCATGTATACTGGCTCTCCAGGCTACGAACGAAGACATCGTTAGCAAATTACGGTCGCCGCTTAGAAGCGTAAAAAACCGCTAGAAAATTGCCACAATTGATCCCCAGGGAATCACACTTTTCTTGATCAGTCTGCCTACACTAGATTTGTTTCCAACAACTAGGACTGAACATGAAAACGAAATTGAAATTGAAACCCTTATCGATATTGAGCGTCGTTTCCGCCACCGCATTCATTGCCGTTGCCGTCTTGCCGATCACGAGTTTTAGCGCATGGGCCGAGCCGCTCGCTTGCGGCGCGCTCACCAAAGCGATCGAGCAAAAGTTAATCGCCAAAGGTGTCGCAAATTACGAACTGAGCGTGATCGCAAAAGGCGATGTGGGTCATGGCGATACAGTCATCGGCATTTGCGCCGGTGGTACGAAAAGAATCTTGTATTCGAAAAAGAATGAATCGGAGCCGCCGAAAATGGTGACTCAAGCGTCTCGAGAAGTGCCAAGAGAAACCGTTATCAAGACGGCCAACAAAAATAGCGGCATCCACCAGTTTGTCGGGACGAAGAAGGAACTCACTTGGGATCTGTGGATGCGGACCAAAGAAGTTTGGGGCTTAACGTTCTCGCCGGATTTCGCATACGACATCCAAGTTCGGCCGGAGATCGCGTGGGGCGAAAACGGAAATTACGCGCATACTACAGTCACCGAAATCCGCTACAAAAATTGATGTTGAAATAACACCGTGCCACGAGGCGCGTGTTAATTGCCTCGTGGCGCGGCATGCTTCGAGCGGTACATAGATGCTGGCTCTCAGGCCATTGCGCAAACTGGCTAACGCAATAACTTCGTCATGAAACGACTAAACGGATCTTCCCTGTACTGCGCAAATGGTCGGCAATATTCAAACCCAAATTGTTCGTACATCTTCAGCGCTGGCTGAAAGTCAGCCGTCGAACCGGTCTCAAGACTTAGCCGCTGATAGCTACGATTCTTCGCAGTTGCAATAATCGTTTCAAGAATCGCGCGAGCCACGCCTTTGCGCAGATGCTTGGTGGCGGTGCGCATTGACTTGATTTCGCCGTGAGTCGTGTCCAATTCTTTCAGCGCGCCGCAGCCGAGCAATTCCTCGCCGTCCCATGCCGTCCAAAAGGTGATTTCGGGAGCTTTCAATCCGGAAAGATCGAGCGCGTGCATGCTGTCAAAAGGCGAGTTCGCCAACATTTCGGCGACGTGTTCGCGCAGCAATGCGTGAACGCGCGGATCGGTTAGATCGTCAATTCGGACGTTCACGGCAAATGTGATTGCTTTGAAATATTTCGAATGGCGTAAGTCGCCGTGACCTGCGCGCAAGGCTCATTGGATGAACCGGAGTAGAGCAACGCCTCGACGAACGCGAGCGATTTTCCTTTGCGTTTTAGCGTCGCAACGGCCGTGAGATCGTCCTTTCCCGCAACGCTAAAAAACGAAACATTGAAATTCACCATCGCGGCAAATATGTCGGCACCGTAAAACGCATGAACGCAAGCATACATCGCCGTATCGGCAAAACCCATCGCGATCGGACCAGATAAAACAGTTTGGCCGGAGCCGGGCGGAAGATCGTGGCTGAGATATTCCGGAACGACCGGAAGGCGCATGCGCAGATGGGATGCGCCGATTTCCTCGATGATTTCGCCGCGCTGATCTTCGATGGGAAGATTGCGTTTGAGTAGGGCGAGGATTTCCGATGGGCTTAAAGTGCTCATGCTTTTATTACGTCAGCGCGGTTTTGCAAAGAAAGTTTTGTCGCAATCGCAGTTGAATTTGTAGGGCGTCAATAAGCGAAGCGCATTGCGCCGAATGACGGGCTGATTGAATGCACATACGGCGCAATGCGCTTCGCTTATTGACGCCCTACCTATGCGCCTTACGCGGGTTTACCGTCCGTTACATTTGCCTCTATCAAGCCGGAAGCATCCAAGGCAGCGATTACTGTGCATAATTCCAGATTCAATCTGTTCTTGCCGTGAACGACGATCTGACCGTAGTTCTTCCATTCAGCATAGTTCATTTACCGTTAAGTTTGTTACGCGCGAAAAAGTAAACGTACTTGGATAGTTTGCTCTTGACTTGGCAAAGATTCGCACAAATTGATAGCGCGACTCGATCTATGTGCTTGGCAGCAGAGAGCGCTGTTCCATTTTCAACTTCTGACTTTGAGAAATTCGCATTGAAGCTGTCCGTGCCAGTGCCGCAGGTGACGCAAAAAACTGGATCGGAATGACTCCCCTTGCTAGGCGAAATGTAGGCCGTCTCTGGATCAATTATTTTGCATGTTGAGTCTTTCAGTCGATGAACTCGTTCTTGACGCCTGCAACAATTACTTTCTTGCGAGCCAATATTTTCATATCCCAAACAAATTCGGCTTCAGTAAATTCAACGGTGCCACCACGCGTCTTCTTTTGTTCCCGAAGAGCGCTTTTTGCACCCACCCAACATGGGAATTTTTCAGCCAATTAGGTTCCTTCACGCAGTACTCTTGACCATTGGCTTGTGTGCATTGCTTCGACGACAGTAACCAGATGTTGTCAATTGTTCAAGAACTGTGAAGCCTTGAGGATTTGAGTTGCTTTTTCGATTTATTAGTTGTTCGCTTTTTGCGCTTGGTGCGGAGCGAAGTGCGATGCCAGATCCAATTACCCCCAGCTGTATTGCCTCGATTTTTTGCTGCTCGATCCACATGGTTCAACCGTTACGGCCTGTGCCTCACCGTGCGACACAATTTGACGGCAAGAGTGATAGCAGGCAAATTGTTAGATTCAAAGGCATGGAATATTCCTCAAATGTGAGATCCAACGTAAATTAGCCCGTAGGTTGGGTTGACGAAGGAAACCCAACGTTTCAACATCGGAAAATGTTGGGCATCGTTCTCACGACCCTGGCAGCCTCGGCCCAACCTACAAATCGACTTTATTTCTTCGGCACATAAAGATCAGTAATCGTCCCCTCAGCCATTTCCGCCGCCATCGCAAAGGTTTCCGACAACGTCGGATGCGGATGAATCGATAGGCCGATGTCTTCCGCGTCGGCGCCCATTTCCAGCGCGAGTACGGCTTCGGCGATTAGCTCGCCGGCATTGACGCCGACGATTCCCGCGCCGAGGATGCGTTTGGTTTTTTTGTCGAACAACACTTTGGTTAAGCCTTCTTCGCGCGCGGTGCCGAGGGCGCGGCCGCTGGCGGCCCAGGGGAATACGGCTTTGTCGTATTCGATGTTGGCGGCTTTGGCTTCCGGTTCGGACAGGCCCATCCACGCGATTTCCGGGTCGGTGTAGGCGACGCTGGGGATGGTCTTGGCGTCGAACGCGGCTTTGTGGCCGGCGATGACTTCGGCGGCGACTTTGGCTTCGTGCGTGGCTTTGTGCGCGAGCATGGGTTCGCCGACGATGTCGCCGATGGCGTAGATGCCGGGGACGTTGGTGCGTTGTTGTTTGTCGACGGGGATGAAGCCGCGCTCGTTGACGGTGATGCCAGCCGCTTCGGCGTTGATCAGTTTGCCGTTTGGACGACGGCCGACGGCGACGAGGATGCGATCGTACACTTGCGGTTCCGGCGCTTGCTCGCCTTCGAAGTGGGCTTTGAGTCCCACCTTCGATGCTTCGATTTTCGTGACTTTGGTTTTGAGATAAATTTTCTCGTAACGCTTTTCGATGCGTTTGTGCAACGGCTTGACGATATCGGGATCGGCGCCGGGAATGAGTTGGCTCATGAATTCGACGACGCTGACTTTTGCGCCGAGCGCGTCGTACACCGTTGCCATTTCCAAACCGATAATGCCGCCGCCGATGATCAGCATGCGCTTTGGAATGTCGGCGAGCAGCAATGCGTCGGTGGAATCCATCAAGCGCGGATCGTCCCACGGAAAGCCCGGCAATTTCACCGCTTGAGAGCCGGCGGCGATGATGCAATGGTCGAACGATAAAGTCTTCACGCCATCTTTGGTTTCGATGCTGAGTGATTTTGGCGAGGCGAATTTCGCCGTACCTTGAATGACGGTGACTTTGCGTTGTTTCGCCAATCCGCTTAGGCCCTTCGTCAATTTGCCGACGACGGATTCTTTGAACTTGCGCACTTCCGGCAAATCGATTTTTGGTGCGCCGAACGTGACGCCGTGATGCGCCGCATCTGCGGCATCGGCGATGACTTTCGCGGTGTGCAGCAAGGCTTTCGACGGAATGCAGCCGACGTTTAAGCACACGCCGCCCAAGGTTTCGTACCGCTCGATCAACGTGACTTTTTTGCCGAGATCGGCGGCGCGAAATGCAGCGGTGTAGCCGCCGGGGCCGGCGCCGAGTACGACGACTTCTGCGTCGAAATCGGCATGCGGTTTTGTGCTTGGCGCTACGCACAGCTGGAGTAGGAGGTGCCTGAAGAGGCGTCCTGCATTGGCTCCTGGCGATGCCATGGCTGGAGCCGGCGCGGGGCTTGCCGCTTGGGCCGATGCCTCAAGCGATAAGTATCAATGAGCCTTGCGAAACTTTGTCGCCCAATTTCACTTTCAATTCTTTGACGATGCCCGCGACTTCCGTCGGCACATCCATCGTCGCTTTGTCCGATTCCAGCACGATCAACGATTGTTCGGCTTTCACGGAATCGCCGGGTTTTACCAACACTTCGATCACTTCGATGTCTTTGAAATCGCCGATGTCGGGGACTTTTATTTCGATTGGATTCATATTTTAGGGGCTGGGGTTAGAGGCTAGGGACTGAGGACTCGGGGCTAGGGGTGGGTATTTCCAGTCCCAAGTCCCTAGCCCCTAGTCCCAGGTATTTACAGGACTAAGCGGCGAATGTCGCTCAACGCGCCATTCAAGAAAGTAATGAAGCGCGCGCCGAGTGCGCCGTCGACCACGCGATGATCGTAGGACAAGGAAATTGGCACGATCAGGCGCGGTACGAAAGCTTTCTTTTTCTGCATTCCAAACCGGTTTCATATTCGAGCGGCCGACGCCCAAGATCGCGACTTCCGGCGCGTTGATGATCGGCGTGAAGTGCGTGCCGCCGATGCCGCCTAAGCTGGAAATGCTGAACGTGCCGCCTTGCATATCCGTCGGTTTGAGTTTGCCTTCGCGGGCGAGGGCGGAGAGTTCGCCGAGTTCTTTGGCGATCGCCATGACGCCTTTTTGATCGGCGTTTTTGATCACGGGAACGACCAAGCCATTCGGCGTATCAGCCGCAAAACCAATGTGGTAATAATTTTTCAGAACTAAATTTGCGCCGTCGCGATCGAGCGAGCTGTTGAACTCGGGAAATTTTTTTAGTGCGGCGACAGCGGCTTTGATCATGAACGCCAGCGGCGTGAGCTTGACGCCTTGCTTCTCGGCGTCGGCGCCTTGCGCTTTGCGGAAGGCTTCAAGCTCGGTCATGTCCGCTTCATCGAATTGGGTGATGTGCGGAATCGCCAGCCAGTTGCGATGTAGCGCCGGGCCGGAAATTTTCTTGATGCGCGACAGTGCTTTTAGTTCGATCGGTCCGAATTTGCTGAAGTCCACATTCGGTAAATCGGGCAGGTTTGGCGCGAAGTTGACGCTGGTGGCTGTGCCGCGCGAGGTCGCTGTCCCGCCACCTGCAATCGTTTGCTTCACGAAGCCCTGAACATCTTCTTTAGTGATGCGGCCTTTTTCTGCGGTGCCGGTCACGGCGTTCAAATTCACGCCGAGTTCGCGCGCGAATTTGCGCACCGACGGGCTGGCGTGAGGATTACCTTCGGCGCTTGGCGCGACAGAAATCTCGGCGGCAGGCGGTGCGACGATGACGGTGCGCGCCGGATCGAAGGCGGGCGCGGCGACGGCTTCTTTAACCGGTGCGGTCACCACGGCGGCGCGCTCGATCGCGCTTTGCGCGACAGCCTTCGCTTGCTGCTCGGCGGCGCTAGTTTCGAGCATCATGAATAGCGTGCCTTGCGAGACTTTGTCGCCGACTTTCACTTTCAATTCTTTCACCGTGCCGGCGGAAGGCGATGGAATTTCCATCGTCGCTTTGTCCGATTCCAACACCAAAACGCTGGCGTCGTTTTTCACCGTATCGCCAGCCTTGACCAAGATTTCGATGATTTCGACTTCTTTAAAATCGCCGATGTCGGGTACTTTTATTTCAACTAAGTTGCTCATGAATATTCCGTTTGAATTTTAAAATTCACTGTGTATTTTAACGCACGGACCCTCACCCTAGCCCTCTCCCGCAAGCGGGAGAGGGGATTCTGTTCCCTCTCCCCGTTTAAGGGGAGAGGGGTGAGGGGAAAAGCGTTAACCATTGCGGTGAAGGGTCACACCAACCGCGGATTATCTTTCTCCGCATCAACACCGTATTTCCTAATGGCATCACTGACGACTTTGGGCTTGATCGTGCCTTCATCGGCTAATGCTTTTAATGCGGCGATGGTGACGAAGTGACGATCGACCTCGAAGAATTTGCGCAACTGTTCGCGACTGTCGGAGCGGCCAAAACCATCGGTGCCGAGCGCGACATAGCGACTCGGCACAAATTCGCGAATCTGATCGGCATAAGATTTAACGTAGTCGGTGGCTGCAATGGCAGGTCCCGCTTGCTTCTCCAGGCATGCTGTCACGTAAGGCACATGGGGCTTGGCTTCTGGGTGCAGCATGTTCCAGCGCGAGCAATCAAGCGCCTCGCGGCGTAGCTCGTTGAAACTTGGCGCACTCCAAATGTCCGACTCGACGCCCCAATCTTTCTTCAACAATTCAGCAGCGGCGATGACTTCGCGAAAGATCGTGCCGGAGCCGAGCAATTGCACGCGTGGTGCTTTTGATTTCGCCGCGCCCGCTTGAAATAAATATAGGCCCTTGATGATGCCTTCTTCGGAGCCTTTCGGCATTTCCGGATGAACGTAATTTTCGTTCATCAACGTTAAATAATAAAAAACGTTTTCCTGATTTTCATACATGCGTTTCATGCCGTGTTGAATGATTACGGCAACTTCGTAGGAAAAAGTCGGATCGTATGAAACGCAATTCGGAATGAAAGACGCATGCAAATGACTTTGGCCGTCTTGATGTTGCAGGCCTTCGCCATTCAAAGTCGTGCGTCCCGCTGTGCCGCCGAGCATGAAGCCGCGCGCTTGAATGTCGCCAGCAGCCCAAGCCAAATCGCCGATGCGCTGGAAGCCGAACATCGAGTAGTAAATGTAAAACGGAATCATGTTGACGCCGTGATTCGAATACGCGCTGGCGGCGGCGATCCACGACGACATGGCGCCGGCTTCGTTGATGCCTTCTTCCAAAATTTGCCCGGCTTTGTCTTCGCGATAATAGAGCAATTGGTCTTTATCGACCGGCGTGTAGAGCTGGCCTTGCGACGAGTAAATGCCGAGCGTGCGGAACAAGCCTTCCATGCCGAAAGTGCGCGCTTCGTCGGGCACGATCGGCACGATGTATTTGCCAATCTCTTTGTCGCGGGTGAGCATGGTGAGCATGCGCACGAAGGCCATGGTCGTAGAAATTTCGCGTTCCTCGGTGCTTTTCAGCAACACGTCGAACGTTTCCAGCGGCGGAATTTTGTGTGCTGGCGCGGTTTGGCGGCGCGAGGGTAAATAACCGCCGAGCGCTTTGCGATGCCCCTGCATGTAGACGATGATGGGATCGTCATCGGCTGGTTTGTAGAACGGCACGTCGGCAATTTTGTCGTCGGAGATCGGCACATTGAAGCGATCGCGGAATTTCTTCAGCGCTTCAACGTCCATTTTCTTTTGTTGGTGCGTGGTGTTTTTTGCTTCGCCGATTGCGCCCATGCCGTAGCCCTTTACGGTCTTGGCGAGGATAACTGTTGGCTGGCCTTTGTGTTTCGTTGCGGCGGCGTATGCGGCGTAGATTTTGTGCGGATCGTGGCCGCCGCGATTTAAGCGCCAGACGTCGTCATCGGTCATGCGTGAGACCAATTCCAGCGCCTTTGGATGCTTGCCGAAGAAATGTTTTCGCACGAACGCACCGTCGTTGGCTTTGTAGTTTTGATATTCGCCGTCGACGGTTTCTTCCATAATTTTTTGCAATGCGCCATCTTTGTCTCTTGCTAAGAGCGGATCCCAGTAGGAGCCCCATATCAGCTTGATGACGTTCCAGCCGGCGCCGCGAAAATCGCCTTCCAACTCTTGAATAATTTTGCCATTGCCGCGTACCGGGCCGTCGAGACGTTGCAAATTACAGTTGACGACAAAGATCAGGTTATCGAGATTTTCCCGTTGCGCCATGCCGATTGCGCCAAGGGATTCCGGCTCGTCCATTTCGCCGTCGCCGCAGAAGCACCACACTTTGCGGTTTTCGGTATTGGCGATTCCGCGTGCATGCAGGTATTTCATGAAGCGCGCTTGATAAATCGCCATCAACGGGCCGAGGCCCATGGATACGGTTGGGAATTGCCAGAAATCCGGCATCAGCCAGGGGTGCGGGTAAGAGGTGACGCCTTTGCCGTCGACATCGCGGCGGAAATTGGTGAGTTGCTCTTCCGTAAGCCGGCCTTCCAAATAGGCGCGGGCATAAATACCGGGGGCGGAATGGCCTTGAAAATAAACGAGATCGCCACCGTGGCCGTCGCTCGGCGCATGCCAAAAATGGTTAAAACCGACGCCGAATAAGGTGCCTACCGACGCGAAGCTGGCGATATGGCCGCCTAGCTCGTCGTCGTTCTTGTTGGCACGAACGACCATTGCTAGCGCATTCCAGCGGCAAATCGAGCGAATTCGCTCTTCCATCGCGGCATCACCGGGCGAACGTTCCTCCATGTGTGGTGGGATGGTATTTATGTAGGCGGTATTGGCGCTATAGGGGATGTGGGCGCCGGAACGCCGCGCCTTATCTGTCAACAGTTCGATCAGGTCGTGTGCGCGTTGCGGGCCCTCGCGTTCAATGACCGCATCCAGAGCATCAAGCCATTCTTGCGTTTCGTTTTGATCAAAATCCGGCACGGCGGCCATAACAGCTCCTAAAAGTCACAGTTTGTTCCACGGTTGTCGCGTACAAAACCAATTACATCAAGTTGCTAAAAGGTTTTATTAGATTTTTGTTGAAAAAACATATACATTTGCGCTAAACTAAAGGTAAATACGAAATAACCACATTAAGCGGTTATTACATTTAAGGAAAAACCTGTAATGTACTTGCAGTTTGGAGTCGAACACCGGGACGGAGTTGGAATCAACTGCAGGGGTAGCGCAGTGCGTGGTGCTTATCATGTCGACAACTCCACGGATCGCATGAAGTGCGTTAGTCAGCGTTGATTAGATCGCTGTATTATAAAGAATTTGTGATCTGACCGGAAGTGGCCAAATTAGATATTCCTGAAATTTTTGAGCCATTGTTAAATGAGTTCGCTTGCTTAGCGAAAATTATGTGGCGCTGCAGCGTTTAGGATACGCATCGATAATGACAATGAGCAGTTCAATCGAAATCGTAAGCCGAACGGATCCTGGAAAGGTTCGCTCGCACAATGAGGATTTTGTCGCGCATGAAAGTGAGACTGGCGTAGTGCTCCTTGCGGACGGGATGGGCGGCTATAACGCCGGCGAAGTGGCAAGCGGAATGGCCGCTCGCATTATTGTCGAGGGCTTGAACCACGCCTGGCGGGGCTTAACGGCGAGTAAGGGCGCGTTAGCAAATAGCGTAGAAATCGCCGGAAACTCGATCCGAGAGCAGGTCGAGCGTGCGAATTGGGCAATTTTTGAAAAGGCCCAGAACGAGCCGCAATGTGCGGGTATGGGGACAACCTTAGTCACGGGATTGTTTTACGACAATCACCTGACGGTCGGGCACATCGGCGATTCGCGAATGTATCGCTTGCGCGGCGAGGTGTTGGACCAGATTACCAAAGATCATTCGCTCCTCCAGGAGCAAATGGACAACGGTTTGATCAGCAAGGAAGATGCACGCAAGTCGCGCAATAAAAACCTGTTAACCCGGGCACTGGGAATTGATCCCAAGGTTGAGGCGGAGATTCATAGCCACGCTGTGTTGCCGGGGGATGTTTATTTGATTTGTTCAGATGGTTTGAACGATATGGTCGACGATGAAGAGATTCGTCTGACGCTGCTGGCATTGCAATCGAATTTAGCGTTGTCTGCCGACCAGCTCGTCTTATCGGCCAATGACAGTGGTGGCCGGGACAATGTCTCGGTCGTGTTGATCAAAGTGTTACAAGCCTTCCCCGCACAGCGCGGATGGATGGCGCGAATGAAGTCCTGGTTTAGTTCACGAGGAAATTAAGATGGCGGGAAAACTAGTTTTAAGTCTCGAAGGTGCCGTTCTAGGGGAATATTTCCTAAGCAAGGAACGCGTTTTGATCGGACGCAAACCCCATAACGATATTCAGATTGATAACCTTGCGGTGAGCAGTGAGCACGCCGCAGTTATCACTATACTCAGCGATTCGTTTATGGAAGATTTGGGTAGTACAAACGGCACCCTTGTTAATGGCCAAATGGTCAAGAAACATTTCTTGCAAAATGGCGATGTGATCGAGTTGGGAAAGCACCGTCTGAAGTATCTGAACGATACACCAAGCGCGACCACCGCCGAAGACTTCGAAAAGACAATGGTGATGCGACGCCCCGCAACGGTCAGCCCATCGCCAGTGGCCGAAGCGCAGCCTGTAGGAGGCGATACGATGGTTGGGAAGCAAAGCTTCACTGGCACCGCAACCTCGCGCCCGGTCACGCTCGCCGCCGCACGGCCAACGGCCGCTCCCGCTGCGCCAATCGCGACTAGCGCGTCGATTCAAATTTTGAATGGTGGAAACGCCGGCCGTGTTATGGAGTTGACCAAAACCTTAACGACGCTCGGTAAGCCTGGGGTTCAAGTGGCCGTGATCACAAAGCGACCTACAAGCTACTTCATCACCCACGTAGAAGGCTCTACCTATCCGGTTTTGAATGGCGTGAACTTAAGTGCGCAAGCACATCCGTTAGCCGATCACGATATCATTGAAATCGCGGGAATCAAGATGGAGTTTTTTATGAGCGCGGCGCAGTAGTCGGTGTATATTGCCTAGATGAGGTTTGAAGTTCTCGGCTGTAGTGGTGGCGTCGGCGCAAGCTTAAGAACCACTTCGTTCCTGATTGATGAAGATATCTTGATCGACGCCGGAACCGGTGCGACAGACTTGACGCTTATGCAATTGGCCAAGATCGATCATGTGTTTTTGACCCACTCGCACCTCGATCACGTCGCCGCGATTCCATGGATTGTCGATACAGTTGGAAGCGTTCGAAAAAAACCACTTGTGGTACACGCGCTCGACGCAACAATTCGCACGCTTAAGGATCATATTTTTAACTGGCGAATCTGGCCCGATTTCACGCGGATTCCTACACCGGAGCAACCATACCTCAAATTCGAATCGATGATGGTCGGTGCCAAAGTAGTCCTCGGCGACAGAATAATTCGCTCGATCGCATCAAATCATGTGGTCCCAAGTGTCGGGTATCTCGTTGATAGTGGCAGAAGTAGTTTGATTTTCAGCGGGGATACGAGTGCAAACGATGCACTGTGGGAAGTAGCGAACGAATGCAAGAATTTGCGCTTTGTGTTGATCGAAACGGCATTCGCTAACCGTGATCAAGCAGTCGCCGACGCATCAAAGCATCTTTATCCGTTGCGCCTAGCTGCGGAATTGAAAAAGTTTAGCGGCGAGGCTGAGATCTATATTACGCATATGAAACCCGGCGAAGAAGACTCCATAATGGCTGAAATTAGCGCCGCCGTTTTGAGTGGAAAGCCAAAGCGGCTTTTGCAATGCCAAGTATTCGAACTTTAGATTAAGAAAAGGCTGCTGTTTTTGACAGGCACTACGACGTTTCGTATCACGCAAGTCAAAGCAAATTAAAGGGATTTGTTAACAATGATTACAAGTCTTGTATTGAAAACAAAATCGATTATGCTAGTCGATCTAGATGCTTAGGGTAAGGTTGAAATGAGTGCCGTACTTGAGCCAAAACGCGCTGCTGCCGGAGGAGATGCAAATCCCCGAGCTGAATTCGCGAAAAAATTGCAGTCCATCAGCGATCGCGCTCTTGCGGCGACGACGCTTGACGAATTCATGGCGGACCTTAGCCAAGAGGTCTGTGAAATGTTCGAGGCCGACCGCCTCACCGTCTATACCATCACAGACGACAAATCGTCGCTGATTTCCCGCGTTAAGACGGGCCTAACCTCTTTCAAAGATTTGAAGCTCCCAATCACCGAGACCAGTGTTGCGGGATATTGCGCGTACCACAAAGCAGTCTTTAAAGTAAACGACGTATACGATGAGAACGAACTTAAAAAATATAACCCCAGGTTACATTTTCTGAAGGAAGTTGATCGACGCACCGGTTATCGATCCAAACAGATGTTGCTCGCGCCGGTATTGAGCGGCGACGAGCGCCCGCAATTGCTAGGCGTACTGCAATTAATTAATACGGTGTCTGGCGTCGCGTTTCCCGATGGCGAACTCGCACGGATTTCCGAGCTCGCCAAAGTTTTGGCGCCCGCTTTTCGTCCGCGCCAACAGACTGCGCAAATCGGCACAAAATACGACTTTCTTGTTTCCGACAACGTTATTTCCGCGGGCGAACTTGATCTAGCAGTTCGCTCGGCACGGCGCAAGAACATTGATATCGAAGAGGTGTTGATCGAGGAGTTTCAGATTAAGTCCTCGATTCTTGGCCAAGCGCTTGCAAAATTCTTCCAAGTCGGTCATGAGGCGTACAAATCCGATCGCATAAAGCCAATGGATTTACTGCGTAACATTAAACGCGAATACGCTGCGAGCGCGCAGTGGCTGCCGGTCGAAGAAAATAAAGACGGCATTGTAATTATGACGACTGACCCGGAGAAAATTCGGGCATCGCATGTTGCAAGAAACGTTTTCGTCAAAAATAAACTAATCTACAAGGTTACGACGCACCGAGAGTTTGTACAAACGCTGGATCAATTTTTCTCCGATAGCACGAACGGCGGTGGGATCGATCGACGACATGTTGTCGGGTATGGAGCAAGATGCCGGTGATGAAGCTTTGGCACCGGAAGACGTCTCTGCCGCTTCCGACAACGAGCTCGTGAAATTTGTAAACAAAGTTATTATCGATGCTTACAATCAAGGTGTTTCGGATATTCATATTGAGCCTTATCCGGGCAAAAATAAAACCGAAATTCGCTTTCGTAAAGATGGTTCTCTGATGTTGTATATCGAAGTGCCCGCGAGCTATCGATCGCCCTTAGTTACGCGTCTCGAAATCATGTGCGATCTTGATATTTCAGAACGCCGCAAGCCGCAAGACGGCAAGATCAAATTTAAGAAGTACGGGCCTTTAGATATCGAGCTGCGCGTAGCGACCATCCCCACGGCCGGCGGACTAGAAGATGTCGTGATGCGTATTCTGGCTGCCGGTGAGCCGTTGCCTTTAAATAAACTTAAGTTGTCGCAACGCAACGAGGAAAATCTCAAAAAAGTTGTCAGCAAGCCGTATGGTTTGTTTTTCTGTTGCGGGCCAACGGGGTCCGGGAAAACCACGACATTGCACTCGGTACTAAAGCATATCAATACGCCTGATACCAAAATTTGGACTGCGGAAGATCCGGTCGAGATTACCCAAAAGGGATTGCGGCAGGTTCAAATGAATAACAAAGCAGGCCTCAATTTCGCAACCGCCATGCGCGCATTTTTGCGTGCGGATCCGGATGTGATCATGGTCGGTGAGATGCGCGACAAGGAGACTACCCAGATCGGCATTGAAGCCTCACTCACGGGCCATTTAGTGTTCTCGACGCTTCATACCAATAGCGCGCCGGAAAGTATTTTGCGTTTGCTTGATATGGGCATGGATCCGTTCAATTTCGCCGATGCAATTCTTGGCATTCTCGCGCAACGTTTGGCAAAACGGCTTTGTGCCAATTGCAAGAAACCGCATTCCGCGACGCAAGACGAAATTAAGCGCCTTTTAACGGAATACTGTGAAGAACTCACGAATACGACGGATTGGAAGAGTGATCCGCAAGGGTCGTTCCGCAAAGTATATGAGGATTGGGTGAAAGATTTCGCGAACGAAAAAGGCGAGTTTACATTGCATAGTCCCGTCGGATGCGACGCCTGCGGCGGCACCGGCTACCGTGGCCGGGTCGCGCTGCACGAGTTAATGGTTGGCTCGCGACGCAGTGAAAAAGGCCATTCAAGAGAAGGCGCGTGTGGCTGAACTTTTTGCCATTGCCTTGGCAGAAGGAATGCGCACGTTGAAACAAGACGGCATTGAAAAAATTCTGTTGGGAATCACCGATATCGCTCAGGTTCGCGCCGTTTGTATCAAATAATTGGCTGCAATATCGCTGCCGCAAGTAGGTGGATTATGGCTTTGCTAATTTTCTGATGGCGGGTTATTGGTGAAACACCCTATTCGCGCTGAGGCGGAACGCGACAACCAAGGTGATGGGCGGCTATTTGATCGCCTGAACTATCTCACTCGTCTAAGCAAAGATCTCTCCAGTGAACACAATATTGATCGGCTGCTCGAGACGATTCTCAACGCCGCGCAGAACATTACCAATGCCGATGGCGGCACGCTTTATCGAGTAATACCAGGCAAAGAATTGGTATTCGAAATTGTCCGTACCGATTCCCTGGGCGTGGTAATGGGCGGGACTAGTGGTGTTCCCGTTCCGATCGCACCACTAGCCGTTGTACGATTCTGCCGGCTGTCCGAATCTTTCCAACGTCGCGTCATATGCGGTATTGAAAGACGAAACGGTTAACATCGCCGACGCTTATTCCGCGCATGGTTTTGATTTTTCCGGGACGCGCGCATTCGACGAGCGCACCGGTTACCGTTCGACGGTCATTCCTAACCGTTCCGATGAAAAACCATGAAGATGAAATCATCGGGGTGTTGCAATTAATAAACTCGCGTGACCGCGCTACGCAGGCGATCATTCCATTTAGCCAAGCGGATCAGCAATTCGCCGAAGCCGTGGCATCGCAAGCAGCAATCGCGCTGACCAATCGGTCATTGATCAGCCAACTTCAGGAATTGTTCGAGTCCTTTGTTGGATTAATCAACAAAGCGATAGACGAAAAATCGCCGCATACCAGCCGGCATTGCTCCCGTGTTCCCGAGTTGACCATGATGCTTGCGGAAGCGGCTCACTATGTCGAACTATGGTGCATTGGCGAATTTTCGGATGACGGACAAGGATCGCTATGAGTTAAAACTTGCCGGTCTGTTGCATGATTGCGGAAAGATTACGACACCCGTTCACATAATCGACAAAGCGACCAAGCTTTCGACCATTTTCGATCGAATTGCATTGGTTGATATGCGGTTCGAAGTATTGAGTCGCGATCTAAAAATGAGCGCGATGAATGAGATTTTGCAGATTCCAACAGCTCAGAAAAAGGATATCGAGAATATCGAAACGCGGCTCGCCGAAGCGCTCAAGAAATTGGAGGGCGATCGACAATTTCTTCGCGGCGCTAACAAGGGAAGCGAGCACATGAATCCTGATGACCATGTTCGAATCCAGAGGATTGCAGCGTACACCTACGTTGATTCGGCCGGATTGTCCCAGCCATTGTTGACCGACGATGAAGTTAAGAACTTGAACATCGAGCGCGGAACATTGACGCCCGAAGAGCGAACCGTCATCAATCACCACATTGTTGCAACAATTGAGATGTTAGAAGCCTTACCGTGGCCTAAGCATTTGGAGAAGGTTCCGGAGTATGCCGGAGGCCATCACGAACGCATGGACGGTAAGGGCTACCCTCGCGGCCTGACTGGAAATCAGATGTCAGTTCAGGCGCGCGCGATGGCGATCTCTGATATTTTTGAGGCGCTCACCGCAAAAGACCGACCTTACAAATCCGCGAAGACGCTCACGGAGGCATTGGAGATTTTGGGGCAGTTTAGGTTGAATGGGCACATCGATCCGGACCTTTTCGACGTATTTGTTCGCGAGAAACTCTATCTCAAATTTGCTCAGGCCTATCTTGATGAGGCGCAAATTGATTTTCCCGATCACGCCGCCATTCCGGGGTTCGCGTCCTAATTTGCTAATTGCGCTGTTCTAGCTTTTCCAGCTCAATCGGCGTGTTGATATTTGCAAACGATTCGATTTGATCGTCAAAGCTGACTTCGATCGTTTTTAAGGACCCATACCAGGTATCGATTTTCCGCCCGCCGGCCATTAGAAAATTTCGCAAATGAGAATGGATCGTACGGCGTACCAAACAGAACACCGGATGCGCCTGCGCGCCCGTTTTAGCGACGGCTAAATCGGCGTCATTCGTCTCAAGGGCATTACAGAGCCTTGCGACCAAATTCAACGGTAAAAACGGTGAATCGCACGGACTGGTCACAATCAAATCATGAGCAGCCTCGGCTAAACCACGTTCCAAACCGGCAAGTGGGCCGGCAAAACCTTCGACCGCGTCGGCTACAACGCGAAAACCGAAACGGGCATAATCATCCGCATTTCGATTTGCATTAATCAACAACTCATCAACCTGTGGCCGCAATCGATCAATGACGCTGGCGACCATTGGGCGACCGTTGAAGGTTACGAGCCCTTTGTCGATGTTTCCCATGCGTCGACCGAGCCCGCCAGCGAGGATGAGTCCGGTGGTTTTCAAAATTGCGCTTTCATTTTCGCTGCCCTTAGGTGTTTTGAATCACAATTTTCGGAAACTTCGACGACATATCTTTTTGCAGTTCGCCAATCTTTACTGCAACCCGACGAGCGATCTGCTTGTAGATTTTTGCCACTTCCCCATTCGGATCTGCGACAACGGTTGGAGTTCCGGAATCCGTTTCTTCGCGAATCTGCAATGTTAGCGGCAACGATCCCAACACATCGACGTTATAGTCCTTGCCATGCGTGCGCCGCCGCCAGTTCCAAAAATGTGTTCCTCGTGCCCGCAATTTGAGCAGATATGCGTGCTCATATTTTCGACTATTCCAAGAATCGGCACATTGACCTTCTCGAACATTTTAAGTCCTTTACGTGCATCCAGCAAGCGCAACATCCTGCGGCGTTGTCACGATTACCGCGCCCGTGACCGGCACGCGCTGCGCCAGGGTCAAGCTGAATGTCGCCTGTGCCTGGCGGCAGATCGATAACGAAATAATCCAAGTCTTTCCAATTCGTATCGCGCAACAATTGCTCCAGCGCGCCGGTAACCATTGGGCCGCGCCACACCATCGGCGTTTCGGCGTCGATCAAAAATCCGATCGACATCGCTTGAATGCCGTGATTGATTTTCGGTTCCATGGTTTTGCCGTCGAGCGTTTCCGGTTTGCCCGAGAGGCCCAGCATGGTCGGCTGCGACGGGCCGTAAATGTCCGCGTCGAGCAAGCCAACATTCGCGCCTTCCGCCGCAAGCGCCAGCGCTAAATTTACCGCCGTGGTGGATTTGCCGACGCCGCCTTTGCCTGATGCCACCGCGATGATGTTGCGCACACCGGGAATGAGTTTAACGTTGGTTTGCGCCGCGTGGCTGATGATCTTGCTTTCGACATCGACGTCGCTTTACTAAACCAGGAACTTTCGCGAGTTGTTTCGCAAATGCCGCACGAACCTCGTCAAATACGCTTTTCGCTGGATAGGGAAGAACGACGTGGACATTAACGTCGTCGCCGTTGACTTCGATTTTCTTGATCGCTTTTCCTGCAGCATAAGTCTTACCGGTGTTGGGATCGATCAAATCTGCAGGGCAGTTTGGATGGTCGACTTCGGTGAGGCCATGAAATGCGAATTCCTGAGGTGCAGTTAATCGCGTCATTTTAACAGTTAAGCCTTTCATCATTACTGTTTCGCGTCGGCGCTTTGCTACAATTCGCCCTTGCCTAAAATTTGCATCAATATGAAAAAACAATTCCTCGTCACCACTGCATTGCCCTACGCGAATGGCTCGTTTCATATCGGCCATATCATGGAATACATCCAGGCCGATATTTGGGTGCGCACGCAACGCATGCATGGGCACGAAGTGCACTTTGTTTGCGCGGACGACACCCATGGCGCGCCGATTATGCTCAAAGCCGAAAGCGAAGGCGTGACGCCGGAGCAATTAGTTACGCGAATCGGCGAAGAGCACCAGCGCGATTGGGCAGAATTTCGCATTAGCTTCGACCACTGGCACAGCACCCATTCGCCGGAAAATCGCGAGTTGGCGGAAATGTTTTACAAGAAACTCGACGCCAATGGTTTGATCGCGAAAAAAACCATCGAGCAATTTTATGATCCGGTAAAGGCATGTTTCTGCCGGATCGCTACATCAAAGGCGAATGTCCGAAATGTGGCGCGAAGGATCAATACGGCGATTCCTGCGAAGTGTGCGGCGCCGTTTATGCGCCGACGGAATTGAAGAATCCGTATTCGGCGATTACCGGTGCGAAACCGGTGATGAAGCAATCGGAGCATCATTTTTTTAAGCTTGTCCGATCCGCGCTGTGTTGAATTCTTGAAAGAGTGGACGCAGGCACCGGACCGTCTGCAAAGCGAAGTCGCGAACAAAGCCGCCGAATGGTTCGAAGCCGGGTTGAACGATTGGGACATCTCGCGCGATGCGCCGTATTTCGGCTTTGAAATTCCCGGCGCACCGGGAAAATATTTCTATGTTTGGCTCGATGCGCCCATCGGCTACCTCGCCAGCTTCAAGCACTGGTGCGGCTTGCAGGGCATCGACTTTGACTCGTTTTTGAAGCCCGATTCGAAAACCGAGATGGTGCATTTCATCGGCAAAGATATTTTGTATTTCCATACGTTATTCTGGCCGGCGATGCTGAAATTCGTCGGTTTGCGTGTGCCGACCCATGTATTCGTGCACGGCTTTGTCACCGTCGATGGCGAGAAAATGTCGAAGTCGCGCGGTACGTTTATCAATGCCCGCAGTTATCTCGATCATCTTAAAAATCCAGAATATTTGCGCTATTACTTCTGCGGCGAAACTCAATGCATCGATGGAAGATATCGATTTGAATCTCGATGATTTCGTCGCGCGAGTGAATAGCGATTTGATCGGCAAATTTATCAATATCGCCAGCCGCTGTGCAGGATTTATTTCAGAAGAAATTCGACAGCAAGCTCACGCAATTCGCTACCGAATTTGGAGTTACTGAAAAAACTTCAAACCGCGGCGCCCGGGATCATCGCGCTGTTTGAGGCGCGCGAATCCGGCAAAGCGATTCGCGAAATTATGGCGCTTGCGGATCTGTGTAATCAATACGTCGACGAAATGAAGCCGTGGGAATTGGCGAAGCATCCCGAGCAAGCTCGGAGAAGCTTCATGAAGTGGCAAGTGTCAGCCTAAATTTGTTTCGCTTGCTGGCAATTTATCTGAAACCCGTGTTGCCAAAATTAGCTGAAGATGTTGAAGCATTTTTGTGTATAGTTCCATTAACGTGGGATGATTCGAATGTGTTGCTGCAAGGACACTCGATTAAACCTTACAAACATTTAATGACCCGAATAGAGGCAAAACAAATCGAAGATTTGATCGCTGCCAATCAGGCTGGACTACAAACGGAAAAACCGGCTGCACCAACGGTACCGGTCACGACTTTTGCGCCCATCGGCGAAACGATCGGCATTGATGATTTCAGCAAGCTCGATTTGCGCATCGCCAAAATCGTTCATGCCGAACATGTCCCCGATGCGGAAAAATTGCTCAAACTAACGCTCGATATCGGCTCGGAAACGCGCACGGTGTTTGCAGGCATCAAATCGGCTTACTCGCCCGAATCGCTAATTGGTCGTCACACTGTGATGGTTGCCAATCTCGCGCCGCGAAAAATGCGTTTCGGTGAATCGCAAGGAATGGTGTTAGCCGCTGGCGACGGCAATGGGCTCTACATTTTGAGTCCTGACGATGGTGCGAAGCCAGGAATGCGCGTCAAGTAGTTTCAAATTCAGCCTTACCAAGAGGCAATACCAGCTTGCCTCCTGGCAAGGCATACTTCAAGAGCCGCGCTGGTATTGCCTTCTAGGCCGATGGTTTTTTATGTTTCCACCAGCCGGTGTCGATCAAATCGTCGTGGGGATCGTCCACCAGAATGATATGAACGCGGTAGGGGCCGTGGGCGCCGATCACTAAAGTTTGTTCAATATCCGCTGTTCGCGATGGGCCGGAAATAAAGCTACAGGCGCGCGGTAATTGTTTCAACTCGGCGCGAAGCAAGTTCCATGCTTCTTCCATACCGACGACGATGCGCGACGTATTGACAATCGCAACATGGGTGTCGGGCAACAGGCTTGTTTTGTTCGGCGATGACGGGCTTGTCGTTAGCAGCAACGTACCGGTTTCCGCGATCGCGCAATAGCAACCGGTCATACCTAGATGATCATCGCAATCGTCGCGCGCGCTTGCATCGCAATTCCGGCGCCCGTCCCAATCCAAGTTCGATAACGCCGGCCAGCAAACGCCGCGCATATGGCAATTTCAGTTCTCTGAGATAGCGGGCGAGGGCGTTCGGCACCGCGGCGACGAGGACACTTCGTCCACCGTGCTTGCCATCGCAATGGCTTGCTCTTTAAATCGAGCAATTAAATCCGGCCAATCGGAATTCGGGCGCGGTCCCTTGCGGATGGGCCGTGATGAAATCTGCAGCCGGCTAATTCAGCTACGGACTGGTGACGCCGGGTTTTTTTTGGTTGGCACGGATGCGCGCCAGGATATTTTCGCGGGCAGACATTTTTGGAAAAAGGATGAAGGACGGAAAGATGAAGGATGAAAAGTAAAACTATCGCGTGTTGCGTTTGATGAAATCTGCCATGCGGGCTACGCCATTTTTGATGGCTTCATTGGACGCTGCGTAACTGAAGCGAACGTGTTGGCCTTCATCGGGGACGCGGGGGCCGAAATGGATGTCGGCTAACAACGCGACGCCGGCTTCGTGTAATAAGCGCGCTGCGGAATTCTTCAGAATCTTTGCGCCGAATCATACGGCACGCTTCGGTCACGTTCGGCCAGGCATAAAACGCGCCGCCGGGCGATTGGCAGGTTACGCCAGGCACCTGGTTCAGCAAACCGACGATCAAATCGCGCCGCTGCATAAAACTCACGCGCATTGCTTCCGCATGTTCCTGCGTGCCATTTAGCGCTTCGACGGCCGCCCATTGCGTGATTTGTGATGCGCAGGAATCCGTGTTGGTCACCCAGCGTGTGAAATGCGGCGCGAGGGCTTTATTGGCGGCGAAGCCCAAGCGCCACCCGGTCATCGCCCAGGTTTTTGATGCCCCATCGGTGATGATCGTTCGATCTTGCATGCCGGGCAATTCGGCGATGGAAATGAATTTCCCGTCGTATACCAAGCGGCCATAAATATCATCGGCGTAGACCCAAACTTGCGGATGCTTGTGCAGAATCGACGGCGATGTCTTCCATGTTTTGCCGTGACAAAATTCCGCCAGTCGGATTTTGCGGCGAATTCAAAATCAGTAGTTTAGTTTTGTTGGTGATTTTGTCCGCGAATTCGTTTGGATCGAACGCGAACTGGCGTTTTTCGCGTAAAAAAATTGGCACCGGCACCGCGCCGTGGGCGCGAATCTGCGATTCATATATCGGAAATCCTGGATTCGGAAAAATCACCTCGTCGCCTGCGCCGTAATCGGTGCAACATAAAATCGCGTAGGCGATAAATGGCTTGGCGCCCGCACCGATCACAATATCGTCCGGCGAAACTTCAAGTCCACGCATGCCACCCAAATAACGCGCTGCCGCTTCGCGTAATTCTTGAATGCCGGCCGACGGCGTGTAGCCGTGTTTGCCGCCGCGAATTGCGTCAATCGCCGCGTCTTGAATATTCTTTGGTGTCGGAAAATCCGGCTGACCGATGCAAAAGGAAATGATGTCTTTCCCTTCGCGTTGAAGTTTATTAACTTCAGCAAGAACGACAAAGGCGTTTTCGGTTCCGAGTGAATTTGAACGATTACTGATGGTGGGCGATGTCATTAGTTTTTTTCTGGGCGTAAAGTTCACGAAAGGTTTTGCCGGAAGGCGCGGGCATGTCGCGGCCCTTAGTCCAGCCGTCGAACCGCGGTAGATGGTGAATCAGGCCATCGCGGCCACCTAGGGATTTGCCGAAGCGGCTGGCGAGTTTTGTGACGAATGCGTAAAGCGTCGGATGCATTGCAACGTAGCGCCAAACGTTGATCGAGAGGCGCTCGCCGAATGGGCGCAATTTTTGTTCGACTTGTTTTTCGCGCAAATGCCGCATCAAATCGGGCAACGGAATTTTTACCGGACAGACTACGCCGCAGGCGTTGCACAATGTCGCCGCTTGGGGAAGATCGAGCGCGTTTTCCAGGCCAACATAATTCGGCGTTAACACCGCACCGATTGGGCCGGGATAAACCCAGCCATACGAATGGCCGCCGATATTTTGATACACCGGACAATGATTCATACACGCGCCGCAGCGGATGCAGCGCAGCGCCTCTTGCATTTCGGTGCCGAGCATCGCGGTGCGGCCGGAATCGACCAGAATCACGTGGGATTGCTCGGGGCCATCGATATCGTCTTGCCCTTGTGTGCCGGTGAGCACGGTGACGTAGTTCGAAATTGCCTGGCCCGTCGCCGAACGCGGCAACAAACGCATGATAGTCGCGAAATCATCGAGGGTCGGCAGCACTTTTTCGATGCCGGTAATCGCCACATGAATTTTCGGCACCGTCGTCACCATGCGGCCATTGCCCTCGTTGGTGACTAGGGCGACGGAACCAGTTTCGGCAATCAAAAAATTACCGCCGGAAATGCCCATATCGGCCGACAAAAAATGCGGACGCATTATTTGCCGCGCTTCCTTCGTCAGTGCCGGTATGTCGAGCTTGTACGGCAAATTGTGATGCTGCTGAAATAACTCGGCGACGTCTTCTTTGCTTTTGTGGATTGCCGGGGCGATCAAATGTGACGGCGGCTCTTTCGCGAGCTGAACGATGTATTCGCCTAAATCGGTTTCGATGGATTGAATACCGACTTTCTCTAAGCGCATGATTTAAGCCGGATTCCTCGCTGACCATCGACTTCGATTTGACGATCTTTTTGACGCCATTTGCCTGCGCGATTTCGATGACGATGCGATTCACGTCTTGCGCCGTTTCCGCCCAATGCACGATGGTGCCGCGCGCCTTCGCCATTTCTTCAAATTTGATCAGATAGGCGTCAAGGTTCTCCAGCCCGCGGTTGCGGATTTCTTTTGCGGCTTCGCGTAAATCTTCGAAAATATCGACAAGCGCAACAGCAGCGGCGCGCTTTTCGGCGAAGCCACGACCGAAGCGACGCATATTCTTCTGGAAATGAGCGTTGTCCAACTGAATGGACGACTTGCTCTTAAAGTGCATTGAGGCGACTTGCATATTTTGTTAGGAGTTAACTGAGTTTCCGGCGAGAATTTCTGCAACATGTAACACTTGGTTGTTTTGTCGCCGTTGCGGCGCAATCGGCCTTCGATCGTGAGCAAACAACCCAGATCGCCACCGACGATGGCATTCGCACCCGTTGCTTGCGCGTTCACACATTTGTTGTCGGCCATGCGCGTGGAAATATCGCCGAGCTTGACCGAGAACGTGCCGCCAAATCCGCAGCAGACTTCGGCATCCAGCATTTCCGTCACCGCAACACCGCATTGCTTTAACAGCGTACGCGGCTGTGTTTTTACGCCAAGTTCGCGCAAGCCCGAACAAGAATCGTGGTACGTGATCGAACCGGAGAAATGGGTCTTAAGTCCCTCAAGCTTGGCGACATTGACGAGAAAATCCGTCAACTCGTAGGTTTTGTCCGTGAGCGCCGTCAAGCGCTGCCAAAACTTCGGGTTCGTCTTTGAAGATTACGGGATAATGCATGCGGATCATGCCGCTACATGAGCCCGAAGGCGCAACGATGTAGTCGCAATCTTGAAATTCTTCGAGAAATTTTAGAGCCAAGTCGCGTCCCGACTTCACGTCGCCTGAGTTGTATCCGGGTTGACCGCAACAAGTTTGTGTGGACGGAACGACAACTTCGCAACCCGCGGATTCCAGTAACGCAATTGCCGCGAACCCTATTCGCGGTCGGACTAAGTCCACTAAACAGGTGACAAAAAAACCAACGCGCACGGGAGGGCAAATTCCAAAGATTTTGAAGGAAGAGAATCATAGCATAACCCGACATCGAAACTTATCGGACAATCCAGGTAATGCCCCACTTTTTCGGTAAATGCGTTACACTTTTTAGGTTGGTTCGACAATCAGGTAAGAATACGGAACGATACAATGGCGCGAGTGGCAAAAAATTTGGAACAAGGGGCACCGGCTGAGGAAAAAGAGACCAAAAGTACCATTAAGGTCATCGTCCGAATGACGCAATTGCTGGACGCGCTTGCGGCTCGAACCGGCGCGGTCCATTTAAAAGATCTCAGCGTGACGACGGGCTTGCATCCGTCAACGGCGCACCGCATATTGAATGTGATGTGCGATCATCGGATGGTAGAGCGTGTCGATGCGGGTAGTTACAAACTCGGAATTCGCTTGTTAGAGTTGGGCAATCTATTTAAGCAGCGAGTATCGGTGCGGGAGAAGCGTTGCCGTACATGCATCAACTGCAAAACGAAACCGGCGAATCAGTGACCCTCAGTATTCGACATCGTGACGAAGTTATTTTCGTCGAACGAGCGGTCGGAAGTCAGTCGCTGATGCGTGTTGTGCATGCCTACGGCGCGCGTGCTTTACTGCATGTCACCGCAACCGGGAAAGTTATTTCTGGCGGACGATGGCGAAATGGCTTGGACCACTTATGCCGAGCGCACCCGGCTACATGCCTTAACGGCGCGTTCGATTGAGTCTCTCAGCGCGTTGCAAGACGAATTGCGCGAAGTAAAACGCCGTGGTTATGCGTTCGAAGATCAGGAAGAAGAAGTCGGAGTTTGCAGTATTGGCGCTGGCGTTCGCAATGACGAAAATAGACTGGTCGCCGGATTTCGGTTCTCGCGCCGTCGGATCGGATGCGCTGGAGTTGGGCCGAACGCGTCAAGGAAATTGCCGACACGATTTCTCTGGCCGTAGGTTATTTGCCAGCCGGCGCCACAGTTAAGAAATGAACGCTAAATAGCTGCGCCGGGTCCGTCCAGACCGCTGTGGCGACGAGTCCGGCGCGATTCGCGATCGCATTGAAATTCTTCGATACTGTATTTGCAAGAAATTTCTGTATGAATGGTTTCGCCTTCGCGAATGCGAGAATTGTTTTGCCCCGATAGTCACGCTTTGTGATCGCAGACTGAGCAAATGCATTTCAATGCGACCCAACGCTTCATTGTAAAAAGCGTGATGGCGAAAGCCGTTTAAATCGAAATTTCCGTCTAACTCGCGATTGATGCGTCGCAACACATTTAAATTGAAATCTGCCGTAACGCCGGCGGCATCGTTGTAAGCTGCGTGTAGAGTCGCGGCATCTTTTTTTAGATCCACGCCAATTAATGCGGCACCGTTTGGGCCCACCACTTGTGCGACTTTGCGCAGGAATGCATTAGTTTCTGATGGGTCGAAATTGCCAATCGTCGAACCCGGAAAATAAATTAGCTTTCGTTGAAACTCGAATATCATCGAAAAACGGGAGCGCAAACTCACGCGTGTAATCCGCGCATACGGCTCGCACTTGCAGTGCCGGACGCACTTCAGCCACCGCAAGTGCCGATTGCATCAATTGTTCACGCGAAATGTCGATCGGCACATAACCTGCCGGTTGAATCGCATCGATCAAAATCGGCGTTTTCGTGCTACTACCGCTGCCGTATTCAATTAACAACGCGTCGTCACCAATCTTCTGCGACATGTCGGGTGCGTGCTGGCGCATTAAAGCGATTTCGGTTCGGGTCGGATAATATTCGGGCAATTCGCAGATCGATTCAAAAAGCTCGGAACCGCGCTCGTCGTAAAAATATTTCGCCGGCTAAACTTTTTTGCGGCAAGCCAAGTCCATTGATGACATCTTCCAAGAACGAACCGAGATCTGGGGCAAGATCATGGAAACGATAGTTCGAGCAGGTTGGTGCATTCATAATTTTCCCGACGTCGGACTTAAGCGTTGTTCAATCCACCTCTTAATTCGATTGGCGTCGCCGACGCGAGAATAGCGGCCATAAGCATCAAGTAACACGATATTCGACGATGCGGCGTTCGATAACTGCTTGTAATACCAAACAATAGCCCGCTTCGTTTAAGAAGCCGGTTTTCGATAGATTAATGTCCCAGCCGGATTCACGTCGTAGTAGCAAATTAGTGTTTTGGTAGCTTATTTGCATGCCGCTATCCAGACGGGTGAGAGAAACTTTCGATGTGGTCGAATACTCACGAATTAATTCGTGGCGTGCCGCAGCGGCGACTAGCTTGGCCATATCGCGCGCGGTAGAGACGTTTCGATTGGAAAGGCCGCTGCTATCGACGAACGATGTTGCCTGCATACCAATTTGTAGTGCGCGCCGATTCATGGCGGCGACGAACGCGTTACGACCGCCGGGAAAAGTTCGGGCTAGCGCGGAGGCGGCGCGATTTTCTGATGACATTAAAGCAAGGCGCAGCATATCCCGGCGCGACAAGATTTCGCCAATGCGCATTTTCGAGCGCGAACCGCGTTCCATGTCGATGTCGTCATTTTCAACTCGAATCGTCGCGTCGAGCGAAATGCCACTGTCCAACACGACGATTGCGGTCATGAGCTTAGTAAGCGATGCAATGGGATGCACCGAGTCAATGTGCTTGTCGTACAAGATTGCGCCGGAATCATCATCAATGACCAGGGCCGCATTGGAGTAAAGCGCTAAATCGCTAGCGCCATAAGGCCCGTCTTTTTTTGAGACGTTTGCGTTCGCCGAGATGGCCGGGGCAAAAGAAATTGCGATGATCAAACACCGGCTGATCCAATGCCTTAACAAGCCGTGTCTATGGAATATTGCCAATCGCAGCATAGGTGAATCGAATGCGTGGTAAAACGCGAGGCTAACACAATATAAGTGAACAATAAACGCGATCGCGGCGAGATCGCCGACAAGCTTATCGACTTGCTCGCGAGACTTGACGCAAACGTACAGGACGGACTAAAACGAACACGCCATACTGATCGTATGGCGCAGACGGTTCGTTCGTGGGATCGGAATTACATCAATGAAACGTGAGTTGTTGTTCCATCGGTGCTTCGTAGCCATCGAGAAATTCATCGATTGATTCCATCGTCGGGTTCTTCGAGAACGCATTTTCGATGGATGCGCGAAATTTTGCGGCTGTATCGCCGACAATAAAAGCGGACGTTTTACCCTGCTTGTCGATCAGCTCAAAGCTACCGTGGGTTGGGTACTCGACGACAGAAAAGTGGTTGCTGTTGTAAACCAAGTTCATCACAGTTACTCCTATTCAATAATCCAAAGTTCCAACTACACGGAAGAATTCCGGTTTACCATTTTAATATAGGTGCGACTGGCGCGATTTCAAGAACGTCCCGACTAATGGTCAAAAATTCGTAACATTCCTTTAACGCGCATTCAACGATTCTGGCCTACATACCCAGGTTTGCGTAAACTCAAACTACCGTCGAGTATTAGAGTTGTTATCAAAAATGCGGTACGCTGCGAACTAATAGGCGAGCGCTTTTCAGGTCGGTATGTCTGAAGAACAAGCATTTATGAGCGTCTCCAGGAGGCATCAATTTTGAGGAATTCATGAACAAAGTAATTCGAGTCGGTGGGGCATCGGGATTTTGGGGGGATTCGGCGCTTGCGACACCTCAACTATTGACTGAACAACTCGACTATCTCGTCTACGATTATCTCGCTGAAACCACAATGTCGATTCTCGCGCGGGCGCGGAGCAAAGATTCATTATTGGGTTACGCAACGGATTTTGTCACCGTAACCATGACGCAGAATCTTCGGGCAATCAAGGAACGTGGCGCCAGGGTGTTGTCGAACGCCGGCGGATTGAATCCGAGTGCCTGTCGCGATGCGCTCCTTGCGATCGCGCGCGCGCAAAGTATTGACGCCAAAATTGCGGTTGTCCGCGGCGATGATGTGATGAAATTATCTGTCGCAATTGCGAGAGGAAAAAACAGGTGAAATGTTTTCCGGGATGCCGCTCCCCGAAAAAATCCTCAGCATGAATGCTTATCTCGGTGCGCGCGCAGTTGCCGAAGCGCTGCAGCGCGGCGCGCAAATTGTGATTACCGGTCGTGGCGTCGATAGTGCGTTAATCGTTGGTGCGTTGATGCACGAATTCAACTGGGATTGGCGCGATTGGAACAAGCTGGCTCAGGCGAGTCTCGCGGGTCATATCGTCGAATGCGGCGCGCAAGGCAGCGGCGGATTGTTTACCGATTGGGAGACAAGTTCCCGATTGGGACAATATTGGCTATCCGATTGTCGAATGTTCAAGTGACGCGAGCTTCGTTGTCACCAAACCAAGAGACACCGGAGGTTTGGTATCCTCGGCAACGATATCGGAACAAATTCTTTATGAAATCGGCAATCCCGCCGAATATATTTTGCCCGACGTGATCTGCAATTTTTGCAACGTGAAACTCGAACAAGTTGGTGAATATCGCGTGCGTGTGAGTGGTGCCGCCGGTCGCGAACCGACTTCAAATTACAAAGTGAGTGCGACGTTTCAAGACGGCTACCAACTTGAAGTGGGCCTTGCCATTCGCGGCATTGACGCCGTCGGCAAAGCACAAAAAACCGCCAATGCATTGCTGAAGCGTACGCGACGCATGATGGCCGAACCTCGGGTTTGCCGACTATGCCGATTCGATTGTAGAAATCATCGGTGCCGAATCTTTGTACGGTCCCACATAGCCGGCGTCGCGATGCGCGCGAAGTCGTCATGCGAATTGCTGTGCGGCATGCCGACAGAAACGCGCTGGAGATTTTGCGCCGAGAAGCCAGTTCGCCCGGCACATCCATGAGTCCGGGTACCAGCGGTGCGCTCGGCGGCGGTCGGGCGGACATTAAGCCCGTCGTGCGGCTTTTTTCGTTCTTGCTCGATAAGACACGAGTGCCGGTCTGCGTTGAACTTGATGATCGCGTCGTCGAGCTTTCGCACGCGGTTGTGATGGGTGTTGAGAGGCGCCAAAGTGCCAGCACTGGTTCACAAGCCGTGGCGTCTTCAAGCTATCTGGGGGAAAAGATCGAAGTGCCGCTAATTCAAATCGCTCACGGGCGCAGTGGCGACAAGGGTGATGACAGCAACATCGGCATCGTTGCTCGCTCTCCCGAAATCTGGCCGTGGTTGCAAGAAAATCTAACAGTAGAAAAAGTGGCGGCCCATATGGCACACTTGGTCAAAGGCGAAGTCGAGCGTTACGAATTGCCTGGAATCATGGCGCTGAATTTCGTATTGCATCGCGCGCTTGGCGGTGGCGGCATGGCATCGCTGCAATCAGACCCATTAGGTAAATGCTACGCGCAACTTTTGCTCGACATGCCGATCAGCATTCCTAAGGAGCTCTTTTCAAAATGAATTTACGGGAATCCCGTACCGATATCGCGAATCGGCAGGATATCGAAACACTCGTGCGCAACTTCTACGAGCAAGCGATCCCCGATCCAATCATCGGAAAATTTTTCACTCAAGTCGCACACCTTGACCTCGAAGCGCATCTGCCGAAAATCGCCAATTTTTGGGAGCAGATGTTATTCCAACGTTCAGTCTATGAAGGATCGCCGATGCATGCGCATCTGGTATTGAATAGCAAAGAACCGATGTTGCCCGAACATTTCGAGCGCTGGCTGATGCTTTGGGAATCGACGGTCGATCAACTATTTGCGGGCGAAAAAGCACGGATGGCAAAAGCGCGAGCGCAGATGGTCGCGAAATCGTTTAGTTTGGGAATTGCAAGTACTGCGCGCTGATGTTGAAAGCAGGTTCGCAATCGGCTGTTACACTTATTTCGGAACAAACCTTAGGAGAATCCAAATGCAAATGCCAGGCGCCAGCCTACACCGAACGACGTCCCAAAAATGACGATGGGCTATAGTACTCGCTGCGCTTTGCATACCGCAAGCATGGGGAGAAACGATGAGTCTTGAGCACATCAAAGCGGCATTCGAAGGAAACTGGCGGCTCGAAGAATCCCTGGCCGATAACGAGATATTGCATCCACCACAAGCCGACGGCCGCATGTCGTTGCACGACGGTGTGATCATGGTTCTAATGTATCGCGAGATTCAAGGCACGCGAAAGTCGTACTATGGTTACGGGACTTACGCGTTGACCAAAGATACCTGGACCTACGGCTATGACCGTTACGTCACGTTTAACGATAACGGATCGACGATCACCGGCGGCGGCGCGCCGTTTGAAGGCAAGCGTATTTATCAAATTAAATCCGACGGCGATAAATTGATTTTCGATAACGAAAATGGGACGTGGACTTTTGTTTTTGAAGGCGATGCGTTGAACTATCTTGGCAAAGGCAAACCAGTGAGAAAGTGGCGCAGGATGCTGGCGGAATAGTTTTTATTGTTATAGACCGATGCTCGGAGAGGCTCACGGATACTGGCTCGCAAGCCATGCCGCGCCACGACGAAGGTGTGGAAAGGCTCGTGGCCAAGCACCTTGAAAAAATGTAGGTTGGGTTAGCGTAGCGTAACCCGACGTTCGATTGGTTGCGTTTGATAACAAATGCATACGGCAGAATGGCCCTAGGCCACCCAGGACGCTACGCCTTTCTGCCCTAAGAACTACGTACTCTTATAGCCGTTTTGATGGAGGCTTTCTACCGCGGCATCTCTTACGTCAGCAGAGCTATGTTCAGAAAGCGTAAGTAGCAGGCGTCTCGAATTTGGGTGCTTAAAGTACGCCAGCGTTCGTGCGAGTTCTTCTAATAGCTCGACATTATCGACCGTCATCAAATGCTCAAGAAACCCAGGATCGGCAATTCGGCGCTTATTTCGGAGAGACCATAAGTATTCGAACAGCGAGTCTACGTCGGTAGTTTCCGAAATTTTGGATTTAAGCGTTTCATATGGAATCAAGGTCGGTTTTGGATCGTATTTGTCACGAATTTTCTTCGATTTGATACTGCCTCGCGGTTGACAGGCTGGACATCCACAAGGTTTTGTTCCGTGCGAGTGCGGCTGGTAACGCCATCCGATCCGTTGAGGCAAATTGCGAATCTTGTAAATTTCACTCACCTTAATACTTCGCGCAATGAATACTTCGTAACCAAGGGGATCTGAGATTTCACTGAGTTCGCGAATGGCCTCGCCTAAAGGCATGCGTCGGTGTGGCGTGTTGTACTTTCCTGCCCATACGGACTCTTCCGATCGCAGTCGGAAATACACGCCGACCAAAACACGCGCGCCGCCACGCCGAAGCTCACGCAGCCACTGGTGTGATATGAAATGGTCTTGGGTGACTGGCATAAAATATACGACGTCACGATTTTTTCTAGGAATAATTCCTGATCTTGCGATTCGACGGCTATTTTTCTCGTCGGTAATATGGACCATGGTCGGCATAAATTAGCCCAGGCTCGCAGTACGTTTGCTCAGAAAACGCTAAACTTTTGTGCGGTGCTATTAACTATCAAGAGGTTGCTATTAAACCGCGCACATCCCCAAACCCAATCCGATAACCATCTGCTTGACCCCATCCGGTCATGATGACCTCATCGCCATCCTCAATAAAAGTCCGCGTAATTCCATCGCCCACGACAACCGGATTTTTCCCATTCCAACATAGCTCCAACAAGCTGCCAAGCGAATCCGGCGTCGTACCGCTGATCGTGCCGGAACCCATCAAATCACCGGTTTGTGTGTTGCAGCCGGACACGGTGTGATGCGCCAATTGCTGCGCCATGGACCAGTACATGAATTTGAAATTGGTGCGGCTGATGGTTGTCGCGCTTTTTGCGTTTGCGGGTTTTATGCGAAACTTCTAATTCAATGTTGTAATTATTTTTCGCCGTCTTGTTGCAAATAAGGCAGGGGCGTAGGTTCTTGCGCCGGTCCTTGAACGCGAAACGGTTCCAAGGCTTCCATCGTCACGATCCACGGCGAGATCGAGGTGCCGAATGTTTTCGCGTTGAACGGGCCGAGTGGCACGTATTCCCATTGCTGAATATCGCGTGCGCTCCAATCGTTCATTAGCACCATGCCGAAGATGTGATCCTCCGCATTCGACGACAGAGATTGGCTCGCCGAGCGCGTTGCCACTGCCGATGATGAATGCGGTTTCTAACTCGAAATCTAATTTCTTGCATGGGGCAAAAATCGGATTTTCTTGATCGGGTAATTTGAGTTGTCCCATGGGCCGGCGAATCGGTGTACCGGATACGACGACCGATGACGCGCGGCCGTTGTAGCCGATGGGCATGTGCAGCCAATTTGGCAACAATGCATTTTTTGGATCGCGAAACATGGAGCCGACGTTGGTGGCGTGTTCTTTCGACGAGTAAAAATCCGTGTAGCCGGGGATGGTGACGGGCAGGTGCATGCGCGCATCGGCGATGGCAACGAGTGCTCGCGCGCGAAGTGCCGCGTTGTCGCGCAATGTACCTTTGTCGTGACGGAGTAGTTCGCTGAGGCGCACCCGGACCGCGTGCCAAACTGGTTTGCCGAGGGCGACGAATTCGTTCAATCGACTGCGTTCGAAAACTTTTTTTACGCCGCTAATCTCGTTGAGTAAGCCAGCTTCTTCGATAACCGCGAGATCCAAAATTCGATCGCCGATTGCGATACCGGCGCGCGGCGAATCGGAATCGACGCTAAAAATCCCGAAGGGTAAATTTTGGATTGGGAAATGGCATTCGGGTAAGTTCGCCGATTCAACCCAGCTTTTTAGCTTAGGATCGTGAGTTGGATTTAGTGTGTTTTTCATAGTTGAGAAGTATTTTTTCCAATGATACGCTTGCCCTCACCCCAACCCTCTCCCGCAAGCGAGAGAGGGGGGTATTCCCTCGTCCCGGTTCCGGGGAGGGAAGGGTGAGGGGGAAGCGTGATTAAGACACGAAATCCATAAAAGGTCCGACACTCACTTTTCGCGATCCGACGGATTAAAATTTCGCGGCAAATCCTGCCAGCACCGATAGTAATCTTGCTGCAATTGCGGTGACTCCAGCGCGTAGCGCGTTGGGCGAATGATGTGACGCGTTTCGAACATGAACGCCATCGTGTCTTTAATGCGATGAACTTGGCTTAGGTCCGCGCGGCTTGCTTTTGCAAACGTGTCGGCATCGGGGCCGTGGCCACTCATGCAGTTATGCAAGCTCGCGCCGCCGGGGGTGAAGCCGGTTGCCTTGGCATCGTACACACCGTGGATCAAGCCCATAAATTCGCTGGCGATATTGCGATGAAACCACGGCGGGCGGAAGGTGTGCTCCATCGTCAGAATGCGCGGCGGGAATACCACGAAGTCGATGGTATCAACACCCGGCGTATCGCTTTGCGATTGCAGCACTAAAAATATCGACGGGTCAGGATGGTCGAAGCTTACGGAACCGATGGCGTTGAAGCGGCGTAAATCGTATTTATACGGCGCGTAATTGCCATGCCACGCGACGACATCAAGCGGCGAGTGATCGATCTCGGCCGACCACAAATTCCCCGCGAATTTTGCAACCAATTCGAATTTGCCGACACGATCTTCGTACGCAGCAAGGGGCGTCAAAAAATCGCGCGGATTCGCTAGGCAATTGGAACCGATCGGCCCTAAATCGGGCAAACGAAAATTCGCACCAAAGTTTTCGCAGACGTAACCGCGCACAGTTTCATCGAGCAGATCGACACGAAATCGCAGGCCACGCGGGATGACGATGATTTCTTGCGGCTCGACATCGATGATTCCCAATTCTGTCGCGAAGCGCAGCCGGCCTTGCTGCGGCACGATTAGCAATTCGCCATCGGCGTTGTAAAAAAATCGATCGACCATTGAACGATTCGCGGCGTACAAATGAATGCCGCAACCGGACTGCGTCGCGACGTCGCCATTGCCGGCCATGGTGATCAAGCCATCGACGAAATCCGTCGGCGTGCTTGGCAAGGGCAGGGGATCCCAACGTAGTTGATTCGGCGACGGATCGACACTGCTAAAGCGATTGGTCAGATGCCGATTATCGATTCGCTGAAACGGTTCGTGTTGTGCCGCGGGTTGAATGCGATAAAGCCACGAGCGCTGATTGGCGCTGCGCGGCGCGGTGAATGCGGTGCCCGAAAGTTGTTCCGCGTAGAGGCCGTACGCGCAGCGTTGCGGCGAATTTTGGCCAACAGGCAAAGCGCCGGGCAATGCTTCCGTCGCGAATTCATTGCCAAAGCCGGATTGATATTTTAGATTTTCCATCGATGTTTACGTTTAACCTTCGAGCGATTGATACATGGCTTTATCTCGCTGCGCGATCCCAATACGCGGATCGGAACTTATTTGCTCGGCAAATGTACCGAAAACAAAGGGGGAATTTTACTCGTTGTCGCTATGTTTCGGATAGGGCATGTAGCGCTCGCCATGCAAGCGGGAGCGACTTCACATCGAAGTGATGCCTGGAAAGGCGCGTCAATATTGGCTGTCAGGCCGATTCTATAGGGCTAAAACGAACCATTCAGGACGATTTCTTTTCCGGACACTGGCCGCCGTAGGGAGGCTTGATCATTGCTGCCGTTTTTCCGGCGTTTCCCGCACGCAATGCCTCGGCTCGTTTGGCGATGCTCGTCGCTTCGGTTGCCTTGTTCGATTTGGTTAGCGCGGCAGCATAGTCGTCCCAAATTTCCGCCACGCCGATCGGATCGGACGAGGTCAATTTTTCTAGGCCCGGTAGCGCGCGCTCGAAATAGGCTAGTGCGTCGGCGAGTTTGTTTTGAGATAACTTCAGGCGAGCGAGTTCGGCGAGCGTTTGCGGCATGCGTGGATTGAGTTCGCTGGCTTGCGCAAGATTTTGTTCCGATTTTTCGAATTGGCACGTCGCGCCGAGCGCTCGGCCGAGCTTGTAATGAAAATCGGCGCGCACGCCTTTACCTTCCTTGGCCCATTCCGAATTTTGCAGCGCAAGAGAAATAACGCTTCGCGGCAGCGTCCCATTTATTTTCCCTTTCGGCCTTTAAGCGCTTCGCGGTTGTACAACGAGTAATTGTTTTGAAATGACGGTATATCGAACGAGGCGCACGCGCTAATGAGAGTTACGGTCAAAGCGAGCGTAGTAAACGATTTCCTCATCATGATCTTTCCAGGTTTCGTCGATACTTGATTACGCTGCGCCGCTCTTGCCTTAAAGTTTCAGGCAAGAGTGGGGACAGGGTAGATTGCAGATTGCGCAGGAAAATTCGCGCGAGAATATTACTTTTTGTGCGACGGGCTCAGAGGATTATTGGTATCCATATAGGCAACAAATTTGGACGCATCAACGGCTTTACCTTCGCCCGCCATCGCTTTCCACATGGCAAGTTTCGCCGTCAGTTTGGGGTTCTTGTCATAGCCCGGGGCGAGTGGGTTGCCCTTGTTCAGATATTCTTCTGCGGAAACCATGCCATCGCTGTCCAGATCGATTTTGCAAAAATCCATGAAATATTTCTTTTGCGCCGCCGAATTGTAAGCGGGAGTCAACGGATTGTCTTGGGCAAAGGCGGCCGAGGAAATCAAGGTCAAACCGAGTGCAACACCAGTCAGTAAAGATTTAGCCAACATTTGAGTTCTCCATTCAATTGTGAGTGCCCCATCCATTTTCACCGCAATTTGTACGGTTCGAACCGGCTGGGACGAAGTATTATATCTGCATAAATTACTTAATAATAAATCGGTAAATCAATGTTTTTATTTAAAACAATTCAAAAATCTGAAACTTGACGCTGACGACTCGGTGCAAAACGGGTTTTTCCATCTTGCCCCATACCAAAATGCCATTCTCTGTTTTTCGCTTCTCGTCGCTACTGGACGGGGTTCAAATTTTTCTGATCGCGCCATTTATACGGTTATACGCAACGGCACGCGTTTTGGATGTGCGAAAAATTTGATTTGAAATTACTTGTTATGCTTTGATTGGTCGCGACGGGCTTGGTTCACTTACCCAGGAGAGCAAAAGTACCTCTCAAATTTTGGGGAGCGTGACGCCGCTTTGGCCTTGGTACTTGCCGCCGCGGTCTTTGTAGGAGGTTTCGCAGACTTCATCGCTTTCAAAGAAAATCACTTGCGCCACGCCTTCATTTGCGTAAATTTTTGCGGGTAGCGGTGTGGTGTTGGAAAACTCCAATGTTACGTAACCTTCCCATTCCGGCTCGAACGGCGTGACGTTGACGATAATGCCGCAGCGCGCGTAAGTTGATTTACCCAAGCAAATGGTCAACACATTACGCGGAATGCGAAAAAATTCGACCGTTCTCGCGAGCGCGAAAGAATTCGGCGGAATGATGCAATGATCGCCTTTGATATCGACAAAGGACTTATCGTCGAAATTTTTCGGATCGACGATGGTGGAATTGATATTCGTGAACAACTTAAATTCGCTCGAGCAACGAATGTCGTAGCCATAGCTCGATGTGCCGTAGGATACGATGCGCTTGCCGTCGACGTGGCGCACTTGGTTCGGCTCGAACGGCTCGATCATGCCGTGTTCTTGTGCCATGCGGCGAATCCATTTGTCGGATTTGATGGTCATAAACTTGATTGATGCCGTGTTGAGATCGCGATGGTACAGGCTCTGCGACGCGCGTTTCAACGTGCTCACGCCAATAGTGTTTTTACGAAGCGCTCTTTGCCTGTGAACAGTAAATAATGTTTGCCCGTGGCGCGGCCGATCATGGTGATGCCGACACGGTTGGCGACTTCGTAACCCATTTGCGTGAGTCCCGAACGCGAGATCAAAAACGGAATGCGCATCTGCGCGCCTTAATCACCATCTCGGAGGTGAGTCGCCCGGTGGTGTAAAAAATTTGTCGGAGCCATCGACATGGTCGAGCCACATCATGCCGGCGATGGCATCGACGGCGTTGTGGCGGCCGACATCTTCGACGAAGTAAAGCAATTCGCTGCCACTGAATAACGCGCAGCCATGAACTGCGCCGGCTTGTTTGTAGACCGTATCGTGGATGCGAACTTCGTTGAGTAACGCGAAAAACGTTTGCTCCGTGAGCCGTGACGTCGTCGCGCAATTTGATGCTATCGATTTCTTCCATCAAATCGCCGAACACCGTGCCTTGGCCGCAGCCCGTCGTGACGGTACGTTTTTCCATTTTTTTACTAGATCGGCGATGCCATTTTTTGTGATCGATGGCGACCGCGTTTACTTCCCAGTCCACTTGAACGCTGATCGAGTTCTTCGATATTATTTCACTGAACGCTGATTGCGCAAATAACCGATCGCGAGCGCTTCCGGCGCCGCGCCGAGGTCATCAGCGTGACGATTTCGCGCTTGTCGACATAGAGGGTGAGCGGATGTTCGCCAGCGATAGGACTCGGTTCCTCGCGCCGGATTCGTTCGTGGCGTTGACGATGAAGGTCGCTGGGCGACTTGCGTTGGAAATGTTGGGCGATACATGGCTATGCCAGGAGGCGCATGGATACGGGTTCACAGCGATGATGCTTGAAACGCCGCGCTGCATAAGCTGTTAGACAAGGTGCTTAAGAAAATATAGGTTTGATTGACGAGGAAACCGAACAGTCCTTCGTTGAATAAACTCGACTCATGTTGGGCTTAGTTCCTCAACCCATAATGCTCTAAGCTGCGATTTGCTCAAACGAAAAGTTAGCGATGTCGGCGCGTTCTCGGGCGTGCTCGATCGTTATACTCACCAGATTGCCTTTGCTATCGAGATCGAGCACGGTATTTTCGTCGAGATCTTTTGTTTCCGATACCGGCTGATCGTTCAGCGTTACCAAGACAGTATCGGTATCGGGAAAATACTGAACCTTCATTTTTATTCCTTAGAAGAGCAATTAGCAACATGTAGGTTGGGTTGACGCAGGAAACCCAACACCGCGCCGTGCGTTATCTGCCATGTTGGGCTTCGTGCCTCAGCCCAACCTACACTTTTACCCACCGATATAAGACATCTCAATTTTCTGTAACTTCACCGTCGCGTCGGAACGAATTTCCGAATAGCGGTCGCCGCGAACGCGCCAGATGCCGGTGACATAATCGAGAATTCCCTGATCGCTCGATCCGCCGCGCAGCATTTGCCGAATGTCGTGGCCTTGGGTTGCAAACAAACATGTATAAAGTTTACCTTCTGTCGACAGCCGCGCGCGGGTGCAGGTGCGGCAGAATGCTTGCGTAACGGAACTAATCACGCCGACTTCGCCGCTGCCGTCGGCATAACGCCAACGTTCGGCGACTTCGCCGGTGTAATTCGGGTCGATTGCTTCCAGCGGCATTTCGGCGTGAATGCGGCGAATCACTTCGGCGGACGGAATCACATCGTCCATTTTCCAGCCATTGGTCGCGCCGACATCCATGTATTCGATGTAGCGCAAAATGTGGCCGGAATTTTTGAAATATCGCGCCATCGGCACGATGTCTTGATCGTTGACGCCACGCTTGACGACCATGTTGACCTTGATATTGGTCAGGCCAATCGATGCGGCATGATCGATGCCTTCCAGCACGCGCGCGACGGGGAAATCGACATCGTTCATCGCTTTAAAAATTTGATCGTCGAGCGAATCGAGGCTGACGGTGACGCGCTTCAATCCTGCATCTTTCAGGGATTGTGCTTTTTTCTTCAGCAGCGATGCGTTGGTTGTCAGCGTCAAATCCAGATCGAGCTTCGCCAGCATCTCGATCAATTTTTCCAGATTGCGGCGCACTAACGGCTCGCCGCCGGTCAAGCGAATTTTCTCGATGCCGATTTCTTTGAACAGCCGCGCGACGCGGGTGATTTCTTCGAAAGTTAACAGCGAAGTATGTTCGAGGAATTGATAATCCTTGCCGAACACTTCTTTCGGCATGCAATACACGCAGCGAAAATTGCAGCGATCCGTGACGGAAATACGCAGGTCGCGGATCGGCCGATTGAGTTTATCGACGAGTTGGGAGTAATCGTTGGCGATCGGTTTGCCGGTGGCTAATGAGATGATTTGGTCTGTCATAGTAGCTTTGACGCGCAATTCCTAAAAAAGTTACGCTGCCGCCAGCGCTTTACCGCCGCCGAAGCTCGATGTCGGCAACGGTTCGCCGCCTTTGGTGACTTTCACGGCGCAATATTTGAATTCGGGAATTTTCCCGACCGGATCGAGCACGGGATTGGTCAACGCGTTCGCGGCCGCTTCGTAGTAACAGAACGGAATGAATAATGCGCCAATGCGGTGTGCCGTCGTCGGCGCGGGCGTAAAGCGAAATTTTGCCGCGACGCGAAGCGACGGTGATCGTGTCACCGGGCTTGGCACCGAGTTTTTCCAAATCCAACGGATGGATCAGCGCGATAGGGAAGGGCTCGATCGCATCCAACACGCCGGCACGGCGTGTCATGCTGCCGGTGTGCCAATGTTCCAATTGCCGCCCGGTGATTAGCACAAACGGATACTCGGCATCGGGCCGTTCGTTGGCAGGAATGATGTCGGCAGGCACAAAACGCGCGCGGCCCGATTCGCGTGGGAAATCATCGATGAACACGACGGACTCGCCCGGGATCGCCTTCCTTCTCGCACGGATAAGTCACCGAGCCTTCACTTTCCAAGCGCTCCCAAGTGATGCCGGCGATGCTGTCCATGGCTTTGCGCATTTCGTTGAATACTGAAGCCACGCCGCTTTCGGGGCCGGAATAATTCCACGTGGCAGCCCAGGCGTTTCGCCAATTCCTGAATGATCCACAAATCTTGCCGTGCATCGCCGGGCATATCGAGCGCGCGACGACCCAACTGCACCATGCGATCGGTGTTGGTGAAGGTGCCGGTCTTCTCCGGGAAAGCAGAAGCCGGCAGAATGATGTCGGCGAAATACGCGGTCTCCGTCATGAAAATATCTTGCACGACGAGGCATTCCAATTCCGATAATGCGACGCGAGCGTGATTGGCATCGGGATCCGACAGCGCAGGATTTTCGCCCATCACGTACATGCCGTGGATTTTGCCGGCATGAACCGCGTCCATGATTTCGACCACAGTCAAGCCGGGTTTGTTGTCGAGCTTGGTATTCCACAGGGCTTCAAAACGTTGTAGCGCAGCGGGATTATCGACACGGCTGATAGTCGGGAAACATCATCGGAATCAAACCGGAATCCGACGCGCCTTGTACATTATTTTGTCCGCGCAACGGATGTAATCCGGTACCCGGTCGGCCGATCTGGCCGGTCATCAACGACAGTGCGATCAGGCAGCGGGCGTTGTCCGTGCCGTGGACGTGTTGCGAAATGCCCATGCCCCACAGAATCATCGAGCCTTTGCTCTTCGCAAACGCGCGCGCGACTTCTTTGATGGTTTCCGCATCGATGCCGCACAGTGGCGCCATAGTTTCCGGGCTGTAGTCGGCGACGTTCCTCTTCAGATCTTCATAGCCGATGGTGCGGCTGGCGATGAAATCTTCATCGACCAAGCCTTCGTGAACGATGACGTACATCATCGCGTTGAGCAGCGCGACGTCGGTGTCGGCTTTGAACTGCAAGCGTACGCCAGGCATAGCGCGATAAGCTGCTGCGACGCGGGTCGGCGATAATCAACTTGGCGCCATTCTTCGCGGCATTCTTTATCCAGGTCGCAGCGACAGGATGATTGACAATCGGATTTGCGCCGATTAGAAAAATGACTTCGGCCTTCATCACATCCGAAACTTGATTCGATACCGCGCCGGAGCCGATGCCTTCGAGCAGCGCCATTACCGATGACGCGTGACATAAGCGCGTGCAATGATCGACGTTGTTGGTTCCGAAACCAGTACGAATCAATTTTTGGAATAAGATACGCTTCTTCGTTGCTGCCTTTTGCCGAGCCGAATCCTGCCAATGCATTTGCGCCGTCGCGATCGCGAATATTTTTCAAATTGCCAGCCGCGAGATCGAGCGCTTCTTGCCAGGTCGCTTCGCGGAACCAGCTCGCCGCTTCTTCAGGCGAGGGCAATTCGTGACCGGGCTTGGGGCGGCCAGGCTTGCGAATCAACGGTTTCGTTAAGCGATGTTTGTGATGCACATAATCGAATCCATAACGGCCTTTCACGCACAAACGGTTGTGATTCGCCGGGCCGTCGCGGCCTTCGACGTAAAGAATCTTGTTGTCTTTGATGTTGTAGGTAAGCTGACAACCGACGCCGCAATAGGGGCACAACGAATCGACGGTTTTATCCGGCTTCGATAACGCCACTTCGCGTGCCGGCATTAGTGCGCCGGTCGGGCAGGCTTGCACGCATTCGCCGCACGCCACGCAGGTGCTCTCGCCCATCGGATCGTCAAGATCGAACACAATTTTCGAGTGATCGCCACGGAAGGCGTAACCGATCACATCGTTTACCTGCTCTTCGCGACAAGCGCGCACGCAGCGCGTGCATTGAATGCAGGCATCAAGATTCACCGACATCGCCGGGTGGCTGATATCCGATTTGACCGAGGGGCGCGGCGCGAAGCGCGGCTTGCCCATGTCGAGTTTTTTCGCCCACTGATCAAGTTCGGAATCGAGGGTGTAATCTTTTTCCGGCATGTCCGAGAGCAACAATTCCAGAATCATTTTTTGCGCATTCAGCGAGCGCTCGTTGTTGCTGGTGACTTCCATGCCGGCCTTCGGATAGCGGCAGCACGAAGGCGCCAACACGCGCTCGCCCTTTATCTCGACCATGCAAGCGCGGCAATTGCCGTCGGGTCGATAGCCGGGTTTGTAGCACAGATGCGGAATCTCGACGCCGTTGCGCTTGGCGGTTTCGATAATGGTTTCGTTGCTGTAGCCGACGATATCGTCGCCATTCAATTTGAATGTGATCGCTTCGGCTTGCAGTTCGGTGGTTAACGGTGCGTTCATTTTTTGCCTACGTGAGGAGGAAGGCGTGAAGTGCGAGGACGGCGCTCATCATCACTGAACTTCATTCGGAAAATATTTCACTACACATTGAATCGGATTCGGCGCGGCTTGACCGAGGCCACAAATTGATGTGTCCATCATCGCCGTGGACAACTCGCTCAACAAACGTTTGTCCCACTTTGGTGCTTGCATCAACGTCAGTGCTTTTGCCGTGCCGACGCGACAGGGCGTGCATTGGCCGCAGGATTCGTGTTTGAAGAACGCCATCAAGTTGCGAGCGATATCACTGGCTTTATCGTGATCCGAAAAGATCACGATCGCGGCAGAGCCGATGAAACAGCCGTAAGGTTGCAACGTGTCAAAATCCAGCGGGATATCGCCGTGGCTGGCGGGCAAGATGCCGCCTGAGGCGCCACCTGGCAAATAGCCATAAAACTGATGGCCGTCCAACATGCCATCGCAAAATTCGGAAATCAATTCCCGACAGAGATGCCTGCCGGCGCGAGATGTACACCGGGTTTTTTCACTCGACCGCTGACGGAAAACGAGCGTAAACCTTTGCGGCCATTACGGCCTTGATCGGCAAACCAACTTGCGCCTTTTTCCAAAATATCTCGCACCCAGTACAGCGTTTCCATATTGTGTTCGAGGGTAGGGCGGTTGAACAAACCCACTTGCGCGACATACGGTGGACGCAGCCGCGGCATGCCGCGCTTGCCTTCGATGGATTCGATCATCGCGGATTCTTCGCCGCAAATGTAGGCGCCTGCGCCGCGCCGTAGATCGATTTCTGGTAGCTTAATGCCGCCAGGCGCATTGGCATTGAGCAGCGCGATTTCTTTTTCCAAGTTTTCGCGCACGCCGTGATATTCGTCGCGGAAATAAACCCAAATCGATTCGATGCCGACCGCCCAGGCGGCGATTAACATCCCTTCCAAGAAGCGATGGGGATCGCGCTCTAAATACCAACGATCCTTAAATGTGCCTGGCTCTCCCTCGTCGATGTTGACCGCCATATACCGCGGGCCGGTTTCGCCACGCACGATGCGCCATTTACGACCGGCTGGAAATCCCGCGCCGCCTAAACCGCGCAGGCCGGAATTTTCCATTTCTTTGATCACGGATTCGACATCGCGCTTGCCCGTGGCACAACCAACCCAGGTTTCATAGCCGTTTTGTTTTTTGTATTCGTCGAAACCGATGTAGGGAATGTAATTGGCGTGATCGTGCTTGGTCGCTTTTTGTTTCACCGATACGCTAATTTTTTCGACCGTCGCTTCACCAACGGGATTCTGATGCACAACCGCGGCCGGCGCCGATTCACAGCGGCCGATACACGGCGCGGCAACCACACGCACGTCTTTGCCCAAAATGCTGGGTAATTTTTGCAGTAAATCTTTCGCGCCAGCGATTTCGCAGGCAACGGAATCGCATACCCGCACCGTGATCGCCTGTGGCACGGCGTCGCCTTCTTTGATCACGTCGAAATGGTGATAGAACGTCGCGACTTCGTAGACTTCAGTCATCGCCAGATTCATTTCGCTTGCAAGCGCGACGATGTGCGTCGCGGAAAGGTGGCCGAACTTATCTTGAACTTTATGCAAATGTTCGATCAGCAGATCGCGACGGCGCGGTTCGTCGCCCAGCAGCGCGCGAACATCGGCCAACGCCAATGCGTCGACCGGGCGCCCTTTGGGCAGGCCACGTTTGGCTTTTCTTAGCGCTTGCTCGACTTGCTTGGCGTCGATGGTTACTTCGTTCGGCAATGTAAAGCTCCTCGGTTTCTTTTAATTCTATCAACTCAGCAGTTTACCCTATTCGTTTGGAAGGCGGGCGCCGCAAGGACGAAGAGCCGCACGCGTTAAGCTTGGTTGCGCCAGCGTAACGCTTAAGCGTAGCCCGGATACAATGAAATGAAGTCGGGGGAACAACGACCCCGGATTTTGCAACGCTGCATTCAGGCTATAGGATTCCTACGAGAAACGTTCGTTCGTTGGTAGCAAGGGTGCGCAATGCCCACGCCGGATATGGCCGCTAATATGCGCATACGATGCATCGAGCCACCACCCGCATCCTGATTGCCTCGCAGCAATGCCTGCCCTATCAGGCAATATCGATGCGCCTCGTGGCACGCCTAGATTTGATTCGGGACGCGGTGCTGAATCGCGCCCATGGTCGGTCGCGTCCGACGACTTGTACTACGACCCCTGTAGCGATTCGTCTTTTTTAGACAACCGTGAGCCTCGTAAAAAAACCTGCGGTCGCATTGGCAGGACATCAAGCGAAGCGCACGGGGTGGCCTAAGGCCATTGCGCCGGATAAAACGACTTTAATCTCGGCAACGTTCGCGAAAAATTTGAGCGTCTTGTGTTGGCGAGTGGAGAATGTATCGATATCGACTTTCTGGTCTGTTTTAAGGAGGGTCTCCCGCGAGCGGTTCGGGCCGCAAACGCAAATTTCGCTTTTCGCGCAACGCCAAAGCTGCGGAAATCTGATCTATCTACGGATTGGAGACTTTAGATTCCACGGCCTGAGGCCAGCCGTCGACTGCGGGTAATTCTGTACTACAGCGGCGTTCCAGTAGCTATGCTTGGAGAGCCGCGTCGTTATTGCCTCGCCGGGAGTGCTCGTTGAAACGGCACGCTGGGCGTGGGTCTCCGGCCAATGTTTCGGAGAAGGAAAGCGGCAACTCAAAATGTGTTGCCGCTTATTCGCGACGAGCTATTTAAACAACGGCATCGCCTTGATGATCGTCGTCCAGACGCCCCACGCAAGCGGAATGCTGACGAACAGCCAGAACGCGAGCACGATTCCTTGATGACTGCCTTGACCGCTGATCGCTGCGGCATTGCCACCGACCGCGTTTGCCGCTGCCTTGTCGTGCGCGAGTTTGCGTTCGGCTTCCAATTCTGCGTCGGTCATGAACCATTTCGCAGCCACAGGGCGCACCAGCAAGTTGCAGATAAAGCCGCCAACTAATAACGCTGCGAGAATGTACATCGTCGTATCGTAGGCTTGGGCTTTTGGCACACCGCTCTTAATCTGTGCGTCGTTGATGTAGTTCACTAGCACCGGCCCCAGCACACCGGCTGTTGACCAGGCCGTCAGCAAGCGCCCATGAATTGCGCCGACCATCTGCGTACCGAACATATCCGCGAGATAGGCGGGAATTGTCGCGAAGCCGCCGCCGTACATCGTCAAGATAATGCAGAATGCACCGACGAATAACGCCAAACTGCCGGAGTGGCCAAGCGATGGTGCGACTGTAGTAAAGCAAGCAACCGAGCACGAAGAAAATGAAGTAGGTCGTCTTGCGGCCCATGTAATCCGACAAGGACGCCCAGAAGAATCGACCGCCAATGTTGAATAAGCTAAGCAGACCGGTAAAGGCGGCGGCGACAGTTGCGATTTGCGCCAATTGATCCTTGTTCAAATCGCTGAAACTAGCTTCAATGCCGATCAGTTTGCCGCCGAAAATTTCTTGCAACATAGGCGAAGCCATGCCGATTACGCCGATGCCGGCGGAGACGTTCAAACACAGAATACCCCACAAACACCAGAACTGCGGCGTGCGCCAAGCTTTATTCAAATGCACATGACCTTTAGCGATCATCGCGTTTGCGGTTTGCGACGGCGGCGGCGTCCAGCCCGCCGGTTTCCATCCGGACGGCGGCACGCGATAGGCGAACGCGCCGATCATCATGAACACGAAATAGATCGCAGCCATCGCCAAGAAGGTTTCCCATACGCCGACCGATGTGGGCGTGGCAAAATACTTCATCAACTTATCGGCAAGTGGCGAGCCGATCATCGCGCCGCCGCCGAAACCCATGATCGCCATGCCGGTCGCCATGCCGCGACGATCGGGAAACCATTTGATTAATGTCGAAACCGGAGAAATGTAGCCCAGGCCTAATCCAATTCCGCCGATCACGCCGGAGCCGAGCCACATCAGCCACAGTTGATGGTTGTAAACACCGATGGCCGACAACACCAAGCCGCCGCACCAGCACAACGCTGACACAAAACCCGCCTTGCGTGGGCCTGCATGCTCAAGCCAGCCGCCCCAAATCGCCGCGATGGATCCGAGGAACACAAAGAACAATGTGTACATCCACCCCAGCATCGGCTTGTCCCAATCGCAGGTGGTGGTGAAAAGTATTTGTGATCCAGCTCATGTCCGCCGGACAGGCAATCGGATTTGGTGATGCCAAGCGCCTTAGTCAGCGGCAACCAAAATACCGAAAAACCATAGGCCATGCCGATGCAAAGATGAATGCAAAGCGCGGCGGGCGGCACCAGCCAACGATTGAAATCGGGCTTGGCGATGATGCGCTCTTTGGCGAGCAGGCTGCTGTTATTTTCCACGTTCCCTCCTGAATTATTTGGATTACTTACGCATACGATAAGCGCGAGTATGCCTTAATTTCGATAGGTTATCATAGCCTTTAGAAATGCTCTTGATGCGTTTCAGTTCATACGTATTTGATGAAATCGTTGGCTTACTCACTTAACGCGGCGCTCGTGAAATCGATAGAGGTTCGCAACTTCGGCGCTGTGCAATGGCAGCTAATATAGACGGCGATTAAGGTCATGAAAAGTGCACCGGCCTCTAGCCCAGGTAACTATGCTGAGCGTTTCGGCGCAATAGGTTGTTAATAGCGAAAAAATGAAATGTTGCCTGCGTAACTCACATCTTATGGAATCGCCCATTCTTCATAATCGCTAGAAGCTTCTTGCTATCTTGCAACAATCTCACATCGGCAAGTGGGTCGCCGTCGACCAGCAATAAGTCGGCCAAATAGCCGATTTTTATTTGTCCTAGTTCGTGGCCCATCATCATGATTTCACCGCCGAGCCGAGTCGCTGATTCTATTGCTTCCATCGGGGAAAATTGTAGTAAGTTAACAAAATGCTCAATGTCGCGTGCGTTCGTGCCGATTGGGCACCAAGCAAAGCCATAGTCGCCGCCCGGAAGAATTCGCACACCGCGTAGCTTCAACGTTTTCATGTTTTCCATGCCGCGCTCCAATTCGAAGTGCGCGCCGCGGGATTCCGCAATTTCGCGTGTGAGTCCCCAAGGTGCGGCGTCGTTCAGGGCGCTGTATAGATTGCCCAGTGTCGGTGCGACAAATACACGATCACGTTGCGCTTCAAGTTGCGCACAGGCGTCGTCGTCGACCAGCGTCGCATGATAAAGAATGTCGACTCCATGGCGCAGGGCCAATTTCACTGAGTCGGCGCTGCGTGTGTGCGCCGCGACGCGTTTGTTTAATTGTCGTGCCACGTCGCACACCGCGGCAACTTCGGCATCGGTCATTACCGTGTTGCGGGCTTTTGCGCTTGGGATGGCGTCATCACCGGAGATGTTGATCTTAAGCGTATCGACGCCTTCACGACACATCAAGCGCGCGGCGCGCCGAAATTCATCCGCCCCATCGCATATCAATCCGAAATTCTCCCGGTAAAGGTGCGCCAGCCGCACATCGCCCAATCCGCCCGTGACAGTCAGCTCCGGGCTCGCAGCGAGTAGTCGCGGACCGGGGATGGCGCCGGAATTAATGAAATTTCGGACCACGATGTCCAACCTCGGTTTAGCAGACGCAGCGCTGACACAGGAGGTGAAGCCGTGATCCAACATGACCCTAGCATTCTGCGCCGTTAGAAACGCATGGTCTTCTGGCGGAATCTCCCCGAGGTGAATGGAGTTGGCGACGTCCGTAAAGCTTAGGTGGGCATGGGGTTCGATCAAACCTGGCATTAGCGTCGCCCCGCTACCGTCAACACGCTGGGCGGCGAGATTGGAAATGCGCTCCGGCCTTCGCGCGATCGCAATAATGCGTGTGTCTTCGATCAAGACGTCGCCCTCGAATGTAGGCTCACCTGTGCACGCGAGGACGTTTACGTTCTCAAATACAATTGCGGTCAAGAAATTCTCCCTATGTGAACACTTGGCCAAGAGACTTTATCACCTTCCAACGCCGTAATCACAGGTTATACCTATTGCATTCTTCATCTCGACGCTAAATATCTCATCCGTTAAAAAGACTGTACCCCTTCAACCATCTAACGCTGATACACGTTACCTTCGCAAAAGATAACAAGGTTTCCATTTTCGATAATATTTGGAATCTCTCGAACCCGCGCGACAACTGTACGAAATTATTTTGTTCAGTTTGTTGACAATTCAAAACGTATTTACTCCGCGTCAGATTGCGCCATTGTGCAGGCACGGTATCGTTTAGAATCCGTAATTGCCATGGCTAAAAAAATGACCATTAAAAATCTTTTGATCGCCAACCGTGGCGAAATTGCAATTCGTATCGCGCGTGCCGCCGCCGATCTCGGCATACGGTCTCATGCGATTTATTCCGAGGACGACGAACAGGCGGATCACGCTAGGAAGGCTGACGTCGCACACCGGTTGTCGGGTCGCGGGCCGTCCGCATATCTCGATTGGGCACAAATAATTCGCGTCGCACTTGACGCCCAATGCGATGCACTTCATCCGGGTTACGGATTTTTGAGCGAGAACGCAGAGTTCGCGAGGCAATGTGACAAAGTCGGCATTTGTTTCATTGGCCCGACGCCTACGGTGCTCGACGTTTTCGGGGATAAAGGGAAAGCACGTAGTCTGGCCGCTGAATGTAACGTGCCAATTCTGCCTGGTATAAATGAGCCTGCAACGCTTGAAGCCGCGCGTGATTTTTTACGGGCGCTCGGAACCGATAGCGCGATCATGATCAAAGCCATCGCCGGAGGCGGTGGACGCGGCATGCGGCCGGTACGAAGTGTCGACGAACTAGACGCGGCGTATGAACGTTGCCGGTCAGAGGCGATGCAATCATTCGGCAATGGTGACGTTTATGTTGAAGCGCTTTTGCCAAAAGCGCGTCATATCGAAGTGCAAGTCGTTGGTGCCGGTCCTGGACAAGTCACGCATCTTTGGGAGCGCGAGTGTAGCCTCCAACGTAATCGACAGAAACTCGTTGAGATTGCACCGGCTCCAGGTCTCCCGGTCGAGTTACGCGATAAGCTGATCGACGCGGCGCTTCGTATGGCGCGCAAAGTCAATTTGAGCAATCTTGCGACATTTGAGTTTCTAATCGAGCGCGGGGTCGCTGAAAATTCAAATTTTGTTTTCATTGAAGCTAATCCGCGACTGCAAGTCGAACACACCGTGACGGAGGAAATCACTGGCATTGATCTCGTTCGCACGCAAATTGAGATAGCCAGCGGCCGGACGTTGCAAGAACTAAATCTTGACGCCGCAAACATCGCTCCGCTACACGGCATCGCGATGCAATTGCGGATCAACGCCGAAACGATCTCAGCCGATGGCACAATTCGTCCGGCAGCCGGGGTGCTGGATGCGTTCGACTTACCGGCTGGTCCGGGCGTGCGAGTAGATACGTGCGGCCATAGTGGGTTCCGAAGCAATCCGCGGTTTGATTCGCTGCTCGCGAAGGTCATCGTTCATGTTGCGTTGGGAGACTTGAAGTCCGTCACGGCCAAGGCCTGTCGCGCTTTGTCGGAATTCAAAATTTCGGGGATAGCCAATAATCGAGAATTTCTTTTAAACCTACTTTCGCGTCCGGATTTTATTGAGGGAAATTGGCATACAAACCTAATCGAGGAGAACTTGGCGACGCTGTGCCAACCGAATCAGCGGCCGCGATTGTATGGCGAGGCCGAGCCGGAAGGTACTAACAAAAAACTCCAATCCATCGACCCCCTCGCAATCTTAAGTCACGGACAAAAAAATACGGGGTTCGTTGCACCCATATTTCAAGTACCTCCTGGGGCGGGCACTCAACATATTGTCGCGCCGGTTTCTGGAACCATCGTAAGTGTCGACGTGAGCATCGGTGAATCGATTCGCAAAGGGCAACAGGTTGCGATCTTAGAAGCGATGAAGATGGAGCATGTTGTCGTCTCCGGCGCCGCTGGCTTCGTAAGAGAAGTATTTGCGGCTACGGAAGAATTGATACTTGAAGGTGCCGCATTGTTCAACATTGAAGTTGTCGATGAACAAGTAAATTTGGTCGACGCAAGTATATTGATCGATGTTGACTATGTTCGACCCGACCTCGCGAATTTACAGAACCGTCATGCGCTAACACGTGATACGTCGCGACCTGAGGCGGTAGAAAAACGCCATCAACTTGGACGCCGCACGGCAAGAGAGAATATTGAGGATTTGTGCGATCTCGGAAGTTTTTCTGAGTACGGTGCCTTAGTGGTTGCCGCGCAACGTAGTCGCCGCACGCTGGACGTTCTCATGGCGCGCACTCCAGCGGACGGCTTGGTGATGGGGATCGGACGTATAAATGGCGCTGCGTTTCCGGACGTCGATGCCCGATGCATAGTGATGTCCTATGACTACACGGTACTTGCAGGAACACAAGGCAGCAAGAATCATGAGAAAAAAGATCGAATGTTCGAGTTAGCCGCCGGGTGGCGACTGCCGGTTATTGTTTTCGCGGAAGGCGGTGGCGGCCGCCCCGGAGACACCGATACGATCACCTCCGGCAGCTTGCACATCAAAGCTTTTTCGCTGCTGGCAAAATTAAGCGGACTGGTGCCGTTGGTAAGCATCGTTTCCGGACGTTGCTTCGCGGGCAATGCTGTATTAGCGGGTTGTTGTGATGTGATCATTGCGACCGAGAACACTTCTTTGGGAATGGGTGGTCCCGCGATGATCGAAGGCGGTGGCTTAGGCACGTTTCATCCCGACGAGGTCGGCCCCACATCGATTCAGCGCCGCAATGGTGTGATCGATATCGTCGTGCGCGATGAAGCTGATGCCGTGCGTGTCGCGAAGCAATACCTGTCTTACTTTCAAGGCCCGCTTAAGCACTGGGAGTGCGCTGATCAACGCGAACTACGCCATGTCATTCCGGAAAATAGATTACGTGTTTACGATGTGCGACGGATAATTGACCTTCTCGCCGACAAGGATTCGATATTAGAATTACGGCGCGATTTTGGCACTAACATGATCACCGCGTTTGTTCGAATAGAAGGTAGAGCGATGGGTGTCATTGCGAATAACCCAATGGTGCTCGGCGGCGCGATAGATGCTAATGCTGCAGATAAAGCAGCACGCTTCCTGCAACTATGCGACGCCTTTGATATCCCCGTGCTATCACTTTGCGATACACCGGGAAATATGGTGGGACCCGAAGCGGAACGCACCGCTTTGGTCCGACATTGCTGCCGGCTCTATGTTGTGGGGGCTAACTTGCGCGTGCCGATCTTTTCCGTCGTCTTGCGGAAAGCTTATGGTTTGGGTGCCCAAGGTATGGTCGGTGGTAGCTTTCATCTGCCGTTTTTCTCGGTGGCATGGCCTACTGGCGAATTCGGTCCGATGAATCTTGAGGGCTCGGTCAAGCTCGGTTTTCGCAAGGAGTTGGAAGCAATTGATGATCCCATTGAGCGGAAGGCCAAGTTTGACGAATTGGTCGCTATCGCCTACGAACGTGGTACGGCACTTAGCGCTGCGACTTTGTTCGAGATCGACGATGTCATCGACCCTGCAGAGACACGCCTCAGAATCGTAAGCGGATTGCGATCGCTTCCGGCAACTAAACCGCGAGTGGAAAAAAGACGAACGTTTGTGGATACCTGGTAAGTTAAGAGATTCGTAAAATTAAAGAATGCTTAAGAATTGTTTCGCGAGCTGGACGCGTATAGCATTCTTACTTGCAAGAAACCATTCGAGCCAACAACGCGTTTTTCTCGAAACCCGTGACGCGATCCAACTTTCTCATTTAGGCATGCCAAACCAATCATGACTGGCCCCCTTCGCATCGGCGCCGGCGCCGGCTTTCAAGGTGACCGCTTTGAGCCAGCGATCATTCTTGCCGAACTAGGCAATCTCGATTATCTGGTGCTCGAATGTTTGGCCGAACGCACCATTGCGCTGGCGCAGAAGAATAAGCTCGACAATCCCGCACTCGGATACGATCCATACTTACAGCGACGCATCGAGCCACTGTTGCCGCTGATTAAGAAACGTCGGATTCGTCTAGTGACCAATATGGGCGCAGCGAATCCTGACGCGGCAGGGCGCGCGATTATCGATATCGCGCGACAGCATAGGCATCTCTATCAAAGTAGCGATCGTGACTGGAGACGATGTCCTGACGCGGCTTGCACCCTGCACTTCAAGTGATTGAGTCTGGCCGTCCACTGCGTAGCTATGCCAACGTCATTTCGGCCAATGCGTATCTCGGCGTCGAAGCCATGCTACCCGCACTGGCAAGTGACGCCGACGTGATCATCACCGGCCGGGTCGCCGATCCCAAGTTTGTTCCTCGCTCCCGATTGTGCATCATTTCGGCTGGCGTTGGATGACTGGCATACGGTTCGGGCAAGGCACGGTGATTGGCCATTTACTCGAATGCGGCGGACAAATCACCGGCGGCTACTTCGCTGACCCGGGCAAAAAAGATGTGCCCGATCTCGCGCATCTTGGCTTTCCGTTGGCAGAAGTACAACGCGAAGACGGCAGTGCAATCATTGCAAAAGTTGCAGGGACAGGTGGCGCTATCAATCTCGGAACCGTCAAAGAGCAACTTTTGTATGAAGTCACCGATCCGGCAGCCTATATCACGCCGGACGTTGTTGCGGATTTTACGCAAGTCGCACTCGAGAAATTGGCAATGACCGCGTGCTGGTCAGCAACGGCTTGGCCGCGCGCGTACCGATAGTTACAAAGTCAGTATTGGCTACCAGGCCGGTTTTCGGGGCGAAGGCGAAATTTCCTATGCTGGGCAAAACGCGTTGGCACGCGCAGAGCTTGCCGGCCGCGTGATCGACGAGCGCTTGGCGAAGATTTCCCCGAATTGCGGATCGACTATATCGGCAGTACCTCGGTGCATCGTAAGTCTTTTGCGTCAATCATTGTACCCTACGAGGTTCGTTTGCGCGCGGCGGCACTGGCCGCTTCAGCACCCAAGCAGCGCGCATCGGCGAAGAAGTCGAAGCGCTCTACACCAATGGCCCGGCGGGTGGCGGCGCCGCGCGCAAGTACATCACCGACGTATCGGCATCATCTCCACGCTGTTGGCGCGCAATGATGTTCTGAGCAAAGTTACCGTGCTTGAATCGGATCCCCATCATGAAACTGTATGAAATCGCCCATTGCCGCGCAGGCGATAAAGGCAACACGTCGATTCTTTCGCTGATCGCGTATCGCGCCGAAGACTATCCGATATTGGTGGAGAAAGTCACGACGATCGCGGTGCAACAACATTTGAATGGGATTGTTGCTGGCAAAGTCACTCGACATGAAGTGCCAGGATTGTTGGCGCTACAGTTGGTATGCGAAGAAGCGCTTCTTACCGGCGTCACCACCTCGCTCGCGATGGACACTCACGGCAAAGCACTGAGTTCGGCGCTGTTGGAGATGGAGATTTCGTGAGCGCCAAGCGAGAACAGTTAGCTGTTAGAAATTTTGTCCTGTGTCTTGGTGTCGAAGTCACTGGCCTCGTGGCGTTCATGTAACTGACTCGCAGGATCGCCCGAGATGCGGTTAACCATCCGGCCGCGCTTTACAGCCGGGCGCGCGGCGATCATCGCGGTCCAACGTTGTACATTTTTATACTCGTTAACTTGCAAGAACTCGCCGCCCTCGTAGAGCAAGCCCTTGGCGAGCGCGCCATACCACGGCCACATGGCCATGTCGGCGATCGAATACTCTTGGCCCACCATGTATTCGTTGTCGGCCAAATGGCGGTCGAGCACGTCCAGTTGCCGTTTTACTTCCATTGCGAAGCGGTCGATCGCGTACTCGATCTTGCTCGGCGCATAGGCGTAGAAATGACCGAAGCCACCGCCCAGATAGGGCGCGCTGCCCATTTGCCAGAACAGCCACGACCAGCGTGCCGCGCGCGCCGGACCGCGTCGTTGGCAGGAACGCGCCAAATTTCTCGGCCAGATAGACCAAGATAGCGCCAGATTCGAATACCCTAATCGGTTCGGTCCGCTGCGATCCACCAGTGTCGGGATTTTGGAGTTAGGATTGGCCGAAACAAAACCGCTACCGAATTGTTGCCCGTCGCCGATTCGATCAGCCAGGCGTCGTATTCGGCGCCGCTGTGGCCAAGCGCGAGGAGTTCTTCCAACATCACGGTGACTTTGACGCCATTCGGCGTGGCCAGCGAATAGAGCTGAATCGGGTGACGTCCGATCGGCAGATCTTTGTCATGCGTCGCGCCGGCGATGGGCCGGTTGATGTTGGCGAATTTGCCTCCGTTGTCTTTGTTCCAGGTCCAGATTTTGGGAGGCGTGTAGGGCGGCGTATCAGACATATTTCTCCATAGCAATTTTTATGTTTAGCGGCGATTCTTCGCAACTCAAAAAAATTACGGAATCTCAATCACCACGCGGCCGCGGATTTCACCCGCCTTAAGCTGATCGAGCGTGCGGCTTACATCGGCAAGCGAACGCTTTTCAATGGGTATGGCCTTTAGCTTGCCGGTACGCGCCAATTCAACCAGCTCTTTCAACTCGGCGACCGTGCCGACGTTTGAGCCTTGCAGCATCAGTGCGCGCTGCACCAACACAACCAGTGAGACCGGAATTTCGCCGCCGTACAACCCGACCACAATTAACTTGCCGCCTTTGCGTAGCACCGCGAGGGATAGATTCGCCGTATCGCTTGAAGCTACTAAATCGACCGCGCCATAAATCGGCCCGCCGGCCACCGTGTGGATTTGCTGCACTGCCTGCGCGTCGCTCACGTTCACCGTTGCCATGGCGCCCGCCGCACGTGCGGCGTCGAATTTCGTCGAATCGATGTCTACCGCAATGATACGTTCGTGACCGAGCGCGCGCAGTATGCTGATGGCGGCTAAGCCCAATCCGCCTGCGCCCATGACCGCGACCCACTCGCCGGGCGGAATCGCACCTAATTGCCGAACCGCGGAGAAGGTCGTCAATCCGGAACAGGATAACGTTGCCGCCCATGCGGGATCGATGCCGCTCGCATCGACCAAATAACGCGGATGCGGAATCAGCAAATGATCAGCGTAGGCCCCAGGCAATTGTATGCCGACGTAGCGCTGCTTCATGCAATGGTTATCTTGCCCCTCATGGCAGCGCACGCAATCACCGCAACCGATCCAAGGGCAAACCAATCGATCTTGGCCAATCGGCACATCGCCTGCGTCAGGGCCGGCTGCGATTACCGTGCCAAAGGGCTCGTGGCCAAGAGTAACCGGCGGGTTCATGCCGCGGTCGCTCATTTGAAAACGTTTGCCACCGCCGAGATCGAAGTAACCGTCGCGGATGTGCACGTCGCTATGGCACACGCCGGAATACTTCAGCTTCAGCAGAATCTGCGTTCCGCTTGGCCGCGGCGTCTCACGCTCGCGTCGCTGCAACGGTTTGCCCCACTCGACAACATCATAGCTATACATTTGCCCCTCCTGTGAGTCGCCTAACATTGAAACCGCATGAACGATCAACTCGTTTTGTAGATGCAATGCGGCTACGGATGTTTATCATTGTAACTGCGCGGCCCGGAACCGCTTCATCTACGGAAATATTTCACCAACTAAGCAACGAATATAGGGTTCGCCTGCTTTTTGTCGTCGCCATTCGCGAAGGTCAAATTTGCGGTGTTTCGAAAATCTATTCGTCTGAAATGGTTGACCGAAATCAATCAATTTTCAAGTTTTCGCCAGACGCTTGCCAGCCAAGGTTGTTGCTCGCGAGGTAGGCCATCCGGTCGATAGTAGTGCGTCAATTCAACGAATCCAGCGGCCGACAGGTAGCCGCGCCATGCCGGCAAATCATGGAACACCCCATAACGATCGCCGTTCCAGCCCTCTTGGCCATTGCCGCGGGGGTTGCAGCTAAAGAGAACGCCGCGAGGCTTCAGCGTTGCATGCAACTCTTTCAAGACGCGCGGCAAGGCTTGGGAGGGGATGTGGAACAACGCAGCGTTAGCGAACACCCCGTCGAAATGACTGCAAGGTAGATTCAGTTCCAAAAAATTCTGATGCAGGACGTCACAGCCGCTGAAAGAACGCGCCATATCCACCAGCTGTTTTGCACCGTCAAGTCCAGTCGCGCGATGGCCAAGGCGCTTGAACGCCATAAGATCACGCCCCGGTCCACAGCCGAAATCCAGCAGTTCAAAAGGTGGGGGAATCTCGATATATTGCAATAGCGCCGCAATGTTTTGGCTGACATCGTGATCGCGCGTACCTTCCCAAAAATCTTGCGCACGCTGATCGTAATGTTCTAGCGTCTTGACTGCGATTTCGCTGAGATGGGCGTGCGTTTGCTTCATACCTGGGTTATGCAAAGGCGAGGAAAAGCTGAGCCTCGCTGGGCACTACGGTTCATTCACAATGTGCACGGTGCTCTTGATCGCCGCGATCAATTCGCGGTTATGTTCCGTAAGCTGATTCAGCATCGTACTGAGATGGGCCATGCGCTTCTCTTGTTCATCCGTGCGTGCTATTGCGACCGCCGTACGTTCATTAGCGGCGACGAGCTGGGCGCGCAAGGCCTGTGCGTCAGACTGCGCTTGACGCTGCTGTGATTCAAATTCAGCCCTTGAGGTCGCAATCGCCGTGCGCTCCGGAGCGAGCAATTCGTTGGCCCGTTGAAACGCCGTGGCCCAAAGATCGTTGCCGAATTGGGTGACTCTTTCAACAATGGCTTTAGGTACGGCTTCACCCGCAAGTTCTCGTTTTGCAGCATTGTGAGCTTTCCACGCATTCAACGCGTCCGTCTCAGAAATCACATCCGTTAGCGGCGGCTTGGTCACACCGAGTTTGGCGCGAATAGCCTCAAGGGTGGGCTCGATTCCATTGGCAACAATTGCGTCAGCTGCGGAAAAAAGTTGTTCTTTGGTAATGGCCATCAGGTTTCCGAACAATAAAGTTAAAAATATAAATCGAATATTACGCTACGCCTTTAACGGGCGCGAACACTTCGTGGAATCAAATCAATCCTGGGGGTTGGCGGTCGAGATGGATCTCGGCCTTGGCTTTTCGCACGCGCAGCGTGGAAGAGGTGCGCGAAAATCTTTGCGACGGATTTTGACCCGCCAATACTCGCCGTGTTTTTCAGGAGTGGGCATTGCGCGGACACTCCTTAAATTGCCCGCCGTAGCAAGCTTTAAATTAAATCGCACCGCCCCAAAATTGTTCCAAAACGGGATTTTTCTCGAAACTGGGGCGCGTGGCTGCGCCTCATTTTTTGATTTTATTGGTGGGCGGTACTGGGATCGAACCAGTGGCCCCTGCCGTGTGAAGGCAGTGCTCTACCGCTGAGCTAACCGCCCATTGTTATAATTATAAATCAACTCGGTGGGATTTATGATTCAACTCTTTTTCATTTTTGTGATCGCGTCATCGATTTGGTTTTGGTATGACACGATGCAAGCGCGCGAGCAGGCGATCGTGCTGGGCAAACGCTATTGCCAAAATGATGGCCTGCAATTGCTCGACGAGACCGTGTCGTTGAGCTCGCTAAAATTGCGTCGCAATGGCGATGGTCAAATGACTTTTCGCCGCGTTTACGATTTCGAATTCAGCGATAACGGCGATAACCGGCGCGTGGGCAGCATTACGCTGTTAGGTCGTCACGCGGAATCTATTCAGCTCGAACCTCATTTGATGCAATAGCGCGGGCGCTGCATCTCGTTGTAAAATTGCGCGACTAAGTCCGCCGGGCACACTGGCGCGAAAACTCATAACATCTTTCAGGGGGCTCCATGTGGCAGCAGGTATATGATCCGTTAAATAATTCGTGGTTGTCCGTCGCATTCGCCGCGCTGCCGGTGATCGTCATGCTAGGCGGCTTGGGGTTTTTCCATATGAAAGCGCACCTCGCGGCCATCGCCGGTTTGGTTGTCGCGCTGTTCGTCGCGATTGTTATTTTCGGAATGCCTTCGGGTATGGCATTGAAAACCGCGATGGCCGGCGGCTTGTTTGGGCTACTACCGATCGGCTGGATCATTCTAAATATTATCTTTCTCTACAAGCTCACCAGCGAAGCCGGCTTGTTTAAAATCCTGCAAGAAAGCATTGCCGGCATTAGCACCGATCGGCGCATTCAACTTTTGCTCGTCGCATTTTCGTTCGGCGCATTTTTCGAAGGTGCGGCCGGTTTCGGGACGCCGGTTGCGGTGACGGGTGCGGTGCTGATTGGGCTTGGCTTTTCGCCGCTCGCCGCTTCAGGACTATCGCTGATCGCTAATACCGCACCGGTCGCTTTCGGCGCGCTGGGCACGCCAATTTTGACTCTAGCCAAAGTCACGGGAATGGATGCGATGGACCTGAGTGCGATGGTTGGCCGCCAATTGCCGTTGTTTTCGCTGATCGTGCCGTTCTGGCTCATCTGGGCGTTCGTCGGATTCAAAGGCATGATGCAAATTTGGCCAGCGATTTTGGTTGCAGGCGTGTTTTTTGCCGTTCCGCAGTTTCTTGTTTCCAACTATATAGGCCCGGAATTAGTCGACGTGATCGCCGCTATTGTGTCGATGGCCGCGCTTGCCTTGTTCCTCAAAATTTGGAAGCCGGCTAACGTTTGGACCTCGGTCACGCGCGAAGGCGAAACCATTTCTGCCGCGCAAGCCGAAAAGAATCAGGTTCACCACGGTTACTCGCGCGCCGAAATTATTCGCGCGTGGACACCGTGGGCGATCTTGAGCATCGTCGTCTTCATGTGGGGCACGTCGACAATGAAGAACTTTCTCAACGGCGAGTATCCAAATCCGGAGAAAGGCCAACCGCCGATCAAGATGAGTTACAACAGCATAACCAAGTTGGATTTCCCCATTCCCGGACTGAACGAGCAAATTCAACGGATGCCGCCGGTCGCGCCAGAAAATGCCAAGCCGGAGAAAATTTCATACACGCTGAATTGGCTGTCGGCAACGGGCACAGGGATTCTGCTTGCGTCAATTATTGCCGGTTTGGTCATGGGGGTTTCGCTCGGAAAAATGTTGCGAACGTACGGTCAAACACTTTACGCCATTCGATACTCGTTGCTGACGATCATGGCGATGTTGGCGCTCGGTTTCGTCACAAGGTATTCCGGAGTGGATGTGACTTTAGGGCTTGCCTTCGCGGCAACTGGCGTGTTCTATCCTTTCTTTGGCACGTTGCTCGGCTGGCTCGGTGTTGCGCTGACCGGCTCCGACACCGCATCTAACGTGCTGTTTGGCGGTTTGCAAAAAACCACTTCGGAACAACTCGGCTTAAGTCCGATTTTGATGGGCGCGGCCAATAGTTCCGGCGGCGTGATGGGCAAAATGATCGATGCGCAAAGTATTGTTGTCGCATCGACCGCGACCGGCTGGTTCGGCCATGAAGGTGAAATTTTGCGATATGTTTTCTTCCATTCCATCGCGCTAGCGTGTTTAGTTGGATTGCTTGTCACGCTGCAAGCGTACGTGCCGCCCTTTACCGATATGGTGATTTGGCCGAAATAGTTCGCGCAAGAATTTTCACGCGGAAAAAGCCCGGTTAAGTTTCAACCATTCCGTCGACCTGTCAGCAAAGCCGACCGCGCCATAGGCGCCGTCGGCTTTGTTTTTTTAGAATACGAATTCACGCTTTCGGATATCCACTGCCAATGCTGGCGCGAAGCCCCAGCCCCAGTTGTTCTGCGCGGTTAAGGAATCGGCATCGACAAAGTCATAGGGTGCAGCGGCGACTCCGAGAAACCAAATTTGACGTAGAAGGTTTTTGCTTCCGCAGATATGGCATGACACAGCAATGCGCGAACACCGATCTCTTTAGCAACCCCCGCAGTCCTCGGAACCGCATCTTTAAGCAACCCACGGCCGAAGCCTTGGCTTGCCCAATCCGCGTGTACGGCAAGCCTGCCGAGTACGACAACGCGAATGGGATCAGGCATATTGCGCCGAACGTTTCCCGGCGCGCCGTCACGGGAAACAGAGCCCGCGCTTAGGCAGTAGTAGCCGATTACCACTTCGCCGTCGCAAACAACAAACGTTCGCGAAGTGCCATCCAGTTGATTTTTGTAAGCCCGCTGTTTCAGCCAGATCTCGAGGCTAGGCTCGAGACATCTAAATGAATCGAGTCGATGATTTTCGTCGAGCGGTGTGGGGGCGAGCAACGGGTGCTCGACCTATTTGTCCCAGGGGCTGCGTGAAGCCAGCAACTTTGCCAAACCTTTATTCTGAGCGATTGGACGATCCAGTAACTCGAGAAATCGCTTAAATCGTCGTTGGTTCAACATAAAAACAGTTTGGTCGACCAGCACTTCTTGTGCCTTCTGGCAAGCAGCTTCTAGCATGAACTCGGTACGAGTCTTTCCCTGCGATTCAGCCGCCCGGTCAATAAGTTCGCGCTGCGGTGCGCGAGCGCGCAAGTTGATTGTAATTTGCTGGGTTTGGGCAATTGTAGGCATGGGTTAAGTCCAATCATTTTGAATGAGAATATATCGTTGTGTATACGATGTCAACACACACATCCACACATCTAAAGCCAGCGCTTGTTCTATTAGGCTGAACTTCGCATAATGTATCGAAATCCGCGCACAGCAAAGATCATCGAATATGACAGGCGCCACGCTTCCAAAGCTCTCTCGCCCACGTTTGGTTGGCGCTGTTGCACGTCCACGCTTGTTCGAACTACTCGATCAGCGTCGAGCGAATCCGATCATTTGGATCGCGAGTCCACCTGGCGCAGGTAAGACGACTTTAGTAGCGGGCTACCTGGAAGTGCGCAACCTTACCCACATTTGGTATCAGATCGATAGCGGCGATAACGATCCGGCGACCTTCTTCTACTACCTGGGCCGCGCGGCACCGCCGAAAAAGGCGCCTCTACCACTGTTGACCGCGGAGTATGTGAGCGATTTAGGTGGTTTTGGGCGGCGGTTTTTCCGCGATCTCTTTGCGCGCATGCCACGACCCAGCGTTCTGGTGCTAGACAACTATCAAGAGACAGCGGCCTCGTCTTCGCTCCACGCAATATTCCGCGAAGCTTTCGAGGAAATTCCAGAAGGGGTCAACGTGATCATTATCAGTCGCGAGCCGCCACCAAGCGCATTAGCGCGATTCAACGCTGACCAGAAACTTGGCCAACTGCAATGGGGCCATCTTCGCCTCACGGCAACAGAATCGCGTGATATCTCCATTTCGAAAAACTTAAATGAAGAAAACAGAATCCAGGCACTCTACGAACGCTCCGACGGCTGGGCAGCGGGTTTGATTTTGATGTTAGCGCGCGGTAACCCGGAAGGAACACAGGTGGTGTCTGCTACGGATTCACAGCAGTCAATTTTTGACTATTTCGCGGGTGAGATTTTCGACAAGGCGCCAGCGGAGCATCAAGATGTGCTCATGAAAACCGCATTTTTGCCCCGCGTGACCCCAGAGCTGGCTACAGAAATTAGCGGAAATGTCGATGCGGCGAATGTCTTGGAAATCTTCTTTCGGCGCCACTACTTTACTGATCGGCGTGATGGGAAGGACGTGACATACCAATACCACGCGTTGTTTCGAGATTTTTTGTTGAACACGGCACGGCAAACGTTCTCTGCTGCCAAGTATGCTGAAATTTCTCGCGAAGCCGCCGACCTGCTTCGGCGTTCAGGTCAGATCGAAGACGCGTTGTCCCTTTATGTGGAGTTCCGGGATTGGCGAGTAGCAACAGAAATTATTCTGGCTGAAGCGCAGAATTTGCTCTCCCAAGGTCGTGGCGAAACTTTGCGCCGCTGGGTCGACGCTTTGCCCAAACGACATATCACGGAAACGCCTTGGCTTGTGTATTGGCACGGTGCATCCTTAGTTCAAGTCAGACCATTGGAAGCAAGAAAGCAACTAGAAGAAACTTTTGCGCACTTTCGCGACCAGGACGATTACATAGGTCAAGCGGTTTGTGTTGCGGCAATCGTACAAACCTATTATTTTGAGGCACACGATTTCACACAGATCGACAAGTGGATACCGATTCTTGAAGATTTGCTGTCAAAGTCATCGCACTTCCCCTCAAAAGAATTGAAACTCGCCGTATTTACGGGGATGATCATGGCGTTGGCCTATCGCCAGCCTGGTAATGCGAAGCTACCCAGCTATATCGATCACGTACTGGCCCTCATCGAAGCAAGCCATGATGCTAACCAGAGTGCCTCCGCGTTGTTTTTTGTGCTGACCTACTGCATATTTTCGAGCTACGATCAACGACGCCAGCGCATAGTTGCCGTTGCACGGGCTCTCCCAGTGCTTGAAGACGATAGGGTCTCGGCGCTGACTAAAGCTATTATTCTCCACCGGCTATCGTTTTTGGCGTTCACCGATGGGGAATTTCAAACTGCCAAAATGCACTGCTCGACGGCATTAGATTTAGCGGAGCAAAATCAACTTGAGGCCGCAGAAGTCATTCTCGTCTGGGCGCAGGCACAAGTAGCCGCGGCTATATGTGATCGCACAGGGATTGAAGCATTGATGAACCGTATGGAATCATATTCCCGAGCGCCGCGAACGATGGATGCGATTTACCTTACGTGGGCGAAGGCTGCCGCCTGGTCTGTACGTGGAGAAAACCAAAAAGCCCTGGAACTATTCAAAAGTGCGCTGCAGTCGGTCGATCAGCTTGGTTTAGTCACCCTGAAAACGAGCTTCCGCCTGCCGCTTGCATTGGCGCAAGTGGAGGCCGGCGAATACGAATCGGCCGAACTAACCGCGCGCGAAGCTCGGGCAAATATCGAACGCGCCGGTATGGTTCGCTTCGAGGCAGCGCTACTACTCATTGATGCTCACGCCGCTTTGTTACAGCAGAAACTCGAGGATTGCCATGAATTACTGCGGCAAGGTTTGCGATTGGCACAGCAAGCCGGCAGCTATGTTGTCGCTGCGGGCTACTATGCGAAAACTTTGCCGACGCTTTGGGCTGAGGCGCTTAAGATGGGCATCGAGGTGGAATATGTGCAGCGCCTAATTCGCAAGCACAAAACTTTACCGGCCCCGATTGAGATCGAGCATTGGCCATGGCCAATCAAGATTTACACCCTCGGTCGTTTTGAAATCCTTATCGACGATACACCACTGAAATTCACTGGGCGCACGCCGCGGCAACCACTGCAACTTTTGAAACTCATCATTTCGCTCGGTGGCGAGGCCAACAGCGAGACTCTTTGCGAAGCGCTGTGGCCGGACGCCGAGGGTGACGTGGCACGCTTGTCTTTGGAAACAGCGCTGCATCGTTTGCGCAAAGTGTTGCGCAACGATTGTGCAATCCTGCGGCAGAACAACGCGTTGCGCCTGGACGCTAGCCAATGCTGGATCGATGCTGTCGGCCTTTGATCGACTTGCAGAACGAGTACTGCCGAGGTCACAAGTCGAACCGTCACAAACTGACCTTTCATCACGAGTAGCAAGCCAAGCCATTGCCCTGTATCGCGGTAGCATTTCTTTCCAGATCAGACTCGGGCGAATCGTGGGCTTTATCAACCCGAGACCGTCTACGTGAAAAATTTCTTCGTCTGACCATAGGTCACGGGGTCTTGCCATCGAACAAGCGAGGTGACTTGGAACGCGGCCATTGCGCTTTACGAAGGTGCATTGCAACAAGATAACCTCTCGGAGAATCTTGTATCGCCGTCTGATCATCTGCCATCGTCAGCGTGGTGAAGCCGTCTGAGGCGTTGAAAGTGTACCGCCGCTGCCGCGAGATGCTTTCCATCGTACTCGGCGTTCCAGCCGGCGCGGAAACTCAAGCCCTTTACAGCACCTTGCTTTAACCCGTCGGGCTGGCGGGCCAAACCTACTTTTTTGCTATCGGTATGCCTGGTGTATGCCGCCGCAACCTAACGTGTTGCTGTGATGCATGCCTGGCGCTCCAGTTCAGCGCTGACCGCACAAACATATTTATCAACAATCACTTATGTAATATTAAAAGGAATATAGCCATGAGTTTTTATCTCAAGTTTTTCGTTGCGTATTGTTTTCTATCGTTCGGCTGTACGGCCACTTTTGCCGGTCAATATGTCCGAGTGAGTCCGGATTTGGAGCTTTACTACGAGGAAGCGGCTCCGGCCGCCCCATCATATTCATTCCCGGCTGGACCGGGACCACGGCCTCACTACGCCCACAGGTCGAGCATTTTTCCAAACGCTATCGCGCTATCAGTGTACGACCCGCGTAGTCAGGGACGATCCTCGAAGATGCCGGAAAACAACACTTACACGCAACACGGCGCGGACTTGAAAGCGTTCATGGATTCGCTTAAGCTGAAAGACGCAGTGGTAGTCGGGCATTCGTGGGGTTGCTACGACGCTTACGCTTACTTTCGTGCGTTTGGCACGGACAACGTTAAAGGCTTCGTCTGCCTTGATCAGAGTCCTAAAGACATCATCGAGAAAGACGGTGACTGGGGAACTATCAGAACCTTAGATGAATTCAAATCCTATTACGACAGTCTTGCGTACAACCGCATTCCGTCTATGCGCGACTTCATAAAAAGCTTGTTCACCCGCCCGCTGACAGAAGAGGAAATGGCTTCGAGGCTCGACGAGACCCTTAAAACACCCACGTCTGCCGCGGTGTCACTTTTGTACGACGGTAATGTTGCCGACTACACCTCAGAAGCGAAAGCGATTGAAAGCAAAATTCCGGTTCTAAACATCGTATATGACCCAAGTTGGTACAAAGGCTGGGCCCAAGCCGCACAAAACTGGGGAAAAACCGTGGCAACGCGTACCGAGGTGGTGGTAATGCCGGGGATGCACAATATGCACTGGGAAAGCCCCAAAAAGGTCAACGCAGTGATCGACAGGTTCTTGGAAAAAGTAAGGTAGGACGCGGCTAATGCGTCCGATGATCAATTTAGTTTGTATCCGTCGCGTTTTCCTCTCATCCGTTTTGCAAACGCAATAAGGTAGGGCGTGATGAATCTGATCGACAAATTGCCGGAACGGGTACCATAAGATATAGGAAAATTAGTCCTGATGCGTTGATCGGAGACATCCATGAAATTTGAGACCCTCGTCATCCACGCTGGTTATACACCCTCGCCTTCAGCACGGGCAGTAGCCGTGCCAATCTACCAGACCGCATCTTTTACATTCGACGACACGCAATACGCCGAAGACTTGTTCAATCTTAACGTCGAAGACGGAAACATCTACAGTCGGATTCGCAATCCAACCAACGATGTGCTGGAGCAACGCGTCGCCGCGCTGGAAGGCGGCGTTGGCGCGTTGGCGGTTAGCTCGGGTCAAGCAGCGGTTGTGTGCGCGATCATGAATCTCGCTGTCAGCGGCGATAATATTGTTTCGACGAGCGAGTTGTATGGCGGTTCCCATAATCTCTTTACTCAAGTATTCCCCGATTATGGCATTAACGTTCGCTTCGCCGCAGACCTTCGTGCAGAAGGTTTCGCTAAGCTTATAGACCGCAACACCAAAGCAGTCTTTTGTGAATCAATCAGCAATCCCGCGGGCAACGTTGCTGACATCGAAGCGTTGGCGAACGTCGCTCATGCGCACGGCATACCGTTGATGGTCGATAACTCGGTGGCGTCGCCCTATCTGTGTCGCCCGTTCCATTATGGCGCGGACATCGTCGTACATTCGCTTACCAAATACCTCGGTGGTCACGGCAATATCATCGGTGGCATCATCGTCGATTCGGGGAAGTTCCCTTGGATGGAGCACAAGGAACGATTTCGTGGCATCACGGCGCCGGAACCCAGCTATCAGGGCTTGGTTTATCCGGATCGGTTTGGTGCGGCGGCTTACATCGCGCGAGCTAGAACCGTGGTTCTCCGGAATATCGGCAGTTGTCTAGCGCCGTTCAATAGCTTCTTGGCCCTGCAGGGAATAGAAACATTACCGGTACGGATGGATCGTATCTGCGAAAACACGCTAGCAATTGCGAAGTTCCTCGCAAACCACAAGCAAGTGAGTTGGGTGCGTTACGCTGGGCTTAACGATCACCCGAGCAAACCACTGGTGGACAAATACATGCGTGGTCAGGGCGTCGGGCATCATGAGCTTTGGTGTAAAAGGTGGGTTGGAAGCTAGAGTTCGGTTTTACGATTCCCTCAAACTCATTATGCGCATGGCGAACATCGGTGACACGCGTTCACTCGCGATATGTCCGGCTGCGACGACACACAGACAGCTCTCAGCTAAAGATCATTTGGCGGCAGGCATTAGCGACGACATGATTCGACTATCGATCGGGCTCGAACACGTTGATGATCTCGTCCAGGATTTGGAACAGGCGTTAGCTCTTACCGAATAGACGCTGCTTGGCAGCGACCGCAACTGCAAATTTGAAAATTGCCATCGCCACCTGCCGCATGGTTGTTGGATGCTGGCAACGTGTGCCCCGTAAGCCGCACCGGCATTGCCTCTTCAGGCATGGCAATTTAAATCGAGTGCTTCATTCAAGCGACATTAGAAATGAAGTAACTTGCGCATGCTTGAAGGCGTTGAGATAATCTTTCCATGACCACTGCATTTATCACTCACCCTGCGTGCAAACTTCACGACATGGGCGCGGGCCATCCGGAATCGCCGCAGCGTCTTGGCTGCGATCAAAGATCGACTTAATCGCTTCCGGCATTGATGGCTTGCTGCAACAGCACGAAGCGCCGCTGGTGATAGCGCGAGGCGTTGCTGCGCAGTTCATCGCGAAAGCTATGTTGAAGACATCGAAGCCAAAGCACCGCGCACCGGTTTGGTTCAACTCGATCCGGATACGTCGATGAATCCCAATAGCTTGGAGGCGGCGCGACGCGCGGCGGGCGCCGTCGTCTTGGGTGTTGATTTGGTAATGACGGGTAAAGCAAAGAATGTATTTTGTGCGGTACGCCCGCCGGGCCATCACGCGTTGTCGAGTCGGTCGATGGGCTTTTGCATTTTCAACAATATCGCCGTCGCAGCGGCCCATGCGCGCGCGGTTTACGGCATCAAACGCGTCGCCATTCTTGATTTCGATGTGCATCACGGCAACGGCACGGAAGAAATTTTTTCCAGCGAACCGAATGTGATGTTGTGCTCGACATTTCAGCATCCTTATTATCCCTATCAGGGTGCCGATACCATCAGCGATCACATCATCAATACGCCGATTGCGGCAAATAGCGGCGGCGAAGAATTTCGCGCAGCAGTCGCGAAGGATTGGATTCCGAACGTGAAACGGTTTCGTCCGGATTTGATTTTGATCTCAGCGGGATTTGATGCTCACAAAGACGATCCGCTTGCTTATTTGAAATTGACCGAAGACGATTATCGTTGGGTAACGGCGGAGATCATGAAGTTAGCAGATGAATTTTCCAAGGGCCGCATCGTGTCGGCGCTAGAAGGCGGCTATAATCTTGACGCGTTAGGGCGTAGCGTCACAGAGCATATTCGCGTGCTGATGGGCGCGAAATAATAGTCGGCCTCACGTACGCGCGCGGCTAAATGTATTGATCGATGCCTGGAGAGCCGCGCCAGTATTGGCTCGCAGGCCGATGGCAAATACATTTAGTGTTTTTTCGCGGCGTTTCTAAACACCTTTTCCCACTTCACCATATCGCTGCGCATCAATGCGTCGAGTTCTTTCGCCGGCGTGCCAATGGTTTCGACACCAACCGCGGCGAGTTTTTCCTGAATATCTTTTTGCTTGAGTACCGCGACGATTTCTTTGTTGAGCCGATCGACGATCGCGGGTGGAGTTTTCGCAGGCGCGAAAAAACCAAACCACGCGGCCGATTCGTATCCGGCCAATCCCGCCTCGGCCATCGTCGGCAAATCGGGCAACAGCTTACTTCGCTTTCCGGTAGTGATTGCGAGTGCGCGCATTTTGCCGGCTTTAACGTGCGGCAATGCGGAAGCGATCGGGTCAAAAATGATTTGTACTTGCCCCGAAATGAGATCGACCTCAGCCGGCCCGCTACCTTTGTAGGGAATATGATTTAACTCGATCTGCGCCATGCTTTGCATTAGTTCCGCAGCGAGATGCAGCGACGTGCCGTTTCCTGCAGAAGCATAAGAGAGACTACCGGGCTTGGCTTTGGCGAGCGCGATCAGTTCCTTCACCGATTTCGCCTGTACATCATTGTTCACCGCGAGTAGGTTGGGGACACGCACCGCCAGCGTGATCGGCGCAAAATCTTTCAGCGGATCGTAGGGAAGTTTTTCTTGCAAGTATGCATTGGTCACCAAACTCATGCCTGCGATCATGATGGTGTAGCCGTCCGGCGCTGCCTTGGCGATTAGATCATGCGCGATGTTGCCGCCGGCGCCGGGACGGTTTTCGACCACCACTGCTTTTGCAAATGCAGTACTGAGTTTGTTGGCGATCAGTCGTGCGGCAATGTCCGATCCACCGCCGGGGGAATAGGGGACAATTATTTTTACGGATTTCGTCGGGTAAGTTTGTGCCCAGGTCAAAGGGCATATAAATAGGCACGCGAGCAATACCGCATTTGATAGGACTCTAGCGGGACGTATGAGCCTTTGGACAGTCAATAACCACGTTACCATTCCGGCGAAAGCGGGAATCCATGTTGAACTTGAGAGGCTAAATGGATTCCCGCTTTCGCCGGAATGAGGGGCCGGCCTTGGGCCACAAGAGGTTAGGGTATCGTTACTTTTTATCATCTAACGCCACTGTTCGCTGTGCTAAGAATTCGTTCATCTTTTTTTGTGGCAATCCGGTGCCATAGGCAAGGGTGTTTGCTTTGATCGCTGCCGCTATCGCATCATCGAAGTCAGCCTGCGTCGTTTCTCGAAAGCGCCGCTTAGTCAGCGCAATGGCGAGCGGCGGTTGTTTCGCGATGTCTTCCGCGATTTTTGTCGCGATGGAAACGACTTCTTCGCGCAGCGCCAGACGCGAGAGAAGCGCCCAGTCGTAGGCTTCTTGCCCGGAGATTAATTTTCCCGTTAAGGATAGCTCGACATTTCGCCCGGGTGGTAAATATTGGCTCATGAAATAAGATCCGATAATGCTGGCTAATCCCGCTCGGACTTCCGGCTGGCCGATGCGCATGTCTGCGTAGCCGACCCGCGCGTCGCACAATAAGCCGATCTGAAATCCAGCCCCGGCGGCGAGTCCGTTGAACGCAGCGACGATAGGCTTTTCGAATTCGCGAAACGCTTGGAACATCGCCCCTTGATGATTTAGCCAGGTGGCGACACCGGTTTGCGTAAACGCGGCAGCCTCTTCCAAATCTTGTCCGGAACTAAAGGCACGATCACCGGCGCCGCCAATCACCGCGGCACGGACTTGATCATCATCCATTAAGGCTTTCAGCGCCGTGATTATCGCATCGCGCATGGGGCTATTAATTGCGTTCATCGCCTTGCGGTCGATTAAGCGTCAGATAGGCGATGCCGGATGGGGAAATTTCCGTCAGTAGGATGTTTTCGGACATCGCTTTAGTTAAGCGCAATCGCACCTTGGCTATGTAGCTTTTTCAGTTTAGCTGTGTCGTAGCCACATACGGCAGTGAGAACTTCCGCGGTATGCGCGCCGAGCTTCGGTGGATAATCGAGCGGCGTTGCGCCCTCGTACTTGAATGGATTGCCGAGAAACTTCAGCATTGCCCCGCTGATCGGATGGGGCAATGCCGTTACCATATTCCGAATCCCAACCAGCGGCTGCGCCAGTGCTTCGGCGACGTTGTTTACCGCGCCGACGGGAACGCGCGCTTGCTCCAAGCGCGTCACTACCTCATCGCGCTTAAAACGTGTGAATATGCACGCGAGCTCGTCGGCGAGCGCGGCGACGTTCTTGATGCGCGCTTCGCCGTCGGTGAAGCGCGCATCCGCCGCCAGTTCCGGCGCACCGATGCGCCTTGCAAAGCGGCTGCCAAAACTGATCGGTCGATGCGGAAATGGCGATAAACTTCTCATCGGCACAGCGAAACGCTTCGCTCGGTGCCAGCGTGGCATGACGTGAGCCGGTCGCTTGCGGAATGTCGCCAGAAACAAAATAATTCTGCGCTTGCCAGGTCAGCATCGCGAGCTGGCAATCGAGCAATGACACTTGGATTTTTTTTCCTTCGCCGGTTTTCAGTGCATGAATTATCCCAGCCAAAATACCATTGGCGAGATAAAGCCCGGCAGCAAGATCGGCGACCTGATAGCCAACACGGTTCGGTTTACCGTTCGGCTCGCCGGTGATACTCATGATTCCGCTGAGGGCTTGTGCAATGGTATCGAACGACGGCTGTGTCGCGTAAGGTGGCTCATCATGTAGCCCGATCAATTGGCCAACGACGATTTGCGGATTTATTTTTTTCAACGATTCGAAATCGATACCGAGGCGCGCCGGCACGTCCGGTGCGAAGCCGTACATCACGACATCGCTTTTGCGCACGAGATCATAAAACACTTCGCGGCCCGCGTCGGATTTCAAATTGAGGACAATGCTTTTTTTGCCGCGATTGATGGACAGAAAAAAAGCCGAATCGCCTTCGAAATAATAAGGCGGGTAGTCGCGCGCTTGATCGCCGCTGGGCGATTCGACCTTAATGATCTCGGCGCCCAATTCGGCGAGCACTTGGCTTGCGAACGGGCCGCCCAACACCCAAGTCAGATCGAGCACGCGTAGCGACGACAGCAAGTTATATCTCCATTAGTTTACGTCGCCTATTGTAGAATAGGTCAGTCAATTAGGGAGTAACTTTGTTTAACATTCCTGTCATCGATATCATTGCGCTGCTGTGGTTTTTTGTGTGGTGGGCTGGCTATACGCTTTACGCAGAACGTCCGCGTCGGTAATCGCAATAGCTTAGTCGTTACAATGCGCCGCTTTCGTCGCGAGTGGTTTTCTCATATGTTGACGCGCGAAAATCGCATCGGCGATATTGCGGCGCTGAATAATCTTTTTACCAACGCAACATTTTTCGCGTCGACATCGATCCTGGTTTTAGGTGGCTTGGTTGCATTGCTCGGCACGACTGAGCGGGTGATGGATGTTGTTTCCGAGTTGCCGTTCGCGCGTAAAGAGTCTGAACTGGTATGGCGCATTAAGATCATTTTGCTTGATCCTAGTCTTTGTTTACGCATTCTTTAAATTCACCTGGTCGCAGCGGCAGTTTAATTTTTGCACGGTCTTAGTGGGTGCGGCACCACCGCCGACCGTCCAACCGGAACAATACGCAACGTACATCGACATGGTCACGAACGTCTGTAGTTTTGCTGCAGAGAACTTAAATGAAGGTTTGCGCGCCTTTTATTTTTCCATGGCAGTATTGGCGTGGTTTTTGCACCCTTGGCTTATTTTTCCGGCGACCGCCGTGGTGGTCTATATTTTGTATCAGCGTGAGTTTCATTCGCGCACGCTGTACGCGTTGAGCGGCGGGCAAGATTCGTAGTTGCCGTGAATACAAAAAAGTAGATTGCTTCCTCCGGATCAAGTCCGGGGCGAAAGGCGCTGGTAATGACTGGTGTTGCAAATTGCAATGCAATCGGCCTGGAAGCCGCGTGGGACGGGGTGGCCTCGGGCCATTGGCTCTCCGGCCATCATCATTCGAAAATTTATTCCTGAAATGCTTCTTCGCGTTTCTTTCGTATATTCGGCAAGACGATCATCAGCAACAACGCAGCCGCTACAAGGAGTAGCGATAAGCTCAACGGCCGAGTGAGGAAAACACTCCAATCGCCGCGCGCGGTGTTGACGGAGCGGCGCAATTCTTCTTCCATTAACGGACCGAGCACGAAGGCCAGCAACAACGGCGCCGGTTCGCAATCGAGTTTAATGAATACGTAACCGATCAGACCGAACACCGCGGCGAGCGCCACATCCATAATGCTATTGTTCAAACTATAAACGCCGATACAGCAAAACAATAGGATCGCCGGATAAAGCAGGCGATAGGGAACCTTCAGTAGCCGCACCCAAATGCCGATCAGCGGCAAATTCAGCAATACCAACAAAACATTGCCGACCCACATGCTGGCGATCATGCCCCAAAATAATTCGGGGCGCTGCGTCATCACTTGCGGGCCGGGCTGAATGCCTTGAATGATCATTGCGCCGACCATTAACGCCATCACGGGATTAGAAGGTATGCCGAGCGTCAACATCGGAATAAACGAGGTTTGCGCCGCTGCGTTGTTCGCCGCTTCCGGACCCGCCACACCTTGGATTGCGCCCTTGCCGAAATTGGACGATGGACCGGCTAAGCGCTTCTCCATGGTATACGACGCGAACGATCCGAGTACCGCGCCACCGCCGGGCAATAGGCCCAAAATCGAGCCGAGTCCGGTGCCACGCAGGATGGCCTTCCACGAGGCGCGCAAATCCTCGCGCGTTGGCCATAGGCGCGTGACGTTCGCGGTGAACACTTCGCGCGTTGCAACGTTTTCTAAGCTGCGAATTACTTCCGCGATACCGAACATACCCATTGCAACAATCGCGAATCCAATGCCGTCGGACAAATTTGCAATACCGAACGTGTAACGCTGCGTGCCCGATGTTACGTCGGTGCCAATAATGCCAAGCAACAGCCGAGCACGATCATCGCAAGCGCCTTGATCAGCGAGCCGTGCGCCAACACCACGGCGGCGACGAGGCCCAATACATATAACGAACATCGCTCCGGTGGGCCAAACTTGAAGGCGAGGGAAGCGAGCGGTGGTGCGAACGCGGCAATGAATAGCGTGCCGACACAGCCGGCGAAGAATGAGCCGAGCGCCGCGATGGAAAGCGCTGCACCGGCGCGGCCTTGTCGCGCCAATTGATAGCCCTCCATCGCCGTGACGACTGAGGAGGCTTCGCCTGGAATATTGACGAGAATTGCCGAAGTTGAGCCGCCATATTGCGCGCCATAGTAAATTCCGGCGAGCATGATGAGTGCGGATTCGGGTGGCAAATTAAACGTAATCGGCAATAGCATCGCGATCGTCGCGACGGGCCCGATGCCGGGCAGCACGCCAATCAAGGTTCCGAGCGTTACGCCAAGAAAACAATAGGCGAGGTTTTTGAGTGTGAAAGCAACGGCAAAGCCAAGTTCGAGATTGGCAATTAAATCCATGTTAGGACCATGGCCACACTTTCAGCGGCAGCCCAAGGCCGTATACGAACAAACCAAGCGCAAGGGCGACTAACGCGATGGTCAGGGGCACGGATTCGCCTAGGCGTGATTCCGATGAGCCCAAACAGCCAATGCCGATCAAGGCGACGGCAGCGATGACCAATCCCGCCGGTTCGAGCAGTGCGGCGAATCCAAGCATCCCGGCCAGAATCAGCGCGAGCGGGCGAAAGCCGATGGGGCCTACCGGCGGACCGCTAATCCATAGTGCTCGAAGCGCAATGACCGTGCCTAGAATGGTTAGCAACCAGCCGAGTAGCGCGGGAAAATAACCGGGACCCATTCGCGTCGTAGTACCAAGCGAATAGTCGCGCCCTATTACTACTGCGATTAAGCCAGCCACAATAAAGATCAGCCCCGCGTAAAAATCTTTCGGGCTGTGAATTTGAAGCGTCAACGGGCGTTCCTCACTGAATTTTTCTTGCCTGCATTCTCACGTGTCGCTTCGCATCAGTCAATGTTTCCGTTAAAAGCGAACCGATACGCAGCTGAATAAAACAATTTTCTAAAACAATACCAATTTTTATTTATATAATATTTTATTAAAAACAATTATTTAAATTTGTTATCTGTAGTTAAATATTTAATGTAAAATCGATAAACAAACGACGATAGGAGCTCAAAATGCGTCCGTCATGTGTAATAAGTTCACTTATTCACTCTATGCCTATTGATCAATTCGTACAGGCATCTACGGTTAGAAAGTGGCTTCAATGAATGCAGTTAGCCTGATGTTGAGTGTTTTGGCCCCCGCGATTAACCTGTCAAAGCGCCTATCGCGCGGTTGGAGCTGTGCCATTGTGGGCGGTACATTTTCCGTTGCAGTTATTGCGGCACTTTTTCAATTTCCCTTCATCAGTGTTCTGGCGATGCTGGCGGCAATTTACTTTTTCGCCGGCTTTGGCGTTTATATCAGCGTAACGGGCAGTCAAATGAGGCAAGGGCTTGAGCGAATCGGTCGCGGCGACCTTTCCGGCATGGCGGAATCGGAATCGAACTCGGTTAAAGGCATGCAGGTGGAAAGGCTAAATAAAATGAATCGAAATTTGGTCGAGTTGGTTTCCCAGGTTCGCGAAAGCGCGGACAAGATAATGGGTGCGGCTCAAGCCGTTTCCAAAGGTAATAACGAATTGGCCGATCGCACCGAACATCAAGCCTCCACTTTAGAAGAAGTGGCGTCAACCATGGAAGAATTGGCGTCGACGATTCAGGAAAACGCGCGCCGTTGTGGCGAGGCAAGTACCTTGACCGGGGATTTTTCGACGACGGTTGCCGATGGTGCCGATCGGGTTAAAAATGTCGCGCGCACGATGGATCGCATCAACGACAGCTCAAGGAATATAAGCGAAATCGTCGGGCTGATTGAAGGTATTGCATTTCAAACCAATATTCTAGCGCTCAATGCCAGCGTCGAGGCCGCACGTGCCGGCGAAGAGGGGCGCGGCTTTGCCGTCGTCGCGAGCGAAGTGCGCAGTTTGGCGCAGCGTAGTGCTGACGCAGCGAAGGATATTAAAAAGCTCATCGCTGTTTCAACGCATAGCGTGGCCGAGGGTTCGCGCGGCATTCAAGACGCGGCAAAGACCATGGATGAAGTCGTCGACCGTGTACAAACCATCGCGGATCTCGTGCGCAGCATTGCGGCTGCGTCCGAGGAGCAAAGCCAAGCGACGGAAGAAGTGAATCGCGCCATCGTGCAAATGGAATCGGTGACGCAACACAACTCCGCCCGCGTTCAAGAAGCGGCCGCCGCAGCGCTTGATCTCGAAGGCGAAGTTCAACATTTAGACGAAGCTGTGGTTCAGTTCCAAACCGATAAAGTTGAGGGCCGAGATTCTGCGGTGGATTTGGTGAAACGGGCCATCGCACACATAACGGCTGTGGGCATAGAAAAAGCCTGTGACGATTTTGACAATCCCGATGATCGCCGGTTTATTTTTGGGGAGTTCTATGTCTCGGTAGTTCGTTTGGACGGCACGCGCCTGGCCAACGGCATGGAACCGTGGAAGCGCGGCGAAAGTATTCTTGAGGTTCGCGATATTGATGGCAAGCCCTACGTTCGATACATGCTGGCGCGTGCACGCGACAAAGGCTATGGCTGGGTTCAATACAAATGGAAAAATCCGACGAGCCAAAAAATCGAGCTGAAGTCGACCTATTTTGAAGTCGCGAACGACGCGGTGATCAATTGTGGAATTTATCTTGGCGAGCGCGGCACCAGCATGCGCCGCCTCGATCAACAATCAGGTGCGGGATTGCCTGCGGCTACCGCCCGTCTGCGCCAAGTAAAAAAGTCGCGCACGACGCTGGCGATTCCCCGATAATAACGAGGTCTAGAATGAGTCCTCGTAACCATGCAACAGTATCTGGAGTTCCTGCGCCACATCCGTAGCCAAGGCATCAAAAAAGAAGATCGCACCGGCACCGGCACCTACAGCGTGTTCGGCTACCAAATGCGCTTTAACCTGGCCGAAGGGTTTCCCGTTGTCACCACAAAAAAACTCCATGTGCGCTCGATTTTTCACGAGCTTTTGTGGTTTTTATCCGGCGAAACTAATATCAAATATTTGCACGACAACGGTGTAAGAATTTGGGATGAATGGGCCGATAAGGACGGCAATCTCGGCCCGGTCTACGGTAAACAATGGCGCAACTGGGAAACCAGCGACGGGCGCATTGTCGATCAGATTTCCGACGTGATTCAGCAGATCAAAACCAATCCGAACTCGCGCCGCTTGCTCGTTTCCGCGTGGAATGTCGGCGAACTGCACAAAATGGCGCTGCCGCCTTGCCATTTGTTGTTTCAATTCTATGTCGCCGACGGCAAGCTCTCGTGCCAGCTATATCAACGTTCTTGTGATGCTGGTCTGGGCGTGCCGTTCAATATTGCATCGTACGCATTGTTGACACATTTGATGGCGGCGCAATGCGATTTACAAGTCGGTGATTTTGTTTGGACCGGCGGCGATTGCCATATTTACTTGAACCATACCGAGCAGATTGCGGAACAACTGACGCGAACGCCGCATCCGTTGCCTAAGCTAATCATGAAGCGCAAACCCGATTCCATATTGGATTACCGCTATGACGATTTCGAGATTGTCGGCTATCAATCCCATCCGCATATTGCGATGCCGGTTGCCGTTTAACGATTTGTCGTTGCGTTTTGTAATGACTTGGCGAGTAGTTGTGCGATTTAGATTTGCAAGCGCGCCACCACACCTTTCTGAAATCTTCAATTGGCTGAACCGACCCACTGCGGAAATAGCATTGCCCAACGCAACAAAACAGTAACCGCACGTTGCCGACACACGCCGATTTTTTTGTCGACGTTCGCGAACGTCAAGTCTGCGGCGTTTCGAAAAATTATTCAGTGCCGACGTTCATCGCAATCATTGCCGGCCGATGTTGTTGAAAAAAGAATTAAATTTCGCGCTGAAATTGAGAACGAATTCGCATGAGAAATGTCTGACTTTCATAGGAGAATGAAGGGGAGAAGTTGCGATGATGGGACGACAAAGCGGTGACCAAGCACCGTTGTTTTATAGCTTCAATCTCGATCAACACATTCCTCCGGATCATCTGTTGCGCAATATCGATCGCTTTCTCGATCTGAGCGATATTCATCAACACTTAGCACCGTTCTACAGTGAAGTCGGTCGACCCTCGATCGATCCCGCGTTGATGATTCGCATGCTCATGGTCGGCTATTGTTTTGGTATTCGATCCGAGCGGCGCTTATGCGAAGAAGTGCATTTGAATTTAGCGTATCGCTGGTTTTGTCGCTTAGGACTAGACGGTTTGGTACCCGATCACTCCAGCTTCTCCAAGAATCGCCACGGTCGTTTTCGCGACGGCGAACTACTTCGCCACCTGTTTGAGAATAGCGTGCGACGTTGCATGAGCGAAGGTTTGGTCAAAGGCGAAGGTTTCGCCGTCGATGCCAGCTTGATCAAAGCCGATGTCAGTCGCCAAACGGCGATACCGGGCAATGAGCTAGATTCGGTGAACTGGCATGATCCGAAACGTTGTACCCGCGCCGTGCAAGAATATCTCGATGGCGTCGATCAAGAGAATCCAATTGCAACCGTACCGAAGTCCGTTTCGCTGACCGATCCGTGTGCGCGCTGGACAGCCGCGGACGGCCCGGCGTTCTTCAGCTATTCGACCAACTATCTGATCGATCTACATGCTGGCGTCATCATGGATGTGCAAGCTTGCGGGTCGACGGTGAGCAACGAACGCGACGCCGCTAAAATCATGATTGACCGCGTCGAAGCGACGTTCGATATCAAACCGGATCGGCTAGTCGGTGATACGGCTTATGGCTCCGGCCCGATGCTGAACTGGATCGTAAATGAAAAGCAGATCGCGCCGCACATTCCGGTCTGGGATAAATCCGAACGTGACGACGACACCTTGACCAGCAAGGACTTCCAATGGAATCCAGAGGCGGGCGAGTATCGTTGTCCTCAAGGCAAACCATTACGCAGCGATTGGCGTCCATTCAAAAAGCAGCGCACCCATATCACCAAGGACAACACCATCAAATATCGTGCGAGCCGATTCGACTGTGCGGCCTGTCCAATCAAAGCGAGTTGCTGTCCAAACACACCATCTCGCACGGTGACACGCAGCGTCCATGAATCGGCGCGGGATGTAGCTAGGGCCATTGCCAAAACACCGGAATACAAGCAATCAAGAAATGATCGCAAGAAGGTGGAAATGTTGTTTGCTCACCTCAAAAAGATACTGAACTTTAATCGACTTCGGTTACGCGGTCCCAACGGTGCGCAAGATGAGTTTCTACTGGCGGCAACGGCACAAAACCTCAGGCGATTAGCAATCTGGTTTGCTCAAGCGCCGCCTAATTCGGCACCGATAGCGACTTAAAAAAGAAAGAAACAACGAAACACCAGAACAACAAAAAACAAATCGCTCTAAAGAGCGAGAAATTCTAATCATCACTTCATCACGCAACAAAATTCTTCGCGTCATTCAAAATAATTCGCGCTTTTTTCAACAACATCGGCCACAAGCGGGCAGTCGCAGGCTCCATTTACCAGCCATTCCACTGACTGCTCCACTCTGGTTATTGCCGTTATCCACGCGGCACCTCCGTTTATTCCTCGGCTACAGCCCCCAATCAGATAGGGCCTGACGGTATCGGTTGTCCGGAGAACCCGCATCGAATCAATTAGTCTTGCATGGCCTGCGCGACCAGCAACGTATCGGTGAATTGCTCGAAGACGACGATTTTTCCAGCAGCCAACCGCCACACATGCGTCACGCGCGCCTGCATGGCCTTGCCGGTCTCTCGATTGCGCCCAGAGTAGGTGCCCACGCCGACAATGTGTTCGCCACCATCGATCAGTTTCTCCAGAGTGAAGCGATAGTTTTCCCATTCGCTGCCAAGCACGGCGAAAACATTGGCGGTGACCTGATCGGGGCCGATCCAGGTGCCAGCGCAAGGAAAGCCAGCCATCTCGGTCCAGGCCACATCGGGCGAAACCTCGGCCATCATGCCGGCGATATCCTGGCGTGCCGATGCGGCGTAGTGGTCGGCAACGATCTGCAGATTGATTTTCATGTGCGTCTCCTGATTCAGATGGCGCAGCCATTGGCGTCGCAACTGAACGCTTCGGCGGTGTGGAACGTCGCAGGTGAGCCTGTCTGACTGCGCAGCCAGTCCCGAAAATCTTGCGAACGACCCAGGTAGCCCGCGAAGTCCACGATCTGCAAGCCTTCCCTGGTTTCGAGTACAAAGGTCGGGAAACCCTGCGCGCCGACCTGCGCCATGAACGCCCGGGTTTCATTGATATGGGCCTGAAGCGCTTCGCCAGATTGGCGATCCAGCGCTTCAGCGAAAGTGGCGGGGTCGAGGCCGAGTGCCGCCGCGACGTCAATCAGGACAGCCCGATCGGCAATGCGACGCCCCCCGACATAGTGTGCAATCTGCAGTTGCGCGAGCATGTCCAGCCCGCAGCCGGCGATGGCTTCGGCGGCCAGCATGGCGGCCGTGGGCGGCGCGGAATCGAACACGGCTTTCGTGTCACGCAACAGGCCATCGAGATAGTTGTCGCCGAAGCGTTGCCCGCTCAGTTGTGCGATCCGTGCGTCATGCGGCTTGACGAAATCGCGCAACTGCGGCGTCACGGTCTGGCGGTGTGCGCCAGTCATCATGCCGCCACCGTGCGGGCGTACGCTAAGAACTTCGCGGGCCGCCTTCACCAGTGGGGCGGCACCGTAGCACCAGCCGCACAGCGGGTCGTAAATGTAGTGCAGAGTCGTTTTCATAATTCAGGGCCGTTCAAAGCTGTGTGATGACAGGAAAGTCGCACCTCCCGCACCGCCGGTTGTGGCAGCGCGGGAGACGGTTCAGCGGATTACCACTTCATTTCGCCCTTGTTGACCTTGGCGCCGATCTCGAGTGCGACCATCAGGCCCGCTGCGGGATAGGCCGACTTCATCGCCTCGATCAGCGCGGCCGAGTTCGGCGCCTTCGCCAGTTCCGATTCAAAGCGGGTCAGGTAGGACGGGTGTAGGCGAGCTGCGAAGCGTCCTGCTTCTGTGCCTGGCAGCATGTGGCCAGGAACGACGGTGGTCGGCTTGAAGCGCTGCCATCGCGCCCAGTTTCCTGCTCCAGTCGGCCCGCTCCTGCGCGGTCTGCGTGTCGGCCGTCCACACATGCAGACCGGCGAAAACATTGACCCCGCCCACAATGGCCTTAATGAAGGAATCCATATGTAGCTGCGGTGCGGGAGGGAATCATCCAGCCCCCGGATTTCGAGCGTCTCGCCTTCCAGCATGATCGTGTTCCCGGTGCATGACTTCGGGCACCGGAACGTCGGTCGGCGCATTGGCGCCCAGTCGCGGCCCCCACACCTGCAGCTTCGTGGCTAGCGTCGCCTGGATCTTCTTCACGGTGGGCGCACTCGCGATCAGCGTCGGCTTCGGGAAACAACTTCTTCAGTACACCCGCGCCGAAGTAGAAGTCCGGGTCGGCCTGGCTGATGTAGATGGTCTTCAGCGTCTTGCGGCTGTCGAGAACCATCGCGGCGATCCGGTGCGCATCTGCCTGAGTGAACCCGGTATCGATGAGCGACTGCGTCCGTCTTGCCGGATACCAGGACCGCGTTGACGTGGAAGCTGCCGGCGTCGGCGTTGTAGACCTGAAGGGAGAGCGCCGGCTGGACCGCTTGGGCGGCGGCCCCGTGGCGACGACGCCGAGGGTCAGGCTGGCAAAATGAAACGGGCGATTTTGCTGAGTTGGAACATGGTGATCTCCTTGATTGGGTGAGTGCGTGCTGCGGAAAGAACTTTAAGTTTTTCGATGCAGTTGATAAAGTCCGTATTAGTTAATTATTTATTGCATGGATCGATGAAATGGATCGCTTGACTGCCGTGCGGGTATTCGTGGAGGTTGCGGATCGAGGCAGCCTGACTCAGGCCGCTGAACATCTGGAGATGTCCGCCGCCATGGTTAGTCGCTATCTCGCGGCCGTGGAAACATGGTTTGATGCTCGGCTATTACACCGGACGACCCGGAAAGTCAGCCTGACGGACGCAGGACAGGCGGCAATCCCCGCCTGTCGGCGGTTGCTTGAGATCGCCGAGGACGTCCAGCACCTCGCCGCGGAACGTAGCCGAGAACCGGCGGGGCTCTTGCGCGTGACAACCTCCGGCTCCTTTGCTGATGCTCAGCTCGACGGCTGCCCTCGTTGACTTTCAACACCAGTACGCGCAGGTGGAAATCGTGCTGTCGGTGGGTGACAAGGCCACTGATCTGGTTACCGAGCGTGTCGACCTGGCGGTGCGCATCACGAACAATCTGGACCCGACGATGATTACGCGGGCGCTGGCGCGCTGTCGCTCGATGCTGTGCGCTTCACCCGGCTATCTGGAACGGCACGGCGTGCCGCGTACGGCCGAGGACTTGCGCCAGCATCGCTGCATCGCACACGCCTTCGGTATCGGCAAACAGTACCGCTTCACGCGGGGCGGCGAGACGCTCATCGTGCCGGTCCACTGGAGTTTCCACACTAATGAAACGGCCGTGCTGCGGCGCGCAGTCCTCTCCGGTGCCGGCGTTGGCATGCTGCCGACCTACTATCTGGGTGACGACCTGCACGCCGGCCGCTGGTGCAACTTTTGCCAGATCATGAACCGGACGTGCTGGGTATCCACGCGATCTATCTTTCGCGTCAGCATCAACCGCTGGCATTGCGCCTGCTGGTGGATTTTTTGGCTGCGCGCTTTGCCGGGAAGCTGGCACCGTGGGACCTGGCGCTTAAAATGCAAATACCGGCCCGCAATTGAAGGAGAACAACATGACCACTTTGCTCCAGATCCTTGCGCTGATGCGTGAGGGCCGTTGGGACGAGGCTCATAATCTTGTCCAGGCTCGATAATTCAAGTTCTGCGGCCTGGCTGCATGCCCTGTTGCATGTGCAGGAGGGTGACCTCGAAAACGCCGAATACTGGTACGGGAAATCAGGGCGCAGCTTCCGCAGGCGAGGCTCGCTCAGCGAGGAGTGGATGCTCTGGAGGCCAGTCTCCGAGGCCCGTAAACCCGGTACGCCACTGCGGGGCTTTCGCAGCGCTGAAGCCCCGATGTCCAAGCAGATTGCGACTAAAGTGCGAGGTTATGTCCGCTCAACTCTGGAAGCCGCTATTGATAGAGCGCGGGTCCGAAAGGACTCTTGTGGGTCGAGGGTGTGTAAAAACTCCAAAAAACTTTCTCGCCACATCAAAAATCGGGTACCTCAAATCCTTCCCTGATCGACGATCGTCGCGTGTACGCGATTCTGTGCGGTCGGATTTTCAATTGACCGTTTCCAACAACGTTTTTACACTCCCTCGGTCGACGGCCGAAATCCGCGCGATTTTCAGATTGGAAAAAACTGTAAATTCATCTTTATTTCCAACGAAATTGCCAAGCGCAACAAAATTTTCCGATCGAGGTACTTTACACAAGCTCCATCCTGATGGCGCAACCGTTCCTGCTAGCTTCACGATTGATTATGACTGCGGTGGCACGTACGCTGGCAGTGTATCGGTTGCAGCAGGTGGTTCACAGATAGTCAGTAACATCCCGACGGGCTCAAGCTGCACTGTCAGCGAGCCAGCTCTGACACCGATTGTGGGTTACACTTGGGGGACACCGGTCTCAACTGGCAGCCCGGCCACGATCGGCAATAGAACACCACCATCGAAGTCAGTTTGCCGCTGCCGCCGAAGCCGTAGTTGTTGGCCGCGCTCACGGTGACGGCGTTCGGGGCAAGATTGCCGCTGAGCATCGCCACGAAGTTGGTCGCGGTATCGTCGAAGGTAACGCTATCAAGCTGGGCGAAGTTCGTTTGAACACTGCCCTGCACCCAGCTCATCGTGTTGGTGAGATCCCGGCAGTGATTGGTCGCGCCGTCCCCGCCCAGCCAGACCAGGCTCGGCCCAGCCGTCACCACCAGCACAATCTGACCCGGAGCATTGCTCACGGACAGCCCGGCCAGGGTTTTC
>CAWJAF010000005.1:0-201337 GCA_963840785.1 uncultured Pseudomonadota bacterium | reverse complement strand
TATCACCAAAATGAAGTTGAGCAATCGACCTATAACTTTGAACATAGTGACGCAGAAACGTTACTACGGCATTTCAATGATTACGAAGCGGGCGCGAAGCGCTTGATGGAAGCGACGCTCGCGTTGCCTGCCTACGAGCAAGTGCTGAAGGCAGCGCATACGTTTAACTTGCTCGATGCACGCGGCGCGATTTCCGTGACTGAGCGCGCAGCGTATATTGGACGCATTCGCAATCTCGCGCGCAGTGTCGCGCAAGCCTATTACGAATCGCGCGAGCGCTTAGGATTTCCGATGCTTGCCACGCCGACACAAAAGGCGGCTTGAAATGACGATTGAAACCTTGCTCGTCGAATTGTTCACAGAAGAATTGCCGCCGAAGGCGTTGCAAAAATTAGGCGAAGCGTTCGCGGCCGAGATTTTTCGTGATCTTGAAAGTAAAGATTTTCTGGATGCCGACGCCAAGAAAACGGTTTTTGCATCACCGCGTCGCCTTGCGGTACAAATTACGAATGTGCGCAAAGAATCGCCGCCGAAAGAAGTTCGCACTAAGCTGATGCCGGTAAGTGTCGCGCTCGACAAAGAAGGTAAGGCGACACCCGCGTTTAAGAAGAAACTGGGCACATTAGGTTTCCAAGACGATGCAGATTTTGATGCAATCATCCGCGAGAGCGTCACGCGTGAGCAAGACGGCAAAAACGAAGTCTTGGTGCTGACGGATTTAGCCGTCGGCGCCTTGTTACAGACGCAATTGTGGGCGGCAATTGAACAGGCGATACAAAAATTGCCGATTCCAAAAGTGATGAGCTATCAGCTTGCCGACGGCGCGACGACGGTGCAGTTCGTGCGGCCCGTGCATCGCTTAATTGCGATGCATGGCAGCGAAGTTGTTCAGGTCGGCTTGCTGGGGCTCCTCGCGAGCAACGTTACCGAAGGACATCGTTTTCAAGGCGAAAAAATCATCACGCTCGCATCAGCAAATGATTACGAAGCGCAACTCGAAAGCAAGGGTGGCGTAATTCCCAGCTTTGATAAGCGTCGCGCCGAAATCGATCGTCAGTTGCGAGACAATGCCAGCAAGCAAAATGCCCAGCTCGAAACAGGAGATGCATACCAAGCCTTACTCGATGAGGTAACGGCGCTGGTGGAAATGCCAACGGTGTATGTGGGGCAGTTCGATCAGGTGTTTTTGGACGTGCCGCAAGAGTGCTTGATGCTCACCATGCGCGCGAATCAAAAATATTTTCCGCTGCTTGATAGTACCGGGAAGCTGACAAACAAATTTCTCATCGTTTCCAACATGAAGTTGGATGATGCCGCCAACATTATTTCAGGTAACGAGCGCGTGATTCGCCCACGCCTGGCCGACGCCAAATTTTTCTACGATCAAGATCGCAAACACAGTCTCGAATCGCGTTTGCCGAAGCTTGCAAGTGTGGTGTATCACAACAAGCTGGGAAGTCAGGGCGAGCGTGTCGAGCGCGTCGCCGCGATTGCGCGTGGCGTGGCGTCGTTAATCGGTGCGTCAATCGAACAAGCAATTCGCGCCGCAAGGTTGGCTAAAGCTGATCTGGTATCGGATATGGTCGGGGAATTTCCCGAATTGCAGGGGATCATGGGCCGGTACTACGCGTTACATGATGGTGAGTCAGCCGCGGTTGCCGATGCAATCGAAGATCACTACAAGCCGCGCTTTGCTGGCGATAGTTTGCCGCGTGGGTCGGTCGGAAGTGCAGTTTCGCTGGCGGACAAATTGGAAACCTTGACCGGCTTGTTTGGCATCGGCCAACTGCCCACAGGCGACAAGGATCCCTTCGCATTGCGCCGCCATGCCTTGGGGATTGTGCGAATCATCGTTGAACAAGATATCTCAGTTTCATTGCGCGATTTATTGCGCGTCGCGTTCGATGGGTTTCAAGGGAAGGTCGCCGATGCTCAAGTGGATTTGGAAAATTTCATTTTCCAGCGGCTGGAAGGTTTTCTTCGCGAACAAGGCTATACCGCCAATGAGGTCGAGGCCGTGCTTTCTCAACGTCCAATGCTACTGAATTTGGTGCCACGCCAACTAGCGGCGGTGCGTGCGTTCATGCAATTGCCTGAAGCAGAGAGTTTGGCGTCCGCAAACAAACGTGTTGCGAATATTCTCAAGAAGAATGAGCCGAATGGTGAAATTACTGAGCATGCGGAAGAGGGGCGGTTGGTAGAATCTGCCGAACTCGGGCTATTCGCCGCGCTCAAATCAGCAACGCCAGGCGCAAGCAAGCTTTTTGAGACGCAAGACTTCACCGGTTACCTCAAATCGTTCGCGGTGTTGAAGGCCCCGGTGGATGATTTTTTTGATACTGTGATGGTGATGGCCGACGATCCGGTATTACGTTCGAACCGTCTGGCGCTATTGCGCGACTTGCGCGCCGCAATGAACAAAGTCGCCGATATTTCCAAGCTGGCGAACTAACCAAAATGAAACTCGTTATTCTCGATCGCGACGGTGTAATCAATGTCGACAGCGATAAATTCATCAAGCGACCGGAAGAATGGAAGCCGATTCCCGGCTCGCTGGAAGGCATCGCGACGTTTGAATCATTCGGGATTTCATGTGGTGGTCGCGACGAATCAATCCGGCATTGGCCGCGGTTTGTTCGACATGACAATGCTTAACGCAATTAATGAAAAGATGATTGATGCGTTGGCGCAGGTTGGCGGCCGACTGGATGCGATTTTTTATTGCCCGCATACCGCCGAATCCGATTGTGCTTGTCGCAAGCCCAAATCCGGCATGTTCGAGGAGATCGGTCAGCGTTTCAATGCGCCTCTGCGCGGCATTCCGAGTGTTGGCGATTCGCTGCGCGATTTGCAAGCATCAGCCGCCGTTGGCGCGCAACCGATGCTGGTGTTGACCGGTAAGGGCGAGAAGTCTCAGGCGCAAGGGGGATTGCCGGCGAACACTCAAGTGTTTCACAATCTAGATGCTGCGGTAAAAGCGATCATTCAAGCCGCGTCATGATTTGGCTGCGCTCCACGCTGCTGTTCTTGATTCAATTTTTTGCTGCGCCGGTGATCTGCATCATCATGATTCTCTGCTTGCCATTCGGTTTTCCGGTTTTGTATCGCTTAGTGAAATTATGGACGCTCATTGCGGTATATTCGGCACGCGTGATTTGCGGAATCGAGTATCGCGTCATCGGCCGTGAACACATTCCCAGTACGCCGACTATTATTCTGGCGAAACATCAATCGAGTTGGGAGACATTTTTCTTTTTGCAATTGTTCCCACCGCAAGTTTGGCTACTCAAGCGTGAGCTTTTCCGCATTCCGTTTTTCGGTTGGGGATTGGCGATGTTGCGGCCGATTGCAATCGATCGCGCCGACAAACTTTCTGCGCTTCGGCACCTAGTCCAACAGGGTCGCGAACGCCTGGCGCTTGGCCTGTGGATCGTGATTTTTCCGGAAGGCACGCGCACCAAACCCGGTGAAGTTTTGCCCTACGCACGCGGCGGCGCGTTGCTCGCTACGAAAACAAATACGCCGGTTTTGCCGATTGCGCTCAATTCGGGAAATTTTTGGCCGCGCGATACGTTTCTGAAACGCGCCGGCACGATCACTGTGAGCATCGGTAAACCGATCGATCCGAAAGGCTTTAAGCCCGAAGAATTGAACCAGCACGTGCAACGCTGGATCGAAAGTGAAATGCAGCGCTTACCCAGCACATAAATCATGTTGCGTAATCTTCTCGCGCCGAATCTCGAGCCTGTCCCGCAGACGATTGTTCTGAATGGGCACGAAGTTGAATTTGAACTCAGGCGTAGTCGGCGGCGCCGCTCCATTGGCCTTAAAGTAGACTTTTCCGGATTGATTGTGACAGCCTCGCCGCGCGCTTCGTTGCGCTCGGTCCGCACAGGCGTTGCTGGATAACGCGGAATGGGTCTTGCGCAAGCTCGAGGCGTGGCGTGAGCGCACACCGCCAAAAGTAGAATGGTCACCTGGCGCTTTGTTGCCATATTTAGGCCAATCGATATCGCTCAATATTTTGCTCCATTCGCGCCGGGCGCCGCCGCCGTGGCTCGATTTGGCCGGCTTGAATCTGACGTTCACCACGCCGCCTTCTAGCGAACAAATTAAAACTAAAGTTTGCGATTGGTATCGGGCGGAGGCGAGGCGTTATTTTCCGCAACGGATCGATCACCTTACCGCCGTCGCTAAGATTCAGTCGCCACGATTCTTCCTCAGCAACGCGCAGTCGCGCTGGGGAAGTTGTACCGCAAGCGGTGAGATTCGATTGACCTGGCGTTTGATGAAAGCGCCGCCAAGCGTGATTGATTATGTCGCCGCCCATGAGCTGGCGCACTTGGCGCATATGGATCACAGCGCGAAGTTTTGGCGGCGCGTTGCGGAAATTTTTCCGCAATATGAGATGGCTCGCGATGAGCTGCGTCGCAATGATGCGTTGTATCGAATTTTTTAATGTGAATGAAAGGAATTAGACGATGAGAATGTTACACACCATGTTGCGAGTCGGCGATTTGCAAAAATCGCTGGATTTTTACACCGACGTGCTGGGCATGAAATTGCTGCGCAAGAATGACTTTCCAGATGGCAAATTTACGCTTGCGTTTGTTGGCTATGGCGATGAGAACGATCACACGGTATTAGAGCTGACACACAACTGGGATACAGCCAAATACGATCTGGGCAACGCTTATGGCCACATCGCACTGGAGGTGCCGGACGCGTATAAAGCTTGCGATGCGGTTCGCGCCAAGGGTGGCAAAGTCGTGCGCGAAGCGGGGCCGATGAAACACGGGACAACGGTCATCGCGTTTGTTGAAGATCCCGATGGCTACAAGATCGAATTCATACAGCGCGGCACAGCGCACTGAGCTAGTCGCCAATATCGGCGCTGCTCTCCAAGGCCTGTGCCTGAAGGTCCGCTCTGGGATTTGCTCTCATGGCAACGAGGTTGGCGATTCTTGCGTAATCGGCCACGCTTAAATTTTCGGCGCGGGCGATGGGATCGATGTCGACGCTGGCAAAGTCATCCGGCGAAAGATGATCCTTCAATGAGTTTCGCAAGGTTTTGCGGCGTTGCATAAACGCTCGATTGACAATCGCGGCAAATAGTTCGCGATCGATCAAATCGAATGCTGGGTTGCGCAATGGCGTCATGCGGACGATTGCCGACTCAACTTTCGGCGGTGGCGTGAACGCGCCGGGGCCGATGCGAAACAGCGATTCCATTTCGAAATCGAGTTGCAAGCTCACGGACAAACGGCCATAGGCCGCAGTGGATGGCGCCGCCACCATGCGCTCGACCACTTCGCGTTGCAACATGAAATGGCCATCGCGCAGCTGATCGCGGAATTTCGCGAAATGAAACAGCAACGGCGTTGAAATGTTGTAAGGCAAATTGCCCACTAAGCGAAACGGTTCGCCGAGTTTGGAAAAATCGAATTCCAGGGCATCGCCTTCGTGCACCGTCAGTTTTTCGGGCGGATATCGTTCGCGCAATAATTTGGCTAGATCGCGATCGAGCTCGACGACATCAAGGTGATTGAGTTTCGGCAGCAAAAAATCGGTGAGCGCGCCGAGGCCCGGCCCGATTTCAACGACGCGATCATCGATGCGTAAATCGAGCTCGTCGACAATGCGAGTAATCACACCGCGTTCGTGCAGAAAATGCTGGCCGAATCGCTTACGCGGGATGTGCTGCAACTCAGATTGCTCGCGTTTTTACGAGGTCAATCGCAAGGTCGACGGCGGCAAGCATGCTGCCTACGTCGATCTGGCCGGTCCCGGCCAAGTCAAGCGCGGTGCCATGGTCGACCGAGGTGCGAATAATCGGTAGTCCGAGCGTAACGTTGACGCCGTGACCAAAGCTTTTCATTTTCAATACCGGTAAGCCTTGATCGTGATACATCGCTAAAACCGCGTCGGCGCGATCGAGATATTTAGGCGTGAATAATGTATCGGCCGGGAGAGGGCCTTCTAATTTCATGCCGCTTGCGCGTAGTTGCGTCAATACGGGTTCGATGATGTCGATTTCCTCGCGGCCCAAATATCCCGACTCGCCGGCGTGCGGATTGAGCCCGGCAACCAGAATCCGCGGCGCGGCAATGCCAAACTTATCGCGCAAATCGCCATGCAAAATCTGCTAACGTGCGCTCGAGGCTTGCGGTTGTAATTGCGCCGGCAACATCCTTTAATGGCAAATGTGTCGTGGCAAGCGCAACGCGCAAGCCACCACCGACCAGCATCATCACGACCTGCTCGGTATTGGTTTTTTCCGCAAAGAATTCTGTGTGGCCGCTGAAGGCAACGCCGGCGTCGTTGATCACACCTTTGTGAACCGGGGCAGTGACGACTGCGTGGAAATCGCCATTCAGCGCGCCGCGTACCGCACTGTTAAGCGTCGCGAGAACGTAGCGACTGTTTTTCGCGTTGAGCCGACCCGGCATTGCCGCTTCGGCGATGGGGTGATGTAAAAGTGAAACGCCGGGGCCGCGCTTACGGCTTAATTTTGTGGCATCAAAATCCGGTAACGCTAAACGTCGACCGAGCATCGCTGCCCGAGCCGCTCAGGAGGTCTCGATCGGCGATGAATACCAGCTGGGCCGCTGGTTTTCGCTCTGCAAGCAGAATGCAAAGATCGGGGCCGATGCCGGCAGGTTCACCTGCGGTAATGGCGATGATGGGAAGCTGCTGCGATGAACTAGCCACAAACTACCATGCTGACATGCCGCGCATGTTGGGAAACGCGGCAAGGTGAAAACGCGAGTAAAAAATTACTGATCTTCCAAGCGATATTCGACGTAGGCGGTATCGCGCAATTGCAACAGCCATTGCTGATAGGCTTCGTCAGTTTTTCGCTGACGTAGCCCAAGGCGCGCGGCAACGCGGTTACGATCGGCGCTGATTTCGGTGTCGCGGCGCTCAAGTACTTGCAAAATATGCCAGCCAAAATTCGTTAAGAACGGCTCGCTGACTTGACTCAGTTGAAGCGAATTCATCATCCGGTCAAACTCAGGAACCGTATCGCCGGGATAAACCCAGTCGAGATCGCCGCCCTTAATTGCGCTCAGGTCTTCGGAAAACGCCTTGGCAACATCGGCAAAATCCGAGCCGTTGTCGATGCGGATTTTGAGTTGTTGTATGCGACTTTTCGCTGTTGCTTCGGATTGACTGTCATTTACTTTAATCAAGATATGCCGCGCGTGGGTTTGCGTGACCGTCTGTGCTGCGCCTTGTCCGCGTTTGTCGAGTAACTTGACGATATGAAAACCATTACCGCTCTTCAGTACTTTGCTGTTTTCGCCTTTGTTAAGTGTCTGCAACGCTTCAACAAACATATTCGGTAGCTTCGCCCCAGTGCGCCAGCCAAGATTGCCGCCCGTCAGTGCTTCTTGGGCGTCGGAATAGGTCGCCGAAATCTGGCCAAAGTCCGTGCCTTTGTTAAGTGCTGCCAACGCTTCTTCGGCGCGCCCCTGGCGTGATTTTAGTTCCTCGCTAGTGGCGCCTTCAGGGATGCGAATAAGAACGTGCGCGGCCAGATATTCCGCCTCACCTTGAGGCCGGGTCGCTTGCTGCGCCATCTCCAAATCAACTTCGCCCTCCGTTACCGTGACTCGGCCCTCAACCTCCGCTTCGCGCACGCGCAGGACCGTCATCTCGCGTTTTACTTCATCACGAAACTTCGCAAAACTAATGCCGTCTCGCGTAAGATTGTCGCGCAATTCGGTCTTGGTTAGTTTGTTGTCAGTGGCGATACGATCGATCGCACGATCGATGTCTTTGTCGTCCAGTTTGAGTCCGGCTTCTTTCGCATGTTGCAATTGAAGCGTTTCAAGAATCAAGCGCTCCAACATTTGCCGCGCAAAAATTTCCTTCGGCGGTAACGGTGTTCCTTGTTTTTCCAATTGTAGGCTGATCGATTCCAGGCGTGTTTCGAGTTCGCGTTCGGTGATCACACCATCGTTCACGACAGCCATGATTCGGTCAACGGGTTTAATTGGTTTATCAACGCTTGGTTTAGCGCGTTTCGGCGCGCTATCGGCCGCGTGCGCGCCGGCAAATGCGGCGATACAAAGAACAGCGCTAACAATGAATGCGAATCGGAATGACGTCATGGATTGATCTCTTGAGATTTCATATATCCGGGAATGTTTTGCTTTAACGCCTCCAACGGATTGTTGCCTAATCGGGATAGCCCATTCAATTCAAGTTGCACAAAAAATGATGTCGAAACTTGTTGTTCGGCGGTTGCGAGCCGATGGGCAACTAATCGTAACGCCCAGCAATCCTTATTATACTCAAGCCCCGCCAGACCCTCCACCACCTTGCGATCGCGTAGCGAATAGTTGAATCGTCCCAGACCATACCAGCGCGAGGTAATAGGCCATTGGCCAGAGATATCAACTTGATGAATTGGGTCGGGCAACGCCGCCGTCGCCGCGCGCGAGCGATAGGCCAGATTGATGACTTTTCCTGGGCCCGGATTGTAGCGCGCGCCGGCGCTGAATTTTTCGGTGCGATTTTTGTCTGGATTGTATTGAACGGCCACGTCCAACGTCCATTTGGACGAAAGCTGGCCGGACAATGCCGCGAGAATGTCCGACGACAGTCCATCGCGCGCCGGATTGTCCAATGTTACCTGTTGCTTTTCGAAATAATAGCGTTGACCGATCGCGGCGCGCAGTCGCTCTATTCCCGTTTCGTCTTCGATAAAACGGCTGGTCAGCGCCGCAGTGAGTTGATTGGCATCGTTGATCCGATCGCCGCCAACGAATTGATTTTCGGTAAAAATTTGTGCGAAATTAAAATCCGATTCAGACGTGGAAAATTTCGGAAACTGACTTTGATCGCGAAACGGAATGTAGACGTAGTAAAGCCTCGGCTCCAGGGTTTGACGATAGGGCCGTCGCTTGTAGTCAAATTCGCGCTCGAAGAACATACCGCTGTCGACGCTTAAAATCGGCAATCCGCGACTAAGTTGACTATCGCCGGAAACGTTATCGCTGAGTTTATAGCGCGTGTAGTGGTAGCCGAGCTTGGGCGTGATATAAGAAAAATTATTCGCGATCGGATAGCTGGCACTGGGATAAAGCAAAAAACGTTGGCCGTCGGTTTTGCTCGGATGATTAAATTGGGTTAGCTCCGACTCTAGATGAAGGTCGGCACCGTAGTAGTCGGGCTTATTTCCGACCAGTAGTAGCTGTGGCCGCAGGCGGTAGGGGATTTCAATGCGTTTCGCGGGATCCGGATCCTGCAGTGTTTGATAGCTCAGCAAACGCGTCGAAAACGTCCAGAACTCGTTGCCGTATCGTAGTTCGGCGTCACGCGGCAGGTTGGTTGTGGACGTATCGGCGACGCGCGTGCTTAAGTCGCGAAAATAATTGTCGTCGGATGCGCGTTGGAAATTTAATCGTCCGGTCCAGCCGCGCGTTAAATTGTGATCGTGGCGCAACGCAAGAAACTCACGGTTATTGCCAAAGGCGCGATCATGCGGGAGCAAATCAGCGTGCAGTTCACCGGCAAAAGTCGGCCACAAATAACGAAACTCATTCTGCAATTGAATGCCGCGCTTCGAAAGTATTCGCGGTACGAACGTCGCATCCATGTTTGGCGCGATGTTCCAATAATACGGCACGGAAATTTCCAATCCACTGCGACCCGTCGTTCCGATTGTCGGCGGCAAAAACCCAGTCTTACGTTTATCGCTTAACGGGAAGCTGACCCAAGGCAAATACAATAGCGGAACGCCCATGAATTCAACCGTCGCGTTACGCGCCGTTCCGACTTCAATCGTTCGATCCAAGTCTAAATCTTTGACGCGTAAAAACCAATCGTCTTGCCCCACCGCGCACGTGGTGTAACGGCTATCCGTCAGCCGTTCGTGCTTTTCGCCAAGGAAGTCGATGCGCCGGGCGTTGCCGCGGCCGGCACGTTTGCGATCCGGTGTTTTCGCCAAACGAAAGTTCGGCGCGCTCATGTGACCCGTGCTTTCATCGATGTCATAGCGCAGATCGTCGCCATCGATAATGTCGCCGTTTTTCTCAAAATGCACGGCGCCGATTGTCGTGACCTCTTGCTCCGGCTCAAGAAAATAGAGCTGTTCGGTTTTGAGTGTGAGATCGCCTTGCTTGAGTACGACCCCACCACTCGCTTCGAGGTCGCGATTGATGCGCCCTTGAAGCTGATCGGCCTCCAGCGAGATCGGCATTTTTCTTAGCTGGCGCGACGTGATTCCGGGAATATCGTCGGGCGCCGGCTTGACGGCGGCCGGATCGTCGGCGACTGCGCACATCGGCATGATGCTCAGATAAATAATCAGCAGAAAAAGAATTGGCATCAATGCTCAGGAAGAATGGGGATCATTATTGAATGTTAAAATTCGCTAGTATATTTCATTCACTCTACGGAGTCGTGCTTGGATCGCTACACCCTGCTGCAAAATTGGCTCGAGAGACGTTTTCCCGGTGAGCAATGTCAGATTACGCCGGCGTCGAGCGATGCTAGTTTTCGGCGCTATTTTCGCGTTGCCGCACAAGGCACAACGCAAATCGTCATGGATGCGCCACCGGACAAAGAGGACTGCCGGCCGTTCATCCATGTCGCGGGTCTGATGCAGGCGGCCGGTTTGCATGTCCCGAAAATTTTGGCCAGCGATCTCGAGCATGGCTTTTTGTTGCTGAGCGATCTGGGTAGCGTAACCTATTTGACGGCGCTTGAAGGGGACAAAGCCCATCCGCTTTTCCTCGATGCGATCGACGCGTTAGTGAAATGGCAGCTCGCGACGCGCGCCAATGAATTGCCGCAGTACGACGAAGCATTGCTGCGCCGCGAACTGAACTTGTTTCCCGATTGGTACGTCGCCAAACATTTGAAGCTGGAGTTGAGGGCCGGGCAACGCGAGCGCTTGGAACAGGTGTTTTCGCTGATTCTGAAAAACAATTTGGCGCAGCCAACGGTGTATGTGCATCGCGATTACATGCCGCGTAACTTAATGGCGACCACGCCGAATCCCGGTGTTCTCGATTTTCAAGACGCGGTCATCGGCCCGATTTCCTACGATGTCGCATCGTTGTTTCGCGATGCGTTCATTTCCTGGGACGAAGAGCGCGTGCTCGATTGGACCATTCGCTATTGGGAGCGCGCGCGCAAAGCGGGCTTGCCGGTGCGCGACGATTTTGCCGATTTTTATCGCGATGTCGAATACATGGGATTGCAGCGCCATCTCAAGGTTGCGGGTATTTTCGCGCGCATTAATTATCGCGATGGCAAACCTCACTATCTCACCGACATTCCGCGATTCATCGGCTACATCCGCCACACTTGCGAGCGCTACGGCGAATTGCGCCCCATGCTGAAATTGCTCGACGAAATTCATGGCGTGAATGCGAACGTTGGATTTACTTTTTAAAATGAAAGCAATGATTCTCGCGGCCGGCCGCGGCGAACGCATGCGTCCGTTGACCGATACGATTCCCAAGCCACTGTTGCAAGTCGGAGGAAAGCCGTTGATTGTGTGGCATGTGGAGAAGCTTGCGCTTGCCGGTTTTGATGCGATCGTCATCAATCATGCCCATCTGGGCGAAATGATTGAGTCGAAACTCGGCAATGGCGAAGACTTCGACATCGATATTTTTTATTCGCCCGAGACGAGCGCTCTCGAGACCGCCGGTGGAATCGCTCATGCCTTGCCGTTGTTGGGCGATCAAGCATTTGCGGTAGTGAATGCGGATATTTTTTGCGATTTCGATTTCCGCGATTTACATGCAGAAGCGCTAATGTTGCAAGACGATCCATCGCGCAGCGCACACCTCGTGTTGGTGGACAATCCGGAGCATCATCGCGATGGCGATTTCGTTTTACGGAATGGGCTGCTTGTGCCCGAAGGCGCGCCACGCTTAACGTTCAGCGGCATGGGCATCTATCGGCCGGAACTTTTTCACGGCATTCCGCGTGGCGAAAAGGCAGCGCTCGCACCGGTGATTCGCGCTGGAATTGGCGAAGGCCGTGTCAGTGGCGAGCGTTTCTCCGGTATGTGGACGGACGTCGGCACGCCCGCGCGGCTCGAGCAATTGAACCAAGCTTTACAAGCCAAAGTCATACATTGAACACTCCATTCAAAGGCACAACTTGATCCCTATTTCCCGCTATCAACGCCGTCGCGCGCAGCTCGCTAAAGCCATAGGCAGCGGTATTGCCATTATCCCGACCGCGCCGGAGCGCGCGCGTAATCGCGATACGCATTTCCAATATCGTTTCGATAGCTATTTTTATTACCTCACCGGCTTTACTGAACCCGAGGCGGTCGCCGTGATCGTTGCTGGAAAGTCATCCAAGACGATTCTGTTTTGCCGCGAGAAAGATCTGACGCGTGAAATTTGGGATGGCTATCGATTTGGTCCGAAGGCCGCGCGAAAAGCATTTGCGTTCGACGAAGCGTACCCCATCGCCAAGCTCGACGAGATGATGCCGAAGCTCATTGCCGATCAGCCGGTATTGCACTTCCCGCTCGGTGCCGATTCCGCTTGGGACGCGCGCATTGTCGGTTGGATCAATCAAGTGAAAGCGCAAGTGCGCAGCGGTATTTCCGCACCAGCGGAAATTCAAGATGTGTGTACTTTGCTCGACGACATGCGCTTGCTCAAAGATGCCGACGAAATCAGAACAATGCGTAGTGCGGCCGGGATTGCCACCGACGCGCATCGCCGCGCGATGCAAACGACACGTCCCGGCATGATGGAGTTTCAAGTCGAAGCGGAAATTCTCCATGAGTTTCGCAGCCGCGGTTCGCAAGCGCCGGCCTATACATCGATCGTCGCCGGCGGCGCGAACGCGTGCGTGCTGCATTACGTGGAAAACAAAGATCGATTGAACGATGGCGATTTATTGTTAATCGACGCCGGTTGCGAATTGAATGGTTACGCATCCGATATCACACGCACGTTTCCCGTCGGTGGAAAATTTAGCGCCGCGCAACGCGACGTTTATGAGTTGGTGCTCGCGGCGCAAGCCAAAGCAATCGAGGCAGTGAAGCCTGGCGCGTCATTTGAGGCCTATCACGAGGCGGCGCTGCGCGTGCTAGTGCGCGGTATGATCGATTTCAAATTATGCAAAGGCTCGGTCGATAAAGTCATTGAGACGGGCGACTTTCGCCAGTTCTACATGCATCGAACCGGCCACTGGCTCGGGCTGGATGTACACGACGCCGGCGACTACAAAAAAAATGGCAAGTCTGTGAAATTGGCCCCAGGCATGGTGTTAACCGTCGAGCCGGGCTGTTACATTCGCCCGGCGAAAAATGTGCCGAAGGCGTTTTGGAATATCGGCATTCGCATTGAAGACGACGTGCTGGTGACAAAATCCGGCCGCGATGTGTTGACCAATCCGCCAAAATCCGTGGGCGATATCGAAGCGGTTATGCAGCGCGCGTGAGCAACGTTGCCGACATTGTTGTGATCGGTGGCGGGCCCATTGGGCTCGCGTTTGCGCTCGCAGCACACATGCGAGGCCGTCGCGTGATCGTGCTGGAAGCCAATATTGGCGAGGCGTCCGACACACGTACTTTAGCGTTGGCAGCGGGCAGTCGGTTGATTCTGAGTGACTTGGACGCATGGCCCAGTGACTTGCCCGCGACGCCCATCAACACCATTCACGTCACGCAACGCGGTGGATTTGGCCAAAGCATTTTGCATGCGCGGGAATTTGATGTGCCGGCGCTAGGCTACACATTGAGCTATCGCGCGTTGGTCATGACATTGCTTGCGCAGGCTGAGCGTTGCGGCCTCACGATCACTGATGGCGCGACGGTGAATCGCGTCTCAACGGCAGAAAACGACGGCATCGTGACCTATCTGCGAAACGGTACCGAGCAAACTTGCACTGCAAAGTTGATTGTCGTTGCCGATGGTGGACGCAGCTTGACGCAGTTGCCGTCGATAAAAATCGAAGAGAAAGACTATGGCCAGATCGCGCTCCTGGCGCGGGTTTCCAGTGATCGGCCGCATAAAAATATCGCGTACGAACGCTTTACGCCGACCGGCCCTGTGGCGCTGTTGCCGGTTGGTGACGAGTTCGGTTTAGTTTGGACGGTGTCGCCGCAAGAAGCCGAGCGCATCAAGGCCCTCGACGATGCCAATTTCCTCGTCGAGTTTCAGGAAATCTTTGGCGCTTATGCCGGAAAGTTTTCTAAGCTGCATTCGCGTTTTCAATTTCCGCTACGTTTGCGCTACGCCGATCGAACCGTAACTGAGCGCATGGTTTTGATTGGCAATGCCGCGCAAGCGTTGCATCCGGTGGCGGGGCAGGGATTTAATTTGGGTTTGCGCGATGCCGATCAACTGGCGAATTTACTTCGCGATATTCCGAGGGATGGCGACTGCGGTGCCCCGAATTTATTGCGCCGTTATCAACGCAGCCGAAAACCTGACACGCGCGCGGGAATTTTATTCACTGACGCATTGGTGCGCGGATTTTCAAACGATCATCCGTTGCTACGCGTCGGCCGCGGCATCGGCCTGGCTGCGCTACAAATGTTGCCGTTCGCGCGTGGCCGTTTGGGGCGCGCGATGATGTTCGGCCGGATGTGATGACAAATATAAAAAAAGGCATCGAGCCAGAAGCCTTGCTGGATATTGGTTCGTGGCAATGCCTATGCCGGAAGGCCCGCTGGTATTGGGCCTTGGCGCATATGGCCATAAATACCGACATTATCGTTGTCGGTGGCGGAATCGTTGGCGCGACGTTTGCGTTGCAATTGGCGGCGAGTGATTTGGGCGTGGTTGTCGTTGATCGAAAGTCTCCCGAAGTCGCGTCGCTCGACGGCGAATTCGATCACCGTGTGTATGCGTTAACGCCAACCAATATGGCGTCGCTTGAAGACCTCGACGTTTTTCAGGCACAAGACCGGGCGCGGTTGACATCGATTCGCGCCATGGAAATTTTCGGCGACAAACAAGCGAAGTTGACGTTTTCTGCCCGCGAAATCAACCGCAACGAATTGGCGGTGATGATCGAGCATCGGTTGTTGGCAAGACGCCTAGCGGAAAAATTGGCCGTTGCCTCACACATCCAATACCTCGACCAATCCGCGCCGAAATCGCTAAGCGTTGATGCCGACGCTGTAAGTTTATTGTTGGATGACGGGACAAAGATCGAGGCGGCTTTAGTCGTGGGCGCCGACGGCGCAAAGTCTTGGGTGCGCGACGAACGCGGATTTTCCGCGCGCGAGAAAGATTATGAGCAAATCGCGCTCGTGGCCAATTTTCAGTGCGAGAAGAATCATAGCCAAGTCGCACGACAGTGGTTTGCCTACGGCGGAATTTTGGCTTGGCTACCGTTGGGAGAGAATATTATTTCCATCGTTTGGTCGCTGCCGGCGGCACGAGCCGAGGAATTGTACCTATTGCCGGCGGAAGAATTTTGCCGCGCCGTCGCAGACGGCGGTACGAACACGTTAGGCGTTATGCGATTGGTGTCGCCCGTCGCGCGGTTCCCGTTGGCGTCGCTACGCAGCGATGGCTTGGTGAAACCACGCGTGGCGCTGATCGGCGATGCGGCCCACGTCATTCATCCCCTGGCGGGCCAGGGATTGAATCTTGGTTTGCGCGACGCTGACACGCTAGCGCAAGTGTTGTGCGAACGGGCAACGCCCGAGAATGTCGGTGACGCCGCGCTGTTGCGGCGTTATGAGCGTTCCCGTAAGGAAGCCCTTGCGGGGATGCACCTAGTTACCGATGGCTTGCAAGGGCTTTTCGCCATGGATTCCGCAATCGCCGCTGGGTTGCGCAACGGTGGACTGGGATTGGTAGAGAATATGCCGTGGCTGAAAAAAATGTTGATGCGCCACGCAATCGGGTAATATTTGCGTCAATGGCCTGTGTTATAAACTTTTCGAAGAATTTGTGATCGAAGAAGAATTCAACAATATTTTAGGAAAACACTATGAAATTTGTTCGTTTAATGCCGATGCTGCTGATGTTTTTTGTCGCATCGAGTTTTGCGCAAGCGGATCTTGCCGCGGTCAAAAAAGCCATCGCGGAAAAATTTCCCGATGCCGGTGGCAACATCGAAGTCACTAAAACGGCGTTTGGGTGGTACGAAGTGTATGCCGGCGGCCGTCTGTTTTATACCGATGAAGATGTGAATTATTTTTTCCTCGGTAATATTGTCGATTCGAAATCCATGGCGAATATCACCGCAGCGCGCCTCCAAAAATTGTCTGCGATTAAGTTCGAATCGCTGCCGCTGGACTATGCTATTAAAACGGTGAGGGGTAATGGCAAGCGCAAAGTCGCCGTGTTTTCCGATCCGGATTGTCCTTATTGCAAACGATTAGAGAAAGACTTAGGCAAGGTAACGGATGTAACGATTTACACCTTCCTTTATCCGATCGCGTCGCTTCATCCCGATGCGGCACGCAAGTCGAAGGCGATTTGGTGTGCGCCAAATCGTCAGAAAGCGTGGGACGATTACATGTTGCGCGGCGAATTAGCTGCCGACAAATCCTGCGACAATCCGCTGGAAGAAATTCAAGCGGTCGGCCAAAAGCACAAAATGAACGGCACGCCGACGTTAGTTTTTGCCGATGGTCGCGTCGTGCCGGGCGCGATTCCTACGTCGGATATGGAAACCTATCTGAACGGGAAGTAGCGGTTAAACAATAAACCGAGAAGCGCCGCAGTTTGTTTGATTTGCGGAGCGATGTTCAAGATAAATGTAGGTTGGGCTGACGAAGGAAGCCCAACCTACGCGAACTACCCCGCCCGGCCACGCGACTCGTGCCAACGTTCAATCCATGCCTCGGATCGCACTGCCAAAGCCTAGCTTGCGAAGTAATGCCTGTATGATATCCTATGGATATCTCTTCTAGAGGGATTAATACATGCCAACGACGCCCACTGGCGCATCAGCCCCACGCCTTCGCCAAGGCATGGTGTTTCGATTTCGTGAAACCGACACACGCTTCGGTGTGTCGCGCCGCACGACTACGCGCCTGGCTAAGCACTTGGGGATGTCTGAAACGGAAGTTATTCATTTCGCCATTGCTCAACTGGCTCGAGAACAACTGCCCGCCCACGAGACAGACGACGCGGCGCTGTCGAGCAAGCAACTAGACAGAATTAAACAAATTGAACCTCAAGGGCGCATGCGCACTCTGGAAAGTTTGTTCTAGGTGGCCGACGGCCACAAGTTTTTCTCACCGCCAAGGCCAGGCGACATTGTTTGGTGTCACTTTCCCCAGGACAAAAAATTGGAACCGGGGCCGAAACCGCGGCCAGCCTTTGTCGTTAAGGTCGGCGAGATCGAAGGCGAACCGGCGGTCGCGGTCGCATACGGAACCAGTCAACGTATCGGAGAATTGCATCCCGGCGAATTCGCAATCACCCGAGCAGATCGCGAGGCGTTTGCGTTGGCAGGCCTGAGTCACGATAACAAGTTTGATCTCTCGAATGTGATTGAGTTACCTTTTTCGGAGCGGTGGTTTGCCGTATCGCCGGGCGCGCCGCACGGGCAAATTCCCAAGATGGGGCTGCTGCATCCGACTATGATGCGTCGGGCGAGCGCCGCGCATCTGGCCGTCGCGAAAAAATAGATCGTACTCGGGTTCGTCGATCAGTAATTTGCAATTAAACGAATTGCTTATACACCCATGGGAGAGCGAACTGCATAATATACTCAACATCACCCAGTCTGATGCATAATTAGCGTATGAACTTTGAATGGGATGCGGCGAAGGCAGCAGCAAACGTCCGCAAGCACGGCATTGCCTTCGAGGAAGCGGCATCCGCACTCAGAGATGAATTCGCCGCAACGGCCAGCGATTTGGAACACTCCATGGCGGAGTTTCGATATATTACGTTTGGTTTCTCCGCTAACGGACGATTGCTGGCCGTTTCACACACGGAGCGTGGAAATTCGGTTCGAATAATCAGCGCCCGCTTAGCAACACGAACCGAAAGGAAAATTTATGAAGAAGGCTAAGTCAGAATCAAACGATTGGTTGCAAGCCGAATACAAACGCAGCGATTTGGGTTCGATCGTGCGTGGAAAATATGCGCAGCGTATGGCGTCGGAATCGAATGTGGTTGTTCTCGATCCGATTGTTTCGAAAGCATTCCCCAACGAAGAGGCTGTCAACACGGCACTGCGCGGCCTACTCGAACTCGCTAAAGCAAGTACGCGACCGATTAAACGCACGACGCGGGCGCGAGTGAAAGTGGCCCGCGTCGGGTAGCGTATGCGCCCGCTTAATTGGGTCCTGCGAAGGAATTTTTGAATTCCCAATCACATTTTCAATTGTCATTCCCGCGTAGGCGGAAATCCATGCGGCCAGTCTGTTACCAAGCGCACCATTGATTCCCGCCTACGCGGGAATGAAAATTTGTGGTGGTGTTCGCACTTAGCAAGACGCGTCAAAACAAACTATGCACCCGCCCTACTATGACTACGCCAGAAGGCGCGTGGATATTGGCTCCCAGGCAATGCCTTGCCGAGACGCAAGCGACATGCGACTCGTGGCGATGTTGAAAGAAAATGTAGGTTGGGTGAGCGAAGCGTTACCCGACATTCAACTTACAGCGTTTGCATACGTGCGGCATTCGGCAGAAGGCGCTGCGCTTTTCTGCCCTACGGCCCTATCTTGCGGGAGGGAACTCGACCTCGACCTTAACCGAATCACAACGCTGCCACATCTCGTCACCGCGGGTACAAGTTCCGGCTCGAAGATGCCAGCCTTTCCCTTCACGTCCGCAGCCCGAATTTGACCATTTGCCGTAACGGATTGCGGAGGTCACTGCTCCGATCTTGACGTGTTTTTCGAAGTCGGGCGAATTGGGTCCCTGCCACCAAGTGCCAACGGGAATGTTTCCATACTCTCCTGGATCCTCGCGCGACGGGTAGCAAGCCAAGACCCTTCCAGCGCAATTTTCATTCTCATTGCAGACCCGAATTACTTTGACCGGCCGTTGTCTCGAGGGCGTCCGCGAAAGGATATCGGCACTGAATCCTGGCGTGTTTGCAACGACGCTTACCTCTTTGGAAGAAGGTGCACGGGAAACAAAAATCGCCCTGGAACTCGATGATGTGAACCTTACTTTTGTCGATGTTCGTTTCTTATTACCTACATGAAGATTTCCATCCTGGACTTCAAGTTCAATCACGCTCTCGGAACCCGCTGCGTTTGGCTCGACCCAGGTCACCACCAACACGAATCCTTTAGCGCGCTCGTTTCGCGTCGAAAGCAACAAATCACCCGCCCCACTGGTGGCAGCAATGCATTTTGACCACTCCAACAATTGGGCTTCTTCGAGACCTTTTCGAAAGTAGGTGGTTATTTCCGTATCGTCCGAGAAGATTTTCTCTTCACTGATTCGCTTTGATGTCTTTTCTTTAAACTGTTCTTTGGTCTGCGATTCGCCGTATTCGCCAGAGAAGAGCTTGTACGAGGCCTGAGCTTCGCGCGTTCTGGTGTCCATCTTGCTGAGGCGGTCGTATTCTACTTCAGCGTGGAGCCACATGTACGAGTAAAGTCGTCTCACATGGCTCGAACTTTCTACGACTGTTGGGATAAGTGCCGCGTTGCAGACACTTGTGGACTGCTGCGTTTGCGCTTGAGCATCGAACACAGAAGCTAAAACTAGACAAGCGAAGGCAAGAGTCGATCGATTCAAGATAGTGATTGTGGGACGCATATAATCCTCCTGTTGGCACTGTCAAATTGATATGAAACCAGAAAACGAACCAGAACAGGGTGCGACGCAGGCGTCACTGATTGATCCCATATTGTTCTCATGGAAATTCTTTTTTACTGTCTTAATATTTTGTAGGGTATAGCCGACTGCTAATTAATCGCATCCACCAAATGGTGGATAGTGGTCAACAGATTCCGCGGCGAACGCTGCGATTTGGGCTCTAACGGATTGGCCGATCGATTCGGGTACCATATACCTATCAGGGGCTTCTGCTGGGAGGCTGGTGATGGTTAATCGTGCAAAATTCGATCAAGCGCTAGGATTGATCTACGAGTCCGCGCTTGCGCCGGAGCGGCTATCCGATGCACTCAACGCCATGATCCCCATCGTGAATGCCGACACGTGCCACTTACTCGGATTGGATCGTCAAACCGGCGCACCGTCTCTGAGCATCGCGATCGGCCTGAACGAAGCAGAAACTACGCCGGCGTATTTTGCCTACTATGGTCAGATCGATCCGCGCAATGAAATCGCCGCGACGATGACGCCAGGGCAAGTATTTGCCTGCCACAATCATCTCGACGCCCACTTCGTTATCCGTAACGAGTTCTATCAAGATTATCTTTTGCCGCAAGTCGGCATACACTACTCGCTCGGGGCGGTAGATTTACTCGCAGAGAGTGAGCAAATGACTTTGCTCGGTTTTCATCGATATACCGGGCGTGGCGCGTTTGAATCTGCCAATTCCGCAACTTTGGAACGTCTGTTACCCCATCTTCGACGTTCGTTACAGATAGCCGCGCAAGTTAAGCGTCGTACCGATGCGATCGCCTACTCAGAAACAGCGTTGGACGCATCCAATCTTGCCGCATTTGCGTTATCGTCTTCGTTCGGTGGGGGGGGGGATACTATGGGCGAATCGGCGTGGCGAGGCATTGCTGAGGGACGGAAAATGGCTGCGTCAACGCCACGGCGAGCTTCGTGCAGCCGATGCAAATCAAGATGTAGCATTGAAAAAAATGATCAACGAAACCTTGGCCACCAGTCGGCCGAGAAACTTGAATTTTGGTCGCGGCGCGGAACATTGCTGCGTCACACTTCTAGCAATCCGAGGGCGAAATCCGCTTGCGTTACCGAGTGGGCGCGCTGATATTCTCGCGCTGGTGACCACCAATACCGGGCAGCGCGTGGCGAGTGTGCAGCAGTTGATGGATTTGTTTAAATTGTCTCCTGCCGAAGCGCGATTCGTTCGCGCGTTGGCTCACGGTGAAAGTGTCGATGAATACGCGACGCACGAGGGACTGAAGCGCTCAACCGTGAAAAGCCATTTGTTATCGGCGATGGCGAAGACTGGGATGAAATCTCAGAAGGATATTGTGCGGTTGGTCGTTACGCTTCCCGCGGTCCGCGGGTGAGGCGTTGCGGAAGCGGAGGACATTTGGATTGTTGGACGCGCGACATTCGATCCCTGCCTTCGCGGGAATGAAGGGCTGGCCTTGGGCCGCAATGAAGATAAGCGTCGTTAGTTCGTCGGAAGGCTGTAGTCTTTAGGCAATAAAACCCACATCTGCCCTTGCTGCTTCATGATGCCAGCCTGTTTTCCCGCCGCATCGCCAAATCCCCAAAAGAAATCGGCACGAACTGCGCCGTTGATTGCGCCGCCGGTGTCTTGTGCCAGCATCAGACGATTCAGCGGTTTTTTCGAGCTTGGATAGGTGGTCGCAAGATAAACCGGCGAGCCAAGAGGAATCACGCGGGAGTCGACGGCGATACTACGCTCTGCGGTGAGAGGCACGCCCAGCGTACCGATTGGGCCGGTGAGATCAGCGGGTAACTCCTTAAAGAACACATAACTCGGATTGCCGTTGAGATACTCCGAAACCTTATAAGGGTTAGCGCGAGCCCAGGCTTTTATGCCTTGCATGGACGTTTGCGCGAGCGTCAGTTCGCCCTTGTCGATTAATAATCGTCCGAGCGAACGAAACGGATGGCCATTTTGATCGGCATAACCAACGCGCATGCTGGTTCCGTCTTCAAACTGCACGCGGCCGGAACCTTGTATGTGTAGGAAAAAAGATTCGATTGGATCTTCGACCCACACGAGTTCTTTGTTTTTCAATGGTTGATTGGGATTTTCAATGCCGCCGCGATCAAGATACGCAACGACACGATTGCCTTCGATGCGACCGCGTAAGCGTTTATTTCTTAATTCCGGATAGACATCGCCCAGTTCGATCGTCAGCATATCGTCCGGTACTTTGTAGAGCGGGTAGCGATAGCGCGCTGTTTGCGTCCGGCTACCGTAGAGCAATGGCTCGTAGTAGCCGGTGACCATGCCATTGCTGCTGCCGTCGGGATTGAACACTTGATAAGGGACAAAATTGTCCTCGAAAAATTTCGTCAAGGTTGAATTGTTCGGATTGGCCGGTACCGTTTGCGCAAGGCTGCAAACCGATTGCCAGGTCACTTGCGAGCGCAACTGACTGCAACTTTTTAGAAACGCTTGCCACGCATCGAGCGGATTGTCGCGATTCCAGCCGGGGAGGGCGTTCCAATTGCTGACCACCAAGGTTCCGCGCGCTTCCGGCACCACGTTGGGCGCGGTTGGTGGAATCGGCGCGACCAGCGGCGGGCGATCGCTGAAGCTCGGTGGGGATTGACTGCAGCTACATTCGCTCGCGTCGCTCATTTTTGCGCGCATGCCTGTAGCTTGCGCGAGAAGTATCGGACGATTTGCCTGCAACGTAACAGGCCGTTCTTTCGCGGTGGTGACGGTTGTGCAAGCGCTGAAAAAACATACGGCGATTGCGATGGCGCCGATGCAGATGGACTTTGAATTGAATGCGGTCATGAAGGAATAAATTCCAGGTTTTGCGTGCCGGCATTTTTGCCGGCAACTTTAGATTAAAATGTGATGCTTCTTTCGGCAGGTAACGACGATGATTTGGATTCTATTCGAGGCGGGAATTGCACTGTGCCTGGCGATTTTTATCGTGTGGTGGACGCTGCCGCGCTCGAAAAACAAAGATACCGACAAAAAATAGCGATTCGCTAGTGCAGGACTCGCGGAACACTCAAGACAAATTCCGGAATATTCGCGTCAAATTTCGTGCCATCTTCCGCCACCATTTGATAGGTTCCGCGCATTGTTCCGACGGGCGTAGCGATGGATGACCCGCTGGAATATTGAAAACTCTCGCCAGGCCGCAAATAGGGTTGCTCGCCGACCACGCCTAAGCCGCTGACTTCTTGCACTTGATTCGAGGCATCGGTAATGATCCAGTGGCGCCGCAACAACTGCGCGGCAACGCCGCCGTTATTCGTGATCGTTATGGTATATGCAAAGACGTAGCGATTCTCTTGCTCGTCGGATTGATCCGGAACAAAGCTTGCCATTGCCTGCACCGATATGTCGTACTTGTTGTTCTCAGCCATAGTGGTTATTGCACACGAAAACGCCGCACTAGGCAAGCGGCAAGTTGATTTCCCTGCATCAAATAAGTCCGCCGGGGCAGATATGGAATAAAATCAAACAAGTTTATAGAAGCGATTTGATACGAAGAATGGCCGCGCCCTTAGGGATCAATTGATGGTTGCCGCTAACGGTGGAAGAAAATTGCTGGTCGGTTTAATTGGTGCCGGTATTCAACAATCGCTGTCGCCAGCGATGCACGAAGAAGAAGCGCGGCATCACGGCATTCGCCTGCAATATCAATTGATTGATTTGGATCCCTTTCATGCCGGTGTGGAATCTCTGCCAACGTTAATCGCCGCGGCACGCATGATGGATTTTGCCGGTTTAAATATTACCTATCCGTGCAAGCAGGCCGTGATTCAAATCCTGGATGATTTGACCGATGAATCCCGCGCAATGGGAGCCGTTAACAGTGTGGTTTTCCGTGATGGCAAATCGATCGGCCACAATACCGACGGATCCGGTTGGAGTTGGGCCTTTAAGCGCGCGATGCCCAACGCCGATTTATCGCGTGTCGTGCTGCTAGGCGCAGGTGGCGCAGGTTCGGCGATTGCTCATGCGGCCCTAAGCTTAGGTGTAAAACAACTAGTCGTTATTGACCTGGATAATCAGCGCGCGATGGATCTCGTCAAGAATTTGAACGCGCGCTACGGCGCTCGTGCCAGCATCGGCCGTGACGCCGCTGCAGCATTGTCCGATGCCGGTGGGCTGATACACGCGACACCGATGGGAATGGAAAAATTCCCGGGATTGCCGGTTCCCCCCGAAACTTTGCGGCCCGAGGTTTGGGTGTCCGAGGTCGTGTATTTCCCGATTGAGACTGCGCTTTTGCGAGCGGCCCGCGCGCGCGGCTGCGCGACAATCGATGGCGGCAGTATGGCGGTCGGTCAAGCCGCAAGCGCATTTGAGCTGTTCACCGGAATCACGCCTGACACCGCGCGTATGGAAGCGCATTTCCGCCGTATGCTAGCCGCTTGACAGCGTTCTTCATGGACTATCCTGGCGTTGAGGCCGTTTTTATTTGACAAAGACAATCGGCCAGATTAAAGTCGAGTTCAGCTAGTGTTTCCTTAAAGGGGAGTAGCCTTACAGCAGATGCCGTCAATACGGGAGCAATCCCCGGTCCTGCTGACAACGTGAACCGTTGCGGCGAGACCTTTACCAATTGGTAAAGGTTTTTTTTCGTCAATTGGTTGTGTTGTGCTGGCGTTGAATTTTTCAATCAACGAACAGAGGCTATTGAATGGAATTATTTTCTCCCGAGTTTTTCTCCGCGCTTCTCGCCATCATCGTCATTGATCTTGTGCTTGCGGGCGACAATGCCATCGTTATCGCCCTCGCTGCGCGCGGTTTGCCGCCGGAATATCAAAAACAAACCATCATTTGGGGAACGGTTGGCGCGATCGTTATCCGGGCAGTAATGACGCTCGGCGTGGTTTGGCTGTTGAAGGTTCCGGGGTTGATGCTCGTCGGCGGCATACTGTTAATTTGGATCGCATACCGACTGGTCGTGCCCAAAGAAGCACATCACGACGCGCACGCTGGATCGAAGGCTAGCTTTTGGGGGGCGATTAAAACCATAGTCATTGCCGATGCGGTGATGGGTGTCGATAACGTTCTCGGTGTCGCCGGCGCGGCCCATGGCAGTTTCCTGCTGGTGGTGCTGGGCTTAATTATCAGCGTGCCGATCATGGTGTTTGGCAGTTCGCTGGTATTGAAGTGGATGGAGCGTTTCCCTTGGATTGTGTATGTCGGTGCCGGTGTTCTGGCCCTGACCGCAGCAGGCATGATCGACAAAGATCCGTTGCTTGAAGATTATTTTTCCAGCCACCGCGCGCTTGATTGGGCGCTCTATATTTTCATCGCAGGGGGCGTGTTGCTCAGCGGATACTTGTGTAATAACGCTAAAAAAGTTTCCGTCACCCAAGCGGTTACCGAATCGGGAGTCGAAACGGTCAAGCGCTGATCCGGAGATTCATGCCGGTCTGAGAGGCAATCTCCGCGCGGCTTTCGGAACATGCATTGCTGGGAGCCTCGCCAGATATGGCCGCTGGCGATGGTGTTCGGCAAGTTATCATTTCAGTCTCTGCGCGAATAATGGTAAGTTAACGATTCGGCGGACGACCGATTTGCAATCCGTTGTCGCTAAATTAATTGTTCTGGAGATTATTATGTTTAAAGCATTTCGCAGTGTCACCCGTGCCGTTCTGTTGGCCTGTTTGGGGACGGTCGGCGCGGCCCACGCGCAAACGTTGAAGGTTTCCGCTATTCCAGACGAAGCGCCTACCGAGTTACAGCGCAAGTTTGCGCCGTTAGGTAAATATTTGGAGAGCAAAACCGGTACGAAAATAGAATTCATTCCGGTGACCGACTATGCAGCTTCTGTCGAAGCGCTCGCCGCTAAGAAAGTCGATCTGGTTTGGTATGGTGGCTTCACGTTTGTTCAAGCTCGTATTCGTTCTGGTGGCACTGCGATCCCATTGGTCCAACGCGAGGAAGACGAGAAATTCAAATCCGTCTTCATTACTAAATCAGATTCCGGTATTAAGTCCATCGCCGATTTGAAGGGCAAGAATTTTACCTTCGGCTCCGTTTCCTCCACGTCCGGACATCTGATGCCGCGCTACTATCTAATGCAGCAGGGCATCTCGCCGGACAAAGATATGCGTATCGCCTTTTCCGGCGCCCACGACGCGACCGCCTTTCAAGTCGCCGGCGGCAAAGTAGATGCCGGCGCGCTTAACATCTCGGTGTGGAATAAACTGATCGAGGATAAGAAGGTCAATGGCGATGAAGTGAAAGTGTTCTATACCACGCCGCCCTATTACGATTACAACTGGACGGTACGTGGCGATCTCGATGCGACGTTGATCGAAAAAATTCGCAACGCATTCCTAACGCTTGATGGGAGCAACCCCGAGCACGCAGAAATTCTCAAACTGCAGCGAGCGGTTCGCTATATCCCAACCAAGGTTGAAAACTACAAAAGCATTGAAGAGGCAGCGCGGTCCGCCGGTCTGTTGAAGTGATTGTTTTTGTTATGTCGTACCGCGACAGCGTGCTGCCATGAGCATCTCACTCGCCGGCATTCACGCCCGCTACCCGCGCGCGCAGCGGGCGGCGCTGGATAATGTATCGCTGTCGTTTGCCCCCGGCGAACAAGTAGCGGTGATTGGGCCCAGCGGCGCGGGGAAGTCCACATTGCTCGCGACGCTGGCCTGTGCGAGCCGGCCGAGCAACGGCAAACTCAGTATTTTCGGCACGGACCCATGGGCGATTCCGCGCGCCGATTTGCATAAGTTGCGCGCCTCGTTGTTTCTTGCGCCGCAAACGCCACCGTTGCCCCCGCGTCAGCGCGTGGTTAACGCGGTGCTTGCCGGCCGTTTGCCGCAATGGACCCTTTGGCAGGCACTACGCTCGCTGGTGTATCCGATCGACATTCCCGTCGCCCGCGAGGCGTTAGCCCGCTTTCATCTGGACGACAAACTCTTTCTTCGCTGCGATCGGCTGTCGGGCGGAGAGCGCCAGCGCGTGGCGTTAGCGCGGTTGATCACATCGTCGGCGAAGCTGCTGCTACTCGACGAACCGGTCTCCGCGCTCGATCCTGCGCTGGCGCGAGATGCGCTTGGGGTGTTGAAAGCTGAGGCAACGGCGCGCAGTGGAACGCTTGTTGTTAGCCTCCACGCGGTCGACCTTGCCATGGGCTTATTCGAACGCATCATCGGCCTGAAAGACGGGCGAGTTCAATTTGATTTGCCGCGCAGCGAGATCACCGACGCATTGCTCACCGATCTTTACGGTGCGGAATTAGCGTCTTCCTACCAGAGCGAATCCAGCGAAGATTCAGTGGTAGAACCCAAGCTTGTGCGCTGCTCTTGATGGCGGCCGCCTCACCCGCATTATCCGGTGATCGGTACGACCCGGCGTGGCGCGGCCGTGTGTTATGGCTGGTCGCGGCGTTGGTTATCGTCGCGCCGGCCGGCTGGCTGACGGAGTTCAATCCTGCCAAGCTCACCGATGCTCATGCTTTGAAGACCACCGGCCAGTTTCTTGCAACGATGTTTCCACCCGCACTCGCACCGGAATTTCTTTCTCGTATCATGGTGGATGCGTGGAAGACGATTGCGATCGCGACGGTGGGCACCCTGCTGGCAATATTCATTGCGCTGCCGCTGGCGCTACTCGCCAATCGCCAATTGTCTATTTCATCTCTTAGCGGCGGCCCGATCTGCGCCATTTGCACCACCCTGCGTAACGCCGTGCGATGGGTCTTGATCGTGCTTCGTTCGATCCCGGAAATCGTGTGGGCTTTGATCTTTGTTCGTGCGGTGGGCTTGGGCGATACCGCCGCCGTCATGGCCATCGCGCTGACCTACGGCGGCATGCTCGGCAAGGTGTACATTGAAATTTTCGAATCGCAAGAAGCACAGGGTACCCGCGCCCTACTTGCGAATGGCGCGAGCCGTGCCCAGGCTTTTATCTACGCGACATTTCCGGTGTCTTTGCCGGAGGTGTTGTCCTATAGCGTCTATCGCTGGGAATGCGCGATCCGCGCTTCGGTCGTGATGGGCTTGGTGGGTGCCGGTGGTCTGGGTCAACGGTTGGATGAATCGATGAAAAGCCTTAACGGTGGAGAAGTATTTACGATTCTTGCGGTGTTCGTCGCGCTGGTTTGGCTTGCGGATAAGTTAAGCGCGTGGCTGAGGAAGCAGACGGGATGAGCGCGCGGCCTTATTTAGTCGGCGCGACGTTTTTCTTTTTCGTGTTCGCCTGCTTTGCTACTTTGTCGGGCGACTGGCGTGGTTTCTTCAGCGCCGAATCCGCGCAACGCATGGCGCAACTCGTGCGCGAGGCCACGCCGCCAACGCACGATGGCGCGTATCTCGCAAAGGTCGGCTACGCCAGCTTAGAAACGTTGGCCATTTCTTTCATCGGTACATTACTTGCGGCGATCGGCGGCCTGGCGCTGGCGTTGCCTGGGGCAGGGCGCTGGGGCAACGGTGCGAAGGCATGCGCGCGTTTGGTAATGAACGTCCTGCGTGCAATTCCGGAGCTAGTGTGGGCCGGATTGCTGGTGGTGGCAGCCGGGCTGGGGCCATTCACTGGTACTTTAGCGTTGGCTGTCCATACCGCCGGTGTTCTTGGCAGATTGTTTTCGGAATCGCTCGAAAATGTTTCGCCGGAGCCCTACCAAGCGTTGCGAAATCATGGCGCAAATGCGGGCGCGGCGTTTTGGTACTCCACCTTTCCGCAAGTATTGCCGCAGCTCACCAGCTACACGCTCTATCGTTGGGAGAATAATATTCGTGCCGCAGCGGTATTGGGCGTGGTGGGCGGTGGCGGCTTAGGGCAAATGTTGCACTTTCATTTGAGTTTGTTTCAAATGCAAGACGCGGCAACGATTCTGATTGCAATGATTGTATTGGTGGGGATCGTGGATTTTGCAAGCAACAGACTGCGAATGGCGATGTCGACGTAATAGATAGCTGCCCTGTCAGGAAAGCGGGGTGCGGATCTTCGGGCATGCCATGCCAGAAGGCAATGTCTGATTAGATCCTGGCGATGCCGTAATGAGTGTCATTCCCGCGAAGGCGGGAATGACAGGTTTGATGGATGCTTCGTCGTTGTCGCAAGGTCATGTAACAAACGTTATGCAGAACATAAACAGTCGTTATCGCGCTTACGGTACTTCGCCGGTACAATCTTAGTTCGCTAAATCATCCGTTATCCGATATGCGTCAATATCGCATCGCACCCAGTATTCTGTCCGCCAATTTCGCCAAGCTCGGCGAGGAAGTTACGTCCGTCATCGATGCCGGCGCGGACATCGTGCACTTCGACGTGATGGACAATCACTATGTGCCTAATCTCACTATCGGACCCCTAGTGTGCGAGGCGATTCGGCCGCTCACTCAAGCGCCGATTGATGTGCATTTGATGGTGAAGCCAGTTGATCGCATCGTGCCGGATTTTGCTAAGGCCGGCGCGAATATCATCAGCTTTCATCCCGAGGCCTCTGACCATATCGATCGCACCATCCAACTCATTAAAGACAATGGTTGCAAAGCAGGATTAGTATTCAACCCAGGCACGCCGTTGCATTATCTCGATCATGTCATCGACAAACTCGATTTGATTTTGATCATGTCGGTGAATCCGGGTTTTGGTGGCCAGAGTTTTATTCGCGAGGCGCTAACGAAATTAAAAGCCGTAAGAAAAATGATCGATGCCAACGGTCGCGACATTTGGCTCGAAGTCGATGGTGGCGTGAAGGCCGATAACATTCGCGAAATCGCCGAGGCGGGCGCTGACACCTTCGTTGCCGGTTCGGCGATTTTCGGCAAAGGCGACTACCGCGAGAAAATTTCCGCGATGCGTGCCGAATTAGCGAAGGTGAGCGCTTGACGCCGATTCGCGTTCGCGCAGTCGCCTATGATTTGGATGGGACATTAGTCGATAGCGTCGGCGATCTTGCTTTCGCGGCGAATTTGATGCGCGAAGAGTTGGGTCTGGCCGCGATTCCGGAAAGCGAAATCAAAACCTATATCGGTAAAGGTATCGCGAATCTGGTTCGCCGCGCCGTGATGCGCGGCCGCGATCCCGGCGATGTCGTTAGCGATGCTTACGTCGCCGAAGCCCTCGCAATATGCGAGCGTCATTACGCGCAGGTGATGTGCCGCACCACGCGCGCCTATCCGGGTGTGATAGATGGCCTGGAAGCCGCGCGGGATAAGGGTTTCCGGCTTGCTGTTATCACCAACAAAGCGAAACGTTTTACGGAGCGAATGGTGGAAGAGTTGGGTCTCGCGAAGTATTTTGAGTTGATCTTATCGGGCGATTCGCTGCCAGAAAAAAAACCACTTCCGGCACCGTTGCTGCATGCCGCCAAATTTTTCGATATCGAACCGAAAGAATTGTTAATGGTTGGCGATTCCGAAAACGATTCGGAGGCCGCTCATAACGCCGGCAGCCCGACGTTTATTGTTAGCTACGGTTATTTCCAAGGCAATGAGCTCGCCGAACTCAACGCAACGGCGATTGTTTCTGGCCTTGTCGAAGTGGCGAATTTAATCGAAAATAGCGCTTTCGCAAAACGCACAATCAATTTATGACGCACTTTCTCAACGACCTGAAAAACAACTGGCGATGGCCGCGCTGATCTGCGCCCGTCGTTTGTTAACTTTCGTTCGTTGAATTTGGAGCCGTCATGACTGAGCAAGAATTTCTGGGCCTTGCTGCCCAAGGTTACAACTTAATTCCCGTCACCGCCGAAGCGCTGTCCGATTTGGATACGCCGTTATCGGTTTACCTCAAGCTGGGGCGCGAGCCGTACTCTTATTTTTTAGAATCCGTGGTGGGCGGCGAACGCTTCGGCCGTTATTCCTTCATTGGTTTGCCCGCGGCGCGGCGAATTCGCGTGTTCGGCAACAAAGTCACGGTCGAGAATGCCGGCGTCGTGCTCGAGACGTACGAATCCGGCGATCCGCTGACCTTCATCAACAATTATCTAAAGCGCTTCAACGTCGCGCAGATTCCCGGTTTGCCACGCTTTTGCGGTGGCTTGGTCGGCTATTTCGGCTACGACACCGTGCGCTATATCGAGCGCCGTCTATCGAAAACCAAGAAAACTGACACGCTGAATTTGCCCGATGTCGTGTTGTTGTTGTCGACTGAACTCGTGGTGTTCGACAATTTACGCGGCAAACTTTATTTCATCGTTTATGCCGATCCGTCGGTGCCGAACGCATTTCGGTCCGCACAAGAACGCCTCGCGGAATTGAAGCACAAATTGCGTCAGCCGATCGAGCCGCCGCCAAATTCCGACGCGGCGACGGCGAGTGCCGGCGAGTTCCGAATTCGGTGAAGAAAAATTCAAAGCGGCTGTGAGCCGCGCCAAGCAATACATTTACGACGGCGATTGTATGCAAGTGGTGTTGAGCCAGCGCTTGAGCCAGGCTTTCGATGCCTCGCCGCTGACCTTGTATCGCGCGCTACGAACGTTGAATCCTTCGCCGTATATGTTCTATTACAACTTCGACGATTTTCACGTCGTCGGCGCATCGCCGGAAATTCTCGTGCGCTTGGAGCAGGGTTCGGTGACGTTGCGTCCGATTGCCGGCACAAGGCCGCGCGGCGCAACGTCGACAGAAGACGACGCACTCGCCAAGGATTTGGCGGCAGATCCGAAAGAAATTGCCGAGCATGTGATGCTGATGGATTTGGGCCGCAACGATGTCGGCCGCGTCGCACAGACTGGTAGCGTGAAAGTAACGGACAACATGATTATCGAGCGCTATTCCCACGTCATGCATATTGTTTCCGGCGTCGAAGGAAAATTGCGCCCGGAGATGGATGCGATGGACGTGTTGCGCGCGACCTTTCCCGCAGGAACCGTGTCCGGTTCGCCGAAAGTGCGCGCGATGGAAATTATCGACGAGTTAGAGCCGACTAAGCGCGGTGTCTATGCCGGTGCCGTTGGCTATTTGGGTTTTAATGGCGACATGGATTTGGCGATCGCCATTCGCACGGCGGTGGTAAAAAATAAAATGCTCTACGTGCAAGCGGGCGCGGGCATCGTTGCGGACTCGGTGCCGCAAAGCGAATGGCAGGAAACCAATAACAAGGCGAAGGCGGTGTTGCGTGCGGCGGAGATGGCGTTGAAGGGATTGGACTAGCGGCTTACGCGACCGCCCACAGGTAGGGTGCATTTATGCACCTAAAGGTTGGAACGGTGCATGAATGCACCCTACGGCGATCGGCTGTAAGAAATCCCGTCCTGACTTTCGCGCGGGGGCGCAAAAAGCAAGCATCGCTGCGAGCCAATGGCCCGCGGCCACCCAGTACCAATGCGGTGTGCGGGCCATGCCATGCAGGAAGCCAGTACCCATGCGCCTTCTGGCGATGCCGATTCAATTAAAATGCTCGTGAAATTCTGTCACGATTCTGTAATATTCGCTCCTTAACATCAGCATCGTGTGGAAACTTCTATTTTTGGAGAGTGGCAAGAGATGAAAAAAATTAAGCTTAGTTTAATCGGTGCCAGCGCGTTGGTCTTTGGTGCAATTGGTTTCGTTCCAGCAAGCGCATCGGCGCAGGCGATCAAGATCGACGGATCCAGCACGGTTTATCCAATTTCCGAAGCCGTAGCCGAAGAATTCCAAGTCGTTAAAAAGGCGTCCGTCAAAGTAACCGTTGGCATTTCCGGCACCGGCGGTGGCTTCAAGAAATTTTGTCGTGGCGAAACGGACATTTCCAATGCATCGCGTCCGATTCTTAAGGCCGAAATGGACATCTGTAAAGCCGCCGGAATCGCTTACATCGAATTGCCAATCGCTTACGATGCGTTGACGGTCATCGTGCACAAAGAAAATGCATTCCTCAACAGCATCACCGTCGCGGAACTGAAGAAGATGTGGGAACCGGCCGCGCAGGGCAAGATCACTAAGTGGAATCAAGTGAATCCCGCTTGGCCCGATTCACCGATTAAGTTGTTTGGCGCAGGTTCCGATTCCGGTACGTTCGATTACTTTACCGAGGCGATTGTCGGTAAAGCGAAATCCAGCCGCGGCGATTACACCGCAAGCGAAGACGATAACGTGTTAGTCCAAGGCGTTTCGCGCGATAAAGGCTCGATCGGTTACTTCGGGTATGCATACTACGCCGAGAATCAAGACAAGTTGAAAGCAGTACCAATCGTTGCAAAAGCCGGCGCACCCGCAGTGGGACCTTCGGACAAGACCGTGGAAGATGGCAGCTACCAGCCGCTATCACGCCCGATCTTTATTTACGTGAAGGTCAAATCGCTAGAGCGCGTTGAGGTTCAGGAATTTATCGCTTTCTATCTGAAGAATGCTGCCAAGCTTTCTAAAGAAGTTCGCTACATCCCGTTGCCTAAAGGTATCTACAATCTTGCAACGGAACATATCGCCAAGAAGAAAATCGGCACGGTGTTCGGTGGAACGGCGGAGGTTGGCGTGAAAATCGAAGAACTCATGAAGCGCGAAAGTAAGCTTTAACCGAATCCGATCAACGCCAACAAACAGACCGGGGATCCAATCTGTTCCCCGGTTTTTTTTTGAGTCAATCGATAGAGTAGAATGCACGGGTCAAGCGTAATGCAGGGAACGTCCTTGTCTGAAGTCAGTCCGGCCATGGCGGTTAGCCGCCGGCCTTGGGGGAGATTTAAAGAGCGTGTAATCGAGTTGCTACTGTTGTTAGCAGCGCTGTCGTCGGTCGCCATCACCCTTGCGATCATGGTCATTCTGGTGAAGGAATCCTGGACGTTTTTTCAGCACGTACCGCTGTGGGATTTTCTGACGGACACCGAGTGGACGCCGCTGTTCGATAACCCGCGCTACGGCATCATGCCGCTCGTTTCCGGCACGCTGGTTTCGTCAGCCGTTGCTCTGTGCATAGCCATTCCCGTGGGTACGGCGATCGCGATGTATATCAGCGAGTTTGCGCCATTTAAAATGCGCGAGGCCGCCAAACCGATTTTGGAGTTGCTCGCGGCGATCCCCACGGTCGTGTACGGATATTTTGCATTCTTAGTAGTCACGCCTTTGTTGCAAAAACTAATACCCGAGCTGCCGGGCTTCAATTTGCTTAGTGCCGGTATCGTGATGGGCATTATGATTATCCCGTACGTGAGTTCGCTGTCGGAAGACGCGATGCGCGCCGTGCCCATGCACTTGCGTGAAGGCTCCTACGCGATGGGTGCGACGCGTTTTCAAACAGCATGGAAGGTGGTGACGCCTGCAGCGTTTTCCGGCTTGGCAGCATCTTACATTCTCGCGATTTCACGCGCGGTTGGCGAGACGATGGTTGTCGCGCTCGCGGCGGGTGGCCAGCCCAATCTCACCATGAATCCGCTTGAACCCGCGGCGACCATGACGGCCTACATCGTGCAAGTCAGCCAAGGCGATTTGCCTCACGGCAGCATTGGCTATCAAAGTATTTTTGCCGTCGGCCTAACGTTATTGCTAATCACATTGGCATTTAATATTTTGGGTTATTGGTTGCGTAAGCGTTATCGCGAAGTGTATTAATGGAACCGACATCGGTTAGCGAAATTCGTCGGCTCATCGCGAAAGCGAAGCGCTGGGATTTGGTGTTTTCGTTGCTTGGACTTCTGGCGTTGATGTTGGCCGTCGCGGTGCTGGTAGGTTTGTTTGTGAACCTCGTGTGGGAAGGCGCGCCGCGTATCTCAACGGAGTTTTTCACGAATTTTTCTTCGCGTCGCGCTACCAGTGCCGGCATCGCCGCTGCATGGGTCGGCACCCTGCTGGTAATGCTGGTCACGGCATTAACGGCGGTGCCGCTTGGTGTGGCCGCCGGTGTTTATCTCGAAGAATACGCCCCCAAGAACTGGATGACCGGCTTAATCGAAATCAACATTAGTAATCTAGCCGGCGTGCCGTCGGTGGTTTATGGCTTGCTGGGCCTAGGCTTGTTCGTTTACTTTCTCGGCCTTGGACAAAGCATTGCAGCCGCAGGACTAACCTTGGCATTGTTGATTCTGCCGATCGTCATTGTGGCCACGCGGGAGGCGATTCGAACTATTCCTGGCGCAATTCGTGAAGGCGCTTATGCGCTCGGTGCGACCAAGTGGCAGATGGTGTCGCATCACATCATTCCTTATTCGAGTGCTGGGATTTTAACCGGTGTGATCATCGGCCTTGCGCGCGCCATCGGCGAAACCGCGCCTCTGATCACGGTCGGCGCGGCAGTCGCGATTTTTTCCTATCCATCCAGCTTATTCAAAGGCGAGTTTCCATTTTTATCATTCGACTGGTTGCGCGAGAGTTTTACCGTCATGCCGATTCAAATGTTCCAATGGACATCGCGTCCCGATCAGGCATTCCAAGTCAATGCAGCGGCCGCGGGCTTGGTGCTGATCGTGCTGACCTTGCTCATGAACGGATTCGCGATTTGGTTGCGCTATCGCTTGCGCAAAAATATTAAATGGTAAAAGAGAAATGACCACGCCCAACATCACCGATGTCAAAGCCCAAGCGCGAAATCTGAATTTTTACTACGGTTCGTATCAAGCGCTTAAGAGTATCAATCTTTCTGTGGCAGACAAAAAAGTGACGGCGCTGATTGGCCCGTCCGGCTGCGGTAAATCTACCTTTCTGCGCTGCTTCAACCGCATGCATGATTTGTATCCGGGCAATCGCTACGAAGGCGAGATCCTACTCAAACCAGATAATGTCAACGTGCTGGCGCACGGTGTCGATCCTATCGAAGTACGCATGCGCATCAGCATGGTGTTCCAAAAACCTAACCCGTTTCCGAAATCTATTTTCGAAAATGTCGCCTACGGATTGCGCGTGCGCGGCGTAAAAAATCGCGCGCTGTTGGAAGAAAAAGTCGAAACTGCCTTGAAGGGCGCGGCGCTTTGGAATGAAGCGAAAGATCGTCTAAACGATTTGGCGTTCAACTTATCTGGCGGTCAACAGCAGCGTTTGTGCATCGCGCGCGCGCTCGCAACCGATCCGGAAATTTTACTATTCGATGAACCGACCTCCGCGCTGGATCCCATTGCCACGGCAAGCATCGAAGAACTTGTCGCGGAACTGAAGAAAAAAGTGACGATTCTGATCGTCACCCATAATATGCAACAGGCCGCGCGCGTCTCCGACTACACGGCCTATATGTATCTAGGCGAATTGATCGAATTCGATAACACCAACACGATCTTCATTAAACCGAAGAACAAACAAACGGAAGATTACATTACCGGTCGATTCGGTTGATGTAATAACTCACAATGTATGCCTGGAGAGCCGCGCCAATACGGGCTTCCAGCCATGTTTGTTTGGCGTGAAACAACGCGAGAAAAGCGGGGCGACCTCGCTCTTAAAGTTCCAAAAAAGCTACTGCATCGAATGCAATCCAATCATATTGCCTTCGGTATCGATCGCCAGCGCCATAAAACCGTATTCTCCGAGCGACGTTTTCTCGCGCTGAATCTTGCCGCCGGCCGGCACCACGCGCGCCGCTTCCACCCCACAATCGGCGCAAGTGAAATAAACTAAAGTGCTATTTCCGCCCGCGGGGAATCCATCCATTTTCACCAGCGCACCGGACGCACCGAAGCCGTCCATTGTCATGGGGAACTGCCACATCTCGAGATCGGGGACGGGTAGTTTTTCTAAAGTCACCTGCAGCATCGATTCGTAAAATCGCTTCGCGCGATTCATATCGTTGACGTAGATTTCAAACCAACCGACGGGATTGCTAGCCATGGTTTTTTCCTCAAAATAGGTTTGCGCAGATTACAAATTCTAAACTTTTCCTTGAGGGGTTAACAGTGAATCCGAGATAAAATCAGCGAATTCTATCCGGATCGAATTGTCTCGATGAAAATCTTCCTCAGCTATGCCTCGCAGGATCGCGAAATTGCGCAGTCGATCAATCATGCGTTGCGCGAACAAGGACACGACGTGTTTTTCGATCGTGAAGATTTGATGCCGGGCGAAGAGTTTCATAACCAAATTCGCCTGACAATCGAACGCGCGGATTTGTTTGTATTTCTCATTAGCGAGCACGCGATCGATCCCGGCAGTTACACGTTGAACGAACTCGATATCGCGGAGAAAGTATACAAAAAAGCGTCGAGGCGGATATTGCCGGTGATGTTGCAGCCGATTTCGATGGATCGCCTGCCCACCTTCGCGAAGTCCGTTACCTTACTGCAATCGCCGGGAAATATTCCTGCCGCTGTTGCCGACGCGGTGCATCGTATTACGCAGAAACAGCGACGTATTTATTTCACCAAGATGGGCGCGGGAATTTCAGCGATTGCGTTGATGGGCGTTGGCGCATGGTTCGTGCGCTCTTCCGGCGAACCGGCGAAAATGATTAAAGGTAGTGACGATGCGCCGCTTATGTTGGTGCCTGCCGGAAATTTCACGATGGGCGATGACGTTGAATCGCCGCAGCGTGAAATTTATCTCGACGCGTTTTACATCGATCGTTACGAAGTTACTACTGGCCGCTACGAGAAATTTCTGAGCTGCGACCGGCTCCGTGCGCCCACCGGACGGTTGGGAGTCGCTCGTCACTTGAGAAGGGTGCGGAACTTCCCGTTATTGGCGTAGATTGGAATGACGCCACTGCCTATTGCAAATGGGCAGGGCGACGATTGCCGACCGACACTGAATGGGAAAAAGCCGCGCGTGGTGCCGATGGACGTCGCTATCCGTGGGGCGCGGCAACGCCAACGCTCGATCATGCCAACTTTCAAAATGCGTCTGCGGAAACTTACGACGGTGGATTGAGAAATGTCGGCACGCATCCGGCAGGCCGCAGTCCGTTCGGCGTCGACGATCTCGCCGGCAATGCCGCCGAGTGGGTCGCGGATTGGTTCACTGAAAGTTTTCCCCACAGCGAACGACGCAATCCAAAAGGGCCGGAAACGGGAACGGCACGCGTCGTGCGCGGTGGTGGACGGTTCGATCAGGGTGATCGCCTCGTTGTCACCAAACGCTTTCACGGCAATCCAGATTTGCGCACAGAGGATATTGGCTTTCGTTGCGTGCGCGACATGCGTTAGTGTTGATGCTTGAAGATGCGCTTGGCCTTAGGCTCGTCCCTGGATACTGGTTCGCAGGCCAAGCCTCACGCGCTATGTCGCGGCAGCACGCACACAATCGGAAATCCGCTCTGCCCACTGTTTGACACGGGATTCGTCTTTCCCTTCGACCATTACACGCAAAACGGGCTCCGTTCCGGAAGGCCTTAACAATACGCGGCCACTGCCATCGAGATCTTTTTCCGCTGCAGTGACAGTTTCTTGAATCGAAGCGTGCGCGCGAAAATCGAAGCCCTTTTGGGTTTTGACGTTGATTAGAATCTGTGGATATAGGGTCAATTCGGCGGTATATTTTTTCAGCGTGGTTTTCGCTGATGCCAAGGCAGAAAGTACTTGCAACGCGGAAACAATGCCGTCGCCCGTTGTATGTTTGTCGCGGCAAATGATGTGGCCAGAATTTTCGGCGCCGCAGTCCCAATTGTTTTCTTGCAATAACTCGAACACGTAACGATCACCCACCTTTGCGCGAGCAAACGGAATATCCAATTTCCCCAGCGCATGCTCGAGCGCGAGATTGCTCATTAAGCGTACCGACGATGCCGCCTTTCATGATGCCAATTTCTTTGCGGTGTTTGGCGATGACATAAACCAATTGATCGCCATCATAGACTTTGCCATCGGCGTCGCACATCATCAGGCGATCGGCATCACCGTCGAGGGCGATGCCCAAATCGGCATGATGTTCTAATACTGCCGCGCGCAATGCGGCCGTGTGGGTGGCGCCACATTTATCATTGATGTTAAAACCGTTAGGTTGATTCGAAACGGCGATGACCTCGGCGCCCAATTCGTGAAAAACCGGTGGCGCGATGTGATAGGCGGCACCGTTGGCGCAATCGACCACAATACGCATGCCGCGCAAATCGAGTTCGGTTGGGAAAGTACTTTTGCAAAATTCGATGTAACGCCCGTCAGCATCGTCGATGCGGCGCACGCGCCCAAGCCGAGCTGAGGGCTTGGTTTGCATCGGCTCCTCGAGATGGGCTTCGATCGCCAGTTCCAGCTCGTCCGGCAACTTATTGCCGTGGGCGGAAAAGAATTTGATGCCGTTATCGTCGTAAGGATTGTGCGACGCGCTGATCATCACACCCGCTTGCAAACGCAATGCTCGGGTGAGATAAGCCACCGCTGGCGTCGGCATTGGGCCGACCAGCAATACGTCCACGCCCGCCGCGCAAAAACCGGCTTCCAGCGCGCTTTCCAGCATATAGCCGGAGATGCGCGTATCTTTCGCAATTAGTACCGCCGGACGATCGCGATCGCGCGGATCATGGCTCGCTTCCGCCAGCACTTTCCCGGCCGCAAAGCCCAGCCGTAGTACGAAATCCGGCGTAATCGGCGCTTCGCCAACCCGGCCACGCACGCCATCGGTGCCGAAATATTTTCTGGCCATATTGTTTTCCCTAGTGGCTTGTTTGATTTACAGCGTGCCAGTATAGCAAGGGCGTCTTTCGTTGCGCGGACATCGTGAACGCGCACGATTTGCGCGCCGTTTTGCACCGCGAGCAGCGCGGCAGCGACGCTCGCCGGCGTACGAGAAACTACTTCTTGCCCGGTGATCTTTCCCAGCACCGATTTTCGCGACAGCCCGACGAGTAACGCATATCCGGTTTCTCGGAATTCCCTTAGCCGTCGTAATAAAGTGAGATTGTGCTCGCGGTTTTTGCCGAAACCGAAACCAGGATCGATGACGATGCGTTCCTTCGAAATCCCTGCGCGTTCGCATGCCTGAGCCCGATCGACCAAAAAATCTTTCACTTCGGCAACAACATCAACGTACGTCGGCTCAAGCTGCATTGTGCGCGGTGCGCCTTGCATATGCATCAGGCAAACGCCGACATTGCTGCTCGCGCAGATTTCAAGCGCACCCTCGGCACGCAGCGCGTTGACATCGTTCACCATTGACGCGCCGCCTTGAATCGCCGCTTTCATCACCTCTGGCTTCATCGTGTCGATCGATATCGGAATATTTTTGCCACGCAATGCTTCGATGATCGGCATCACACGACGCAATTCTTCATCCATGCTAACCGGGTCGGCACCAGGCCGAGTCGATTCACCACCAACATCGAGAATATCCGCGCCTTCTTCGATTAATAGATGGGCGTGATCGATTGCAGCATAAGCCGACAGAAATTTTCCGCCATCGGAAAAAGAATCGGGCGTGACATTTATCACGCCCATGACCAACGGGTTCGCAAGCGACAACTCGAAGCGACCGAGGATTAGTTTTCTCATTAGCGCAAATGAGTGAAGGGTGAAATGTGAAAAGTGAAGAGGTACGCGTGCGGTGGTTTTCCACCCTTCACTTTTCACCTCTCACCCTTGACAAATCTAAGGCATTAACTGCCCGCCATTCACTTCCAAAATCTGCCCCGTGACGTAGCCGGAAAGCGCGTCAGACGCGAGGTAAAGATAAGCGCCGTTGCATTCGTTCGCTTCGCCAAGCGCCCCATCGGAATCGTCGCCTTCAGCATATCAAGCTGCGCCTGCGTGCTGTAGCGCTCGTGGAATGGCGTGAGAATTACGCCGGGCGCGACGGCATTCACGCGGATATTGTCTTTCACTAATTCCTTTGCCAATCCGTGTGTGAAGGTGCTGACGAAACCCTTAGTCGACGCGTACAGCACCGCGCTTGGGCCGCCGCCGGTACGCGCCGCGACCGATGTCGTATTGATAATATTGCCGCCACCTTGCTTGCGCATATGCGCAATCGCAGCGCGGCTGGCAGCGACGACGGAACGCATGTTCAGATGAAAAAATTCGTCAAGCAACGCATCATCGGAATCCGCGACATTGGAACGGCGCACCATGCTGCCGGCGTTGTTGATCAACACGTCGATGCGACCATAGTGATCGACACATTGATTAACAACATTTTCTGACACGCCGGCCTTGGACAAATCGCCAGCAATGGCAACGCTTCGCCGCCGTTTGGCCTTTATTGCAGCGACAACGGCATTGGCCTGAGGCTTGCTTGAGTTGTAATGAACGGCGACTTTCGCGCCTTCCAGCGCCAAAAGCTTTAGCGGCTTCCGCGCCGATACCGGTACTGGAACCGGTGATCAGGACTACTTTATTTTTAAGATCGGGAATCATGTTGCCCTCCTATGAAACTTGATGCTTTTTTTGCGTCAAGCGAATCGAATTTGGAAAAAATAACAGCGCCTCGTGGGCGCTGTCGTATTTTAAACCATTACTCTGAAAATTAAGCTTCTTGGGCTGGCTTCGCAGTTGCGGTAGCCGTCGCTTCCGGCGTCCCGCCGCCACTTGCGGCAGGTGGATCGGCGGCGGACTTGGCTTCGGCGGCCGCGGTGGGCGTCCTGCCATAATGTCGGCAATCTGCTCCGCATCGATGGTTTCCCAATCGAGTAGAGTCTTGGTCATCATCTCGACTTTGTCGCGATTTTCTCTCAGCAACTGCTGTGCGCGGGCGTATTGCTCGTCGATAATTCGGCGAATTTCGCTGATCGACTTGCTGCATAGTAGCTTCGCTGACATGTTTGATGATTGGTGACCGAACGGCCAAGAAACACTTCGCCTTCGTTTTCGCCGTATACCATCGGCCCATGTGCATTCGCTCATGCCCTATTCCGTCACCATGCGACGAGCCATTTCCGTGGCGCGCTTGAAATCGTTCGACGCGCCGGTGGTCATCTTGATTCACGAACAATTCTTCCGCAATACGTCCGCCGAATAGCACGGCGATATTGCTAAGCAGCAGTTCATCTTTCGTAAAGCTGTAGCGATCTTTTGCGACGGCAATTGCATCAAGTCACGCCCAGCGCGCGACCGCGCGGAATAATCGGTGACTTTGTGCACCGGATCGGCCCGCGGTAAGAGCTTGGCGACGATGGCGTGGCCGGACTCGTGATAGGCGGTATTGCGACGTTCTTCTTCCGGGCATGACCATCGATCGGCGCTCAGCGCCCATGATGATCTTATCTTTAGCTCGCTCGAAATCGTCCATATCGACCAGGCGCTTGGCGCCGCGCGCAGCAAATAACGCCGCTTCATTGACCAAATTCGCCAAATCCGCGCCGGACATGCCGGGTGTACCACGGGCAATGATTTCCGCTTTCACATCCGGAGCGATCGGCACTTTACGCATGTGGACCATCAAAATTTGCTCGCGGCCGCGAATATCCGGCAACGGCACGACGACTTGACGATCGAAACGGCCCGGACGCAACAACGCCGGATCGAGCACATCGGGACGGTTGGTCGCGGCGATGACGATCACGCCGGCTGTGCCTTCGAAACCATCCATTTCCACCAACAATTGGTTCAAAGTTTGTTCGCGCTCGTCGTTACCGCCGCCGAGGCCCGCGCCACGCTGACGACCAACGGCGTCGATCTCGTCAATGAACACGATACAAGGCGCGTTCTTTTTCGCCTGATCGAACATGTCGCGAACGCGCGCTGCGCCGACGCCGACGAACATCTCGACGAAATCGGAACCGGAAATACTGAAGAACGGCACTTTCGCTTCGCCGGCAATGGCGCGGGCGAGCAAGGTTTTACCGGTGCCGGGCGAACCGACCATCAACACGCCGCGCGGAATGCGGCCACCGAGCTTTTGAAATTTTTGCGGATCGCGCAAAAATTCGACCAACTCAGCAACTTCTTCTTTTGCTTCGTCCACACCGGCGACGTCGGCAAATGTCACTTGATTGGAATTCTCGTCGAGCATTTTTGCCCGGCTTTTGCCGAATGAAAACGCGCCGCCGCGTCCGCCGCCTTGCATTTGGCGCATGAAAAACACCCAAACGCCGATAATCAGCAGGAACGGAAACCAGGAGATGAATACGTTTAGCCAGAACGAGCGTTCCTCTTCCGGCTCGGCGTCAATGCGCACGTTATAACGACGCAAATCGTCGATCATGAAAATATCGCCGGGCGTATAAGTCAAATAGCGCTTATCGTCGTTGGACAGCCAACGAATCGTGCGGCCATCCACTTTGGCGGAGCGTACCTGGCCTTGCCGGGCCTGCTCCATAAATTCCGAGTATGCGAATCGTATTATTCGACTGCTGGCTGCTGAATTGATTGAATAAAGTCATCAACACAAGTGCGATGATGAGCCAGATGCCGACATTCTTAACGAGGTTGTTCAACGTCGTTCCTTATAGCGAGTGACCTAACATAATAGTGTATTCCGGTTCGCAGGGCAAAACCGCAATTCGAACAAAACTTTACAATTCCGGCGCGCGTTGCCGGTCGCAGTCCTCGCGCTAACATATACAACTCGCGGCTTTCCTCTCGCGACGCCTTGGGTTTACGCGGCGCGACCTTTAAAAAGTTCGCGAACAATGCCTGGCGAAATGCCTCAAAGTCCGCGCCCTGAAACACTTTGACCAAAAACGCACCACCCGGTTTCAACACTTCTTTTGCGAATTCCAAGGCTTCTTCCGCTAAATTAAACACCCGCGCCTGATCCGCGCTGGGAATACCACTCATGTTGGGGGACATATCGCAAATCACAAGATCGACGCCGCCGTTCGGCAATTCTTTGCGCAATTGCGATCTTGCATTTCTAAGTCAGTGAAGTCGCCCTGGAAAAAGCTAACGTGAGCAAGCCCTTGCATCGGCAACAGATCGATCGCAAAAACCCGGCCTTTGGCGCCCACGCGCGCGCCCGCCACCTGGGACCAGCCGCCCGGCGCGGCACCCAAGTCGACGACGAACGTTCCCGGCAACAGCAATTTGTCGCGCTCGTTTATTTCGAGCAATTTGTAGGCCGACCGTGAACGATAGCCTTCGCGCGCCGCCAACTGCACATAAGTATCGTTGATGTGGCGCTGCATCCAGGCTTTGCTAGAGGGTTTAAGCGGCATCCGTTACAATCGCATCATGTTAAATTTAACTCCGAACCAGCGCCGCTTCCTGCGCGCCCAAGCCCATCATTTGAATCCCATCATTATGATCGGCAACGCTGGCTTAAGCGCCGCCGTCAAAAAAGAAATCGATCTTGGACTGCGCCATCATGAACTGATTAAAATCAAAATCGCGAATGATGATCGCGAAGCGCGTGAACAAATGCTAGCCGAAATTTGTAACGAACTTGCCGCGACGCCGGTGCAAAGTATCGGGAAAACGCTAATCGTTTATCGCGCGGCGGAAGAACCGAAGATCGCATTGCCGAAATAGACATGCCTGAAGGGGCGCATGGATATTGGCTCTCAAGCAATGCCGCTTGGTTCGCCGCATCAATATTGCCTAGTGGCCCTGTGCCTTTTCAAAACAAACGTAACAGCAACCCAATCGTGTCATTCCCGCGAAAGCGGGAATCCATTTGGCCTTCGAAAGTCAATGTGGATTCCCGCCTTCGCGGGAATGAGTGGCTGGCCTAGGGCCACAAGTGGCTAGATTATCGCGACTAACTATATCTCACGTCCAAAATCTCATACTCGCGCACACCGCCCGGCGCCATCACTTCAACCACATCGCCGGCATATTTGCCGATCAACGCGCGCGCCGTCGGCGAGCTGATGGAAATTTTTCCTTGCTTGATGTCCGCTTCGTCTTCACCAACGATCTGATAGGTCACGCTGACTTTGCCCGCAATATCTTGCAAATCGACTATGGACGCGAACACGCAACGGCCATCGGGATCGAGTAGCGCCGGATCGATGATTTGCGCGTTCGACAGTTTGCTTTCCAATTCCTGGATGCGGCCCTCGATAAAACTTTGCCGCTCTTTTGCCGCCGCGTATTCCGCGTTCTCCGACAAATCCCCGTGGGCGCGCGCTTCGGCGATTGCCTGAACGATATTCGGGCGGCCGACGGTTTTAAGCTGGATTAATTCGTTTCGCAATAGTTCTGCGCCGATCACGGTCAATGGAACTTTTTGCATGGTCTTACCTTTTAATTAAAATTATCGAATACTGGCGTGTAGTGCTTGCAAACTATAGACATCGATCTCGCTCATCTGCTGCATGCCCAAACACGCCGCGCGCGCACCGGAGAGCGTCGTGTAATACGTGACTTTGCCTTGCAATGCGGCGTTGCGAATCGACCAGGAATCTTGAATCGCGCGGCGATTGTCTTCCACCGTATTCACGATCAAGCTGATCTCATTATTTTTAATCATATCGACAATGTGCGGACGGCCTTGTGCGACTTTATTCACCGGCGTTACGACGATTCCCATCTCAGTCAAATAGCTCGCCGTGCCGCGCGTGGCAACGAGCTGGAAGCCAAGCTGGGTAAGGGTCTTGGCGATGTCGACGATGCGTGGACGGTCTTCGGTTTTGACGCTGATGAAGGCTTTGCCTTTTTTCGGTAACTTTACGCCGGCGCCCAATTGCGATTTCAAAAACGCTTCGGCAAACGTTTTGCCCACGCCCATCACTTCGCCGGTGGATTTCATTTCCGGTCCGAGAATTGTATCGACGCCGGGGAATTTGATGAACGGAAATACCGCTTCCTTCACCGAGTAATAAGGCGGAATCACTTCGGACGTGATGCCTTGCTGCTTTCAACGTTTTGCCGACCATGCAACGCGCGGCAATTTTGGCGAACGGTACGCCGGTTGCCTTCGAGACAAATGGCACGGTGCGCGACGCACGTGGATTCACTTCTAGTACATACACCGTGCCGTTTTGAATTGCGAATTGAACGTTCATCAAACCGATCACGTTCAGCGCTTTCGCCATCGCAATGGTTTGGCGCTTAATCTCCGCTTGAGTTTCCGGCGACAAACTATAAGGCGGCAACGAACACGCGGAATCGCCGGAATGCACGCCGGCCTCTTCGATATGCTCCATGATGCCGCCGATGACTACATCGGTACCGTCAGACACAGCGTCGACGTCGACTTCGGTCGCATCATTCAAAAAGCGATCGAGCAAAATTGGTATGCGCTCGGGAAACATCTTTGACATTTCCATCGCATCGCGCATGTAGCGCTCGAGATCGGATTCGGCGTGAATGATTTCCATGGCGCGGCCGCCGAGCACGTTCGATGGACGTACGACCAGCGGATAACCTAATTCTCTGGCGAAAGTGATGGCATCGTCGGTGTTTCGCGCGATGCGATTTGGCGGCTGACGCAGGCCGAGTTCGTGCAACAATTGTTGAAAGCGCGCGCGATCTTCGGCGCGGTCGATCGAATCGGGGCTGGTGCCGATGATCGGCACGCCCGCTTCTTTCAATCCCGGCGCGAGTTTCAGCGGCGTTTGGCCACCGAACTGCACGATCACGCCGTCCGGTTTTTCTTTGTCGATGACTTCGAGTACATCTTCCAATGTCAGCGGCTCGAAATACAATCGATCCGAGGTATCGTAGTCGGTCGAAACCGTTTCCGGATTGCAGTTGACCATGATGGTTTCATAGCCATCTTCGCGCAAAGTCAGCGCGGCGTGGACGCAGCAATAATCGAATTCAATTCCTTGGCCGATGCGATTCGGCCCGCCGCCCAATACCATAATTTTTTTGTTGTTGGTCGGGTTCGCTTCGCATTCTTCTTCGTAGGTCGAATACATGTAAGCGGTACTGGTCGCAAACTCCGCAGCGCAAGTATCCACGCGCTTGTACACGGGGCGAATGCCCAGCGCGTGACGTTTGGCGCGAACTTCCTTTTCGTTTGATTTCACCAAATGTGCAATGCGCCGATCGGCGAAACCTTTGCGCTTCAACGCGCGCAATTCGGCGGCGTCGATATCGTCGAGCTTACGCTTTTCCAGATCCAGTTCGATGTCGACGATCTCTTTGATCTGCGACAAAAACCACGGATCGATCTTGGTGTAGTCGAAAATTTCTTGCAGCGTCATGCCGACGCCGAATGCGTCAGCCACGTACCACAGCCGCTCGGCGCGGGGATAAGCAAGCTCGTCGCCGATTTTTTCCATGTCGACGGTTTTGAGATTGAAGCCGTCGACGCCGACTTCCAAGCCGCGCAAAGCTTTCTGCAGCGATTCTTGGAATGTACGGCCCATCGCCATCACTTCGCCGACGGATTTCATTTGTGTCGTGAGTCGATCGTCGGCTTGCGGGAATTTTTCGAAGGCGAAGCGCGGCACTTTGGTGACGACATAGTCGATGCTCGGCTCGAACGACGCGGGCGTCGCACCGCCGGTGATGTCGTTTCGCAATTCGTCAAGCGTGTAGCCGACCGCCAACTTGGCGGCGACTTTCGCAATCGGGAAATCCGGTCGCTTTCGATGCCAATGCCGAGGAGCGTGACACGCGCGGATTCATTTCGATGATGACCATGCGGCCGTTTTCCGGATTGATGCCGAACTGCACGTTCGAGCCGCCGGTCTCCACGCCGATCTCGCGCAAGCACGCGATCGAGGCGTTGCGCATGATTTGATATTCCTTGTCGGTCAAGGTTTGCGCGGGCGCGACGGTGATGGAATCGCCGGTATGCACGCCCATCGGATCGAGATTTTCGATCGAGCAAATGATGATGCAGTTATCTTTTTTGTCGCGCACCACTTCCATCTCGAACTCTTTCCAGCCGATGACGGATTCTTCGATCAGCAATTCTTTGGTCGGCGAGGCCTCGAGCCCGCGCTCGCAAATCGCCATGAATTCTTCTTGGTTGTAAGCGATGCCGCCGCCGGAACCGCCGAGCGTAAACGATGGCCGGATGATGGTCGGATAGCCAACCATGGCTTGCACTTGCATCGCTTCTTCCATCGAATGCGCGAGCGCGGATCGCGGCGAATCCAAGCCGATCTTGGCCATCGCGTGTTTAAATTTTTCGCGATCTTCGGCTTTGTCGATGGCCTCTTTGGTCGCGCCGATCATTTGTACGTTGTATTTGTCGAGTACACCGTGCTTAGCTAGATCGAGCGCGCAGTTCAATGCCGTCTGCCCGCCCATGGTCGGCAGCAGCGCATCGGGACGTTCTTTTGCGATAATTTTTTCAACGACTTGCCAGGTAATCGGCTCGATATAGGTCACATCCGCCATGTTCGGATCGGTCATGATCGTGGCGGGATTCGAGTTCACCAAAATGACTTTGAATCCCTCTTCGCGCAACGCCTTACACGCCTGCGCGCCGGAGTAATCGAACTCGCAAGCCTGGCCGATAATGATCGGGCCGGCGCCGATGAGGAGAATGGATTTAATGTCGGTGCGTTTTGGCATTTATTCTTTGATTATTTCAAACTCAATATTCAACTTATCCACTATCGTCATTCCCGCGAAAGCGGGAATCCAGTGTCTTTTCGAAAACGTCGCTGGATCCCCGCTTTCACGGGGATGACGGGCAAAACAAACTACTTCCTTGCACTGGGGCTCATCATCTTCACAAACCGATCGAACAAATAACCGACTTCGTGCGGCCCAGGGCTTGCCTCCGGATGGCCTTGAAAACTAAACGCCGGCACATCGGTTCGCTCGATGCCTTGCAAGCTGCCATCAAACAACGAGCGATGCGTCGCGCGAATATTGCTTGGCAAGGTTTTTTCATCGACCGCGAAGCCGTGGTTTTGGCTAGTGATGAACACGCGCTTTGTTTCCAAATCCTGCACCGGATGATTTGCGCCGTGATGGCCGAATTTCATCTTGATGGTTTTTGCGCCGGAAGCGAGGCCGAGCAATTGATGGCCGAGGCAGATACCAAATGTCGGCGTGTTCGTCGCGACAATTTCTTGAATCGCTTTGATGGCGTAATCGCAAGGCTCAGGATCGCCGGGGCCGTTGGACAAAAACACGCCATCGGGTTTGAGCGAAAGCACGCTCACGGCCGGCGTTTGCGCAGGCACGACCGTCAGCCGACAACCACGCTCCGCCAACATGCGCAGGATATTATTTTTCACGCCGTAATCGTAAGCGACCACGTGGAGAGGCGCGTGGCCCGAGGCCACCCCGTCAACGCGGGCTTTGAAGCCAACGCCCAACTCCCACACGCCTTCTTTCCAGTCGAATGGCTTGATTGCAGCTCACCACTTTCGCGAGATCCATGCCGGCTAATCCTGGGAATCCGCGCGCGAGCTTCAACGCTTCGTCCAGATCGATTTTGCCCGCCATGATGCAACCACTTTGAGCGCCTTTTTCTCGCAGGATGCGCGTCAATCGCCGCGTATCGATATCCGAAATGCCGACAACTTCGCCTGCGCGCAAATAAGATGATAAATCTTGTTCGCTACGAAAATTGCTCAACAAACGCGGCAAATCGCGAATCACCAAACCCGCTGCGAAAATGCGGTGGGATTCGACGTCTTCTCTATTAATGCCGGTGTTGCCAATATGGGGATAGGTGAGTGTGACGATCTGCCCGCAATAAGACGGATCTGTCAAAATTTCTTGGTAACCCGTCATGGCGGTATTAAAAACCACTTCGCCAACGGAATGACCTACGGCGCCAATCGAAGCGCCGTGAAAAATCGAGCCGTCAGCAAGAACTAGAACGGCGGGCTCGTGTTGCAAGGTCATGTAAGGCTCCGAAGCAAGACCCCGAAAGACGTATTGTTATTGGATATCGGGGCAAAAACTCAGTACGCAAAAAAACGGGAAAGGCCTCTTGGCCCTTCCCGTCTTCTTATTTATTGAATTCTACCCTAAACGCCAAACAAGGGCAACGCGCCAGAGCCTGCTAGTTCTGTTGGCGTAATCTATTTGTACAAAGAATTTCGAGGATTTTCGACAACCGAAACCCCGCCTTCCTGTGAAGGCGGGTTATGCCAAGACAATACATTAAACCGTAGATTTAGTTAAACCCGTGGCATAGATATCGTCTGCAATGGCGAGGCCAAGTGGGACGCCACCGATATTCCGGTTATAGCGACCGGCATCGTTTGCAGCAAAGGCATCGAATATCCAATGCACGCCCAAGTAAACTCGCGAGCGTCCATTCTCTTCGATGGCACCCCATAAGCCATCCGGGAAAGTTCGCACATGTCGCGGTCGAATCGCACCCTTGTTGTCTGTGTTAATTCCATTCATCTCTTCAGAAACGAACTCCAATTGGTCGCAAAGATCATCAGGCCCACGCTGAATTTTGTTGTAAAAACGCCGAGTCACTTGAAACGCCGCAGCACCGAACGTCGCATGGCCTGAAGGATAGGCGGGAAAATTTGGTGTAACGTTTTTCTTCAGTGTGTTTGTGTTTGGCGCGCCAAGCGGCAACCAATTCGGATCGCAGTTGGGTGAAAGTGACGCACCACCTGAACCTAGTGGGCCCATGCATGGCGCATCCTCACGAATGCCAACTACGGGCCGCCAAAACTTGTAACGATACTTCTCTTGCCACGCCAAAATACCTGCATCTCCCATCGCAACGTTGACGATCGCAAACAGGCAAGCGTTTTCCGCGACGGAATTGCCTTGGGCTTTTGCAACTTCACGAACCATTTGATTGTAGAATCTTGGTGGCGTGCCCAGACCATTCGCGCCATCGTAGGCCCAAAATAAGCCGATCGCTGTCTCATCGGGCGTGCGTCCGAATGCGCCTGGCGGCAATGTACCCATCAATTCATGCGAGATACCTTTCTCGCGAACCTCCTTAGCGGCTTGCTGATACGCGCCCGTACTCAGCGCGGGATAGGGATCGAGTTGATGACGCTGCGTCACTGCAAAGCATTTCGACTGCGCGCCGTAAAATGCACCATGAAAACCTTGGGTGGAATTGTCCGGGTCGACTCGATGAGCGCCCGGATTCTGTCCGAATATGTATCCAGGGCTGTTTATCGTAAGCGTCGGATCCAAATTGCGGTCAGCTAAAATAGCGGTCGCAACGGACCTACCGAAATTGCGCGAGGCAGTGGTCACCGGGCCTGCCGGAAACCCACGGCTGGTATAGGCCGCGCTAAAGATGTTTGCGGTAGCTTGTTTGGGATACAGCTTGCTGAGGGCCTCCTCGGCAGCACCGGCCACGGCGATCTCCGCAACGGCGTTTACTGGAGCAACGAGGCCGGGCAGATAGAAACCAGCGAATGGTGCTGGCGCGGCATTCGCACCCACAACGGCAAAGTAGGCGTCATACATGGCAAGATGCACAATTGCGAGCGCGCGCGAGCTAAGCGTAGGCCCGCCTTGTTCATGCGCAGGAGGCGTAGGCGGTGCGGGTGCAGGGTTTGGAAGCTCAGAAAAATCTCGGCGATTGGCTTCCAATGCAATTCCATTCCAATACAAAATTGGATCGTTCATATATCTCTCCTTGAGTCGTTGGCGGCAAAAACGCAGCAATTCGATTCTTGATGGATTCAAGGATTAAGGACATACGTCAAACGTAGTAATTTGGCTGCGCAAACGGCCTAACCAGAAAGTAGTAGGCTTGCGAGAATATTGTAAGAAGTGCGTGGGATTATCGGCCGTAAGGAAACGAAATTTATTGTCGAATAGTTCGTTTCGATTTGCCTAAACACTGAGCTTGTTGTTAGAAAATGATGTCCGTGGTGCTTTGACGTCAGTGCTACAATCAGTACTTTATTTAGTATCGACTAAAACACTATGCGCACCCTCTCATCCAGCGAAATCAAGCGTCGCGGCATTATCGCCGTCGAAGAGTTACTCGATCAAGGTCCCGTGCACATACTCAAGAACAGCCGCACGGCCTGTGTCGCCTTATCAGAGGAAGATTTTGCGAGGTTAAATTCGGGTGGCGCGCGCCGCGCGCAAGCAAGCGCCTGGGATATCCTGCTTGCGCCAGCCGCAAAAGGAAAAATCTCCCGTCGCAAAGTTGATGCGAGGATCAAATCAGAGCGGGATGCTTGGGAAAAGCGGTGATCTTATTTCTTGACGCTTGCGCATTGATCTATCGCGTCGAGGAAGTTGCTCCTTGGAACGCTCGCGTCGTCAAACTCCTCGCCGACCTTAGGCGCAAGCACGCCAGATTGCAACTCGCCGTTAGCCGCTTGAGTTACTTGGAATGCCGCGTTCAGCCGCTACGCGATGGTGATGAAGATCTGGCGCGACGCTACGATGCACTGTTCGCCTCGCCTGACCTGCACACTGTCGAACTCGACGCCAACGTCATTGAAGGCGCGACGCGCATTCGCGCGCAGTTTGGTTTGCGCACACCGGATGCGATTCAAGCGGCTAGCTGTCTTTCGCTCAATGTCGAACATATTTTTCTGACTAACGATGCGACATTTCGGCGTGTGCCGCGGCTTGCATTGAAGATGCTTTAAATTCCGTGGGATTGATCCGCCGCACAAGAACTCAAATAGAAATAAGGCCCGAGCCAGGAGCCTTATCGGATAAGGTTCTCCAGCCATGTGTTGCCACAATCAAGCAAGGGGAAGGCTCTCCGGGCAACGCTAAATTGTTAAGAGTAGGAAGTCCAAACAGTTTTATCGTTTGCCACGCGGTCAGTTATTAATCATTGCAGTATAGGGCACCCACTGCGTCCCAACCCTTTCGGCTGTTCGCCGCGTCCGACCTATACGTGGTCCAAATTGGCAACAAGACCAACGATCTAATCTTGCCGAGATAGTCATAGGTTTTTGAACGACGTGCTACATTCGCGCATTTGGTATATCTCTTGATATATATTAATAATAAATATATACTTTGATATCTATTTATTGTTCGGGGGTTAGCATGGCCGATACCGCTAAAATCTTTATCACCGGGCGTAGTCAAGCGGTGCGCTTACCACGGGAATACCGCTTTGAGGGTAACGAGGTCTACATCCGCCGAGATCCCAGCACAGGCGATGTGGTGCTTTCGCGCCGACCGGAGAATTGGGATGGCTTTTTCGCACTCGACGCGACGACCCAAGTGCCCGCCGACTTCATGGACGAAGCGGATCGCAATCAGGGCCCGCAAGATCGGGATCCGTTTTCGGACCATGCCCCGTGATTTACTTACTCGATACCAATATCGCCAGTCATGTGATTAAAGGCGATCTACTAATTGTACGTAAACGCCTTCGGAGCGTGCCGATGCAGGAAGTAGCAGTGTCCGTGGTGACGCAAGCGGAGTTGCTGTACGGTGTAGCAAAGCGCGGTTATCCCGAAGGGCTGAAGACCCGCGTGCGGGAATTCTTAGTGCGCGTAACGGTGCTGCCGTGGACACCAGATGTGAGCGTCGTTTACGGCAATTTGCGCGCATCGTGCGAGGCCGCCGGCATCGTCCTGGCGCCGCTGGATATGATGATCGCCGCCCACGCCAAAGCACTCGATGCCATCTTAGTCACGCGTGACCGCGTATTCAGTTTGGTGCCCGATGGCTTGCGGTTGGAGGATTGGACGATCGCGTAGATTAAGAAAACACAGGATTCGCTGCGCTAATTTATCGCACGGCAATTCTTTAACCAAACCAAAACTGCAACACCGGCCAAACCGCATTAATTGTCGCCGGTCTCGTATTGCCCCGTCTCACGAATCAAAATAAGCAACCAAGCCAGAAGCGTTATTGGATAAGGGTTTTCAACCAAATGCTGCCGGAATCAAAGAGGGGAGCGCCTCTCACGCCGCGTTACGAAAAAATGTCGGGTGGGCAATCAGTTTTGTCGTTTGCCCACGCGGTCAATTATCAGCGCTCAATCAAATTCTTAAATGTTTTCCTATTCGCAAGTCGATACGTTTCAAAATCACTAAAATCAGTTGTCGTGACTAGGTTCGTTTGATTTTTTGCTGCAAGCCAAGTGATTCATGCGTCGAGAAATTCATCTACTGCAATATCAGTTTGTTTCAAGATCGCCCGCAATGTACCTTCAGGCATATCACCAGGATGGTTGGGGATGGTGGTATAGCGATGGGTTGACGCGTTGTACCAAATTTCATGACTTCCTGCGGCTTACCAATCGAATTCAAAGCCGAGTTTTTTCAGGCGTTTAACTATCTCACGGTACTTAAATCCAGCAAGCCGCCCCATTACGCATTGACGATCAACGGGAAGTCAAATGAATTGTCTGGCGGAGCGAGCGTGAGAGACGAATTGTCGCGCTTCGAGAAGCTTTTTCGCGACATCACGCGCGATCTCCAATGTTTCTTGAATGGTGCGACCTTGGGCGACCAAACCTTGAATGTCGTCGGAAGTTGCGAGATACACGCCCTCGGGCAGTTTTTCGATATGAAGCGTAATGATACTTTCCATGATGGGTCACGCGATCAACTATTGAATAGGCCAAGAGTTTAGCATCTGACTCGCGGGCGACCGAGCCGACGCGACTAACGCACACGCGCACAGTTTACTGACACATACTGGCCGCATACGTGGGCACTGACCGCGTGCCCATTCTACTTGGCTAATTCATATCATGCCGCCAATCGAAACTCCGCAGAAATTAAATCCCAAGGAACAAATACTTTTTCATCGTTGTTTTTTTCAATTAACCCCAGCCCACTGAGGCGACTGACATCCGAATGCACATTTTTATAATGGCGGTTCAATTTTTTCGCGAGATCATAAATTGTAAGCTCGCCCTCGCGACGCAAAGTTTCTAGCAGTGTCCAACGTGCCGGCGTTAGCGTCGAAGTAAGAAGAGGTAGGCTTGCGAATGTTAGTCTTTCACTCGGCTGGACTTTCTTGCCTGACGCGGCTTTCTCCCAAACGGCCTCAAACCGATCGAGTGATTCTTTTATGTTACCCACGCCAATTTGAATTGTCTTATTCTCTTTCATAACCAACCATCCTTTTTACGTCATGCCAAAAATCTAATCGGAGTTTCTGCACGGTCTCGAATTTGTATTCGATCTCTTCAACACCATAATGAATGTGATCGCCTTTCCCGGTTTCATTGTCATATCGAACCAAACATTCTCCTATTGGACTGCCGAAGAAAAGTCGATATTTCAAACCATGTGGTCGGTCGCGCGTTGCTTTCGGCAATTTCCAAATGACGATTTCGATGATCGAATTATCCGGCAACACCAATTTTTCGTGCAGTATCAGTGTCGCTTTCATATATGGCATTATACGCCATATAACGGATATAGCCAGACGCCGTGGATCATTGCAAACAATCTGCGCGGAGCGAAGCACCTCGCGCGGATGCGAGCTGAGAGCCTTATGGGATAAGGCTCTCCGGCCACATTGCTCCAGAATCAAGGCGGGGAGCGGCTCTCAAGCCGGCACCAAACAAAATTTGTAGGGCGCGCTCTCCAGGCAGCGTTAAATTGTTAAGTGTAGGGTGGGCAAACAGTTTTATCGTTTGCCCACCAGCTATTTAGCCAAGACCTCGTCTGACGTTACAAATGATGTAATTTTTCTATAAAAGTTGCGCCGCTTTAGCTATTTGGGACAGGGACTGTGATGGAAGTGTTGGGTAGTTTTCGTTGCATCACGACATGGCTACCGCGACGACGCACTTCGTTGAATCCATTTCCCTCAAGAATTTGGCAGACTTCCTTACCGGACAAAACTCGAAGCCTACCCAACAGCGACCTCTATTTGAGTGACATAAACCTCACCCGAATGTCGACGCGCAAGCTCACTTTCTGAAGCGGATTCAAAAAAGAGCTCCAATGCTTCGCGGAGATTCTGCCGTGCCAAATCAATACTTTCCCCTTGACTCGCGATATCCAGTTCCGGACACAACGTAACGTAACCGCCACCTTCCCGTTCGATAATAGCTGTCAAGCGGTGATTCATATTCCCTCCATAAAAACAGGCGCCTGCTCAATGGATCTCGCTGCTGAGCATTAATTACGAATCGAACGTATCACAAAATGTAAAGTACCTCCGCTAAGCACACTCGGCGCATTTTCCTATCGTTGCCTTGTTCGTACATCGCCTGGCCAGAAGGCTTATGGATATTGGCTCACAGGGCATGCCCTGCCAGCAGCGAAGCTAGACCGGCACCGTGGCCAGACTATCTTTAGATTTGTATTTTCCTTCACCTATTTCGAACGGCAAAGACGTCAAACGGGCACCAATTCAACCACGGCGCGTAGCCGTGAGCCGATGGACCGTTCCGCCATTTTCAAGTCATATGCCGCCTGAAGGTTAAGCCAGTATTGCGGAGACTGGCCGAGGGCGCGTCCGAACAGTAAGGCCAATTCCGCCGTCACCGGGCGCGCGCCCTTCAGAACATGCGAGATACGCATCGGCGCCACACCGATAGTGCGAGCGAATTGCGCCTGGGAAACGTCGAGTTCTTCCAACATTTCACGGAGAAATTCGCCTGGATGAATAGGAGGTAAGCCATTCTTAAGCATATTGATCTCTATTTAGTGATAATCGACGATTGCCACATCAAACGCATCGCCCTTGTCAAAACGAAAACATATTCGCCATTGATCGTTAATGCGGATACTCCATTGCCCCTTACGATTTCCTTTAAGAGCCTCTAGCTGATTCGATGGCGGAAGGCGCAAATCCTAAGCGCGAGTTGCCGCGCCTCATTGCGTAAGCCGTTTCGCCGCGCGCAATAAAATTTCCGTTGGAATACGACGAGACATAACGGTAATATAAAAGCGTTCCGTTTCGGCATCGGCGAACGATTGGATCATACGCACTATCATAAACAAAAGGTTTACAAATGGCAATCTTCTCCAAGGCCGTAGTATTCGGTGCGACGTTATGTGTAACCGTTAAACCCGCTTGTCGCACACGAAATGGTCGATTGGCACCTATCGCAATGTGCTGAGTAAACGTTATCGCGACAGTAATGGTTCGTCGGATAATACGCATGATTTTTTGGCAATTGGCTGGGAGGCGCAAAGACATTGGCTCGCAGGGCATGCCCTGCCAGGAGGCAAGCTAGACGGGCGTGGCGGCTCGATCACTATTAACGCTCAATCAGGAACTTAAATGCTTTCCTATTCGCAAGCCTATACGTTTCAAAATCATTGAAATCGGTCGTCGCGATTAGGTTAGTTTGCTTTTTTCCGGCCAGCCAAATGAGCGAGGCATCGGCGAAATCGACCTCGCGATCCGAATATTGATTCATCAACCCGCGCATGAACTGAAGATCTTCAAGCGCAAAATCTATAACTTCCATCACATTTGAAGACAGCCAATCGAACAAAGCATCTCGATTACGAATCAGTGCAAAGCTGCATTCGGTGATGACCGGCCATGTAGTAGAAAGACGATCCGTGCCTCGCAGTTCTGCAAAAAAATTTTCAGCGCGAGAATGAAAACGATCGCTCGGATTCAACAGTCCAACGATTGCACCGGTATCAACGAGAATATTTCGCACGAACCGCATCCCGCATCGCGTCGCTTGAGCGTCGGGTAGACGGACTCGCCACCTCAGGCACCAACTTCAATTGCTGGAACGCGGCAAAAGCCGGATGAGCTTGTCCCTGCGACTGCTCCAATAACGCCGCAATCCCACGCTCGATCGCCTCCGTCTTGGTGATCTTGTTAGCTTTGCAGAAGCGGTCCAGCTCAGTAACTGTCTTATGACTTAATCTTGCGGATATGGACATAAAGCGCTCCGATTTGTATTACGATGTCGTAATACTAAATGTATGCGAATCGTGAGTCAATCACCACGCTAGAAGTTGATGTGACGATCAAATCAGAGCGGGATGCTTGGGAAAAGCGTTGATCTTGTTTCTTGACGCTTGCGGCTCTCCAGGCAGCGCTAAATTGTTAAGTGTAGCGTGAGCAAACGGTTCGATCGTTTGCCAACGCGGTCCGTTATCGACGATTACTCGACATTAGTTAAGGAGCGCATTCGGATTATTGTCAGACCCTTCCCAACGATTTTTACTTTCCACTCAGATTCTGATAGTATCTACAATGTAGATATATTCAGAAAGCCAAATTATGCGAGCAAAAGCACAGATGTGGGGTAATAGCTTGGCCGTCCGCATTCCCAAGGCAATTGCGGATGAAGCGGGTATTCGCGAGCGAGAAGAAATCGAAGTGGAAATAAAAAACAAAATAATCAGCATCCGTCGCAGTCAAAAAGAACTCAGCCTGAGCCAGTTAGTAAAAGCCATTAAGCCGGAAAATCTGCATGGCGAAATCGACTTTGGCACACGACAAGGCAATGAGGCTTGGTGATGGCCTACGTTCCCGATCGCGGCGACATCGTTTGGCTCAACTTCACGCCGCAAGCCGGGCACGAGCAGGCGGGACACCGTCCCGCCCTTGTTCTTTCGCCAGCGAGTTATAACGGCAAGACCAGCCTAATGCTCTGCTGCCCGATTACAACTCAGATTAAGCGCTATCCCTTTGAGGTCGAGATAAGCGACGATTCCGCAGTGCGCGGCGCCATATTAGCCGATCAAGTTAGGAGCCTGGATTGGAAGGCGCGACAAGCGAAGAAAAAAAGCAAAGCCTCAAATGAAATAGTAGAAGCAACGCTGGCATTGATTCGGACGCTGATTGATTAGAAATCAAATCGCAAAAATTGCTTGTCGACCATCTGATACAGCTAGTACCTTGATGACATCCGCGTCCACAACCCTATGCTGCCGGAATCCAATAGGGGCGCGGTTCTCAAGGTGGCGGAAGATAAAAATCGTAGGGTGGGCAAACGGTTTTATCGTTTGCCCACGCGGTCTGTTAACGACGACCGTAGCATAGGCGCCAACTACGTACCGACCCTACCGGTCTGGTGTGCGCTACGTCCGCGCTGTCACCCAACCGCCTAAATCAACTCACAAACGTTGATGCGCGGACTTCACTGCAGCATATACATCCAATCGCCCGTATCCATACCATTTGCTAAACCAATCACGTCCCCGAGGAAGACCCGTAGCAGAACATTCTGAAGGGACGGTTGATCCTTCAGCATTTGGTTGATACCATTTTCCAAGGATATCGGAATTGTCGCAATCAATTTTTTCTGAAGTATCAATCAAGATCTCACGCACTTCCGTGTACGTTAGATTGGGATTCACCGAGAGCATTAATGCCGCCGCCGCCGCGACCATTGGGGCCGCGGCGGAGGTCCCTCCAAACTCGAACAGCCCGCTACGTGATCTAGATAATTCTTCACTAACGCAATTCCAAAAACCGTTGGTAGTCGCGTCTGATAACAGCGATGGTGCGGCCGCGCCATTTCCACAAAGGTCTAGCCATACACCTATATTGGATGTTGGCTCGCGCGTTTCCTTGCCGGAAGCAACATGCGTATTTCCAACGCCAATGGTATACGGACTCCCGGCTAACTCATTGCTACCCTGAATTTCTTCTCCGTCATTTCCGGCTGAGTATATGATGATTGTTCCCCTGCCTTTTCGCCCATCTTTTGTTAATGCCCTTAACGCATCTTGGATGATTGAGGGCACACTAGAATCGAGCAACCCGTGTGAGCAACTAATGATATCGACTGGCGGTGGTGGCAAACTGGGCCCTTTTGAGGTGGGCGGTGTTTTTCGAATTCCCCCGAGCCACTTTAGCGTTTGCGCATACATTACGCTATCTTGTATTGTCGGATTTCGAACGACGATGTGAGTTACATTCGGCGCTATACCCTTGATACCTTGGCCGTTATCATGTACCGCGGAAACGATACCGTAAACGCCCATCCCATGAACTTCATTCGGAGGGGTACCGGTGCATGCGCTATTCTCAAACAAATCATAACAAAACCCCATTCGAGGTGAATTCACTTCTGGATGGTCGCTCGACGACGACGCTGAAGAATAAGTTACTCCCTTATCTAGAGTTGCAAGGTAAACACTTGGTGCGCCTCGCGCAATTGAATCCGAGCAGTTGTCCCGAATATAACACCAAGCGTCGTAAACTTTTTGACGATCTAGGTGAGTTTGACAGTGTTCCCAAGGATCTGCGATCGGACGAATACAACCGTGATCTTCAAGCTGAAATATTAAATTTGGCTCGGCGTAAACGAGGTTACCGTTTTGTACCTCATTCCGCATTATTTCGAGATGGCGAAGGTAGTTGTATCTATCTTGAAACTGAATCAACCATACGTCAGGGTCTTCGTCCACTTTCCGCAGCAAAGTTGCGCCCAGTTGCGTCGCATATAACGTCGCCTGTAGCATCAACATCGGTTTCTTAAACTGAATTACAAATTGGCTGTCGAGAATCCTAATACGTCCGTCGTCAATATTTACTGGAACCCCAACTCGAGCATTCTTTTCGGCCAGCAGTTTTTCGACCTCTTTAGGAATATCGACTGAAAACTTGTCGTCGGCACTTTCTGAGAAAAGTAATGATTTGCTGTCGATAGATACGAAGTAAAGAATAGTATCGTCCGGACTGCTAAGTGAAGCCCCGTCTTTGGGATCTTGAATTACTCGTTTAAGACCAATGCGCTCAATATCATTAACGAGGTCTTTGAGCTGCTGTTCCCGTGGCGGCAATCCATTAAAAACAACGGCAATCAAATTCGTACGCGGCTTAAAAGGAACCTCAATCCCCCCGAGCATGTATGCTGGGGCGCCAGCGGTACCCAAATATATCGGATACCGTGAATAGCTAGGAGATATTTTTACTTCCCGTCTGACAGTCGCGAATTCGGAGGTTGAGACAGTCAATACATAATTACCTACCGGCAGTACCTTCTCATAAGACCATTCGCCTTTGGTCCTATCAACCAAAACCGAATAATCGCCACGCCTAATACTGACGCTAGCCGTACCTTTAAAGTGGGATTCTCCCGGAGGATGTAATGTCACTCGCAGTATTCCGGTATTAGCCGCGGGCGAGTCACTCAGGGATTTTATTGTCTTCTCAGTCGCCGACGCGGATAAATAAGGCAAGAATATTCCTGCCGAGGCGGCAAGTAACTTAAGTGTTTGACGGCGTAACATTCTCATCAGTAATCACCTCCCTGGTTTAAGTATCGCCTTCGCCGCTGCGCCCAACTTACCAACAACAGCAACTTCCCGTCAAACAGTGACAGCGTTTTGGATAAATGCATGGATCGTCACCATCACGCGAAGTACAAAGGATTGTTGTCCTCGCAACATTATCGAGATACTCCACCGTCCTTGGTTTTGCGCGCACGTCCGGCGTACCAGTGGCGGGGTTACCATCTGCACTGTAGTACACCACAAAAGCTGCAAGTTTAGATATGGCCTGATCCGCCCCATCACTGCAAATAAGTCTCTCTTTTGTACTTTTCTTAATCGGAGGGATGTCTTCCGGAGACCAATCTCCGCGTTCCGAGCGGCTCGTAAAGGCGTTTAGTGGAACCTTTTCCACCTGAAGTAACGTGTTATTTAGGTCGTAATAGAATCCCAGGAATTGGTCAGGTTGTTGTGCGAAGACCGACTTCGGAACACCCAGGATCAGTAGAGCGACTATCGCCACCGCGGAACAAGCTACGTATTTCTTAACGCTTTTCATCGCAACAACAATCGAATCAAGGTATTTCATGTTTTCTCCTCCGTTAAAAGTTTGACAAAATGAAGAACGTGCGCCAAAAACATCTAGAAATTAAACGAAGCACTACCAATAAACTGCCGATCTTTGGAAACACTTACACTGCGTATATCTGTCTCTTGAAAATGAAACCGGCGGTCGAACAGGTTTCTGATTTCTAACTTAATTTGCCCTTTGTTCTTTTTAAAATGGTACCGAGCCTTGAAGTCGGCTATCCAAAATTTATCTTGTCCAGGCGTCGGCTCGGCTGAGGAGGTGACGAAAAAAACACCGCGTTGACTCATTCGCGTAATCTTGACACCAGCGTCGAACCGGCTCGCAGTAAATTGCAACGTTAAGGGAATCTTCGTAGTTTTAGCTTCAATGAATAACTCGATTCCTGGAAAAAGAGGAGTTCGCTTAAGTACTTCGTGGTGATACTCTAACTTTGCTGACACCGCTGTCGATAGCGGCCAGTAAATATAGGTTCCCAACGACTTTTCGTCCCATGGGAATTCTTCGCCTGTCAAATCTAGTGGGACTACCAATTTTCGCCGCGTTGCCTCAAATCCAACGTAGGCATTTGAAGCAAATTTCTGATCTATCGCGAGGCCCCACCGACGAGAAACGGTCGCATTGAGATCATCGAAGAATTGATTAAATCCTACCACCTGAGTAGGTTCGATGGTTTGGTTCGCAAAAAAACGCCGTTTAATTGTCTTAAAACTTGCGGCTCGAAATTGCGTCCCAGTCGGCAATTCCACAGAAATACCAAACTTTGGGCTCGTCTGATTATGCGCATTAACTAATTCACTCTCTGCGCCAAGGTGATCGTGGCTAACACCTAAAACGAGTTGAAGTGCGTTCTTCAACGGTCGATAGGTTCCGTATAGATACGCACTGTATGCATCAGGGGCTCCCGACGAGCGTGTCCCAAAGGATTCCACAATTCGCTCCTCGCGATATAGTCCAAGGCCGCTCGTCAGGCTCAGCAACGGAGAAGTAAAGGTATGCTGGCCCTCTGCGACCCAAGTACGAAAATTTTGTACCAATACCCGTTCTTGGGAAACGTCTACCTCTTCTTTGCTATTTATGTATTGGAATGACGTTAAAATATCTGATCGACTTCCTAGATTATGTCGAGTGCCAAGCCGAAACGAATCACTGCGAATTCCATGACTGTCCGGGAAAACTAATTCGGGGTCGAAACGTAGAACTGGATCACCAATCTTCTCTTCAGAAACGCGCGCTTCTATTTGAACCATGGTTTGGTTCGAAACTTGTGTCTGTAAGAAACCGTCGATTAGTTTTTTTCGGAAGCCATTATTGCTATTAAAGCCCTGGGTTTCGTAAAACAACTGCCCCAAACTGTATGCCCACTGGCCATGCACACCAGAGGCGATAAGTTGATCTCCAACCGTCCGACGTCCGCCCGCAAGGCCACTAACCTGAAACGCGTTCTGATCTCGTGTGAACAGATTTGTAAACTCGTGCAAAGACGAGCTGGCGGGCCCGGAATCCTTCAACACAACAAACCGATCCTCTGCCAATTGAAGTTGAAGCGGAGTTAAGCTGAGGGGTTGCCGTAATTGAGCCTGAAGGAGTTCACTTACCCTCGCGATTTCGTGCCGTGGTTGGTCAGCGTATGCATCAGCAAGGAACCGATGTCCAAGATGATTTCGAGGATCACGACTTACTGAGTTGCTACCTACGGCCAGCGCGATACGACTGAAACCTAGACTACCGTAAGTCCGGGCAATACTCGCATTCCTTGTGGCGCTATCCTCGTCCATTAAAAGGCGAGACCTGTAAACCGCGCGATTGTCATTGAACTCGATTGATCGATCAAAATCCGTCAGTGCCTCGACGGGTCGGTTCTCGCGTTTGCTTTCGAAAAGCATCATAAAAGTATGGGTCGGATCCTTTGGATCCTGTTGCTTTGCAAGCTCAAACTGCTTGCCCGCTTCGGCATCGCGTTTTTCTTCGAAATAAGCCTTTCCCAAGGTAACTCCTAATCAAGCGAGTTCTCTGGGTCAAGACTTGCCGCAATTTCAATTTGCTCCCGCCCTTCTTCAAGATTTCCCTTCCCGTATCGTCGCAAGCCCGAACCCGAGTCTCGGCAACGGATCAGCCTGATCGAGTTCGATTGCTCTGTTGAAGTTTGCCTTCGCGGCTTTGATATCAATTCGCGTAAGATTGGCAAATCCAAAGACTGATTGCGTGCTCGCCAGGTTCGGATTCAGTTTGACCGCCTGCTCCGCCGCTTCCTTCGACTTGTCATAGTTCGGAATACTCAGTTCCAATTCCGCCACCCGCGCCCAAGCGAGCGCATTATCAGCATCCCGAAGAGTGGCTTCCCGCGCGGCTTTCAGGGCATCTTCTATCTTGAAATTGGCTTGCAATGCATACGACAAAGCAATTCTCGCCGACGCAGATTTGTCGTCGATGTTGACGGCTTGATTCGCCAACTCCAGCGCTTTCGCTTTGTCGTTCTTGACAATGGCGATGATGGCTTTGAGGCTTAGCGCGTCGGTATTGTTGCCGTTTTCCGCGAGGGCGCGTTCGATGTCGGGTTCGGCTTCGTCGGCGCGGCCGACGAGGAGCAACAATCCCGCGCGGTAGCTGTAGTAGTCTTCGTTGCGTTGCGCTTCGGGAACGGCGTCTAGGCTTTCGATGGCTTCGGTGATCTTGCCTTGGCTGTAGAGGTCGTGGGACGCTGCTAGACTTTCGCCACCGGCGCGCGAGCGTGGATCGAATAGCGGCGGGTAATAGAGCGCCCACTGCACAGCGTCTCTCGGTTTGATGGTGAGTGTCTTTTGTGGCGCTTGGCCTTTTCTGGCGGTGGCGGCTTCGTTGTCGGTTAGCAGCACCGCGCCTTGCTCGTTGCTGACGTTGACTTTGCCTTCGATGACGGCAACTCTGGCCTCTTCGCTATCGACGCCGACGTAAAACTCGGTGCCTTCGACTACCGCATTCAAGTAAGGGGTATTTACCTTGAATGGCTTCGGCGTGCGGGTGATGATGTGGATGGCGCCTTGCAGCAACTCGATCAGCGTCGGATCTTTTTCGGAGATCGCTTCCTTGAGTTGGAAGATGGTGTTCTGATCGAGCGGGATAGTGGTTTCGTTCGGCAAGCGCAATACGGCGCGGCTCTTGGCGCCGACGCGAACCGTGTCGCCGACGCAGAGCAAATCGTTGAATTTTGCCGCGGTTAGCGTTGCATTGCTGATCGACGCTCCAAGTGACGTTACCTTGGACAGAGACGACTTTGGTTGCGTTAGCGGCGGGGCAGCGCTCGGCGGCAAAAACGACGATCGTCGGGCTGCAGCGTGCCGATGCCGATGAGGCAAATGAACAATGGGATGAATCGCGCGCGCCGAGCGATCGGCTTGATGGGTGTTGCGCGATGGTGAACTGCCTCGATACATGGCGTCTGCTTGGGCCTCCCGCCCTATCCATGCCGACACACTTTGTGCCAGCCTTTCCGGAATCTCTCTGAGGAAATTCCACATGAGTTCGCAGCGCTTGTTTATTGAATTCTTTAAGAGCCTCCATTGAGCCATTGTTCTCTCCCTGAAACAATATGTCGAACGGCCTATGTCGAAAGTAGTAGGCCGGTGAGCGGTCTATATCGAAAGTATTAGTTGCCGCTCGGAAATGGTATACCCCTTTGCGGCCGGGTGGAATGGGTGTCTGAAATTCTTTGGGCATTAGCGACGAAACATGCCGAAGCTGTTCATATCCTACTTGACTAGGTGGGGATTTTTCGATTTTCTTTGTGTAGAGTACGTCACATACGCTGTTACCTTTTAAAGGATTGCGATGAATACAGATAGGCATGAAAAGCCTACGCGTTTGAAACTGATTTATTTGATCGCGCTGGTTTGTGTGTTGGTTCCTGTTTGTCCCTCGAGCCTGGCCGGCGAAAAAGTGTCCGGCCGGGCTCTCTTTTTGGTTACGCCTTCCACGACTATTCCAGTAGGTTCAACTGAAGACGATCACGTGCTTCGCTATGCCGCCGAACGCGGCACGCAAATGGAGTACACCGGCAGCGATTGGCTGAAGGATTGTTCCCTGCTGCGAACCGGTACCTGCGATTTAATTCGCGGCCGCGGTAGTTGTTTTGGCTATCAAATTTGGATCGCGCCAAATGGCGATCGCCTAGTCGCCAAATACAGTGGCGTTATGTTGCCTGATGAGCTCGGCGACGATAAGTCCAAGAAAACAATTTTTCGCGGCACCTGGGTTTATGCGAAAGGTTCCGGCATTTTCGCGAACGTTTCGGGCGCCGGCGTCTACCACGGACGATTTACATCGATAACGGAATACGAACTCGAATGGAGCGGCGAAATCGACGCGCCGTGATCAGTACGCACCAAGCGGGATCGACTCGAAGGAAAGGTGAATATCATGAGCCATGACGCATTAATGCAATTAGTCGCAAATCTATTCTTGGTTGTCGCAAACTTAACTGGGCAGCCATTGATTTCGGATACCTTGCCGGAAGTCCATCGCGTTCCGCATGCGCAGATTGAAGCGATGGCCTGTCAACAAGCCGTGCCGCGTCCGCGCGATTTATATTCCGCATCTGGGTGTTTATATGGACGACAATTTGGATATCGAACACAACGAATTCGATCGCTCGATCTTGCTGCATGAATTAGTTCATCATGCCCAAGCGGTGATGGGAAAATACGAAGACCTATCGCTCTGCGAAAATTGGAAATCGAGCGAGATCGAAGCCTATCGAATTCAAGATATGTTTCTCGCGCGCGTTGCGTCGGCGAAACGCATTCCACGTGGGATGACGCAAGCTTTGCATGTCCTTGAACATTTGATGTTCGGAGAGGCGCGTCCGTATTGGTTCTTCAGGCATGCCATGTGGAGAGCCGCATTGGTACTGGGTTCTGGCATGGTTCATTTATCAAATGTACTTGCGATGTCATTCCCGCGTAGGCGGGAATGACAAGAAGTACGAATGATGGCCGTTGTGACAGCCCACGCTTAGTGCTTAATCAACAACTCATCGTCGTTTGATCGTTGTGGTTTCATCAGCAGTGTTGAATCGGTGTCGGGCGTACCGAAATAGTAACCTTGTAAAAGCATGTCGCCGCGTCGTTGGAAATATTCTACTTGCGCCATCGTTTCGATACCTTCGACGGTGATGCGTAGCCCGAGTTTGTGTGCCAAATCGATCATCACTTCGATAATCGGTAAATGGTCATCACTGTCCTCGATCATCTGCGTGAAGCTGCGATCGATCTTCATGAATTTGATTGCATAGCGCTGCAAATACGATAGTGATGCATAGCCGGTGCCGAAATCGTCGATGCCAACATCAACGCCGGCACTCGCTAGGCGCTCAATATGCTTTTGCGCGATGCGGCTATCGATCAGCAAAGACGATTCCGTAATTTCCACTTCAATGCGTTGCGTGTTTGTTGGATTTCGGCCGAAGCGTGCGATGATCTGGTCGATTACTGTTGCGGATGAAAATTGCTCGGCGGAAAGATTGATCGCAAGCTTGAAATTGGCTGGCAGTTCGTGGCCGTGGCGCTGGAAAAAACTAAACGCATTTTCGATGGTAGTTTTTGCCAGCTCAGCGGAAAAGCCAAGCTCTTCCGCAAGCGCCACGACTTGATCGGGCGGCACGTAACCTAATTCATCATCAAACCAGCGCAGCAATGCCTCGGCGCCGCAAGTTTCGTGCGCGCCGGCGGTGAACGACGCGCTGATACGCATATTGAAAACCTTTATTTGCAATGGCTTCGCGGAAACGCGATTCCATTAGGAAATTACGTTCGGCAATTTCGCCAAGCCGGCCCGAATAAACCGCATAACGATTTCGACCCGACTCTTTTGCGTGATACATCGCAGTATCGGCGTGCTGGATGAGCTCGGCGGGATCAGCGCCGTGATCAGGATAATGGCTTATGCCGATGCTGCACGTGATCAATATCTTCCGATTCGCCAATTCGAATGGCTGTTGCAACGCTTTCGATACCGCTTCAGCACTCCACGCTGCCGCCGAGATTGGACTAACAATCATCAAAAACTCGTCGCCGCCAAAACGACCCAGGTCGGTGTCGGCTGGGCAGCACCCTTTGCATGCGTGCTACCACTTCGCGTAATAACATATCGCCGTGGTGATGTCCCAATGAATCGTTAATCGTTTTGAAACGATCCAGATCAATAAACATGACGGCGAAGCGGTCTTGCGAATTGCTGCGGATGCGATTGGCTAGGCGCTGGAACATTTCGGTACGATTCGGCAGCGCTGTGAGTGCATCGTGTGTTGCTTGCTGAGTAAGCGCACGCTGGCGATCATTTAAGCGCGCCGCCATTTCACCAAATGCGTGGGTCACTTCGCCCGAACTCATCTTGCGTGCGCGGACGTAAGCGTGGCCACTTCTTCGCCGCTGCATGAGTTTGCGCGTGGCATTGTGTAGACGCCTTGAGTCGGCCGCAACACGCGTTTCGCCAATGCAAAATAAATTCCCGCAAGCGCGACTCAACATCGCCAGCAACCCGGAAATCATTGACATCTTGCCGAAACCAAATGCCTCGTTGCTGATCACATTACGCGGCAACACGATAGCAACGGCCAGCCCCGGGCCAGGTACCGGCGCCATGCCATAAAGATAATCCAAGGCGGATCGTCGATCGACGACTAGGCGCATTTAATGTAGCAAGAGTTTTACGCAAGACCGCGACCGCCGGATCCTTCAATACAGGAATTTTTCCACTCATCGCTTGAAAACCCTTTAACTCGGGATGCGCAACGATTTCACCATCGTTCGCAATATCACGTTATAGGAGCCAGGTAAAACCGGATTGTGGGTTAGACTCAGCAGTTGTTCGAGCGAAACATCGACCCCTGCAGTCGCGATCCAACGCCCATTTATATCGATAGGGATGCTGTAGGTCGTCATCCAGGTTTTGACATCCTTGTCGAAATAAACCGGGCTCCAAAATGCTTCGCGCGTTTCGGATTGTTGGCGGGCATCGCGCCTTTAACGCTCGGATATTCGGAAATTGCTTCCCAAGTTGCGTCGACGATACCCCACTCGCCAGTGGGAGAAAAAACAGTGATTCCATTGTCTGGATACCACACAAACGCAGAGAATAATTGTGCAAATGCCGCCCTTTTCTGGGGAGAATAAGCTGGCGCCAAATTGATCGATCAGGTCATAACCAACTACCAATCTCTTTTGATTTTCGGCGTTGATTTGCGAACCTTGGGGAGCGCCGGCGGAAGGATGTCTCTTGAAGTCGCGAAATCGCGGCCGCAATAAAGTTTCGCCGTTTGCTTTAGTTTCATAAATTCGTCAAAGCGCGCAAAACTCGCGTGATCGATGGATTCATATAGCCATGCTCTGCCGGTATTGCGACGCAATCAGTTTGGCGATGGCTTGGGATTGGGTGAACTGGGAATCGTGAAATCGCCAAATCGCACCGATGTGTTGATTTAACGCGCCTTCGGCGCGCTCGGCGATATGGGCGTTGAAGTAGCGATAGTTAGACCAAATTTGAAGGCGTAGGGAACCAGCAAGATGCCCGCCAATATGACGATCAAGATCGATCACCAATCGTCGTTTGGCCACGAGATTCCGCCACGACAACCATCCTCATTTAAATATACACAGCGCTCATCGGCTTGACCGATCGGAACTTTATGATTGTTATTTTCTCACACTACTGGCCTTGACCAATGCGCGTCAAGGCCAAAATGGATTTAACAAATTTTCACATTGTCTTTCCGAAGAACCATAACTTACTCGACCTATATCACTCCCCGAGGTATGCCATCGAACTCTTGGATCGCTTCAGCAACTCTTGCGCCAGGCCCGGAGAGGGCAATGAACCACTCTCCATTACATAGGCACGTGAACTGACTTCGAGTGCAAGTTTGGCGTTTTGCTCGACCAGCAAAATCGTCACGCCTTGTGCGGCAATTTGTTGCACGGTCTCGAAAATTTTTTGCACCATAATCGGTGACAAGCCCCATGCTCGGCTCGTCCAGCAACAACAGTTTTGGCTTGCCGAGCAAGGCGCGGCCGATGGCAAGCATTTGCTGTTCGCCACCGGAAAGTGTGCCGGCCAATTGGTCTTTGCGCTCGAATAAGGCGCGAGAATATTTCGTAGACGTGCGCGAGTTCCTGTTTGATCGCCGCATCGTCGCTGCGACATAAGCGCCCATCAACAAATTATCTTCTACAGTCAGGCGGCTGAACACGCCGCGTCCTTCGGGAACCAGCGCCAACCTTTGCGGATCAGTACGTGGGACGCGACGCCATCGATTTGCTCGCCGTTGTATGTCACGGACCCCACCGGCTGGTTGATGCATCCCCGCCAAGGTTTTCAGTGTGCTGCTTTTGCCTGCGCCGTTGGCGCCGATCAACGCAACTAACTCACCGGCTTCGATGCGCAGATCGATACCCTTGACCGCTTGAATGCCGCCGTACGCAACCTTCAATCCGCTGACTTCGAGCAGGCTCAATGGCGCGCTTCCCAAATAGGCTTCGATCACTTTCGGATCGCGCTGCACTTCGCGCGGCAAACCTTCTGCGATTTTTTTGCCGTAATCCAGTACGGCAATGCGCTTACACAAACCCATCACCAATTTCACATCGTGTTCGATGAGCAAGATGGTCATGCCATCGCTTTGAATTTTTTCCAGCAAGGTTTTTAGCGCGGCTGTTTCTGTCGCGTTCATGCCGGCAGCGGGTTCGTCCAGTGCGAGCAACATGGGATCGGTCGCCATGGCGCGCGCGATTTCTAAGCGGCGCTGATCGCCATAAGGCAAATTTTTCGCGAGAAAATCGCGACGATGTTTCAAGCCAACATAATCGAGAAGCTGCAGTCGCGCGCGTTTCGATTCTGGATTCCTTCGCTGCGAGTTTTTGAGCCGCGCAGAATCGCACCGAACACACCCGGCTCGAGTGCGCACATGGCGCCCGACCATGACGTTTTCCAGCGCCGTCATGTTGTGAAACAGCCGAATATTTTGAAACGTTCGCGCGATGCCGCGCGCCGCCACTTGATGCGGTTTTTCCACGCGCAACGTTGCGCCGTTAAAAACAAACTCGCCGTCATCCGGTTGATAGAGGCCGGTTAGAACGTTGAACAGCGTCGTTTTGCCCGCACCATTCGGGCCGATCACACCATAGATATCGCCACGCTCAACGTTGAGCGAAATGTCCGACAGCGCTTGCAATCCGCCAAAGCGTTTCGAGACGCCTTGCATCGACAAAATCGAGGTCGATTCGCTCATTGCGGCTGCGCGTCGCGCTCGGTTAACTCGCGCTGACGCTGCGGCGAAGGCCACAAGCCTTCCGGGCGGAACAACATTGTCGCCACCATGACAACGCCGAATAACAACATGCGTAAATTCGCCGGATCGATATACACCTTTTGAAACACCACTTTTTGCAAGTCGCTGGTGTAACGCAACGCCTCCGGCAGCGCTGTGAGCAAAATCGCACCGAGCACCACGCCGGGAATATGCCCCATGCCACCAAGCACGACCATGCACAAAATCGCGATCGATTCATTCAGCGTAAAACTTTCTGGGCTGACGAAGGCCTGCATGCTGGCGAACAATCCGCCGGCGACGCCACCGAATGTCGCGCCCATGGCGAATGCGAGAAGTTTGATGTTGCGCGTGTTGATGCCCATCGCTTCCGCCGCCGTTTCATCTTCGCGAATCGCCACCCAGGCGCGGCCGATGCGCGAATCCTGCAAGCGCATGCAAATGAAAATCATCGCGAGCGTCAGCAACAAAAACAAATAATAGTATTGATGCAAATCGGTAAACGTCACGCCGAAAATTTCGTGTTTGCGTGGTTAACGAAAATTCGCCGAAACGAATCGGATCGACCAAGTTAATTCCCTGCGGACCGTTGGTGATGTTGATCGGCCGATCGAGATTATTCATAAAAATGCGCACGATTTCGCCGAAGCCGAGCGTCACGATGGCGAGATAATCGCCGCGCAATTTTAACGTCGGCGCGCCGAGCAATACGCCGAAGATGCCCGCCAATCCTGCCCCTAGCGGAAGCAGCGCCCAGAACGGCAAGTGAATGCCGAAGTGCGGCGAGGCGAGAATTGCGTAAAGATACGCGCCCACGGCATAGAACGCGACGTAACCTAAATCCAGCAACCCGGCGAAACCGACAACGATATTCAGCCCCAACGCGAGCATCGCATACAAGCAACGCGAAATCGATAATGCGCAACCAAAATCGACCCAGGCCCCAATTGATCAAAAATGGCATCACGAGCAACAATGCGCCGATTGCGAAATAAGCGATCCAGGCTTTTTCTTTGTTGCCAGTGCAAATATTCATGCGCGTTCGCTCACTCGCTCGCCGAATAAACCGGACGGACGGAACACCAGCACGACGATCAACACTAAAAACGCGAACACATCTTGATAGTGGCTACCGAAAAATCCGCCGGTTAAATCGCCGATGTAACCTGCGCCTAAACTTTCGATCATGCCGAGTATCACGCCACCCATCATCGCGCCAGCGAAATTGCCAATGCCGCCAAGAACCGCAGCAGTAAAGGCTTTCAGGCCGAGCATCGAGCCCATTAAATGATGCGCCAAGATGATAATAGGCGCTGACCATCACGCCGGCGATGGCGGCTAAGCCCGCGCCGATGACGAAAGTGATCGAAATAATTTGATCGGTGTTGACGCCCATCAGCCGCGCCACTTGCGGATTTTGCGACGTCGCGCGCATGGCGCGGCCGAGCTTGGTGCGATTCACCAAAAACCATAGGCCCGCCATGATCAATGCTGATAAAACGATGATGAAAATTTGCAAAGCGGAAATCACGGCACCGCCGATATGGAAACGAGATTCCGGCAGCAACGGTGGAAAGCGCAAATAATCGCGGCCCCAAATCAACACCGCGAGTTGCTGCAGAATAATCGAAATGCCGATCGCGGTAATCAGTGGCGCCAAGCGCGGCGCGTTGCGTAGCGGCCGATAGGCGATGCGCTCAATGCCGGCGCCCAGAGCCATGCATACGGGCATCGATACCAGCACGCCAAGCAACACAATTACCGGCCCCGGCAAGCCGCTTCCGGCCAGTGCATGGATCGCAGTCAACGCTACCATCGCGCCGATCATCACCACTTCGCCATGGGCGAAATTAATGAGCTGCATGATGCCGTAGACCATCGTGTAGCCGAGCGCGACGAGGGCGTAGATGCTGCCGAGGACGAGGCCGTTGATGAGTTGTTGGAGGAAGATGTCCACGGAGTTGCGTGCTAGGGTCCTCGAATCTACGCATTCAAGGGCATGGGTCTGGCGTCAGCGCCTAGCCCTCTCCCCGTAAGGGGCGAGGGGACCAGCTCCCTCTCCCTCGTGGGAGAAGGTGGAGAGGGGAGTCTTGGGCGCACGAATGCGAATTCGTCAAGCTTTTCGAATTAGATCAAAGTATGACGAATGTGCTTGCTCAAAAAAATGGCACCGCTAAGGGTGCCATTTTCATTTTCGATTTTGCGTTTAGCCGCCAATCGTTTCAATCGCGACCCACTTACCATCCTTTACTTCGTAAACAGAAACGGGGCCATTTTTGATGTCACCTTTTTCATCGAAGCCGACGGTGCCGATAACGCCGGTGTAATTGGTCTTACTCATTTCCGGCAAATACTTGTTGGGTTCAGTCGATCCGGCGCGCTTCATAGCGTCGATCAAAATATTCGCGGCATCATAAGCGAACGGCTCGTAGAGCTGAATCTGGCCATACTTCGCTTCGTATTTTTCTTTGAACGCCGTGCCGCCGGGCATTTTTTCTAGCGGCAATCCGGGCGAAGACGCTTTCGAGCCTTCGGCTGATTTGCCGGCGAGCTCGATAAATTTCGGGCTGTAGATGCCGTCGCCACCGAGATATTTCGCCGACATGCCGAGATCCTTCAACTGCCGCACCATCGGCCCGCCTTGCGGATCCATGCCGCCGAAGAAAATCAGGTCGGGCTTTTTTCCTTTTGAGCTGGTGAGAATCGCGTTGAAATCCTGCGCTTTGTCATTGGTGAATTCGCGCGCGATGATTTCGCCGCCACGCGGCTTTCACTGCTTTCTCCACTTCGTCCGCCAATCCTTGGCCATAGGCCGTGCGATCGTCGATCAACACGACTTTCTTCGCACCCCATTTACCCGTCGCATATTCACCAAGAACTTTGCCTTGCTGCGCGTCGTTCGCCATCACGCGATACGTGGTCGGATAACCTTGTGCGGTATACGCAACAGCGGTCATAGATGCGGAAATTTGCGGAATGCTCGCTTCCATATAGATCTTCGAGGCGGGAATGCCGGCGCCGGAATTCATATGACCGACGACGCCGCTGATTTTCGCATCGACTAATTTTTGCGCGACGCTAGTCGCGGTTTTCGGATCGGCTTGATCGTCTTCGGCAAGCACTTCGAATTTGATATTTTTACCGCCGATGACTAGCCCCGACGCGTTTGCTTCATCAGCCGCCATGCGAACCGCGTTCTCGATGCCTTTGCCATAGTGCGATTGCGGGCCGGTCAGCGGTGCGGCAACACCGATTTTCACCAATACCTCTTCGCTTGCGGCCGGTTTTGCATCGGCGGCAGGCGCGGCTTGTTCGGCCGGTTTCGATTCCGCGGCAGGCGGCGGCGTTTCAGTTTTACTGCAACCCCATAAAGCAAATATCATCACTGCGCCGGACGCGGCTAAGCGAGGAAAATTCATTATTTTCTCCATAAAAACAAGCAAAAAGCGAATGGGATGGATGATGATAACTTGGAACGCGGCAATGTCAAGCGAAAGCGCATTAGTTGCGCCGATAACTCAGCGCGCAGAAAACAAAAAAGCCGGAGTAGCTAGGCTAGTCCGGCTTTTTGCGAATGGTCGGTTAAACCATTACTTCATTGCGAGAATCCACTTCACCAGAGTTTTTACGTCTGCGTCGGAAATCGCGGCATTCGGCGGCATCGGGATCGCGCCCCAAACACCAGAACCACCGCTTTAACTTTAGCGATCAGCTTGGCTTCTGCACCAGCATCGCCCGCATATTTCTTAGCGACGTCTTTGTAGCCGGGGCCAACCAGCTTGCCTTCAACTTTGTGGCACGCCATGCAGGCGCTCTTCTTTGCTAAGTCTTCGTTTGCATTCGCTGCGCCAGCGGACAAAAGTGCCACGGCGGTAAGTGCTGCGAACCAATAGGATTTCATGGATGCTCCCGTAAAAAAATGTAAAAAAACCTAAATTATCGATGCAATCCGCCCGGATTGGCAAGTTTCGAAGAGTTCTTGCAAATCCTCTATCGGCGCTAGACAAGTAACGCCACGGCAAACCCAGGCGTTGACAGCATCATGCACGGGTTTGTCCAAGATTTCTGTTAATTTTTGTGTCCCCGACGGAATCGCCAGCACCATTCGATGAGGGGCGAAAAGCCGCGCCAGTGCTTGCTTCCAGGGCAATAGCGCAGATGCTTTCGCCGCGCAAAATCACTGTTTCCGGCGGCTCAAGATGCTCTGCAAGCATGCTCATCAAGCTGGAAAAACCGCCCTGGCGCTGCGCCGCTTGCGGATAAAAAATCTTCAATACCCGTTCGGCGGCGGCGCTGTAACGCATTTTCGCCGGTTAGGTAAGCCAGCCGCTGCAGCGCCAGCGCGGCGACCGCATTGCCGCATGGCGTGGCGTTGTCGTGCATCGGCTTGCGCGCGCTGGATCAGTTTTTCATGATCGTGGCTGGTGAAGAAAAACCCGCCGTTGGCTTTGTCTTCGAATTGATCCAGCAGCACGTTCGGCGAGTTCTTGCGCGAACGCCAAATCTTCGACGCGAAACTCCGCCTGCATCAACTCGATCAAGCCATCGAGCATGAACGCGTAATCGTCAAGATAAGCGTTGAGATGCGCGCGGCCATCTTTATAGGTCGCAAGCAAGCGGCCATTTTTCCACATCGTTGCGTCGAACGAAATCGACCGCTCGTTGCGCCGAGAGCAATCCATTCTCTTTTATCCAGCACGATTGCCGCCCGCGCCATGCCTTTAATCATCAAGCCGTTCCAGCTGACGAGAATTTTTTCGTCGCGACCGGGATGAATGCGCTTTTCGCGCTCGACGAATAATTTTTGCCGCGCGCTCGCAAGAAGTTTCGCGGCGTTCTCTTCCGTGATGCCTAATTGTTGCGCGACATCCGCCAACGATTTCACGATCGCGCAAATGCCAATGGGAATCTTCAAAATTGGCCGGCCCATCAAGTCCATACAGCGCGGCGATCACGGCATACTCCTCTGGGAGCAAGTACTGGCGCGCCTCTTCAGGCAGCCATACATAGAACTTACCTTCCTCGTGCTCGGAATCCGCATCGATAGTCGAGTAATAACCGCCTTCGGGCGATTGCATTTCGCGCATCACCCACGCCGCGGTTTCTTCCGCGACTTGTTTGAATTGCTTCATCGCCGGAAATCAGCCACGCATCGGCGCACAAGCGCAACAACGGCCCGTTGTCGTAGAGCATTTTTTCGAAGTGCGGAATCATCCAATATTGATCGACGCTGTAGCGCGCGAAGCCGCCGCCGAGGTGATCGTAAATGCCGCCGTTCGCCATTTTTTTCAGCGTCGTGATCGCGACATTCAGCGCGTCTTGATTGCCGGTCGCGGCGAAACGCTCGAAACAAAATTCGATTTCCGTCGGATGGGGAAACTTAGGCGCACCGCCGAATCCGCCATGTTCACGGAATCAAAGGTTTGATGCAAAGATTCGAACGCCACGTCGAGCAAATCGCGGCGAAAACGTAATTCGCCCGACGCGGCAGGAACTTCGTTGCGATTCAGCGCATCTCGCTAACGATGCATTTTGCACGTCGATCTCTTCGCGCCGCACGCGATAAAATTCCGCGATACGCGGCAACAAATCCTGAAAGCCTGGCAAGTTATAGCGCGCGGTTTTAGGAAAATAAGTCCCGCCAAAAAACGGCGTTTGATCCTCCGCCGTCAAAAACATCGTCAACGGCCAGCCGCCGGAACGCTGCGTCAACATATAGTGCGCCGACTGATAAATCTGATCCAGATCGGGCCGCTCCTCGCGATCCACTTTAATGTTGACGAACAATTCGTTCATGATCGCCGCGGTCTGCGGCGTCCTCAAACGATTCGTGCGCCATCACGTGGCACCAATGGCACGCGGAATAACCGATCGATAGCAAGATCGGCTTGCTTCTGCTCGAGCGCAAGCGCGAGGGCTTCGGCGCCCCATGCATGCCAATCGACCGGATTGTCGGCATGTTGCTGCAGGTACGGGCTGGTTTCTTGGGCTAGGCGGTTGGGCATAGCGATGGTTTTCAATAATTCGCTCAAATTGTACACGCCGCGGATTTTCGTGTTCCGATAAACCCATCGGCTAAAACAAAAGCAATGTCATCCTGAGCGAAAAGCGAAGGATCTGCTTTGGTTTTTCAAACTTCGCAAAAACTGATCCTTCGCGTCGCTCAGGATGACATGTTTGGACGTGTTATGTTTTTGGTACGCGGCCCTGCAAGCCAATGCCCAGTGCGGTTCACCGATGGCATATGCCTGGAACGGCAATCTCCGCGCGGCTTCCGGCTCGATGCCTTTTTGAATCGATCAAGACCTGGCAAATGCCGCGACAACCCTTGACAGCCCGAACACCCCGACCTGATACTTGACACAGATTGTTAGTGCGGCGAAAAATCAAAGACTTCTAATGGTTCGCTGCAACGCAACATCCCATCCACGGAGGCGGAAATGGTTTTGTTAGCTTGGCTATTGGGTATCGTCATTGCGATTGTTGTGGTCGCAATTGTCGTTGTCTTTCTCAATCGTTTCTATCGCAAATCCAGCCGCGACGTGGCGCTGGCGCGCACCGGTTTTGGTGGACAGAAAATTGTGCTCTCCGGCGGCTGCCTAGCACTGCCGTTTCTGCACAAAGTCGACGAAATCAACATGCGGACCAACCGCATCGAGGTAAAGCGCATCGGCGAAAAATCGCTAATTACGGCCGATCGCATTCGTGTCGATCTCGAATTGGAATTTTATGTGCGCGTGCAACCGACGGTGGACGGCGTCGCGACGGCGGCGCAATCGCTCGGCGCGCGCGTGCTCAATCCCGAAGGCATTCGCAATTTATTGGAAGGCCGTTTCATTGACGCGTTGCAATCGGTCGTCGCGACGGAAACCATGGATGGTTTGCACGAAAAGCGCGGCGAATTTGTGCGCCGCGTGGCCGATTTGATGCGCGACAATCTGTCGCAGAATGGCGTCCTGCTTGATTCTGTGTCACTGACTCGCCTTGATCAAGCGCCGTTTGCGTCGCTCGATGAAAACAACGCGTTCAACGCTGTCGGGATGCGCAAGCTCGCCGAAATCATCGCCACCAACAAAAAACAACGCACCGAAATCGAAGCGGAAGCTGACATCGCCGTGCGCCAAACCCAATTGGACGCGACCAAGCGGCGTTTAACCCTAGAACAACAAGAAGAAGAAGCCCACATCGGCCAACGCCTGGAGATCGAAAAAGTCAAAGCCCTGAGCGAGTCCGAAACCGCGAAAGCGCGCGAAGAAGCGATGGTGTTGACCGAACAGGCGCGCATCGAGCGCGAGCGCGAGACTAAGGCGCGGGAAATTTCTAAAGCGCGGGAAATTCGCAAATTGGAAATCGAAGCCCAATTGACCTCGGAACTCAACAAAGTCGATAGCTCAATTCGACTCGCCGAAAAGCAAGCGGACGAAGCAAAAGCGCAAGCCAACGCCGAATTGGCGCGGACTGACTTGGTGCTCGCGCAAGAACACGTGCAAACCCAGCGCGAGCGCGCCATGGCGGAGCGCTCGCGTGAGATCGCGATGAAGCGCGTGCAAGAGCAAGGCGAAGTTGCCGAGGCGAATGCCGACAGCGACAGCGCGGTGTTGATCAAGCGCGCGCAAGCGGAATCGCAAGCGGTGCGCACCAAAGCGGACGCCGATCGAATTCGCTTGCTCGCCGAATCGGAAGGCAAAAAAGCGGTGATCGCCGCAGAAAATTCGCGCAGCGATAGCGTCATGAATATTCAACTTGAACGTTATCGCCTTGAGCGTATGCCGGAAATTTTGACGCAGTTGATGAAGCCCGTTGAGAAAATCGACAGTATCAAGATTCATCAGGTGTCGGGCTTTTGCGGCGCGCCGGGTTCGGCGGGCACGAGCGGCAATGACAATCGCCCACCGGTGAATCAGGTGATGGATAGCATCATGGGTATGGCGTTGCAATTGCCGGCGCTGAAAAGCATTGGCGATTCGATCGGCTATGATTTCACGTCGGCGTTGCCGAAGCCAAAGAATCCGCCGGACGATGACGCAAAGAAATAGTTGTAGGGTGGATCAAGCGGTAGCGCTGGATTGCTTCACGTGCGCTACGCAATAAACATAGGTTAGTAGGGTTGGGGAAATTGATCGTAGTCAATCGCATTTAATAAGTAATTTTTTGAGGAGCATAAAAATGGCATTTTCAAGACGTGATTTTCTCTCGGCAACCGGCCTTACTGCATTCGCTGGCAGCTTGCCCCATTTCGCATTTGCCGCGGATGGCGAAATTAAATTGGGTTCCGTGCTGGATGGTTCCGGCAATTTGGATATTTACGGCAAGCCGATGGTCATGGCGACCACTTTGGCCGTCGAAGAAATTAATGCCGCCGGTGGTTTGTTGGGGCGCAAGGTGAAAGCGATTCAATACGACACGCAATCGGACATCGCGCTTTACACCAAATACGCGCAACAATTAAGCCGTGACGACAAAGCCGACGTGGTGCATGGCGGAATTACGTCCGCATCGCGCGAAGCGATCCGCCAAACGTTTAAGCGTGGCAACACGCTTTATTTCTACAACGTGTTGTACGAAGGTGGCGTTTGCGATCGCAACATCGTTTGCACCGGCACGACGCCCGCGCAGGCGGTCGAGCCGATTGTCGATCACTGCATGAAAAAGTGGGGCGACAAGGTTTACATCTTGGCGGCCGACTACAACTATGGCCAGATCACCGCGAAATGGCTGCAACATTACATCAAGCAGCGTAAAGGCACGGTCGCATCGGTCGATTTCTTCCCGCTCGATGTGGCCGATTTTGGTTCGACGATCGCGAAAATTCAAGCAGGCGAATCCCAAGTGGGTCGTGCGGCGCGCTGGTCGGTGGTGCGCATATGTCGTTCTATCGCCAATGGGCGGCGTCCGGCATGAATAAGAAGATTCCGCAAGCGTCGACGACCTTCGGTGTCGGTAACGAACACCTCGCGCTTTCCGCCGCGGAAGGCGACGGCATCATCATCGCCGGTAACTACAGCCAAGAAGCGCCGTCGGCAGCCAACAAAGATTTCCTGGCGAAATGGAACAAGCGTTTCGGCGACACCAAGATCGTGCACGAAATCGCCGTGTCGCAATATCAAGGCATTAAGCTGTGGGCAGAATGCGTGAAAAAAGCCGGTTCGCTGGATCGCGAAAAAATGTTGGCCGCGATTGAATCCGGCGTTTCAATCGAAGGTCCGGCAGGAACGGTTTCCCTCGACCCGAAAACGCACCACGCGACGCTTAGATATTCATTTGATGGAAGTGAAAAACCAGAAGCTGACTATTCTCAACACGGTGAAAGGGACGCGCGCCGGCGGATACGGCGCAATCGTGCGATCTTAAAAAGAATCCGAATGACAACAAGCAGTATGAGGTAAAGGTTTAAGAACCTTCCAATTGTCAATGTAGGCTGGATCAAGTCCCGAAGGGACGGATCGACCAGAGTAACCGAAATCGCAATTGCAGCCGCAGCCCCTCATCCCCACCCTTCTCCCAAAGGGAGAGGGATTCATTCCCTTCGCCCTCTGGGAGAGGGTTAAGGCGGGGTGGCCTAGGGCCTTGAGGTGCAACTCAATTAGAAAGTAGAAATATACAACTCCTATAAATGGATTACGCCGGCGTAGTATTTCTCGAAATCATCTACATGATCGCCTTCCTCGTGCTGAGCAGCGCGGGGCTGGCCATCGTGTTCGGCATGATGCGGGTGATCAATCTCGCGCATGGCGAATTCGTCATGCTCGGCGGTTACACGACGCTGATGTGCTACAAAGCCGGCATCAATATTTATTTCGCCATGCTGATCGTCGCGCCGATTGTCGTCGGGCTGATCGGCCTCATCGTCGAGCGCTTAATCATTCGTTTTCTTTACGGCCGCATGATCGATACCATGCTCGCCACCTGGGGCTTGAGTCTATTTTTAATCGGCGCGGTGACGATGATTTTCGGCAGCTCCGCCGTGAACGTGCCGACGCCGATACCCGGCTATGCATTGGGCAGCTACCAAATGGGTGGCTACAACTTATTTATTATTTTCGTCGCGATCGCCGTAGTCGTCGGGCTGTGGCTGGTGTTGCGTTACACGCGCATCGGTTTGATCGCGCGCGGCGCGATGCAAAATGCTGACGTCGCGTCGTCGCTCGGCTACAACCCCAAAATGGTCTATATGATCACCTTCACGGCGGGCGCAGCGTTAGCGGGATTGGCCGGTGGCGTGCTCGCGCCCTTGACCGGCTTACTGCCAACATCCGGCGGCGCGTATATCGCGAAAGCATTCATCACCATTGTTACCGGCGGCGCGGCGGTAATCGCAGGAACGCTATCAAGTTCCGTGATCTTCGGCGTAATCAGCCAAGTGGTGTCGTTCGCGTCGACGCCGGTGATCGGCGAAATCGCGATGCTTGCGCTCGCAATCGTCCTCCTGCGCTTGATGCCCCAGGGAATTACGGGCCGCTTCTTCAAAAATAGCACATGATCACCGCCTGGCGTTCTCTCGGCGGCGTGCGTTGGGGCTGGTTTATCGCCTTCGCGTTAGTGTTGTTATTATGGCCATTGGTTTACGACACGCACACGCCGACGGTATTGCTGATCTGGGCGCTTATTCGCGTTGTCGCTGGGATTTGATGTGGGGATACGCCGGCATTTTGAGCTTCGGTCATTCCGCGTATTTTGGCTTGGGCGCTTACACTTACGCGATCGCCGCGGTCAACATCGGCGAGAGCACGCTGCCGCTGATTCTCTCTGTGCTCATCCCCGCCATCGTCGCCGCCATCATCGGCGCGATGATGTTTTACGGCCGAATCAGCGATGTCTATATGGGCGTGATCACGCTGGTCGTTTCACTGATCATGTTCAAATTCATGAACGCCACCGCCGGCGATCAATATGCGATCGGCGACGCGCGTCTCGGCGGCTTCAACGGCATGCCGGGATTCCCAACATTAAATGTACCTGGCGCGCCGCACATTTCGCTGTGGGGCGTGCCGATGTATTACGTTTGCGCCGTATCATTGCTGCTGTGTTATTTGCTGTGCCGTTGGATTTTGGCGCGCTCCTTCGGCCGCGTGCTGCTCGGCATTCGCGAAAACGAAGCCCGCGCGAGTTGCTCGGCTACAACGTGCCCGCATGTCAAAACCGCGATCTTCGCCATCAGCGCGGCGATGGCGGGCCTGTCCGGTGCTACTTCGCGAACTGGGCAGAGATCGTCACGCCCAGCGTATTCAGTTTGCAAACGTCGTCGGATGTCATCATCTGGACCATGGTCGGCGGTGTCGGCACATTGATCGGCCCGATCCTCGGCGCGATGGCGCTGGGCATGGTCAAGCTATTGCTCGGTCAGCAAACGCTGATCAATAATTTTTTGGTGTTCGGATTCATTTTAATTGTCGTGGTGCTCGCGATGCCAAGCGGCGTTATTCCCGCGATTCAAATTGGTGGGCAATCGCCGCGGTCGCCGTAGCCGCGCGCCGAGCAATGGCGGCGCGCGCGGCGGCGCTTAACCGTTAAGCCCGCGGAGCGCCATGAGCGGCGTCGTCGAAACCCATGAGTTAACGATGCGCTTCGGCGGCGTGGTTGCGGTCAATAACGTTAATTTTAATTTGCGCGAACGCGAATTGCGTTGTTTGATTGGGCCGAACGGCGCGGGCAAAAGTACCTTCTTCAAATGCCTGACCGGGCAATATCAACTCAATCACAGCAACGGTCGCGTCTTCATTCGCGGCAGCGACGTCACCGGTTGGCGCGCACACGAAATCGTGCGGCTTGGTGTCGGCATTAAAACCCAAGTGCCCTCGGTGATGAATGGGCTGACCGTCGAAGAAAATCTGTGGCTCGCGGCGCGACGCATTCATGGCTGGAACGGCTCGAACGGCGCGGCGGAAGAAGTCATCGCCGAACTGCAGCTGGGCGATTTCACTAAGCGCTTAGTGGGCGAACTGGCCCACGGCCAACGCCAGCTTGTGGAAATCGGCATGGTGCTGGTACAGCGGCCATGGCTCGTTTTGCTAGACGAGCCCGCCGCAGGTATGACGGGCGATGAAGTCGATCGTCTCGCCAACGTCATTCGTCGCATCAACAAAACCGCCTCGGTGATTGTTGTCGATCACGATATGGAATTCGTGCGCATATTGGACTCGAATGTGACCGTGTTTCATCAAGGCGCGGTGTTGATGGAAGGGCCGTGCGATCAGGTGCTCCGCGACGATAAAGTGCGCGAAGTTTATATCGGAACGAGAGCAAAATGAGCGCCAGTAGAAACGCACGCCGAATCACCCATCGTTTTGGACGTGCACGATTTACGCGCCGGTTATGGCGCAGTGCCGGTGTTGCACGGTGTGTCGTTTTCGTTGCGCGAAGGTGAAGCGCTTGGTGTCGTCGGCCATAACGGCATGGGCAAATCGACGTTGCTAAAAGCGCTGATGGGTTTGCTGCCGCTGACGTCCGGTCACATTACGCTGGATGGCGTCGACGCGACTCATCAGCTCGCGCACATTCGCAGTCGCGCCGGAATCGCCTACGTGCCGCAAGGCCGCGGCATCTTGCCCGCGTTAAGTGCGCTGGATAATTTGCGTCTCGCCTGGACGAAAGATGCCGACGAAACTGAACAAGAAGCAGTCGATCGCGTCGTGGCACTTTTTCCGCGGCTCGCCGCGTTACTCGATCGGCGCGGCGGCACGCTCTCCGGCGGCGAACAACAAATTCTCGCACTCGCTCGCGCACTGGTGCCGCATCCGTGGATTCTTTTGTTGGATGAACCATCAGAAGGTATTCAACCGTCCATCGTGCAAGAGATCGGTAAGACGTTAGCGAAACTGCGCGAGCACGCGGGACTGACGATGATTATCGTCGAACAAAATTTGGATCTCGTGCTCGATGTTGCAACACGCATCGCCGTGCTGGAAAAAGGCAAGATCGAACGCGAATTTGCCGCCCACGAAATCGGCGCGAGCGGCGCGCTCGCTGAAGCTTTGGGGATGGGCAACGTGCGCATGACGCGCAGCAACAGCATGTCGACACCGAAATCAGCGCAGGATAATCGGCCTGCAAGGCAGGCTGGGAGCCATTCTCCAGCCATCTATATTGCGGAAACGAAGCCTGCCCAGTCGTCCGCAAATAATACAAAACCGAAATCCGCACCCAATACCGCAACAGGAAATTCTATGGCAAACGTCAAACGCCCGACACTCGATCAGATGAAAGAAATTGTTTCATCGTTGCACATGAGCATGTCCGATCGCGAGGTGAGTGAATATCTCGATGTGATGGAAGGCACGATGCAAGCCTATGATCGCGTCGCGCAATTGCCCGATTATTTGCCGGAAGTTCGCTATCCGCGCACGCCGGGTTATCGCCCCGGTGCAGCGGAAAATAAACTCAACGCCTGGGCGGTGAAGTCAGAAGTGCGCGGCGCAGCGCATGGCCCGTTGAGTGGCAAACGCATCGTGTTGAAGGATAACGTCTGCCTCGCCGGCGTGCCGATGATGAATGGTTCGTCGACGTTAGAAGGATACGTGCCCGATGTTGATGCCACACTCGTGACGCGCATCCTCGATGCCGGCGGCACCATTGTCGGCAAAGCCCATTGCGAACATTTTTGTTTGTCCGGCGGCAGCCACACCAATTCCGCCGGCGCGGTTCACAACCCTTACAAATATGGCCACACGACCGGCGGCTCGTCGAGCGGCTCCGCGGCGCTGGTGGGTTCAGGTGAAGTGGAGATGGCCATCGGCGGCGATCAGGGCGGCTCGATTCGCATGCCGTCGAGTTGGTCAGGCTGTTACGGCATGAAACCGACTCATGGCTTGGTGCCGTACACCGGCGTCATGCCGATCGAAGCGACCATCGATCACGCAGGGCCGATGACGACTACTGTTGCCGACAATGCGTTGTTGCTCGAAGTCATCGCCGGCGAAGACGGACTCGATCCACGGCAATATAATGTACGCGTCGACAAGTACACCAGCTGCGTTGGGCCGCGGCGTCGCGGGCTTGCGCATCGGTGTGGTGACAGAAGGTTTCGGCTGGGCCGTCAGCGAAAGCGACAGCGATCAAAAAGTTCGCCAAGGCGCAGATCGATTGCGCGCGCTCGGCGCAACGGTCGAAGAGGTGTCCATCCCGATGCATTTAGACGGCACCGCGATTTGGACCCCGATCGCGCTCGAAGGCTTGCAAGCGCAGATGATGAACGGCAACGGCATGGGCTTTAATTGGAAGGGCATGTACACCACCAGCTTGCTCGACGCGCACTCGAACTGGCGCGCCCGCGCGAACGAACTCTCGCGCACACTGAAAATTTCCATGTTCGCCGGCGAATATTTTATTCGCAACTATCGCGGCCATTTTTATGCGAAAGCGCAAAACCTCGGGCGCTTGTTGCGTAAAACTTATGACGATGCGTTGAGCCGTTACGATTTGCTGTTGATGCCGACCATGCCCTTCAAAGCCCCGCCGCATTCCGCCGCAAAACGCGCCGCTGGCGCAGTGGTGCGAAGCCGCGTTCGCGATGTTGCCGAATACCGCGCCGTTCGATGTCACCGGCCATCCGGCGATGAGTATTCCCTGTGGCATGAGTCAGGGATTGCCGATCGGCTTGATGCTGATCGCGAAACATTACAACGAATCGACGATTTATCGCGCGGCGCATGCGTTCGAGCAGATTGGCGATTGGCGGAATTTGTAATCGCCATTGTCACGTGCTTACGAAGTTTTCCTCCCCTTCAAGGGGAGGATTAAGGTGGGCGATGGGTTAATGTCAATCACTGAAGCAAGCCCATCCCCTCGCCCTAGGCCACCCCGTCCCAGCCTTCCCCTCGAACGGGAAGGAGGTATGTGCATTGAAATTTAGCAGGAATTAATGAGTACCAACCTCTTCACATCTCGCCAATTTCAATCGGCGAACAACAACCAACAACGCCCACAAAACGGCCTGTCCTACGTCGCTGGCTCAACACAAGAACCGCTACGCTTCATCACCATCCCAACACTCTTAGACGAAGCCGCGATGAACCACGGCTCGCGCGACGCGGCGATCTTCGCGAAAGATCGCGAACATCTATCGTGGCACGACCTAAAACGTCGGAGCGATGAAGTAGCAGCAGGACTACTCGCCCTCGGCATAAAGCGCGGCGACCGCGTCGGCATCTGGGCACCGAATTGCGTCGAATGGTTGCTGACGCAATTCGGCACCGCGCGCATCGGCGCGATTTTCGTCAACATCAATCCCGCTTACCGCACATCGGAGTTGGAATACGCGCTGAACAAAGTGCAGTGCCGCGTGTTGATCATGGCGCGCGCGCTGAAGTCGAGTGACTACGTCGCGATGATGCAAGAACTGGCGCCGGAAGTGAATCGCCATTCGGGACACAAGCCGTTGCAACTCGCACGCTTTCCACATCTCGAACAAGTCGTGTTGATCGGCGAAGGCGAAAAACCCGCCGGCATGATGGCGTTTAAAAAACTTACGAGTATCGCTGGTCCCGCGCATCACAACGCGTTTGCACGACATCGCCAAATCGCTCGATCCCGACGACGCGATCAACATCCAATTCACCAGCGGCACCACCGGCGCGCCGAAGGGCGCAACGCTGACGCATTTCAACATCGTCAACAACGCGCGCTACACCGCCGCGGCGATGCGCTTGAGCGAGAACGACAAACTCGTCATCCCCGTGCCGCTCTACCATTGCTTCGGCATGGTGATCGGCGTGTTGTCGTGCACCGCCGTCGGCGCGACGATGGTGTTTCCCGGCACGAGTTTCGACGCGCTGGAAACCTTGCGCGCGATTCAACAATACCGCTGCACCGCGCTACACGGCGTGCCGACCATGTTCATCGCGCAACTTGATCATCCCGAATTTCGCAATTACGATGTGTCGTCGCTACGCACCGGCGTGATGGCCGGCGCGCCGTGCCCGATCGAAACCATGCGCCGCGTCGTCAGCGACATGCACATGAAAGAAATCACCATCGCCTACGGCATGACGGAAACCAGCCCGATTTCGTTTCAATCGAGCGTCGACGATCCGCTGGAAAAAAGAGTCTCAACCGTCGGCCGCATACAACCGCACGCCGAAGTAAAAATCATCGACGAACAAGGCCGCATCGTGCCGGTAGGCAAACAAGGCGAACTCTGCACGCGCGGTTATCTCGTCATGCAAGGCTATTGGGAAGACGACGATCGCACCGAAGAATCCATCGACAAAGCCGGCTGGATGCACAGCGGCGATCTCGCCACTATCGACGCCGAAGGCTATTGCAACATCGTCGGCCGCGTCAAAGACATGCTCATTCGCGGCGGCGAAAACGTCTACCCGCGCGAAATCGAAGAATTTTTATTCCGCCATTCGAAAATACAAAACGCCAGCGTGTTTGGCATACCCGACGCGAAATACGGCGAAGAAGTCTGCGCGTGGATTGTGTTAAAGCCCGGCCAATCCGCTAATGCGGAAGAAATCCAAAGCCACTGCCAAGGCCAAATCGCGCACTACAAAATTCCGCGCATTATTCGCTTTGTGCCGGAACTACCACTCACCGCAACGGGTAAGCCGCAGAAGTTTGTGATGCGGGAAAAGATGATTCAGGAGTTGAGGCTCACGCAAATTCGGACGGCGTAGTTGGTAATTTTTTATGGGGCGCGGAAAAGCGCGTGGATTGTGGTGTCCAGAGCATGCATTGCCGCGAAGCAAGATAGGAGCGGCTCGCGGCGTGGTCAAAAGAGTGTAGGGTGCAATAAGCGAAGCGCATTGCACCATTCAACCGAATCGTGCGGCGTAATATCGATTTCGCCCTACGAGGTCTAGGAATCCATGTTTTGTAGAAAGTCGAACACCTCGGAACACCACCAGTCGAGAATATCTCCAAGCTCAGTCATCGCCGTTCCTAGAACGTCGACATTAATGAGCGTCGTATTTTGAAGGAACATGTTGCCTGATCGGTCCTTAGGGAAGCGAAACACCTCGCCCCCTGGATCGAGTTCCACAAAATCTGAAAGGATTCTATCGACCTGAGCAATTTGCGTGTTGTCGAATTGGTTCGTGCGGCACAAATACGCTTTTACGAACGCCCAATTGTCCAATAGCTTGTGCGTCTGTTTTACTGTTCCAGATTCACGCCATAGCGCGGGCAGCTGTGCGGACAAATATTTTAGATAAAGTTCAATGGCGTGTCGAAAACAATAAGCTATCGGATACACAAGAATGTCTACGGGATTGTTGGGTGTGGTCGCATTTTCGACAAGCACCACGCCGGCACGCATGTAACCGCGCGCATAATCATGGAAGTCGTAGGGGCCTCCATTGGAACCTACGCACGCGTTGCGCCAAAAATTTCCCGGTTCCCCTCGGAAAAGGTTATTTGGTTTGGAAGAAATTATAGTCGTCGGTCTTTTCATTTGTACTGGTGCTTCATTTTTTGTGAATTAAAACGGGTAGAGAGAGCTCGTAGGTCGGAAAATCGAAGGGGGCGTAGGGTGCGCAACGCGCACGAGTCAGTGAACAAATGTAACCGCGTGCGCAATGCGCACCCTACCAACGGCTTCGCCACAACGTTACCGTAAGTAATTATTCACAACAAACTCCGCAATCCTGTCCCCCATCCCTTTCGCAATCAAAGTCGACTGCCGAAAATGCACGCCACCATAAACGCGAGCGTCAATAATCTCCGCAACATAATCATTCAAATCCGAAAACTTTCGCGTGGCGTTCGGCAAGAATGGGCTGGTCGAGTTCTACTTCGACCAATTTCGACGTTTTGAAAATTCTCATCAGCACATTTGCTGCCGTCGTCGATGCGATGCAGTGAGCGCAAGGATATTCCGGATGCATGGGCGTGTCGATCAGCGGTAGCCAAGAACGATCAGCTTCGGTGGCGCGGTTGCCGTCGTCGCTGCCGTTGCGGATCGCGGTGATGGGGCGCCAGAAGTTGTATTCGTATTTCGCGTCGAACACGGCGAGGTAGGCATCCGCAGTGGCCATGGCGAATAGCGCGAAGAGGCGCGCGCTATCGAGCAAATTTAGCTTGGCTTCCGTGGCCCATTTGCGAGCGATTGGGCTGTAGGTGCCGGGGCCGGTGTATTCCCAAAATTTCGCGATGGTGGTTTGTTCGTCGCTACGTTTCGTCGCTGACCTTTCCGCCCATGGCTTGCACTTCATTGAGATCGCGCGCGTATTGTTCGCTCGATAATTTATATGGGGCAGACGGACGAAACTGCGAGACGCTTTTTAGCGCCCACGGTGTGACGATGCTACAAGTGGAGCCGAGCGGGATAACGGTCGGCACGTAGACACCGGCTTTGGTGACGGGTTGGTATTCTTCTACCGCATCGACATTGTCATTCGCGCGCAGCTTGATCATTTCGGCGGCGACCAAATTACCGAAGGCGATGCCGTTTTGTTTCGCGGCGCTATCGCTTACGGTGCTGATGAAATCATCAAAACGCGCGCTAAAAATATTCGCTTGGTCGGGGTAAACGTGCGTCAGTATCGCGCGCGCCGCCGTTACTGCCGCAACCTCGGGTGAAATTTCCGCCGGCGCTTGAAGATTTAATTTGTAGGGCTTGTAACGTGGCGTTATTGCGTTGACCGTTTCGAACATCGCGACGTGCACCATCGCGATGTTGCGCGTTTGCGGCACGAGCGTGAGCTTGGCGCGATAGCCCGCAGCGACGGCGGCTTCATTCCAATCGGTGATGATGTCGGCGTTTGCGGTTCCGGCGAATATCAACAATGCGAACAAACCAAGCAGAATGTGACGCAACGTTATCGACATCTATTTTTACTCCGAAAGTATGACTGGCTTGAGAGCCAGTGTTCATGCGCTTTTTCAGGCATGTCTATTGGAACGGCAAGTGGGGCGCGGGCCTTGGTGAAGGCGAAAAACACCCGATACGTGTCTACTTGTCATTCCCGCGTAGGCGGGAATCCATTTGGCTTATGAACATCAACATGGATTCCCGCTTTCGCGAGAATGACATTAGGGCATTTCAACATTTCCGCTAAAAAATGCTCTGAATAAAAACCATTCCATCCGTCACTCCTGCGGCGGCGCCCCCAGCATTTGCAATGGTTTGCCGTTGACCATTCCCTTGCCATTCTTCTATTCGACGTGAGTCTTAATCACTTTGTCGGCGCTGACGATGTAACCTTGCTGCCCAGCGCCGCCGGTAACCCGACATCAAAGAGGCGATGCAATCGCCACAAAGGCTACTCGCGAATGCCGTTATCGCCGTGTCCTCGGCCTAACACCCCAAACCGGGTTGTCGATGTAATCCGCTGCTTGAATCGGAAAATTGGACGCGGTGGTGACACGATCCCACGCGGCCGCCGCACCTGGCGCACCGTGGTCGACGGCGTAGGAAAGCGCGGGCATCAGATTTCCCCAATAGTAAGTCGCTTCAATCGGGTGGCCCGTCAAGAGTGGGGCGCCCGCAGCCGCGAATGCCGGTAACTGCATCGCTTGTGCCACCGCGGCCCAGTTGGCGTACCAAGGCCCCTTACCTCCGGTCCAATCGGGTTTGTCGGTGGGTGAATAAAATAATGTGTAGAGAGCGCCGCTGGGATAGCCGATAGCAATATCCGCCACGCTACCGCCGAGTCTGCCGACAACCGATCGATATTTCCACGCCAAAAATTGACCGAGCTTTACTTGAGCGGTAGCGTCGCTGACTTCGAGTTCCTTGATGTAGCCGAACGTCGCCGTAACGAAATCGTCCATCCAAGGTGCCGAGTCGAAGGGGCCCCCCGGCACGTAGTCTCCATAAGGATAGGGTTGAACCAGGCCAAGCGGATTGTTGGGAATGGCAATATATCGGCCATGGTAATAATTAACGTTTGCGACCACACTATTGACGAATTGAGCGCGCAGAGGATCGGCGTCCGGCGTGATGGTTGCTGCCTGCACTAACGTGCGAATGGCCCAGGCCGCGCCGCGCGGGCCATTGGCCCCGGCATAGGTTTCGAAAATGCCCTGCGTATATTGGCGTGTAAAGTTGTTGTTCTTCAGAAAATTTGCGGTGGCGAGTAACTGAATTTCTTCCAGAAAATAATTCCAGCCACTCAATAGGTACGCCGTATATCCCATCGACGGATGGTGGGTCGAGCCGTAGATGGGCGGAGCCGTTCCGTTCGCCGCTGGCGTGTAGAGATTTTTGCTGGACGCACCTCTTGCCAGCGTGCCCGCGCCGGCACCCATCACCAAGTCTGGATAAGAGGAAAATGCGAGTGGGCGCTGCGTCGTTTCATCTCGAAAATGAATGCCGTAGCGACCCGCGTTATAAGCATTGATAATGAGGCCGCGCCGCGCGCGGGGATCGGCGCCGGTGGTGAGATAGGCAACATCCCATTCGGGCAATAATCCGATGGAAGGATGGTAGCCGGGTTGTCCCATGCGCAGTGGATAACCGCCCTGGTCGAGGGGGGTGTAGTTGGCTGGAAGGCGCGCAAACATTGGGCTGGTGGCCGGCGTGATGGAGCGATAGTTCGGCACCATCTTGGTCGCCATCAGGTGCGTCGTGTCATGGCGTGCAGTTATTTGCGGGTCGCCGCGATACCAGTGCGTGAGCGTAGTCCCCGAGGCGAGCACGGCGCGTTGATGGTTGAGTAAGGTGAGTGCCTGTGAGAATCGTTGCGTCCCGCCGAGGATAAACGTTGCCGTGCCGATCTTTTCCGTCGGCCCGGCCACGCGTAAGTAGCCATTTTCAATCCACGGCAATACATCAACCCGACCGCCCTTGTAGGCGCGCACTTCCAACCAAGCGACGAGGTGAGGATCCGTTCCAATGGGCTTGCGAAAAACCCAAGCACTCATTTCCGGCCCGCTTGCGAGAGTGAGCGCCGGAGCAGTCCATTGCGTACCGGTCCAGCTCACTGTCCCGAAAGGGGGAAACCAGATAGACGCAGAAACGCCGGTCGCTTGCAGATTCGCCAAGGATATAGGCGTAGCGGCTGGTGTTAGTATCCCCGCGCGCAAATTGATGATGCGAACGGTATTGGCGCTTAGCGTCACGTGGCCTGAGACGATGGCAAATTTTGCGCTGCCGTCGGGCCAGCGATTTTTGATTAGCGCCTGAATCGTCGAAATGTCTGCTACTACAGCTGAGGATACGGGCACCTCGCCCTTTTTGAAGGCTTGACCAACGGTGAACGGTAAGGCGGTACCGCCGACTGGGCTTACCAGTTTTAAGTTTACTGCGGCGACTACTGTGTTGCTCGCTGTTGCGACGACCGTTGCAAGCAGCGCCCATTGGATAAGCTTGAGTCGCGGGCGAAGATTACTTCTCATGCGCAAAATAATTTGATATGCAAGAAACACGTTTACCTCCTGTCGGTAATCTATCGCAGCCTTATTTGATCAATGCCCTGCCAGAACCCGTCACGCCTTCGTGGCGCAATTCGTGCAGACGAATAATCCAATTCTTGTATTTCAAACCAATCGACGGGACTGTTCGTGACCACATTCCTCCGCCGAAATTAAAAGGTATGTGAATGACTAAACCGGACAATCAAGATTGTAGTCAATTCGATAAGTGCGCAAATGTAGGTTGGCCTGAGGAACGATGCCCAACGTATTTTATCCTTGGAGCGAGGTTGGGTTTCGTTCCTCAACCCAACCTACCGAGCTTCTCTTGCCTCGGCAAGGCTTTTCGCCATTGCAGTAACTTTCTGCTCGCGCGCCGCCAAATTTGGCGACTGGGTTACGTCGGTCATAAACATTATCCTTTCTTAGCGCATTCGGCTTTCGACTGACGGACATTCACAAAACAAATTTTCAACTAAGGGATGACGCCGGTCAATTCATTCGCTCCTCGAGATGACAGATTGCTGCGTTCTGTGGTGATATCGCCGCGGCTTAACTGGCTCCAATTTTCAATTGCAAGTCGCAATAAGCGATAATACGCACCAATAAATTTCAATCTTCGAGATCATCAATGCGCAAAAAACTAGTAGTCGGAAATTGGAAAATGAATGGTGGCCTGGATGGCAACGAGACGTTGCTGAAGGCGCTCGCCGATGCTGCGCCGTCGCTTGATGGTGTCGACGTATCGGTCTGTGTTCCGTTTCCCTATTTATTTCAGCCCGCGATGTTACTGGAAAATACCGCCGTCACCTGGGGCGCGCAAAATATTAGCGAGCATTTGATCGGCGCTTACACCGGCGAGGTTTCGGCGGCGATGTTGCGGGAGTTTTCTTGCAAATACGTGCTGGTCGGCCATTCGGAACGGCGCACGCTATACGGCGAAACTGACGAAATCGTCGCGCGCAAATTTATCACCGCGCAAAAGGCGGGCATTACACCGATTTTGTGTGTCGGTGAAACCTTGTCGGAGCGCGAAGCAAATGCCACGCAAAATGTGGTCGGTAGGCAGTTGGATAAGGTGATCGAGCTGGCGGGCATCGCCGCGCTGGTGAATTCGGTGCTTGCCTACGAGCCGGTTTGGGCGATCGGAACGGGGAAAACAGCTTCGGCGGAACAAGCTCAAGATGTCCATGCCTTCATTCGCAGCCGCGTCGCGAGCCATGATTCTAGCCTGGCTACTAAGCTTTTGATCCTCTATGGGGGTAGCGTAAAATCGTCAAATGCGGCACAATTGGTGATTATGCCCGACGTTGATGGTGGCTTAATCGGCGGGGCGTCGCTGGTTGCGGAGGAATTTCTCGCAATCTGTCGCGCTGGGATTGGAGCGGGCTAACGCGCTGCTGTAATTAAACTTTTTCGAGCAATACATGGAAACATTCGTTTGGATTATTCACACCGTCGCGGCCCTCGCCGTGATCGGCCTGGTGCTGATTCAGCACGGCAAAGGCGCGGACATGGGTGCGGCGTTCGGCAGCGGTTCGGCCGGTAGCCTATTCGGCTCGACAGGCGCGTCGAATTTCCTCAGCAAAACCACCGGCGTTTTGGCGGCGATATTTTTTATCAGCAGCTTGGGCTTGACCTATTTATCAAGCCATCGGCAAAGCGGCGGTGTGATGCAATCTGCGCCAGCGGTAACACAACCCGCGCCGATAAAAGCAGATAAGAGTGGGAATATTCCCGCGACTACTACGTCGCCGGCCGTTACGGTCACGCCCGCCGTAACGCCTGCACCGGTAACGCCGTCGACGACCGAACCTGCCGCCGACGATTCAAAAGCTAAAGATATACCGAAGTAAGTAGTAAATCCGTGCCGACGTGGTGAAATTGGTAGACACGCTGTCTTGAGGGGGCAGTGGCGAAAGCCGTATCAGTTCGAGTCTGATCGCCGGCACCAACCGAATAATTTTTGCAGCGATGTCGTTATCATCAAGCTGGGTGATGACGACGTAGCCCAAATATGTTAGAAAACTACTTCCCGATCTTGATTTTCATCTTTGTCGGCCTCGCCATCGGCGTGGTGCCGCTCACTTTGGGTTGGCTCATCAGCCTACGCCTTGGCACCAACAAACCCGATGCCGCGAAACTTTCTCCCTACGAATGCGGCTTTGAAGCCTTCGAAGATGCGCGCATGAAATTCGATGTGCGCTACTACTTGGTCGCGATTTTGTTCATTCTGTTCGATCTCGAAATTGCATTCTTGTTTCCGTGGGCCGTCGTGCTAAAAGAAATCGGCCTATTTGGTTTTATCGCGATGATGATTTTTCTTGCGATCCTTGTGGTCGGATTCATTTATGAATGGAAAAAAGGCGCGCTTGAGTGGGATTAGACTATGAGTTTTGAAGGCGTCACGGAAAAAGGCTTCGTTACGACGAAGCTCGATACGCTAGTCAATTGGACGCGCACCGGCTCGCTCTGGCCGATGACGTTTGGCCTAGCCTGTTGCGCGGTGGAAATGATGCATGCCGGCGCATCGCGCTACGATCTGGATCGCTTCGGCGTGGTGTTTCGCCCGAGTCCGCGCCAGTCCGACGTGATGATCGTGGCCGGAACGTTGTGTAATAAAATGGCCCCGGCACTACGCAAAGTTTACGATCAAATGCCCGAGCCGCGCTGGGTGATTTCGATGGGCTCATGCGCTAACGGTGGCGGCTATTATCACTATTCGTATTCGGTGGTGCGCGGCTGCGATCGCATCGTGCCGGTGGATGTGTACGTGCCCGGTTGCCCGCCGACGGCAGAAGCGTTGCTTTACGGCATTATCCAGTTGCAGAATAAGATTAAGCGTACCAATACCATCGCGCGAGCGGCCTAAATTAGATGACCGCTGCGCTAGAATCCCAACAAGAAAAATTACGCAACGTCTTCGGTGAAAGTGTCATCGGATCGGACATTCGATTCGATGAACTCACCGTGACGCTCAAAGCGGATTCTTGGCTCGCGGCGGCAAAAATCTTGCGCGATCACGCGGATTTCAAGATCGATCAGTTGATCGATCTTTGCGGTCTCGATTATTGCGAATTCAGTGGCGGCATCAGCGGTACGCGTTACGCCGTTGTCTACCATTTGTTGTCTCTAGATCGCAACCAACGTTTGCGCGTAAAAGTGTTTGCAACCGATGACGATTTGCCGATGCTACCTTCGATGATCGATATTTGGCCAGCGGCAAATTGGTTCGAGCGCGAAGCATTTGATTTATTCGGCATCATTTTCACTGGCCATCCGGACTTGCGCCGAATCCTTACGGACTATGGCTTCATAGGCCATCCGTTCCGTAAGGATTTTCCGATTTCCGGCAATGTCGAAATGCGTTACGACCCGGAGCAGCAGCGCGTCGTGTATCAGCCTGTCAGCATTGAGCCGCGCGAGATTGTGCCACGGGTGGTGCGGGAGCCGAACTATGGCGGTGTGAAATAGTAATGAGTATTTTTTCGTCCGCCTCCCTCAATAGAACCTTCCTTCCCCTTCAAGGGGAAGAATTAACGGCCGCGGCTAGACGAGAAACGTGCCATGGCTGAAATCCGTAACTACACGATGAACTTCGGGCCGCAGCACCCCGCTGCCCACGGGGTATTACGCCTAGTTCTCGAACTCGACGGTGAAGTCATCGAACGCGCCGATCCGCACATCGGCTTGCTCCATCGCGCCACGGAAAAACTCGCCGAGACGCGTACGTTCATTCAATCGATTCCCTACATGGATCGCTTGGATTACGTCTCCATGATGTGCAACGAGCACGCCTACGTGATGGCGATGGAGACTTTGCTCGGTGTGACGCCGCCGATCCGCGCGCAGTACATCCGCGTGATGTTCGACGAAATCACGCGGGTGCTGAATCATTTGTTGTGGCTTGGCGCCCACGCGCTCGATGTCGGTGCGATGACGGTTTTTCTTTACTGCTTCCGCGAGCGCGAAGACTTGATGGATTGCTACGAAGCCGTCAGCGGCGCGCGTATGCATGCCGCTTACTACCGTCCCGGTGGCGTCTATCGCGATTTGCCGGATCGTATGCCGCAATATCAAGTATCGCAAATTAAGAACGCCGACGAGATCAAAAAAATGAATTCGAATCGCGGTGGCTCGTTGCTGGATTTCATTGAAGATTTCACCAACCGTTTTCCGCGCTATGTCGACGAATACGAAACATTACTGACTGACAATCGCATTTGGAAGCAGCGCACCGTAGGTATCGGCGTCGTGACACCCGAGCGCGCGAAGGCATTGGGCTTCACCGGCCCGATGCTGCGCGGTTCCGGCGTCGAATGGGATTTGCGCAAAAAGCAGCCCTACGAAGTTTACGATCGAATGAACTTTGATATTCCGGTCGGCGTGGAAGGTGATTGTTACGATCGTTATCTGGTGCGTATCGAAGAAATGCGCCAATCGAACAACATCATCAAACAATGCATTACTTGGCTGCGAGGCAATCCCGGCCCGGTGATGATCGACGATCACAAAATCGCGCCGCCGCCGCGTGTCGATATGAAACAAAACATGGAAGAGTTGATTCATCATTTCAAACTCTTCACCGAAGGCATACATATTCCTCCGGGGGAATGCTACGCCGCGGTGGAAGCACCGAAGGGCGAATTCGGCATTTATTTGGTTTCCGATGGCGGCAATAAGCCCTATCGTTTGAAAATTCGCGCACCGGGATTTCCGCATCTTGCCGCGCTGGATGAAATGTCGCGTGGCCATATGATTGCCGATGTTGTTGCGATTATTGGCACGCAGGATATTGTATTTGGCGAGATTGACCGGTGAGACGTGAAGAGTGAAAGGTGAAAAGTGAAGAGTAGTTTTTTGGAAATTATCTGGGATTGCGTTTCTGCGTGTGAGGGCTGTGACCTTTCACCTTTCACGCTTCACTTTTCACGCATTTAGAAAATGTTAAGCGCCAATTCCCTCAAAAACATCGATGCCGCGGTCGAGAAATATCCGGCAGAGCAAAAGCGCTCCGCAGTGATGGCAGCGTTAACGATTGCCCAGGACGAGAACGGTTGGCTGTCAGACGAAGTTATGGCGTTTATCGCAGGTTATCTAAACATGGCGCCGGTGGCGGTGCGTGAAGTCGCGACGTTTTACACCATGTACAATCTCGCGCCGACCGGCAAATATAAGATCACGATTTGCACGAATTTGCCATGCGCGCTCTCCGGCGCGAACGATGCAGCCGCACACTTAAAAAAGAAATTGGGCATCGATTTCAACGGCACAACGCAAGATGGTAAGTTCACATTAAAAGAAGGCGAATGTTTTGGCGCTTGCGGCGATGCGCCGGTGTGCCTGCTGAACAACAAACAAATGCTGAGTTTTATGAGCAATGACAAAATCGACGGATTGTTGGCGGAATTGAAATGAACGTTGTCGGCCTTATCCCGCAAAATTTCGATCGCGACAAAACTTGGCACCTCAAGGATTACGAGGCGCGCGGAGGTTATGCGGCGCTCAAGAAAATCATTGGCGAGAAACTGACACCGGAACAGGTGATTAATGAAGTGAAGCTTTCGGCGCTGCGCGGCCGTGGCGGTGCGGGCTTTCCGACCGGTTTGAAGTGGAGCTTCATGCCGAAGAGTTACGCCGGGCAAAAATATCTGGTGTGCAATTCCGATGAGGGCGAGCCGGGCACATTTAAAGATCGCGATCTGCTGCGCTATAACCCGCACGTTGTGATCGAGGGAATGGCGATTGCGGCTTACGCGATGGGTATTTCTGTGGGCTACAACTACATCCACGGTGAAATTTGGGAAACCTACGATCGCTGCGAAGCGTCTCTGGATGAAGCGCGCGCTGCGGGATTCTTGGGCAAGAATATTTTAGGTTCGGAGTTTCAGTTTTGAACTCTATAACCACCACGGCTACGGCGCCTATATTTGCGGCGAAGAAACCGCGTTGCTCGAATCCCTCGAAGGCAAAAAAGGCCAGCCGCGTTTCAAACCGCCGTTCCCGGCAAGTTTTGGTTTCTACGGCAAGCCGACGACGATCAACAACACGGAAACCTTCGCCAGCGTGCCGTGGATTATCGTCAATGGCGGGCAAAAATTTTTGGAAATGGGCAAGCCGAATAACGGTGGCAGTAAATTATTTTCCGTGTCCGGTCACGTCGAACGGCCGGGAAACTACGAAGTGCCGACTCGGCACGCCATTTGCGAAATTATTGGAAATGGCTGGCGGCATGCGCGGCGGCAAGAAATTGAAAGCGGTGATTCCCGGTGGCTCGAGCATGCCGGTATTGCCTGCCGATGTCATGATGGCGACGGACATGGACTACGACTCCATCGCCAAAGCCGGGTCGATGCTCGGTTCCGGCGCGGTGATCGTGATGGACGAGACCACTTGCATGGTGAAAGCGCTGGAGCGTTTATCGTATTTTTATTTTGAAGAATCCTGCGGCCAATGTACGCCCTGCCGCGAAGGCACCGGCTGGCTTTATCGTATGGTGAATCGCATCGAGACCGGTAAGGGTCGTCCGGACGATTTGGATCGTTTGGTTAGCGTCAGCAACAATATTCAAGGCCACACTATTTGCGCGCTGGGCGATGCCGCCGCGATGCCGGTCAAGGCGATGATTCAGCATTTCCGTTCCGAATTTGAACACCATATTGAACACAAGCGTTGCTTGGTCGGCCCCGGCAGCATCGCGCCGCAATCAGCGAAACTCGCCGCATGATCAATCTGGAAATCGACGGCAAACCGGTGCAAGTGGCGCCGGGCACCATGGTGATCCAAGCGGCTAATCAACTGGGCATCACTGTTCCTCATTTTTGTTATCACAAGAAATTGTCGATCGCGGCAAATTGCCGCATGTGTTTGGTGCAAGTTGAGAAAGCGCCAAAGCCGCTGCCCGCCTGCGCGACACCTGTGGCCGAGGGAATGAAGGTTCACACCCATTCCGATTACGCCGTGAAAGCACAAAAAGGTGTGATGGAATTTTTGCTGATCAATCACCCGCTCGATTGCCCGATTTGCGATCAGGGCGGCGAATGTCAGTTGCAGGATTTGTCGGTCGGATATGGCGGCAGCAATTCGCGCTACGAACTGGATAAGCGCGTCGTCGATCACAAGGATTTAGGTCCGCTGATCTCCGCGCAAGAAATGACACGCTGTATCCACTGCACGCGCTGCGTGCGTTTCGGTGAAGAGATCGCCGGTACGATGGAGCTGGGCATGATTGGGCGTGGCGAACATGCGGAAATCATCGGCTTCGTCGGCAAGACCATCGATTCGGAGTTGTCCGGCAATATGATTGACGTGTGCCCCGTTGGTGCGCTGACCAGCAAGCCGTTCCGTTATGCGGCGCGCACCTGGGAACTGTCGCGTTACCAATCGGTTAGTCCGCACGATGGTTTAGGCGCGAATCTCACTGTACAAGTGAAGCAGAATAAAGTGCTGCGCGTCGTGCCGCGGGAAAACGAAGAATTAAACGAATGTTGGCTCGCCGATCGCGATCGCTTTTCTTATGAAGGATTAAATTCGTCAGAGCGCTTGACCCAGCCAATGATTAAAGAAACGGGAACGTGGCGCGAAGTTGATTGGCAGACCGCGTTGGAATTTACCGTGCGGCATTTGAAGCGCATTAAAGAACAACACGGCGCCGATAGTATCGGCGCGTTGGCGACGCCGCATCAAACTTTAGAAGAATTATTCCTCCTACAAAAATTGATGCGTGGCCTCGGCTCGAACAATGTCGATTATCGACTGCGCAAGTCGGACTATGATTCGCAAACTGTGCCGTGGTTGGGCATGAAAGTGGCGGAACTAAGCACGTTGAAAAGTGTGTTGCTGGTTGGCTGCACCTTACGAAAAGAACAGCCCGTCATTTCTCAGCGTTTTCGCATGGCAGTGAAAAAAGGACTTGCGCTCAATGTCATCCACGTTGCGGACGACGATCTGTTGATGGCCATTGCAAATAAGGCAATCGTCGCGCCAAGCCAGATGCTATCAATGCTAGCGCAAGTGCTGAAAGCGGCGCTGGAGAAAAATCCGAGCAGCGTGACTACGTCGTTGCAGGATATTTTGGCGCCGATTGAAGTTTCTGACGCAGCGAGAAAAATCGCCGCGAGCTTGATTGGAAAAGGCAGCGGTGCAATTCTGCTTGGGAATATCGCGCAACATCATCCCGCGTACGCCAGCATTCAAGCGGTGGCTCAAACGTTAGCTCGCGTCGTTAGCGCACGTTTCGGCGTGCTTGGTGAGGCAGCAAACAGTGTCGGGGCAAGTGTCGCGGGCGCAGTTCCGCATGCGAGCGCGCTGGGCGCAACTTCTCAGTTGGGACTCAACGCGGCGCAGATGTTGAACTCGCCACGGAAGGCTTACGTGTTACTCGGCGTCGAGCCAGAATTAGATTGCCATCAACCTGTTGCTGCAATGAATGCCATGTCAGCGGCGGAGTTTGTCGTTTCATTGAGCAGCTATCGCCATCGCGCCAGCGAGTATGCACAGGTCATGTTGCCGATCGCGCCGTTCAGCGAAACCGCTGGTACTTTCATCAATATGGAAGGGCGCGTGCAAAGTTTTTCCGGTGTTGTTAAGCCATTGAGCGAGTCGCGCCCGGCCTGGAAAGTGTTGCGTGTCATGGCGAATTTGTTAGGTTTGTCGGAATTCGAATACGATAGCGTTGAAGGTGTTCGCAACGCGATTAGCCCCTACCTCGCCGATGCCGTAACCAGTTTTCTGAATAACGATGTGGGCCTCGGCGATGTGAAATTGGCAGCCACCGTGAACAGTCTGGAGCGTGTCGGCGAAGTGCCCATCTATCAACTTGACGCGGTTGTGCGCCGCGCCGAGAATTTGCAGAAAACTCGCGATGCAGCGGCGCCGACGGCAGCGATGAATTCACGCATGCTGGAAAAGCACGGCGTGAAAGCAGGCGCATCGGTTCGAGTGCAGCAGGGCACAAGTGCAATTGTTATCAACGCCGCTTGTGATGATGCGTTGCCGGACAATGCCATTCGTATCGCGGCCGGACATCCGCTTACCGCAAGCTTGGAATCCATGTTCGGCGCAATTCAGCTGGAGCGAGTTAGCTGATGCTTGTGCTGGAAAATTTCTTCGGATCGTTATGGCCGTTGATTTGGACGGTAGCAAAGATTTTGGTCGTTGTCCTGCCGCTGACGCTTTGCGTCGCAATGCTGACCTACTTCGAGCGCAAGGTCATTGGATTCATGCAAGTGCGTGTGGGTCCGAACCGCGTTGGCCCACGTGGATTGCTGCAGCCCTTCGCCGATGTGCTGAAAATGCTGGCAAAAGAAATTGTTATCCCGTCGGGATCAAGCAAGTTTCTATTCATCATCGCGCCGATCTTGTCGCTTGCGCCAGCATTAGTTGCGTGGGCGGTCATGCCGTTCACGCCGGAAAAAGTATTCGCCAACGTCGATGCGAGCTTATTGTTCATTTTGGCCATCACGTCGATGGGCGTGTACGGTGTCATCGTCGCCGGTTGGGCTTCAAATTCAAAATATGCGTTCATCGGCAGCTTGCGCTGCGCCGCGCAAATCGTTTCCTACGAGATCGCGATGGGCTTCGCGTTGGTCACAGTGATCATGGTGTCCGGTAGTTTGAATTTGGTGAAGATCGTCGAGGCTCAGGGTCACGGCATGATGCACGGTAGTTTCTTATCCTGGAACTGGCTGCCGTTGTTACCGATGTTCGTCGTGTATTTTATCGCTGCGGTTGCGGAAACCAATCGCGCGCCGTTTGACGTAGCGGAAGGCGAATCGGAAATCGTCGCCGGTTTTCACGTGGAATATTCCGGCATCGCGTTCGGATTATTTTTCTTGGCGGAATACGCCAACATGATTTTGGTATCCGCGCTTGCGGCGATGATGTTCCTCGGCGGCTGGTTGCCACCCTTTCGCATTGGTTTCCTCGAGCAAGTGCCGATAATCAATTGGCTGGTGTTGCCGGGGATGCATTGGTTATTTTTGAAGATCGCTTTTTTACTGTTCTGTTTCCTATGGTTTCGCGCGACATTTCCGCGCTATCGTTACGATCAAATCATGCGTCTGGGTTGGAAGGTGTTTATTCCGCTAACCATTGTTTGGCTTGTTGTCATCGGCATTTGGATGCAAACGCCGTGGAATATTTGGAAATAAATTATGGGTGCCGTTAAAGAATTTTTTGGCAGTCTGATGTTGACCGAGCTTTTGAAAGGTATGAAGCTCACTGGCCGGCATTTTCTATTCGAGCGCAACATCACGGTGCAATTTCCCGAAGAGAAAACGCCGCAGTCGCCGCGTTTTCGCGGGCTGCATGCTCTGCGCCGCTATCCCAACGGTGAAGAGCGTTGCATAGCGTGCAAGCTCTGCGAAGCGGTGTGTCCGGCGATGGCGATTACGATCGAATCGGAACAGCGCGACGATGGCACACGCCGCACCACTCGCTACGACATCGATTTGACCAAATGTATTTTCTGTGGCTTCTGCGAAGAATCGTGCCCGGTGGATTCTATTGTCGAAACACGAATCCTTGAATATCACGGCGAGACGCGTGGCGATTTGGTGTACACGAAGGAAATGCTGCTGGCCATCGGCGATCGCCACGAAGAACAGATCGCAAAAGATCGCGCCGAAGATGCCCCATATCGATAATGGTCAATTCGGCAACTAAAATGGCAGCTTCCTGTAGAGGCAATACCAGAGCTCGTCGCAGCCGAGGCATGGCTGAGACCCAGCATTTGTGCGGGTCGTGGCAGAGCCATCATTTGGAAATTCTGGTGTCGCAATGACATTACATACGGCCTGCTTTTATTTTTTCTCGACGATTCTAGTGCTCGCTGCGCTACGCGTGATCACGGCGCGTAATCCGGTTCACGCCGCGTTGTCCCTCGTGCTCGCGTTTTTCACGGCGTCGTGTTTGTGGATGATGTTACAAGCAGAGTTTTTAGCGATCACGCTGGTGCTGGTCTATGTCGGTGCAGTGATGGTGTTGTTCTTATTTGTCGTGATGATGCTCGACATTAACATCGATCAACTGCGCGAGGGCTTCTGGAAATATTTTCCGCTCGGTTTAACCGTCGCAGTGCTGATGGTCATCGAGATGGGCATGGTGTTCGCCCATAAGCGCTTTAGTTTAGAGAATCTGCCGACGCCTGCGTCCAAGCCGGCCGATTACAGCAACACGGCGGAACTCGGCCGTGTGCTTTATACCGATTATGTTTATCCGTTCGAGATCGCCGCGGTGATCTTGTTGGTTGCGATTGTCGCAGCCATTGCGCTGACATTGCGTCGCCGCAAAGAATCCAAGTATCAAAATCCGTCGGAGCAAGTTCGTGTCAAGCGCGCCGATCGGATTCGCATCGTCAAAATGCCCAGTTCGAACACGAGCCAAGAACCATGATCTCGCTTTCTCATTATTTGATTCTCGGCGCGATTCTGTTCGCAATTAGCATCGTCGGTATTTTTCTGAATCGCAAGAATGTCATCATTTTGCTAATGGCCATCGAGTTAATGTTGCTGGCCGTGAACATGAACTTCATTGCTTTTTCGCATTATCTGAATGACATCGCCGGACAAATTTTCGTATTCTTTATATTGACAGTGGCCGCAGCGGAATCCGCCATCGGCCTCGCGATCCTTGTCGTGCTCTTCCGCAATCTAAACACCATCAATGTCGACGACCTCGACCAACTCAAGGGTTAAGTCAACGTGAAACCCTTGCTCCTGATTATTCCGTTCGCGCCGCTGCTCGGCGCGATCATCGCCGGATTGTTCGGCCGCGCCATCGGCAGAACCGCCTGCCACCGCATCACTATCGGCCTGATGATCGTGTCTTGCATCGCATCATTCATGGTATTGCACGATGTGATGAATGGTTATCGCTTCAACGGCAATCTCTACACTTGGATGGTGAGCGACGGTGTGCAGTTCAATGTCGGATTTTTGATCGATTCGCTCTCGGCGATGATGATGGTCGTCGTGACATTTGTGTCGCTGATGGTGCATATCTACACAATCGGCTATATGCACGAAGATCCAGGCTACTCGCGCTTCTTCAGCTATATCTCGCTGTTCACTTTCGCCATGTTGATGTTGGTGATGTCGAACAATTTCCTGCAGTTGTTCTTTGGTTGGGAAGCGGTTGGTTTGGTGTCCTATTTGCTGATCGGGTTTTGGTACACGCGACCGACTGCGATTTACGCCAACTTGAAAGCCTTTTTAGTAAACCGCGTGGGTGACTTTGGATTCATACTCGGCATCGGCTTGGTGCTCGCCTATTTCGGCTCCATGGACTACGCGACGGTGTTCAATCGTGCCCCGGAAATGGCAGGTAAATCGATCGAGCTTTTCTCCGGCACGCCATGGATGCTGATGACGGTGATCTGCATTCTGCTATTCATTGGCGCAATGGGTAAGTCAGCGCAGTTCCCGTTGCATGTATGGCTGCCGGATTCGATGGAAGGTCCGACGCCGATTTCGGCACTGATCCATGCAGCGACGATGGTGACCGCGGGCATTTTCATGGTCGCGAGAATGTCGCCGCTGTTTGAGATGTCCGATACCGCATTGTCGTTCGTGTTGGTGATTGGTGCGATCACCGCGCTATTCATGGGATTCCTTGGCATCGTGCAAAACGACATCAAGCGCGTCGTTGCATACTCGACCCTTTCGCAACTGGGTTACATGACAGTCGCGCTTGGCGCATCAGCCTACCAAGTCGCGATCTTCCACTTGATGACACACGCGTTCTTCAAAGCATTGTTGTTCCTCGCCGCGGGTTCGGTGATCATGGGCATGCACCACGATCAAGACATCCGCAACATGGGTGGCTTGCGCAAGTACATGAAGATCACGTGGATCACATCGCTGGTTGGTTCGCTGGCACTGATCGGAACGCCGTTTCTGTCGGGCTTTTATTCGAAGGACAGCATTATCGAAGCGGTGCATTTTTCGGAAATCGCCGGCTCCGGTTTTGCGTACTTCGCCGTGTTGGCCGGCGTATTTGTCACGGCGTTTTACTCGTTCCGCATGTATTTCTTGGTGTTCCACGGCAAGGAGCGCTTCGGCCATGGCAACGCACATCACGATCACCATGACGATCATCACGGTCATGGCGGCACGCCCCATGAGTCGCCATGGGTAATCACATTGCCGCTCGTCGCACTCGCAATCCCATCTCTACTGATCGGTTTTTTTGCGATTACACCACTCGAGTTTGGTGGTTTTTTTGGCGAGGCGATTAAAATTGCGCCGGAGCACAAAGCCATGGAAGAAATGGCGAAAGAGTTTCGCGGCCCGGTCGCGATGGCCATGCATGGACTATCGACATTGCCGTTTTGGCTCGCGCTTGCAGGGGTTGTGCTGTCGTGGTTCTTTTATCTCAAACGACCGGATATCCCCGAGAAGATAAAAACGACATTTAGCACGATTCATCGCATGCTCGAAAACAAGTATGGATTTGATAGGTTCAACGATTGGTTTTTCGCCGGCGGCGCGCGCGGCTTAGGCAAAGGCTTATGGCGATTCGGTGACGTTGGCATTATCGATGGCATCGTGAACGGCAGCGCGAAGCTCGTAGGCTGGGTCGCGAGCTGGGTCCGCCGCTATCAAACGGGATTAATCTATCACTACGCGTTCACAATGATTTTCGGCGTGTTCGGATTCCTGACGTTGTTCTGGTATCACTATCTTAGAAACTAACAATAATGCCGCAAGCGTTTTCATACCTTAGCTGGGCCATTTGGCTGCCGATCGTCGCGGGACTCTTGGTTCTCGTGGTCGGCGAAAAGAGCCGCGGCGAAACAGCGAAGTGGATCGCGCTCGCGGTGCCGTGCTCGGATTTCTCGTCACATTGCCGCTGTATCGCGACTTCAGGCTCGACACAAGCGCTATGCAATTTGTCGAGTTGGTGCCGTGGATTTCCAGCTTGAACATTAACTATCACCTCGGTGTTGATGGTATTTCTGTTTGGTTCGTGTTGCTTAATAGTTTCATGACGATATTGGTCGTGATCGCCGCTTGGGTCGTGGTTGAAAAGAAAGTCGCGCAATATCTCGCCGCGTTTCTGATCATGTCGGGCTTGATCAATGGTTCGTTCGTCGCGCTCGACGCGATTCTGTTTTATGTATTCTTTGAGGCGACGCTGATACCGATGTATCTGATCATCGGGGTGTGGGGTGGACCGAACCGGATTTACGCTGCGATCAAGTTTTTCCTCTATACCTTGCTCGGTTCGTTGTTGATGTTGGCGGCCTTCATTTACTTATATTTTCAAGCAGGCCAGAGTTTCGATATTCTTAAGTTTCACAAGACGGCTCTGGCGCTACAACCACAGATACTGATCTTTATCGCGTTTTTCCTTTCGTTCGCGGTGAAGGTGCCGATGTGGCCGGTGCATACTTGGTTGCCCGATGCCCACGTCGAAGCGCCGACAGGCGGCTCAGTGATTTTGGCAGCGATTACGCTCAAGCTCGGCGCTTACGGATTTTTGAGATTTAGTCTGCCAATCGTGCCGGACGGGAGTCATGTTGCCGCGCCCTATGTGATCGCACTGTCACTGGTCGGTGTCGTCTACATCGGACTCGTCGCTTTGGTGCAAGCTGACATGAAAAAGCTCATTGCCTATTCGTCGATTGCCCACATGGGATTTGTCACGCTTGGGCATTTTTATCTTTAACGTGTTGGGTATCGAAGGCGCATTGGTGCAAATGATTTCTCATGGTTTCATTTCTGCTGCGATGTTCTTGTGCGTAGGCGTCATGTACGATCGTGTGCATTCGCGTCAAATTTCCGATTACGGTGGCGTGGTCAACACCATGCCGATTTTCGCGTCCTTCTTCATGCTTTTCGCAATGGCAAATGCCGGTCTGCCGGGCACCAGCGGTTTTGTCGGTGAGTTCATGGTTATTTTGGGAGCCATCAAAGTTAATTTTTGGTATGCCTTCCTCGCGGCGACCACGCTGATCTTCGGCGCGGCTTACACTTTGTGGATGTATAAGCGCGTGATATTCGGTCCGATTGCCAACGATCACGTCGCAAAGCTGCAGGATATTGGCAGGCGCGAATTTATTTTTCTCGCGTTATTGGCCGTCGCGGTGTTATTCATGGGCCTTTATCCCAAGCCCTTTACCGATGTGATGCATACCACCGTCACTGATTTGCTCAATCACGTAGCGCAGAAGAAATTTTAGATGGCGCCGCTTAATCTCTTCCCCGCGTACCCCGAGATTTTTTTGATCTCGGCCATTTCAATTATTTTAGTGTTGGATTTATTCATCTCCGATGCCAAACGTTCGATCACCTATCTGCTGACCCAGCTCGCTTTATTAGGCACGATCTTGATCTTGGTGATGACGACCCAATCGACGCCGACGCTGACGTTCCACGACATGTTTGTCGACGATTTCATGGCCGATACGTTGAAGGTGATGTGCTGCTTCGCGTTGTCTGTCCTGCTGGTTTTGAGTCGCGAGTATTTGATTGCGCGCGACTTGTTCAGCGGCGAGTTTTTTATTCTGATTTTGTTCGCGCTGCTCGGCATGATGGTGATGATCTCGGCGCACAATTTTTTGACGCTTTATCTTGGTTTGGAACTACTGACGCTTTCATCTTATGCGCTGGTGGCGTTGCAACGCGATTCTGCGCGCGCGACGGAAGCGGCGATGAAGTATTTCGTCCTCGGCGCAATGGCCTCGGGCCTATTGTTATATGGCATGTCGATGATGTACGGCGCGACTGGGACGCTCGACATTGCACAAGTTTCACGTGCGGTACAACACGGCGTCACGGGCGACAAAACCGTTCTGGTATTCGGCCTGGTATTCATCGTTGCGGGGTTGGCATTTAAGTTGGGCGCGGTGCCGTTCCACATGTGGATTCCGGATGTTTATCACGGCGCGCCGACGGCGGTGACCTTATTCATCGGCTCCGCACCAAAGATCGCGGCATTCGCATTTTTCATGCGCTTGCTGGTAACTGGCCTCGGGCCTTTAATCACGGAATGGCGCGACATGCTAATCATTCTTGCCGTGTTGTCGATCGGCGTTGGTAATCTTGCGGCAATCGCGCAGACAAACCTCAAGCGCATGTTCGCCTACTCGACAATTTCCCATATGGGATTCTTGTTGCTGGGCATTCTTGCCGGCAGCAAAAACGGCTATGGCGCATCAATGTTTTACATTATCACTTACGTGCTGACCAACCTCGGCGCATTTGGCATGATCATGTTGCTATCGCGAGCGGGCTTTGAGGCCGAGAACATTGAAGATTTCAAAGGACTGAATCAGCGCAATTCGTGGTACGCGTTTTTGATGTTGCTGATTGTACTGTCACTCGCGGGCTTGCCGCCCATGGTTGGGTTTTTCGCCAAACTTGCCGTTCTCCAGGCCGTACTGCAGGCTGGATACGTTTGGATTGTCGTCGTTGCGGTCATGTTTTCGTTGGTTGGCGCCTTCTACTATTTGCGCATCGTCAAACTCATGTATTTCGATACGGCAACCGATGTCTCGATCATCCAAGCCGAATCCGATACGCGCCTAATGATCAGCGTAAGCGGCCTAGCAGTGCTCGCGCTTGGACTGTTCTCGCAACCGCTGCTTGCGCTGTGTGCCTACGCGATCAATCGATCGCTGTAACGCCGCAGACATGAGCGACGGCGAGAACGACTACACCGAACATCCGGTTTCCTCGAAGACGGTTTACCAAGGCACGCTGCTGCACGTCAAGGAAGATCAAGTCCGATTGCCGGACGGCAAACCCGCCAAACGCGAATACATCGAACATCAAGGCGCGGTGTTAGTCATCCCGTTGCTCGATGAAAACACCGTGTTGCTCGAACGCCAATACCGCTATCCCGTGCGCCAACATTGCATCGAACTTCCCGCCGGAAAAAAAGAACGCGGCGAAGCGCCATTACTCACCGCGCAGCGCGAACTCAAAGAAGAAACCGGCTACGAAGCAAACGACTGGCAACAACTTGGCAGCCTGCTGCCGTGCATCGGCTACGCCGATGAAGTGATCGAATTTTACGTTGCGCGGGATTTACGTTTCACCGGCATGGCGCGCGACGACGGCGAATTTCTTGATGTGTTTTCGTTGTCGATCGATGAAGCGATTGGCTGGATTAGTGCCGGAAAAATTAAGGACGTGAAAACTATTGCTGGGTTGTTTTGGGCAAGGCATTTGCGAAAATAGAGGTCTGGCTGGAGAGGTAGTACTGACGCGGTTCTTCAGGCATGCATTGCCAGGAGCCAAGCTGGGTGTGGCCCGTGGCCAAGCTTGTGTAGGGCGCGCACTGCGCACCGTTTCAAATGACTTAGCTAGAAAATTGTTTGCGCGTGCGCGGTGCGCACCCTACGCTTGCTTCGCAACGACAAAGAAGTAGGGCGGGTTTTACCCGCCATTTCCGTCGCGGTTGATTAGCGGGTGGGACCCACCCTACGACTTTGTTGCGGTGATTCACCTCAACGCAACCGTCATATTGGTCGACATCGAACGCGGATCTCGCGTCACCCAACCTCCACTCGCCTGCGCCAAATAAAACTCACTCAACGCCCGATTAAAGGCATCAGGCTCTTCGATATTCAACGTGTGACCCGTACGCGGTAATACGACCAAGGCCGAAGTCATGACTTGGCGCTTCAAAAACAACGACGCTTCCAAGCAAGGCTCGTCCTCGTCGCCTGTAACGATCAATGTTGGCACGTTGATTTTTGCGATGGAATCTTTCAATTCCCACAGCGACGGCCGTTGCGCCTGCACGCCGCGCATGGTCAGCGCCGAGCCTTGCGAAGAATGCTGCGCCAGTTGATCGGCGAATTCGCGCCATCCGCGCGGATCTCTTATTTTGAAATTGCACGCGCGCTGGGCCGAGGGCAGTATTGCTCGGCTAAATATTCTCCGCCAAGCCGTTCGATGTTATCGGCTACACCTTCTGCTTCGGTTCGAAAGCGCGCTTTCTGCGATGGCTCGGAGCCATAGCCGCAACCTGCAATCACCAACGATAACGCTCGATTCGGGTAAGTGATGCCGACATGTACCGTCGCGAAGCCGCCCATTGACAGCCCCACAACGTGAGCCTTGTCGATGCGTAAATGATCGAGCACCGCGATCACATCGTCACACGCATGCTGTTGCGAATAGGCGCTCGGATCGCTCGGCACATCCGATGGTGGATAGCCGCGTGCGTTGTAAGTGATGCAACGAAAGTAGCGCGAAAAATAACGAACCTGTGGTTCCCAACTGCGATGATCGCCAGCAAATTCATGCACGAAAAGAATCGGCGTACCGCTGCCGGTTTCTTCAAAATAGAGTTTTGTTCCGTCGCGCGCCACTGCGTAGGCCATCATTTATTTCCAGTAGTTAGGAATTTGGGCGACCGGTTTTTCGATGACTTCCTCCAGCCAGAGCTTCGCGCGCTCGCGATGTTTTTGCTGCGAAACTTCATCCTTGCGCTGTTTCGCGAAAATATAACCGGCTTCGTTATCAAGGGCGACGAGAATCAAGCGCTCATAAATAAATTGCCGCTCGCGATCGTTGTTGGCTTGAAATTTTGCGTCTTTGCTTAGTTCCGCGCGAATGCGTCTAGTCATGACCTCAAATTGCACCGGCGTCGGTCCGTTTCCGGTTGAATAAACGTTGTAGGTGAGTGAGACGAAAAATGCGTAGGAGCGGGCGATATCGTTGAGTTCCCATCGGCGATTAGTTGCATGGGTTTTATATTTCTCAAGATACGCGACCGCTTTTTGCTGGCTTCTCGCAGCCTCTTTGGGATCTTTTTCCTGCGTCGCATACCAGGCCGGCGCAATGGCAGCGGCCGCGGTACGAAAATTCGTCGGACATCCCTCGGCGGTTTTTAAGCAGGCAAGTTTCGCCGGCTCGCTGCTCGAAGCGGGCGGCGCGGGTGGCACCGGTGGATTTTTTTTGGTTTCCGCTTGGCCGGGTGCCGGTAGTGTTGGCTTCGCGGGTTTTCTTACCGTGTCTTCGATTTTTACTTGCGCGAAACTTAATGTGGCAACGCAGCACAAGACTGTCAACAAATGAGAGCGCAAGAACTTACCAAATCTAAACATCAAACAGTCTTTCAAGGGCTGTAGTTAGTTTCATACGAGCTAGGCAAAAGTGATCTCCTTCCCCTTGAAAGGGGATGGGTCTCTTGCCGTCGGTAATTTTTTGCGTCATTGCCAAATTTCATTTGCCGATAAACCGCGGCGCGCGTTTCTCCAAAAACGCCGCGCGCCCTTCGGCATAATCTTGGCTTTTGAAGCACGCTTCGTACAGCGTTTGGACTTTCGCCATGTCGCGCTCGCCGGCCGGTCGCGCCACTTGGCGCATGGCGAATTTTGCTGCCACTAAAGTCATAGGCGCACTAGCAACGATTTGCGCGCAGTATTCCGCAAAGCCTTGCTCGAATTGTTGCTTGGGAAAAACTTGATTGACCACGCCGACTTCCTTCGCCTGGGCTGCCGATAATTTTCGTGCGGAGAAAAATAAATCGCAGGCGTTGCTCGGGCCAATTGCCTGAATCATGCGCTCGATGCCGCCGAATTCGTAGCCGAGCCCGAGCTTTCCCGCGGGCATGAGAAACACCGCTTCGTCGGAACAAAAACGTAAATCGCAATCCAACGCCAGCGCTAATCCACCGCCGACGCACGCGCCGCGCACTTTTGCAACTAACGGTTTGGGGAAATCCAATAATGCTGCGGTTGAATGCTTTAAGGTTTCGTTGTATTGATTCAGAGCCTCGCCTTTGCTGCGCTTTTCGCCAAACTGCGAGATATCCGCGCCGGCTGCGAAGTGATCGCCTTCGCCAGTGAGCACGACCATCCGAATCTCGGGATCGTCGGCGAAGCCCGATAATATTTTTGGAAAATCGCGCCACATCTCGAACGAAAGCGCGTTGCGTTTTGACGGATTGGAAATCACGATCCAACCGATCGCGCCTTCCTTGCGCGCGATGAGCTGGCCGATTTTTGTGGTGTCGTTCATTGAGTGATTTTTCGTTCGCGAAGTTGATCGATTTGCGCTCTAGTGTAGTCCAACTCTTCGAGAATCGACGTGCTGTGCTCACCCAGTTCCGGTGTCGTGGCGTTGATCGCCGCTGGCGTTCGCGATAGTTTTACCGGCTGACTGACGAGATTGATCGACCCGAGCGAGGGATGAACGACCTGTGTCGCGCATTGCAAGTGCCGCACTTGCGGATCGGCAAATACTTCGTCCATCGAATAAATCGGCCCGCAGGGAACCCCCGCGATATTGAGTTTTTCGACTAAGTTCGAACTTGGGAATCGAACGCTGGCCTTATTAATTTCATCGTTGAGCGCCACGCGATTCTCCGAGCGCTTTGCCTCGGAATCAAAGCGCGTATCGCGCAACATATCCTCTCGGTTAATGGCTTTGCAGAGCCGTTGCCAGTTTCCATCGCCTGACGCGGCGATGTTGATATGCCCGTCGGCGGTTTTGTAAACTGACGTAGGCATGCTGGTCGGGTGATCGTTGCCCACTTGTTGCGGCACTTCGCCTGACATCAAATAACGCGCCGCTTGAAAATCGTTCATTGCAATTTGGGAATGCAGTAGCGAGGTTTGCACCCATTGCCCTTCGCCGGACGTTTCGCGCTCGACTAACGCGATCATAATTCCGAGCGCGGCATACAGCCCAGCACTGGAATCGGCGACGGCAATCCCCGCGCGCACTGGGCCTTGTCCTGGCAAGCCGGTAATGGCCATTAGGCCGCCCATGCCCTGCGCGATTTGATCGAAGCCAGGACGATCTGCGTAGGGCCCGTCTTGGCCGAAACCGGAAATGCTGGCGAGGATGATGCGCGCATTAAATTTCTTCAGCGATTCGTAGTCGATACCTAGGCGAAACTTAACGTCGGGCCGATAGTTCTCGACAACGATATCGGCATTCGCGGCGAGTTTCTTGAAAATCTCAAGGCCGTCCGCAGTTTTAAGGTTTAGCGCAATCGAGCGTTTGTTGCGATGCAGATTCTGAAAATCCGCGCCAAGGCGCGGTCCGCCCATATTTTCGTTGGGATCGACGCCCGGCGGCGATTCGATTTTGATCACGTCGGCGCCAAAGTCCGCGAACATGCGCACGCAAGTCGGTCCAGCGCGAACGCGGGTGAGATCGAGGACGCGCAATTTCTGTAGGGCGGCTGGGGACATGGCAAGATTAAGAACTCAACAATCCTATTATCCCTGAGCGAGGATGATCGTTCAATGCGAATTGGCCGCCAGGCAATTCTTGACGTCAGGAAAGAGCAGACGGAAAGACTTACAATAGTCCCATAACAATTTTTTTAGGAGCACGCATGAAACAATCCAAATTACTTGGTATTTTCGCAGCGGCCATTTTGCTGTTGGTTTTGCAGGGATGCGCCGGTTTGACGGCAAACACGATTTCCGAGGGCGGCGATAAGTACCTTGGCTTGAAAGGCCACGATCCGGTGGCCTATTTCACCGACGGCAAACATATGCTTGGCGATGCGAAATTCATAAGCGAATACGAGGGTGTGACCTATCGCTTCGTCAGCGAAGACCACAAAGCAATGTTCGCGCAAAATCCCAGCCGCTTCGCGCCGCAATACGGTGGTTTTTGCGCCAATGGTATTGTTTATGGTATTCCCTGGGGCGGCGATCCCGATACCTGGCGCATCGTTAACGATCGCTTGTTTATCTTCGGCGGTGAGGGATCGAAGCGCTATTGGTCAATGGACGAAAAGCGCAATCTCGATCTAGGCGACCAATATTGGCGCGATGAGGTCAAGGGATCGACGCCGGTTATTCAGCGCTATAAACGCCTAGTTTTCCGCGTGCCACACTACAAAACCGGCACGGAACTCGAGGCCGAGTCGCGAGCAAAGCAAGGAAAAAGCTGATGGGGCTGTTCAAACTGCAGTTCGAAGACGAAGCGCAGGTTTGGCACGACGTAAAAAATGCCCAGGGCGAAGTCATGACTTTCGACGACGAGAAAAAAGCGCGCACTCAGCTTGAAGAACTTTATCCGGTGGAAGTGAAGTTGGAGCGCTATCAATCGGGGCCGAAACGTACGCGGGTGATTGCCATTTGGGCGGATGAGGATTAAACGCCTATCATTTCAAGCGCTCGATGCGACAAGTCTGTTTTTTTATGATGTATTGGCAAATAATCCTAAAAAATACTGCCTCGCCAGGTGTCGCATCCTATATGCTTGGTGGCAAGGCATGCCTGAAAGGCCGCACCCCGCGCGCCTTTCCAGGCATGTCACTTAACCCACTGAATCTCTTTCGCGGTTGTATCGCCGATCAAGGTCTCGTGTAATCCGCGCGGCATTGCCGCCGTATTCGGGCCGAGCGGAATGCGCCCACCCATGATTTCCGCCCATCGCTGCGGGTAGAGTTTTTCGGCATCCGGCTCGGCGTAGCCATGGGGATGTAGTGGCTGATTGGTGCGCGGGTCGTACTTATCCTGAGCGCCGACGGTGTGCAGCAATTCGTGGGTGATCACAACATTATTCCGAGCTTCGAATTTCGTATTGGCATAATTGTTAACAATGCCAATCATGCCTTGTTCCAGACCAACAGAATTCGGTACAACTTCGTGGGTCGCCGGGTCGAAAAAACGCACGAAAAGCCGAATATGCGGGCTCGCTCCCGTCGTGTTATCCGCGCGATAGGCCCAGTAGCGAAACTGCAAGCTCCAGAGTACATTTTGTAGGATATTGCCGCCGGGCGGCGGCGTGGGTGGCTGGCTCGTCACCTCCGGTGCGAGCAGGAGATTAATCGGTTTTCCATAGCTGATCGCGACGTCGTAACGCTTTGCTTCCTCGTCAAGAAAATCGGCGATCGGCTCGAAAGCGCTCGCCTTTAGCTGGGAAATATAAGACCGTGTGGTCGCACTGTTATCGCCATTAATCGGGTAAATCGCGACGCGCAACGGGTAACGCCAGTCGGCAACGCGCGCTTTGGCGCGCCAGGTGCTTAATCCGACGGTAGCAAGAACGAATAGTAGAAAGGCGATGCGCAGGCGGCGGAACACAGTGTTTGGTTATTCGCGTTTTGGCTAGAGACGGAGAATTGTCTATGAAAATAGGTGTTGCATCCAGCGCAGAATTTATCATGTTGCTGTTTTTTTCAGCGCTAATGCATTGACAAGCGCTTCTTGACTCGGCATCCTCCAAGATGAGCATTGATTGGTACGACGCGAAAGCGTTAGTCTTTTGAGAGTGACTCTACATTAAAGGAGGATTTAAAAATGGCAACTGCAAAGAAGCCCGCTGCAAAGAAACCTGCCGTAAAGAAACCCGCCGCCGCTAAAAAGCCGGCAGCTAAAAAACCTGCCGCTAAACCCGCAGCCAAACCCGCCGCAAAGAAACCCGCGGTGAAAAAAGCTGCACCGGCAAAAAAGCCTGCAGTTAAGAAAGCTGCCGCGCCGAAGAAGCCTGCAGTCAAACGCAAGCCGAACGCGGCATTCATGAAAGCCATGAACGTGAGCGCCGCGCTTGGCGCCGTTATCGGCAGTGCTCCGGCACCGCGGACGGAAGTAACCAAGAAAATCTGGGCCTACATCAAGAAGAACGGACTGCAAGATCCCGCCAACAAGCGCATGATTAATGCGGACGACAAGCTGAAAATTGTCTTCGGCGGCAAGAAGCAAGTGTCGATGTTCGAGATGACCAAACTAGTTAGCGCGCATTTGAGCTAATTCGTTTCCTAAGTTAGAAAAAACGGCCGGGCGAGTCCCGGCCGTTTTTTTATGGTGTTGATGCCAGCCGTTGGTTTTATGGTGCTTGTGCCAGCCGTTGTACTTATGGTGCAAGCCGGGAGATTTTCCAAATGCCGCTAGTGTTGCGGCGATAAAGTAAACGGTCGTGCAAGCGGCTGCGGCGTCCCTGCCAAAACTCAATCGATTCCGCTGTGACCCGATAGCCACCCCAAAACGGCGGCAACGGTACGTCATCCTTAAAACGCTCCTCTATTTTTTCGAACGCCTGCTCCAGCCATTGGCGGTTTGGAATCGTCTGGCTCTGCGGCGAAGCCCATGCACCGATGCGGCTTAACGGGGGGCGTTTATTGAAGTATTCGATCGACTCTTCCTTCGTGACTTTGTCGACGCGGCCTTCGATGCGCACTTGCCGCTCCAATTCGACCCAATGAAATACTAGGGCGGCGTGAGGATTGGCGGCGAGTTCCTGGCCTTTGCTGCTATCGTAATTGGTGAAAAAAGAAAAGCCGCGCACATCGACTGCCTTAAGCAATACGATTCGCGCCGCCGGCCGGCCGGTTACGCCGATCGTCGCCAATGTCATCGCGGTCGGCTCGGGTAATTCTCCGGCAATGGCCTGGTTCAGCCATTTTTCGAATTGCACAATCGGATCGCGATCGACGTCATTCTCATCGAGCGAGGCGAGCTTGTAGTCCTTACGAAGGCCAGCGATAGACATGGCCTAGAGCGAATCCAAAAATTTCAGCAGGGCCTGGCGATCGGCTTTGCGCATGTTCAAAAATGCCTCGCGCGAAAATTTCGCCTCACCGTCATGCCACAAAATTGCCTCGCCTGCGTTTCGCGCGCGCCCGTCGTGCAACATATCCGTTTGGCCACTTACAGTGTTGGCCAGACCCAATCCCCATAGCGGCGGTGTGCGCCATTCGCTGCCCTTGGCGGCGAAATCGTCGCGGCCATCGGATAGGGCTTCGCCCATATCGTGCAGCAACAAATCCGTATACGGGCGAATGACTTGTTGAGCTATTTCCGGTATCGGCTGATAGTCGCCGGTTCTAAGTTCCGGTATGTGGCACACGGCGCAGGCCGCTTCTTTAAACAATTGCGCGCCGCGTTTGACTGTTGCGTCGTCGATATCGCGTCGCACCGGAACGGCACCGGCGCGCAAATAAAATAGTAAAGGTACGAATTGATGCGATGGCAGCTCCGGATGCGCGGCGGAACTTGCCGCGAGACAGCCGTGTTGCGCGTCAGCGCAGTTTTTGTTGAGGAATAGTTCGGAGGTGACGCCCAAGTCTTCGCTGAAGGCGGCCATAATTTGCTGTGCCAAATTCGGCTGGCTCGCCTTGAGACCAAAGCGGCCGATCGCGGCGCGTTTTTCCGCCAAATCCCATACGCGGTTGGCTTTGCCCTTGATGCCGTGTGGTTTAGCGGCGCGCTCCAGGCCTTCCAGGGTGGCATCGGGAATCGCCTCCAGCAATCCCATGCCGATTAACGGCTGCGCCATGCGCGGCGACACCAGCACGCCGGGCGCCAACCGGCCGTAGCGGAGTTGCTCAACTCGATAGCTCGGTACGCGCAAGTTGACAGATTCTCCGTCGGCGAATTGCACCGGCCTTTCCTGCCAATCGATAAAGACTTCGGCTTCGCCCGGTACGTCGGTTTCGAATCCCATGAAATTGATTTGGTGACCGTAACGCGGTTCGGGTTTCGGCGCGCCGGTGGCGTCTTTGCCCGGCATGCTCACGCGCAGCAAGAGCGTTCGAATCGGCTCGTCCGCCTTGGTCGGCACAGCGCCGCGGCCGCTGTTTAAATGGCAACTCTGGCAGGCGTCCGCGTTCGACAGCGGTCCGCGGCCCCACACGCCGCCGGGCAAAAACGGCATCATCCATTTTTGCACCAAGGAATCGAAGCCATCGATAAAATGCAGACGACGCTTCTCGTCGGGAAAATCGATGGTTTGGCGATAGGCGTTCGCGTCTTGCACGAAGGTTGTAAACCGGCCACCGGAAAGTGCCTCGGGCGAGGGTTCGCCCGCGAGCGTTGTGGAGCTCATTGGCAGTAGGAGTGCCGCCAGCCCGATTAATTTATGTCGTTTCATTTCTATGCCGCATATCGTCAAAAGGCGCGCCAACATTGGTTTCTGGCGCGACATGCCTGAAGATGCGCATGGATATTCGCTGCGCAAAATTCTCGGGTACCCAAGTCAAATCATACGAAAATTTGTCGCGCTACGCTACGCGACGACTCTACGCGCCGCGTGCTAGCCACGCCTGCGCCAACAATTCATAGGATCTCGCCCGCGATGCATAATCCCCAGTCACGGTGATGATCATTATCTCATCGGCCTCGAACTGTTGTTTGATCTCGCGCAAACGGGCGCAAACTTTATCCGGCGTTCCGATTACCGAACGGGCGCGATGAAATTGCATGCGCGCTTTTTCCTCGTCGGAATAAGTTCGATTTTGCGCTTCTTGCCGCGTTGGGATAGGCGTGTTCAAGCCATAATCCATTTGCAAGCGGCGCAAATCGATGCTGCTCGCGACCGCTTCCGCCTCGGCGTCAGTCTCGGCGCAAATGACGAATACCGCCACCATCGAGTAGGGCGCCGATTCCCGCGGCGACGGGCGGAATTGTTCGCGATAGGCGCGCGTGACTTGGTCGCCGCCCTGGCCGTTGATGAAATGCGCGAAGGTGAAGCGCAAACCCAAGTGCGCCGCGAGCGCGCCGCCGAAATCCGACGAGCCCAAGATCCACACTTCCGGCACGTGTTCGCTTTTAGGTTGCACCGTGACGCGCGCGAACGGATGATTTTCGGCCAGCTTGCCATCGAGGTAGCCGACCATATCGAACACCTGCTGCGGAAAATCGTCGGCGCTATTGTAGGAACCACCGGACATCGCCTGCGCCGTCAGCCGATCGCCGCCGGGTGCACGACCGACGCCGAGATCGATGCGATTCGGAAACAAGGCGCAGAGCATGCGGAATTGCTCGGCAACTTTGAATGGGCTGTAATAGGGCAGCATAATGCCGCCGGTGCCAACGCGGATTTTTTCGGTGAGACTGGCGATGCGAGTGAGCAAAATTTCCGGGCAGGGATCGGCGAGACCCAATAGTCCGTGGTGTTCAGCCAGCCAATAGCGGTGGTAACCCCAGCGCTCCGCTGCTTGCGCGAGTTCCAGCGTGGCTTGGAGCGCTTCGGTCGCCGTGCGGTTACTGGGGATCGGCGATTGGTCTAGGATGGAGAGGCGGGTTTGTGGCATGGTTTTTTGGCTTCGTTTAACGCCGCTCCCTCACCCCAACCCTCTCCCGCGAGCGGGAGAGGGAGTGGAATCCCCTCGCCCCTCTGGGGAGAGGGCTAGGGTGAGGGAAATGCGCACCAATTACCATACGAAAAACATTAAGACTTCTGCCCCCAAGAATCCCGCAAAGTCACCGCGCGATTAAACACCAGCTTACCTACCGCATGATCTTTTCGATCGGCGACAAAATAGCCATTGCGCTCGAACTGAAAACTATCTTCCGGTTTCACGCCGGCGAGCATCGGCTCGACAAACGCCGTAATAATTTTTTTCGAATCAGGATTCATGTCCAGCTTGTAATCCCGATCGCCGCCGCCCGGGTGCGGAACATTGAACAGGCGATCAAATAGCCGCACTTCCGCTGCAATGGCGTATTTGGTCGATAGCCAATGGATGTTGCCTTTGACCTTGCGCGTCTCGGCGCCACTCTTGGTTTCGGGATCGTAGCGGCAGTGGATGGCGACGATTTTTCCGTTTGCGTCTTTATCAACGCCGACGCATTTGACGATGTAACCATAGCGCAAACGCACCTCCGCGCCGGGGGAGAGGCGAAAATAACCTTTGCTCGGCATTTCCATGAAGTCGTCGCGCTCGATCCACAGTTCTTTAGTGAGCGGCACGACGCGTTTGCCGAGCTCGGGTTTCTGCGGGTGATTGGGCGCGAAGCAATCTTCTTCGTTGCCCGTCGGGATAATTGTCGATGATGAGTTTGAGCGGGTCGAGCACGGCAATGCGGCGCGGCGCGCGTTCGTTCAGATCGTCGCGCATGCAGTCTTCGAGCACGCTCATGTCGATCCAGCGAATCGGCTTTCGATACGCCGATGCGCTCGGCGAAATAAACGCGATTGCCTCGCGGCGTGTAGCCGCGACGGCGCGCGCCGACTAGCGTCGGCATGCGCGGATCGTCCCAGCCATCGACGTATTTTTCCTCGACCAACTGTATCAGCTTGCGTTTGGACATCACGACGTATAGGTCAGATTGAGGCGCGCGAATTCGATCTGCGTAGGGGCGATCAGCGGCACCGGCAAGCTCTCCACTACCCAATCGTAAAGCGGGCGATGGTCTTCGAATTCCAGCGTGCAAATCGAGTGCGTGATGTGTTCCAGCGCGTCGGAAATCGCGTGGGTGAAATCGTACATCGGATAAATGCACCATTTGTCGCCGGTGCGATGATGGTGGGCATGACGGATGCGGTACATCACCGGATCGCGCAAATTGATGTTCGGCGAAGCCATGTCGATTTTGGCGCGCAACACATGCGCACCATCGCGGAATTCACCCGCGCGCATGCGGCGAAACAATTCCAAATTCTCTTCGACGCTGCGATCGCGATACGGGCTATTCTTTGCCCGGTTCGGTCAGCGTGCCGCGATAGCTCGCGAATTTCGTCCGGCGTCAAGCTATCGACATAGGCTTTGCCGTTGCGGATTAAATGCTTCGGCGAATTCGTAAATTTTCTCAAAATAATCCGACGCATAATAAAGGTTTTCGCCCCAATCAAAACCCAGCCATTTCACCGAATCGAGGATGGAATCGACGTACTCCGTGTCTTCTTTGTCCGGATTGGTGTCGTCGAAACGCATATGGCATACGCCGCCGTAATCACGCGCCAGGCCGAAATTTAGGCAAATGGATTTGGCGTGGCCGATATGCAAATAGCCATTCGGCTCCGGCGGAAAGCGCGTCGCTACGCGGCCCGCGTGCTTGCCGCTACGATTGTCGGCATCAATGATATTGCGCAAGAAATTCGCGGCACGTGGTTCTGGAGAAGGAGAATTCATAGGGTGGCGCGTTGGAAAAGACCTTAATTTTAGCGGTTTAGGCTGTAACTGCGAATAGCGAGGCTATTTAGGAACAACGCCTTGATCGTCGACGCTGCCAAAACGTGCATCGACTGCCTCGAAGCGCCAGCGTACTTCGAATTTGCCGGGGCTGCCCATATTGCACCTTACCTCGGCGCCGAGCTCGCTAGCATCGCGCATTTCGTTAATCACCAATTCGGGACCGACAGCGATGGGGCAATCCAATTCAAGTGAAAATCGCAGCGATTCGACCCTGAGTGGCTGGGTTTTTTCGGGATCGGCGAAAAGCTTGATGATGCCTTTGGCGCGACGATGGTTACTCGACCATTCGCGGCTGATGTCCCAATTCCACCAGATTCCGGGGCCAGCTGCATCGTTGTTAATTGGAATAGCCTCTTCTGCAAAACCCGATGTTGCGGTGTACAAGAATATGGAAAAGAAAAAAATGCGAACAAGAATCATTGACTAGTCGAATGCGATAACCCCTCATGATGGGGGTGTCGTATTGTAGTCCTTTGTGGCATGCTGGCGATAATGATTGGGAGAAAATGCTGCATGATCGCATCGGAAACCGGATTGCGGCGATAATTAGCAGATGCTCAAGCTATCCGAATACTTCTTGCTGGCGCCTCGTAACAATGAAGAGCAGCCGATTTTCAACGAGCTCCTGGGCGAGCTCTATAGTCGCATACCCGTAAATGTTCTAGCGAGCTTGGTGTTGGGCCCATTGTTGGCCTTCATCATGCGTAACGCCGTCAGTCAGGAACGTATCGCGATTTGGATTGTGATCCTGATCGCCGCTCAATTCCTGGCATTTTTGTTGGGATTCGCCTTTAGTCGGCGCAACGATCACTCGGAAGCCGGCGACAAAAAATGGCTTTACCTACTCGGCCTGACGGTAATTGTCGACGGCATCGCGTGGGGCTTGGCGGGACTATTATTATTTACCGACCAGTTTCCGCAATACCAGATGCTTTTGGTGCTATTCATCATGGCCGGTGCCGCCGCGGCGACCATTACATTTTCCGCGTGGCTTGCCGTGGCTTGGACTTATATTGTCGCGATACTGACGCCGAGCGTGATTACGTTGCTGCAGGCAAACTGGGAGCACTACCATTTATTGGGCTGGGCTGGCGTTGTGTTTGGCGTCATGCTGTTCGCGTTGGCGGGCGCTTCTAATCGGAATACCGCACGGATGCTAAGGCTACGCTTTGACAATGAGCGGTTGGTGGAGAATCTGTCCGAATCCCACGGGCAAATGTCGAAGTTAAACGCCGAGCTCAGAAAGAATAACGGTGCGCTGCAAAAAGCCTTAGAGAAAATTAGCCTGATGGCGACGCGGGACGAGCTGACCAATTGCCATAACCGACGCTATTTGATGGAATTTTTGAGGCGGGAAAAATCCCGTTCCGATCGCGCGGAAACGGTATTTTGTGTTGCCGTAATCGATCTCGATTATTTCAAACGGATAAATGATTCCTACGGCCATCTTGCCGGCGACGATGTGCTCCGGCAAGTGGTGACGCTGATTCAACCCCACGTTCGTGCGACCGATTGTTTCGCGCGCTTTGGCGGTGAGGAGTTCGCCTTAGTCTATTCCGCGACGCAGCTAGAAGAAGCGCGGCAAAGCGCTGAGCGATTACGTCTGGAAATCAGTACCACGGCAATTGCCTGCGAATCGTTCAGTATTTACACCTCGGTGTCGATCGGCATCGCCGAATTTCGTCACGGCGATGACGTCGCCGATCTGTTGCGCCGCGCCGATCAAGCCTTATACGTCGCGAAAAGTAGCGGTCGCGATCGCGTTATGGCGATGAGCCGCGATCAGCTTACCCACGAGCCTGGCGAAATAGAGTAATAGGTCGCCACGCCAAGAGGCTCGTCCCGCCTCGATCTGCAAGGCATATGTCGGGACCGCTTCGCCGCTATTGGCTCCTGGCGCAGTCAATAAAATTACCATCTTGATTTTTGGAAACTCTGATTTATTCCGAGTTCTAAGCGAGACAAGACGCGAGCGAAAAATGTCGACGCAGCATATGTTTGATATGTAAGGCGATATTTTTTGCGAGCAACGTCGTATCGCGACTAAATCGGAATAAAACAGCGCTTCCTTAACCCCTTTCGCAAAACCTCGCGTTTACAGCGTTGTCCTCATCACAACAAAGGCACGCAATGAAACGCACTCTTTTTGCAGCTACACTATTACTCGCTTCGGCACATTCTTGGGCGCTGGGTAACCTCGCCGACATTTCGGTTTACGATCGCAGCCAAGGCCGGAACTTAACGGTTTACGAGCACGAAGGCCGGCACTACGTTATCGGTAGACCGGGCAATCGTTATCAAATCATGCTGCGTAGTCAGTCCGGGCAATCGCTGCTGGCGGTGACATCCGTTGACGGTATCAATGTTGTTTCCGGCGAAACGGCGAATTGGCAACAAAGCGGCTACGTGCTCGATTTCAACGGCCAAACCGAGATTAAGGGTTGGCGCAAAAGTATGTCTCATGTTGCGCAGTTTTACTTTACGTCGTTGTCCGATTCTTATGCGGCGCGTAGTGGGCGTCCCGATCATGTCGGTGTTATCGGTGTCGCGCTGTTTCGCGCTCGTGACGAAACGCCCGCGCCCGTACCTAATGTCGACGACAACGAACTGAGCGAACGCGATGCGCGTTCTTCCGATAAAGCGCGCAGCGAGAGCCGCGGCGCGCTCGGCGGCAATGGCGCGGCAACGCAAGCGGCGCCACGCGCGAAAGCGGAAAAGAAACTCGGCACCGGCCATGGCAGCAATGAGACATCGCGCACGCACCAGGTCGAATTCGAGCGCGCCGCCGATTCCCCCGACGAAGTCGTGACGATCTACTACGACAGCTATCGAAATCTGCTCGCCCAAGGTGTGATTCCGCGCCATCGCACCGCGAAAATTCCCACCCCATTTCCCGGCCAATTCGTGCCGGATCCCCAATATTGATTGAAGGAGAACAACATGATTAATCGATTCGTAAAATATTTTTTAGCGCTGCTGGCAATTCTAATCAGCGTCGCGGCATGTACGGCAAATAATAAGCAACCGGTTGCGCACGATGAGGGAAAAGCCAAGGCACAACGCGAACAAGACCCTGCCAATAAAAATCGTGTGGATAAATTAGAGTCCGCTGACTCGCTGCTTTTGCCAAGCCAAGTTGCAGCGCCTCCCGCGTCGGAAGCGCGACCCTATGCCAAACGCGATGCAGCGAAGCCGGCCGCAACTAGCGCAGTTGGCGCTGTCATGGCCGAAGCAACTGACGAAGAAGCGACATTATTGGACAACGAAAAATATGCCCATTCAGATCAAAACGGTATTCTGCAAGTTACCGACCATCCGGTTTCTACCTTTAGCATCGACGTCGACACCGGCGCTTATTCGAATGTGCGTCGCATGCTTAAAGCCGGGCAATTGCCGCAGCCGGACGCGGTGCGCATCGAAGAGATGATCAATTATTTTGGCTATGATTATCCATTGCCGCAGAACAAAAATGTGCCCTTTAGCGTGACCACAGAGATCGCGCCGTCGCCCTGGAATCCGCAGACGCACTTAATGCAAATTGGCATCAAAGGTCAGGATATCGCCAAGCAATTATTGCCGCCGGCGAATTTGGTTTTCCTGATCGACGTCTCCGGTTCCATGGGGCCGGCTGAACGTTTGCCGTTGCTGACGTCGGCGTTGAAACTACTGACCAAACAATTACGCGAACAGGATCGCGTCGCGATCGTCGTCTACGCCGGTGCGTCCGGCGTGGTGCTGGAGCCGACCAACGACAAGGCAAAAATCCTCGCCGCACTGAATCGATTGCAATCGGGTGGTTCGACCAACGGCGCGGCGGGTATCGAATTGGCGTATGCGGTGGCAAAACAAGCCTACATTCCGAATGGCATCAACCGCGTATTGCTTGCAACAGACGGTGATTTCAACGTCGGGACGGTCAGTTTCGAAGCGCTCAAAGCGCTCATTGAAGAAAAACGCAAGAGCGGCATTTCGCTGACGACGCTGGGTTTTGGTATGGGCAGTTACAACGGCGCGCGCAATTATAACGATCAACTAATGGAGCAACTCGCGGACGCCGGCAATGGTAATTACGCCTTTATCGATACGTTAAATGAAGCGCAGAAAGTGTTGGTGGATGAGATGAGTTCGACGCTAAACACTATCGCGAAAGATGTCAAAATTCAAATTGAATTTAATCCCGATGTCGTTGCCGAATACCGTTTAATCGGTTACGAAAATCGTGCGCTGAAACGTGAAGATTTCAACAACGACAAGGTCGACGCCGGCGAAATCGGCGCCGGCCACACGGTGACGGCGCTCTATGAGATTGCTCTAAGAGGCAGTAAGGGCGCGGCGATTGAGCCATTGCGTTATCAAAATAAGACGCAAGAAAACAAAGTTACCAGTGACGAAATTGCGCATTTACGCTTGCGTTACAAAGCGCCAAACGGTAATGACAGTCAATTGCTGGAATGGCCGCTGCAACGTGCTGCGATTAAGAACGATTTTTTGCAGACGTCGGAAAGCCTGCGCTTCGCTGCAGCCGTCGCAGGTTTCGGTCAATTGTTAAAGGGCGGCAAATATACCGGACGCTACAACTATGGCGATATAGCGAAACTGGCGCAAGGCGCGCGCGGCGAGGATCGATTTGGTTATCGCAGTGAATTTTTGAGCTTGGTTCGTATCGCTCAGTCCTTGGGTGAATCCGCGCCCAAGCAGCAGCATCTTTCCCAGCAATAAATCACGTAGAATGTGGGGGCGATGGACGGCCCTCACACCTATCAACGATTAGCGGACGAAGCCTTGATGTTGCGTTATCGCGACGGCGAACTTCCCGCTTTCGAACCGCTCTACCAGCGCCATAAGGGCGGCGTGTATCGCTATTTGTTGCGCGGTTGCGGCAGCAATTCCTTGGCGGACGAGTTATTTCAAGACGTCTGGCTGTCGCTGGTGAAGGCGCGCGAACGCTATACGCCGAGCGCGAAGTTCGCGACCTATCTTTATCGCATCGCGCACAATCGTTTGATCGATTACTACCGTAGCCATGGCATTCAATACGAAACTTCGTTGCCCGATGACGACGCAGGCGATACATGGCACGGCGCGACAACCGACGGCCCGGAGCAAATCGTCTCGGCGCGCCAACAAGCAGTGAAAGTGGTGGACGTCATCGATAATTTACCGATCGAACAACGTGAAGCGTTCATGCTGTTCGAGGAAGGCGGTTTAAGTGTTGATGAAATTGCCGAGGCAACGGCGGTGAATAAAGAAACGGCGAAAAGCCGGTTGCGTTACGCGTTCAATAAACTGCGTCGCGCGCTGGAGCAATGACCATGGAAAATAAAGATTTCGATGTTTATCTCGCCCGCGCGTCGACGCTTACGCAGCGCTACCGCGACGAAGCGACGGACAAGCCGAGCCAGGCGATCGATTCGGCGATTCTGACGGCCTCTCGCCGTGCGCCGGTTTCTATGGCGATGATCGAGCCGAAATCGTGGTTCAAGCGCTGGCGTGTGCCATTATCGATTGCGGCAGTCATGGTATTGAGTGTCGGCGTTACGCTGCGTACCGTGATGCAGGAAGCAAAATTATCCTCGCCGCCGGTCGCGTTGCCGCCGCAAGATGCCATGCCATCAAAAAATGCTGAACCCAACGCGTCGACGGATTCGGGTGCCGGCGTGGTGTTGGGCGGGGCGGCAACATCAGCGCCGGCAGCAGCCGTACCACCGGCCGATGATTTGGCGAAGAAACAAGACGCTGACATCGAGCGTGAAGTAGAAATATTGATTGAAGAACGCGCGCCGCGCTCGATACCTGCTGCGCCGTCCGGCGTGTTGCAAGATAGAGCCGCGGCCGAAGTTGTCGTGCCAGCGCCCAATACCAGTGCGGCACCCAGACAGGATGCCTTGGAGAGCAAGGCAGGGAGCGCTTCTTCAGGCAATGAGTTGGCGAAGCCAAAAGCCGCAGTGCGACTGGAACAAGATGCGCCAAGCGCAGAAGCGCAGGATCAGCCGATGAAGCGTGACGATGAGTCAATGCCGCGACGTCGCGAACAGGCGGCGCCGAGCGTGACGGACAGTGAAAAGCGTGCTGAACCCGAGCCTGTTTTATCCCGCGCGCCTGAGGCATTCCCCGAGAGTGGGCCGCGATTGCCGGAGGGCCATCGCCCAGTCGTAGACGCTAAAACTTATCGAGCGGAAAAAGAGCAAGTGAGTCCTGCGCCGGCCGAGAAAAGCGAGGCGAAAGCCTCGGCCGACGAGGCGCCGGAAGCGTGGCTGCGCCGCGTGGCGGAGTTGCGGCGCCTTGGCCGCTACGACGAAGCGAATTTGGAATTGGAACGTTTTCGAAAACGTTATCCGGAGTATCCGGCACCGGTAGAGCGTTAAGCAGTTTAAAGATTTTTAATCAATCAAAAAGAAAAATATGGTATTCGGTGCATTGATTATCGGCGATGAAATTCTGAGCGGAAAACGCCAGGATAAACATTTCGTCAAGGTCATCGACATTCTTAAGCAGCGTGGTTTAGAGTTGGCGTGGTGCGAGTATTTGGGCGACGATCCAACGCGAATAACGGCGGTGCTGAAACGGACGTTTGCGAGCGACGACGTAGTGGTCAGCTTCGGTGGCATCGGCGCCACGCCGGATGATCACACTCGACAATGCGCGGCGCAGGCGCTGGGCGTTGCGCTCGTCGGCCATCCTGAGGCGACCAAAGAAATTGTCGACCGATTCGGTGAAGCGGCTTATCCGCACCGCGTGAAAATGGCGGAATTTCCGTCGGGTGCAGAGTTGGTTCCTAATCCATTTAACCGAATTGCGGGATTCAATGTCGCGAAGCATTACTTCCTACCCGGATTCCCGGAAATGGCCTGGCCCATGCTCGAATGGGTTCTCGATACGCATTACGCCCACCTCTTCAATGCCACGCCGCCAGTGGAAGAAGTGATCGTCACCGAAGGTGCGGGCGAGGGCGATTTGATCGAAACGATGAACGATATCGTCGCGCGCTACCCGGACTTGAAACTCTCCAGCCTGCCTCGATTAGTGGTCGATAATCGGCGTATCATAGAGATTGGCATCAAGGGAAATCCGCTTCGTGTGACGGAGGCTATGACCAGCTTAAAAGAAACGGTCGTAAGACTGGGCTTTCAATACACGGACAAACGTTAACATTTGTTGCGGGGGCTAACATCCCTTGATCCTGCGAATTCGAAGGCAAATAATGACGTCGCGCTTGGTTTTGCGTAAACGTTTCTTCAATCGATCTTGGAGCAAGGGGGAATTAAAATGGCAAGTATTCTGGATATTGAGGGTGTCGGCGAGCAATACGCTGAAAAGTTGAAAGCAATTGGTATTGCATCGACCGACGCACTGTTGGAAAAAGGTAGTACCGCAAAAGGCCGTTCAGAAATTGTGGATAAGAGCGGCATCGGCGCGAAATTGATTTTGCGTTGGGTCAATCATGCGGATTTGTTTCGAATCAAAGGCGTCGCCGGCCAATATTCCGAACTTTTGGAAGCGGCAGGCGTCGATACCGTTGTGGAGTTATCCAAGCGCAAGCCGGATAACTTGTACGAAGCACTGACCAAATGCAATGCGGAAAAGCGTGTGGTTCGCGCGTTGCCTTCGCAGGATAAAGTTACTGATTGGGTTGCGCAGGCAAAAGCACTGCCGCGTAAAGTACAATATTGATCTTGGGCCAGGCGGCCCTCGTCGTCACTCAAGGAGATAAATGATGGGACTATTAGACGGATTGTTAGGTTCAGTGCTTGGCAAAGCGCTCGGCGGTGGTCAACAAGGCAATGCATTGATTGAAGCCGCGATGGGGCTATTGAATAATCCGCAATCGGGTGGTTTAAACGGATTGCTGGATAAGTTCAAGGCGTCGGGATTAGGCGATCAAGCCGCCTCATGGGTTGGCAAGGGCGAAAACGCGCCCGTGTCAGGGGACCAAATTCAAAATGCGCTCGGCGGCGATTTCATCAGTCAGATTGCCAGCAAATTGGGTGTCGATGCCGGCCAAGCATCCGGTGGCTTAGCGCAGTTGCTGCCGACCTTGATCGATAAGCTCACGCCCGACGGCGCGGTTCCGCAAGACGGAAATCAATTGGAGCAAGGCCTGGCGAGCCTTCGCAAAATGTTCGGTTAGTCAGATTTGCGTTGCGTAGGTAAATCAAAAAGCCGGAAGCCTATCCTTCCGGCTTTTCTTTTTTGAAGGAGTCAATTTTAAGATGAAATGGATATCAAGATTCGTTCCGGCAATTGTCGGCGCTGTCATTGCGATTGGCGCGGCGCCAACATTTGCCGCCGAGGATCCGCTTTGGGCTCAACTAAAAAAAGGCGGTTACATCATTCTGATGCGCAATACCGTTGTGGATGAAGGGCTCGGCGATCCCAAAGGTTATAAAGTCGCCGACTGTGCAACGCAACTGAACTTGAACGAAAAGAGCCGCGCCGAAGCGAAGAAAATCGGCGAGGAATTTAAGAAGCGCAAAATTCCCATTAAACAAGTCCTCACCAGCGCATTGTGCCGCACTAAAGAAACAGCCCAATTGGCATTCGGCAAAGCCGATGTTTGGGAACCGCTGAATTCGTTTTATGACAAGCCGGATCGCAAATCAGAGCAAACGCGCATGTTGCACCAACGCATGGAAAATGTGCCGACCGATGGCACGAACCTGGTGCTAGTCACTCACGGATATAACATCGTCTCCGCGACCGGGTTAAACCCCGATCCGGGTGATATGTTGATTATTACTCCCGCGTTTCGAGTCGGATATAAAATTATCGGCGAGTTGTCAGCGAAAAAATAAATGAACAATTGCCTGAAGCGGCAAGGGTTCGGGGGCCATCTCGTAGCCATGCGCGTGTGCGTAAGCATGGCTAAGAGCGACTGGCCCTAGCCACCCAGTATCCATGCGGGTTCTGGCTTGGTTATTCCGTGAACGATGCGCTAGAAGTTGGCGTTATTGCGAGCGGCCTGTATCAGCGGAGCCGCGACTACCCCGTATCAAGAACAAGATCACAACCCGGTGGGGTTCATGGCAAACAGTCTAGCGCTCGGCGTGCGTCGCCGCGAAGTCTGGGGTTGGTCGATGTACGATTTCGCCAATTCCGGCTACACCACGGTTGTCATCACCGCGTTATTTAATGCCTATTTCGTCGGCGTAGTTGCAAAAGGTCATGCGTGGGCGACCCTAGCGTGGACTGTGGCACTTTCCATTTCCTATTTGTTGATAATCGTTACCGCGCCCGCCATCGGCGCCTATGCCGACGCGCACGCTAACAAGAAAAAATTGCTCATGATCGCCACGGTCGGTTGCGTGCTTTTCACTGCGGCGCTGTATTGGGTCGGCCCAGGCGACATTGTATTGGCGATGGCATTGATCGTCTTATCGAATTACTTTTATGGTACCGGCGAAAATATTAATGGCGCGTTTTTACCGGAGTTGGCGCAGCCGCATGCGCTTGGAAAAGTATCGGGCTGGGGTTGGAGCGTCGGTTATCTCGGCGGCTTAACCAGTTTGGGCGTTGCGCTCGGTTACGTGAATTGGGCGCAAACGGCGGGCAAGGGCGCCGCCGATTTTGTCCCGGTGGCGATGGTGTTGACGGCGTTGATTTTCGCACTGGCGAGCGTGCCGACTTTTTTGTTTTTGCGTGAGCGCGCGGTTGCGATCCCACGCAAAACTACTTCGATAAGCGAATCGATTCAACAATTTTTCATCTCCCTTCGCAGTCTCAAATCGTTCCCGGATTTCGCGCGCTTCTTGGTATGCGGCGCCTGCTACCAAGCGGGAATTTCAACCGTTATCGCGCTAGCCGCGATCTACGCCGAACAGGTGATGCATTTTGCGACCCAGCAAACCTTAATGTTGATCATGCTGGTCAATATCACTGCGGCAATTGGCGCGTTCGCGTTTGGTTATCTGCAAGATCGTCTCGGCCATCGCGTCACCCTCACCATCACGCTGATCGGCTGGATCGTGATGACGTTGCTGGCTTATTTGAGCCAAACGCAGGCGATGTTTTGGGTTGCGGCAAATCTCGCCGGACTTTGCATGGGTGCGAGCCAGTCCGCCGGTCGAGCGATGATTGGCCTGTTCTCACCCGCGGCGCGGCGTGCGGAATTTTATGGCTTGTGGGGCGTTGCGACGAAATTTTCCGCTGTGATTGGGCCGCTCACGTACGGTTTGGCGACATGGCTATCCGGTGGCAATCATCGCCTGGCGATTTTGATCAGCGGATCGTCGTTTGTGTTTGGCTTGATTGCGTTGTCGATGGTCGATATCGAACGCGGCAGAAAAGTCGCAAACGAGTCGCCATAAAAATAGCAAAGGCGCCGAAGCGCCTTTGCTCGTGCTACATTTAACTTGCGCCTTAACCGTTACGGCGCTTGTTCCAGCCTAAACCGAGCAAACCTAACCCTAACAGTGCGAGGGGTGCCGGCTCGGGAACTTCGCCGGGCTCGACTGCAGTGATGATTCCCCATATTAGAGTTTCGCTGACGCCGCCTTCTTGACTGATGAATGAACTTTCGCGAGTATCGAAGGTATCGCCGAAGCCGACGATACTCAATGTGTATTCAATGCCGCTAATTGTAAACACATCGGCTGTGCCAACATTTGAAAAGCTAATTTGGTCGGCACAATTTCGGGTGGAAGGATATTTGCAAGGTGCCGTATTGGGCGTTTCGTCAACTATAATTGTCGACGAAAAATCATATGGTCCTTGAGAGTTGCCGTCGACATTCAAAGTGAGGCCAAGACCTAATTCGCTTGACTTACCGACCGAACCCAGTCCGATGGTCCAGTTGTAATGCTGCAATATCCCAAACTCAAACGCCACGCCCAAATTGATGTCGGTACGGGGGGCCAGAGATTTAAATCCAAGGCCGCTACGGCCCGGCGATAAGGTGCCCGCAGGCCGACCCCAACGGGCTTGATTAAAGGCGTCGCCGTCACCGATATCGCCTGCGTTTCCTTGGCCAAAACTGACATTTTCTCTGATGTTTGCTCCGGCGTCGCCAACGGTATTACTCCAAACCGAGGAAACGGATGTTGCGGTAATAACGGGTGCGGCGGCTGCGGCACCAGCAATCGCAGTTAAAGCGAAGGCCGATAGCCACTTTGAGTAAGTGTTCACTAGATTCTCCTTGAAGTCCGAATAACGATAATTTTTGTTTGGGCGTATAACTTGCCCGTCAAATTTATAGCAAAAATCGTGCCATAAATGGTTATTTATTAATTATCAATTGGTTATCGAAAACGGTCTTTAAAATTCGATCTAGAGTGTAAAATTTTTCGACAGATATGCTTACGATTTAAGCAGATATTCAGTGAAAATTTTCAATAGTCGGAAATAAATTGCAATAAACCGAAGCGCTAAACGTTGCTCGCCGTACGCCGCAACGGGATTTCCGGCTTAATCACAAAATAAGTGGGGCAGTTGTAAAGCTCGATATCGGTTTGGTTGATCGGGTAGGCGCCGCAGTGGGTATGCTCGCGCAGCCAGGTACCGTAGATGCCGCATAAGTATTCCGTGTCGCTTTGCTTTTCTAAAAACATGCAGCGGCGTTCCAAACAACATTGACCGCAGCGATTGCAAAACCCGCCGATGTTTTCGGCGACTTGTTGTTCGGGTCTGTTTCCTTCTCCGGCAAAGTAGCGATGAATGGCACGCATTTTTATTAGTGCGTGAAGGTGAGTAAAGCCTTTGCGGATCGTCGTGAAATAACGTCGCGTGTGTTTCAATTGTCCGGTCATGACCGTCAGCATAGGCGGCCAGAAGGGAACCGTCAGTACAATGCCGGTCAGCAAGCTATAGGTCATTACACGTGCGTAAAGTGTCAAAGAGGCTCCTGAGAGAAAACGGTATGTTATTTTGATGGAGAAATGGTGTCAGGCAATGGCGCGACTGTCAATCTTGCGACCTGAGCTAACTTTCGCTGAAGTCGTCGTTAAATCGAATGATATCGCGCCGAGCTTTTTTTGTCGGTCTGCCGTGCAAGTATGGCGTGGCGATTGCGTCGGCGCGTAATTGCGCCGCCAGCGTTTTTCGTGCCGCTTGGCTCTCTTCGGACTCGGAATAAAGTGTCGCGGCGATCGTCGCCGAGCCGCGTTTATCGCTGAGGGCAAGAATGGAGAGAGCAAACGCGAACGGCCCGCTGCGTACTTCAAGTTGATCACCGACCTTCAAGGCTTTCGCCGGTTTTGGCCGCTCGCCGTTGAGTTTGATTTTTCCACCTTCGACGGCATCGGTCGCGAGCGAGCGCGTTTTGAAAAACCGCGCAGCCCACAGCCATTTATCGATGCGCACCGATTCGGGCGCGGCGTTGCGCTCAGTCAAGCTTGATCGAGTGCAGCGTCATCGGCAATTGCGATGAGGTATCGAATTCGCAGCCGGCGCGAATGCCGATGGTGGCGATCTCCTCCGCGCTTAAGTCTTTGTCGAAGGCGGTATACATCGCGCCCAATGCGTAATCTCGCCCCGTGCCGATCGCCCAAAATTTCTGATGCTCGAACACTTCGCGCATTGAATAGACGGCGAAAATTCCGCTGCGATTGGCGATCAATGCCATGAGTTGGCTCGATTCGTAGGGATCGTCTTCTTCTTCTTTTGGGTTGAGATAATGCTCGTCTTTCAACACCGGATGGATTTTGCGAAAGCTTTCGAAAATTTCCAAACGGCCGTTGAACGATAGCCCCGGCGTGCGTTTGAGTAGGCTCTCCATCACCAATTGATGCGCCGCGCTGCCGGCCAAGCCGAAATAAGTTTCGCCGTGCTTGACGATTTTTTCCCAGGCGCGATCGTAGTCCGGGGTCAAGCGCGTACCGCCGAAGGTCGTCAGCGAATCGCCGGCGATGACGGCGGCGCCATTTTTTCGAACGACGACAAGTGTAGTCATTTAGTGGAGCTTAATCTGAGGTTGGGTGCGGCGGGCAATCAGGCGCCCAATGGTATCCAGAACCGTTTTGCCAAAACCATGCAGTGCCAAAAGATGCAGCTTGTAGAGAGACACGTACATAAACCGCGCGAATAATCCTTCGATTAGTATACTCCCGCCGCTCAAGCTGCCCATCAGATTGCCGACGGTGCTGTATTCACCGAGCGAGACCAGCGAGCCGAAATCTTTGTAGCGATACGCTTTGAGCGGCTCGCCGTTGATACGGCGTTTCAAGTTCGCCACCATCAACGCCGCTTGTTGATGCGCGGCTTGCGCGCGCGGCGGCACATTGCCGTTTTTTTCCGGCCAGGGGCAGGCGGCGCAATCGCCGAAGGCAAAAATACTGTCGTCGCGCGTCGTTTGTAAGGTTTGCTTAACGATCACCTGGTTATTGCGCGCCGTTTCCAGCCCGTCGATATTCGCCAAAAAATCCGGTGCCTTAATGCCCGCCGCCCATACCACCAAGTCGGCAGGTACGTGTTTACCGCCTTTGGTGTCGACGCTATCCACGCTGATCTTTACCACCGGATCGCCGGTGAGGACTTGGATGTTGAGTTTTTCTAGCTGCTTCATCGCCGCTTCCGACAAGCGTTCCGGCAAGGCCGGCAGCACGCGCGGCGCGGCTTCGATAATGGTCAAGCGCACATCGCGATCGGGCATGACTTGATCGAGGCCGTAGGCGGCGAGTTGGCGTGTGGTGTAGTGCAGTTCCGCGGCGAGTTCAACGCCGGTCGCGCCAGCGCCGATGATGGCGATATCGAGCTTGTTTGAAATCATCGGCGAACGCGAATGGGCGCGGATGAAGGCGTTGATCAAACGTCGATGAAACTTCGCCGCGTCGTAATGGGTTTCCAGCGCGATCGCGTGTTCCTTCGCGCCGGGCGTGCCGAAATCGTTGGCGAGACTGCCCACGCACAGCACCAACGTGTCGTATTCGAGGCTGCGAGCGGCGCTGATTTCCAGGCCGCGATCATCCAAAATCGGACTCAGTTGAATGCGTTTTTCTGCACGATTCAGCCCTACCATTTCGCCCAACAAAAAACGAAAATGATGCCAATGAGCTTGGGCGAGATATTCCAACTCGTGCTCTAGCATGCCGCTGGTGCCCGCCGCGATTTGATGTAGCAACGGCTTCCAAACGTGCGTCGGGCTTTTGTCGACCAGCGTAATTTCTGCTTGTTTGCGTTTACCGAGCGTGTCGCCGATTTTCGTGGCGAGTTCGAGGCCGCCGGCGCCGCCGCCGACTATGACAATGCGATGAGGTTGATTGTCGCTCATGCTGTTTGGTTTATTTTCCCTGAATTAACAAGGAATTATATCAGTTTTGAGGCGCTCGGCTGTGTCTCGTGGTAACGAATCGCCTTAACAGACGGTACTTTCTGCAAAGACCAATTCGCCAAGGCCCAATCCCAGAGCGGCTCCTGGCTCGATTGCTTTAACTCCTCAGGCGGCGTTTGGCCGAGGAAAGCCAACGCATCGAAGAGTAAAGCGGTAGAATTTTTTGCATCGATTGCTCGCGCCAAGGTTTGCTTGGACAGTTTTTCACCCGCGTGATTGGTCGCAACGGGCAAATGTCCGTAGATCGGTGTAGCGTAATCAAGCAAGCACTGCAAAAAAATTTGCCGCGGCGTCGAAGCCAATAGATCGGCGCCACGAATAATTTCCGTGATGCCTTGCGCGGCGTCGTCAACGACGACGGCAAGTTGATAGGCCACGATGCTATCGGCACGGCACAAAACAAAATCGCCGATTTCCGTCGCGAGATGTTGTGTGATGGAATGTTGGATTAGATCGGTGAATTCGATTTCCGTATCGTCGACGCGAACTCGTATAGCACGCGCTTTTCGCCCGGTAGCCAAGCCGCCACGGCACGTGCCTGGATAAACCGGACCTTCAGTGCCGAGCAGAGAAGAATCGGCGATTTCCTTGCGCGAACAGGCGCAGGGAAACGTTACGCCTTGCGCCACCAATTGATTTAGCGCCGCGCGATAAATATCGTCGCGCTGACTTTGATAAATGACGTCGCCATCCCATTCAAAACCGAATGCCTCCAACGCATGCAAAATCGCATCCGCCGCACCGGGGACATTGCGTGGCGTGTCGAGATCTTCCATGCGCACCAGCCATTCGCCACCGTGGGCTTTCGCTTGCAAATAGCCGCCGACCGCGGCAATAAGCGAACCGAAATGCAACGGGCCGGTCGGGGAGGGCGCGAAGCGGCCTCGATAGTTTGCGTTAAAAGTTGAAGCCATTGGGTTCGCGTAAAATGATGACGACAACGATTTTCTTTCATGCTATTCCCTCATGGCCCTAGGCCACCCCGTCCCCACCCTGCTCCCCGAGGCAGAAGGGGTAAATCCCCTCTCCCTCGGGGAGACGGCTAGGGTGAGGGTCGGCACCGAAGAAAATTAATTACCCATTATGAACAACAAAGCAGCAACGGAGAAATCACTATGGCAAAAGTAATCATGATAACCGGCGGTAGCCGAGGCATTGGCGCAGCGACCGCAAAGCTCGCCGCGGCACGTGGCTACGACGTCTGCTTCAACTATAAATCCAACGCCGCGCAAGCGGAAGCGATTGCGAAAGACATCCGCGCCACGGGCCGCAAGGCGCTTGCCGTTCAGGCCGATACCTCTGTAGATCAAGACGTGGTGCGGCTCTTCGAGGCATGCGATCGAGAGCTGGGCCCCGTCGATGCATTACTCAACAACGCTGGCATCACTGGTGGCGTCGCGCTGATCGACGAAGTCAAAGCCGACATGCTGCGCGAGTTGATGGAAGTCAACGTCATCGGCTATTTCCTCTGCGCACGCGAAGCGGTGAAGCGCATGTCCACCGCGCGTGGCGGCAAAGGTGGCGCGATTGTGAATGTGTCATCGCGCGCGGCGGAATTAGGCGGTGGCAACGAGTGGATTCACTACGCCGCCTCGCGCGGCGCGGTCGATAGCATGACCAAGGGCATGTCCGTCGAACTCGGCAAAAAAGGCATTCGCGTGAATGCGGTGCAGCCCGGCATTATCGATACCGATATTCAAGCAACGGGGCTACCCAATCGCATGGAAAAAGCCTTGCCGAATATTCCGATGGGCCGTGCCGGAACAGCGGACGAAGTGGCGGAAACGATTTTGTGGCTGTTGTCCGATCAGGCTTCTTATGTGACGGGGGCGATCGTTAATGTGGCGGGCGGACGCTAACTAATTTACCGCTTGTGATTCAAGCTTCATGCTGCTTCCCCTTCAAGGGGAAGGCTGGGATGGGGCTGGGTCCGATGTGGGAACTGAATCACCCATCCCCATGGCCCTAGGCCACCCGGCCCTAACCCTCCCCTTGAAGGGGAGGGAATTCTGCCTAAGGATGGGAAAGCGAATAACGACTTCATTGCTCGTTACTGGAATCGCAGTTTCAACCAAGCCCCGATATTCTCGATTTCTTCCATCGACACCGAATGCGGCATCGGATATTCGTGCCAATCGGCCTTGTAGCCAAGCCGTCCAAATTCCTTAAACGAATTTTCCGCGATGGTAATCGGGATCAGGTGATCTTGCTCGCCATGCGCCATGAAAATTGGACTGCGGCGATTGGCGCTGCTCGCTTTTGTTTCCAGCGACGCAGCGAGTGGCAAATACGCCTATAGCGCCGCCCTGGAAAAATCCAGCCGGCACGATTTTATTCGCAGCGATGCCGCGAAATTTCGCGTTCGATCAGCTATTCAATTTCTTGCCGCGCAAGTTGGAGATAGTCGAGCCAAGGTTCATAGAATTAACCGGGTGATCCCCGACTCCAAATGCGCTGACTAGCGGCGAGATTTACAAAATTAGCTTACTCATATTTGCACGGATTCTTCGATCCCTCGGCGGCCGCACAATCGTAGAAATGCTCCATTTCAGGAGACAACCGCCCAAATATCCAGAGCCAGAACTCAGTCATGTTTATCATTAGTCCACGCGATGGATGCGCTGTTTCAATCAGAATTGTTTCCTGCAAGATTGGAGGCGGCGGTGGCGTCCTTACAATACCCCCGGGTTCATTCACGGGTTGCCCGCCGATGGAATCGGCCGATGCGTTACTTGCACAAAACCCAAGGATCACGGTAAATGTCGCAATCGCTATTTTTTTTCGCATTATTATCACTCCACAAGTAATGTTAACCAACAAAAGTTGGCCAGAAAGGCCCAACCGAAAGCAGTGCATTAAGCCCGCAGATCCGCTTATCTAAACGGGCCTCTCATCTTACCCGATGCCCATCATTGGCCCGCGTAACGCAATTTTAGCCAAGCCCCAATATTCTCAATTTCCTCCATCGAAACTGAATGCGGCATCGGATATTCATGCCAATCGGCCTTGTAGCCAAGACGCTCTAATTCCTTAAACGAATTTTCTGCTATGGCAATCGGGATCACATTATCTTGCTCGCCGTGCGCCATGAAAATGGGAATCGTACGATTGGCACTACTTGCTTCTGCTTCGAGCGTCGCTGCTAGCGGCAAATAAGTTGATAGCGCCAAGATGCCCGCCAGTGCTTGTTTGTAGCGCAGTCCCGTCTGCAACGCAATCGCCCCGCCTTGCGAAAAACCGGCGAGGACGATTTTATTGGCTGGGATGCCGCGGGAAATTTCGCGTTCGATTAATGCTTCGATCGCGCGTTGCGATTCGCGAATACCGGCGTCGTCGACTTTGCGTTCTACGCTGCTGATTTCGATGATGTCATACCACGCGCGCATAACGTGACCAGCATTGATTGTCACTGCCCGCATCGGCGCATGCGGGAAAATAAATCGCAGCGGTAAATTGTCGGGTAAACCCAATTCTTTGACGACCGGTACGAAGTCGTTACCATCGGCGCCGAGCCCGTGCATCCAAATTACTGTGCCGACGGGGTCGAGGCCAGTGTTTAGTTCAATTGCTTGTAGGAGTGCGGTCATGTTGGATCGCTTTGTTCGTTAGTGAATCGTTTGATCATAACGGAAGGTTTGTGGAAATCACAAGTGATGATGATCTGCGTGGTAAATTTTATCTACGCTGATGCTTTGAGAGGCAATGCTGGTGCGCCTTTTCAAGATGCCATCGCTAGGTGCCGCGCAGGGATTGCATCGTGGCGCAACGGTGTTTCTAAGCTATTTTTAAAGCGAAAATCGTCGAATTATCGAATTGTCGTTCCCGCGAATGCGGGAATCCATTTGGCCGTCGTAACTACAAATTCAACACTCATTCCCGCTTTCGCGGGAATGAGTGGCTGGCCTTGGGCCACAGGGCATTAGGTCGCTGGTATTTCCAACGCTCTCAGATTAAAAGTCAAACTGCCCACGAACCGTAATCGCCGATTCCTTGTCCGTTTGCGCGGCCTTGCCGGGCGGCGACGGCGTGACGGTTATAGTATTGCCAAAATCCGTGCGAATGTAATTCAACAAAAATCGCGTGTTCGGATTGACGATCCATTTGACGCCGACGGTCCACGCGTTGGCGACCGCCGTTCCCGTCGCGGGAATCACGCCGGTGCCGGTGGGATTGCTACTCTTAAAATCACCCGCATCGAATTTCGAATAGCGCAGCCCTAATTCCCACGCGCCGCAGCAGGTTTTTCCGGGCGAAAAATTGCTCTTCGGGCGGATTCGAACGAAGCGATCGCCGCGATAGTTATCCGCGTAAGGTTCGCCAGTAACCAGCCAAGTCAGATTGGCATAATAGCCTTCGATGTCGCGATCGTATGCATCGCCGCTAGCGCTGGTGCCGCTGAATTTGGTGTTCAAATATTCTGCCTGCAACTTCACGGGGCCCCATGCGAACGCTGATTCGAGCACGTAACGCGAACGATCCACATCATCGCCGCTGAACGCCGATGGCTGAAAGAATTGGATACCGCGCGCTTCCGTGCGCCCGCTCGGCGCGGCTGCTACAGGTATCGTGCCCGTGGTGTAGGCCGCGCCCAAATGAATAACCGCATCGCTAAGCCCCGCCATCTCCGCGATATTGACGGTGAAGCGGCCGATCAAATCTTTGCCATCGATGGATTGGTTGGTGTCGTTGTTGTTTCGGCCTTGACCATTGGTGAAGGCGAGCCCGTACGTTGTCCCTTTGAGCGGCGAGCCGTGCAGCATGATGCCGCGCTCCTTGCCGGGCACTAATGCATCAGCCATATTGCGCTCTTGGAAATCGGTAAAAATATCGCTGGTCATTTGTTCCAGTCCGAACGGCATTTTGAATTGACCGACGCGAATTTGTGCCGGCTTCCACCAGCCGAGATTGAACCATCCCTCGTCGAAATGTGTCGTGTTGGTCGTTGCAGCTGCCGTTGTTGCCGTACAAATCGGCGCGCCGGAACTATTTGTGCCGACGGCGGTACACACCGTCGATGTCGGCCCGACCGTATCGGCGAAATTCATGCGCACACGAAAATCGATGTCGTTGTAGAACTTGCCTTCGACCGCCAAATAAGCGCGGCGAACATCGAATGTATCGGCGCCCAACGCATCATCGCCGAAATACTGCCGGTAATCCGCCTCGACACGCCCGCGTAGGCCGATCATGGTGCTTTTATCTGCGGATTCCCAAGTGATGCCGTCTTTGAACTTCGCTGCAATTTCGTCTTTGGGTTTATCTTTTGCAGCCGACGTCGTCGCGGGTTTCTGTTCGCTTTCTACTGCCGCTGCGGGCGTCACTGGCGGGGGCGCCACCGCCCCTTTCGGTGGTGTCTTCAGTAGTACCTGCGCTTCTTCTTGGGAAATGAGGCCTTTTTTTACGAGTACCTCAAGAATTTCTTCCGCAGTGACAGCGAGGGTCGGCTGCGTGTGGGCGGCGAGGAAAATAAAACCAGTCATTGCCAGCGCCGTCAGAGCGCGATTCTTCTTCATAACGATCTTCCTAGATGTAAATTGTGACGAGCGATTCTAAAATATTAATTTTTAGCGCTGGGGAAAAACAATTGCTGCCCGTTGACTATAAAGTTGGCGATCAGTTGTTGTCCGGTTGGCGAGGTAATCCACTCGACGAACTGCTTTGCCGTCGCATAATTTACATCGGGAAACCGCGCCGGATTTACGGCGATAACGCCGTACGGATTATGTAACGCCTTATCGCCGGAATGTACCACATCGAGTTCGAGTTTTTGCGTGAGCGCGATGTAGGTACTGCGATCCGAAAGTGTGTAAGCAGACCTCTCGCTTGCCATGAATAATACTTCGCCCATGCCTTGCCCGGCGGAAAGATACCACGCGCCTTGCGGCTGAATGTTGGCGGTCTTCCAAAGCGCAAGTTCTTTCTTGTGGGTGCCGGAATCGTCGCCCCGCGAGACGAATGCTTGCTTGGACTCCATGATTCGCTTCATCGCATCGGCAGCGGAATTTGCGTCGCGCGCACGCGCCGGATCGTTGCGCGGCCCGACAAGCACGAAGTCGTTGTACATCACATCGCGCCGATCCACGCCAAATCCTTGCGTCACGAACTTATCTTCATCCGCACGGCTATGCACGAATACCACGTCGACATCGCCGTTCTCCCCCAGCTTTAGCGCTTTGCCGGTGCCGACCGCGATAACGCGGACCTTACATTGGCATAGGGTTTCGAATGGCGGCAGGATGTGACCGAATAAGCCGGTTGCCTCGGTGCTGGTAGTTGAGGCAATGCGTAAGTCGTTACCTGCTTGTGCGCTGCCGATCAGACCGGCAGCGATCCACACGAGTTGTGCAGTTATGCGCGTTAGATTCATCGTAATTGCGATCGCATTAGGCGCGCGCCTTGGGATTCTCCGTTTTGCGAATTTCGCAAACCGTGTCGTACCAGGACTGCATACCGGAAACCGGCGATGGTTGAATCGGCAACACCGCGTTGATGTTGTAGCCGTTTCCGCGTCCGCCGCGGGCTTGATCCCACCAAACGTGCCGGGACAAATCGTCGAGCTGCGGCGTCGGGCCGTAGCCGGGAAAATCATCGCGCAACGCTTGCTTGCCGGTCGCGGCGCGGCCCGCGACAAAGTAACCGACGCTATTGCTTACCGCAAGCACGCGCGGATGAATTCCTTCGGTGACGAAGACTGGGATTTTCGCGGATCCCAAACGCTCGCCGGTCGCTTCATAGGTTTTGCCCTTGGGCCGGAATGTTGTAACTTCTACCCAGTCGCCGGTCTTCAGCCCCAAATTTTTAGCCACGCCGGCGTTAATCCACATCGGATTATCGTGGACGATTTCCGAAAGGAACTTTTGCGGCGCGGTGCGTGCTTGGGTGTGAACGTTCCACTTAAACGTCGTCAGAATAAAACGTTCGCTTGGCAAATTTTCGTGGGAGGGGATCGGAATATAAGACGGCAAGCCGTCGTCTTCGATGCCGACTTTGGCCGATAACGTGGTGACTTCCGGGCAATGTATCTCGAACTTGCGCGACGGCGTCGCAAAGCCGCGTCGCGCAACGCCATCGACCATCACGCCGATGGCTTTTTCCTTGCCGTCTTTCCCCGCGCGATAAATCACTTGGGTTTTTTCGTCGACGCGCGCACCTTCTATTTGATCGGGCTTGATCGCCTTCTTGAAAATTTCATAGCCCTTCGGCAGCGACAAATCGGTATACACGCCATGTTTTTGCATGTACTCGAAACCGCTGGCACTATCGCCTTTCGGAATTTTTGCGCACTGCGATTTGACGAAATCGACGTGATTGCCGAACTGAAAATACTTCGACACGTCAGGCGATAAACGTCTGCCGATATCAAACATGGAATCGGCAAAACTCTTCGCCTCGCCGGCAGGTTTCACCATCGCTTGCCGCATCGTCACATAGGGCCTTAACTCGAGATTATTACGAATATCCAGGCCCCAGCGTTCGAGGTAAGTAGCATCAGGAAGAATCATATCGGCGTAGTGCGCCATTTCTGAATAGACGATATCGGAGCAAGCGTGGAACGGAATTAGTTTCTCGTCGCTTAACACTTCCACGGCCAAGCTGCGGCCTTCCGGCCACGTCATCGGGCTACTGACCGTGTAGGAAAGATAGACTTGCACCTTGCCGCGGCCGCGTTTGATGTAGTCGTACACCATCTGGCCGACTTTCATCTTTTGCCAACGGTTGGCGATCGGCCATTCGGGTGGGTCTTCCAGGTCGGTGCGGGTTTTTGCGGCGGGCGGTTGCGGCTCGGGCGGCGGAAAAATCGCGTTGTCGAGTTTTTCCAACTCACCGTAGCAATAACCACCGACGCGGCCGATGCTACCGACGATAGCGTTCAGCATGATCACGGCGCGATCGTTGTTCAAGCCGTTGTAGTGGGCCATGGAGCCGCGATTGGTAAATGCGGCAACCGCTGGACGCTGCGCGGCAAATTCTAGCGCGACGCGCTTAATGTCTTTGGCTTCCAAGCCGGACAATTTCGCGGCCCACTGCGGCGTATAAGGCTTGAGCCACGCGAGTAATTGTTCCGGATTGTAGTTAGTCCATTTTTCGAGAAAGTCTTTGTCGTATTGCCCGGCGTTCATGATGACGTGAGCCATGCCGAGCGCAATTGCGCCTTCCGTGCCGGGGAAGGGCGCGAACCAATCGTCGCTGCGCCCGGCGGTATTGGAAAGGCGCACATCGAAGGTCACGAGCTTTGCGCCGTGGTCGTAGCGCGCTTTGACCACACGCTTTAATAAATGGAATCCGCCTTGATGCGCTTCGTAAAAATTTGAGCCGAAATTCAAAAAATATTTGCAATTTTCCGCATCAACGCTTTCCCAGTCGGTCTCGCCGAGACTGATGTAATTCGCCGCGCGTTTATTTAGCGAGCAAAGCGCACGATGGTTCAGAATCGTGTTGGAGCCGATCGCGTTCATAAAATGCGCCGTCTCCGCGCCGATGCGCGATCGGCCCTGTTGAAACACTACTTGCTCCGGCACTTTTTCGTCAATGCATTTTTGGATGCGCCGCGCGATATCGTCGTAGGCTTCGTCCCAAGAAATTCGTTTCCACAGACCTTCACCACGCTTGCCGACGCGCATAAGCGGATACAAAATCCGCTCGGGATAATCGTTAATGGTCGGGCCCGATTGGCCCTTGGCGCAGGCCATGAAGTTGCCGACGTTAGGATCTTCCGGATTGCCGCGTACTTTCACGACTTTATTGTCGATCACGAAACCTTCAATGCCGCAGACGGTGGAGCAATTCAGGCACACACTTTTTATTTTTGTTGCGCGCGAATAATCGTTCGTGACGCGCTTGAGGCCGCGTTTACCGGCATTCGGTCGCGCGACATGACTGCCCCAGAAGTTTTTTACCGCACCCGCTTCGCCCGGCGTCAGCAGAATGATTTCGCCGACGGCGAGCGTGGAGAGTGCGCCGATCCCTCGCTTAATAAATTCTCTGCGATCGGTGCTCATGCCTTGCCCCCTTTTTTCGCGCCTTGGTGTTCCCGTTCCTGATTGGTTGTGCTGAACTGCGATTCCATTTGCGCCCAGGTGTCGATTTCGTAGGAGAACGGATCGTGATTGCGGCCTTTCGGGACTTTCTTTTCCAGTTTGGCGAGCGTTGCCGCGCTCTTGCTGCGGTAGGTCACGCTCGGCTTGGTGCGCTCTTTTTCTTTGAGGACCGAAAGCTCCGAGCCATACTTGGCTTTGAATTTCGAGATCGGGCTTTCCGGATCGTTCAAATCGCCGAAAACTAAAACGTCCGCCGGGCAGGTTTCCACACACGCCGGTTGCATGCCTTGCTCCAAGCGGTGCGAACAGAAATCGCATTTGTCGGCAACGTTGGCAACGGGATCGATATAGATCGCGCCGTAGGGGCAGGCGTCTTCGCAGCAGCCGATACCATCACACGTGTTCGCGTTGATGCGCACGATGCCGTCGCTGCCTTTTGAAATCGAGCTAGTTGGGCAGGCTTTCAGACACGGCGCATCTTCGCACTGCATACAAAGCGTCGGTAAAAAATTGCGCGTGGTTTTGGGGAATTTACCTTCGTCGAGGTAATAAACTTTGGTGCGGAAGTGGCCGAGGGGAACGTGATTTTCAACTTTGCAGGCCACCGAGCAAGCATGACAGCCGGTGCAGCGCTCCAGATCGAGCGCCATGGAATATTTGGGTTTAGTCGGTAATGCCATAGCGACCTCCGCGACTGAGTTGAGAATTGTCGTCGGCGCAAGCGTGAATGAAACCGATGATGTTGCTGAGCGTCCTCGAACGCGTGGGAATAAACATAATTCATTTCCTCCGGGAAAACCGTTAGTCAGTGAAGTGCCAAAAAACTTATACGAAGATACACCGATGCGCTGGAATGAGCATCGCGCCGGAACGCTTATCGGACCTTGCTCGTGGCAATGTATGGCCTGCAATCCGCATGGATATTACCTCGCAGCCAAGGTACTTAAGTAACTTTGTTGGTTGCGGAAAGCCAAATACACCCGGCGTTCGAGCAGCGTTACCAAACTAGCCGCTATCGTACAACTTAAAAACCCGTTTGTCACAGGACTTGGCGCGTCAACCGTTGCGATGCATAATCGCGAACTTAAGCAACATTAGAGAGCCTGACAACTATGAATATCTTTATCCATTTTAAATCCGCTCCTTAGCGAGTAGTCGACTTTGAAAAGAAACGTCATGCATCGTCGTCAGGTCATTCAATCTAGTTCCGCCGCCTCATTATTCGCGCTCGTCAATCCCACACTTCGTGCTCGGTGACAAGACTATGCGCTCAAGATGGGCATTACATTGCCGGACACCAAGTGCGCTGCCCGGGTTTGGCTGCCACTTCCCAGTTCAACTGATGGCTATCAGCAATCGCTCGAATCCGCTGACCAACGTATCGAACGAGGGTGTGTCGGTCAATCTGGCCGACGTACCCGAGGTCGTGCCTGAAGAAAACCTGACTCTCGACGATCCGGCGGCAAAACAAATTCGCGAGCGATTATTCGGCAACTGGGAAATGAATTGGGCCGAGTTTAATCACGCTCGCGACTTTGAGTTGAATCCGAACTCGGTCGTTTTGCCGATTAATTTCATTATGTATCCGCGCGCCGAAGTCGCCGGTGTCCCGCGCGATGAGTTTGATGCGAAAGCATTCGTTTATCAAATTGAATGGAAGGAAATGACCGCGTATGTTTGACAAAGCCTCTGCCACGCAAGAACCGATCCACGACATCATCGCGCGGCGCTGGAGTCCCCGCGCATTCGACGCATCGAAACCAATTCCGCCGCAGGCAATAATTTCTCTGTGCGAGGCGGCGCGCTGGGCGCCTTCCAGCTATGGTGATGAACCGTGGCGTTACATCGTTTGGGACAAGCTCGCCGATCCAGTCGCGTGGCATCGAGCATTTTCGTGTCTTGCCGAATCGAATCAGGTTTGGGTAAAGCGCGCGCCTTTGTTGGCGCTCTCTGTGGCGAACAATAATTTTCGTCACGACGGCAGCGCCAATCGCTTCGCGCAACACGACACCGGCATGGCGAGCATGGCGATGGTATTGGAAGCCGTCGCGCTGGGTTTGGTCGCGCATCAAATGGGTGGTTTTGACGCTACGAAAATTCGTGATGAGTTTGACATTCCGGAACACTATACCTGCATGTCGATGATCGCGATCGGCTATCCGGCGAGCGCCGATGTGTTGGAAGGCGCGTTGAAGCAACGTGAATTAGCGCCGCGTTCGCGGCAACCGCTCGGCGCGCATTTTTTTGCTGGGGCTTGGGGTAAGGGAATCGTTAAGTAACCTACCAACGGTCATCCTGAGCGTAGCGAAGGATCTTCTTTATCCGCCGCAAAAAGCAGATCCTTCGCTGCGCTCAGGATGACATGCTCACCGATGGCGCCGCGTTATTCGAAATGCGGTTCACCCAATTCTTTCAACATCGCAAGCCGAACATTTTGCTGCAATTGAATCGCCGCATTGCCATCGCTTCCTGATGGTGAAATGGCGGGCAAGATAACGATCTCGAGATTGTCGAATCGCGGCAGCCACGACTCCGATGGCAGCACCTCACGGCTGCCGCGTATCACCAGCGGAATCACCGGCACTTGCGCAAGACTCGCTACACGAAACGCACCGAGACGAAAGGGCAGCAAACCCGGTTCGCGCTGGAACGTCCCTTCCGGGAAAAATGCCAATCGCGTACCTTGTCGCAGCAAATCGATCAATCGGCGAGTTTGCGTGACATTCTTATGCGCATCAAAACGGTCGACGAAGCGCATGCCGATCCGCGTTAAAAAAAATCGCAGCGGCGCAAATGCTGCAATTTCAACTTTAATCGCGAAGCTGTGAGGCTCAGGCAAGTAGGCGAACAGCAACACGCCGTCGATATAACTCGCGTGATTGGAGGCGAGGATGTGCGGCCTGTCGTTTTTCAAATGTTCGAATCCGCGAACGGTCGGTGGCATGCCCCAACAAACGAAAATCATCCGCGCGAGAAACTGCGCTGTGCGATAGGCGTAGCGTTGCGCCGGCAACAGCGTCACGCAAACCAGCGCAATCAGCGACAATACGCAAAACACCGCTAGGGCGTAAATCCCATATATTTTTTGCGCGATGTGGATAAGGAAATTGGACAAAATTATTCTCTCAAGATGTCCGCATGCTATCGGGCAAATGCGCGCTGCACAACCTCAATGTGATAACATTTCGCAACTAAATTAGCCCGCAGTCATGCGCGATAAGAAAGGAAAACGATGGCGACTATTACCCTAACCAAGGACAATTTTGAACAAGTGGTGACTGACAATCCCTTTGTCGTCATCGACTTTTGGGCGCCGTGGTGCGGCCCTTGCCGTGGATTTGCGCCGGTGTTTGAGGCCGCTTCGGAGCAGCATTCGGACGTTGTCTTTGGCAAACTCAATACGGAAGAAGAACAGGAGTTGGGCGCAACATTCAACATTCGTTCCATTCCCACGCTCATGATTTTCCGCGAGAAGGTCATCATCTTCAGCCAGCCCGGCGCGTTACCCGGCAAGCAATTCGAAGAACTGATCGGCAAGGCGCGCGAACTGGACATGGCGCAAGTGCATAAGGAAATCGCCGAGCAAAAAACCGCTACGCCCAGCACTTAGTGAATTTTTCTCAGCCGCTGGTATCCGGTCGGCTGATCAAGCGTTACAAGCGATTTCTCGCCGATGTCGAACTCGATAGCGGCGAATCCATCACCGCGGCTTGTCCCAATACCGGCTCGATGTTCGGTTGCAATGTGCCGGGGAGCCGCGTCTGGCTTAGTTCTTCGGACAGCATCACGCGTAAATATCGACACACTTGGGAGTTAGTTGAGGCCAAGCCGGGTGTGATTGTCGGCATCAATACCGGCCTGCCCAATCGCCTCACCGTCGAAGCGATCGAGGCCAAAGTCATCAAAGAATTGTCTGGTTATCGGGACATCAAAACCGAAGTTCGCTACGGTCACGAGAATAGCCGTATCGACATATTGCTCGACGGTCACGCGAAAAAACCACCGTGCTACGTTGAAGTAAAAAACGTCACGGCTGCGGTGGAAAACGGCATTGCGTTATTTCCCGATGCGGTCAGCGAGCGCGGCAGCAAACATTTGCGCGAATTGATGGCCATGGTTGCTGAAGGATTTCGCGCGGTTCTGGTTTTTTGCGTGCAGCGTGCGGATGTGCATGAAGTGCGTCCTGCCGACGCGATTGATCCGGTCTACGGAAAAACCTTGCGTCAAGCATTGGCAAACGGCGTAGAAGTGTTTGCCTATCGCGCGCGAATTTCTCCCGATGAAATCATGCTTGAGCAAAAAATACCCGTCGTCTGTCCTGAGTTAAAATAGCGATTAATTCTTCATCAACAACGTTTAGGAAGATTGCCTGAAGAGGCAATCTGGACGCGGGCCTCCAGGCATGCATCGCCAAGAAGCAGTATCCATGCGGCTTCTGGCTAACCCACTGAATCGAACTAAAACATGACTTCCCGGCTTCTACTCGGCTGTATCGGCGATGATTTCACCGGCTCGACCGATCTCGCTAACACTTTGGTACGCAATGGCATGCGAACGGTGCAACTGCTCGGTGTGCCGGACGATGATGCCCAGGTACCCGATGCTGACGCGATTGTCATCGCGTTGAAATCCCGCACTGCGCCAGTCAAGGAAGCGATCGCCGAATCCCTCGCCGCGCGCCGCTGGTTGCAGCGCCGTGGCGCGAAGCAATTGTTTTTTAAATATTGCTCGACGTTTGATTCCACCGACCAAGGCAACATCGGCCCCGTCGCTGATGTGCTGCTCGACGGCCTGGGAAATTTCAGTGTCGCTTGCCCGGCATTTCCCGAGAACAAACGCACGATTTACAAAGGCCATTTGTTCGTCGGCGATGTGTTGTTGTCCGATTCGCCGATGCGCAATCACCCACTAACGCCGATGACCGACTCGAGTTTGGTGCGGGTGTTAGGTCGGCAAACGTCCGGCAAAGTCGGTTTGATCGAGCTGAATACCGTGAAGCACGGCGCAAACGCGGTTCGCGCCGCGATCGAGAAATTGATCGGTGAAGGTTACCGCTACGCCGTTCTCGATGCGACGGAAGACGCGCATCTGATGATTCTCGGCGAGGCATGTAAAGATTTGCCGCTGATCACCGGCGGCTCCGGTATCGCGCTTGGCCTTCCGGAGAATTTTCGCTGCGCCGGTTTGCTCGCAAAAAACGCGCAAGCCGATGCATTGCCCGCTGTCGGTGGCAGCGCGGCGGTGATTGCCGGCAGTTGCTCCGTCGCAACGCTCGGACAAATCGCTTACATGCAGCGCAGCTATCCTGCGTTCAAACTCGATCCGTTGAAACTTGCCAATGGCGAAGATCAAGTAGCGAGTGCGTTGGAATTTGCCAAAGCGAAGCTCGCGCAAGGCCCAGTGTTGATATACGCGAGCGCCTCGCCGGAAGAAGTGAAGCAAGCACAACAGGTTTTGGGCAAAGAGCGCGCGAGTGAAGTGATCGAATCGGCGCAAGGAAAAATCGCGCAAGGCCTAGTCGCGGCGGGCGTGCGCAAACTGGTCATCGCCGGTGGCGAAACATCCGGAGCCGTGGTGAGCGCGCTCAAAATTAAAGCGCTGCAAATCGGCCCGCAAATCGATCCCGGTGTGCCGTGGACGATGAGCATGGGCGAACCAAAAATCGCGCTGGCATTAAAGTCGGGAAATTTCGGCAACGAAGATTTTTTCCTCAAGGCCCTAAAATGCATCCACTGAATCCCCTCGCCCCTTTGGGGAGAGGGTGCCGGAGGCGGGTGAGGGGGATGAGTTTGCGATGACCATAGGCGAAAACACCCTGCGCGAACAAATCTGCCAACTAGGAAAATCCCTATTCGATCGCGGCTACACCCACGGCAGCACCGGCAATATTAGCGCCAAATTGGACGACGGCTGGTTGCTGACGCCGACCAACTCATGCCTCGGAAGACTAGATCCGGCGCGGCTCTCCAAGATGTCGTGGGATGGAAAATTGCTCGCCGGGGATGCGCCATCGAAAGAATCGTTCTTGCATTTGGCGATGTACGAAGAACGAAAATCATTTGGGGCCGTGGTGCATTTGCACGGCAGTCATTCCGTTGGCGTGTCGCTGCTTGATAGCATCGATTGCAATGATTGTTTGCCGCCGCTGACTGCTTATTACATCATGCGCATCGGGCATTTGCCGCTGCTGCCCTATTTCAAGCCGGGCGATATGGCGCTTGCCAGTGCGGTGCGCGAGGCCGCGAAAAAACATCACGCCGTGTTACTCGCGAATCACGGGCCCGTCGTCGCGGGAACGTCGTTAAGCGCCGCGGTTGATGCCGCAGAAGAGTTAGAAGAAACGGCGAAGATTTTTTTAAATCTGCGCCATGAAAAATTGCGTACGTTGTCGATGGAACAAGTGGCAGAGTTGCGCCGTACATTTCCGCCGCCAGCATGAATGTGTTCGAGGGGCGGGCCGAGTTATGGCGTCGCGTTGCGGCGTCGTGGTGGTTTCGGCGAGTGGCGCTGCCGTTGTTCTTGCTGGGCACCGTCGCAATGTTTGTGCGAGCGGATTTAAAAAATCGCGAGTGCATACAGGTTTGTAAAGGTCAGGGGCACGCGGACGGATTTCATGTCGGTGGGCGAAATAGCGGAGATCATTGCGTTTGCCTTGATAGCCAAGGCCGCAACGTGGATCGAAAGAAACAAAATTCGAATGAGGAGTAATAAATGAGCGAAGGAAAAGTATTCATCAATAACCGTTGGGAAGCGCCAGCGACCGGCGAGACGGTTCCCGTGATCGATCCGAGCACCGGCGAAGTATTCACGCATATCGCGCGCGGTACGGCGCCCGATGTCGATCGTGCGATCGCCGCTGCGCGTGCGGCGTTCGACGGCGCGTGGGGGAAAATGCCGGCGTTCGAGCGCGGCCGCTTGCTGCATAAATTCAGTCAGAAAATTCTCGATCATCACGAAGAACTTGCGCAACTTGAAGCGCGCGATACTGGCAAACCGTTGAAGCAAGCGCGCGCTGACATTACTGTGTGCTCGCGTTACTTCGAGTTTTACGCAGGCGCCTGCGACAAATTTCACGGCACGACGATTCCGTTTCTCGATGGTTTTACGGTCATGACTTTGCGCGAGCCTTTCGGCGTCACCGGCCACGTGTTGCCGTGGAATTATCCGGCACAGATGTTCGGCCGTTCGTTAGGCGGCGCGCTCGCAGCAGGTAATGCGACGGTACTCAAGCCCGCCGAAGATGCGTGTTTGTCGCACTTGCGTTTGGTCGAATTGATGGCCGGTGTCGGTTTTCCGCCGGGGGTAGTTAATATCGTTCCCGGCTTCGGTTATGAAGCGGGCTCGGCGTTGTCGGCGCACACGGGAATCGATCACATGTCGTTCACCGGCTCGACGGCAACCGGCTCGTTAGTCGCGCAAGCAGCAGCGAAAAATCACATTGGTTGCATCATGGAGCTTGGCGGTAAATCGCCGCAAGTCGTGTTCGCCGATGCCGATCTCGACGCGGCGTTGCCGGTGTTGGCCAACGGCATTATTCAGAACGCGGGTCAAACCTGTTCCGCCGGGAGTCGGTTGTTGGTCGAGCAAAGCCGTTACGAAGAGGTTATGGAAAAACTCGGCGTGCGCATGAATGCCTTGCGCGTCGGCGGCTCGCAGCAGGATCTCGATTGCGGTCCGATTATTCGCAAAAGCCAAATGGATCGCGTTAAGAGCTTCTTGAAAATCGCCGACGACGATGGTCTCAAAATTGCCGGCAAGGGCACGGTTTCGCCAGACGCGCCGAAAGGCGGTTACTTCGTGCCGCCGCATTTGATTCGCGATGTGCCTGCGCAACACACGCTGGCGCAAGACGAAATTTTTGGCCCGGTGATGGTGGCGATGCCATTCAAGGATGAGGCGGATGCGCTGCGCTTGGCCAACGGCACGGCCTACGGTTTGAACTGCGGCGTGTGGACCAGTGACGGTGGGAAGCAAATGCGCCTCGCAAAAGGCATTCGCAGCGGCCAGGTTTATATCAACAACTTCGGCGCGGGCGGTGGTACGGAGTTGCCGTTCGGCGGCGTCAAACACTCTGGCCATGGTCGCGAGAAAGGCTTTGAGGCGTTGTATGGATTTACGTCGGTAAAGACGGTGGTGATTAAGCACGGTTGATCGAATTTGCGCTGCCCCCTCACCCTATCCCTCTCCCCGGAAGGGCGAGGGGATGAAACCCCTCTCCTTCTGGGAGAGGGCGGGGGTGAGGGGAAGCGTGCCATTGGAAAAAATTACAGCAAAACTGGAGTCGCATTGAATATCGTTTGTCTAGACCTTGAGGGCGTTCTCGTTCCCGAAATTTGGATTGAATTTGCCGAACGTACCGGCATCGATGCGCTGCGCGCGACGACGCGTGACGTGCCGGATTATGATGTATTAATGCGCCAACGTTTGCGCATTTTGAAAGAACATCAACTCGGATTGCCAGACATTCAAAAAGTTATAGCCACCATGGTGCCAATGACTGGTGCGAAAGAATTTCTCGATTGGGTGCGCAGCGAATTTCAGTTGTTGATTTTGTCGGACACGTTTTATGAATTTGCCATGCCACTAATGCGTCAGCTCGGTCATCCAACTTTGATGTGTCATCGTTTAAGTACCGATGTGGGCGGATTCGTCAGCGACTATCATTTGCGGCAAAAGGATCAAAAGCGCATGGCAGTGAAAGCGTTTCACAGCTTGAACTACAAGGTGATTGCCGCCGGAGATTCCTACAACGATACCGGGATGTTAAGCGAGGCCGATGCGGGATTTTTCTTTTGCCCCCCGGATAATATTATTGCGGAATATCCGCAATTTAAAGTAGTGCGGGATTACGACTCATTAAAGAGAGCCATTTCCGATACAGAAAAAGGATTCAATTGAAAAACAAAATAACAAAATTGACGATCGCATTGATTGGGTGTTTCGCGGCGAACCTGATGGCGGCCGAAGATTTGCCGCGCGCCTATGGTCCGTTCAAGCTCGGCATGAAGCTTGAGGAGTTTCGAAAATTGACGGGTGCCGCGGTATTCGGCGCAAAGTCCGGCGACACCATCGGCACATTGAAAGCGGATAATCTGGAGAAATTTGTGCCGGCGAAAAATCGCGTGCGCGAGCGCAATGCCGGTTTCGTGTTTGCCGGCAAAGAGCCCGATAGTCCGCTGTATCAAATCGGTTTCACGCCGGATGAAACGGACCTCGATGCGCTGAAAAAAAATTACGCGCGCTACGGCTCCCATCGCGTCGTGAAGCTCGACGACACCAATCGCTCCGGTTTGGAATGGTGTCAGAACGGTAACGTGCGCGTGCTGGTGACTTACGTCGACAATACCAATCGTCCAACGTCCGTGACTCTCGAAAATCTGAAAATTATGGGGCAGGCGTTGGCGGACGAAGGCGCGTCTACCGACCGCGCCGTATGCGGTAAATGGCCGTAAACGTTTATTACCGGCGCTAACGTCCAAGACGTCATCCTCGCCAAGACGGGGATCCATACGGCCGGTAAATTTCAAACGAGTTTTGTTTTTGTGAATGCCAAATGGATTCCCGCCTTCGCGGGAATGACAAGTTTGAAGTTTTCGTAGAATTCAATCGCCGTCGAGGTTCTAACGACTGCTATCTTTCGCTAATTCTATTCTGGGCCGCCTCAATCGCCGCTCTAATTTTTGGAATTGCAGCCAGCGTTTCTCGTTCGCCTATAGCGAAACAGCGTTTCTTATAGGCATCTCCCCAACCCGCGTAGTAACCGATGTTTGGATGGATCAGAACATCGGCAAAACGCGCTTCGTGGTCGACGATGGTTTTGCGCATGGTGCCGGTCACAATCCAATCTACCGGGAAGCCTTTGTCGGTTGGCGTGTCTTCGAGATACGCCGATACATCAACGCCGATCACGACATCGGCGCCCAGTTCGCGCGCGATGCGCATCGGCACCGGGCTCACCAGATCGCCATCGAGGTGATCGCGGCCGTTAATTTTTACCGGCTGAAAGCGTCCCGGAATCGCGCTTGATGCGCGCACCGCCAGCCCGGTATCACCGCGATTAAATACCACCGCAGTACCGGTCTTCACATCGGTGCTGACGATCGCAATTTCTTTCGCCAATTGCTCAAGACGTTTGCCTTTGACCAAACGATTGATGAAATTTTGCAGCGCTTCACCGCGAATGTAGCCACGGTCGGAATAGGAGAAATCCAGTACCTCGGTCGGTTGCAAGTCCATCGCCATGGATTCGATTTCAGCGAGCGGCAAACCGCTGGCATAGATGCTGCCGACCAGCGCACCAGAACTGGTGCCGACGATTAAGTCGGGCACGATGCCATTTGCTTCCAAAGCTTTTAGCACGCCGAGGTGAGTGAGGCCTCGCGGGCCGCCGCTGCCAAGGGCGACCGCGATAAGCGGACGCGACAACGGCTTACGCTGCGGTGGCTCGAACGCGACGGCGCTCGCGCCGCGATAGTCGATCGGCGGCGAACCACAGGCGGCAAGTGCAAGACTGATCAACAAAATGTACCAGCGCATCAATGGTCCTCCTTGCGTCTGCCCGAGCGGAAATACTGAACGTTATCGTAGTAGCTTTCGCGTACGTTATCCGTCGACCAACCAGGAATACCCAGCAGCGGCAACGGCAGTAAATCCCGGCCTCGGGCAAAGCATGTTGGAGAATCAAGCAGGGTGCGGCTCCTGGCATCGACATGCTGAAGAAGCCCGTCAATACTGCATGACAGCCATGTCGCCTCAACAGTCATCAACAACGATTTCCCGGTGAGACCAACGTAGGGTTTCAACATTTGTTCCATTAATCCGTGGCCGAACAAAAAAAATCGCATGTGCCGCGCGACCGATTCGCGCTGCCGCCAGAACAAATCTTTCCATTCAAACCGCTCGATACATCCCAATAAATCCGGTCGATCACTCACGACAATTACGCCGCTTTCGTCGAACAACGTTAGCGCATCTTGTACCGGGCCACGATTCTTTCCCACCGCTTGATTCTCCCGTGCTGCGATATGGCGGCGATTGATCGCTGCCTTACTCAGAGGAAAACTGACCCAGACCAATGCGTTGAACAGATCGTGAATATTGTCGGGCCTTGTCGGCACTGCGCCGGTCGAAAAAATTTGCGCTTCGTAACCGTAGGCGCTGGGGCCCATATTTTGCGCGGTAAAGGAAATTGTATGGCCATTCGCGTTGACAATTGTTTGCGGGCCATTTTGCAGCAATTGATTCAGCGCACGGGTATCGGGCACTTTCCCGTCAGAAAAATTCAGCCGCACTGCCGCGGCGCGGATGCCAGCATAATAGTCCGCGTCCCGAAGGAAGGGCTTCTCCAGCCATTCTGCAAGTGAGTTCGAGGCTTCAGGCCCATTCGCGTGACTGGTCTTTGCGAGCATTTTGAACTAAGCTGCGTTTCGGGAATCGAAAAAGCCATGAACCCATGGGATTGTTTCGGAGGCTGACATGAACGTAATCTATCGCTCGCTACTTACCTTGCTAATGCTGCATTCTATCAGCGCTTTTTCCGCCGAAAGTTTTTGGCCGACGGCTACGGAATGGGCAGAGATTCGCGCGGTGATTCAAAGTCAGCTCGATGCCTTCCAACAAGAAGATGACGCCGCGGCTTACGCATTCGCCGCGCCGAGCGTGAAGCAACGTTTTCCCACCGTCGAAGCGTTCAGCAAAATGGTTCGCGAGCGCTACACGCCGATTTACAATCCACGCGAGCTGAAATTTCTAACGCCTTCAATCGTCCAAGGTCGAATCATGCAAGGCGTACAATTTCTCTCCGACGAAAATCAAGTGTTCCTCGCCGTCTTCACCGTAGAGAAACAAGAGGACAAGAGTTGGAAGATCAACGCCTGTCAGTTGATGCCGGTGGAAAGCAAGACTGCAACCTAGAAATTTACGTAGGGTGCACTCATGCACCAATTTAAGGGTAGCGTTTTTGGGATACGCCCTACGCCACGCATTTGCGCGCACCGCGTCTTTCCATGAACCCTATTGGCAATACTACCCTTAAGATGCCATCCCGAACCCTTCGTTACGCTCGCGGGTAAACGCCGTGGAAGATCTGCTTTTTACGGCCACAAAAGCAGATCCTTCGCGTTGCTCAGGATGACATGTCGAGGTGGACATAATATCTCTGGCGGTTCATGGTTCGCGGGTGGAATCGCCTGCGCCGATACTGGCAGCTCGCGTTGGCAAGAGACTTTACGTCAACAAACCACCACACTGCCAACAGCTAGCAAAGTTGCGCGGATTTTCTTCATTGCATTTGCCGCAAACCGACGTACCACTCGGCGTTGGGCTGTTTTCGTACGCAACGACCAGTTCTCTTGCGCGGCGTTCGTCGTGTTCGCGTAACAACCATATCTCCGGATAGGCATGAGTAAAAGGAATTTCGCCCGTTCCGCCACGCGCGTTCTGATTAAAAATTTCCGCAGGGATACCTTCTTCTTTGAGCAAATCTTTGAGTAATTGCGCCTCGATCAAATCGGCGGCGGCGTAGAAGCGTTTCATGAGTGGTGGCAAGTATGAGTCTCACCCATCCTAAACCGGTTTGTCATCGTGACAAAGTAATACTTTCATTGCTAATTTCTTGTTTCGACACGAAGTTACCGCTCTCGACCTGCGGTTTTTCGGCGGTCAGTATGTAACATTCTTAAAAAAATCGGCTAACGTACCCAATTGATTGGATTGCGGGACGTTAGCGGACGTGCATTAACTAAATACCCGAGCTTTCGCGTTGAATGGCGACCCAGACCTTGGTATTTTTCCCGATTTTCACTGGCAAAACTCGCCAGTGCATGATGAAAGGCGTTCCGTCTTTTTTATAGTTTATCGCCTTACCTTCAAAACGACCATCGCTTTTTAGGGACTGAGCGAGGTGCGCAATCACCTTCTTGTCGGTCCCTATTCCCTGCAGGATTCGCGGTGTTTTTCCGATGACCTCAGATGGGTCGTATCCGGTCAGTTTCTTAAATGCCTTGTTTGCGTAAACAATTTTCCCTGAAACCGTCGCATCCGTGATTAGAATCGAGTCAAAGCTATTCTCTAAAAGCACTTTAAGTAGCTTCAGACTCACATCCGCTTGCTGCAATATTTTTTCCAAAAGATCACTCCTCAATATTACCTTCGATTACCCAGAACCAATTAGTATCCGGGGTTAGTACCGTTTCAAGATTTATCGGCCGCATCGAATGATGTTCGAAGCCCGAAACTCAGTCCGCCGAAATTCCCTCGGCTTCGATCACTTTAGCGAGCCCTGTTTCCATCAGCGCGCGCGCCGCGGCCGTCGTGGTATGGAGCAGTTCATGTATCTGCGCATCGTGGGGGTAAAGGTTTACGCACTCATTGCTGTAGGTCTCGAATGCCACCAAACTATTCACTAAATCGACCAGATGGTGCGGACATTCGCATTTCATCGGCGTCGCACTCGCGGCAATTCGCGCCAGTTGATCAGGGGAAAACCGTCGCGGCGGAACCCCCGCAGTAGTCGTGATAGTCTCCTCGATCTTTAGAACCGAGGCGCCGCGCGCGCTCGCACATGCACGCTCGATCTCGGAAAGCGTGACGGGGGCTTGCAAGCACAACACGCCGGCGCGCTCGAGATCCTTGACCGATCGCTGCGCACCGAAACCAAAGATGACCACCGCATGGCGCACCCCCGTCACGGCGAGGTGGCGCCAAATGTCGCCGAGCGTCTCACGTTGCAGCGTTGCATACTCGACCACCAACACTTCGGGTGCAAGCGCGCGCGCCTTATCATCCAATTCCGCCGCGCTGCTAAACAGGCCGCAAATTTCAATCTCTCGCAGTTGACCTTTGTGCTCGGCAAAACGAACCGCAAGGGCCTCGCCCAGCACTACCACGCGGCTCGGCTGGGTCTTTGTCGATACGTCCTTCGATACCCGGTCCGCGGACATCTTTAACCGCGAACGTAAGTCATCAATCGACAACTGAGCAACGCTACTGACCGGATGGCCGCTATCAACCAAGATTTTGACCAACGAGAGCCGATCAATATCGCTTTGCGAATACATGCGTTTGTCCCGCGCGCCACTACGCATGGGGTTGGCGATCTGATACCGACGCTCCCAAATACGTAATGTTCCTGGATTGATTCCCGTCAGGCGGGCTAGCACGCCAATGGAGAAAAGCGCTTGCTCGTCGGTGCTAGTTGTGCGTGTTGACATCGGTTGCGACTCCTTATTGTTGAACGTTGATCGGTCACTTATAGACGTTACAGAATATGTACAAGAAGTATACATAAAGATTGAAACAAAAGCGAAATATCATGAATATGGGATTGTGTTCGGCGCCTATTTGTCAGGTCGTTTAAAACATATCTACATGATAAATAATGACAATACCCTTGTTTTCCTCATACAGCCTTCCGGTTTCCCAGATCCGAAAGATCGCCTGTGAGAAAATAAAGTTGTATATGTGTTGACAACTCAATAATGATCAATGTATATTGTTTGTACTGAAACGAAACATATACATTTAACCGCCGGCCCTGACTTTAATATTTCACTTAGGAGACTTTCATGATTACCAAACTTATCGCCGCTTCAACTCTGGTTTTTTCAATGTCAGCCGTCGCTGCGCCTGAATGGATTACCGTTGCGGATAACGCAGAAGGAACCGTCTTGTTAGATATCGCGTCGGTGGCAAAGACGGGGGAACTTGTGACCATTGAGGTTATGCGTAGTTATGAGCAACTGATCACCCTGGGAAGCGACCCTACCACGAATGAAATGCTCTACCCCCATCGCTCGGTCAAGCTTGGATACGTGGCCAATTGCGAGTCCGGCAAGGTGTCACTCGCGTCATGGCAAATGTTTAGTGGCCACTTCGGCAACGGCGAAACAGTTTGGACTGATAAAGAACTCGGCGCACCGGCGTTCATGGCGCCTTCAAGCCCCGAGGAATCGTCCGCGCTGAATGCGGCTTGTGCGTCACGGCTCTCTGCGGTCGGCACTGAGTCCAGCGGCGGTTAACCGCTAACTCTAGCCGTCTGCCTTTCTGTCCGGGACTGGTGATGATCATCGGTACTAGCCGAAGCATCTGGGCCTGTGACAAACCTCTCCTTGAGATGAGTCGATGCTATCGCGACGATCGGCGATTAAAGTGAGGAGAAGTATGAAGTTTCATAAAGACAAGCAACGTCAAAGGAGAATTGAGTTTTGGCGCAGCCATCTGGACGCGTGGCGCGGAAGTGGGCTGACACAGGAATTATATTGCCGCGAATACGGATTAAAGTTTTCAACTTTTGCTCGATATCGGAACCAAATTAACAGCGAGGCGAGACTTAAAACTGTTTCGTCGCCACTCTCGATTTCGACCGCCTTAAACGGCAAAAACCAACCCGTTCACGGGTTCCATGAGAGGAAGAATGAGAATCAAAAGTAAGTTAAGGACTTATTCCGTCGTAGCCCTAATGTTTCTTGTTATCGGCATGTCCGTCACAAGCAACAATCGTGATCAAGACTATTTGTTTTTCGAATGGCCAATTGACTTGATCTCGGTGACGATGAGCATTGATGCGGCAGCACGACGGCAACAGGAAAAAGTGCAAGCCGAATCGGCGGTCGGACTCACGGGAAACTGTATGCACCCAACTGCGCCACCTCGGGGGAAGTATTCGATTGTCAAACTTGACCTCCGAATGCTTCCGACAGGCACTAGGAATAGCGCCTTGAAAGGACCTAGAACGCCCGAATGCGCGCCGCGCATTGGCACGGCACCCGACTCCAAATCAAAATTTCTAGTCAGGCCACGTTCACTCGCGCGATCCCGGGTGACGTAGTTTTTGATTAAACCGCTAACCGATCTAACGACACACGTACGACCGTTGCCGTAGCCGTTTGCAACATCCGATTAACCAAGATTCTGCCCCGTTACTGGGGGCTTAATGAAGTCTTCCGCAGTGCGGATAGATTTGTTTTTATAACCCGCTTTACTTTAACTCTCTCTAAGGACTCAAAATGAAATTGCTTAAATTCGTCACCACTCTCGGAATCGTAGCTAGCACCGTCGCGGCTGTACCCGCCATGGCCGCGCAAAAGGATATCGTTGACACCGCGATCTCCGCGGGATCGTTCAAAACCCTGGTAACCGCCGTTCAAGCGGCCGGTCTAGTAGAAACACTGAAAGGCAAGGGCCCGTTTACTGTTTTCGCACCCACCGACGCAGCATTCGCGAAAATTCCAAAGGATCAGCTCGACGCATTGCTGGCTGACAAAGCCAAGCTTGCCAAAGTGCTGACGTACCACGTCGTCGCCGGAAAAGTCATGGCGGCCGATGTTAAAGCCGGTCCGGTGAAAACGGTGGAAGGTAGCAGCATGACCATCACCACTGAAGGCGGTGTGATGGTCGACAAGGCCAAAGTAACGGCAACCGATATCGCCGCGACCAACGGTGTCATTCACGTTATCGATAGCGTTGTCATGCCTAAGTAAAAGCACGAATCGAGAAAGTCAGGCGAGTAACGCCTGGCTTTCTCCTGGTTCCGGCGACGAATGCCCTATGAACTCTTCCACACAGTGCGATCCCTCCATGTCCGTGCAGCATACGAACTTAAGACGAGTCATCGGTCGGTGTTCATTTACTTTAGCGCTGGTATTTCTTGCATGGTTGCCGTTAGGCGTTCTGCAAATTATCCCGTTCGTGTTCGAGTTGCAAGGTGAACCAAGGTTGCGGGTACATGCCGCGGCCGCAGTGGGTTGCCTCATGGTCGCCGCCTGGGGGTTTTGGGAGTCGTGATGAAAACATTATTGCGCCTCTGTCTATTGACCGCTTCAACTACTAAAGGACTAAGTATGTTCAAAATGTCTGATGTTTGTATCCTTCTTGCCGTGATGGTGTCTTTTGCTGTGACGGCCTATCTGTGGTTCAACGGCCAAAAAGACCAAGGCTTATTCACCGCAACCTGGGTGCCATCGATCCTGTGTTTTGGCATCTATTTCAAGGTACTTAGCATGAAAGGACAGCGACATGGATAACTCAACACTCCTCTACACGGGCATGTTTTGTTTCGCGCTGATGGGACTCGGGATGGCATTAACCGTATATGAGTTCAAGAAAATATCGCCTTTGCCTAAAGAGATCAACCGTGTTGGCGCGAAACCTGAGGCAAGCCCGAGTCTTAGAACCGCTAACGTTGTCGAGCTCTAATGATTCCATTCGCTAATAGGAAACGATAAAACCCCATCCGCTGCGCAGATCGGCTCGTTCACAATTACTAGCCTATCAATCAACGTGACCTATTCGCAAAGTTACGCGCCCCTTAGAAGCGGCTTAAACGCTTTTCGATCATTACAAAATATAGAGGAATTGAATGAATAGTACCCGACGCACATTTATAACATCCATCGCTGCCGCTAGCGCGGCAATGTTGGCGAAAAACGCATTTGCCCAGACAAAAGTCGACGAGGCAAGCGGGCAAGCGGTCGCCTTAGGTTATGTGCATGACACAACTAAGGTCGATGGCAAGAAATATCCCAAGCATAACAAGTCTCAGCAATGCAACAGATTGTATTCTTTGGCTATCCAAGGCTACGGATCCTTGGGGCAACTGCTCCCTTTTCGCCGGCAAGCAAGTCAACGCTAAGGGATGGTGCCTGAGTTGGGCGAAGAAAGCGTAAAAAGTATCCCATACCCCCACCGTTTTTGCGCCGATGCGTTGGAACGTGCGCGACTTCACGAACAGCCACAATGAAAATTCTTGTTACCGGTGCCACTGGCGCAATTGGCAGTGCCTTAACGGCGCAGCTGTTTGGGTTGGGGCATGCGCTGTTGATCTCCGCACGCGATATTGAAAAACTCGAAGCGCTCGCCCGTCGCTATGCGAACACCGCCACATGCGCAGCGGATCTAACCGATGCTGGGGGACTTGCCCGATTATTCTCAATGGCGGCTGAAGCGGGACCGTTCGACGCATTGGTCAACTGCATCGGTTCGACGATCGTTCGCCCACTGCACATGACGTCTCTAGCCGATTGGGATGCGCAGTTCGCGACTAATGCGACGACGTCGTTTAATCTATTGAAGTGGTTCATTATCCAAGCGACTAAGGCCGGATTACCTGGGCAAGCCGTACTTATCAGCTCAGTCGTTGCACACGCAGGGTTCGCGCATCATGAAGCGATTGCGGCGGCTAAGGCGGCTGTGACAGCGCTGGCAATGAGCGCCGCGGCGACCTACGCCGACAAAGGTATTCGCGTCAACGTGGTCGCACCCGGGCTCACGCGCTCTACACTCACTCAACGTTTCATTGCAACGCCGGAAGCGGAAGCGCGCTCAGCGGCAATGATTCCAACTCAACGCATCGGTGAGCCCGATGAAGTGGCGGGCACCATCGTATTCTTGCTTTCGCCCGCCGCAGCTCACATCACTGGACAAGTGATTAGAGTGGATGGCGGCCAAGCTATGTTGCGGCCATTGCCGCGAAATCCTGTCAGCCGCTGACCTATGATTGCGCGTAGTTGTTAGGCATAGATTCAAAGGATGCTGACTTGACGGCAAACAAGAGCTCTCTATGGTCCAAGTAGTCTGGTTCAAGCGAGATTTGCGAGTACATGATCACGCACCACTGGCGCGAGCGGCAACACGTGGACCGATTCTCGCCATTTACGTTTACGAGCCCGCTGTAATAGTCGCACCAGATTTTTCCGCCCAGCATTTGGGATTCATCAATGAGTCGCTCGCCGAACTTGACACGGATCTTCGTGTTCTTGGCAGCCGCCTGCATCGTTTTCAGGGCGATATGATTGCGGTCCTGGAGCGTCTATTGATTTCTACTCCCTTCACCGATCTCTGGAGCCATGAAGAAACCGGCAACGCCGTCACCTTCGCACGGGACATCGCGGTGGCCGCATGGTGCCGATCGCGCCGCGTTACATGGCACGAAATGCCCCAGAATGGTGTTGTCAGAGGGCTTAAAGACCGGAATGGTTGGGCAAAGCGCTGGGAAGCACGCATGAACCAGCCGATTACTTTGGCACCCGAACGCATTGCTGAGGCCGAGCTTCCGATTGACAATTCCGAATCAAAGACGGCTGCTCATTTTAGACTTACCACCGTTGACAAATTACGGCGCCAGCGCGGCGGCAGAAATGCGGCGGTTGATTTGCTCAAGAGTTTTCTAGACTACCGTGGCCGGAACTATCGCCAAGCCATGTCCAGTCCGCTCTCCGCTCTGACTGATTGTTCCCGTCTCTCGGCCCACCTTGCTTTTGGCACACTATCGCATCGCGAAGTGGTGCAGGCTGTTAAATCCAGGCAAGCCGCTCTGAGGGAAATGCCCAAGGGAGAGGCGCCACCCGGATTTTTGGCGTCACTAAAATCGTTCGAAGGACGGCTACACTGGCACTGTCACTTCATGCAACGACTGGAAAGCGCGCCGAATATCGAATTTCAAAATCTGAATCGCGGTTTCGACGGACTTCGGGAAAACGATTTTGATCCGATCAAGTTTACTGCTTGGTGCCATGGCGAAACCGGTTACCCGATGGTGGACGCATGCATGCGAATGCTTGCCGAGACGGGGTGGTTAAATTTCCGCATGCGCGCGATGGTTGTCAGTTTTGCCTCTTATCATCTGTGGCTCCACTGGCGCGAAACCGCGCTGCATCTGGCGCGGGAATTCTTGGACTACGAACCGGGCATACATTATTCTCAGATCCAAATGCAATCCGGTGTGACCGGTATCAACGCCGTGAGAATTTACAATCCAGTCAAGCAGGCACGTGATCAAGACCCTGATGGCGTATTCGTGCGCCGCTGGATTCCGGCGCTCGCGAACGTACCGCATGACTATATTTTTGAGCCGTGGAAAATGCCTATGGAAACTCAGTCCCGCGCGGGCTGCATGTTGGGCCAAAACTATCCCATGCCGATCGTTAAAAATGAAGGGGCGGCACGCGCCGCGAAGCAGCGCCTATCCGCGGTACGAAAAAAGGCCGAGGTTATCGCCGAATCAACCCGAGTTTTTCAAAAGCATGGAAGCCACAAACGAAGTAACAATCGTAGCGGCGGGTCAGCGATGGCGGACGCAGTGAGCCAGTTGCAACTCGATTTGTGAAAACCCATACCGACTTCAGCGGCAACAAGTCAGCGCTACCCGCCAAAGCATGCGCCGCTTGCGGCCGATCCATGACCTGGCGCAAGGCCTGGCGCAACAACTGGACCGAAGTCAAGTATTGCTCGAAAAAGTGTCGTCAAGTGGGTTCGGCGAAATCATCGAATGCCTAAGCCAAGAATTCGCCACTTAGTTTTGGTTCTCGGCGATCAATTAAATGCGGACTCGGCTGCGCTCGCAGATTTCGACATACGCCTAGACCGCGTGCTGATGATCGAATCAGAGCACGAGGCAAACCATGTTTGGAGCCACAAGGCGCGGATCGCGATGTTTCTCTCGGCAATGCGACACTTCGCGATGACGCTCGAAGCAAAAGGAATGGCGGTTGACTACGTCTGGCTGAACGATTCAGTGAAATCCTCACTCGTCGATGTCCTCGCCGAACGCCTTGCGATCTTGAAGCCAGAAAAACTCGTACTCGTGGAACCCGGAGAATATCGCCTGAAGATGGCGGTGGCAGCGTCGGGTGAGGTATCCCGGACCACAATCGTGATGCGCGCGGATACCCACTTTATTGTTTCCGTAGATGAGTTTGCGCAGTGGGCTAAGGGCTATAAACAGCTTCGAATGGAGTCATTTTATCGGCACATTCGAAAGGAAACCGGCATCCTGATGGTAAACGGCCAACCCGAGGGAGAGGCCTGGAATTACGACCACGCCAACCGCAAAACATTTGGCCGCGCAGGGCCAGGATCGGTTCCCGCACCGCTTCGATTTGCACCTGACGGAGTAACTCGGGAAGTATTTGCTACCGTAGAACGTCAGTTTGCGAGCCACCCCGGTTCTCTCACGAATTTCAACTGGCCTGTTACCCGCGAAGACGCGCTAGCTGCATTGGAAGATTTCATTACTCACCGGTTAGTGAATTTCGGAAAGTTTCAGGATGCGATGTGGCAAGGGGAGCCGTGGCTTTATCACTCAACACTGTCTGCAGCTCTGAATCTCAAATTGTTAAATCCGTGCGAATTGATCGACGCTGCAGTGGGTGCCTACAGGCTCGGGCATGCGCCACTAGCGGCAGTAGAAGGATTTGTGCGCCAGATCATCGGATGGCGAGAGTTCATTCGCGGTATGTACTGGCTCGATATGCCGGCTCTGAAAGAAGCAAACCATTTTGGCAACAACCGCACGTTGCCCACATGGTATTGGACCGGCAAAACGCAAATGAACTGCATGCGCCAGGCCATCGGTCAAACGCTCGAACATGGCTACGCGCATCATATTCAACGATTGATGGTAACCGGGATGTTTGGTGTGCTCGCCGAGATTGCCCCAAAAGCGCTCTCCGATTGGTATTTGGCGATTTATGTCGATGCAGTGGAGTGGGTGGAGCTGCCGAACGTCATCGGTATGGCGCTATTCGCAAATGGTCGCCGCTTTGCCAGTAAACCTTATGTGGCGAGTGGTGCCTACATTGAACGCATGAGCAACTACTGTACAGGCTGCCGTTACGACCCAAAAATCAGACTAGGCTCAAACGCGTGCCCGATAACTACGCTGTACTGGCGCTTTCTCGATATACACGAAGACGAATTTGCAAACGATCCTCGCACTGCGCTGATGGTCAAAAATCTGCAAAGACTGTCACCGAAAGAACGCGCAGAAATTGTAAAGCTTGGCGATAAATTATTGGAAACGGTTGACAACATTTGACGTTAGACTTTTGATTGGATTGAGACGGCGATCGCATGGAGCCGTCAAAAAACCGTGACGTGCTATACCATTTGCTCGCAAAACAATAAGTTGCCACATATTCGCATCACCGCCCCCAAGACTTGAATTGTTAAGTCCGCTTGCGGGAAGTCAAAATGGCTCTTTCAACTTACACTATTAGTCGACCGTTAAGGCTTTAGGCGAATCCGGTTTTTATTGGATATTCAACGTGGATTAGTCATCCATTTTTCCGCTCGTCGCACCGCACCCCCAGTTTGCGCTTTGCCTGCGCCATTTGAATCCCGCCGCGGTTCATTGCTTTGTGACGGCAGCGGTTTATTGTTTTGCGGTAACGGTTTATCGTTGTATGGCAGCGGACGCACGTTTTGCGGTAGCGGCCGGTTATTTTGCGGCAACTGCGTTGTGTTGTGTGGTAGGGGCCGCTCACGGATGATGATCGGTGCGGGTGGCACTGAACGCTGCCCGTCCTTTGCCGGTACTCGTCTCTCGACTTCACGGTGGGGAATTTGAAAATCGGTGCGCCTGGGTAGATCTTCGTGACGGCGCACTTCGCTTCGATCCCCTTGTTGAACGGGCACCGGCGTGCCTGTTTGAAATTTTCGTTCCGGGCGGCGCTCGCGTTCTTCGTCGTTGGCGCGATTCGTGTGGTCGTGTCGCGTTGATCGCGGCAGCAGATGGCCGATTCCGGGCAGTGGCGGCAACGGCGGTGCGATGCGGGCGATGTCGCGCAGCACGCCACGCTCGAACGGTAGCACCGCACGCGCGACCGGGAGATGATCGATGACGACGCGTGGATTGACGATCGTCACCCCGCCGGGGTGATCGCGATTGCGATGGTGTCCGCGATCGTGGCGATACTCGCGTTCGATCACGTGATCGCGATGAACGTGGGTGACGTTGATGCGCTCGACGTAACGATGGCTTGATTGATAATAAGGATAATAAACCTCGTACGGCGCCAGCGGCACCCAACCGCACGGCTGACCGGTGCTAACGGAAACGCTGAATCCAGGGCCGCTGATAAAACTTACTAACGCCGGCGCGTAAACGGGGCGCGCGACGATCCGTCCCGGATACCATGCCCAATAGCGATCGACGTAAACCCAGCGGCCGTAGTGCGACGGGGCAAAGCCCCAGGGCGCGTCGTCGATCCAAGTCCAGCCCCACGGCGCGATCCATTCCCAACGACCATGACGATAGGGCGCCCAATCGTCGGCTACGTTATTCGGACGCCAGACGTGGCCATACTCGCCGGTTTCATGCCATTGGCCGTATTGATCGAGCTCGTAAATTCCGGGCGTCGTCGGCGCAACGTATCGAGACGAAGTCGCGACGCTTTGTCGGCTATCGCGTTCGGCTGCCCAGCGGTCGAAATTGTCTTCGTCGTTGTCGCGTGTGATGCGTACGTCGCCACCATCGCGACCGACGATTTCTGCACGCTGTGAAGCGATCAAATTAAATCGCGAATTGCCCTGCTGAATTTTTGCTTCGCCCTGGTGTACTAGCACGCGTGCGCTATCGTCATCGAGGTCGATACGGTAACGCCCGTTGCTGTTGAGCGAAATGCTCAAGGTCGGCGTGGTGATGATGAGTTCATCGTCGCGATCCCAGTTACGCAACGTCACGCTGAGCGAACCCCGATCGAGAAAGGTTTCGATGCGTTGGTCGTCGAATCGGATGAAATCCAGCGCGGTGTTTTCCGCGAGGCGTAATGCCGATGCGCCAAGATGCAATTCGGCGCGAGCGTTGTCGCCAGCGTAAAGGCGATTGCCTTCGGTGATCGGCCAGTTGATTTTCGCTGCTGACCAATTGTCATCCTTATCCGCGCGCTTTGGCGCAAATGAAACTTCGCCTTCGATAAAACTCAAGCGCGCGACGCGATCCGGCGGATCGGCATTTACCAATGAAGAAAATAGGGCGACGATCAAAACGATTGGCCATTTTTTGAAGTGATGAAAAATCCTGCGCATCATTGCTATCTCCACGTATCGCTGCTAACCCAAATAACGGTTAGTTTACGACGGGCGTTGACCAGTGCGTGCGGTGTTACAGACTGTTACATATAGGTCGTCGTGCCAGGAGCAAGGCAGGATGCGGTGTTTGCTGAAGGCATGGCTGCGAGGCAAGCAGGGCGCGGGTCCTGGCATGCCTGCATTAGCGATTTTTTGTTTCGCGCGAACAGTAATGAAAGGGCCGCCTTTCGGAGTACACTGGCATTGCTTTAGCCAAAGCAAATACCGTGGCTCGCGCGCAATGTGACGCGATCGATCCGCTCTGGCAATCACAAAATAATCCCCTCTCAAACGAACTATTGCGAGTGAGAGGCGCGGGTGGCGCCCGCCAAATCTGATCGCGTAAGTGCAGACGTTCAGACTTTTCCTAGGCTGAAACCTCGAATTCGGAGGCGACGAATCGAATCCTTTTATTTTCTTCCGGCTTGGCCGTTGCAGGCCGATCCGATTTTCGCGGCGGCGCTGGTTTTGATTGTTGCGGCGTTGGCGGGCGAGGGCGTATTCCGCATATTCGGCTGGCCGCGCATCGTCGGCTATTCGCTCATCGGCATGGTGGCGGGTGCATTGGGCTTCAACACCGCCGACCCGGCGGGAAACAGCGCGCCGTTCGGAATTGTCTTCGATATGGGCATGGCGTTATTGCTGTTCGAGGCCGGTGGCCGCGTCAACTTGCGCTGGCTGCGCGATAATCCGTGGCTGTTGGCGACTAGCGTCATTGAGGCCGCGCTGACATTTACCGTCGTCGCTTTGCTTGTCGTTACCCTGGGTTACAGCGCGACGCTTGCTGCTGCGGTCGCTATCATCTGTGTTGCAACGTCGCCCGCGGTTGTCATGCGCGTGACAGCAGAGTTCAAGGCACAAGGCCAGCTCAGCGAACGCTTGCTGTTGCTTGCGGCTCTGAATACCGTCTACGCGGTCGTGGCGCAAAAATTCTTGCTCGGTTGGCTGCACCATGAATACGGAAATAATATCTGGGCGGCGTTGTTACATCCCGTTTATGTGTTTGGCAGCAGCGCGCTGCTGGCTTTTGTTCTCGCTAGGGTGGTGGCGTCCTGTGAACCGTACTTTGATCTGCGCGACGAACACGCGTCACTATTGGTGTTCGGCTTATTGTTACTAATGATCGCCCTGCTGCGTACATTTGAGTTGCCGGTGTTGCTGACGCCGCTGCTGGCAGGCATTTGGCTGCGCCATCGTGCGTCGCGGCCGTTGGTGTGGCCACGGCATTTCGGCAGCGTCGGCGGTGTGTTGGTGTTGTTGTTGTTCGTTATCACCGCTATGTCGCTGTCGTGGTCGCACGTGGTCAGCGGCGGTGTCGTCGCGCTCGCCATCGTCCTAGTGCGCTCGTTTGCGAAAATAAGCGTGCTCGCCGTGCTCGGAAAACCGAGCGGACTTTCGCTGCGGCAAAGCGTTGCTCTTGGCATTGCGTTGTGTCCCATGTCCGGCGTCGCGCTGGCGCTAACGGCGGAGATCGTGACGCGCTATGCGGATTTCGGCGTGGCGCTCGGCGCCATCATTTTTAGCACCATCGCGATACTGGAAATTCTTGGGCCACTGGCCGTCAAGTGGTCTCTCAAACACAGTGGCGAGATTCACAATGGCACTTGAACCTTTCGCAACATCGCGTGAACTCACGCTTGGCATCGAACTAGAATTGCAGGTGGTCGGCACCCACGATTTCAATCTTACGCCCGGCGCAGCAGATTTGTTGCGCGTCATGGCGAAGAAAAAATTGCCGGGCGAGGTGAAGCCGGAAATCGCCGCCAGCATGATCGAAATTTCCACCGGTGTGTGTGAAGGCTATGCAGACGCCGTTGCACAATTGCAAGAAACCCGCGATGTGTTAGTTGAAGCAGCGCGTAAACTTGGCTTGGGCCTTTGTGGCGGGGGAACCCATCCGTTTCAGCAATGGAGCGAGCAGCGCATTTTCGATGCGCCGCGATTTCATCATCTGTCGACGTTGTATGGGTATCTTTCCAAGCAGTTCACCGTGTTCGGCCAACACGTTCACATCGGTTGTTCCGATGCCGATTCGGCACTGCGTTTATTGCATACACTGTCGCGCTACATTCCGCATTTCGTCGCGTTGTCGGCGTCGTCGCCGTTCGTGCAGGGGACGGATACTGGCTTTGATTCGGCGCGGTTAAATTCGATTCAAGCCTTTCCCTTTTCCGGGCGTGCACCATTTGTTTCTTCGTGGGATGAGTTCCTTATTTATTTCGAAAAGATGACGCGCACCGGCGTAGTCGAAGATATGAAGGATTTTTATTGGGACATTCGTCCGAAGCCGGAATTCGGCACCATCGAAATTCGCGTGATGGATACACCGCTTACCATCGCCAAAGCCGCACAGCTTGCAGCGTATATTCAAACCGTTGCGCACTGGCAGTTGCGCGAAAACACCTTTGTTCCCGAGGCTGACGATTATTTGGTGTATAAATTTAATCGATTCCAAGCCTGTCGCTCGGGCTTTAACGGCACCTTTGTCGATCCCAAAACCGGCGAGCATCGCAGTGTCGGTGAGGACATTATTGCAACACTCGACGCGATCGAATTGCACGCGATTGAATTGAAAACCGATACCGCCTGCGCGGCATTGCGCGACTCGGTGACGACGGCCGGCAATGATGCGGCGTGGATACGGGCATTGCACAAAGAGCAACGCCAGCTTCCTGAAGTGGTGCGCCAACAATGTTTGCGTTGGCAGTCTTGAGCGCGCTATTGTAATTTCAATCGCGCGTCCCTATTATGGTCATTGTCTTAACCAAAAATATAAGGGAAACTACTATGCGCCTCGGAAACTGGTTACTCGTTCCAATCTTTGCCGTGCTCACGGGCTGCGGCTATAACACCTTTCAATCGCAAGACGAGATCGTGAAATCTTCTTGGTCCGAAGTGATTAACCAATATCAACGCCGTGCCGAATTGATTCCGAATTTGGTTAGCACAGTGAAGGGCTATGCGCAGCAAGAAAAAGACGTACTGACCCAGGTCACCGAAGCGCGCGCCAAAGTCGGCTCGATTCAAATGACGCCGGAAATGGCAAACAACCCGGAGGCGTTGAAGAATTTCCAAGCAGCGCAGGGCGAATTATCCGGTGCGTTGTCGCGCTTGTTGGTCGTATCGGAAAATTATCCGCAACTGAAATCCGATGCCAACTTCCGCGATCTTCAAGCACAATTGGAAGGTACAGAAAACCGCATCGCCGTGGCGCGCAATCGTTACATCAAATCGGTGGAAGATTACAATGTCACCACGCGGCAATTCCCGAGCAATCTCACCGCGATGATTTTTGGCTACAAGACCAAGCCAAATTTCACGGTGGAAAACGAAAAAGCGATTTCCACCGCGCCGAAAGTCGATTTCAGCCAGCCGGCGACGCAGAAATAATCGTCATCTAATTTCAAAATGACAACCCTGAACGCGGCGAAAGCATGGCTCTTCGCCGCGCTCTTCTGTCTGATCGGCAGTGTTTTTGCGCAGAACCTCGTTGCGGTTCCGGAGCGGCGCATTGTTACCGACCTCACCGCCACACTGAACGAACAGCAGCAAAGCGCGCTAACGGAAAAGTTGCGCGCGCTCGAAACGCGCAAGGGAAGCCAAATCGCCGTATTGATTGTGCCGACCACCGAGCCGGAAGCGATCGAGCAATATGCATTGCGCGTTTCCGATACGTGGAAGCTGGGGCGCAAAGGTGTCGACGACGGCGCGCTGTTGGTCATCGCGAAGAGCGACCGTAAGCTGCGCATCGAAACGCGCTATGGCCTGGAAGGGCCGATGCCAGACGCAGTCGCGAAGCGCATCATCGCCGAAGTCATTACACCGCTGTTCAAGCATGGCGATTTCTACGGTGGTATCGACGCCGGCGTCGATCGCATGGTGGCGGTCGTCGACGGCGAACCGCTTCCCGCGCCGCAGCCGCAAGGCTACAACGACGATAGTTGGTTGAGCGCCTTGCCGTTGGTCATATTGCTCGCGTTCGTTTCCGGCGCGATCTTTCGCGCGATCTTCGGGCGATTTTTCGGTTCCATAATTGCCGGCGGCGTCACCGGTTTGGTCACCTGGGTTATTTTGAGCGTGATGGGCGTGGCGGCGATTGCAGGCGGGCTTGCCTTTCTTTTCAATCTGTTTGCTGGCGCGGTCAGCCCGATGAACGGGTGGAGCAACCGTAGCCGTTCTGGTGGCCCGAGCGGTGGCGGTTGGGGTGGTTGGGGTGGCGGTTACGGGGGCGGTGGTTGGGGTGGTGGGTCGAGCGGAGATTTCGGTGGCGGTGGTGGTGGCATGGGCGGCGGTGGCGGCGCGTCGGGAGAATGGTGATGAGAATTGGCCGCATTTTTAAACATCTTTGCACGACGAGCCTGCATTTGCGCTCGCGCTTTTCCCAGCAAACCTTAGACGCGGTCGAAGCGGAAATCGCGAAATCCGAGCAAGCGCACACCGGCGAATTACGCTTCGCCATTGAAACCGCGTTGGATTTACCGCCACTCCTGCATGGCTTGCAATCACGCCAACGCGCACTCGACGTGTTTTCGCTACTGCGCGTTTGGGACACCGATACCAACAGCGGCGTATTGATTTATCTGCTGCTTGCGGATCATAGAGTAGAGATCGTTGCCGACCGAGGCATCGCCGCAAAGGTCGAGCAAGCGGAATGGGATGCGGTTTGCCGCGAGATGGAGCAGGCATTTCGTATCGGCGAATTTGCCGGCGGTTCGATTGCCGGCGTGCAGCGTATTTCAGCGTTACTTTCGCAACATTTTCCGCCGGGGATTCGCAATCCTAACGAGTTGCCGAATAAGCCTTATATTTTTTAGTCTAAACGACTGCGCCAGGAGGCGCATGGCCCTAGGCCGGCCCCTGGATACTGGCGCTCATGCCAATATACTATGTGTCATTTCCGCGCAGGCGGGAATCGCATTTGGCGTTTGCGGGTCTGGTTGGTTCGATACATTGGAACCGTGCAGATGGAATGAGGCAACGATACTAGCCAACGCCAAATGGATCCCCGCCTTCGCGGGGACAGCAAGTGAGGTTTTCGCGAACTAAACCGGCTTGTCGTTGCGATGTTTGATATACAACCACCACATCGTCAGACCGACAAACGCACCAAAAATAATCGTGATGGTGTTGATGCCGAAATGTGCGGAAATCATACCGGCGTAAACGGCGTTGAGCGCGCCGATACTTAAGTTCTCGTTGAAATTTTGCACCGCGATGGAATGACCTGCGCCCATCAGAGTGTGACCACGATGTTGCAATAACGCATTCATCGGCACTACAAAAAATCCGCCGACCGCGCCGATCGCCACGAAAAACACTGCGGCGACGCGCCAATCGTTGACGAAGATCATGCCAATAATCAATACGCCCATCAATATCCCGACGGGCAATACTTTCACCGCATTTTCCAGCTTAACGGTCAATGCGGCGATGAATGCGCCAATGGCGATGCCAACCGCGACGGCGATGGTGAGATAGGTCGCTTTATCCAAACCAAAACCCAATACTTTCTGCGCCCAATCGATGATGACGATTTTTAATGTTGCGCCGGCACCCCAAAATAAAGTGGTGACCGCGAGTGAAACCTGGCCGAGCGGATCGCGCCATAACAACTTAAAGCAATGCCAAAAATCGTGAATCATGTAGAGCGGATTTTTCTTCGGCAAGTTTGTGATCAATCGGCAAGCGTGGAATGTAGAGATTGAATAGCGCCGCGATCACGTAAAGCAAACAGATCATTGCGATCGCCATTTGCGCCGGAGATTTGACCAGCGGATTCGGATGAATTCGAGCTTGGCGTAGAGGCTGCCGTTCTGCAGATAACCACCAAGTCCCAAGCCGAGAATGATCGCTGCGACGGTCAGACCTTCCATCCAAGCATTCGCGGTCACGAGTTTGCTCGACGGCAATAGCTCGGTGAGGATGCCGTATTTCGCCGGCGAGTACGCGGCCGCGCCAAAGCCAACAATGCCGTAGGCGATGAGGGGTGTGCGCCCAACAACATCGCGATACACCCGACAAATTTAACGGCGTTGCTGACGGACATCACGCGGCCTTTCGGGAACGCGTCGGCGATAGCGCCAACGAATGGCGCAAACGCGATATACGACACGACGAAAAATACCTGCAGAATCGGCACGTAGGATTTCGGCGCGCTCATCTCGATCAACAATGCGATGGCGGCGGGCAATAGTGCGTTGTCTGCCAGCGCAGAGAAAAATTGCGCGGCGAGAATGGTATAGAAACTTAACGGCATGAAAAGGCTAGAATAGTGGGGAAAGCGGTTGTAATTGATCTAATATTTACGCGTCTTCTTAGACGACTTTATACCATGAACCAGGCGTTGCTTGAAAGCAAGTCGGCGCAAAAACGAGGGGGAGGAATGTTCGAAACATTCAAAACGCAGCGCGTAAAAACCAGCGGCACGGAGATTCACGTCACCTCGGGCGGTAGCGGCCCGCCGCTATTATTGTTGCACGGTTATCCGCAAACCCATTTAATGTGGCACAAGGTTGCGCCGGCGCTGGCGAAAGATTTCACCGTGGTTGTGCCGGATTTACGCGGCTACGGCGAAAGCGGCAAACCGAAAACGACCGACGATCATTTCCCCTATTCGAAGCGCGCCATGGCGCTCGATCAAGTCGAAGTGATGGCGGCGTTGGGCTTCAACGACATTTTTTCTCGCGGGGCACGATCGTGGCGCGCGCGTATCCCATCGCTTGGCGATCGATCATTCAAAGGCGGTGAAAAAAATTGCTGTGCTCGATATTGTGCCGACGCTGAAAGTGTTCGATGAGGTCGATCAGCGTGTCGCGACGAGTTATTTTCATTGGTTCTTTTTAATTCAGCCATTTGATTTTCCGGAAAAGATGATTGGCCACGACCCGCGTGAATACTTGACCTCCAGACTAGGTGGCTGGGGAGCCAATATCGACGCCTTTCCCCGGGCGGTCGTCGAAGAATACGTGCGTTTGTTCAGCGATCCTGCGTGTATCCATGCGACTTGCGAGGACTATCGCGCGGCGGCGACGATCGATCTGGTACACGATCGTGCAGACCTGCACAATAAATTGCAATGCCGTTATTGCGTTGTGGGGAAGTAAAGGTCTCGTCGGTTCCGCTTACGATCCGACTCGCATGTTGGCGCGAACGCGCCGCTGACGTGCGCGGATTTTCGATCGAGTGCGGCCATTTTATTCCGGAAGAAAAGCCGGACGAAACGATCAAAGCGTTTCGCGATTTCTTTTAGAATTGATTCTGAAGTGAAAACAGTAGACTGGTAAAATAGTGCTCGACTTCCGCTAGCAATCCATGCCCAACGATAACCAACTAGATCTCCTGCGCGTCCCGCCTCATTCCATTGAGGCGGAGCAATCCGTGCTCGGCGGGTTGATGTTGGAGAACGTTTCTTGGGACAAGATTGCCGACTTGGTTAGCGCAGACGATTTTTATCGTGACGACCATCGCCGGATTTATCACCACATCTCCAAGCTGATTGAGGCGAATCGTCCAGCCGATGTCATCACCGTCGGTGAATCGCTGGAACGCAGCGCGGAACTCGAATCGGTGGGTGGTCTCGGCTACGTCGGCATGTTGACCACTAACACGCCGAGCGCAGCGAACATTCGTCGTTACGCCGAGATCGTGCGCGAGCGATCGATCATGCGCAAGCTCGCTGAAATCGGCACCGAGATCGCGGCGAGTTCCGTATAGCCCAGCCGGGCGCGAAGCACGGCAACTGCTCGACGAAGCCGAAGCAAAAATATTTAAAATCGCGGAAGCGGGTGCGCGCGGCAATCAAGGCTTTAATGCGATTCAACCACTGCTCACGCAAGTGGTCGAACGCATCGACATGCTTTACAGCCGCGACAATCCCTCCGATGTCACCGGCGTAGCGACGGGCTTTACTGATCTGGATGAGCGCACATCGGGATTTCAGCCAGGTGACCTGATCATCGTCGCCGGCCGCCCATCGATGGGTAAGACTGCCTTCGCGCTGAACGTTGCAGAGCACGTCGCGCTCGAGGGCAAATTGCCGGTCGCGATTTTCAGTATGGAGATGGCCGGCACGCAACTCGCGATGCGTTTGCTCGGCTCCACCGGTCGCCTCGATCAACATAAATTGCGCACCGGACGGCTCGATGATAACGATTGGCCGCGCCTCACCAACGCGCTTGGCCGCTTGAATGACGCGCCGATGTTCATCGACGAAAGTGCCGCGCTCACCGCGCTGGAACTTCGCGCACGTGCGCGGCGCTTGCATCGCCAGCACAAAGGATTAGGCTTGATCGTCGTCGACTATTTGCAATTGATGTCGTCGACCAGCCAAGGCGAAAATCGCGCCACGGAAATATCGGAAATTTCCCGTTCGTTGAAGGCGCTCGCCAAGGAACTGAAAGTGCCAGTGGTTGCGCTGTCTCAGCTTAATCGCTCGCTGGAACAGCGCCCCAATAAACGGCCGGTCATGAGCGATCTGCGCGAATCGGGCGCGATTGAACAAGATGCTGACGTGATTCTATTTATCTATCGCGACGAGGTATACAACGAAAGTTCGCAGGATAAGGGTATCGCTGAAATCATTATCGGTAAGCAACGTAACGGTCCGATTGGTACGGTGCGATTGACCTTCCTTGGGCAGTTCACCAAATTTCAAAATTTCGCTCAGGGAAGCTACTAGCTTGAATACCTCGCGCATCGCATTCAGTATTTTTTTACTGACTACTTTTTCTATTGCGTGGTCGCAAGATCACTCTGTCGATGCGAAGGATGAGCCACAGCATCGTCCGAAATTCGTAAATGAAGTGGTTCGAGTTCTTGATGTGGAAGTGATGCCCAGCGAAGCGACGCAGTATCACACTCACTCGCTCGATTATCCTTATGTGATGTTGAGCACGACGCGTCTAAAAAACGACATTCCCGGCAAAGCTCAATCGGAATTGAATATTACCGCGGGATTGATCGGCTATTACCGCGCATCGCAAGGCGCGTATACCCATCGATTCACCAATGTCGACGATCATCCATTTCGTGCCATTGGTATCGAACTGCTTAGTAGTCAGCCGTCCGGAACGGGCGGCACGCCTTTGATTGAAGGTTATGGCATCGCGAAAGTCCTCGATAACGAACGTGTTCGCGGCTATCGGTTCACATTGTTGCCCGGCGAATCAATCGGGCCATTGATGTTGCCGGGACGGAGTGTGCGCGTTGTTCAAACGCCCAGTACGATTGAGCAAACTGTGAACGGCGGCGCGCCAACAAAGGTTACGTTGTCGCTTGCGCAGTTTGAGTGGCGTGAGGTATCGACGACATACGCGCTAAAAAACGTCGGAGATAAAACGTTGGAGTTAGTTGAATTTGAGTTTAAGTAATATAAGCGTGTTTTCCGTTCGGGCAAGGCCAGAGAACTAAGCTATGCGTCCCATCAAAGCGCGAATCGATCTCGCTACACTTCACGACAATCTGCGCGTCGCTCAAAAACTCGCACCGCAATCGAAGGTCATGGCGGTGCTGAAGGCCAACGCCTACGGTCACGGCGTGTTGCGCGCGGCAAACGCGATGAAGAAGGCGGCCGGTTTCGCAGTGCTGAATATCGAAGATGCCATTGCGTTGCGCGAAGCTGGATTTGATCAAACAATTTTGTTGCTCGAAGGATTCTTCGATCGTGAAGAATTACGCCTGATAACTGAATACCGCCTTGCGACGGTGGTGCATCAAGAGGAGCAGTTGCGCCTGATCGTACAAGCAACGCCAGGCAAGCTCGACGTGCATCTTAAAATTAATTCCGGGATGAATCGCCTAGGCTTCAAGCCCGAGGATTTTCCCAGTGCGATGTCCGCGCTACGTCAAGCGCGCGTGGCGAGTGTGACTTTGATGACACATTTCGCAACTGCCGATGAGCCCGTAGGCGTGCGCGAACAGGTGACGTTGTTTCGCGAAATCACCGCGGATTTGTCTTATCCGCGCAGTCTCGCGAATTCCGCCGCGCTGATTCGTTACCCCGAATCCCACGCGGATTGGGTGCGGCCGGGAATTATGCTCTATGGTGCGACGCCATTTGCCGATCGTAGCGCCGCCGATATCGGTGTGAAGCCGGCGATGACGCTATCAAGCGAAATCATCGCTATTCAGAACTTGAAGAGCGGCGACAGCGTCGGTTACGGCGGAAATTTTCGTGCCGATCGATCGATGCGCATCGGCGTTGTCGCTTGCGGTTATGCCGACGGCTATCCGCGTCTCGCGCCCACGGGCACGCCGGTGTTGGTGGAAGGCGAGCATGTTACGACTGTGGGTCGCGTGTCGATGGATATGATTTGTGTCGACTTAAGCAAGGCGCCCCGGGCCCGTATCGGTAGTGCCGTTGAATTGTGGGGGGCAGGTTTACCCGTGGATGAAGTGGCGCGAAGCGCGGGGACGGTCGGCTATGAGTTGTTATGTGCGATTGCGCCGCGGGTGCCGATGACGGAACGATAGCCAAAAGCTTATCGCCCCTCGCCCTAAAAGGGAGAGGCGACACCACTATCTTAATTGAGTTTCGTAAAAGGTATTCGTTGGCCAAAACAAAATCAGTATTCACCTGCACCGAATGTGGCGGCCAAACGTTGCGCTGGCAAGGCCAGTGCCCGCACTGCAACGCGTGGAATACCTTAGTCGAAACCATCGCGGAAACCGCATCAAAAGGTAATCGCTTTAGCGGCCTCACGGCGAGCAGCAGCGTGCAGTTGCTATCCGAAATCAAGCCCGAAAAAATTCCGCGTATGACCACCGGCATCGCCGAGCTCGATCGTGTGCTCGGCGGCGGCATGGTGCCGGGCGGCGTGGTGTTGATCGGCGGCGATCCGGGCATCGGCAAGTCGACGCTGCTATTGCAAGCGCTCGCGCACATGAATACTACGCAGTCGACCCTATATGTCAGCGGTGAAGAATCGCTGCAGCAAATCGCGTTGCGCGCACAGCGTTTGCAAGTCGAAGCGAGATCGATGAAGTTACTCGCGGAAATTCAACTGGAAAAAATCCAGCAAGTTCTCGCCGAACAAAAACCAAAAATCGCGGTGATCGATTCCATTCAAACGGTTTATACGGAAGCGCTGACGTCGTCGCCAGGCAGCGTCGCGCAAGTGCGCGAGTGTTCGGCGCGACTGACGCGCGTGGCGAAGGCGAGTGGCACGGCGTTGATTCTGATCGGCCATGTGACGAAGGAGGGCGCCCTCGCGGGGCCGCGCGTACTCGAGCACATGGTCGATACCGTTCTGTATTTCGAAGGCGACACCAATTCGAGTTTTCGCTTAGTCCGCGCGTTTAAAAATCGCTTCGGCGCGGTGAACGAACTGGGCGTATTCGCGATGACGGATCGCGGGTTAAAGGAAGTCGCGAATCCGTCGGCATTATTCTTGTCCCAACACAGCGAGCCCGTCGCGGGCTCTTGCATTACCGTCACGCAAGAAGGCACCCGGCCGTTATTGGTGGAAGTTCAAGCGCTGGTTGATCAAAGTCACTCAGGCAATCCGCGACGACTTAGCGTGGGCTTGGAACAGAATCGTCTCGCCATGTTGCTTGCGGGCTTGCATCGTCACGCCGGCATCGCGTGCTTCGATCAAGATGTCTTCGTAAATGCCGTCGGCGGCGTTAAGATATCGGAACCAGCGGCGGATTTGGCGGCCATATTAGCGATTGTATCGTCGTTCAAAAATCGACCGCTCGCCGATAAGATGGTCGTATTTGGCGAAGTAGGTTTGACCGGCGAGATACGTCCGGTGTTACGCGGGCAAGAGCGTTTAAAGGAAGCCGCGAAACTGGGCTTCACTCGCGCGCTGATTCCCGCATTGAACCGGCCGAAGCAAGCGATCGCCGGAATGGAAGTGATCGCGATCAAGCGCGTCGAAGAAGCGCTCAAGCTGGGGTTTGAATAATGGTTGGGTCTCAAGGAGCTTACTATGTTTAAGAAAATTTTTGTTTTGTTAATTCTCACCGGGCTAGTGGCGTGCCAATCGGTGAAAACCACTGGTGGCGGCGCCGTTGGTGTCGAGCGTAAACAACGAATGTTCCGTGGCCTGTCTGCGGAACAGGTGAATCAATCCGCTGTCGCTGCCTACAAAGAAGAGATGGGAAAGGCGCAACAGAAAAATGCGCTCAATACCAATCAACCGCAGCTCGCACGTTTGCGCACGATTGCCAATCGCCTAACGCCGCATACCGGCGTTTACCGCGAAGACGCGCCGAAGTGGGCCTGGGAAGTGAATTTGACAACCAGCGATGAGTTGAACGCCTATTGCATGCCTGGCGGCAAGATTATGTTTTACACCGGCATCATCGAAAAATTGAAACTGACCGACGCCGAAATTGCCGCGATCATGGGACACGAAATTGCCCACGCCTTACGCGAACATGGGCGTGAGCGCATGTCTCAGCAAATGGGACAAAATGCCGCCGTCGGCGTCGGCGCTGCGGTATTGGGCGTCGGCGAAGCGGGCGCGAACTTGATCGGCATGGTCGCGAACGTCACATTCGGGTTGCCCCACAGCCGCACCCACGAAACCGAATCCGATATCATCGGTTTGGAATTAATGGCGCGCGGTGGCTACGATCCAAACGCCGCAGTGAACGTCTGGAAAAAAATGGCCGAAGCAGCAAAGGGTGGCCCGCCGCAGTTCCTCAGCACCCATCCATCTCACGATTCACGCATCAAAGATTTGGAAAAGAGTATTCCGAAAGTGATGCCGTTGTACCAAGCTGCACCAAAAGCCTAATCCACAATCACCACGCCAGGAGGCAAGCGTAGCAAGCCTCCTGGCGTTGCATGTCTGGAGATCCGCGCCAATACTGCGTCTTGGCTCGATCGAATAGATGGCTTCGCGTGAGCGTACAATAAATATCACGCTCAATCACAATCGATTCTATGGACATCACTTTTCTAGGCGCTGCGCAAGAAGTCACCGGCTCGTGCTACTTGGTCAAAACCGGTCGCGTCAAATTCATTGTCGACTGCGGATTGTTCCAAGGTGGACCGGAAGCCTATCGCAAAAATCTCGCAGCGTTTCAATACGAGCCGAAGGAAATCGATTTTGTCTTGCTCACCCATGCGCATACCGATCATGCCGGATTGCTGCCGCGCCTATCGGCATTCGGATTTAAAGGCCCTATTTACGCGACGGATGCGACGGTCGATCTACTGAATGTGATGTTGCTCGACAGTGCGCATATTCAAGAGTCTGAAGCGCTATGGCAAAACAAACGCCGTCAAAAGCAGAGCAAAGGCGCACGCGCTGATGTCGCACCACTTTACACCGTTGCGCAAGCGCAAGAATGTTTGAAGCAAATGGAGGATGTCGCCTACAACGTCGAATTCAAACCCCACGACGACGTGCGCGTTCGCTTTCAAGATGCCGGCCACATTCTTGGTTCGGCAAGTATCGAAGTTTGGCTGACAGAAAATAATGTTACGAAAAAAATTGTTTTCTCCGGCGATCTAGGACAGCCGGGTAGGTTGATCGTGCGCGATCCAACGCCGATCAAAGAAGCCGATGTGTTATTGGTCGAATCGACCTACGGCAATCGCTTGCACAAGACCATCGACGACACCAAAGCCGAATTGCTCAAGGCAATCGACGAGACATTCAACCGAAAAAAAGGCAATGTCATCGTGCCGGCGTTCGCGCTGGGGCGGACGCAAGAACTTATCTTCATGCTGCTACAACTGACGCGCGAGGGCAAACTCAAAAATGTAAATGTCTTCATTGATTCGCCGCTTGGTTCCAAAGCAACCAAAATTACGCTCGACAATCTTGAATCGCTCGACGACGAGACGCGTGAACTCGCTCACGAAATGCGCAGCGGCAAGCACCCGATCCAGATTCGCTTTACGGAATCTGTCGAAGATTCAATGGCACTGAACGAGATTCGATCCGGCGCGATCATTATTGCCGGCAGCGGTATGTGCGACGCTGGGCGGATCAAGCATCACCTCAAGCATCGCCTCGGCCATAAGCAAAATTCAATCGTCTTTGCCGGTTATCAAGGCGAAGGCACCCTCGGCCGCCGCATTGTCGATCGCGTGCCGATGGTGAATATTTTTGGCGAGGATATCCGTGTGGCGGCAGATATTTATACGTTAGGCGGACTCTCGGCGCACGGCGATCAGCGCGCGCTGCTTGATTGGCTCGGCCATTTTTCACCGGCGCCGCAGCAAACGTTTATCGTTCACGGCGAACAGTCGATCATGAAAATATTTTCCGAAAAAATCACCAGCGACCTTGGCTGGAAACCAACCTTGCCGACTATTGGAAGCACCTTTAATCTCGCGTAGGGTGACTAGCGGCGAATCTATCGCCTATTACAGCCGAATTCTATTTTCTTGAATCAATTGCGTTATTTACTTGCCTTGCTTACTGTAAGCTAGGCAACTAAAATAGCCCTATGATTAAAGAAGACTTATCGCGAAACTTCGGTTTTATCCTCAACGACGTCGCGCGCTTGATGCGCAACATTTTCGATCGTCGCGTGAAGGCGCTGGGACTGACGCGTTCGCAGTGGTGGGTGTTGAATCATTTATTCCGCAACAACGGCGCGACACAGTCGGAATTGGCCGATATTCTGGAAATCGAAAAAGCAACGCTCGGGCGTTTGCTTGATCGAATGGAAGCTAAGGGCTGGATCCGGCGCGAGGAACATGCAACGGATCGGCGCGCGAAACGAGTTTTTCTCACCGCCGAAGTCGAGCCGGCGATGAAAGCGATGCGTGCTGCGGCAGCCGATTTGCGCCGCGATGCGCTTGGCGATCTTGGTGGCGATGATCGCGAACGCTTCGTCGACATGCTGCTCTCCATTAAAACCAACTTAACGCGCTTGGACAACGGCACTGTGAAGTCTTCTGCACGGGGACGGATTCAATGACCATCCCGCCATTGGTATCTCGCCTATTGCTGCTAGTCACCCGGGTATTCCTGTTAGGTGTTGTGCCCATTGCCGCGACGATTTTCGGTTTACAGTATTACGCGCGCGGTGGACGTTTCGTGGAGACGGAAGACGCCTACATCAAAACCAATATCAGCACGGTCAGTTCACCGATACCCGGTCGTATTGTTGAGGTATTGGTGCACGACAATCAAGCGGTCGCGGCCGGCGCATTGCTGTTTCGCATTAATCCGGCGCCCTACGAAATCGCCATTGAGCGTGCCAAAGCGCGTATGGAAATCATTCGAACGGACGTTGCATCGCTACGTGCGGAATACAAAGCGACGCTTTTTAAGGCAGACGAAACCCGCGAACGTATTCAATTTTTGCAACGCCAATTGGATCGCCAAATTAAGCTGAAGGAATATGGCATGAGTCGCGGCGACGTGTATGACGAAGCGCGCTTGAATCTCGGCGTCGCGCAGCGCGAGTTGGCGACGACGGGCGAAGGCGCGAATCGCGTGCTCGCTAATTTGAATGGCGATCGCAATCTGCCCGCGGAAAAACATCCTCGCTACCTCGAAGCGAAAACCGCGCTCGACGACGCCCTACTGGATCTGGAGCGCACACGCATCGTCGCGCCAGTGGCCGGCGTCATCAGTAATATGAAGGTACGTGTTGGCGAATTCACCGAGCGTGGCGCACCGCTATTCAGTTTGATTGAAAGCGGTCAAGCGTGGGTCGAAGCGAATTACAAAGAAACGCAACTGGCGCACATGCAAGTGGGTCAAGTCGCAACGGTCGTTTCGGATATTTATCCCGATCAAAAATGGAACGCCAAAGTTTCAGCGATTGCGCCGGCAACGGGTGCTGAGTTCGCCGTGTTGCCACCACAAAACGCGACGGGCAATTGGGTGAAGGTCGTGCAGCGCATCCCGGTGATCGTTCAACTCGAGTCGGGGCCGAATCAATTGCGCGCGGGGATGACTGTTACTGTCACTGTCGACACATTGCGCGAACGTGGCTTGCCGCGTAGCGTGCAAAAGATGGTCGATTCCGGCTGGCTGCCACAGTTTCTGGTGCCCAGCCGCGCTGAAGCCGGAGAAGTAAATTGAGCGACGCGGCGACATTACCGCGCCATCCCGCCCTGATCAGCGGCTCGGTCATGCTTGCCGCGTTACTCTTCTCCATTGACTGGACCATCGCCGTCGTGGCCCTGCCGCACATGCAAGGCGCATTCTCGGCGACGCCGGATCAGATTTCATGGGTGATCACGTCGTACATCGTTGCTTCGGCCATTATGATTCCGACTGCGGGTTGGACCAGTTCGCGCTTCGGCCGCAAGCGCGTATTCGTCTGGGCATTGGCGGGATTTACCATCGCGTCATTGTTTTGCGGCCTCGCCGATTCACTTGCGTTCGAAGTATTCGCGCGCTTGATTCAAGGTATGTGCGGCGCGTTCATCATTCCACTATCGCAAGCAATCACGCTGGACACCTACCCGCCCGAACAACACGGCCGTGCCATGGCTTTTTGGGGAACTGGCGCCGTGTGTGGCTCCATGATCGGCCCGACGATTGGCGGCTACGTGACGGAGTACATGAGTTGGCGTTACATTTTTTATCTGAATATTCCGTTCGGTATTCTCGCCTGGCTGGGCATTCTCGCTTTCGTTCCCGAGACAGTTAAAAACCCAAAGCATCGTCTCGATTGGTTTGGCTTTCTTTCTCTCGCGCTATGCCTTGGTTCGCTGCAGATGATGCTTGATCGCGGCGTAAGGCTCGACTGGTTTGAGTCGGGCGAAATCATCATCGAGGCTTGCCTTTGTGCATTGGGTTTTTATTTATTCATTGTCCACAGCCTGACTACGAAAACACCGTTTCTCGATCTGCATTTATTCATGCAGCGCGGTTTCTTTTTCGCGCTCGCGTTCGCGTTCGGCTACGGATTGCTTACGTTGCCGACCATGGTCTTGATGCCGAGTTTTCTTGCGGACATTCGTGGCTATAGCATCGAGGATATCGGCCTGCTGCAATCGCCACGTGGCGTCGGCATGTTTAGTGCCATGTTGATCAGCGGCCGCATTGTAAATCGCATCTCGCCGCGCACGCTCATTGCAATTGGCTTGTTGGCCCTCGCGATATCGAGCGCGGAAATGGCGACGTGGAATTTACAGGTCGGTGAATGGTCCATCGTCTGGACCGGATTCTTACAAGGCCTCGGCGCCGGCATCATGCTGGTGCCGACACAAATGCTCGCCTTCTCCCCGCTGCCAGTGCACCAGCGCACTGAAGCGACGGGCGTGTTTAATTTGGTACGCAACGTCGGCGCCAGCGTCGGCGTTTCGCTCGCATTTGCCTATTTCGTTCACACCAGCGCGTTGCATCATGCGCAAATGGCCGAGCGCATCACGCCTTACAACGCCGTGATGCAAACCGAAGTAGTGCGCAAACACTGGGATATCACCACGCCCGAAGGCCACGCCAAAATCGAAAAAGAAATCGCCCGGCAAGCCGCGATGTTCGGCTACACCGCCGACTTCGCGCTATTGGCGGCGGGTGCCGTGCTGGGATTTCCGATTCTTTTCCTGATGGGTAATCGAAAGCAGAGAACGCGAAGATTGAAAGAGGAAACTTCAACGCCGTTGATGATTGTGGATTGATTGCGAAATGTCTGGCGAGGCTTATCAATAATGGCGCTCCAGGCATCGAAAATGTAGGGTGCATTCATGCACCGCTTTGACACGACGGTGCATGAATGCACCCTACGATTACTGCCTTTGCCACCGGTTATGCCAATGGCACGCACCCTACATATTTAAGGGCGCATGCCCAAGATGCCCGTCAATACTGCCTCTCCAAGCACCCCAAGCCACAAACCAATGGCCCAAGGCCACCCCGGCAGCACGCGCCTTCTGGCGCACCCCATCACCAATACAACTTGTTACAAATCCATGTGAGCTAATCGGCCCCCTCCACACGTTATGTCATTACCGACTAACCAAAGGAGACAATCATGAGCCGGTTCAGAATTTTAGCTGCAGTCGTCGTCGCAACATTAAGTACCCAAGCCCACGCTGTGGGTTCGCTCGCCGACGTCTCGATTTACGATCGCAATGAAGGTCGCGAGTTGCCGATTTATTTTCATAACGGTAAATACTACGTCGCCGGCAAGCCTGGCAATGAGTATCAAATCACCTTGCGCAGCCAAAGTCAGCGCGATGTGCTCGGCGTCGTGTCTGTCGACGGCGTCAACGTCGTCAGCGGCGAAACCGCCACACCGAAACAATCGGGCTACATGCTCACGCCGTGGCAGCAAACCGACATTAAAGGTTGGCGCAAAAACACCGACCGCGTGGCGCGATTTTATTTTACCGAGTTGCCGGATTCTTACGCCGCGCGCACCGATCGCCCGGACGATGTCGGCGTGATTGGTATCGCCGTGTTTCGTAGCAAGCAATACGATCCGCCGTCGCGTGATTACGACTATCGTTCGCCAAACAATGGCCGAGGTTTTCCCGAAGAATCGCGTCGTTACAGCGGGCCGGAGTCGAAAGCCCAAGCGCAAAGCGCGCCAGGCTACGAAAGTAATCGCCGTGTACCGCAAGTGGACGACAAACTCGGCACCGGCCACGGCCGCAACGAGCGCGATGAAGTTCGCCGTGTCGAATTCGAACGCGAATCGAGTCGCCCGAACGAAGTGATTACGATTTACTACGACAGTTTTCGCAACTTAGCCGCGGCGGGCATCATCCCGTCGGAACGCCACGCACGTCGCCATGTTCCGCGTGCATTCCCCGGCGAATTTGTGCCGGATCCGTGGAGAAGGTGGTAACAAAAAGTGGCGCTAAGTCGCCGCGCAATTGAAGCTGGCGCAGTGTGAACTGCGCCAGTTCCATTTCTCGGCCCCCATTCTTTGACACGTTGTATAGCAATGCTATACAATCTTAGAATGATCAAAAGCTTCCTGCACAAAGGATTAGAACGGTTCTTCCTGACAGGAAGCAAGGCCAGCACTCCGCCAGCACACGCTGTGCGATTGCGTTTGCAATTGGCCCGTCTGGATACTGCTACCGGCGCGTCTGATATGGATCTGCCAGGTTGGCGGCTACATGCGCTGAAAGGCGAGCTTAAAGTTCACCGGGCCATTTGGGTCGATCAAAATTGGCGAGTGGTATTCACTTTCGAAGGCGAAAATGCCGAGTTGGTGGATTATCGAGATTATCATTAGCACATGAGGAACACGATGGGACGACAATTCAATCCACCGCATCCAGGTGAAGTCTTACGTGACGGTGTATTCGCCGACACCGGCATCACGGTAACTGAATTTGCCGAACGATTGGGCGTAACGCGAGTCGCGCTTTCGCGTGTGCTCAATGGCAAAGCCGGAATTAGTGCCGAGATGGCGGTACGCCTAGCGAAAGCATTAGGAGGCAGTGCGGCATCGTGGCTGCATATGCAAGCTAATTTTGATTTGTGGCATGCGGAGCGTGCTTTAAAAGCAACGAGCGCGAAGATCTCGCGACTCAAGCACGCAGCTTAAAATTATGTCTACAAACTATTTTCGCGAGAGCACATCATGAGAACTGTAAACCCAATCCTCTTGTTAATCATTTGCGTCGTTGGTCTGCAAAGTCAGTCTTATGCCCTCGCCCCGGGTGACCACATTGATAATTTTCGCCTACTAGACCAAACCGGCACATCCCACGAGTTGCGTTATCTGTCCGACGCGAAAGCGATCGTGCTGATGGTTCACGGCATCGGCTGCCCAATCGTGCGGCAATCGTTGCCGGAACTTGCAGCGGTGCGCAAACAATTCGCGTCGCAGGGCGTCGAGTTTCTGATGATTAATTCGAATGCGCAAGACGATCGCGCGGCACTTGCTCAAGAGGCGAGCGAGTTTGGTATCGATTTACCGATCCTGCGCGATGAAACCCAATTGGTCGGCGAGGCCTTGGGCGTGACGCGTACGGCGGATGTGTTCGTGATTGATCCGCGCACTTGGAAACTTGCCTATCGCGGCCCGGTGGACGATCGGCTGTCATTAGGCGCACAAAAACCAACTGCGCAACATCACTATCTGGCCGATGCGCTGAAATCCATTCTTGAAAATAAACCAGTCGCGGTGAAAGAAGTCGAAGCGGTCGGATGTATCGTCAATTTAACCGAGCGCGACCGCAAAGCTGAGCACGCGAAGATATCCTACGTCGAGAAAATTGCGCCGCTACTGCAGGAGAAATGCGTTGCCTGCCATCGCCCCGGCGGCATTGGCCCTTGGGCGATGACGAGTTATGAGAACGTGCGCGGTTTCGCGCCGATGATTCGCGAGGTGATTCGTACCAAGCGCATGCCACCATGGTTTGCCGATCCGCATGTCGGAAAATTTATTGGCGATCGATCCATCTCGGACGACCAAGCGAAAATGCTGGTGCATTGGATCGAAGCGGGCGCGCCGCGCGGCAGTGGCGACGATCCGCTAAAAAATATTGAACCGTTGAAATCGCAATGGTTACATGGTGAGCCGGATATAGTCGTTGAAATTCCCGCGTTCGAGGTGCCGGCAACCGGTGTGGTCGATTACAAATACCCGCAAGTGGCAAACCCACTCGGCAAAGATGTGTGGGTGCGCGCAATTCAAATTTTGCCGGGTAATCCGGCGGTAGTTCACCATGTGCTCGCCGGCATCGCCGATCCACAAACCAGTGGTCGTACGGGGATCGAGCAGCTCGCTGCATTCGGCGGCTATTCGCCGGGACGAAATTATTTGCTATTCCCGGACGATTCCGGTGTGTTGCTGCGCGCCGATGCGAGCTTGCAATTTCAAACTCACTACACGCCGAACGGCAAAGCGGTGCGCGACGTGACGCGCGTCGGTTACTATCTTGCGAAAGAACCGCCGAAGCACGAGATGAGGCTGCAATTTCTTTACGATCCGTCGCTGCGCGTGCCGGCCGGCGCGAAAGCGCATACAGAGTCGGTCGAACATACCTTCCGAAAAAACGTTTTGCTTTACAGCGCGCAGCCTCACGCCCATCTGCGCGGCCGTGCTGCGAAATTTACTGCGTTTTTTCCCGATGGCCGCGAAGAAGTTTTATTGTCGGTTCCGAAATACGATTTTAATTGGCAGACAGTTTATTTATTTCAAGAACCAAAAATTCTTCCCGCCGGAACGCGCATTAAATTCGACATGACGTGGGATAACTCCGCGCAGAATCCGGCGAATCCCGATCCGACTAAAGACGTGCGCTGGGGCGATCAAACTTGGGACGAGATGAATACTGGCTTTCTACGCTATCGCGATTTGCAGCCCGGTGAAAATGCGACAGCGATGATCGAGGAAAATAAGTAGGCATCGCTAAGAGCTAATACCGGAGCGCATTTCCAGGCATATACGGCTGCGAGGCAAGTGCGGTGCGCTTGCTGGCGTGGTCAGTTTCCAACCATCAGTTCTTCGTCGTCACCTTCTTCTAGCGCGATGCGGCGTTTCTCATCCGCTTCCGCCTTTAGTTTGGGCGTCGCCTCAAAAAAAACATCGAGTGGTTTGGCCGCGCGCATCCGCAAATAGGGTGGAAATATTTCTTGTGTCGCGTCGATGTAGTTAACGTTTTGGCGCTGATTGCGCGACTCGACCCAACTTAGCGTGCCAAACGCCAACGTAGGAACTAGAAACGCAATTAATCCGGCAATGGATTTTCGTACGGGCGATGCATTTAGCAAATGCAAATAAAGTACGCCGGCGGTGGCGATTGTTCCGAGCACAATTTTTATCCAACTGGGCGCGCGAAGATCTAAGGCAAACAGGCCGATATCGAATACCGAATCGATTATCGTCATCAACGCCATTGAGCACAGCAATATCGCGCCATGGGTGAGCCAGCGCCATTCTAATAGCATGACGCGCGAAAGCAACGCCCAAATCGCAACCCATATTGCCGACATCGTCGCTAGGCCGACCAGCATGCCGGCGATCCGCACGGCAATGTCGCGCGGTGCGTCGAGCCAACTGGACAGCGCCAAAAGCGCGGCGCAGGCAATCAGGCCAAGGGCAAACCATTTTCCATAAGCGATTTGCGATTCCTTCGCGGCGGCACCATCGGCCCGCTCGGGCGCGAGTTGCTCGTTCGATTGGCGCACGCGAATGCGCGTGTGGCCGATGCGAAAATCGCTTCCGACCAAAGGCGTTGTTTGCGTGCTGCGAATACGATGGCCCTTGAACCAGATGCCATTCACGCTGTTCTGATCCGCTAATGTCATGCCGCCATCGTCTGCGATGTCGACAACAACGTGCATCGCCGCAACATAAGGATCGTCGACAATGACGTCACACGTGGCGCTGCGCCCGATGGTGAAACTGCGCTTACCTTCGATGCGCTGACGGAATTGCACGTGGTCGCGGCGATTCAAAATCTCCACGACTACGGCGTCCATTTGATCGCCTTCACGTATCGATTGACAAACTTCATCCCCGCTTCGAAATCCACGCCGTTCAATTGCAGGTTGCTGGAGAAACCGCGCGTCGAATGATTGAGGCTCAGCACTCGTGCGGAAATGTCGTACAGCCCGTCGAACAAACGATAGGCGCGGGTACAAATCAACAGATCGGCATCCAGTTCGTTTAATTGAACAATATGGTTCTTGCAGGCAAACGGTGCGACGTTTTTCGGCGAGTTGAATCCGCCGCCGGGGAACGACGAAGACTTCAAGCGCTGCGCAAAACGCCACGCGTCGAGCTTGCTTGTCGTCATCACGATGTGGCTAAAATCAAGATCGCCGCTATACATGTTCTGTTGCACATAAAGCCCCGCTTTCGCGCTACACGCGATTCGTTCCGTTTGTGTCGGCAGATCGGATACCGTATCGCCGGATGCGTTGCAATCGACGAAACGATCCAGTTTCCCCGGCAAATCGTAGCCCGCCGTGCGCTGTGTCACGAAATCGTGATTTAGAGATTGCAACAGCTGATCCGAATGATGGCGCAATTGCCGCGCCACTTCTTGTCGCGCTTGCTTCAAGTCGAGCGGCTTGCCCTTTCCTCGTTCCAGCAATTTCTGACCATGTTCCGCCGGAACCAAGAAACTGACCAGTTGCTCAAAACGATAGCCGGAAACGTTGACGCCGATGACTCTTCCCGTCGCATCGAGCGCCGGTCCGCCGGACATCCCGCCATTGATTGCGCCGGAATAGTGAATACGTGGATCGAATGAGTCTTCGACTTTTCCGTTCAGCACACCTTCGGTGATGGTCAACCCCACATCAAGCGGAAAACCAACGGAATAGGCGCGCTCTCCCTTGCTTGGAATATCGGCGCGTAGGCTCAACGCTGGCAGATCAAGTTTTTCGGCTCGCAATAAGGCGAGGTCATGTTCAACATCAATGGCGAGCACGGTGATTTTGCCGGTTGCGCCGTCCGGTGTTCGATATTCGAGGCGATATTTATCAGGATACAAAACATGCTCAGCCACCACGTGGTAGTTGCTGAGCAATATTCCACTCGGCGCAACGGCGAAGCCGGTTCCATGAAACGCCTGTGCGACGTTGTTGCCAAAGAATCCTTTTATCTGTACGACGGAACCGCGCACTCGCGACAACGTACTGAGCGCGGTTTCCGAGACCGGCGCGGCAGGTATTTCTGTTTCTGTTTGGCGATTGGGAAGATTTTGCGAGAACGCGTTGCCACAAGCAAACGCGAGGCCGATGGCGATAAGAAAAGCAATCGTGATTCCCGATCGCGCCGGCCGAACTAAAAATTGATATGAAAATACTGCGGGTTGAGTCACGTTGTTTTGAGTATTGGGTAACGTGATTGAATGATACACGAATGAGCTTTTACGCTTTGCGTGTAATGGCCGTCAATGAAAATCCCGACTCTCGATTACCAAACTCCCGAGCAAACGGCTGTAATCGATCATGCGTTTCGCAACGATGTGTATCACTTCGCCTTTACGTTCGAGTACACCTTCGACACACATTAAATTTGCCACCAGCAACACGCGACGCTGCCGATTGGCAAGATCCCGCCACACGACGATATTGCTGTAACCGGTTTCGTCTTCCAGTGTAATAAAGGTAACGCCAGACGCAGTGCCGGGTCGCTGCCGGCAGGTGACGATACCCGCGATGCGGATGCGTTGGCCGTGCTGGATTTGTTTGAGATCGTCGGCGGTGAGAATTTTTTTTGCTTGTAACTTCGCGCGTAGTAATGTCAACGGATGACGGCGCAAGGTCAAGCCGGTGTGCGCATAATCGGCGACGATATTTTGTCCTTCGCTGGGCGAAAATAAATCCGGTTGCGCTTCGATACGCTTAGCATCGATCAACAATGCGGTAGGTTGATCAACCCCCAAGGTTTGCCACAACGCATTGCGGCGATGGCCGGCGAGCGAGGCGAGTGCGTCGGCTTTGGCGAGGCAGGCTAAATCTTTGCGATGGAGATTTGCTTTGATTAAGAGGTCGTCGATGTCGATAAATTGTTTCGCCGTGCGCGCAGAAACAATACGCTGCCCCGCCGCTTCGCTCAAACCCTTCACCATGCGCAAACCTAAGCGCAGCACGGGTTCGCCGTTACTAGACGATTCCAACGTGCAATCCCAATCGCTGCATTGCACATCGACAGGTAGTACGTTTACATCATGACGCACCGCGTCTTGCACCAATTGCGACGACGTATAAAAACCCAACGGCTGGCTATTCAACATCGCGCACACAAACGCGGCGGGCTCATGACATTTGAGCCACGCCGACAAATAAACCAACAACGCAAAACTTGCTGAGTGGGATTCGGGAAAACCGTATTCGCCGAAACCTTGAATCTGCTGAAAGATTTGTTCGGCGTAAATTTGCGTATAGCCGCGCGCTAACATGCCGTTGATGAGCTTATCGCGAAATGGCCCGATCCCGCCTTTGCGTTTCCATGCGGCCATGGCGCGGCGCAATTGATCGGCCTCGCCCGGCGTAAAGCCGGCGGCGACCACGGCGAGTTGCATGACTTGTTCCTGAAATATCGATACACCCAAGGTCCGCGCCAATACTTGTTCTACAGCCTTTGATGGATGGCTCACCGGTTCCTTCCTCACGCCGGCGCAAATATGGATGCACCATTTCTCCTTGGATCGGACCAGGACGCACGATCGCAACTTCCATCACCAAATCGTAATAACAACGCGGTTGCAACCGCGGCAGCATCGACATCTGCGCGCGCGATTCGACCTGGAACACGCCGATGCTGTCGGCGCGACAGATCATGTCGTACACCTTGGGATCTTCGGCGGGAATATCGGCGACGGTTAATCGCGAGCCGCGAAAATCGTTGATCAAATCGAGGCAGCGGCGAATCGCCGAGAGCATGCCCAAGCGCGAGCACATCGACTTTGAGCAGCCCAACGCATCGAGATCGTCTTTGTCCCATTGAATGACCGTGCGCTCCGCCATCGCCGCGTTCTCGATCGGCACCAGCCGCGACAGCTTGCGATTATCGATGACGAAGCCGCCGATGTGCTGCGACAGATGGCGCGGAAAACCGATCAACTCGTGAGTCAGAATTCCGCAGTTGTCGAATCAGCCGGATTCTCTCGGATCGAAACCCGCTTCGCGCAAGCGATCTGACTTCACACGCTTGCCGTCCCACCAGCCATGGATTTCGCCAAGCGATCCACTTGATCGAGCGTCAAACCCAACGCTTTGCCGACATCGCGCAACGCGCTGCGCGGGCGATAGGTAATCAACGTCGCCGTCAACGCGGCGCGATCGCGGCCGTATTTTTCGTAGATGTATTGCATCACTTCTTCGCGGCGTTGATGTTCGAAATCGACGTCGATGTCCGGCGGTTCGTTGCGTTCCTTGGAAATGAAACGCTCGAACAACACTTGCATGCGGCCGGGATCGACTTCGGTAATGCCCAAGCAATAACACACGGCGGAATTCGCCGCGGAACCGCGGCCTTGGCAAAGAATGTGCTGGCTGCGCGCAAATCGAACGATGTCGTGCACGGTGAAGAAAATAGGATTCGAAGCCCAGTTCTTCGATGAGTTTTAATTCGCGATTGACCAAACTTGTTACGTTTTCCGGAACACCGTTCGGATAGCGTTGCGCTGCGCCTGCCTCGCTTAATTTCTTCAAATGACTAATAGCGGTCTCGCTCGCAGGTACTAACTCTTGGGGATATTCATAACGCAATTCGTTGAGGGAAAAATTGCAACGCTCTGTGATCGCTATGGTTTCAATCAGCAACGTCCGGCGGATAAATTTTGCTAAGCGACCGATAGCACGTAAATGTCGTTCGCTATTGGGATAAAGCGTGCGGCCTAATTGTGCGACCGGCATACCGAGACGAATCGCCGTCAGCACATCCTGCAATGGCTTGCGGCTGCGCACGTGCATATGCACATCACCTGACGCGACTAAGGGAATTCCAAAATACTTACCGAGTTGTTGCAGACTTTCCAGTTGCGCAATGTCATCGGGACCACGTAGCAATTCGACCGCGAGCCAACCCTCGATCACGAAAATTTCGTGGAACCATTCGAGTTCCGCGGGCTTGTGGCTCTTGATCTGGAATGAACAGCGCTAAACAATCGTCGATACCGTTTGCGAAATTCGCTTTGCTTAAAACGATAACTGCCTTTCTTCGCCGCGCGGCGTGCGACGGTGATCAGTTCGCTCAAATTGCTATAGCCGGATAATGCTGTCGCAAGCAAAATAATTTTTGGCCCATCGGCCAATTGAAACTCGCTACCGATAATGAGTTTAATCGGCGTGTCGCGCGCTGCTTCATGGGCACGCACCACGCCGGAAACGGAGCATTCGTCGGTGATCGCGAGGGCGCGATAATTCAGCGCCGCAGCACGCGCAATCAACTCATCCGGGTGGGATGCGCCGCGTAAAAAAGAAAAATTGGAGAGGCAATGTAGCTCTGCATAGCGGGAACCATGGTGTATTTCTGTCATGCGAAATTTTGGATTTGTTTTTGACTTCGGCGTAGCGCGATTCGCCTGCGACTTCGTTTTAGCGCGACCCTCATGGCCTTAGGCCACCTCGTCCCCGACCCTTCTCCCAGGGGGAGGAGGGAATTATTTCCCTCTCCCGCAGGCGGGAGACGGGTAGGGGTGAGAGCGCAGCGCATGATAGTTTCTCAGCGGCTCAATGTTAGATGAAGCTAAGAAAACAAACCATGCATATACCACTGCACAGGCCCATGAAGCTGCCGATAAATCCACAACACCGAGCCTTTACCATTGCGCGCGATGTAGTAATCGCGCTGTACGGATTTGCCATCCCACCAACCGGCTTCGATGCGCTCGGGCCCGGCAAGTAAAGCGATATCGCCATCATCAATGGGCTGTGGTTGCGGCAATAACCATAATGGTCGAAGCGGATAACTGCTCATGGCCTGGCGCTGCGAAACATTGCCGATGAACCAGGCGTATTCGGGGCGATGATCGTTGTCGAGCGATAGTTTTCTACTTTGTTTTTGCCCGAGCGCGCTTGCAAGCGCTCGAGCAATTGCCGGCGGCAATTGATGCGATGTGACTATCGGCCAAAAAACTGCGCTGCTTACCGGAGAGCGTTTGCAATTGTTCCGCATGCAAGCTCACGGCCCACACCGATCGCTCCAGTTTCACATTCATCAGCCGCGCCGAAATCAACATCAACAAACGCTGATGCTCGCGCTCCGGCGCAAGCAAGCCGACGCTGAATGTTTCGCGCTGCTTGCTGCCCTGCTCCAATTCGATGCGCACGCTTTGCACGCCAGCCCCAAGGCCGCGCAAAAATCCTTCCATCTCGATCAGCAAACGTTTTAGCGGAAATAACAATGCATCGATTTCGCTGACTTCGGCAGGCAACTCGATGCGTGAATGAAATTGTTGCGGCGTGCTGAAGATAGGACGTACATCGGGCTTGAGGCCTAAGGCTTGGTCCAACTGGTTCGCGAGTTCAACGCCGAAGCGCTGAACCAAACCGGCGCGCGGCAAGGCAAGGCAATCGGCGATGGTGTGGATGCCGAGGGCTTGTAGGAGGTCTACGGTTTGTGGTGGGCCATCCCAAGGGAGTTATGTGTAATTTTCCCAGATCGATCTGTAAATTTTTCTCCACTAAATTATTCTATCGTCGTCCCCGCGAAGGCGGGAATCCAGTGTCGTTGTCGTTAAGACGCTGGATTCCCGCCTATCGCGGGAATGACGGAGCAGTAATCGCAAACCACCAAGCCGCCCGTGCTGTAGGCGCAACACCATACATCAACGCGATAACCCAAACGCTCGCAACCACTGATTATTTTTCTCATCAACGCATCCAGACCACCCTGAAGACGCAAGCTGGGCGCGGCTTCCAGCACGATTCCCTGGTGCGGCTCAAGCGTGACGGTGGGGGTAAATTGCAGCGCCCAGGCGGCTAAACGTTCGAGTGCGTGGGTTTCGTTTTCTTTGTTTCGCGCGACGACTAGGAGATTGGATGCCAGTGCTTCAGCGGCGGCGACGGGAATGCCCATCTGAATGCCGAATGATTTCGCGAGCTCATTGGCCGCAGCCATGACGATGGACGATTCGCTGGACCATCTTTGATGACGATCGCGCGATTCTTCCCGCATGCCGCGCGCGGCAATTTGCAGAGACAATTCGGGTAAGTAAAGGGCGATCCAGAGCATGCTTGAGATTCGAGATTCAAAATTTAACAACCTCAACATGTTGGATCAAGTGCGTAACGCCGGATCCACCATCGATGAAAGCAGATCCTTCGCATTCGCTCATTGGATGACATGTTAAGGCAATCTCGGTATTGTTCACTGGAAAGGTCAAATACGAGATTGCTTCGTCATTTAACATTCCTCGCAATGACAGTAGATGCAGGGCGAGCAACCCGATGGCTCTAGGCCCTCCTTGGTCTAGCCGCTCCTTCCATCGAATAACGGTAGGGTGCATTCATGCACCATTAATGAAAGGCGGGTTACCCCGCCCTACATTTCTAATGCACAACCAATCGCGGTCGCTCGAATTCCTGAGTCAATTGGCACTTGCTGCTCGGTCAAATGCGATAACCCCGCCTGCCGCCGCTTCCACGCAATCGGATGTAACGTCAAATAAATCGCTTGATCGAGCGGCACATCGCGGCGCTTGATCACACGCACCGCCAACTCGCCCGCCATCGCCGTTACCAGCAATCGCAACGCAGCAGGCGAAGCTTGATGGCTATCGCGGCGCGAGCGAAATAATATCGCCGGTGTTTTGCCATTCAGCGCGGCCAAATGCAAACGATGCAGCGCTTTGTATTCGATAGCTTTGCCTTCCGGTTGCCAAAAAATCACCAGCGAACACGCGCCCGACAACAAACTTTGTTCCGTCGACCACAACGCTTCCTGCAAATTTTCCGTGACGATGAACGAGCAATTTTCCAGCGCCACACCCTTCGCCAACCACGCGGCGGGAAACGGAATATGCGGCGCGTTCACCAGCACCACGCCCTGCCCCGATTGGCTGGCGGCGGCGATGGCGGGCATGAGCAACGAGAGTTCGCCGATGCCTTCGTCGGCGGAATTCAAAATTTCCGTCAGCGCGCCGATCGGCCAACCACCGCCGGGCAACACGCGATCGAGATCGCCGAAGCCGGATGGCAAAGTACGCTGCGACGGAATCGTTTCCGCTTGGCGCAGCAATGCATTTTTGATGAAGGGTTCGAGTTGTGGATTCATGATGCGTTAAAACTCCTTATGACGCCGACTGCCAAACCTTCGATCACTAATGAATCGCGGCGTAGATCAAGAACAATAGGATTAAATTCCGGATTAGCGGGCAACAACTCCGCGTGATGACCTTTAATGCGCAAGGTTTTCACCGTGACATCGTCATCGATGCGCGCGACGACCATTTGCCCATTGCGCGCCGCTTCAGTTTTATGCACGGCGAGCCAATCGCCATCGAGAATGCCGGCATCGCGCATGCTCATGCCGCGCACTTGCAGCAGATAATCGGGACGGGGCTTAAATAACGCCGGCGACACGGGATAACGGCCCATCACATGTTCCTGCGCCAAAATCGGCTGACCGGCAGCGACGCGGCCAATCAGCGGCAACCCAGATTCCCCGGGAACACGCAAACCGCGCGAAGTATTCGGCGACCACTCCAGCGCGCCCTTGCGCGCCAGCGCTTCGATATGCCGCTGCGCCGCGTAGCGCGACTGAAAACCAAACGCAGCGCTAATCTCCGCGCGGCTCGGCGGCATGCCGTTTTCCTCGCTATGTTCGCGGATAAAAGCGAGAATTTCCGCTGGCGTTCAGTTAAATCATCCATAGTGTACAAATGTACACTAGTTGTTTTTGATGCAAGCCCGCCAAAAATTAGATGCCTTGCCATGAGGCAAATGGGATGCAGCTCTTCAGCATGCATTGCCGAGAGGCAAGCGTAAAGTACCTTTCTGACGATGGTGCTATTTACGTCCTCAGGGAGACTGATCATCGGCAGCCTTCAGATATTTATACCGAGTTTGTGGAAGAATATTCGATTCCGCATCTTCGCATCTCTCAGCACCTTGTCCCAACTGATGACCTCTGTATACAGGTTGATATTTTCCTGCCAATGAAACCAGCCCAAACCATCTGCATTGGCTTTAAACCTTTTTTCGCGCTCGAGCCAATTTCTAACTTTCGCCGTTAGCTCACAGACAACATACCCATAGAACGGGGTGTTTTCGGCAACAAGCATTTCGCGTCCTTGAGGTGTTTTATATTTTCCGTCGCGAATGCTATTTACGTATCGCACAATCTGCTGAACTGGATCTTCCTGAGATGAAGGATTGACGAAATCATCCCTCTGTGGTTTTTTGAACTCAAAGATTGTGACTGGATTGCTTGACTCATTGTCACCACGAAAAAAGATACGTTTGTCAGATGCCAACAAGTCAGGTTGCTCATAATTTCACCGTTAAGTGGGACGTCAGACGAGACATAGCTTGTAAAATTTAAGCGCTCGTCAATGATCCAAAGATTGTGCTCAAAACGGGGTGGAATCCGTGTCGCCTTTCCGAGGGAAAATAATGTCATGTACAATCCCCTCGGACTCATAAGTACCCGTTCTCGTGTAACTGATTAGTAATGCTTTTCCCGAATATGTCAGCATGTTGCTGAAGTGCAATGTAATGAGTTAGATCGTTTTTGCTGGTTCACAGAAATCTTACTAACCACTTCAAGGACATTGTCTTTTAGCCTCAAGATTGTTATCCGCGAGTAAGTTAGTGACATCGCGTTTGATTTCGACTTCCTGCTCGAATTTTTGTTTTTGTAATCGGGTTTCAATCTCATTGTCGGAAGGGTTGTAAGACATTGCCGTCAAATCAATCGAGATCCAGCATGCCTTTATGCCACGAAGCCTTGTCTTCCACATATGCTCGGATGCGCGCGCTCTTTTTTTCCTGTTGAGCAGTGATATCCGCGCCAAGAGCTTGCCTGGCAATATCCGCAGACTCGGATTCAATTTGCACTTGTGATATTCCCAACAGCAGATCGCTTTGCATTTTGAATTCGAAACCACCTCGTTCAAGTGAAACGTCTTATTGTATACGAGCCAAAAACGTATGCTTTAACAATATAGTTTCGATCATATCTGTCGACTTCGCCGGTGCCCCTTTCATAAAAATCCTCGATAAATTCGGGTATATAGTTGACTACGGAGTGAACTCAAACCTCCCGTTTGTCAGCGACAAGACTGATTTTGCTTTTTTGGTTATTTGGGGGAGAGAAATTTAAATACTCGTACGTCAAAATGTTCCGCCTGTTGGAACAGGCACCTTTGAGCTAGATGAGCCATTCGATATTGGCATTTCGATATTCCTGAAAGTTCGTTGTTAAAAAAATCATTGAGCCGGATCGATCTCGCTTCGACTCTTCTGGAAAAGATGATTTCTGGGCAAACAGTAGTCTTTTCGTGATGAAGTACGGGAGGGAGTCTTTCTACTATATTTCTTGCAACTGTTTTGAGCTTCCTTTCAATCAATTTTCCGTTTTTTAGTTCGCTTAATCGAACAACCGTGCTAGATTTTTGTTGCGTAGTTCTGAATCTTCTCATTTAGGAAAAATAATTTCATTTTCTTTCCCCATTGAGAACTTGCGTTGCATATACTTGTCTTCTTCTCGATACAATAATGGGACATAAAAGTTTTCGAAGTATTTCAAGCAAATAAATCGACCAAATCCTTTACCGCCTTCTTTGATTTTTAAATCGCTATAAAGGGTATCAAAAGATTGTCGATTTTCCTCCGTGAATCCGATTCCATTGTCTTCGATATCGAAGCCAAGAATCTCCAGAGCCCGCCATGGATCTCCATTTGTTGTTGAGCACGATGAACGCGTATCACAATTCGTCCATCCGCCGTCTTAACGCTCTCGATAGCCTGAATTGCATTGACTATCACTTCAATTATCGGCGTGTAAACCGTGGTGTCTTTCTTGCAGATTCTACAGCTCGCTTGATGTTGAGATTGCTCATTGTGGCTTTGGTCTCAGTTTGAATTTGTTACGCCAAGTACGTACGAGAACGCGAATATCTGAACACGATTTGATAATTGTCAGCATAGTGTACAAATGTACACTATGCTGTTTTTCGATGCAAGACGTATGAGCAAGTTACACGCCTTGCCAGATTATAACCCGGCGGAGCCCTCAGTGTCGCAGGTACATTTACCTTGCCCTACTTCCACATCCGTGGATCGAATTGAAATTCTCGTGCTGGGCCTTTTGACTTGGACGTATCAGGATGCAACGGATTAATTATCAAATTTGTCTCCGACGGAATGATCGCCGAAGGAACTTCTAGCAGCGCAGAATTGCCATCCTTCAACCAACGATCACCGACGCGCATAGAAGCCTCAGTAGGCGGTTCATTTGCCAGCCTTTCGGCTTGCGGGCGAGTAAGAGGATTGATACCGAGGCAGGGATTTCGACATCGAAATAAACATACTCCAATCTTGCCGCATCGTCGCCCAGATGAACGAAGGTTTCCATTGCCGCCAACGACAAGGTTGACGAAAGATATACCGCGCGTTGCCCTGGACTATTCCAGCGGCCGCCGGCGAGTCGCGCGCCTTCGCCGTTGAAAGCGTTTTTCGCGTGGCGGCGTTTAACGATCCGAAATGCGTGCCTCAAGAATATACGCCGTGTTCAATCCGCAGCAACAGTTGCGCGACTTGATCGGAGCCGGCTTCGGTCGTCATCAGCGCAAACGGAACTTTGCCGCCTAACCCGATTTGGCTGCGCCCTAGCCATGCGATACCACGTTCGCTACTTTCTAATACACTGCCGGCCAATGTAACGATTCGAGCGGTGCGAAACAACCGATCGCTGGTTACCGAATCGAGTCGCTCGCGCGTACCGCGCGCACGTTGCAATGTCTTGCCGCTGATACCGATAAGGGTCGCCACTTGCGCATCAGACAGTGCAGTCGCTTGCTTGAAGCTTTCCAAGGCGCTGAGGGGTAGGCCGCCTTCCAATAACTCATGCCAGTCGCTTGGCGTTTTGGGTGGCGTTTTGAATGTTGCTTTGCCGCCTAGCATGCGGTTGAGTGAAATTTGCGATTCCATCTTGCACTTTCTATTAAGACATATGTCTGCATTATATGCCGCAAATGTCCTTCATACAATTTGGCCCAATTGCCGATTATTAACTATGGGCTATCGCTCCTTTAGCAATCTCCGACAGGCATTCACAATCGCTTCCACACTCATCCCATATTTCTCCCGCACTTTCACTGTCGGGCCAACGCACGCAAATTCGTCGGGCATGCCAATCATACGCATGGGCGTCGGTCGCTCGACGGAAAGCAAATCCGCAACGGCACCTCCAAGCCCTCCAACTAAATGATGTTCTTCTGCTGTAACGATACCGCGCGTTTCCGCCGCAGCTTTGAGTACGGCATCGCGATCGAAGGGTTTGATGGTGTGCATGTTAAGGACGCGCACGTTGATGCCTTCGCTTTTCAATTG
>CAWJAF010000004.1:0-438900 GCA_963840785.1 uncultured Pseudomonadota bacterium | reverse complement strand
CCATCGAGACGAGGCCCAGGAAGCCCTCGGCGAGCGTGCCCTCGGGCAGCCCGGCGGCCTGCGCGGTGTGCGTCGCCCAGCCGCGGAGCATCGACTCGAGGTCGGCCATGTGGCTCGTCTGGCTCGTGTGCGCGTGCAGGGCGTCGAGCTTGCGGCCGAAGGTCGCCGTGATGTCGACCCAGTGGTCCGGCGCGGGGTCGGCCGTCAGCCAGACCTCCTTGACCGTCCACGGCTCGAGGCCCTCGTCCTCGAGGAGCTCGGGGTAGGAGAAGGGGTTGCGGGCGGCGGGGTCCACCGCGCGGATCGAGGCCTCGCCGGCCGCGAGATGGTCGGGGTGGCTCGCGCCGATCCGGGTCCAGTTCCGTTCCGGCGACTGGATCAGCATCCGGTCCGGGCGGACCTGCCGGATCACCCGGACCCTATCCGCCGAACGTCGCGCCTTGTATGAACAATTCATCAAGGCCGCGCCTCGTCTGCTGCAATCACGTTACCAGTCCCACCGAAACATGACCATCGTTCATGGCGACGCGCACGCTTGGAACTTCTTTCTACGCCGTGATGGCGAGAGCGACATCCGGCTTTTCGATTGGCAAAATTGGAGTATCGGCTTCGCGTCGACCGACCTTGCGTACATGATGTTGACGCTTTGGTATCCTGAGCGCCGCCGCTGGATGGAACAGCCACTGCTGGATCGTTACCACGAGATGCTTCTATCGCAAGGAGTACGCGATTTCGACAGAGCAGATCTCGGGGAAGACTATCGTCTCGCGATACTGTTTCAGCTTATGCGACTGGTGTGGCAGTTCAACGCCGGCCTTTCACCTTGGATCTGGTGGGATCATCTTGAGCGAGTCGTATTGGCTATTGACGATCTCGGTTGTCGCGAACTACTCACTTAATGGGGTTGTTGTTCGAAGTCTCTTGCCAGTGGTTTCTACCAATGATGCTATTTGTCGCGCGGGGCGGGCCAGTTTTTCGCCGGTATCACGTGGGCTAGTCAGCTCCCAGTTTTAGACCGCTTGTGGCCGTCGATGAATGTGATGAACGTCGAAACTTACCCTAATTGCCGACGTTCGCGCAATCTGTCGGCAATAAAAATTGTGCTACGTCAGCAATGTGCGGTTGCCGTTCGCAAGCAGCGCGCCGGGTGAAAGTCGGCAAACTGTCGGTGGAATTTTCGCGAACGGCAAGTTTGGAGAATTAAGGAATTTTTGTGTTGCATTTCACGGTCGACCAATATCGCTGATCCGAACGTCGGCAGCACAAAGCGTTGTTGACATCGGATGATCTCGCGCCTTCGTCAGCTTTTGGCCGTTCATACCGAATCGCATCACTCCGTCATCCCACGATAAGGTCGAGGCATCGAGCAATTGGACAATCGACTACGCATCGCCAGAAGCCAAGCCTGGCGAGGCTCCTGGCCGCATACGCTAGTTTTCTGGCAAAAATATTTCGAGCAAATCGTTTAAGAAGCGCTGGCCTTTTTCCGTCGGTTGGATCCGTTGCGCATCGCGCTGAATCAGTTGATCGTCTTCGGCTTTTTTTAGTTGTGTGCCCAGGATATTGATCGGCATGCCGGTTCGTTGCGGGAATAGCGTTGATTCGAAACCTTCGATGAGGCGCAACGCGTTCATCATGAATTCAAAGGGCAAGTCACGTGTTCCGACGATTTGTTGATCTTGGGTTCTGTGACCTTCGGCGATCTGTTTCATATAAGTTTCTGGATGCTTGATACGCATCTCGCGCGCGATACGATCCCGGAACGACAGTTTGCTATGAGCGCCAGCGCCGATGCCGAGATAGTCGCCGAACTGCCAATAATTTAGATTGTGTTTGCTATGGCGATTCGGTTTTGCGAATGCCGAGGTTTCGTAGTGATCGTAACCCGCCGCCGCCAAGCGTTTCTCGATTTCTTCTTGCATCGCAGCGCTCGCGTCGTGATCGGGCAATGGTGGCGGGCGTTTATAAAATAACGTATTAGGCTCGAGCGTGAGATGGTAGGCGGAGACATGCGGCGCGCCGAAACTGATCGCCGTATCTATATCCTCAAGTGCCTCGGCGAGGCTTTGTTGTGGCAAGGCATACATTAAGTCGAGATTGAAGTTGTCGAAGTTATCCTTTGCAATCTCGATGGCGCGGCGCGCTTCGGCATCGTCGTGGATCCGGCCAAGCGCCTTGAGATGAGTTGGATTGAAGCTTTGAATGCCAATAGACAGCCGATTAATGCCAAGCTTGCGGTAAGCGGAGAACTTCTCAGCTTCAAACGTCCCGGGGTTGGCCTCCACAGTGATTTCTGCGTCGGGTGCGAGATTAATTCGCGCGCGAATTTCGCTGAGCAATCGATCGAACGACGCGGCGGAAAACAAACTGGGTGTACCCCCACCGAAAAAAATTGTTTGCACGCGACGACCCCAAATATTTGGTAACGACAAATTGAGATCAGCAATCAAAGCATCGATGTATTGGGCTTCCGCGAGGTCGCCACGCTTTTCATGCGAGTTGAAATCGCAATAGGGGCATTTGCGCACGCACCACGGTATGTGAACGTAGAGTGACAACGGCGGCAAGTGGCCTAGCCCAATGGCGTCGCCCTCGACAGATCTTAACGAAGTGCGTACGAATTCGATGGGATTAAGTTTTTGCATCAGTGCGTTTTCGTGTGCTATCCGTTGAGCGCAAATAAAATACGAGATTGCTTCGTCGCGCGGCTCCTTTCCATGAACCAGACCTCGGAGGGTGGATCAAGTACAGTAGGGACGAATCCACCATCAATAGGATCAAGCGGGGTGAATGTGAAGAAATCTTTTTGCGCTTCGCGCGTTGGTGAATCCGCTGCTAGTGGCAGCATTTGTGGTTATGCCACGCTTGATCCACCCTTAGTGACCCACGTGCGCGACGGAGTCACTAACGCGCTGCGACTTCGCGCCGACGCTTATCGCCGCAATCAGTGCGGCGACAAAGAAAATCGCCATCAACGTGAACAGCCACAACGGGCGTTGAGCATCCATCGAGCGCGCCAAATATCGGCGGCGCGATTGCGAGGCCCGCATCGAGGCCGGAATAGACGACGCCGTAGACGCGCCCGTGGCGTTCTTCGGCGCAGCGGAGCGGACCAGCAAATCCCGCGACGGCCCGGCCATGCCGGAGCCGAATCCCATCAACGCGAAAAAGAAAATCAGCAATGCCGTGGGGATCATGCCCGTCGCGATAATCGCCGCGATCAAAGCTGCAGAAGCCAAGGCCCCGGCGACGACACGATCGTGTTGTGCGAGCCTGCGCCGCCAAGAATCCACCGGCTAACGTGCCGGCTGCGTTCGCCAACATATACGCTGTCACGCATGCGGTGCCGATACCTAAGACGCACGCCGTAGGACGCGTTCAACGCCGCGGGCGTGAAACTCTGAATCACGCCTAACGCCATGGCGGTGAAGGCGAAAAATGCGAAACACATCCATACGGCGGGCGACTTCATGAAGTCAAAACTTCCTTCCGCGCTTTGATTTTTACTGGCTTTAACGAACGCGGCTTCGATTTCGCGGGTATCGAGTCGCTCGCGATAAATGACTAACAAACCCAATACGATAAACGCCAGCACCGCACCAAACAATAACGCGACGTGCCATGAATAAAGCGCGGCAAGCCCGGCAAGAATCGGCGGCGCGATGGCCCAGCCGATCGATCCGGCAACACCATGCCAACTAAACGCGTGAGCCAAGCGCGGTTGACTGACGCGGCGATTTAAAATGGTGAAATCGGAGGGATGAAAAATGCTGTTGCCGAGCCCGGCAACGCCGGCGAAAAACATCAACATCACATAGCTCGAACTCATCGCCAAGCCGATGGCCGACAGCCCCATCAGCGCCATGCCGCCGAGCAATACTTGCAGCGCACCGTAACGATCGACCAAAAATCCCGCAAGAAATTGCCCAATGCCGGATACGATGAAAAACACCGTCATCAAAAAACCGAGTTCTGCATAGCTCAAGCCAAATGCGTCCTTAATCCAAGGAAACAGTGGCGGGAGAAGGAGATGGAAAAAAGTGCGACGTGCCATGCGCAATGCCAACCAGACCAATAACTTGGGCATCTCGACGAAATGAAGTGGAATCCAGCGGGAGAACAGCGCTCATCGTAATGACGTTGAGGATTTAAAGCGATACGATACGCGACGGCTCGATTTGAGTCAAATTTGGTGGCAGCTATTGACCGTGCGCGTTAGCACACACCCGCATCCATGCGCCCCTCGACGATGCCAGTATCATGCCCTTTCGCGCTGGTGTAAGACTAACGCGTCGCTAGACTACGGGAAATTTAGAGTCTTTATGACTTACGTTAAGAAACGATATTTCACGGTTTGGCGGCGATGTGTGATGTCGCTTTTGGTTTTCGTGGCGCCACTCTATGCTGTCGAGTTCGGCCAGCCCGCGCCGGATTTCGAGCGCGCCGATGTCAAGGACCAAAAAATTAAGTTGTCGAATTATATAGGCAAGGTTGTCTACTTGGATTTTTGGGCGTCATGGTGTGTGCCGTGCCGCGAAACGTTTCCGTTCATGAATCAGTTGCAAGAAAAATTCGGCAAGGACGGATTCGAAATTGTCGCTGTCAATATCGATACCAAAAGTCCTGATGCGGATAAATTTCTGGCGCAGTTTCCGGCCGTGTTTACCGTATTGTTCGATCCGCAACGCGCGCGTTGCGACGTCCTACGAGTTGAAGGGGCTTCCGACATCGTTTTTGATCGATCGCGACCGGCAATTTGATGAGTACGCACCTTGGGTTTTCAGAAAGAACGCGCGGGCGAATTGGAGGCCATATCGAGAAAGCACTTGCCGATTCGTCGCAAAATAAATAGAAAATGCTGGGTGCATTCATGCACTAAACCATAGTCGGCATCTGCCGGGGCGTAAAGCGCCGGGCACGCGCGCACCACTTCGGCCCTCGAGTATAATAGCGTTTTGCTGAAAGTAAACGCTATGCGCCTGGTTCAGAAAGCGTTGACGTTTGACGACGTTCTTCTCCTCCCCGCCCATTCCACCGTTCTGCCGCGCGATGTAAATCTACAAACGCGCCTCACTCAAACGATTTCGCTGAATCTGCCTCTGATCTCGGCCGCCATGGACACGGTGACCGAAGCGCGGCTGGCCATTGCGCTGGCGCAAGAAGGCGGCATCGGCATCGTTCACAAAAATATGACGGCGCAATTGCAAGCAGCCGAAGTTTCGAAAGTGAAGCGCTTCGAAAGTGGCGTGGTGAAAGATCCGATCACCATTTCGCCGGACATGACAGTGCGCGAAGTGTTGGCGCTTGACCAAGCATCACAAAATTTCCGGTTTGCCCGTGGTGAGCGGCAAATCCGTCGTCGGCATCGTGACCAATCGCGATTTGCGTTTCGAAACCAATCTCGATCAACCGGCGAAAAATATCATGACGCCGCGCGATCGTCTGGTCACCGTGCGCGAAGGCGCATCGCGCGACGAGGCCATGACGTTGCTGCATCGTCATCGCTTGGAACGTGTGTTGGTGATCAATGAGGATTTCGAATTGCGCGGTTTGATTACCGTAAAAGATATTCAAAAATCCAGTGAGCATCCGTATGCTTGTAAAGACAGCCAAGGCCGCTTGCGAGTTGGCGCGGCGGTTGGCGTGGGTGAAGGCACCGAAGAGCGCGTCGAAGCGCTGGTCGAGGCGGGCGTGGATGTCATTGTCGTCGATACCGCGCACGGCCACGCGCAAGGCGTACTGGATCGCGTGAAATGGATCAAGCGTAAATTTCCCGCGATGCAAGTCATCGGCGGCAATGTCGGCACCGCAGCGGGCGCGAAAGCGTTGGTCGATCATGGCGCCGATGGTGTTAAAGTCGGCATCGGCCCTGGCTCGATTTGCACGACGCGCATCGTCGCCGGTGTCGGTGTGCCGCAAATTACCGCGATTCAAAACGTCGCCGATGCGCTTGCGAAAACGAATATTCCCTGTATCGGCGATGGCGGCATTCGCTATTCCGGCGATGTTTCCAAAGCCATCGCCGCGGGCGCATCCAGCGTCATGCTCGGCGGCATGTTCGCCGGCACCGAAGAAGCGCCGGGCGAAATCGAATTATTCCAAGGCCGCTCGTACAAATCTTATCGCGGCATGGGCAGCCTCGCCGCGATGCAGCAAGGTTCGAGCGATCGCTATTTCCAAGATGCGGAAAACAATGCTGACAAATTGGTGCCGGAAGGCGTTGAAGGGCGCGTGCCGTACAAAGGCTCGGTCATCGGCGTGATTCATCAATTGATGGGCGGGCTGCGCTCCAGCATGGGTTATCTGGGTTGCCCGACATTGAAGATTTGCGCAGAAAAGCGGAGTTTGTCGAAATCACGTCGGCCGGTATTCGCGAATCCCATGTGCATGACGTGCAAATCACCAAAGAAGCACCGAATTACCGCGTTGATTAAGGTTCGTCATTATGATATCGTGCAACGGCAAAGCCTAGCGATGCCAAGCCTGAGCCGCATGGATATTGGCAACCGGCATACCTTGGAGATCCGCGCTGTATTGGTCGCTGGCTTGGACACTTTTCAAGTTGCTATCCGAAACTCATAAAAAAATCCTCATCCTCGATTTCGGCTCGCAATACACGCAACTGATCGCGCGCCGTGTGCGCGAATGCGGCGTGTATTGCGAATTGCATCCTTACGATGTCAGCGAACAATTCATCCGACGACTTCAATCCGCGTGGTGTGATTCTTATCCGGCGGCCCGGCTCGGTGACGGAAGACGAAACGCCGCGCGCGCCGAGCGTTGTGTTTGAACTTGGCGTGCCGGTGCTGGGCATTTGTTACGGCATGCAAACCATGGCAGCGCAACTTGGCGGCAGCGTCGAAAATGGATTGGTGCGGAATTTGGCTACGCGGAAATTCGCGCGCGCGGCCATTCCGAATTGTTGCGCGATATTCAGGATCGCGCCAATGAAGTAGGCCACGGCTTGCTCGATGTGTGGATGAGCCACGGCGACAAAGTGACGCGAATTGCCGCCCGGTTTCAAAGTGATCGCGAGCAACGCAGCGACGCCCATTGCCGGCATGGCTGACGAAGCGCGCAATTTTTACGCAGTGCAATTTCATCCGGAAGTGACGCACACCAAGCAAGGCAAAGCGATTTTGTCGCGTTTTGTGCATGGATATTTGCAATCTCAAATCCGATTGGAATATGCCGGATTACATTCCAAACGCTGTCGCGCGCATTCGCGCGCAAGTCGGGAATGACGAAGTCATTCTAGGCTTATCCGGCGGCGTGGATTCGTCCGTTGCGGCTGCGTTGATTCATCGCGCCATCGGCGATCAACTCACCTGCGTATTTGTCGACAACGGCTTGCTGCGCCTGAACGAAGGCCAAGCAAGTCATGGATACCTTCGGGAAACATTTCGGCGTGAAAGTCATTCATGTCGATGCCAGCGAAGATTTTCTCGGCAAGCTGAAAGGCATTAGCGATCCTGAACAAAAACGCAAAATCATCGGCGCGGAATTTGTCGAAGTGTTCCAGCGCGAAGTCGAAAAAATTGCCGAATGCGAAATGGCTGGCGCAAGGAACGATTTATCCTGACGTGATCGAATCCGCCGGCGCGAAAACCAAAAAAGCGCATAACATCAAATCGCACCACAACGTCGGCGGTTTGCCCGAAACATTGCATTTGAAATTGCTCGAACCGCTACGCGAATTATTCAAAGACGAAGTGCGCGAACTCGGCGTCGCGCTCGGACTTGCGCGCGAGTTGGTGTATCGCCATCCATTTCCCGGCCCCGGTTTGGGCGTGCGTATTCTGGGCGAAGTGAAAAAAGAATACGCCGATTTATTACGCCGCGCCGATGCGATATTTATCGAAGAATTGCGCGCTGCCGGCTGGTACGACAAAGTCGCGCAAGCCTTTGCGGTATTCTTGCCGGTACGCTCCGTCGGCGTCATGGGCGACGGCCGCACCTACGAACACGTCGTCGCGCTGCGCGCCGTCGTCACCACCGATTTCATGACCGCCATTGGGCAGAACTTCCCTACGATTTACTCGGCAAAGTATCTAACCGCATCATCAACGAAGTGCGCGGTATCAATCGTGTGGTCTATGATATTTCGGGAAAACCGCCGGCTACGATTGAGTGGGAATAATTCGCCGTACTTCGCGGACTTTCAGCAAAGGAGCGTTGGCGTGGGAACGGATGATATTCAGCCAATGCTCGAAGAGGCCCACGGATACTGCCTCTCCAGGCATGCCGTGCCACCTGCTAAGCAGAGCGCGGTACCTGGCTTTGCCCTATTTCATTTCGAATTTTAGTCATTGATATCTGCGATAATCATCTTCATCGCAGTGTGGTTGTTTCTACTTGAACCAAATTTTGAATGACGAAAACTGAGTAACGTATCGTGTACATTCCAGAACATTTTTTACAAGAAGACCGCGCGCTTTTGCTTGACCTCATGCGCGCGGATAGTTTCGCTCTGTTGATTAGTGCCGGACTTGATGGGGTTCCGTTCGTCACGCATTTGCCTATGATTATCCGCGATGGCGCGGAAAGTGTGGTTATCGAAGGCCACATGGCGCGCGCCAATCCCCATTGGCAATATCTCGAAAAAGATCCGCGCGCTTTGATTGTGTTCAGCGGACCTCATGCTTATGTGTCGCCATCGTTGTACGAGAGTAAAGAGAATGTGCCGACGTGGAATTACGTCACGGTGCATGCTTACGGTCAAGTGAAGTTGGCGCACGACATGCCGGAAAAACATGCGGCGCAGACGCGGTTGATCGATGCGCTGGAGCCTGAATACCAGCCGCAGTTCGACGCATTGCGCCCCGTGTATGTGCAGGGCCGATTGAGCGCGATTGTCGCATTCGAGATGCTGGTCGCGCGCTTGGAAGGGAAATTCAAGCTGAGTCAAAATCGACCGATGGCGGATCGGCGTAACGTCGCCAAGGTATTCGCCGAGGGAAATGATCGAACAGCGCGCCGTGGCTGCTTGGATGCGGCGCGTTTCGCTCGACGGACTAGATGCGCCAACAAACGCAATTCCACTGATCCCGATCGCGATGAGATATTTTATGGCAGATGGCGTTGGAGCTTGCCAATGAAGCGGCGGCGATTGGCGAAGTCCCGGTGGGGGCGGTTGTCGTGCGGGACGGTGAGATCATTGGCCGTGGCCAAAATCGCATGATCGCAAAAAACGATCCGACTGCCCATGCCGAAATCATTGCGTTGCGCGATGCGGCGCAAAACGTCGGTAATTATCGGTTGGTAGATTGCGCGCTTTATGTGACGTTGGAGCCGTGTGCGATGTGCGCCGGCGCGATCATGCATGCGCGTATTGAACGTGTTATTTTCGGCGCGGCTGACCCAAAAACCGGCGCGTGCGGCAGTGTTGTCGATTTGTTTTCGGAGGCGCGCCTCAATCATCATGCAGAAGTCGACAGCCGGCATTTTGAATGAAGAATGCGCACAACAATTGAAACAATTTTTCGCCGCGCGGCGTAAGAGCGTCGCTGCCTGCGAGGGGAAGTCTTTGAAATGGAACATACTACGCACGCCGGATTCGCGCTTTGAGAATTTGCCGGGCTATCCGTTTGCGCCGAATTTTGTCGATGATCTGCCGAGTTATGCGGGCATCAGAATTCATTTCGTTGACGTCGGCCCGCGCGACGCGACGAAAACTTTCTTTGTCTTCATGGCGAGCCGACCTGGAGTTATCTTTATCGGAAAATGATTCCGGAATTTACTGCGGCCGGTTATCGTGTTGTCGCGCCGGATTTTATCGGCTTTGGCAAATCCGATAAGCCCGTTGATGACGCTAGTTACACCTTCAATTTTCACCGGCAAATGTTGCGCGAGTTCGTCGAGCAGCTTAAATTTGCAAAACATCGTTCTCGTTTGCCAGGATTGGGGTGGGCTGATTGGCCTGACGTTGCCGATGGCTTTTCAACCGCAACGATTTCTCCGCGCTGTTGGTGATGAATACGATCTTGGCGATCGGCGATGACGTTCCGCTGTCAAAAGGCTTTCTCGATTGGCGCGCGTGGGTGGCGAAGAATCCCGATATGGGCGTGGGCAAATTGATGTCGCGCACTTGCCCGCATCTTTCGCCGCGGGAAATCGCCGCTTACGACGCGCCGTTTCCCGATGTGCGTTACAAGGCGGGCGTTCGCCGTTTTCCGCAGACTTGTTCCCGATCACCCCGATGCGCGAAGGTGCGTGAATTGTCGCGCCAGGCGCGTGATTGGTGGCGCGACTTCTGGCGCGGAAAAACGTTCATGGCGATCGGCATGACCGATCCGGTGTTGGGGCCGGCAGTGATGAGTGATCTGGCAACAAATATTCGCGATTGCCCCGAGCCTTTCGAAGTTGCGATGAGGCCGGCCATTTTGTTCCAGAGTGGGGCGGCGATATCGCGAGCAGGCGTTGCGGGTTTTCTAGGTGCCAAGCCACTGACCATTTGTGTCGTCGCGCCGGCCGGCATCGTCGACGGATAACGGCGGCTTCGAGCGAATGGAGAATTTTTTTCATTGCGCGATATCAATGTTATTGTGCCGGATGCGGTTCGTGTCACTCACGAGCGTTTTGCCGGCGACGATCGAAACACGTGTCGCCGCGCTGCATGAGGCTTTCGCGCGCGACGATGTCGATATCGTCCTAGCGGCTCGGGGCGGCTATGGCCTGAGCCGTTTGCTCGATAAAATCGATTTCGATCTCCTGGCCAACTCAGGAAAAATCTTGGTCGGCCACAGCGATATCACCGCGTTATCGCTCGCATTGCTGGCGAAAAAATCTTTCCTCTCGTTTGCCGGGCCCCACGCTATTGGAGATTTTGGTGATCTGTCGCCAAGCGAATTTACTACACGGCATTTTTTCCGAGCGCTGAGTTCCACGCAATCGGAGTTCATGGTCGACACGCCGAAATCCGTATGAATTTCAGGCAACGGGGACGCTCTGGGGTAGCAATCTTTCGCTAGTCGCAGCGCTCGTTGGCACGCCTTATTTGCCAGATATCGACAATGGTATTTTATTTCTCGAAGATATCAACGAAGCACCCTACCGTGTGGAACGAATGCTCTATCAGCTTTTTCATGCCGGGATTTTGCAGCGGCAACGGGCAATTTTGTTGGGCGATTTTCGCTGCGACAATCCGAGTGCCGGAAACGATTACGACTTGCAAAAGGTCGTCATACATTTTCGCGAACGCGTGAAAGTTCCCATCCTAACCGGCCTACCCTTCGGTCACATTCGCGACAAACTAACTTTGCCAATCGGTGCAGCATGCCAGATCAGCGCAACGAGACAACAATTCCAACTCAATTTTTCGCGCGCCGAACGCCGCCACAAATGATTTAAGCGATGCCCGGAGAGTCAATGGCCCTAGGCTACCCAGTACTGGCGAGGCTCTCCAGGCATCTGTTGAGAAGGCGGCGAATTGCCGCCTGCTGCAATGCATCAAGGGACGTTCGCGATGTAGCGGCACCGAATACGATGGTTCGTCAAAAACGGAATTTTATTGAATCGCTGTAAGCTCTATTCGCGAACGCCGGTTTAGAAATTCAAGCTACGTCCGGAATTGCCGCAAATGTCCAATTGCCAATATCTTTCATCAATTCAAAAGAACGTAGAAAGAATTCAATGGACTCAAATCTTTACACTTTTCAAGCCCACGATTTAGAATCTCACGTCCAAATCACAGACGCGCGACGGATGTCCTCCTCGACGAATCCTTCCCCTGAAGCCCCGGTCACCCTTAGCGCCGGCGGCATCGGTGAAGCCACGGCCCGCATGCTGACCAGTCGCGACCATCGACTCATTATCGCCGACTTACGGGCCGACGCCGCGGAGGCGACGGCGGCACGAATGCGCGACGAAGGTCTGACCGCCCACGCCGTGGCACTCGACATCACGCAGCCAGCCAGTGCGGCCGCACTTGTGGAGCAGGTACTGGCGCGGCATGGCCGTATCGACGTACTCGTGAACAATGCGGGTGTGGAAAGTTCTCGGCCGTTCATCGAACTGACTCTGGAGGATTTTGAGCGCGTCATGCGCGTGAACACAAGCGGCGTGTGGGTCTGCTGCCAGGCCGTGATTCCGGCCATGCTGAAGCAAGGGCGCGGCAGCATCGTGAATCTCAGTTCGGTGGCGGGTCAGCGCGGCGGGGGGTTGCTCGGCACCGCCGCGTACTCTGCGTCAAAAGGTGCCGTCATCGCGCTGACTAAGGCCCTTGCACGGGAGTTTGCGCGCGCCGGGATTCGCGTCAATGCCGTGTCGCCGAGCCTCACCCTGACCGACCTTGCGCAGCGGCAACTGCAGCGGCTGCCCGAGGGCACGCTGGATCGGGTTATCGCCGTGACGCCGATGGGGCGGGTCGCCAAGCCGGACGAAATCGCCTCGGTCGTGGCCTTCCTCGCCTGCGAAGAGGCATCCTTCGTCACCGGTCACGTGTACAACGTGGACGGCGGCAACGCGATGTGATCTTACGCGCCGCCGCGAAATCCGAACCAAGAATCCAATGAGCATAGACCGCGTCACCGCCACCTATCTGATCGAAACTCCCCACAGCCTCGAGCATGCCGCCGAAGTGTTGGCGGGGGAACAATCGAGCGGAACGTTCGTCGCCGTCCCGGGCGAGACCGTCGAACTCAAGGAAAAGTACGGCGCGAGGGTCGAGCGCATCGACGAACTCGAGTCAGTCTCGCAGCCGTCACTCCCCGGATCGAAGGCACCGAAGGCTGGGGGCTCGTCTCCCGCGTATCGGCGCGGCCGTGTCGTGGTGTCCTTTCCGCTGCACAACTTCGGCCCGTCGCTGCCGTCGTTGCTGTCGACGGTCGCAGGTAACCTGTACGAACTGCAAGAGTTGTCGGGTGTGCGCCTGGAGGATCTCGATCTGCCGGATGCCTTCGCGCGGCAATACCCCGGACCTGCCTTTGGCATTGCCGGCACACGGCGCGTTGCCGACGTGGAAGGGCGAGCACTGGTCGGCACCATCATCAAGCCCAGCATCGGTCTTTCGGTGGAGGCGCTGCGTCCGCTCGTGCGAGATCTTGCGATGGCGAAGCTAGACTTCATCAAGGATGACGAGCTGAGCGCGGACCCGCCCTACGCCCCGTTCGAGCAGCGCGCTGCGGCCGTGCTGGACGAGATTGAACGAGTCGCGGACAAGACCGGCAAGCGCTCCCTCTACGCGCTCAATATCACCGGCGACATCGACCACATGCTGCGCAGCCACGACAAGGTGCGCGATCTGGGCGGAACCTGCGTGATGATCAACGTCAACGCCGTGGGTATCGCTGCCGTCGCGTATCTGCGGCAGCACTGCGAATTGCCGATCCACGGCCATCGGGCCATGTACGGCGCGCTCGCCCGCGATCCCTGGCTGGGCATCGGATTCCCCGCGTTCCAGAAGCTTTTTCGCATCGCAGGTGTCGATCATCTCCACGTGGGCGGATTCAATGGCAAGTTCTACGAATCGAATGCCGAGGTCACGCAATCGATCGGCGAGTGCCTGAAGCCGTTGTTCGGCGACTACCGTGTGATGCCCGTGATCTCTTCCGCACAGTGGGCGGGCTCTGCGGTGGACATCTACACGGCCGCTGGCACGACGGATGTGCTGCACCTGGCGGGCGGCGGCATTATCGCGCACCCGGGCGGTACTGCTGCGGGCGTGCGCAGCATGCAACAGGGGTGGGAGGCCGCCCTTGCCGGCGTGCCGCTCGCGGACTATGCGAAAACTCGCCCAGAGTTGAAGGCTGCCATCGACAAGTTCGGCAAGCGCAGCGGATGACTCCCGAGCTTCAACTGGCGTTCTACGGCGACGACTTCACTGGCTCCAGCGACGCGATGGAGGCACTGGCGCTTTCCGGGCTGCGCACGATCCTGTTCCTTCGCGCGCCAAGCGCAGACGAGATAGCCACGCGCTACACCGATGTGAAGTGCGTTGGTGTGGCGGGCACCAGCCGTGCCATGTCTCCCGCTGAAATGGACGCGGAACTCATGCCGATCCTCGAGGCCCTGTGGTCGTTGCGTCCACCGCTGCTGCATTACAAGGTGTGTTCCACCTTCGACTCAGCGCCGCAGGTTGGGTCCATCGGACACGTGGTGGATCGGGCTCGCCAGCACCTGAACGCCGGTCGCACCGTGCCCATCGTCGCCGGCTCACCGCCCCTGCGACGCTACACCGTGTTCGGCAATCACTTTGCCGCGGCAGGCGATGCCGTCCATCGTCTCGACCGCCATCCGACTATGTCGCGGCATCCGGTCACACCGATGCGCGAGGCCGACTTGCGGCGTCACCTCGCCGATCAAACTAGTGGCACCGTGGGTCTCATGAGCCTAACGGATCTCGACGGCTCGCCGGCGCAGGTGGATGCGCGTTTCGCGCAGCGCATGGCCGAGTCTCCCGCTATGCTGCTGTTCGACGTGCTCGACGATGTCCGCCTGCGGGAGACGGGGCGACTTCTCTGGGAGGAGGCGGGTCGCGCGCCGCAGTTCGTGGTGGGGTCGTCCGGCGTGGGATACGCGCTGGCGGCCTACTGGCGGGCGACCGGGCTCATCCCCGATGTGCGGGCCCAGTTCTCCACGATCAAACCGGTACCTCAGCTCCTGGTGCTGTCCGGCAGCGCATCGCCAGTCACTGCGCAGCAGATCGCCTGGGCGCGAGAACACGGCTTCGAGGCGCTGCGCGTGCCGGCCGCGGCCTTGATGCAGTCGGATCGGGCCTCGGAAGTTCGGCAGTCGCTTTACGAGCAGACCTTTGCCGCGTGGTCGCGTGGATCGAGCATCGTGTTGTACACCGCGGCGGGGCCGGATGATCCCGCGATTGCGCAAGCGAAGGCTGTCATGACCGAAGGGGCGCATACCGCCCGCGTGCTGGGCGGTGCACTCGGACGTCTGGCTCGCGAGCTTATCGCGTGCACGGGTCTGCGGCGGGTTCTGATAGCGGGAGGGGACACTTCGAGTTACGCCACGCAGGAGTTGGGCGTACACGCTCTGGAGATGGCCGCGGAACTCACCCCAGGCGCCCCGTTGTGCCGGGCGCACGCGGATGACCCACTCGTCGACGGCCTGGAGATTGCACTCAAAGGCGGTCAGATGGGCGGGCCGGATTATTTTGGGCGTGTGCGCGGCGATTGATCGCGGCCGATGCAACGTCCGTTAGGAGATTCAAAATACCTATGACATCACCCACCAACATCACTCGCGTCGCGCTTGTCACCGGCGCCGCAAAGGGAATCGGGGCGGCCATCGCGGATCGCCTCGCCCGTGAAGGCCATCACGTGCTGATTGGCGACATCGATGAAGCGCAGGCCCGAGAAACGGCGGCGGCCCTGAAGGGCGCTGGACATCGCGCCGATGCTGTACGGCTTGATGTCAGCGATGCGCGATCCGTGGCAGCCGCGTTCACGGACATCGATGCGAGATGGAAACGCTGCGACATCGTCGTGAACAACGCCGGCATTGCGAAGACGGCACCTTTCCTCGACTTTGCGCTGGATAGCTGGCAAGCGCATCTCAACGTCAACGTGACCGGGGTGCTGCTGTGTTCGCAACATGGCGGGCGCCTGATGCGCCGAGAAGGGTGGGGACGCATCATCAACATCGCGTCCGTGGCGGGCATGCGCGCGGTCGGCGTGGGGCGCACCGGCTACGGCACCTCGAAGGCCGCCGTCATCGGACTGACACGCCAGATGGCGGTCGAGCTGGCGGAGTACAACATTACCGCCAATGCGGTTGCGCCCGGCCCCGTCGATACGCCGATGACCAAGGCGCTACATTCCGCCGCCTTCCGGCAAGCCTACACGAGCGCGATTCCCATGCGGCGTTACGGCACGCCCGAGGAGGTCGCTGCGGCCGTGGCCTATCTTGCCGCCGAGGACGCGGCGTATGTGACCGGCACCGTGCTTCCGCTTGACGGCGGCTTCCTCGCCTCGGGTGCGCACCAATGGTGACCAGAAACACGACCGAGGCCGCGAGCCGCCCGTCAAGGGCGTATTCAAGTCAAGACATGCGCCTGGATGGAGTTCACTTTAGCGAAAAAAACTCGGCGCTTCAAGGTCGACCCGAATGCTACTGCACGGACGCTATACTCTGATATTCAAATAGCGAAGTGCGGCGTAAATGCATGCATCGGCCCGGGGAAAACGAATAACTTTTTGAAGCGTCCCGAGGCCGACCTTCGCGAACGTCGGATTCTAAATTTTTCCAATGTTGGCACCTGCGAGCTGTCTTTCGCGATGCGTGATGTTTTCCCGAAGGCTATTAATGATGCAACAGTCGGCATCAATAAAAATTCGCGCGCGTCGTAAATTATTCAGTCTATCAAGTGGCACCAATGGCACTTAGCCAGACCCATTCGCTTCCAGAGGCCTTCATGCGGCCGGCACCTCGCGCAGCAGTAACGTGATCTGCTCGTCCTTGTCGCGCCAGAGCTCTTGTGCCCACTGGCCAAAGGCTTCGCGCACCTGCATATTACCGCCGTAGTCGGCACCCAACAGGTGTTGCGGTACAGGCAGGCGGCGTACCCGCACCACCACCCGTTGCAACCGCCCACACAGGAACTGCCAGAATGTGGGCGCGCCATTGGGATAGACGATGGTCACGTCCAAAATGGCTTGGAATTTGTCACCCATGGCGTTCAACGCCATCGCCAGGCCGCCTGCCTTGGGCTTGAGCAGGTGCCGGTAGGGTGACTGCTGGCTGGACTGCTTGGCTGGTGTAAAGCGCGTGCCTTCGAGAAAATTCATGACGCTGGTGGGCGTGCGCGCGAATTTGGCGCAGGCTTTGCGCGTGGCCTCCTGGTCTTGAGCACGCAACTCGGGGTGCTTTTTCAGCGCGGCTTCGCCGTGACGGCGCATAAAGGGAAACTCTAGCGCCCACCAGGCCAGACCCATGAACGGCACCCAGATCAGTTGCTGCTTGAGGAAGAACTTCAGCAGTGGAATGCGATGGTTGAACTGGTGTTGCAACACCAGGATGTCCACCCAGGACTGATGGTTGCTGGTAACCATAATCCAGCCGCGCGCGTCCAGTCCCTCTATACCCACTACGTCCCACCGTGTGCGCTGAGTCAGGCGCATCCAGGCGCTGTTGCCGGATATCCAGGCTTCAGCGATGCGAGTAGCCAACACCGTCAACTTGTCGCGCAGGGTAGGCACCGGCAGCAACAGCCTCAGCAGGGCTACGACCAACAGCAAGGGCACCCAGAATAGAGTGTTTAGGGCCAGCAGTAGGCTAGCCAGCACGCCAATCGCCGAGCTCAATTCAACTGCACTCCGAAAAAATTAACATTGCGCCATTTTCGGGGCTTCCATTGTCGATCATGGGACGATATGTTACCGCGGATTGAAAATTGACTTGTATTGCAGGGCAATGTAAATCAATCAATTGATCACCTCCGCCAATTTGGACAGGCTGAAAGCAGCTGGCCGTTCAATTCTGCGACGGGTTGATACTTTCAGAGTGATCATTCTAATCGATCATTGGAATAGAATATTGTGCAACTCACGTGTACAGAGCAAGCTTTAATACCTGCGACTAGAGACGGAGTCCGTCAACATAAAGTGTATATCCGAGTCGTCAGCGCCCATATTAAAGATGTCAAAAAATTGATAAGCTAGCAGTTTTCACACATGTCAAAGCTTTTAAAACATTCGAGGAACAGTGTATGAAAGTCGTTAGCGTCGAAACACTTTCCTGCGATGCGGGCTGGCGCAATTATCACTATGTCAAGCTCACTACCGATAGCGGCATTGTCGGCTGGAGCGAGTTCGATGAGGGCTTTGGTGCCCCGGGTGTGAGCGCGGTGATTCAGCGGCTTGCGCCACGTGTTGTCGGGCAAAAGGTCGGCGAGCATGAGCGGATTTATGTCGAACTTTATTGCGCGACTCGTCCTGCTGCCGGTGGCGTTGTGGCCTTGGCGATGGGTGCTATTGAGAACGCGTTGCTTGACGCGAAAGCTAAAGGACTCGGTGTGCCCGTGTATGAGTTGCTCGGCGGCAAGATTCGCGATCGCATTCGCGTGTATTGGTCGCACTGCGCAACTTGGCGGATCAACCATCCAACTCACTATGCGCCGGCGATTACCAATCTTGATGGCGTTAAAGAGATTGGGCGTGAAGTACGCGAGAAAGGTTTTACGGCGTTGAAGACGAATATTTTTACGTACGATGCCGCCAAACAAAATGTTCGCGGCTGGCGGCCGGGGTTTGGCGTGCCGTTCGAGCCTGCGCTCAATGTCGAGCGCGATGTGCTGTCCGGTCTGCTCATGCATCTGGAAGCGCTACGCGACGGCGCCGGGCCGAACGTCGATATTTTGCTCGATCTGAATTTCAACGCGAAGACCGAAGGTTATTTGAAAATCCTGCGTGCGATTTCACATCTGGATATGTTTTGGGTGGAGATCGATAGCTACAATCCGCAAGCATTGAGTTATATCCGACAACACAGCCCGCACCCCATAAGTTCATGTGAAACCTTGTTGGGGCTACAGGAATTCTTACCTTATTTTCGCGAGCAGGCGATGGACGTGGCCATTGTCGATACGCCATGGAACGGCGTTTGGCAGTCAATGAAAATTGCGGCGAGCGCTGATGCGCACGAGGTGAATGTCGCGCCGCACAACTTTTATGGCCATCTTTGCACAATGATGAGCGCGCACTTTTCGGCGGCGGTACCTAACCTGAGAATTATGGAAACCGATATCGATCGAATCGCCTGGGATCATGAACTCGTAACCCACATCCCGGAAATCGTCGATGGTCACTTGATTCTATCGGATCGGCCTGGCTGGGGCACGGATCCGATAGAAGAAGCGATCCGCGCGCATCCGGCGAAAGGGCCGACGGGATTGCTGAATTACGGGCGCAAACCGTGACTGCTCGAAGGTCAAGTATCCAGGGGCTGCCCTCGGGCCATGCCGTTCTCAAGCCTGTCGCGCAAATAAATTTTGGGGTGCAGGCAGAGATCTGTCATTCTGAGTAAAGTGAAGAAACAGCTTTCTTCAGCTACAAAAAGCAGGTTGTTCTACCCAAGTGACTCAGAATGACGATGCTCAGTGTTGGCCTACCTCATCGCTTAACCATCGGGCTCATTAAATCCGATCCGGTTTTCTTGGTTTGTTTTGCGACTTTCTTTTCTTTCGGAGACATTGCCGGTTGTTTCTTCGTCTCTTTGTTGCTTTGCCTAACTTTTCCCATCATCGTGCTCCTGAAGTTACGCCGGCAAATGCGCGGCACAATTTCAGTATAAGCCGATAGGCGATTAACAAATAGCGTTATCCTTTTGAATCTCCTTTGTTCGAACGTGACAGAGTTGGGCGATTGCCACTAGTGAGGTAGTTTGGATTGGACGCAAATCTGGAAGTGAAGGCTGTTGCTGGCCTTGGCGTCGTTTACGGAAAATCAATTCTAAGAATGTTTCATTCAGAAACCTTAACTGCGCTTAGAATGACAGGTTCATTTAGGAATCCAACATCGCCTTGTAACGTCGGCGCGCCTCTTCCTCTTTCACCACATCATCGATTTCGCGCATGACGCTTCGCACGTCGGGCGCTGAGGTTGGTCGCTTGAATTGGCCGGTTAGCGCGACATCAGGCGTCAACTCGCCGCTCTCGTAGAGTTTCCAAATCTCTTTGCCGTAATTCGTCGTCAATAGTTCCGGCGCGAAGCGACCGAAGTAGTCTTTGAGATTGTCGACATCGCGTTCCAGCATCGCCGCCGCGCTGTTGTTGCCCGCCGCGTCGACGGCTTGCGGCAGATCGATGATGACCGGGCCATCGCGATCAACCAGCACGTTGTATTCCGAGAGATCACCGTGAACGATCCCGGCGCAGAGCATGCGAACCACTTGCGATATTAGAAAGCGATAGTATTCGCGCGCGATTTCTGGCGTGAGTTCTAAATCGTTAAGCCGTGGTGCCGCATTGTCGTCCGCATCGGCGATCATTTCCATGATCAACACGCCATCGAGAAAATTGTATGGATGCGGCACGCGCACACCGACTTCCGCAAGGCGCCGCAATGCAGTGGCCTCAGCGTTTTGCCACAGACCTTCTTGCTCTTTGCGTCCGAAACGCGAACCCTTTTCCATCGCGCGAGCGCGGCGGCTGTTTTTGACTTTGCGGCCTTCGGTGTATTTCGCCGCTTGGCGAAAACTGCGCTCGGTCGTGAGTTTGTAGACTTTTGCGCAGCGAATTTCATCGCCGCAGCGGACGAGATAAACCGTTGCTTCTTTGCCGCTCTTAAGTTGGCCGACTACTTCGTCGACCAGACCTTCTTCGATGAGTAGTTCAAGACGTTTGGGCGTTTTCAGTGGTGCCTTAAGCGCGGCATCGCGCGGATGAAAAAGATGGCTGGATTTTAAAGCATTTGCACGCGCGCGGCTATTTCAAGTGGTATCTTCCTGCATCCGCGCCAGGCTTGCGTCACGACATGGGTGCCTGAAGGTCTAATATCTATGCGGCTTCCAGGCATGTCTTATTTGTGCGCGGGTGTCTTGTTGCGTTCATCAAGGCATGTTAAATGCGCATTCGTCATTCCAGAGAAATCGGGAATCCAGCGAGGTTAGGCATACAAAGTCGCTAGATCCTCGCCTGCGCCTGAACGACGAACATGCGGTTAACTAAGTTTGTAGTATTGCCATGCTAATATTTAACAGCATTTAACCGACTAACGACTCGGATAAGGAGACCAACATGAAAATAAATGCCCACGCAGCCAGATTTATTGCACTCACGGCCCTTTTTGCCGGCGTCGCCTCGACCACGCTCGCGATAACCATTACCGAAGCCAACATTGCAACCGCTAATAGCCAACCGAATGGCGTCGCAAGCGCGCCTGACAATACTATTTGGTTCACGGAAGAAATCGGGAGCAAGATTGGACGTATCGATCCCGCGACCGGCGCGATCACCAACGAATATCCCACGCTTACAGCGAATGCCGGACCAACGGGCATCACGAGTTTAGATAATTTTGTTTGGTTTACCGAGCAATCCGCGAATCGCATTGGCCGCATTGATACGGTAACCCGATTGGTTGAAGAATTTCCGACAAATATGAGCGGCGCGTTGCCGAACGCGATTGTCGCAGCGACAGATGGATTTCTTTACTTCACTGAATTGGGTACAGGCAAGCTCGGCAAAGTCAATGCTTCCAGCGGCGCGGTGAGTGAGGTGCCGAATGTAATTCTGAGTAGCCCGGCGGGCATTACGAAAGACGCCGCTGGAAAACTATGGATCACAGAAAGCGCGAGTAACCGCATTAGCCGCTTTGATCCGGTGTCGGAAGTATTGACGCGCTTTCCCCTTGCGGTGGGCACGGCGGCGCAGCTCACCGGCATTACGCTCGGGCCGGATAATTTCATTTGGTTCACCCTGCCAGGACGCAACCGCATCGGTAAAATTGATCCGAACAATAGCAATACGATTACAGAATATTCCGCTGGCATTGCTAGCGGCAGCCGGCCGTTTAACATTACGCTCGGTTCCGACGACAATCTTTGGTATACCTCACAAGGTGGCGGGCGCATCGGACGTGTTACGGCCGCCGGCGCTATCAACGAATTTACGTCCGGCATTACTAGCGGCACTGCATTGCTCGGTATCGCCGCCGATACTACGACGTCGGCGTTGTTCTTCGCCTCGGCAGCGAACAAAATTGGCAAGGTCACCAATCTCGACCAAATTCCCGTTACGATTCGTTTCGAATCCGATCCCTTTAAAGTCAGCGAAGATTGCGGAGAAGCCTTAATCAATGTCATCCGCGATGGCGACACCAGCAACGCGGTATCGGTCGATTTTGCTACCAGCGATTCAACCGCCAAAGTCGGTGATGATGATTATGAGAGTCGATCCGGCACATTGAATTTCGGCGTCGGCGTGTCGTCGCAAAGCTTCACGATTAAAATTCTTTCGGGTGGCGGCGTGGAAAGTGTGGAGGACGTTCGCTTATCATTACTTAATGTCACCGGCGGCGCGGAGATTTCGACCCCGAGCGCAACGCTACAAATTTTCGACGGTGCGCGAATTGACGACGAAGGTTTTGGCGATACCTGCGACAACGTAAAGCTTGGTGGTTGTGCGCTGACTAAACGCAAAGGTTTCGATCCGATTCTGCCAGCGTTGCTAATGTTAGCGGGTGCTGGGTTAATTGGGCAACGACTGATTCGGTGTCGAAAAGCCAAATAGCAACTACGTAATATCCCTGTACGGGTGGCCTAGGGCCAGATCGCCTACCAGAGCTGATCTGGCCCTAGGCCACCCCGTACAGGCATCGCTAAAACACCAGCGGCTTCGCGTAACCGGTCAGTTCTAGATAGCCGCGACCCACAATTTTGCCGCCGCTCACCGCGCGAACCGCGCCTTCCCAATAGACTGCCCGGGCGGCGCCACCGGAATCGAGTTCTTGATCGTCGAATAGCGGCATCAATTCATATTCACGATTTCCGACGCGAATCCTACAGGACACTGGATAATTTGCGTTTGTTCGAGATGAGCGCCAATGCTTGAGTGGCGTGAAGAAAATTTCTTCAGGCTTAAAAACGTCTACGGCGCCATCTCTGTCGCGGTAGCTACCGCCCGCCCAAAGGGTTTTGCCTGAATGATCGCGCATGCGAAACGCCATCAGCGCGCCGCCGTCGTCCAGGTTAATGCCGGTCCAGTCCCAGCCTGCCGCTTTTACGTCCATATACTCGCTTGACCACTCGTGATCGAGCCAGGCCATCCCTGAAATCGCCTGTTTGTTGCCACGCTGGGTCAGCGATCCCGTCACCTTCAATTGCGGAATGCTGTAGTAATAGCTTGCGGCGAGTGGGTTAGGCGACTTTTGGCTAAAGCCCCGCACGCCGTTCAACATCGGCGGCCTAGTCGAATCGAACTCAAAATCGAACGCGAATTGCGCAGCTGAAATTTTGGCAATGTAGCGATCGCCAATTTGTCGCAGCGACCAATCTTGAATCCAAACATCGGTGCGATTTTGTTTTGCCTCAGCGATGCCCAAGCCCGCGCGCGCCGTGCGCTGAGCGTTCAGCAGCTTGCCCTCATTGGCGTCACTCAGCGCGACATGAGCGAAGAGAATTTGTTGCGGAGAAAATCGGCTGGGATTTTTCGGATCGACGTTATCCGGCCGCGCCCGAAAGAACGTGATTTGAAATCCGCGTTCGCGTTTGTCGGCGCCGGTCATCCAACCGGTCACGTACCACCACTCGGTACGAAACTCTGGATGGCTGCCCGCATCACGCGGAAATTCTATTTTCATTCCCGGCGTAACTGATGGATAGACCGCTTTCTCGCCAGCCAATGCAGCAAGGCTCAGCAGAGAAATCAGAAACGAGAGGGCGCTTCTGATCACCAGTCGTCTCGCACCGATAAAACAACGTCACGATGCATCGCTTGGCGTGCACTGAACCAGGCGGTGGCGGCGGTCGCGGCGATCAATCCTCCCGCAAGCAGCACAAGCCACAACCATGGCACGTGTATGTCCATGCTCCAGTGAAACGATTGGCGCGTGACCACGTGAATCAAAATCAAGCTCATGAAGAAGCCACCGACGCCCCCCGTCACTGCCCCAAGAGCGCCTATCCATGCGCCTTCCAGGGCAAGTGATCGAGCTATTTCGCGGCGCGTTAGGCCGATGTGGCGTAGCATGCCTAACTCTTTAGCACGCATGAGTAGGGAGCCGCTAAGGTTGGCGCTGACGCCAAATAAGCCGATGAGCACGGTCATGAGTTCCAGCGCGTACGTTGCATAAAAACTGCGATCGAAAATGTTTAGGCTGAGTTTCCGCACTTCCGGGGAGGTGGTGAAATCTAGATGTTCGCTAGCTGGAATGGCTTGTTTTAGCGCAGCGATGACATCGCTGGCTGCGGCACCGGGTTTGAGAAATAGCCCAGCGTCATTCGCGCGCTGATCGCCGGTGATGCGTATGTAATCGTCGCGCTCGATTAACAGCGCGCCGAATTGCCGCGCATAATCCCGCCATACGCCTACGACGACAAATGGCTCGACCTTTCCCGCGAGCGGTATTGGAATTCTGTCGCCAACATCAAAACCGTGAAGATCGTGTATCGCTTCGGAAATCCAAACCGGTGCCGGGTCATCGTTTTGACGTCGATAAGTTTTGCCGATAAGCGGCAGCGCATGGCGCTTTGTGAGTACCGACACCGAACGCGCGATCAGCGCCACGGCAGGTTGATCGGGCCGGAGTAGCAGATTCTGGAATCGCACGAATCCCACTTCGTCGATACCCGCGACATTCGCAATGCTGCTTTGGCTGGCGTCGTCAAAGTAACTCGATTCACCTGCTTGGGCCGAACGAACGTAAATGTCGGCGGGGAGAATGGCATCGAGCCAAGCGATGACCGATCCGCGAAACGAGTTGACCATCATTCCCATCGCGACAATCAAACTGAAACTGACGAACAGCGCCGCGACGCTCATCGAGACCTGACCATAGGCGTGGCGCAGATGTTGAATCGCGAGATCCGCGGCGACGTTATTGCAATTGGGCAGGCGTAAAAAAATCGCGTGCGCCAACGACGGCAGCAACAACAAAACGCCGAAAATGATCAATGCAAGGGCGGCATAACCGGCGATCGGTAAATTGGTTTTCATCGGAAAATACAGGACAGCGACGGCGAATGCGAGGGTGGCCAAACCGTAGCGTGGTCGTGCCCATGCGCGTAGCGGCACTTCTTGGCTGCCGCTTCGTAACGCCGGTGCCAGCGGTGTCGAAGCGGCTTCCAACGCCGGGACTAATGTGCCCATCAGCGAAACGCCGATACCCAGCAAGAGAAATGCGATGACTGGCAGTGGCGATAAGCGTAATGTCGGCGTGACGCCGGAAAAGTAACCGGCGCCCAAGTCCGCGCCGATCGTGCGCAGAGTGAATCCGGCGAGTGCATAGCCAAGAGCCACGCCCAGTGCGGCTCCGCAGACACCGATCGCGGTGCCTTCGATCATTAGATAGCTCAGTAATCGTCGTCGCGACAAACCTAAGACGCGCATCAATGCCAGTTGCGGACGGCGGCGAACGACGGCGAGTGCCTGCGTCGAAAACACTAAAAAGACGCCGGTGAATAGCGCGACCAGCGCGAGAATCATCATATTCACGCGGTACGCCTTCGATAAATCCGCGCTGTTCGCGCTTGCCGTTTCCGGATTGGAAAGCGAAACGCCCGGCGGCAACAAAGTGTCAATGCGTTCGTGCGTCGCGTCGAGATTCGCACCGGGCCGCAAGCGTGTTTCAATGCGAGAAATTACGGCGAGCCGATCGAATCGAAATTGCGCATTGGCAATGTCCATCAACGCGAATACGTCGTGATTTTCTCTAAATGGCAACACGCCGACGACGCTAAGATCGATGGTTTTTAAGCCGATTTGCACACGAATTTTGTCGCCGGTGTTTGCGTTCAGGAAGCTCGCCGCCGAGGCGCTCAGCACGATCGTATCAGTCGCAAATAACTTGGCCGCAGCGTTGGTTTCTTTTGGGAGCCACTCCGGATGAATTTCCAGTGCACGAAATAAATCGATGCCGATGACCTTTAGAAATTCCGCGCGCGCGGTCAATGTAGCGCGCACTTCGACGACCGGACTCGCCACCGCGATATCCGGCAATTTTGCAATCGCAGGGTAAATGTCTTCCGAAAAACCGGCATGCGATCCTTCGATTACGATGTCCGCCGTGCCGCTCAATTGACGAACGGCGCTGGCGAACTCGTCGACCGCGACGCGATTGACTAAATAAACGGCAAAGCCAAGCGCAATGCCGGCGGCGATCGCGACGATGCTGGCAAACACGCGGCTATCGTGAAACGGATTGGGGATGGTTGCGCGCCAGGTGAGTGCCGCAACCGCAGTCACTAAAATTTCCCATCCTTTAACAGGAGAATGCGATCTGCTGTTTGCGCGGCGACTAGAGAATGAGTCACCAAAATTCCGGTCGCGCCGCGATCTTTGATTTGTTGTCGCAACAAATTTAAAACAGATTCGGCGTTGCGGCTGTCGAGATTACCGGTCGGCTCGTCGGCCAGCACTAGCTTTGGGTTGTGTATTAGCGCGCGAGCGATGGCGGCGCGCTGCATTTCACCGCCGGATAGTTCGCGCGGCAGACTTGTTTCGCGCCCGGCGAGTCCGAAAGACTTCAGCATAGCGCGGGCTTTCTCGTCGCGATCCGCAGCCTTAGTTCCTGCAATGGCAAGGGGCAGCGCGACGTTATGCAAGAGGTTTAAGTGCGGCAAGAGATGAAATGCCTGGAACACAAAGCCGATCGCACTTGCGCGAAATTTAGTTTGCGCATCATCGTTCAGCGTCGCGAGGTTATGCCCATTCATTTCGACAGTTCCGCTATCGGGCGAATCCAGACCGGAAATCAAATTGAGCAGCGTCGATTTCCCGCTCCCGGATTCACCCATGATCGCGACGTATTCGCCCGTGTCAATACTGAACGTCAGGTCATCGAGAATAGCTTTGCCGTTGTAGGATTTTCTGATGTGGGTGAGTTTGAGCATGCCGCGAGATGGTAGCAGATTGCGTGCGGACGCTCGGGTAAAATGGTGCATGTATATTTTGTTGTCCTATCGGAATTAACAACGCTCGGCATCATGGCCCTAGGCCACCCGGCCCCAGCCCTTTACCAGAATGGGAGAGGGGAAGGGGGTGAGGGGCAAGCGAATAAATTTACTCAACATGCCAAACGCCCCCGAAACCCAAGCCACGAAACTTTTACGCCAACACAAAATCGCGTTCACCGATCACCTTTACGACTACGAGGACCACGGCGGCACCAAAGTGTCGAGCCGAGAATTGGGCGTGGAAGAATACGCCGTGGTCAAAACCCTGATGATGGAAGACGAAAACGCAAAGCCGTTGATCGTCCTAATGCACGGCACACATAAAGTATCGACGAAAGAACTAGCGCGCACAATCGGTGTCAAAAAAATAGAACCGTGCAAACCGGAGATCGCGCAAAAGCATTCCGGTTACATGGTCGGCGGCACATCGCCATTCGGTACAAAAAAATCCATGCCGGTTTATATGGAAAAGACCATACTCGAGCTGCCGAAGATTTTTATTAACGGTGGCCGACGCGGTTATCTCGTCGGCATTGCGCCGCAGGAAGTTGTGCGCATTTTGCAACCAACCTTAGTCCAAGTGGGGCAAATCCAATCATGAGAGTTATTTCCGTCAACCGCGCGCAAGTCGAAGAAATTACTTATCGCGGCAAGCAAGTGAAGACCGGCATTTTCAAGATTCCGGCGATGAACCCAGTGCGCGTGACCAAGCTGGGATTGGAAAGCGACGTACAAGTCGACAGAGCCGTTCACGGCGGTTTCGATAAGGCCGTCTATGCCTATCCGATCGAGCACTACGCCATCTGGCGCACCGCGCTTGGCCCCGGGGTGTTGGAGCGATTCGGTTATGGTGCCTTCGGCGAAAATCTCACCATCGAAGGTGTGCTGGAACATGAATTGTATGTCGGCGATGAGCTAAAAATCGGCGGCGCGAATTTCATTGTGCAAGCGCCGCGTATTGCATGCTTCAAACTCGCGACCAAATTCGGCATCGGTGATATGCCGAGGCGATTCGGCGAAGCGGGTCGGCCGGGATTTTATTTGCGGGTATTGGAGGAAGGCGACGTGAAAACCGGCGACGAGATCGTCATCACCTCCCGCGCGGAGGATGCGATCAGCGTTGCGGATTTGAATCGCTTACTTACCACCGATCCGCATAATCACGAATTGCTCGAAGCTGCGCTAGCGACATTTGAGTTACCGAAAGACCAGCGGGATTATTTGGTTTCTACGCAGGGTACTTAAAGCGGCAAATTGGGTCCGTGCCGCAAGGCACGCCATTTGTCATGGCAAGCGGGATGTAGCTCCTATTAGTCCCTTGAAAAAGCAAACGATCGAGCTAATCGTCATCACTATCTTTACGTCCATGTTTCGGCCCATGAAAGTCGTCCGGTGGCGGTGATTCTTCGCTGTATTTCCCAGAAGATTTTTCAGTAGGGCGATGCACCGCCAAGACCGTAAGTGCGCCGATTAAAGGTACGAGCCAAACAATTAATAGCTGAACTGTTCGTTGTTTTCGACTAGATAACGAGTCTTGCAGAATAGCCAAACTGGCCTTCGCGTTAAGCCACAATACAATAGCGACGAGCGAAAATATCAGTATTGAATTTACGTTAAACATTTCAGGACGCTTCGATTCAATCGTCGAATGCTTTCAGCACGTTTAACCCTGAAAAAATGTTCCACGGCAGACGCGGGGTACGCATTGCCGTTGCGCAAAAACTATCCAGCCTGCGCGATGCGCGCCATAGGAACGCTATCTTTCGAACACAAGCGCGGCCGAAACATCGACGTCATTATTCACCCGACCTTGGCCATAGTTCATGCCCCATTTCGTGCGATCGATTGTGAATTTAGCAAGCGTAGGGTGCACATGGCGCACGTGGCCTATGTCATTTCAAAGGCGCGCACCTCAAACGCCACACCAAGCTGCGCCCGAACGACACCGAATATTGCGGCAAGATTATCCATGCTCGGATTGCCATTAGGTGACAACATGCGATGCAAACTCTTACTCGGTTTTTCGGTGAGTTCGGCAAGTCGTTCGAATCCAAGTGTTGCGTTCACTAGGTCACGCAGAATGAGACGCGCCGTTTCCGGATCGTCGCTTAAAAAAAGTGTCGCCGCTTCGTCAAGCAGTGCTTTCGCAAATTCTGGATCACGCTGAACGCGCTCCGCAACGGTTTTTTTGAAGTCACGAGTGAGTGCCATATCTACTTCCTTTTTCGTTTGCCTAATCGATCGACAATCGCCTGGGCTTTCTTGCGGCCCTTGTATTCCGCGTGTAAGGTTTTCGCCAAATCAATATCTTTCTGCTGCCCGCGTTTTGTGCCACCGCCAAATAGAATAACTAAAGCTTCTCCATCTTTCGCCAAATAGATTCGATAACCAGGCCCCCAGTCGATGACGTATTCGCCGATACCGTCAAACCATTTCACATTGGATGTGTTGCCTTGTTCAAGTCGAAATTTTGCTGTGACCATTTATGCGGCGGCCTGCGCGTCGAGCGCATTGAACCAAGACTTGTAAGGATTCGATCCATCAATGCGAACGTATTCGTCGACTTGTATTGGCATCATTAAATGGTAACATATTAGTTACTATAAGGCAACATTTAGTAGAGTGACCGAATCGGTCGGCAATAACGATTTTTTGTCTTTCCATGAATTCGCAACCGCAGGCAACGGGTACTCCTGCGTCAACCGGCGACTTTTCAATCCTTCATTCCCGCGAAGGCGGGAAAGACAATGGGTGAGAGTGTCTATGCGGATCTGGGCTGTGTGGCGAACACTAGCGTTACTGAAATGTCGACCTCATTATTCACCCGACCTTGGCCATAGTTCATGCCCCATTTCGTGCGATCGATTGCGAATTTAGCGGAAACGACTAGACTTTCTTTTGTCACGGCAAATTTGCAAGGAATCGACATCTCAACTATCTGATCGAGCAGCGTCAGCTTTCCGTTGACCATCGCTTCACCATCCTTGATGATTTGGACGTTGGTCGCTTCGAATTCAATCTTGGGAAATTTGTCGACAGCAAAGAAATCGCGATTCTTCAAATGGCTGGTGAGGCCGCCGTCGTCTGACCAGATACTCGATGCATCGATTTCGATTTTTAGGCTGCTCTTTGAAAGATCATCCCAGTCGATGTTACCGTCGACATCGAATTTTTTAAAGCCGCCCTTGTGCGAGGCGCTGGGTTTGCTGCCGACGAATTCGATTTTTGATTTTTCATTGATCAGCGTTGGCTTTGTGGCAGCTAGCACCACGAGTGCCATAGATAAAATACTTAATAAACACAATGCATTATGTATAATTTTCTTCAATTGACTCTCCTAAGATTTACGACGAAAGAAAATTTCAAGGCGCGATTTGGTGCGGTTCGCTATCATTGTGCATCACGTTTTGGCGGCGTTGCGCTGATCTCGTCAATTCGTAGATAGGCTTGTTGAACGTCCTCGACTATATTTTCCATTCCAATTTTCGTTGCAAGGCCTGAACGCTTAATCAGAGAAAGCGGTTGTTCCGGGGCGCCGGCCAGAAGTAAAGTTGAGTTGCGCTTAGCCAACATGACGTATAGATTTTCGATCGCATCAAGACCTGTCGTATCGATATTCAGAATTCGAGACATTTCCAGGACGGTCCATTTTTTTACATCTCGTTGTGGGTCGAGCAGTGCTTCCATTTTGCTTACCGCACCGAAGAATAATGATCCCGAAAGTCGAAAAACTTCCACGTTCGAGCTGTCAAAGCCCATTCGATTTGCTTCTTCCGGCCCCACGCGTTCGACGCGGGTAAGGCTTGATACGCGGGCGATAAAAAATAAGCATGCCATGACCAATCCGACTTCAACTGCGACGGTGAGGTCGATAGCGACGGTGAGGAAGAAAGTGGTGAGTAAAATCGTTCGATAATTATTCGAAAAATTTCTCAGACGTAAAAACTCATGCCACTCGCCCATGTTGTAGGCGACAAACATCAAGATCGCAGCCAATGCCGCTAAGGGAATGTGCTGCGCGAGTGGTGCGGCAACAAGGATGATGACTAATAGCACGAGCGCGTGAATGATTCCTGCGACCGGTGTTTTTGCGCCGGCGCGAATGTTGGTGACGGTGCGCGCAATGGTTCCGGTCGCGCAGAACCCGCCAAACAACGGCGCAACAAAATTAGCGATGCCTTGTGCCATGAGCTCTTGATTCGGATCGTGCCGTTCCTCTGTCATGGAGTCGGCAACCCGCGCGCAGAGCAAGGATTCGATTGCGCCAAGCAAGGCGATCGTCAAGGCTGGCGCGAATAAATATTGAACCTGCTGCCAAGAAAATTCTGGGAAGGCAAACGCCGGCAATGTTTGCGGAATCGCGCCGAACCGGGAGCCGATCGTTTCGACGTCTAAGTCGAACTGTGCGACCAACGCTGTGGAAACGGCCAATACAATAATGGTGCCGGGTAGCCGCGAAACTAAACGGTAGGCGCGAGAATCGGTCGCGGCGTAGGTTTTCGGCCAAAAAATAATGATCGCAAGCGAGATCAGGCTCAACGTGAGGGTGGGTAGGTGAATCGTGGAGGCGCTTAAGAAAATCGCTTTGACTTTGTGAAAAAAATCTGCCGGCATGCTCGCAATCTGCAAGCCGAAGAATTCTTTGACTTGCGAAAGTGCAATCAATACGGCGATGCCGTTGGTAAAGCCGATCACGATTGAGACGGGTACCAGGCGGACTAAATTACCGAGTCGAAAAAATCCCATTGCGAGCAGCAGTATTCCGGCGAACATCGTCGCCAGCATTAAATTTGCAACGCCGTAGCGCGCAACAATTCCGTAAACAACGACGATAAAGGCACCAGCAGGCCCGCCGATTTGCACCGACGATCCGCCTAGGGCTGAGATGAGAAATCCCGCAACAATAGCTGTGAAAATTCCGGCCTCTGGTTTGAGGCCGGAAGCGATGGCAAAAGCCATTGCCAGAGGCAGCGCGACGATTGCCAACCGTTACCCCGGCTGCGAAATCGGCGGAAAATTTAGTTGCGTCGTAGGTTTTGAGATGTTCGGTAAGTCGAGGATTAAAGCGTGAGGCAAAAATTTTGGAATTCCTACTGCGATGATTTTAGGCAACTCGATTGCCCGAAACGGCAATACCCGCGCGCTTCTTCAGCATGGCATCGCCAGGAGGCAGCAACCATGCGGATCGTGGCGAAGGCATCCGACTAACCCATGATGTAGTGTTCAAGTTGCTCGATGACGAATTTCTGCTCGGAAATAATATCTTTCACCAAGTCGCCGATGGAGATGACGCCGACGACTTGGCCGTTATCGATCACGGGTAAATGGCGAATGCGTTTGTCGGTCATCAGCGCCATGCAATCTTCGTTGGTTTGATCGAGCTTTACGCACACGACTTCCGTTGACATCACTTCGCTGACCGGCGTATCGAGGGAGGATTTGCCTTTGAGCGCGACTTTGCGCGCGTAGTCGCGCTCGGAAAACATGCCGACCAGTTTTCCATCCTTCATCACCGGCAAGTGCGCCGACACTTTTTTCCGCGAGCATTTTGATGCCGTCGAAAGTGGTCGCGTTCTGGCGGGATGAACCACAATAGGTTCGGCTTATTGGCCAACAATTGCTTAACGCTTTTCATGAATCTGTCCCCTAACTTGATTCAGCCTGCGACGTATTTGTCACGCTTGTTTTTACTATTATGCGCGTGTTGCTTCGGTTCGGAAATACCGTTGTGATGATTGTGTCATTGCTTTTTCGTGATGCTAAATGGATTCCCGCCTTCGCGGGAACGACAGCATCACATGTTCGGGTAGTTAGGTCCGCCGCCGCCTTCGGGCGTGACCCAGACGATGTTTTGCGTTGGGTCTTTGATGTCGCAGGTTTTGCAGTGTACGCAATTTTGCGCATTGATCTGCAGGCGCTTGCCGCCATCGCCTTCGACGAATTCGTAGACGCCCGCGGGGCAATAGCGTTGCTCGGGGCCATCGTATTACGCTAGATTTGTATTCACCGGCACGACTAGTATTTTTTAGCGTTAAATGCGCAGGCTGATTTTCTTCGTGATTGGTGTTGGAGACGAACACTGACGACAAACGATCGAAGCTGAGCACGCCATCGGGTTTCGGGTAAGCGATCGGCTGCGCAGCAGATTTGTTGACCAGCGTTTCGTGATCGGCGTGGGCATGATGTAACGTCCACGGCGCTTTGCCGCCGAATAAAGATTTGATCGATCCACACCATCGGGCTGCCGATATACAGGTGCTTGCTCATCCACGGTTTGAAGTTGCGCGCGCGATGCAATTCTTCGTGCAGCCAACTTGCTTCGAATGACGTTGGATAGTTGCGTTAATTCCGCCGGCTCGATGTTGTTTCGCCGAGTGCGGCGAACGCTGCTTCAGCTGCGAGCATGCCGGACTTCATCGCTGCGTGGCTGCCCTTGATGCGCGAGACATTTAAGAATCCCGCGTCGTCCCCGATCAAGCAGCCGCCGGGGAAAGTCAGCTTGGGCAACGACTGCAATCCGCCCGCCGTGATCGCGCGCGCGCCATAGGCGACGCGTTTGCCGCCTTCGAAAAATTTGCGAATATGCGGATGGGTTTTGTAGCGCTGAAATTCTTCGAACGGACTTAGGTAGGGATTGGTATAGGCCAATCCGACGACGAAACCGACCGCGACTTGATTATTTTCCAAGTGATAAAAAAACGATCCACCGTACGTGGAATTATCCAGCGGCCAGCCGCCGGAATGAATCACCAGTCCCGGCTGATGCATGTCCGGTTTGATGTCCCACAATTCTTTCAAACCGATGCCGTATACCTGCGGATCTTTTCCGGCGCGCAGATTAAATTTTTGTTCGAGTTGTTTTCCTAAATGACCGCGACAACCCTCGGCGAAGAAGGTGTATTTTGCGTGAAGTTCCATCCCTTGTTGATAGTTGTCGCCGGGCTGGCCGTCTTTGCCGATTCCCATGTTCCCCGTCGCGATGCCTTTAACGCGGCCATCATCGTGATACAGCACTTCCGCCGCGGTAAATCCAGGATAAATATCGACGCCGAGCGTTTCGGCTTGTTGCCCGAGCCAGCGACACACATTGGCTAAGCTGATGACGTAGTTGCCGTCATTGTGAAAGCATTTCGGCAGTAGCCAGGTCGGCACTTTGCGCGCACCGGTTTCCGACAAGAATAAGAATTGGTCTTCGGAAACGGGTGTGTTGAGTGGCGCGCCTTTTTGTTTCCAATCGGGGAAGAGTTCATTCATAGCACGCGGATCCATCACTGCGCCCGAGAGAATATGAGCGCCGACTTCGGAACCTTTTTCAACGATGCAAACGCTGACGTCACGCGATTGTTCTAGCGCGAGTTGTTTTAGGCGAATCGCCGCAGCCAAACCCGCCGGACCGGCCCCGACGATCACTACGTCAAATTCCATCGATTCGCGTTCGGCCAATTTATGCTCCTGTAGTAAGGCTTCCAATATGACAAGCGATTATAATGCAAGCTGTAAACGTTAAAGTTCTCGCTATGCCAAAGAAACAAGCGCCGCCGGACGTGGCGAAGAAGTTGCTGCACACCATCCAATTGCAAGTGCGTTGGGGCGACATGGATATTTTCGGCCATGTAAATAACGCCAATTATTTCCGTTATCTTGAGCAGGCGCGGATTTCGTGGTTTGAAACCATCGGCGCACCGTCAGGAAATGTTGGCCATGGGCCGATGTTAGTTGCTGCCGCATGTAATTTTCGCATTCCGATTGTCTATCCTGCGACGGTGGAAATTCGTACCTACGGCAAAGCGCCGGGTCGCACCAGCATTCCGATGTATCAAGAAATTGTCGATGCCGATGAGCCGTCGACCCTATTCGCCGATGGCGATTCGACCATCGTCTGGATCGATTATCAGCGCATCAAATCGACGCCGCTGCCCGCCGAAGTGCGCGCGTTGATCGGGCTGAATTAATCGATGTTGCAAGGATTTGTCGCGGTCGGCATCGGTGCATCGCTCGGCGCGTGGCTGCGTTGGTGGTTGGGAAATTGGTTTAACGCATCGACGCCGAATTTGCCTGCCGGAACATTGATTGCGAATCTTGTCGGGCGGTTATTTAATCGGCATCGCCGTGCAATATTTTTCGACGCGAAGCGGCTTTTCGTCAGAATTAAGTTTATTTTGCGTGACGGGATTTCTTGGCGCGCTAACGACGTTCTCGACTTTTTCTGCCGAAGCGGTGGGGCTGTTAGGTCGCGGTGAATATGGTTGGGCGTTCGCGCATTCGGCGATTCATTTATTCGGATCGTTAATCGCGACGTTCGCCGGTATCGCGACACTTAAATTGATTCAGGGCGCGTGAAGTGATGCTCGCAGAAGCCGCGCGGATACTGGCTCTCAGCCATGCATTGCCACGAGGCAAGCGCAGAGCGGCTCCTGGCTTGAACGGTATTTCCGCAATACGATGAATGATCTATTCGGCTTGATCGGAAAATTATTGCCGGTCGGCGTGATCGCCGGACTGGCTGGGATTTTTTATTTGCTCGACGTATTTTCGGTTCGACCTAGTTTCGACGGCGCGCCGCCGCAACGCGCGCCTGCTACTTCCGCTGTACCAGGAACGGGGCAAATGCCTGCACCGGTTGCCCAGGAGCGAGCCCGGTCATCGGCGCCGCAGCCGGGCAACGTCACGTCGTTCCCCCAAGCCGACAACGCGACAACTTCCCCCATGCCGCCACCCGGTGCAGCTGAATTGTCGGCAATTCCCCGCGACGATCTTTCGGCTGCAGGGACGATGACCGAGGATGCAATCCCTGCCCCCGGTGCGGAGCAGGCCCCGCCGTCACGTTACGTGCCACCCCAGGAGAATCAGCGTCAACCGATCACGCGCGGCATCGACGGCGAGCCGCCCCCGAGCAATCGCCGAGCAATGAAATTCAGCAGGATGAGAATGCGAGCGCATTGAGGCGGAAACCCAGCAAATTATTGAACAACCCGGCGGTAATCCTGGGCCGGCCGCTCCGGGAGAAGCCCCGAGCGAAAATGAAAATGGGGCTTAGCTCTGTTGTGCGAGTTCGATGACTTGTCCGGAAATGGATTTACTTGCATTCTGCGAGCAAGTATATAAATGCAGGCAATAGGACTTCCACCGGGCGTAAAGCCGATTTATCTTCGCCTGGGTGGGTGAGTGTGCGTTGCGGGGACTGGATAGGGCCGGGGACGACGATGTTCATTCGCAACTTTTCTGCGCTCGAAGCTCATCGTGCCAAATCTGAAGCAAGCCCTGCAGCGCGAATTTGCTGACTGCGAAACCCGCCCCAATATGCTGCTGGGTGTAATGCCGTGGCTTTCGGAAACGAATATGACCGATCCATTCTCGCTGCGCTTAAGCATCGGTAAGCACGCTCGTGTTAGCGCGAATGGTGCCGCTAAATTGACGCGCAACAACATTGAGCCAATCGTCCAATTTTTCGTTGGCGAGCGGTTGTAGTTGTTTAAGTTTTGCGGCGCAATGGACGATTCCATCAAGCGCCCGAATTCATGGCCGAATCATTTGCGCGAGTTGCTCGAAATCTTGATCGCTCGCGTTTGCGAAATCGAGCGGCGCGATTGCCGGCGTTGTGCCATTCGACGCGACAATGGCGTCGTATGTTTTTTCCAGTTTTTTGCTGTTGCGGCCATGAAGATGATCGTCGCGCCTATGGGCCGCTGCAGCGAGCGCGAGCGCCTGCCCTAACCCTTGCCCGGCGCCGGTAATCAAAAGAACACGATCCTGTAATAGTTCGGCGGAGTGGGTGAAAGTCATTGAGCTGATCGGCAGATTATCATGAGGTTCGATGGCGGTTGGGTGTTCAATTTTGTAAAGTCTTCTCGGGCTGATTTACTAATTGGCTCAACGAATTAAGTACAAACTTTTTGGATTCAGTCTAGGCCCGAACAATGACAGATGATGGCCAATATATTAAACTGATGGCATGAGAAGGGATGGCAATTCGATTGAGGGCTCGTTGAGTTTCCACAAAATGCCATCGGATTTTGAGACGCGAATGTGGCGGAATTGGTAGACGCACTGGATTTAGGTTCCAGCGCCGTAAGGTGTGTGGGTTCGAGTCCCTCCATTCGCACCAGAGAGTATTTTTAGGAAAAATAAATGCAAGCAGAAGTGCAGCAAGAACGTCCGTTAGAACGTAAGCTCGATTTTTCTTTCCCGACCGCCGCGATCGAAGCTCAAGTCGGCACGAAGTTAAGGGAAATCGCGCGCACCGCGAAGTTTCATGGTTTTCGTCCCGGCAAAGTGCCGATGAAAATTGTTGCCCAGCAATATGGCAGCCAGGTTCGACAGGAGGTTATGTCCGATTCGTTGCAGCGTTCGTTTTCGGAAAAAATAAAAGAGCAAAATATTCGCATCGCCGGTTATCCGCGCTTTGAGCCGAAAGTGGACGGCGTGACCGAAGACAATTTCGAGTTCACCGCGGTTTACGAAGTTTATCCCGAAGTGGCGGTGGGTACGTTGACGGACAAAACGATCAAGCGCCCGATCGCAACCATCGACGACGCGCAAATCGACAAAACCATCGAGGTGCTGCGCAAACAGCGCGTGCATTTTCATGAAGTCGCGCGCGCCGCGCAAAACGGCGATCAATGCGATATCGACTATGACGGCATACTTGAGGGCAAGCCGTTTGACGGTGGACACGCGAAGGGCGCGTTAGTGGTGCTCGGTGAAGGCCGGTTGATGGCGGATTTCGAGGCAAATATGGTCGGCCTTAAGGCCGGCGATAGCAAAGGTTTCGATATCGCGTTTCCCGACCGACTATCACGGCACACAAGTCGCCGGAAAAACCGTTACCTTTACGGTGAAGTTAAACAAAGTCAGCGAGCCGCATTTGCCGGCACTCGACGAAGAATTCGTCAAGGCGCTGGGCATCAAGGGCGGAAGCTGGAAGATTTGCGTGCCGACGTGAAAGCTAATCTCGATCGCGAACTGAAGCGTCGCATGCAAGGCAAAGTGAAAGAATCGGTGATGCAGGCGCTTGCTTGAAAGTTCAAAACTGGAAGTGCCGCATAGCTTGATCGAAATGGAAGCACAGCGTTTGCAACAAAATGCCATGCAGGATTTTCAGTCGCGCGGCATGATGACCAAAGATTTGGCGTTGCCGTTAGAATTATTTAACGATGCCGCGAAACGCCGTGCGACATTGGGGCTGATCATTGCGGAAGTCGTTAAGCAAAACAAGTTCGAAGCAAAGCCCGAGCAAATACGTGCAGTGATTCAGGAGCATTCAAAGAGTTATGAGCAGCCTGACGCGATGGTCGATTGGTATTACCAGCAGCCGGAAATGATGCAAGAAGTGCAAGCCGTGGTGATGGAAGATAACGTGGTTGCCTGGGCGTTGGGCCAGGCAAAAACGGAAGATGTGGCAACCCCCTTTGACGACATTATGGGAAACAGCAAATGAGCGAACGTCACATTTACGAGCCGCAGGGCTTGGGCATGATCCCGATGGTGATCGAGCAAAGCGGCCGGGGCGAGCGCGCCTATGACATTTATTCGCGTTTGCTGAAAGAGCGCGTGGTGTTTCTGGTCGGCCCGGTGAACGATTCGATCGCCAATTTAGTCGTCGCGCAATTGTTGTTTTTGGAATCGGAGAATCCGGACAAAGACATCAACTTTTATATCAATTCGCCTGGCGGTTCTGTTTCCGCCGGTTTGGCGATTTACGATACGATGCAATTCATCAAGCCGGATGTGTCGACCACCTGCACCGGGTATGGCGGCGTCGATGGGCGCGTTCTTGTTAAGCGCTGGGCGCGAAGGGTAAGCGGTTTTGTCTGCCGAATTCTCGCGTGATGATTCATCAGCCTTCCGGCGGTTTTCAAGGCCAAGCGTCGGATATCGAGATCCACGCCAAGGAAATTCTGTATTTGCGCAAGCGCTTGAATAACATCATGGCAACCCATACTGGCCAGTCGCTGGAAACGATCGAGCGCGATACCGAGCGGGATAATTTCATGAGCGCCGAAGATGCTTTAAAATATGGCATCATAGATCGCGTATTGAGCAGCAGAACGAAGTCTTGGGCGTAAGCCCTAGCAGCGAACGCGAGTAATAAAGGAACCGAAGGCGATGGCTGAAAAAGTAGGCGGCGAAAAACTCTTGTATTGCTCTTTCTGCGGCAAGAGTCAGCACGAAGTAAAAAAGCTAATCGCCGGTCCATCGGTGTTTATTTGCGATGAGTGCATCGAGTTGTGCAACGATATTATTCGCGAAGAAGTTCATACCACCGAAGTCAAAAACGCCAAGGCCGATTTGCCGGTTCCACAAGAAATTTGCGAAATCCTAAATCAATATGTAATCGATCAAGTTCAGGCAAAAAAAATCCTGTCGGTCGCTGTCTACAATCACTACAAACGCTTAAAGCAATCGCCAAAGCAATCGGACGTTGAGGTCGCAAAAAGCAATATTTTGCTGATCGGCCCGACTGGTTCCGGTAAAACCCTGCTGGCGCAAACCCTAGCGCGCTTGCTTAACGTGCCGTTTGTTATTGCCGATGCGACGACATTGACCGAAGCGGGTTATGTCGGCGAAGACGTCGAAAACATCATTCAGAAGCTGTTGCAAAAATGCGACTACGATGTTGAAAAAGCGCAGCGCGGAATCGTCTACATCGACGAGATCGACAAGATTTCGCGCAAATCCGATAATCCTTCGATCACCCGCGACGTCTCGGGCGAAGGCGTGCAGCAAGCATTGCTGAAATTGATCGAAGGTACGATCGCGTCGGTGCCGCCGCAAGGTGGGCGTAAGCATCCGAACCAAGAGTTCGTCCAAGTTGATACCACCAATATTTTGTTTATTTGCGGCGGCGCGTTCGGTGGTTTGGAGCGCATTATTCGCAATCGCTCGGAGCGCGGCGGCATTGGTTTCGGTGCGACGGTATCGAGCAAAGACGATCGCAAAGAAATCGGCGTGTTGCTGCGCGATTGCGAGCCGGAAGATTTAATTAAGTTTGGCTTAATTCCTGAATTCGTCGGCCGTTTGCCGGTTGTTGCAACGCTGGAAGAGTTGGACGAAAACGCGTTGATCCGCATTCTGATCGAACCGAAAAATGCGCTGACTCGCCAGTTCCATAAGTTGTTCGCGATGGAAGGCGTCGAGCTAGAATTCCGCGAACCTGTCGCTCAAAGCGATCGCCAAAAAAGCGCTTGGCGCGCAAAACGGGCGCGCGCGGATTGCGTTCGATTATCGAACATTCGCTGCTCGATATCATGTTTGATTTACCGTCCATGAGTAATGTTTCCAAGGTCGTCATTGATGAAGGATCCATCAATGGCGATACCCAGCCGCTTTTAATTTATGCCGATCAGCCCAAGGTGGCGGGCGTCTGATAACAACCGTTAATCAACAGAGTTAACGGTCGCTGTCGCTCCATTACGTTGCCGCTGTCGTTATGGCAGTAGTTGAATTTGGCTTGAAATTGGTCATTCCGGCCGCATCTGTCGGCAATATAACGAAAGGTTCAATCCTATGACCGTCCCCACGCTTACCCCGGCTTCTTTGGTGCCTCTGCTACCGCTGCGCGATGTCGTGGTTTTCCCGCACATGGTGATTCCGTTGTTTGTCGGTCGACCGAAGTCGATCCGCGCGTTGGAAATTGCGATGGAAGCAGGCAAGAATATTCTGCTCGTCGCACAAAAATCCGCTGCGAATGATGATCCGGTCGAAAGCGATTTCTATGTCGTCGGCAGCATGGCCAGCATTCTGCAGATGCTCAAATTGCCCGATGGCACGGTGAAGGTGTCTGGTCGAAGGCACGCAGCGCGCCAAACTCGCCAGCGTTCACGATGAAAAAACGCACTTATCGGCGGAAATTTCCCCGGTAGTGATCGGCCCACTCGCCGATCATGAGCTTGAAGCGATGCGCCGTACGTTGCTGACGCAATTTGATCAGTACGTCAAGCTCAACAAAAAAATTCCGCCGGAAGTGCTGACTTCATTTGCCGGAATCGATGATCCAGGCCGTTTGGCCGATTCGATTACCGCGCACTTGCCGTTGAAGCTTGAGCAAAAGCAACAAATTCTGGAAATGTTCGACGTCCGCAAGCGTCTCGAACATTTGCTCTCGTTGCTTGAATCGGAAATCGATATCCTGCAAGTGGAGAAGCGTATTCGTGGCCGCGTCAAGCGTCAGATGGAGAAAAGCCAGCGCGAATATTATTTGAACGAGCAGGTTAAAGCGATTCAGAAAGAACTCGGTGATTCGGAAGAGGGCGCCGATCTTGACGAATTGCAGAAAAAAATTGTTGCCGCGCATATGCCGAAAGATGCGCGCACCAAGGCCGAAGCCGAGCTGAAAAAATTGCGTTTGATGTCGCCGATGTCCGCCGAAGCGACCGTGGTGCGCAACTACATCGATATTCTGACCAATTTGCCGTGGAAGAAAAAAACCAAAGTCAGCACCAATATCGAAGCCTCGGAAAAAATCCTGAACGAAGATCACTACGGCCTCGATAAAGTAAAAGAACGCATTCTCGAATATCTCGCGGTGCAAGGCCGAGTTGATCGCATGAAGGGACCGATTTTGTGTTTGGTCGGCCCGCCTGGTGTCGGTAAGACTTCCCTTGGCCAATCGATTGCGCGCGCGACCAATCGCAAATTTGTGCGCATGTCGCTCGGTGGTGTGCGCGACGAAGCGGAAATTCGTGGCCATCGCCGAACGTACATTGGCTCAATGCCCGGCAAGATTTTGCAGAACATGAGCAAAGTAGCCGTGCGTAATCCGCTTATTCCTGCTCGACGAAGTCGACAAGCTCGGCATGGATTTTCGCGGCGATCCGTCATCGGCACTGTTGGAAGTGCTCGATCCAGAGCAAAATCATACGTTCATGGATCACTACGTCGAGGTTGAATACGACTTGTCCGATGTCATGTTTGTCGCGACCGCGAACACCTTGAATATTCCTGCGCCGCTGCTTGATCGCATGGAAGTGATTCGCTTGTCCGGTTATACCGAAGACGAAAAGATCAATATCGCGCGGCAGTATTTGTTGCCGAAACAGATGAAAGCGAACGGGCTTAAAGACGAAGAGTTGACGGTCAACGAAGCTGCGTTACGCGACATCACGCGTTACTACACGCGCGAAGCAGGCGTGCGCAGCCTTGATCGCGAAATCGCCAAGATTTGCCGCAAAGTGGTGAAGGCGCTGATGCTGAAAAAAGTACCGGGCAAAGTCGCACTTACCGCTAAAGAACCTCGATAAATATTTCGGCGTGCGCAAGTACACTTACGGTATTGCGGAGAAAGAAAACCAAGTCGGCCAAGTGACTGGTTTGGCTTGGACCGAAGTCGGCGGCGAGTTGCTGACCATCGAATCGACTAAGTTGCCGGGCAAAGGCAAGATGACCACCACCGGGAAACTCGGCGAGGTCATGCAAGAGTCCATCGCGGCGGCGCTCACCGTCGTGCGAAGCCGCGCACGTAAACTCGGGATTCCCGAGGATTTTTACGAGAAGACGGATATTCATATCCACTTGCCGGAAGGCGCGACGCCCAAAGACGGGCCGAGCGCGGGCATCGGAATTTGTACGGCGATCGTATCGATTTTGACTGGGATCCCGGTACGTGCCGATGTGGCGATGACCGGCGAGATAACACTTGCGTGGCGAAGTGCTACCCATTGGCGGCCTAAAAGAAAAATTGCTGGCGGCGCATCGTGGGGGTATCAAAATTGTGTTGATCCCGGAAGAAAACACCAAGGACCTCGTCGATATTCCGGATAACATCAAAAATCGGTTGGATATTCATCCGGTAAAATGGATCGATCAGGTGTTGGAGATGGCGCTGGAAACCAAGCCACAGCCATTGCCGGAGAAAGATGAAGTCGCGCCTGCGATTCAAGCTAAATCGGAAGACGCGACCACAGCATCCTTAAAACATTAGCTTTTTTAAGCGGAGTTCATTGAACATGTCCCCACGCATGCTTAATTTTTCCGCAACGACATTCTAAAAAATATCGCGCGCGCCGCCGGAAGGCGCGCCGACGCTCGGGTTGGCGACAGTTAATAATTTACTTAAAGCGCTTGACACTTTGTTTTGCCGCTTGTTATAAAGGTTAGCCCAGGAAAATTCCTGGACTCGAACAGTACAACAGAAAGGGGATCTACGTGAATAAGCAAGAGCTCATCGAAGTTATCGCGAAATCCGCAGATATTTCTAAAGCCGCTGCCGGCCGTGCACTCGATAGCGCAATTGGCGCTATAAAGAGTTCAATGAAAAAAGGCGGGATGGTGACTTTAGTCGGATTCGGAACGTTCTATGTTGGAAAACGCGCAGCGCGCAGCGGACGTAATCCGCGCACCGGCGCGGCGATCAAGATCAAGTCGGCAAAAGTTCCAAAGTTTCGCCCTGGTAAAGCGCTCAAGGATGCGGTAAACTAGCACGCTTTTGCGGGTGCTTAGCTCAGCTGGTAGAGCGTCGCCCTTACAAGGCGAATGTCGGCGGTTCGATCCCGTCAGCACCCACCAGTAAAGCAAAAATTTTGGAGTGGTAGTTCAGTTGGTTAGAATACCGGCCTGTCACGCCGGGGGTCGCGGGTTCGAGTCCCGTCCACTCCGCCAGACAAGTCAGAGGGCGAACGTGAGTTCGCCCTTTTGCTTTTTTGGGGCACGGTAAGTCGGCCTCTGCACTTGATTTACGCGTATAATCGCGCGATCGATTTTCTTCTTTTAAAGAACCCAATATGTTCGATACCATCCGCGAAGGTAGAGCGGGTAAGTGGCTTACCTACATCATTTTTGGCTTAATCATCATTAGCTTTTCGCTGTGGGGCGTGGAGTCCTACGTTAACAATATCGGGCGCAGCCCGGGCATCGCAAAAGTCGACGGCACCGATGTTAGCCGACAAGAATTTAACAACGCGTATCAAAATCAAGTTGATCAAATGCGCGAGATGCTCGGTCAAAACTTTAACTCGGCCATGGTCGATAATCCGCAAGCCAAAGCGAGCGTATTGGAAGGCGTGATAAATCGCCATGTCCTGGCGGCAACCGCCAAGAAAGCAGGGCTGGCCGTCACTGACGAGCAGTTGCGCAAAACTATCGAAGCGATCCCGGCATTCCAGGACGACGGCAAATTCTCATTGACGCGATATCAAACGTACGCGCGCAATCGCGGCATGACCGACGTGATGTTCGAAGAACAAATTCGCCAAGACGGCGTGTTACAACAAATGCGCGATTCGATAACCACCACCGCAATCGTGCCGAAGTTTCAACTCGACAGCTTCGTAAAACTCAGTGAACAACAGCGCGAAGTGAGTCGCGCAACGTTAACGCCGAGCGAATTCTTAGGCCAAGTGAAAATCGACGAGAAAGCGATTAAAGCCTACTACGATTCCAATCCCGATCAATTTAAAATTTCCGAGCAGGTCAAAGTGGAATACGTGATGTTGTCAGCCGAAAAATTTGCCGCCGAGCAAGTGGTTAGTGATGACGAAGCGAAGAAAATCTACGACGAGCGTCTCGAAAAAGGTCAATTCAAAAAGAAAAGTAGTGATACGGCGGACGAAAAGAAATCCACACTCGCCAAGGCGCAAGATGTTTTAAAGGAAGTCCGTGCGAATCCTGCGAACTTTGCAGAACTCGCGAAAAAATATTCGCAAGACACAGGCTCTGCCGTGCAGGGCGGCGACCTCGGATACTTCGGCAAAGGCGCCATGGTCAAGCCTTTCGAAGAGGCAGCGTATTCCATGAAGGTCGACGAAATCCGCGGCCCTGTGGAGTCGGAATTCGGCTATCACATCATTAAGCTCACGGAAATCAAAGAGCCTGAGCGCAAAGCCAGTCACATCTTGATATCTTTCGAAGAAAAGACGCAGACGTTTGCGGAAGTAAAAGACAGCATCATCGCAGAAATAAAAAAACAGAAAGCGAATAAACGTTATCTAGAAGTAGCCGGTAGTTTCAACGACATGGTTTACGAACAGTCCGATAGTTTGAAGCCGGCGATCGATCAATTCAAACTCACCTCGCAGCAGAGCGAGTTTATTTCGCGCACCGGTGAGGGGGCGAATCCGATGTTCGCAAACAAGAAATTCCTCGATGCGGTTTTTTCCAATGATGTGCTGAAAAATAAACGTAACACCGAAGCAATCGAAGTGGCGCCGAATACCTTGATTGCTGCACGTGTTCTGGAACACAAGCCGAGCGCGGCGAAGCCCTTCACTGACGCTAGTGTCGGCATCGGCGAGACGTTGAAACAACAAGAGGCGCTCAAACTCGTCACGCATCAAGCGAAGGTCAATCTGGAGTTGTTGAAGCAAGGCAAAGACGTGCCAGGATTAACTTGGGCGCCGCCAAAATTGGTGAGCCGCCAGAATCCCGGTGAAATTCCTGGCGACATGGTCGCATCGGTTTTCAAAGCCGATGTAAAAAAATTGCCCGCGTTCGTCGGCGTCGAAGGCCCGGAGGGTTATAGCTTTGTCAAAATCAGTAAGATTGTCGACGTGCCCGCGATCGACGATGCAAAGCGCAAGGCCATTTTGCCTCGCCTGGCTCAATCGCAATCGCAAGAAGAATTCGAAGCCATGGTGAAAAGCTTGCGCAGTAAATCGTCCATCACAATCGATAAAACAGCGCTAGAACAGAAGTCGGATCAATAAAACTCAACATTGCCACGAGGTAAGCGTAATGCGCCTCGTGGCAATGCATGCTTAAAGAGCCGCGCCAATATTGGCTCTACACGGAGTCTTCTATTCCGGCAATGACGGTATTAAATCCCGCATCCACGTAAGTAATTTCGCCGGTCACGCCCGACGCGAGTTCGCTTAATAAAAACGCGGCGACATTGCCGACTTCTTCCGCTGTCACATTTCGCTTCAGCGGGGCCGTGGCTTCGACGAAACGCAAAATTTTTCCGAAGTCACCAATTCCGGCGGCCGCTAACGTTTTGATCGGTCCGGCGGAAATGCCGTTCACGCGAATGCCCCGAGGGCCGAGGCTTTGCGCGAGGTAACGCACGTTGGCTTCCAAACTCGCTTTTGCTAACCCCATGACATTGTAATTGCGCAAGGAGCGAACCGCGGCTAGATAACTCAACGTGATCAGCGCCGCTTTGCGGCCTTGCATCATCGGTAATCCGGCTTTTGCTAGCGCTGCAAAACTGTAGGCGCTGATGTCATGGGCGATACGAAAACTTTCACGTGTGACCGTATCGAGATAATCGCCGCTCAACGCCTCGCGCGGTGCGAAGGCGATGGAGTGAACGATGCCATCGAGCCCATGCCAGCGTTTGCCGAGATCAGCGAATAGCGCATCGATTTCCGCGTCACTTGTGACGTCACAGGGCAAAATAATGTCTGACTTAAAGTCCGACGCGAGTTTGATGACGCGCTCTTTGATGGCATCGCCCTGATAGGTAAAGGCGAGTTCAGCGCCCTCGCGCTGCGCCGCTTGCGCGATGCCGTAGGCGATTGAGCGATTGCTCAACAAACCCGTGATCAAAATTTTCTTGCCGGCGAGAAAAGCCATGGTGACTCCGAATGGAAATATTGCCGGAATGATAAACCAAATTCTTCCGCCATCCATGGTAAATTAACGGCCAACACGAACCTAATACGCAGAATGCAAAAGCGCTTCGGACTATTGTTCCTAACTTTATTGTTTACGCTCGGGGCTCACGCGGCCGACATGAACAAAGTATTGCGTTTAGGCTTTCCGACTGCGGAAACTGGCTTCGATCCGATTGCCGTTTCCGATTTATATTCCAACACCATTATCGAAGCGATCATCGAACCGATGCTGGCCTACGACTATCTCGCCCGTCCGGTGAAGCTGGTGCCGTTGACATTGGGTGAAATGCCGGCGGTGTCGAGCAACGGTTCGAGTTATACGTTCAAACTGAAAAAGGGAATCTTCTTCGCCGACGATCCTGCGTTCAAAGGCAAACAACGGGAACTGGTTGCGCGAGATTACGCTTACAGCATTCGCCGCTTATTCGATCCGGCGCTGCGCTCGCCTTGGCTATTTTTGCTCGATGGCAAAATTATCGGCATGGACGAAGTGGTCGCGAAAGCAAAGACGAGCAACAAATTTGACTATGATGCGCCAGTGGAAGGCTTAGAAATTGTCGATCGTTATACGTTGCGAATTAATTTGAAAGAACCAGACTACAACTTGCTCTACATCCTAGCTATGCCCACGCTGGGTGCGCTTGCACGCGAGGTGGTCGAGCAGTATGGCGCTGATATTAGTGGACATCCGGTTGGCACTGGGCCGTATCTGCTGAAGAGTTGGGTGCGCGGCCACAAAATGATTCTCGACGCTAATCCGAAATTTCGCGAATCGTATTTTGAATCCGAGCCGGGCAACGATGCCGTCGATCAAAATATCGCGGCGCGACTCAAGGGTAAGTTGTTGCCTATCATCGGCCGAGTTGAAGTTACCGTGATTGAAGAGTCGCAACCGTTTTGGCTGGCATTTCTCGGCGGCGAATTGGACTTAAGTGGAATTCCCGGCGAGTTTGTGAATCAAGTGATTCCCGGCGGCAAGCTCATTCCCTCGCTTGCGAAAAAAGGCATTCGCCATTATCAAAGCGCGGAACCGGATCTCACCTACACGTTTTTCAACATGGACGATCCTATTGTCGGCGGTTACGGCAAAGAAAAAATCGCGCTGCGCCGCGCGATTTCGAGTGCATACAACACCCCGCAAGAAATTCAGATCATTCGAAAGAACCAAGCGATTCAAGCACAGTCGCCAATTGCACCCGGTGTGGCCGGTTACGATCCGCGTTTTCGCACCGACTACAACGCATATGATCCGGCCAAAGCAAAAGCGTTACTCGATCACTTCGGCTACAAAGATCGCGACGGTGATGGCTATCGCGAAATGCCCGACGGCAATGCGCTTGCGATTGAACAGGCGTCGGTTGCGGGTGGCGACAACCGCCAGTTTGACGAATTGTGGAAACGCAATATGGATGCGGTTGGCATTAAGATGACATTCAAAAAAGCGAAATGGCCCGAGTTAGTCAAAGCATCTAAGCTCGGCAAACTGCAAATGTGGGGCGCCGCATGGATCGCAGATTATCCCGATGGCGAAAACTATTTGCAGTTGTTGTACGGCAAGAATGAAGACGCGAATACCGCGCGTTTCAAATTGCCCGCCTACGACCAACTCTACGAAAAAGTGAAACGCATGCCTGATTCACCTGAGCGCACAAAGCTCTATCAGGAAATGTCTAAGCTTAGTCCTAGTTTATGCGCCCTGGAAACTGGGCGTGCATCGTATTGCAAATTCTGTCGCGCAGCCGTGGGTTTCTTCATTGAAACGACATCCGATCATGCATGCGCCGTGGAAGTTTCTTGATATTGATCTTGAAAAACGGAATGCGAAGCGATGATGAAGCCCCACTTTCTTTTCCACTTGTGGCGTTGGGCCACAATAGCAGGGGCTAGCGGAAAACAATGACTGCCTACATCGTTCGTCGCCTATGGCAAATGATCCCGACAATGCTCGGCGTGATGCTGTTGGTTTTTCTGTTGTTTCATACGTTCGCCGGTGACCCGGCACAAGTACTCGCCGGAAAAATATCCAACAAAGCCGACATCGAAAATATCCGTAAACAACTCGGTGTCGACGAGCCTTATTGGAAGCAGATGGCCATCTTCGCCAAGCAGGTGATCACGGCGGATTTCGGCCGCAGTTGGTCAACCAAAGAACCGGTATCAGAAATTTTTGCCAAGCGCATTGGGCCGAGCGTTACCATCATGGCACCAATCCTGATCATCGAAATGATTCTGTGCGTGGTGCTGGCAATGCTGGTGGCGTATTGGCGTGGTTCGTTGACGGATCGCATGGTCATGATTGTCTGCACGATCGCCATGTCCGTCAGTTTTCTCGCGTACATTATCGCCGGACAATATTTTCTCGGGTATCGCTTAGAGTTATTTCCGGTACAGGGCTGGAGCGATAGTACGTTGAAGAACTTAACGACTTATGCGCCGTTGCCAGTCTTGCTCGCGGTTCTGGTTGGTCTTGGCCCCGGCATTCGTTTTTATCGCTCGGTATTTTTGGACGAAATCAATCATGACTACGTGCGCACTGCGCGCGCAAAAGGTCTACCCGAAAGCCAAGTGCTGTTCAAACATGTGTTACGTAACGCGATGATTCCGATTATCACCAACGTCGCGATGTCGCTGCCGTCGCTGATTTTCGGCGCGTTTCTGTTGGAGAAATTTTTCTCGATTCCGGGCCTCGGCCGCGAAGTGATTAACGCCGTCGACAAAAGCGATTTTCCGATCATCAAAGCCGTCACAATTTATCTCGCGTTCGCGACGATGTTGTTTAATTTGCTCGCGGATGTGTTGTATCGCGCCGCCGATCCGCGCGTGGAGTTCAAGTGAGCACCGTATTTGATCGGCCTGACAGCCAACGGCCCGAGGCGGCCCAGTTCCAGAGCGCGTCTTCAGGCATATGGCAATTGGCCTGGCAGCGCTTAAAGCGCGATCGCGTGGCGATGGTTTCGCTGGTAGTCGTCGCGCTGTTTATGTTCGTGATTCTTTTGTCTGCCCTGGGATTGATCGCAAATAATTGGGACGATCAAGTCGGTGTTTCTTACGCCAGCCCGACTTTTATCGGAAAGGTCGACAACAGCGAAGCCTTGAGCGCAGAAGCGGCGCTGCCGGAATTGGCCGTGCCGAAAGACGCAGCGATTGTCGATCTGCGCGATGTGGATCCGTTGGCCGATGTGCTGCCAGAAATCGCGGCCAAGGCAAAATTATTGGAATCGGCCGTACCCGCGAAAGCACAGAGCCTGCCGTTCGGCGGTGATAAATGGGGACGCGACATTATCGCGAAAACCATTAAGGGCGCGCAGTCGTCGATCTTTGTTGGTTTTGCAGCAGCATTCATTGCGGTATTTCTCGGCACCTTGCTCGGTGCGCTAGCAGGTTACTTCGGCGGTTGGGTAAACGACTTACTCGAATGGGTTTACAACGTCTTCACATCGATTCCCAATCTCTTGCTCATTCTTGCGTTCGCTGCAGTGTTTCACAAGCGCGGGTTACTCACAGTCATCATGATTCTCGGTATCACCGGTTGGACCGGCGTGTATCGATTGATTCGCGCCGAGTATTTGAAGCACGTCAATCGCGAATATGTTAAAGCGGCCGAAGCCATCGGCGCGTCACATTTGCGCCGAATGTTTGTGCAGATTTTGCCGAACGTCAGTCATATTATTTTGGTGAATTTGTCTTTGCTGGTGGTCGGCTTTATCAAAGCGGAAGTGATTTTGAGTTACCTCGGCTTTGGTGTGCCGGTCGAAATGACGTCGTGGGGAACCATGCTGCAAGAAGCACAGAATGAATTGGTTATCGGCAAATGGTGGCAATTTGCCGCCGCTGCTTTTTTGAGCATGGCGGTATTGATTACCGCATTCAGTTTATTGACCGATGCGTTGCGCGACGCACTCGATCCGAAAATAAAATGAGTGATAACGTTCTCGTCGGAGTCGAAAATTTGCGCATCGGTTTTCGCTTGGATCGGAACACGACATTCGAAGCGGTGAAAGGCGTGAGCTTCGACATTCCCGAAAATTCCACCGTCGCGCTAGTCGGCGAATCCGGTAGCGGTAAAACCGTCAGCGCCATGGCGATTTTGGGATTGCTGCCGACGGAATCGGCAGTGGTGTCGCCATCGAGTGTGATTCGTTACGCGGGGAGTAATCTGTTACAGGCGGACAAAGCTGCACTTCGTGCGATTCGCGGCAAAGAGATTTCCATGATTTTTCAGGAACCGATGAGTTCCTTGAATCCGGTGTTGCGCGTCGCCGATCAGATTGTGGAAGTGTTGATATTGCATATGGGGATGAGCCGCGCCCAAGCGCTGCGGCGCGCACAAGAACTATTGCAGGAGGTCGGCATTCCGGAACCGGCGCGGCGCATTAACTCTTATCCGCACGAGCTATCGGGTGGCCAGCAACAACGTGTGATGATTGCGATCGCGATCGCTTGCGAGCCTAAGCTCATCATTGCCGATGAACCGACCACGGCGCTCGACGTGACCATACAGCGTCAAATTCTCGATCTGATCGCGACGCTGCAACAGAAACATCTCATGTCGGTTTTATTTATCACGCACGATTTGGATGTGGTTGGCGAAATCGCCGATCGCGTTGTCGTGATGCAAGACGGCGAGATTAAAGAGTCCGGTAGCGCGGCGCAAATTTTCGAAGCGCCGCAACATCCCTACACCAAGGCGTTGTTGGCATGCCGGCCTCGCGCCGATCGACGACCGACACGCTTGCCGGTGATCGAGGATTTTCTGAACGGCAATGGTCACGCGCAAACAGAACGTGTGCGCGGTATCAACGATGATGACCCAATCATCCTCGAAGCAAAAGGCATCAGCAAAGATTTCATGGTGCGCAAGGGTCTTTTCAGCAAACGCCCGTTCCGCGCGGTCAACGATGTTTCTTTTCGTTTGCCGAAGGGAAAAACACTGGGACTGGTCGGCGAATCGGGCTCGGGGAAATCTACGCTCGGATTAACGTTGATGCGGCTGCACGCGGCAACAGCTGGCGAAGTTTGGCTTGATGGAAAAAATATTTTAGCGCTGAACAATGATGAATTCCAAAACTATCGCCGCCGCATTCAAATCATTTTCCAAAATCCCTACGCGTCGCTGAATCCACGATTTCATGTCGGGAAAATTCTGACAGAGCCAATGCAGATTCACCGCATCGGCGCGAATGAGCAAGAGCGAACGCATATGGCCTTGACGCTGCTGGACAAAGTAGGTTTGCCGGCCTCAGCGATGCGCAAGTATCCCCACGAATTTTCCGGTGGCCAGCGCCAGCGGATCGCCATTGCGCGTTGCTTGACGATGAAGCCCGACGTGTTGATTTGTGACGAATCGGTTTCGGCGCTCGATGTATCGATTCAAGCGCAAGTGCTGAATTTATTGCAGGATTTGCAAGACGAATTTGGCATGAGTTATCTTTTCATCTCGCATGATCTCGCCGTAGTGAAATATATTTCTGATTTTATTCTGGTGATGCAGGATGGCAACGTGGTGGAGCGTGCGAACTCGGATGAAATTTATCGGCGGCCGCAGCATCCGTACACCCAACAATTATTGGCGGCCGTGCCGAGTGGTTGGCGAAGTAGGCCGCACTAGGTATTTTTTAGAGTGCTGCGCCAAGAGCCGCATCCTGCTTGCCTCGCGGCATGGTATGCCTGGAGACGCAATATCCATGCGCCTCTTGGCGCGATTAGCTTTTGAGGTGTGCCGGGATGGTAACGCGCGCGCCCGACTGCAGGCCGCGTTTATCGGAAATATTATTCCAACGTTTTAACGCAACCATGTCGACGTCGAAGCGGCGCGCGATGCTGTAAAGCGTGTCGCCGCGTTGAACGCGATAGGAAATCGCGCGCTTATCGGTGGATTTTGCCGCACTTACTTTTTTGGATTTAGCTGCTACTTCGGCGATCCGTTGCGACAACCCTTTGCGGATGGTGAGCCGTTGACCCACAACGACGCGGCCTTTCTTCAGTCCATTCCAAGCCTGAAGTGATTTGCTGGAGACACGATAACGCCTTGCGATGGTCGACAAATTTTCACCGCGCGTCACCGTGTGTGAAATACTTGGCGACGCGAGGTAAGGCGCGGACACAGCGGATTCCGGTGTGGCTTCGTCATCGATGTGCGAGGGATGCTGCGCAGATAACGCGACGGGAACGAGGATCATGCCACCACCGGCAATTTTCTTGCCCGATGGAATGCCGTTTACTAGTTTCAGTTCACTTGAACTGATACCAAATCGATCAGCAACTTTTTCTAGCGCTTCGCCGCGCGCCAATTTTTGGCTGCGCCAACTCAGCAATGGACGATCCGGATTCTCGAGTTTCGCGATGAATATGTCGGCGGTTTCGGCTGGGATGAGAATGCTACGCGATTCCTTCGCGGCAATGACAGGGCGATTAAACGCAGGGTTAAGGGCGAGAAACTCGTCGACCGGAATTTCGGCAAACTCGGCGGCACGTTTTAGGTCAATGTGTTTGTTCGTCGAAACGGCGGTGAAATAGGGCTTGTCGGCAATGTAAGCCAACGTGAGGCCGAAGCGCTCCGGTTCGCGAATGATATTACGTACGGCGATCAGCTTCGGTACGTAGTTTCGTGTTTCGGTCGGAAGTTGAATGCTAGAAAAATCCGTCGGCAAGCCGCGCGCGCGGTTGTAAGCAATGGCGCGCCCAACTCGACCTTCGCCCGCGTTGTAGGAGGCGAGGGCTAATTCCCAATTGTTGAAACGGCGATGCAAACTTTCCAAATAATCCAACGCTGCGTTCGTGGCAGCATGAACGTCGCGGCGTTCGTCGTGCCACCAGTTTTGTTGAAGACCGTAGTTTTTTCCGGTGGCCGGCATGAACTGCCAAATGCCCGAGGCGCGCGCGTGCGAATAAGCTTTCGGATTAAATGCGCTCTCGACGATTGGTAGCAACGCAATTTCCATTGGCATACCGCGCTTCTCAACTTCTTCGACAATATGGTGCAAATAGCGACGGCTACGATCGACGATTCGCGCTAGATATTCCGGCTCGGAGGCGAACGCCGCTTCGTGGCTGGCGACGCGTGGATTGCGCAATTCGCCGAGCTTCAGCCCTTTGCGAATGCGTTCCCATAAATCGCCGATTTCAACACGTTCAACCGGTGGCGCTATCTGCGTGACGGGCGCAACTGGTTCCGCTTCCTGAAACGGTTGTTGGATAACAATATTGTTGTCTTCGGGCGGGGAGGTTTCGGATTGCGGTATTTGTACTTCGGGTAGCCATTCGCCCTGCTCTTCGATGGGCGTATTTTCGGCCGAGCCTTGATCAGCGCCGATGGGCCGGTATTGTGCATACGATGCCGAAACCACAACACAGGACAGTGATAATGCAAAAACCGCGTGCTTAAGCTTGGTCATTATTCCGTCTGGCCTAGGCCTCGAAAATTCATGACGCATGGTAAACAAGCAACCCGCGCGGGTCAAGCAAAAATTTCCAAGCGGTTGAATGGGTTAGGTCTAAAAGTTATTCTTCCACTCACGAATCGTCGCCAAGACTTCGATCGGCGTTGAATGTGTTTTTCCGGCGCGATTATTTGCCGCACGCAGCACGGCGGGCACGTCGCTGCGCATGAAGGGATTCGTGTCGAGTTCCAACGCGATCGTCGAGGGAACGGTGGGGATGTCGCGGCCACGCTTATCGCGCTCGACAAATTCGCGCTTGAGCAAAGCATCGTTGTCGGGCTCAACCGCGCGCGCAAAGGCAATATTCGACAGCGTGTATTCATGGGCGCAATAGACTTTCGTGTCGCCCGGCAGCGCCGCAAGTTTGCGGAGCGAGCTATGCATTTGTGCCGGCGTGCCTTCGAACAAGCGGCCGCAGCCGCAGGCGAATAGGGTATCGCCGCAGAACACCATGCCATGGCCGACGTAGGCGATATGTCCGGCGGTGTGGCCGGGAATATCGAGTACTTTGAATGCCAGATTAAATGCAGCGAGTGTGATTTCGTCGTTTTCTTTCAGGCGCGTGGTCAGCGTATCGATCACTTCGCCAGCCGGTCCGTATACCGGCACGGGATAATGGGCAAGTAATTCTCGATTGCCACCCACATGATCGTTGTGATGATGGGTGATCAAAATCGAATTCAGCGTCAGCTTATGGTCACGCAAAAATGCAAACACTGGCACCGCATCGCCGGGATCAACGATGATGGCGTTTTTGTCGTCGTGGATCGCCCAGATGTAGTTGTCGCGGAAGGCGGGAATTGGGGAGACAGTAAACATGGCCACCGGAAGTTTACTACGATCCAGTTTGAGCGCCTATTTACAAGAACGCTGATTTATTCGGACGTGGTCGCGATGCCGAGCTAACCGCGCCAGTATCGGCCGCACCTTCGTGTCGCCATGAGACAATCATGCCATGTTAGCAAGCATTGATCACATCGTTATCACCGCGCCCAGCTTGGCTCTTGGCGCAAAAATGCTCCACGAAGCGCTTGGAATCTGGCCCCTGTCCGGGGGCGAGCATGCAATCATGGGCACGCACAATCTTTTGCTGCGACTCGGCGAAAAAACTTATCTTGAAATAATCGCGATCAATCCAGTTGCGTTGCAACCCGATCGACCGCGCTGGTTTTGTCTCGATGAGTTAAACGCGGAAAGTGCGCCGAGATTGGCGACGTGGGTGGCGCGATGCGATGACATTCGTGCTGCTCATCGAGCGTGTAGCGGAATCCACGGCGAAATTACGGCGATGAGCCGTGGCGATTTGAATTGGCTGATCACTATTCCCGCCAACGGCGGCATGCCCTGTGATGGCATCGTTCCGACGTTGATTGAATGGCAATCGCCACAGCATCCCGCAAGTCGGTTAGAAGATCGAGGTTGTACGTTATTGAGCCTGGCCGGTTTTCATCCCGATGCAGAACGCGCCAACGATTTGCTAAGTGCATTGGGGATAGTCACCGACGTTAGCGTCGCGAAGCATGAACGTCCCCATCTCATCGCTACAATCAATACGCCAAGCGGCATTCGAACCCTTGGCGCGTAGCGTCGACACTCGATTGCGTTGGGCGCAGCCGTCGTGAGCTATCCGTCCTGGCTTTGGATTCCCATTGTGTTTGCCGCCGCTGCGGCGCAAACCGTGCGCAACGCGGCGCAAAAAGACTTAACAAAAACTGCCGGCACCATTGCTGCGACGTCGGTTCGCTTCATTTTCGGACTGCCGTTTGCGGCGCTCGCGTTGATCATTTGCCTCGGGTTTTCGTCGGAATCATTGCCACCACCGAGTGCGCCCTTTTTAGTTTGGACGACGCTGGGCGCCGTCGGACAACTCGCCGCGACGGCATTGTTACTCGCAGGGATGCAACAACGCAGTTTCATCGTCGCGGTTGCGTATTCGAAAACAGAGGTGTTACAAATAGCCCTATTCTCGCTGCTATTGCTCGGCGAGCGCGTAGGCACGTCGTCGCTGTTAGCGATTGTCATTGCATCGCTAGGCGTCATCTTGCTATCGGTGAGGCGCCCGGCATCGAGCCAAGGATTCCTCGGTGGCTGGCTATCGCCGACGGCGTGGCTGGGATTGGCGTCCGGCGCGGGCTTTGCGATTTCCGCAGTGGGTTATCGCGGCGGCGCCTTGACGCTCGGGCCGATTTCGCCCTGGCTCGCCGGCGCCTACACCTTGGTTTGGGCGCAGGTCATTCAATGCGCGCTGATCGGTAGTTATCTTGCCTGGCGCCAACCGCAGGCGATCAAGAAAATCTTGCAAGAATGGCGTGTATCGCTTACTGCCGGATTTACCGGCGCGCTGGCATCGTTCGGTTGGTTCACTGCGTTCGCGATGCATAACGCCGCCGACGTGCGCACGCTGGCGCTGGTCGAGGTGTTGTACGGTTATCTCGTTTCATGGAAATTTCTCAAAGAAAAAATCTCACGGAAGGAAACCATCGGAATTGGTTTTTTGATCGTTGGAATCATCATCATTTCCGTTCGGCTTTAATGCGTGCATAGCGTTCGCTGTGCCGACGCGGTAAAATCAGAGGTTGTCCGAAAACGCAGGCATTTTTCGTAGCATGGCTTTAATCGTACACAAATACGGCGGCACGTCCGTCGGCAGCCCCGAGCGTATCAAAAACGTCGCCACCCGGGTGGCGAAATGGCACAAAGCAGGCCATCAATTGGTCGTCGTCGTTTCCGCGATGAGCGGTGAGACCAATCGCTTGATCGGATTGGCCAAGCAAATTCAAGCCGAGCCCGATCCGCGCGAACTCGATGTTATCGCCGCGACCGGCGAGCAAGTCACCATCGGTTTGTTAACCATGGCATTGAAGGCACTCGGCTTGCAAGCAAAGAGCTACACCGGTAGCCAGGCGCGCGTGCTCACTGACAGTGCCTTCACCAAGGCGCGTATTCTTGAAATCGATGACGCGAAAATGCGCGCGGACTTAGAAGCCGGCACGGTAATCGTCGTCGCTGGGTTTCAGGGTGTCGACGGCGACGGCAATCTGACGACCTTGGGACGCGGTGGCTCCGATACCTCCGCGGTTGCGCTAGCAGCCGCGCTAAAGGCCGATGAATGCTTGATTTACACAGATGTCGATGGCGTCTATACGACCGATCCGCGCATTGTCGAGGATGCGCGCCGTCTCTCGACCGTGACGTTCGAAGAAATGCTCGAGATGGCGTCGCTCGGATCGAAAGTCCTGCAAATTCGTTCGGTCGAATTCGCCGGAAAATACAAAGTGAAACTGCGCGTGCTGTCGAGCCTGACCGATCCCAATATGTCATTGACTGAGGAAGCCAACTCCGGCACGCTGATTACATTCGAGGAAGACGACAACATGGAAAAAGCGACTATTTCCGGCATCGCGTTCAATCGCGACGAAGCTAAAATCACCGTATTGGGTGTGCCCGACCGCCCCGGTGTGGCGTATCAAATTCTCGGACCGATTGGCGATGCCAATATCGAGATCGACATGATTATCCAGAATGCCAGCGTTGAAGGCACGACGGATTTTTCTTTCACCGTGCATCGCAACGACTATCAAAAGTCCATGGACATTCTAGTCAAGCAAGTGAAAGGCCATTTGAAGGCGAGAGATGTCATCGGCGACAACAAAATCGCCAAGGTCTCGGTCGTCGGGATCGGTATGCGTTCCCATTCGGGATTGGCGAGCCAAATGTTCCGTGCTTTGGCAGAGGAGGGCATCAACTTGCAAATGATTTCCACCAGCGAGATCAAAATTTCCGTCGTTATCGATGAAAAATATTTGGAACTGGCGGTGCGCGTGCTACACAAAGCGTTCGCCCTGGACCAGCCAAACGCGGCTTGAGTTTGATCGGAAAGGCCGAAAAGAGTATCCTTCGGCCTTGGTAATTCGGAGAGATGGCCGAGTGGTCGAAGGCACTCCCCTGCTAAGGGAGCATACGCTCAAAAAGTGTATCGAGGGTTCGAATCCCTCTCTCTCCGCCAAGTATCAATTCTAGAACGTCCAAATAAGTCCAAGTAACATGCCGAAAGCCCCTATCCACGGGGCTTTTTGCATTCTATACTGTCCAAAGTAGTTTATTGACATCCGGGGGCATGAGGGGGCACAAATGGGGGCATGGGTTTTGAAAAGTGGGGGCATTTTGATGATTTTTCGGAGTTTCAGCATAAATGCCGTTAACTGAAACCAAAGTTCGTAACGCCAAGGCTCAGGACAAGCCCTATCGCCTTACCGACGGCGGCGGCATGTACCTTGAAGTAGCGACAACCGGCTCGAAGTATTGGCGCTGGAAATATCGCTTCGACGGTAAAGAGAAACGCCTAGCCTTGGGCGTCTATCCCGAAGTGACTTTAGCCGCAGCCCGGCTTAAGCGCGATGCTCAGCGAAAGTTGCTGAAAGAGCGCGGCAGCGATCCGTTACAAGCAAGGCGTGAAGAGAAGATTGCCGCCAAGATCAGCGCGGGCAATACCTTCGAAGCCGTCGCCCGGCAATGGTGGGAACACTGGAAAAGCGTGCGCAGCCCGCGTCACGCTGATTACGTCATCCGCCGCTTGGAAGCCGACATATTTCCGACATTGACCGGAAAGCCTGTTACCGAGATTACCGCGCCGCAGTTACTTGCCGTTATCCGAAAGATTGAAAAGCGTGGCGCACTTGATCTTGCGAAACGGGCTTTGCAAACTTGTGGGCAAATATTTCGCTACGCGGTCGCGCACGGAATCTGCGAGCGTAACCCCGTCGCCGACGTTAAGCCGCAAGACGCCCTCAAACCCCGCAAGAAAGAAAACTTCGCCCGTCTATCAGCACAAGAGTTTCCCGAATTGCTGCGCAAGATCGAGACCTACGACGGCGCAATGATCACGCGCCTTGCATTACGGATCATGGCCTTAACCTTTGTTCGTACCAGCGAATTGATCGGCGCACGGTGGAAAGAATTCGACCTAACGGCGGCCGAGTGGCGCATTCCCGCTGAGCGCATGAAGATGAAAACGCCCGCATATCGTGCCATTGTCGCGGCAAACCATCGAAACCCTACAAGAACTATCCGCCATCACCGGCCACAACGAATTGCTGTTTCCCGGCGAGCGCGATCATCAAAAGCCCATGAGCAACAACACGATTTTGTACGCCTTGTATCGCATGGGTTATCACTCCAGAATGACCGGGCATGGTTTCCGTGGCATTGCTTCAACGATCCTGCACGAAAGCGGCTTTCGCCATGAGCACATCGAATTGCAGCTTGCCCACCAAGAGCGAGATGAAATCAGCGCCGCATATAACCACGCGCTCTATCTGAAGGAACGAAGAAAGATGATGCAGGCTTGGGCGGATATGTTGGACGTGATGCTGAACGACGAGGGAAATGTTATCCCGATCCGTGGCAAAGGTGCTTGATTCCGAATTACGCCTGCTTTCCCGTGCGGACGTCCTCGGACGTTGCTGAATTATTCTGGAACTGATACAAATACCGGTGACTACGGTATCGGGCAACCCGGAGCAATCGGTTATGACCATCAAACCCAAAATCACAATTGGAAATAACAACGTATTTCGAGATATCGGCTTTCCGAAACCCGAGGCCGAAAATCTGTTGTTGCGTAGTGAACTTATGTCTCGTGTACGCGAAGAAGTGCGAGGCTACGCCCAACAAGAAGCAGCCAGGAGGTTCGGTATCACTCAGCCGCGCCTAGATCAATTGCTCAAGGGCAAGATTTCGTTGTTCAGCCTCGACGCACTCGTGAACATGCTAGCCATAGCGGGATCGCGGGTGAACATAAAGGCGAAGAAGGCAACGTAGGCGAGAATGCCAAAAGACAATAAAACTGCTTCACTACAGATCACATTACCACCGTTATTTGCGTCTGAAGACTCTCGCAAGCTAGGTTTGCTGACGAGTCCCGCCCAGGCGCTAAAAAAAATTCAAGCGTGGCAAAAAGAGGACGATCAAAAGCTTCTACGTCTTTGCAGCCACTACAAAATTGCGACGAGTCCACGCATGTTTGAACAACTAGCCTTGGTGCTGGCGCGCGAGTTGTACCCCGCGAAAAAGAAAAGTGGCCGCAAAACTAAATGGGTAGAGGCCATTAAAGGTATGCTGGTCGTTGAGATTGAACGTTTAGTTGACGCCGACAATACCAGTCATGGAGTGGAGTGGGCTTGTAAACAACTCTCAACGCGTGAGCCGTGGAAATCCTTTCTTGAAAAGAAAGAATCAGAGGATTCCAGCATTGACCCAGCGGAGGCGTTGCGAAAAATATACTTCGACTTCAAAAAAAATAAACTCGCTGCAGTAACGCGCAAGGCCTTTAAGTATCACGAACGTGAAAGCACGATTGCTGAGTGGGAAAAACTAATCGTAGAATTCGTGAGCAATCCCCATCCAAAATAAATCTTAACAATTTCAGAAAAATGTCGTGATTTAATTCCAAAGTCGTTTTCTCACGCAGAAAGTTCCCTCGTCGGCCAATTTTGGCCATAAATGGAGCAATCTGTATGCATCAACTTCCTGAAACCGGCTTTATGCGTTTGTCGCAAATCCTCGGCAATCCGAACGCAAGTCCTCCTGTTGCCCCATTAATACCAGTGAAAAAATCGAGTTGGTGGGCCGGCGTCAAGTCCGGGCGATTTCCAAAACCAGTAAAACTCGGCCCGCGGACGACGGCGTGGCGCGTGGAGGAAATTCGCAGCCTCATCGACGCAGCGAAATAGGGGGCGCCATGGGATACGCAAACCCGAATCGGATGAACTATAACGGCAAAACAAATAATTTCGCTCGCGCCCGTCTTCCCTCGCCCGGCGAATACTACCGGGCGCAAGGACTCAAATTGACTGGTGGGGGCGAATGGAAAAATGCGCTGTGCCCATTCCACGGCGACAATAAGCCAAGCCTTCGCGTTCGCCTAGACAACGGCTGCTATCGATGTATGGCGTGCGGCGTGCGTGGTGGCGATGTGCTGGCTTTCCACATGCAACGACACGGCGTGACATTCGCACAGGCTGCAAAAGAACTCGGCGCATGGGAGCAAAAATGATGAGCAACTTGCCGCTTCACGATGCCCACGTCCGCGCCTGGATTCATGACGCTGCCAGGGGCTTTGTCCGAAAACCTTTAGTCGAAGGGTTCAAAGCCCAAGCGCTGCACGCCTATGTCGACGCTAATGGCGCGCCACTTTACTGGCGAATTCGCCTCAAAAATCCTGATACCGGCGGAAAATGGATACGCCCAATGTCGCGCGTCGGCGGCAAGTTCGAATTGAAGGAACCGAAGTTTGAAAACGGCAAACCCCTTTATTCTCTTGATCGCATTGCGAACGAATCTGACGCGGTTGTTTGGATCGTCGAGGGCGAACAAAAAGCGGATACCTTAGCGAAGCTTGGGCTAGTAGCCACGACTAGCGGCGGCGCGACAAGTTACGAGGGAGCCGACTGGAGTCCACTACGACAGCGCGTCGCGCGGATATGGCCCGACAATGACGAGGCGGGCAGGGCCTATGCCGGGGAAGTCGCGAACCTATTGATCGGAATGGGTTGCGTCGTGTCATGCATTGATGTCGATAAGCTTGGGCTTGGCGTTCGGGAGGACGTGATCGACTGGCTCGCGGCTCATCAAAATGCGTCCGCTAGCGATATTGAAGGCTTGCCGATACTCGCGGCACTCCCCGGCGCAGTTGACGCATCTGGAGCCGTTCTAAACAGTAGGAATCAGAAAATCGTAGTGCTCGACATTGCAGAACTATTGATCCATGAATTCCCGCCGATGGAGCCATTACTCTCCCCATGGCTCTGCCGCCAACATCTATCGATGGTCTACGCATGGCGCGGGGTTGGCAAAACGCATTTTGCACTTGGCGTTGCCTATGCCGTCGCAGGCGGTGGGCAATTCCTCAAATGGAAGGCTAACCAACCGCGTCGCGTCGTTTACATCGATGGGGAAATGGCCGGTGCGGCGATCAAGACAAGACTGGCCGCTCTGGTCGAATCCTCGTCAGATGAACACGAGCCACCCGAAGGCTTCTTTCGCATCATCACCCCCGATGCCCAATGCTTTCCGTTACCCGACCTTGCATCGCGGGATGGACAAAAGGCACTGGAGCCGTACATTGTCGATGCCGATTTAATTGTCGTCGATAACTTGTCGAGCTTGATGAGGGCTGGTGCGGAAAATGAGGGCGAAAGTTGGGTGCCTGTCGCGGAATGGGCATTACACCTGCGAAAGCTTGGAAAAGCGGTACTGTTCGTTCATCACGCCGGCAAAGGCGGTCAACAACGCGGATCAAGTCGGCGCGAGGACTTAATGGATGTTGTTGTTAAGCTCGATCATGCGAAAGATTACGTCGCGGAAAAAGGGGCGGCGTTTACGGTCGAATTTGAGAAAGCGAGGCACCTAAAGGGCGATGAAGCGAGAGGTATCGAAGCGACGTTAGGTTGTGACGCGAACCGCAATCAAGTGTGGACTTGGAAAGACGCCGAGTTAGGCATGACCGAACGTATTCAGAAATTACATTTGGACGCGCCCGATCTAAGCCAAACCGAAATCGCAAATGAACTCGGCTGTCACCGTTCAACGGTTTCACGCGCGTTGAAGGAGGTGCCGCTAACCAACACAAGACCGTTGCGATGAGTCGCCTAAAAGCGTTGTTGCGTGTTTCTTCTATTAGCCCAGGCAACACGCAACAAGACACTGTGCAGGCGTGCAACGCTGTTGCGCAACACGTGCACACTGCGCAACAACCGTTGTTGCGTGTTGCGGGGGTTAGCACGGAAACAGCGAAACACACTCCAACGCTCGACCCGAACCTTCCGCATTGGGCTTGGCGACTTTTCTATGCAGACCGTAAGACAAAGGAAATCTACACGTTGCCGGAAGCGACACGCGCGGAAATTATGCAATTGTGGCCAGAGATAATTGGTGCCGAGCCTTTCGAGCGCGTGACCGGCAACGAACTGGCACCGGAAGATTTCTTTGATGCGAGCAACTATCCGGAAATAGAAATCGATCCGTGCGCAATTGATCCCAGCGATAACCGTCGCTGTTGCCTTCACTGCACGAACCTGACGCAGCAAGGTAAATGCTTAGCTGCGTTTCGTGGAGAAATACTGGCGAGCAGGAATTTTTCACCGATCAAGGATCAGCCACATCGGTGCGTCGGCTACAAACCGCTGCCGCACGATCCTGACCAACGACCGGTCGTGGAGCGCTGGCCGGGCTTGATCGAATCAGACGCGGCGGCGCGGAAGCGATATGCCGAACCACCCGCCTAATGCAGGGATTAAATCAAATAAATCGAGTTACGAGTGTTGGCGAGCTAAACCTGGAAATTTAGAGAGTAAATATGACCAAATTAAATTTCAGGATGATTGCCTGCAGGTCAAGCATTGACGGCTTTTTCCGAATTGTTGCATTAATTTCAGGCGTTAAATTCGCTTAATTATTTCGTATTCTGTGAGGCTGAAAAATGGGTGCTGGTGGCTATCGATATGGTGCGGGTCGTCCGGGATGGAAGGTAAAAGGCGAACATTGCAAACACATTGATGTGCGTGAGTTTCATCGCAAAGGTCTGCTTAACGGAGTCACGGGAATTTTGAAATGGACAAACAATGAAACCGGCGAGATTTTGAGCTCAATCGGTTTTCGCACCGACGGCAACTCCGTGTATTTGGATTACAGCGCCGACAATCAGCCCGTTAAGGAACGGATACCAGTGTCACGCACTCGTTGCAATTATGGTGGTGCACGGCACTGGTTTGAGTGCCCTCGGTGTTGCAAACGTACCGCGGTGCTTTACCTGCGCGGCAACCGATTTTTGTGTCGTTATTGCCAAAAAATTGCCTACGTAAGCCAAAGTCAGGACGCTATCGGTCGCAGTTGGATTCGTCAATCAAAAGCTGAAGCGCGGTTAGGCGAAGACTGGCGGCGACCAAAGGGAATGCATCATCGGACTTATGAACGATTGCTATCGATCATTTTAGATTACCGTAACTGGCGGGAAGCCGAAATTGAACAGGGCTTTGTTAGCGCGATTCGAGGACGATGTACTTGGTAAGTGACCTTCGTCACTTTGCTTTATATATCCAAGCGGCCAGTACAATGGCGCCAGCGATAGGATTGAGAATAAACGCACCTAGGGTCGCGCCACCAATCAAGAGGTTATTTCGCAATGGTGGGCGACGTGTGAACGTCCACCACACAATCAATAACAAACTCGCAGCCAGCCCAGAAAAAAATACCTGCTGTCCATATACTTCCAAGAAAGGCTTGGGTACTGGTGGGTCTTCCTCGACTTCAAGATAGGAATCGCGCGGAGCGCACTCAACATGGCCTGGCGAGCCTTTAATCTCCCAACAATTGGCGTTAAAGTCGGACGGGTGTTCGTTCCCACGTGGAGGAGTCTTGTACACTTTGCCGTCATAAGGGACATATTTAGCCATAACGCTAGTTTTAGACTAACGGTTCGATCGCGCAACCTAGACCTTTCCCTTGTAAATAATTTCCGTCTAGCACAAGGTCACGCGATGATTAATTTCGATGACGAGCGGCAGCCGGAAGAAATCCTTGAGCGCAAGGTTTCTTTAACGATTTTGAATGCCACAAACTAAGCGTTGAGGGGGCACAAATGGGGGCATATTTGAAACTAAGAAATACGAGAATGGCTTAAATAAGGGTGTTTCATGGATGATATGAATGTCTCTCTCGCCAAGTATCAGGTCTAGAACGTCCAAACAAATCCAACAATCCCACGAAAAGTGGTGCCTAGAATATCAGCGCACCTCTCGTTGAATGTCGGTTGACAGGAAGCAGACATTCCATGGCTGACGCCTTAGCAGTCAAACGGCAGGACTTTGAAACGTTTTCGCCGTTCGATACGCATCGCACGAAAATGCCGTTCATCCAGGCTCAGTACCGCGTTGACATTATGTCGCTCCGCCAAGACCACAATCGATGCGTCAGCCAATCCGATGGCAAGGTCAGCATAGCGATCGACGACTTCTTTGGTGCGGGCGATATCGGCAGCGTCGAAGGGTTCCAGCTGGTACGCGCCCCGGGCGACTTCGTCGAGCAAGGTGGCTTGTGCCGCGGCGCCTAAGTGGCGCATAAGCAAATAGTCAAGCTCGGCTAGAACAAACGGGGATAGAAGCAAAGGCGGTTCGGCTTCGTTGAGCAAGGCGGCACAGTCGCGGTGGTGACGCTGACTTTCATCCAGCGCCGATAACAACCCGCTGGTATCGACGAGGATCAAGTCTCGCCGAATCCTGTCAGTGCGTCATCAATCTGCTCGGCTAAGCGTGGTTTGCCGCTTTTGAATAACGGTACACGGGGTCGCGGCGGCACGATCTCAGCGGTTACGGCGCGAAGCGCCTGACGTATCACTTCGGCCTCGCTTAATCCGCGTGCCGTGGCGACTTTGCCAAGAGCCAGTTTAACGTCTGACGGAATGTATACAGTAGTCTTTTGCATGCCATATAGATTACCATATATCTGCAAAATGGTTGATCCTTTTGGTTCATCGCTTGTCCCGAAATCCTCGAACTGAGCAAACGAGTACATAAAGCCCATATGTCCAAAATATCGCGGCACCCATCCAGCGAAACAACGAATCTTGTGCACGCAATAAGCCAAAAGCACTTGCTAGACCCGCTAGCAGCAGCAGTACGAAAAGGCCTGCGGCAATGGCCGGAAATCGAACCAGCAAGCGATGCGCATAACGCACGTCGGCACGACTGATCGGCGTGGTAACGCTGCAAGCTTCCTTGAACTCGCGAACAATGCGGGAAATCAAGATTTCAATATCCTTTCGTGGTCGCACTCAATCGTCTTTGCGCGCTGCTGCTAACCGTCATTAAGCCGAGTATCGACGTCTTCGGCACGGATGTTACGACTGTCGGCATACGAATTTAAACGAGCGCGATGGTTTTTTTCATATCACAAAGTCATTCTCATCAGTGAATTCAAACTCACGTCTCAGGTTTCGAAGCGGCGTTGTGCCGCGCAATAGTCCGCTTCACCCTAAAACTGTAAATCGTCGATTTCAGTGCGCAGCGAAAGCGGCCGCTGGGCAACTCAAATGGAGTATTCTCAGAACGCGCTACGACGAAATCATCCCAACACCAATCGATCATTCTGTGAAAACGGAGCAAAGTTGATCTTTAGTGAACGAACGGCGGCCATCGGAATCTTGCGCCGATTGACGCTCGTGAAATGCACGAAACCAATAGCCTCAAGCTTACCCAGTGTGCGGGTGAGATTCGGTTGTTCGCGCCCGGCCAGTTCCGCTAGTTCCGCCATTGACTGGGGGCTTCTTGTCGCGGATAACCGCAAGCAGCGTGCGGTTTTGCGGCGTTAGTAGCCGCAACAATGCCTCGACGGAGTCGAACGAGATTCCGGCGGCAGTCATGAAGACGCCTTCGATAACATGGCGCAAGCCGACGCGATTGCGTTTGTCTCAGCAGCCGGGAAGTATGCGATCACATCTCATTTGCTGATATTCGAAAGTACGTTACACCTATCCGAGTTTGCAATAACGCCCTCGGGCATATAACAATGGTGCGCGCTCGCTTTTCTCATATGCCAACACCTCGCCAACCAAGATGCTGTGATCTCCGCCCGGATAGCGCGACGCAGTACGGCAAACGAAACTTGCCGCGACACCGTCTAGCAATGGAATGCCGGCAATGCTATGACGGACGAGCAAATCTTTGAATTTATCCCCGCCGCTTTGCGCAAAGCGTTCGGAAAGTTGTATCTGATCTTCAGCGAGTACGTTGACTATAAAGTGCGAGCAGGTTTCGAACGCCTCGAAACTGGCAGCCGACAGCGCAATACTCCACATGACCAGCGGCGGCGAAAGTGAAAGCGAGCTGAAAGAATTGACGGTCAGCCCTGCGAAATCGCCCGACGTGCTACGCGTTGTGACCACCGTGACACCCGTGACAAAATATCCCAAGGCCTTGCGTAAATCCTTGGGATCAATCGTCGGGTCTGCGAGAATGCTGTCCAAAATTTTAATACGCTCCCCGCGCTACTTTAATTGGCCGCCAATGGCTCTACGGCTTCTAAAGTCGGCCAAATGTGCTTCATGAATTGTTCTAATTCCCAGATCACTTCTTCTTTCGGCTGCTGCGCGTAATGCCAAATTAACGTGACATATTCGCTCGGCACTCTGGCCCACTCTTGTTGAAAGAGGGTACGCGCTTGTTCCAGCGTACCGCCTAAAAACAAACCCGATTCTTTCATGTTCTGAATCCAATCGACATTGGCCGGCAGTTGCGGAAAGAACGGCGAATAGAAATTCTTGTAAATGTCCAAATCATATTGTGCCAGTTTACGATTGTAATCCTCTTCGTTTTTGGCGACATGCGGCCAGCGCACGACATTTTGTCCCTGACCAAACTTAACGAGACGACCGTGTTTCTCGGCTTCGTCGCAATAGATTTGCGTTGATTTTGCCACGCCCTCACCTTTGGAAAAGTGGACGACGGTAAATCCGTTACGCGCGCAATATCGAACTGATGGCTCGCTGCGGGTTACCGCAACAAAAATCGGTGGGTGTGGCCGCTGAAAGGGCGCAGGCACGACGCTGAATCGACGCAACGCGCCGCTATCGTCGACCTCGCCTTCCGCGCCGGCGGACTGCGCAATTTTTCGCGCGGGATAGCCGACGATGCCAGTATCGAGCGGAAACGGCGCTTGGTAATATTTGCCGTCAAGGCGCACCGAATCTTGCTTCCAGCACTGCAGCACCATGTTGACGCGTTCCTCGAAAATCTCGCGATTGCGCTCGTCGTCGCTGCTACCGTCCGACAAAGTCGCGCGGGTTTCCGTGAATTGGCCGAGGGTATTGGTCCAGCGCGACTGATAGCCGCGCGCGAAGCCAACAAAATAGCGGCCCTTGGTGATGTGATCGAGGATGGCGGTTTCTTCTGCTACTCGAATCGGATCTTGCGTGGCCATCACATAGCCAAGCGCGCCGACATGGATTTTCTTAAACTGCGACGCCCACCACGCATTCAAAATACCGGGGTTCGGGCCGACTTCGTAGCCTTCCGAATGTAAGTGATGCTCGATGGTGCTCGCGCCCCACACGCCTAATTCCTCTGCGGCGCGAATGATGTCCAGCCAATCGTGCAATGCGCGATGGTACAAATCGCGATCGCGCCCCATTGGGCGTCGCCGCTTGCGATCTTCCTCGTCGGCGGCGGGGATCATCGGATAAAGCTGCAGAATGACTTTTGGCGGCGGCATAATTTAATCCCCAATAACAGCAAATCGGAACTACTTAGTTTATGACGCGATGCCCAATTCCAACCAATAGCGCTTGGCGATGTCCTTCATCGTGTTTCGCGATGGCCGCTTAAGTCGGCGTCGGCATAGCAGGCACACTGCGCAAACCCAATTCCAGCCTATTGATAAAGTGCTCAGCAGCAAGCGACAGCGAATGTCGGGTCGAGCGCAATTCAAATATTTCTGTTTTTAGCTGCGGCGTTGCGATCGGATTGATGGAAAATCGTTGCGAGTCGAATTCATGGATCAATGCAATCGTCGGCAAAATAGTCGACCAATCCGAGCGCGCGACAAATTGCAATGTCGCGCTTTGACCGTCGATCTCAAGAGTCTTGATCGGTTGAAAGTCGCCGCGATTGATGTGATGGTCGAGTGTATGGCGCAAAGCGTGGTGGCGCGACGGCAGCACCAGCTTGAGCGCTGGTACTTGACTTAAATCGCAAGGAGCAAAAGGCGCCATCGCGGCGCCCGGCGCAGAAACTAACGCCAACCCATCGCTCAATAGCAGGCGTGATTCTAAGCCTTGCGTCGATGTCGGACGATTGCAAATCGCGAAATCCACCTCACTGGACAACACCCAGCCGGCCAGCGTGCCGCTCAGCCCTTCGACAATACGAACCTCCACGTTCGGATAGTCATTGGTGTAGCGAGACAACATCGGCGCTAACGGCCCGTGGCAAATCGAAGGCATGATCCCGGCACTGATGGCGCCGGCTACTGCACCGTTAAACTGCGCCATCTGCGGGCCAACGGCGTCAAGCCGTTTCAGCAGGTCTAGACACAGGCTGTAAAAATGCCGGCCCGCAGGCATCGGCGTCATGCCCAGGGCCGAGCGTTCAAACAGCTTGACCTTGAGCTCGTCTTCAAGCTGTTGCAGGCGTACGGTTAGCGCCGGTTGCGCGATATGCTCGCGCTCCGCCGCTTTGGTAATGCTACCGACCTCAAAAACCGCAACAAATAATTCGATGGTGCGAATGTCGAGCAAGTAAATCGTCTCCGCCAGTTTTACAGCGCGGGTTAACCCGCCAAATAGCTACGCGCAAGTTTCTCATCGCCGAGAAATTGCGTCCACTGACCGGGCGCAACTTCGTGGACGATGCGTCCCAGCGACATTACATAGCCACGATCGGTTGTGGTCGCCGCCAACGCGGCGTTCTGCTCGATCAGAATGATGCTCATGCCTTTCAAGCGCAGCGCGCCAATTACCGCAACAATGTCTTTGACGACTTTCGGCGCGAGCCCGGTGGACGGCTCATCCATGATCAGTAACTCGGGCTGCAACAGCAGCGCACGCGCAATCGCCACCATTTGCTGCTCGCCGCCGCTGAGTAACTCAACAGCGGCGTCCATACGCTCTGCCAAAAAGGGAAACATTTGCAGAATATCATCTAGAGAAAAACGCGATGCAGTGCTGCTCCGGCTCTGCCTCAAAGCGAGAGAAAGATGATTGCGTATCGAAAGCTCACCGAATAAATGCCGTCCTTCTAGTACGACGGCAATTCCGTGGCGTGCGCGATCGTGAGCCGCCAGTGCGGTGAGGTCAGTGCCATCCTTCGCTATCGTTCCGTCAGAGGCTCGAATCAAACCACAAATCGTTTTTACCAGCGTTGATTTGCCGGCACCGTTGGCACCGATGATCGCCACACTTTCGCCGCGGCAAACGCCGAGGCTAACATCGCGCAACACCGCTGCTTTGCCATAGCCTGCCGCGAGATTCGTTACCTTTAGAACTGGATTTTGCATGTTAGACGCCAAGGTAGGCTTCGCGCACGCGAGCGTTATCCCGAAGCGTCGCCATGGAACCGGTGGCGATGATTTCGCCGAAACACAAAACGTGAATATTGGCCGCAGCATCGATCAGATTCATATCGTGTGAAACCAACAAAATCGTTATTCCTTCGCCATTCAATTCGTTCAACATGTGTTTGAGTTGCGCGATCTCGTCGCCGTTCAGTCCCGAAGACGGCTCGTCCAATAATAATAAACGTGGTTCACCGATATACGCTCGTGCGAGTTCGAGCATGCGCTGCAGGCCAGCCGGCAGATCCGCGGCTTTGCGCCGCGCCGCGTGTTCAAGTCCAAATCGCTTCAGTATCGCTCGCGCACTCTGTTCAGTCGTGCGGAACTCTTGGGTCGAACGCGGCGAGCGAAATAAATTGCCGACGATGCTCGATCGAGTCTGCTTGTGTCTGCCGACCATTAAGTTTTCCAGCACCGTCATGGCACCGAACATTTGCGGCGTTTGAAAGGTACGCACTAATCCGCGACGACTTCGTTCTTGCACGGAACATTGCATAATTTCCGTATTGTCTAGGCAAACGGTGCCAGCATCGGGCTGAAGAAAGCCGGAGGCAATATTGAACAGCGTGCTCTTACCCGCGCCATTTGGGCCAATGAGCCCGACAAACGCACTCAGTGGAATTGTAAGCGACACACCCTTGAGTACACGCAGTCCGCGAAAGCTATGATGAATGTCGCTCAACGCTAGCAATGTTCCACTCATCTTTCTGCGGCGCGACGCAGCCGATGTTCGATTGCGCCGCCGAGGCCTTGCGGCAAAAATATCACCGCAACTACCAGCGTAACGGCGAACAGCACAGCGTGAATTTCACCGAAGCGACTCAGCAATTCCGGCACTAAGGTGACAAATAGCGCGCCCAGCGCCGGGCCCCATGTGGTGTGGACACCGCCCAAGACGGCAAGCAGCAAAAAGCTAATGGAACGATCGATGCCAAAACTATCGACACTGATAAACCCGACATAGTGCGCGAACAAACTTCCTGCGAGCGAACCGAGAATAGCGCTTAATACAAACATCCGAACCTTGAGGGGGCGAATTTCCACCCCGGCGACTGCGGCCGCGTCGGGGGCGTCGCGCATTGCGCGCATCGCCAGGCCGCTGCGCGAATGAGTGAGGTTGTATTTGAGCCACATCACCAGAACGGCAACCGGCCAAACCAAATAGTAAAAGCGTTGTGGCGTATTGAGTTCCCAGCCGAATAAGCTGAGCTTGGGTATTCCGCCAATGCCGAGCGTCCCGCCGGTCAGCCAATCCCATTCAACGAACAGCACTTGCCCAATGACGCCTAGCGCCAGGGTCGCGAGTGCGAGAAAGTGTCCTGATAATCGTAAAATCGGCCAACCGACTGCGAACGCGACTACAGCACTTAACAGCCCGCCGAGCACAAAAGCGGCTGCGCTGGGAAGCCCGTGCTGCGCGCTGAAGAAAGCGACAGAATAAGCGCCGATACCGTAGAACACGCTCTGCGCCAAAGTGACAACTCCGCAATGGCCCAATAGATACGAAACGCCGAGCCCGGCAATGGTGTAAATCCCGGCAAAAATTAAAAGGTCGACGACGTGTCGCGAGACCAAGCTCGGAAGCACGGCCCAAAGCACAATGGCGACGGCGATAAAGGTCAGGCGTTTGCCACGAGAAATCTCAGGCATCACCCGCCCCGACGAGTACGGCGACCCAACATGCCGTTCGGCAGCAGAATCATGATGACAATTAAGATCGACATGGCAATCACATCTTTGTAGCCGGAGGAAACGAACGCGATGGCGAGGGCTTCGAGCAAGCCAAGCGTGACGCCGCCGATAACCGCCCCGAACGGATTGTTAAGCCCACCAAGAATCGCAGCGGCAAACCCTTTAAGCGTGAACAACAATCCCATGGCGTAATGCATAGTGGTCAGCGGCGTGACGAGCACACCTGCCAGCCCGCCAATGAGGCCGCCAAGACAGAACGTTGCACTGCGCATGAAGGGAACGTTGATGCCGGTGGTTGCCGCGCCATCGACGTCAATGGATGCGGCCATCATCGACAGGCCGATGTGGGTGCGCGTGTAGAACCACTTAAGTGCAAACATCACGGCGGTACTGATGACGATCAACCAGATAGCATGGACGCGAATAGCTGCATCGGCCACGAATAGCATTGCTTCGCCGCCGATGCCGGGCAGTGCTACTGAATCGCGTCCAACGAGATAGAGAATCAGCGCGGAAATCGCAAACGCAACACCGAGCGTGAGTAGTAGAAAACTATCCTCATTGCCACCGCGCCGCTGCAGCGCGCGCACGGGAACCAACTCAAGAACCAAGCCCAGAGCGCCTCCCAGCACGGTTGCGCAGAGCATGCCAACGACAAGGGGGACGCGCCAATGTTGAAGTAGTAATACGGTGGCCATGCCTGCAACCACACAGAACTCACCTTGCATGGCGTTGATTACGCGCGTTCCACGAAAAATAACGGCGAGACCCAGTCCAATCAAGCCATAGACAAAACCGTTCGAAACGCCGGCAAAAATCGACTGAAGGAACAAGGAGATGCTCATACTGACAGAACCGTTACAGCGGAGACGATTTCCACACCGACACGACCTGCGCTACTTGCGATTCACGAACGGCAGGCGAGTGAATTTTCCTTTAACGAGCTTCGAATAGGTGTAGCTGGATAACTCAATCCCCGTCATGTCTTCTCGCGAAAAATCGTAGGTCGCCAGCACACCTTGAGCTGGGCCGCGCAGCGCTGCCGCAAGTGCTTCGGCGTCTGCATCGGGTCCGACTTTTTCCATTGCCTTGACCAGAAAGTGAACCGCATCCCATCCCGCTGCTTCGTAGGTTTTAGGCAGCGTGCCGTACTCCTTGCGGTATAGCTCGACGAATTCCTTTTGATGAGATAGTGGCGCCTCAGCCACTAAGAATTCGGCAAACGCAATTTCATCCGCGAACTCCCCCATGCCTTTGACGTATTCATAACTGGAGGAGCCTACTGCCGCGAGCAATGGCTGCTTTATGCCGATTTGTTTGGCGTTACGAAACGGAATCGGCGAGGTTGCAATCACTAGAATGATGTCAGGATTCGCCACTTTCACTTTCGCTGCTTGAGTTGTCACGTCGGTTGCGCCGACCTCGAATTTCTCGGTGGCAACAAATTCCACCGCAAAGTTATTCGCCACAGATTTCATCGCAGTCATCACGACATTTCCATAACCGGAATCGTGCAACACGCCGATGCGTTTGGCTTTGGCCGCTTTGGTCGCATATTCAAGCAACGCCTTAGCATTCAGTGCTTGTGGCGGCAACATATGAAATAACTTTTTGTAGCTCAGTTCAATCTGCGGCCCGAGGCCGGTGCAAGCGATCTGGACCATCGGCGCGCTGTTGGTAATCGACGCGACCGCGCCCGTGCTGGCCGTCAGCGATGGCCCAATCATCGCAGTCACCTTTTCGGAATAGATGAGACTCTCTGCCTTACTCTTGGCGATATCGGCCTTTGAACCATCGTCTTCAATGATGATCTTGATCGGACGCCCTTTTACGCCACCGCGCTGGTTGATCAATTTCTCCGCCAGTAACGCGCCGTTTTTTTCCGGAATGCCAAGGCCGGCGCCCGCGCCGGTAAGGGACAGCACCGCGCCAATTTTTATCGCCTGCTGCGCGAGCACCGGTGTGCCTGCTAAGATTATGAAGAAACCGCAGATAGCGCCACGCAATGCGGTGCGGCGCGAAGGTTGATGTGCAGTGGTCACGTTCAGTATTCCTCCCCCAGGATAGGCGCTCGCGTCACCGGTGGACGCGGGTTATAGTTGGCCACCGCTAGATTGCGATTGCAATCGACATACTACCCTACGTCGAGTTCGCGTCAATAGTTTGCGAAGCTCTGACTAAGTCTGTCGTGACCGCGAGGGACTTAATCAGAGATTCCTTTGTAGGTGCGCGCAACGAAATCAAAAACGCGCGTAAAATTCGATACCACAATAGGAGGATGTATGCCGCTCACCGAACTCAATCACTACTTCGTCCGTTGCAATGACCTGGAAGCGTCAAAGGATTGGTACTGCCAAGCGCTAGGATTCGAGATCATGCCACGGCCGCCATTTCCGTTTCGGGGCTATTGGCTTGGCGTGAACGGCAAGGTTCAAGTTCACATGGGGCAGCACGGCATCCCCCATTCCGATGTATATTACATCGGCACGCCCGCGGACGCGGCGCTGAGCAATGCCGGTGTGGTGGATCACATCGCGTTTCTGGCGCAAGAGCCGACCGAATTTCGCCAGCGCCTGGACGATTTGAAGCTTCGTTACCGGTCCCGAAAATTGCCGGACTTCGGACTTTTCCAGATGTTTATCAATGACCCCAACGGACTGACGATCGAATTGAACTTCTACGGGATCGCGGAACAACCCGATTGGGGCGGTGAAGACTATTCGCAAATGCCCAAAACAACGTGAGCTTACGCCTTCAATTGGAATGCTTGGAGAGGCGCACGTACCAGCGCAGCCCCTGGATACTATATCTCAGCCCATGCCATAGCGTGATTCAACGCAAACGCGGCGGATGACTGTGATTGTTTTCGAGTTCGATTATTACCGGCTTGCCGTATACTGATCACATGGTAAAACACACGCTTACGGAATGGTTTGAAAGCCCGCTTGGCAGCTATGTGATGGCGCGGGAGCAGACTTATTTCGACGAGGTTGTCGCGGACATTTTTGGGTTTAATGCAATGCAGTTTGGTTTGCCGGCCTACGATTTCTTGCGCACCAGCCGCATGCCTTTAAAATTCAGCGTTGCGCCGAGTTCCGGGGGAAGTTTGCGGGCGGCCGGCGAGGCATTGCCGGTTGCGTCACAGAGTATGGATCTTGTTGTGTTGCCCCATGTGTTGGAGTTCGCCGCCGAGCCGCACCAGATTTTACGCGAGGTGGATCGCGTGATGATGCCGGAAGGGCGGCTCATCATTGTTGGATTTAATCCTTGGAGTTTGTGGGGGCTGCGCCAGGCGTTTAGCTTTCAGGAAGATTCCCTCCCATGGAACGGCCGATTTATTTCGTTAGTGCGGCTAAAGGATTGGCTGTCATTGCTCGGTTTTGATGTGTCGGCTGGGCGGCTTGCGTGTTATTCGCCACCGTTTGTTGCGGAAAAATGGCTGACGCGATTTGATTTTATGGAGCGTGCCGGCGATCGCTGGTGGGGCGTGGCCGGCGGCGTGTATATGTTGCAAGCGATTAAGCGGGTGCAAGGTATGCGCCTGATTACGCCAAAGTGGGCGACACGTCCCGCGCGACAAGGCATGGCGCAGGCGGCGCAGCGCGCGGCGCGCGTGTCGACCGGATTACCGGATAATGTAATTCCCTTACGAAAAGAAGAGGAAGCGCTGAATTATTCCGATTTCGTTGCAACACCGCGTTGCTCAGGATAAGTTGTTCCTCACATATCAACTATATGCTGAGTCTCAATTTTTCCTTCGCGCCTTGTCTTGCTTAGAACTCGAAATAATTTAGAGCTTCCATAACGATGGGTGAAAGAAATTTCTAGCGATACGATTCGATATATTTTCCGATGGTGCATGCAAAGGTAATCCGGGTCCCGGCGGTTGGGGCGCGGTGCTGCGTTTTGGCGATCAGGAGAAAGAAATTTTTGGCGGTGAACCGCAGACGACCAACAACCGCATGGAAATGACGGCGGTGATCGAAGCCTTAAGCCATTTAAATCGCGCCAGCAAGGTGCGGGTTTATACCGATTCCCAATACGTGCAAAAAGGCATCAGCGAATGGTTGCCGGGCTGGAAGGCCCGCCGTTGGCGCACCGCAGCCAATCAGCCGGTGAAAAATGTCGATTTGTGGCAGCGCTTGGATGCATTGGCCGCGCAGCACGACGTTCAATGGCTTTGGGTCAAAGGCCATGCGGGTCATCCGGAAAACGAGCGTGCGGACGCGCTCGCCAATCGCGGCATTGGCGAAATTTAGTCATGCGACAAATCATTCTCGACACGGAAACAACGGGACTTGATCCGGCACAAGGCCATCGCATAATCGAATTGGCTGGCGTTGAGGTCTTGAGCCGGCGCATGACCGGTAATCACTTTCATCGTTACTTAAATCCAGGGCGCAAGAGCGACGAAGCGGCGAAGCAAGTTCACGGAATCGAAGACGATTTTTTACTTGATAAGGCAAAGTTCGCCGAGATCGCAAAAGAATTTGTCGACTATATTTCCGGCGCGGAATTGATAATTCACAACGCGCCATTCGATCTTGCATTTTTAAATAACGAGCTTGGACTGGCCGGTTTCAAGACTGTACAAAATTACGCTGGCTGCGTGACCGATACATTGGTCGTGGCGAAAGAACTTCATCCCGGCAGGCGCAATAATTTGAATGCATTGTGCGATCGTTATCAGATCGACAATAGCAAACGTACGTTGCATGGTGCGTTGCTCGATGCGGAATTGCTCGGCGAAGTTTATTTGGCGATGACGCGCGGGCAAGAGAGCTTGATTATGGATTTGGAAGCATCGCACGGCGACGACGAAAGTGAAACCGCGATTGTCGCGGACATCGTCATTCGGCATGCAAGTGATGCGGAATTGGCCGCTCACGAGTGCGTATTGGCGAATATTGCTAAGGAAAGTAAAGGAACGGCGCTGTGGCATGCGCTGACAGCATAGAGGAGAAAGAGACCGATCGAGATTCCAGGTTATTATGACAAGCCCGTCGAGGTTTGTTCGACCAAACGAAAGTGAAATTGGCTGTTTGGGTGCACAAAAAATTGCGAACGTAGCAACATAAATTATAAAAAGCCGTAGTGAAGTAAGAATTGCGGCAAAGTGGTCGTATTTTTTTAAGGCTGGTAAGAATTTTTCAATCCATAAAAATGGCGTTGGTCGCTGCTGAACGAACGATATGGGCGTTTTGGTTTTGCCTAGCGCAACTTGTGTTGGCGCCCGGCGCCGAGGCGCAAAACATAGCGATTGTCATTAGCGAAGATACGCCGACCTATCGTAATGTCGCCGATACGGTGAGGCGCTTAGTTACCCAACAAGCGCCGTCGACCGTCAAGCTTTTCACGCTTCCTGCCGAAGGATTGCTCCTCGGCGAGCGCGAAATATTAAACGCCGATTTCTACAGCGTAGCCATTGCCGTCGGTGCTCGAGCAGCCGGCATATTAGCCGATCTACGGGTAAAGCCGCCGGTGCTCAATACACTGATCCCTCGATCGCTTTATGAGCGCTTGCCACGGGGCGATACGCCAGGCCACAATTCCGCGATCTATCTCGAGCAACCGCTTTCGCGGCACCTGGAACTAGCTCGCTTAGTGCTGCCCGGAAAGACGCGCCTTGGTTTCGTACATGGTCGAGAGTCTGCCTACTATTGGGCAGAATTAGAGCGTCAGGCCGGGTCGAAAGAATTCAGTCTTGTAGGCGAAAGGATCGAGCGCCCAAGCGACCTGGGCCCAACGTTGCGACGCCTATTTTTGCGCGCGGATTTCCTCTTGGTAATGCCTGACGCCGAACTATTTAATCGCACAACGATTCCAAAGATGTTACTTTCAAGCTACCATTCGCGGCGGCCGGTGATCGCATTTTCAGCGGCATTAGTTAAGTCCGGTGCGCTTGCGGCGGTATTTACCTCCTCGGAAAATTTGGCGCGACATATCGCTGAGATGGTACTCAAGCTTCAATCGCAGGGAAAATTCGTGTTGCCGCCACCACAGTATCCAATCTATTGGAGCGTTAGTGTGAATCGACAAGTAGCGAGTTCCTTTGGCTTATTCATCGCGCCCGACCAGGAGATACGTACTAAATTAAGTCAAATAACAGAGGATGATCGATGAAGGGCTGGAGTATCAAATGGCGGGTATTGCTGTTGGCGCTTGTTCCGCCCATTGTTATTTCCTTACTGCTGGCGCTGTACTTTACCAAGGTGCGCGTGGAAGAAGTGCAGCAATCGTTGCGCGATCGCGGTCATGCCTTAGTGCGACAACTTGCCCCGGCATCGGAATACGCTTTGTTTACTCGCAACCGAGAAATTTTGCAGGAGCTCGCTGATGCAGTAAAGCGCGAAGGGGATGTGAGCTTAGTGACGATTTCCGATGGTGCGGGTCAGTTTTTGGCGGTCAGTGGCGATCTGGAGCAGCGCCAAATCTTGACCGAAAAACCCAAAGGCGTCAGCCTTGGCCTACTTGATTATCCAGAGCTGCTGTACTTCAGTGAGCCGATTCGTCAGTCGCGCATGCGCCCCGACGATATTGCGGAGCAATCGTTCGATGCGCCGCATACCCGAGAAGTGAATAAGTCCGTACTTGGTTGGGTCAATATTACGATGAGTAAGGGTACAACCGTTCAGCGCCAGCAGGAGATCTTGCTCAACAGTGCGCTGATGGTATTGAGCGGAATCTTATTGACGGGACTACTGGCCTTGCGTCTGAGCGTTGGCATCACTCGGCCAATTCGACGTCTCGTTACTGCCGTCGATCAAATCACGCAAGGCGATTTAAGCGTGCACCTGCCGGATCGCGCCGGCGGCGAGCTGTCGGCGTTGGCGCGCGGGGTTAACTCGATGGCGCAGTCGCTCAAAGCTGCGCAGGAAAACCTGCAAGAAAAAGTCGATCATGCAACGGCGCAAATAACTTATCAGGCGAGCCACGATACATTGACGGGCTTGATCAATCGGCGAGAATTTGAAACCCGCTTACAACGCGCGCTGTTAAGCTCGCAGCAGCATGGCAAGGTGCATTCGTTGTTCTTCATCGACCTGGATCAATTCAAGATCGTCAACGATACTTGTGGTCACAACGCAGGCGACGAGCTGTTGCGCCAAATTGCACATCAATTGCGGCAAAAGATACGTGAGCGCGATACGTTAGCGCGCATTGGCGGCGACGAATTTACCGTGCTGCTGGAAAATTGTGGGCTAGACGATGCCGTGGAAGTTGCGCAGCAATTGCGCGAGACCGTGCAAAATTTTCGCTTCGCCTGGCGCGAGAAGTTTTTTGCGATCGGCGCTTCGATCGGTGTGGCGATGATTTCCAATGTCAGCGAAAGTGCGGCCGTGTTATTGAGTCAAGCTGACGCCGCCTGCTATACGGCCAAAGATTTGGGCCGCAATCGCATCTATGTATTTAATGAAGACGATGCTTCGCGTAATGCGCGCGTTGGCGCGATGGAATGGGTAACCCGAATTGCCCACGCGTTTCAGGAAGATCGTTTCGTACTGTATTGTCAATCCATTCTGCCGTTACGTGGCGCGAAGGAGGGCGATCCCTACTACTACGAAATTTTGCTACGGATGCGTGGCGAGAACGGTGAAATTATTCCGCCTATGGCGTTTATTCCGGCAGCCGAGCGCTTCAACCAAATGCATGCACTCGATCGATGGGTGATCAAGGAAAGTTTTTCGGTTTTGCGGCGCTTGATGCAAGGTCAGCGCGGCGGATTGATGACGGTGTTTTCCATTAACTTATCCGGCGCATCGCTTTGCGACGAAAAATTTTCCATATATTTGCAAGAGCAACTAACGCATTTCGATATCCCGCCACGCAATATTTGTTTTGAAATTACCGAAACCGCCGCGATCAGCAACCTGACCCAAGCGGTGATGTTGATTCAACACTTCAAACGGCTTGGTTGCAAGTTTGTGCTTGACGACTTTGGTGCCGGACTATCATCATTTAATTATCTAAAGCATTTGCCGATTGATGGCATTAAAATCGATGGCTTATTCGTCAAAGGCATGGCGACCAACCGCATGGATCTGACCATGGTCGAAGCGATTAACAATATCGGCCATGCGATGGGTTTGACGACCACGGCGGAATTCGTCGAAGACGACGCGATCATGCGCAAGCTGCTCGATCTAGGAGTCGATTACGCGCAAGGCAACTGGGTTCAACGTCCGCGCGCGCTGGAAGAATGGTTTTCGAACGATGGCGAAAGCAAACGCAATGTGGATTTGAAACTACGCCTTATAGGTCGCCCTGGCGAACAATAACCTTCAGCCCCTTTATAATGGACGTCTAGATAGCATCTCGGTGCTTTCTGGAGGGTATCTGAGGAGGCAATCCCAGTGCGGTTCTCCAGGCATTGGCATCCAGGTAGCCGAGTATTTAACTTACTTTATCGACGCGTGGGTTCATGAATGTAGTGGGTTTCGCCGGTTACTCCGGCAATGGCAAAACAACATTGATCGAGGCGATTATTCCGCTATTGGTTGCGCGTGGTCTCCGGGTATCGTTGATCAAACACGCGCATCACAGTTTCGATGTCGATCAGCCCGGGAAAGATTCGTACCGTCATCGCACAGCTGGCGCTGCCGAGGTATTGGTCGCCTCGCAGCAACGCTGGGCGTTGATGCACGAATTGAGGCGCGAGACTGAGCCGACACTGGATGATCATCTCAAGCGGCTGTCGCCCTGCGATGTGGTGCTGGTCGAGGGGTTCAAGCATGCGTCGATCACCAAGATTGAAGTACATCGTGCCGCGGCGGCGACGCCGTTGTTGTTTCCCGACGACGCACACATCATTGCGATTGCGACCGACGAGCCACTCGACACTCGTTTACCGCAACTCAACATTAACGATTCGGCAAAGGTCGCTGCCTTTATTTGCCGTACCATTTAGCAACGAATTTCTCACCCAATCATGATAAAAATCTTGTATTTCGCCCGCATTAAGGAAGCTTTAGGGGTTGGTCAAGAATCAATCGATTTCTCGAGTGATATTCCTAACGTCGCCGCGCTTACCGCGTGGCTACGTCAGCGCGGCGCAAATTGGCAGACCGAACTTGCACCGGGCAAGGCGCTACGCGTCGCGGTGAATCAGGCGATGGTGGGTATGGACGAGTCGATTAAGGACGGCGACGAAATTGCCTATTTTCCCCCAGTCACGGGAGGCTAAGATGGGTGTTCGCGTACAGACGCATGACTTTGATATCAGCGCCGAAGTCGCCGCGTTACGCGAAGGCAACGCGAAGATTGGTGCGATCGCGAGTTTCATCGGCTTAGTTCGCGATATTAACGAAGGCGATGACGTTGCCGTTATGACGTTGGAGCACTATCCCGGCATGACCGAAAAGGCGCTTGAGGAAATCGTCGAGCAAGCGAAGTCACGCTGGGATATTTATGACGCGACGATCGTGCATCGCGTCGGCCGATTGTTGCCGCTGGATCAAATCGTGCTGGTGGTTGTTAGCAGTGCACACCGCCGCGATGCGTTTGCCGCTTGTGAATTTTTGATGGATTACTTGAAAACGCAAGCGCCATTCTGGAAAAAAGAAGATACGGCGAAGGGCGCGCGCTGGGTCGACGCGCGGGAGTCGGACGATGCCGCCGCCGCGCGCTGGAAGAAAAATTAATTGCGTTTCGGAGAAATCTTAGCGCGTTGGGCACTCGTGATCGGGTTCGGATTGCTCGGATTGGTGACGGCGCTCGCCGCGTTGATGATTGTGATAATGCCGCAGCCGGGCAATGTTCCTTTGTTATCGCTGGTTGCGGTTGTTAGCAGCGCGATTGCAACTTATTTTTGGCTCGGCGTGCGGCGCAAAACGTAATGGGCATGTGCTTGTAGAACCACTGTTCATGCGGTTCTACAAGCAATATTCGATTGTAGTTACGGCCTGACTTCTTCCGGCGCGCGATTCTCCGACAGCGCTTTCGAATTCTTGTTGAGTCTAAATACAAGCGGCTTAACTTCAACATGTTGTTTGGGAAGTTCTGCCTGCGCGACAGCGTCCGTCACCAGATAATGTTTCGGCGACAGGTCGCAAATCGGATCGGTATTCGTTGCATCTTGCGTCAGCATATAGGCCTGGCAGCGGCAGCCGCCAAAATCTTTAGTCTTGTCCGGGCAGGAACGGCACGGCTCTTTCATCCAGCTATCGCCCCGATAAATATTGAACGCGTCGGAGTCGTACCAAATTTTATCGAGCGCCATGTCGCGCACGTTCGGGAAGTTGATGCCTGGCAGCATGCGCGCTTCGTGACAGGGCAGCACCATGCCGTCGGGCGCGATGTTGACGAAAATATTGCCCCAGCCATTCATGCAGGCCTTGGGCCGCGTCGCATGGTAATCGGGCACGACGAAGAAAATTTTCATCTTGTCGCCGATGCGCTTGCGGAATTCGTTAACGTAGGCTTCGGCTTTTTCCAACTGCGCGTGGGTCGGCAGCAGTTGATCGCGATTTAGAAAACTCCAGCCGTAATACTGAGTATTGGCGAGCTCGACATAATCCGCATCCATTTCTTCCGCTAGACCTAAAATCTTGTCGATATGATCGAGATTCATTCGATGCAGCACGACGTTTAACACCATCGGATAGTCGTATTCCTTCACCATGCGCGCGATCTTTTTCTTTAGATCAAAGGTTTTGGTGCTGGAGAGAAAATCGTTCATCTCCTTGGTCGAATCTTGGAATGACACCTGAATGTGATCCAGGCCGTTGTCCTTAAGGCGCTTGATGCGTGCCTCGTTCATGCCGATGCCGGACGTTAGCAAATTCGTGTAGAAGCCCAGTTTATGCGCTTCTCCGACGATTTCTTCGAGATCATCGCGCAGTAGCGGTTCGCCGCCGGACAGACCCAATTGCACCACGCCCATCTTGCGCGCTTCGGTCAGAACGCGAACCCACTCGGCGGTCGTTAACTCTTGATCGTGCTTAGCGTAATCGATCGGGTTGTAGCAATACACGCAATGCAACGGGCACTGATAGGTCAACTCGACGTTGAGCCACTGCGGATAGGGAATGTCGCTACGCTGCACTTGGTTTAACTCTGATCCAACCGTTTCCATACGCTATCTCCAGGCCGGCCAGCACATCTTTGCGCAAGTCCGGCTCGTTAAATGTCTTTTGCAATTCTTCGGCAATCGCAGCGATGGTTGCTTTGCCATCGACGCGCTTAATGATTTCTCCGGCGCTACCGTTCAACTGCACGCGGCCTTCCGGATAGAGCAACACATAGGCTTTCGGCACCTCTTCCCACTGCAAGCGGAAGTGCTTAGAAATTTCCATCGTGTCCGTCAACTCAAGCGGCTTCTTTTCGTTCACGCTTGGCCTCCATGATTTGTTCCGGCGTTAAATAGTTGAAGGCCATGGAATCCAACATCGACCACAACACATCGAGTTTGAATTGCAGAATGTCCAACGCGCGTTCTTGCAGCGGCCGCGTGTTGAAATACTCCAGCGTGATGCCAAGCCCTTGCTCGACGTCGCGGCGCGCTTGAGCGATACGCTTTTTGAAATACGACAAACCTTCTTCCTTGATCCACGGATAGTGCTCAGGCCAAGTGTTGATGCGCTCTTTGTGAATATGTGGTGCGAACAATTCCGTCAGCGAGGAGCAGACCGATTCTTGCCAAGGACGTTGGCGCGCAAAATTAATATATGCCTCGACGGAAAAACGCACGCCAGGCAGAACATATTTCAGTGATGTAATTTCCTCGCGAGTCACGCCAACGGCTTCGCCGAGCTTGATCCAAGTTTCGATACCGCCTTCGTCATCCCCGTAACCATCGTGATCGAGGATGCGTTGAATCCAACCGCGCCGGACTTCTTGGTCGGGACAATTGCTCATCACCGCCGCGTCTTTAATCGGAATGCTGATCTGATAAAAAAAGCGATTCGCCACCCACTTGCGCACTTGATCCTGAGTGAGTTTGCCGGAATTCAGCAGTACGTTGAATGGATGATAGATGTGATAGCCCTTGCCCTTTTCGCGGAGCTTGGCCTCGAATTCTTCTCTGCTCCAAGGCAATAATTCGTTTGCGCTCATCGCTATTCCCTATAGTTCGATTTCCATTCCATCATACGCCACTTCTATTCCGTGGCGAGTAAGCTCCGCCCGCTCGGCTGAATCTTCGTTGAGAATGGGATTGGTGTTATTGATGTGGATCAAAATTTTGCGCGGCTTGGTCAGGGGTTGCAACACCTCGATCATGCCGCCCGGCCCGCTTTGCGGCAGATGGCCCATATCCTGAGCGCGCTTGGCGGACAGGCCCAAGGTTATCATTTCGTCATCGGTCCATGTCGTGCCGTCTACTAATAGGCAATCGGAATCGGCCATCAGAGACATCAAATGCGGTTCGATTTGACCTAAGCCCGGCGCATAGAACAAAGTCTTGCCGGTTCGTGTATCGGTGACGCGCATACCCAAATTATCGCCCTCGTGCGGATCGTTGCGGTGCGGCGAGTAGGGCGGCGCTTTGCTTTTAAGCGGAAACGGCTTGAACAATAAATGCTCTGCGCCCGGCGACAGCGAAGCCATCGCCGCGCGGCTGCACTTGATGCCAATTCACCTTGCAATAGTGGCCGAGAATATTGAACAGCGGATTGCCGGTAGTCATATCTTCTGATGGACCATGTCAGTGCAATAAATCTCTAGCGGCTTGCCTTCGCGCAGGCTTAGCAAGCCGGTCGTATGATCGATTTGCGCGTCCATCAGAATAATGCCGACGATGCCGGTGTCGCGCTTAGCGCGGCCAGGCTGTAATGCAGGGAAAAGCGCGAATCTGGGTCAGAATATCCGGCGAGGCATTAAATAGCACCCAATTGACGTTATCGGTGCTGACGGCTATTGAGGATTGCGTGCGTGGTTTGGCGTTAATCTTGCCCTTGCGAAAGCCATCGCACATCGGGCAATTGCAATTCCACTGCGGAAATCCGCCTCCGGCTGCGGAGCCTAATACTCTGATTTGCATAATATTTTTTCGACAATTCAGAACGGCAGACAAACAAAAAGGGGGCTTTTAAGGGCCCCCTTTCTTTGAAGCTTAGTGCTTAGCGATTAGCAACGTACATCGTTACTTCAAAGCCAAAACGCAGGTCAGCAAATTCAGGTTTGGTCCACATGTTTGTGTCTCCTAGTGAATGTTAAAGTTAAGTTACTTTTTTCGAATCTTCCCTGATTGGACGACTCATTGACTCAATTTTGGGTTTGGACTCGATATAATTCAATGCAAAAATCAGTAATTTCGTCTAATGAAAATCATTAGATGAAATTAACGATTGGCAACGTACATCGTTACTTCAAAGCCAAAACGCAGGTCGGCAAATTCAGGTTTGGTCCACATGTTTAAGTCTCCTAAAAGTTAATCATTGATCGCATTTCTATGGGTTCGATTCTGCGCGTGGGTTTCTGTCCGGGCAACGCGATATTCTGTAATTTTGAGTCATGATTATCATTAGAAGCGAAGTTGCGTCGTGCGTTGATTCCGAGATTGTTCGTAAGTATATGAATTTTATGCGCTAGGGGAGAATGGTGAATCGCGACACACTCCATCTTGCCAACGCCGCTGCTACTAATCAATCGCTAACCTAAGTACCATAGCGTCATGAGCCTTCGTTCCAATATCAATTTGCTGATTACCTTGGTGATGATCGTTTTTGTGATCGCCTTAGCCGCACTGGAGATCGATGGCTCACGCCGCGCGATTCGCGAAGAGATGGAAGCAGCGACCAAAGTCACGGTTCAGTTACTGGAAAATGTGATCAAAACCGAGCAATCTCAAACGGGTCCTATTTCACCTCGCGCCCTGGTGGGATTTCTTGAGCAACTTGGGCCGTGTCCGCGCCCACGATATTCGCTTGGATAGCGCTGCCGGTATTCCGTTATATGAATCCCCTTCGTCGCCCGTACAAGCCGGGCAAAATGGCGCCGGTTTGGTTTACCAAACTCGTCTCGCCGCCGATCGAGCCGATTACGCTCGATGTTGGCCCAGGAAAGTTGCGGATTTTGCCGGAACCGTCGCGCTCGGTGTTGGACGCTTGGGACGATTTGATGCGGCTGTTTTGGTTATCGTTGGCGCTTTTCGTGTTGGTTAATTTCATCGTTTTCTGGTTTGCCGGACGTGCGCTGGATCCTGTGAAGGATATTTTAAAAGGTTTGCATAAAATGGAAATAGGGGAGTTTCACGCACGTTTACCGAAATTCAAATTGCGCGAAATGGGCGCAATTTCCGATACGTTTAATCGCATGGCACAAGCTATCGAAGAAAGTTTTGCGGTGAAACGCCAAGCGGAGAAAACCGCGCTGGAGCTCAAAGAAAATCGCGAACTGACACAACTCATTCAACGCCATATTGAAGAAGAGACGACGCAATCTTGCGCTTGGAATTGCACGATGAACTGGGCCAGTCGGTAACGGCGGTGAAATCGATCGCAACTTCGCTGGTGAATCGCACCAAGCGAGACACATCCGGATCTGCAATCTGTCGGCGCAAATGATTGTTGATGTTTCTGGCGCAGATGTATGATTCGATGCACGGCATGGTTCGGCAACTTCGGCCGCTAGCGCTTGGATAAGCTCGGTTTGCGTGACGCGATGCAAGAATTAGTCGAATCCGCATCAGAACGCGTTACCCCAACGTGAATTTCATTGGAAATTGGAGGGTGACTTTTCGCAAATCTGATGGTGATGTGAGTATCGCCGCGTATCGCATAGTGCAAGAATGTTTGACGAATATCGTGCGGCATGCTGGCGCGAGCCGCGCCGAAATTTCGGTAAAAGCGAGCGAAATTCTTGAGCTTGTCGTTCAAGATAACGGCAAAGGTTTGCCCGAAGACCATGCGAGCCGAGAAGAACGGTTTGGGCTGATGGGCATGCGCGAGCGCGCCGAAGGTTTGGGCGGGACATTTAGCTTGCATAGCGAAGACGGTGTACGAATCAATGTGACTTACCTATCAATACGCGATGGCGCAATCATGAGCGCGATTCGTGTCATGTTGGTGGACGATCACGCCGTTGTGCGCATGGGATTCAAATTTTGCTTCAAGGCGCGGACGATATCGAAGTTGTCGCCGAAGCGGAATCCGGCGAAGAAGCGATTAAACGCTATCCGGAAATTAAACCCGATGTGGTCGTGATGGATATTTCCATGCCGGGAATCGGCGGATTGGAAGCGGTTTCGCGGCTTCTTGCGAAAAATCCTGCTGCGAAGATTTTGATTCTCTCCGCGCATGAAGACAGTAGCCATCCCGAAGCGATTGTTAAAGGCGGGAGCGGTCGGCTATTTGTCCAAGCGCAGCGCTGCGGAAGAATTGATCCAGGCGATTCATCAAGTCTCCAACGGCAAAACTTTTTTGGATTCGAAACTCGCCCAAGCGATGGCGGTACAACAATTGACCGGCGAACAAAACCCGGTCGAAGTTTTGTCCGACCGGGAATTCGAAGTATTTATGCTGTTGGCAAAAGGCCAATCGGTTGCGCATATTGCCGAGAAATTATTTTTAAGCCCGCGCACCGTCGGCACCCATCTTTACAACATTAAACAAAAACTCAATGCAGGAAATTCTGCAGAAATTACGCTAATCGCATGCGCAATGGCTTGCTGGATCACTAGCCCTCATACGTGCGCGCGCCTCAATGGCTTGGAGAATGCCTGGAGAGGCGCATGGATCTGCCTCTCCAGGCATTCCCTATCGCATTGGGATTACTTACATCGTTCCGCCGAACGCGCCGCCGTCGATCAATAAATTTTGTCCCGACCAAATAACCCGCATAAGCGCTGCACAAAAATGCGGCAGCCATGCCGAATTCTTCCGGATCGCCGAAGCGTCCTGCGGCAATCGGCTTGAGGCGATCAGCTTCAACTTCCTCATAGGTTTTCCCCGATCATTTTTGCGCCGGCGCTGATGCGGCTAGTCATCGTGTCAGTCACAAACAGACCCGGCAAAATGTTGTTGATGGTGACGTTGTGTTTTGCCACGGCGCGCGAAAGGCCGGCGACGAATCCCGTTAAGCCAGTCCGCGCGCCATTCGACAGTGCGAGAATATCAACCGGCGATTTCACTGCAGCAGAAGTAATGTTGACGATGCGGCCGAACTTGCGCGCGATCATGCCGTCGATGGTTGCCTTCATTAATTCAATCGGCGTAAGCATGTTCGCGTCGATCGCTTTGATCCAATCGTCGCGCGAGAAATTGCGAAAATCGCCGGCTGGCGGCCCGCCCGCATTGTTGATCAAGATATCCGGATTGGGGCATGCGGCCAGCACTTTTGCGCGGCCTTCCACTGTGGTGATATCGCCCGCAACAGCCGTAATGGTGCCGCTACCGACTTTGCGCAATTCCGCGGCTGTTTGCTCAAGCGTTTCTGCGGTGCGCGCGGTGATGGTGACGTTTACACCTTCTTTCGCTAGCGCCATCGCACAACCCTTGCCGAGTCCTTTGCTTGCTGCGCAAACGATGGCGTTTTTTCCTTTGATGCCTAAATCCATGAATCCTCCGAAATTGGTTTCTGACCAAAAAGTTCGATTACATTTATTCATGTCATTCCCGCGAAAGCGGGAATCCATTTGGCGTTGGAAAAATTTCAACGGCACTATGGATTCCCGCCTTCGCGGGAATGACAACTAACTACTGGCGATGACGGATGATCTAAAACGGCAACACCGCATCCGCCTTCGCCGCGGTAATCACGCGCCGAAAATCATTCTGAATGCGCTTCAGCGCCGCTTCGTTATCCGCTTCAAAGCGCAGCACCACTACTGGCGTGGTGTTCGACGAACGCGCCAAACCGAAGCCATCGGCATATTCCACGCGCAAGCCCATCAATCGTGATCACCTCGCGCGGATTGTCGAACTTCGCGGTCTTTTGCAGTTGCTCGATCAGCGCGTAATTTTCGCCCTCCTTGAGTTTGATTTGTAATTCCGGCGTCGCAGATCGCATCGGGCAGCGCGTTCAAAACTGCGTTCGGATTTTTTTCACGGCTCAGAATTTCCAGCAAACGCGCACCGGCATACAAGCCATCATCAAATCCAAACCAACGCTCCTTGAAAAACACATGGCCGCTCATTTCCCCCGCAAGCTGCGCGCCGGTTTCGCGCATTTTTCCTTTGATCAGCGAGTGGCCGGTTTTCCACATGGTCGCTTTGCCGCCGTGTTTTTCGATCCACGGTTTTAAGTTGCGCGTGCATTTCACGTCGTAAATAATTTCTGCGCCGGGTTTGCGCGAAAGCACATCGGCGGCGAACAACATCAACTGCCGATCGGGGAAAATCACGTTGCCTTCTTTGGTGACCACGCCCAAACGATCACCGTCGCCGTCGAAGGCAAAACCGAATTCGGCATCGCTTGATTTCAGTGTGCGAATGACATCTTGTAGATTTTCCACATGGGCGGGATCGGGATGATGATTCGGGAAAATTGCCGTCGACTTCGCAAAATAATTCGATCACTTCGCAACCGAGTCCGCCGAAACAAGTCCGGCGCATAAGCCCCTGGCGCGCCATTGCCGCAATCGACGACGAGCTTAATAGGCCGAGTCAGTTTGATGTGGCCGATAATTTTCGCCAGATATTCCTCGGTCACATTGCGTTGCGAATACTGCCTTGGCCCTGTTGTAAATTCGCCGGCTTCGACGCGCAGCGCGCAGCGCTTGAATCGTTTCGCCATACAGTGTCTCGCCGCCGAGCACCATTTTCAAGCCGTTGTACTCCGGCGGATTGTGCGAGCCAGTCACCATCACGCCCGGAATAATTCGGCCCATTCGTGGGCGGCGTAATAAAGCATCGGCGTGGCGACCATGCCGACGTCGATGACGTCGATCCCGGTCGATTGAATGCCCTGCGCCAATGCTTGCGATAAACTCGGCCCCGGATGAGCGCCCATCGCGGCCGATCACCATCGTCGACAGCCCGCGCGCCTTCGCTTCCGAGCCAAGCGCTTGGCCGATGGCAGCTGACAATTTCTGGCGTCAAGGTATGATCCGACGATGCCACGAATGTCGTAGGCTTTGAAAATTTCTTTGGGTAATGCGTGGGCGGCGGCCATGGCGAATTTGACGGTGATTGAGTTGGAGTAAACTCGATTCTATCAAGACGATGTAATTTTGTTTGAGCCGATGAATAATCGAAAACCCGTTGCGCCTGGGTCAACGATGATCCGCTTTATATTGCCTATCACGATGAAGAGTGGGGTGTTCCGGTGCATGATGATCGCATGCTATTCGAATTTTTAATTCTCGAAGGCGCGCAAGCGGGCTTAAGTTGGATTACGATTTTGAAGAAGCGCGAAAACTATCGTCAAGCATTGGATGGCTTCGATCCGCGCAAAATCGCGCTATACGATGCCGCCAAAGTCCGCGCCCTGCTTGCCGATCCGGGCATCGTGCGCAATCGTTTAAAGATTGCAGCGACGATTCAAAACGCGAAATCCTTCCTCGCCGTGCAAAAAGAATTTGGCAGTTTCGACGTCTACATTTGGCAATTCGTCGGCGGCAAGCCGAAGCAAAATCGTTGGAAAAATATCGCCGAAGTGCCAGCAAAAACCGCCGAATCCGACGCCATGTCGAAAGACTTACTCAAACGCGGATTTAAGTTTGTCGGCTCGACCATTTGCTATGCATTTATGCAGGCCGTCGGCATGGTTAACGATCACACGACCGATTGTTTTTTTCCTTTGCCAAATCAAAAATGACTTTGTACCGGTACAAGGCACTAGTCGGCTTCGCCTTGCCGTGCTGCAGCACTGTCTGCGTGGCCTAGGGCCACTCGCCTTCGCGTCTTTTTTATTTGGAAATGGGATAACAACGAAAAACCCATTAATGGCGTAAGCGCGCCTCTTCCAAATCCAATTCGTGTTCGATTTCGTGCAGCGTTTCGTCGCCGATTTCCCGAGCTCGCCAGAGCCGAATTAATTCCTTGCGCTCGGCTGCGACTAGGGCGAGGCGCAGATGTCTTGCATCGATTCCGGTTGGTCGTGAAAAGCCAAGCGCGTCGGGTGCAGCGATTCGATTCGTTGCCGATATTCTTCGCCTGCACCAGGTCGGACGTCACTTTCGCAGTGGGATGTTCCGACGCGCAGATATCGAATTCGCGCAGCGCCGCTTGCAGCACCTTGGTTCGCGCTCGTGCGCTCTTCTTCGTGAGATTTCCAATCCGCGCCGATTTTGAGCAATACGAATCAGCGGTGGCATGGTCAATCCTTGCACAACCAGTGTGGCGACGATGACACAAAATGTCAGGAAAATAATCAAATCGCGATAGGGAAATTCCGCCGGTAGCGCCAACGCCGCGGCGAGCGACACGATCCCGCGCATGCCGCACCAGCCGATCAACGTCACCATTTCCCACGGTGGTTTGCTTCCTTGTCGCGAATGCGCCGGCTAAGCAAACGGGGAATATAGGCCGACGGATAAACCCAGGCCATACGCACTGCCATTGCGACGACGCTCACGGCTAATCCCCAGCCCGAGTAGTTGCGAGAGTGAACGATTTCCCAGCGCGGCTAAGGTTTCCGGAATCTGCAGCCCGATCATGATGAAAATCAAGCTATTCAACACAAACACCATCAATTGCCAGACCGATCGGCCGAGCAGTCGCGTTTGCGGCGAAAATACCTCCGGCGCGTGGCGCGCGCGCATCAGCCCGGCCGCAACCACGGCGAGCACGCCGGACACGTGCAGCGTTTCCGCGAGTAAATACGCGGTATAAGGCAGGGTTAGCGAGAGCATGATTTCGATGAGCGAATCGTGCAAGATGCTTATGCAGCAACACGAAAAGATAGCCGACAGCGATGTCCGACCAGCACGCCGCCGACGGCAACGAGAACGAATTGGCCGCTTGCGTGTGCAATCGGAGAACGTTCCGCTTAACGCCGCGGCGACGGCGAATTTGTAGAGAACCAATCCAGTCGCATCATTCACCAGGCTTTCGCCTTCCGAGAATCGTTACGGTGCGGCGCGATAGCTTCATCGTGCCAAGAATCGCCGTTGCCGCGACCGCGTCCGGCGGTGAAATAATTGCGCCGAAGGCAAACGCCGCCGCCCAGGGAATGTCCGGCACGAGCCATTTCAATGTGACGCCGACAATCAACGTTGTGGCAATGACTAACCCGATTGCCAGCAGCGAGATTGGGCGAATGGCGCTGGAGAAATCGCGCCATGATGTCATAAACGCTGCGGGATAGAGAATCGGCGGCAGAAAAATGACTAAGACTAAATTCGGGTCAAGCGGAAGTTTCGGCAGCGTGAGGAATCAAGCTTAAGGCGATGCCGCCGAGCGTCAACACGATCGGATAGGGCACGCGCCAACGCCGAGCGAGCCAAGCAAGACCAACGGCGCACAACAACAGGGCAACAATGAGTTCGACGAGTATCATTTTCCCCCTTCATCGGGAATCGCAGCATAACATTTCCGCTTGAACATGGTCACGGCGCGCGCAAGTGCGATAACATAAAACCTCTGGGAGAAAGGCTATAAATTCATGGCAAATGTGACGGGCTGGGCGGTTCTTGGCGCAGTGGTTGGTTGGATTGCCGCATGGTTATTACGCGGACGTGCGATGAAAAATTTGCCTACAGCAGACGCAGCTCGAGGCGCGTGCGAAACACGAGCAATTGAAGCGCGATTTGGAGTCGCGCCTTGGGCGTTTCGAAAACGATTTGCTTGCGGCAAAAGAAGTCATTCAAATCCGCGATGCCGCGATCGCCGAGCGCGACAAATTGATTCGTCAACAAACGGATCAGCTCGCCGCGGGACTGAGTCAACTCGCTGCGGCAACCGCTGAACGCGACGATCGTCAAGACAAATTTGCGCAGCAAAGCTGCGGTAGCTGGCAACATTGGAACAAGAAATTCGTGCTGCTCAATTGGCATGCCGCCGATCATGAAAAACGTCTCGCCGATACCGGTATGCGCTTGGCGCAATTGGAGCCTATACCCGCAAAGCTGGCGTTGGTGAAAGAAGAATTGGGCGCAACAAAAGAACGATTGGAGTCGGCGCAGGCACTGGTGAATTCGCAAGATCAAGAAATTTCCCGCTTGCACAAACGCACGGTCGAGCTTGAACCGTTGACGGTTCAGGCGAAAGAACGGCAGGTTCGATTGCAGGAGCTGGAAAGCCGGCTCGCCGAGGCGGTCCGCACGCGTGATGGCGAAATAGCACATTTGAAAAAACGGCTAGCCGAATTAGAACATCTGCCGGCGCGTATGGCGGACGTGGAGGCGAAGCGCGCCAAACTTGTCGACGAGATTGCGTCGCTGCGTCGTGCGAAAGATGAAGAAATCGAGTCGCTTCAAGGTGAACTCAGGGCGATCGAGCGAATGAAGCGGGAACTTCTCGCGCGCGACGATTTATTACTTGCGGTGCGCGAGCATGAAATCGTTTCGCGCCGAGAGGGCGAAATAGCGATGGCGATGCTCAAAGCGGAGCGTGCTCAGCGCGATGCACAATTGGATATGAAAGACTCGGCCATTGGCCGCATGTATCAACAACTCGCCGAGATGGCACCGCTTCCCGAGGCAGTCGCGAGCCATTCGGCACGCGCGTTGGAGTTGGAGCGCGGATTGGCTCAGCGCGAAAGTAAGCTCAGAGCGGCATTGCGCGAGGCTGATTTACTACGCACAAGTTTGTTAGCATGGATGCGCCTCGGCGGCGCGTTGCCGGCCCGAGATGCGGAAATCGCAAGACTACGCGCGCGATTGCAATTGTTAGAATAGGTTTTTGTCGACTGATCTGCGCTTGGATCTGTCCCAAGCCACTAAGGAGACTTATTGCTAACTGACATCATCGGTAGCATCGCCGCAACGCTGACAACCATCGCATTTCTTCCACAGGCGATTCAAGTGATCAAGACGAAATCCACGCGCGACATTTCGCTGGTGATGTATTTGGTGTTTACGGCCGGTGTTGGATTTTGGTTGACTTACGGGATCTTGCTTGGCGCCGTTCCGATTATTGTTGGCAACATCGTCACACTGATTCTTGCGTTGATCGTGCTGGTGATGAAACTCAAACATGGGTAAGCCAGGAGCAAAGTGGCGCTTGCCTCCTGGCATGCATGGCCTGAGAGCCAATCCCCGCGCGGCGGCCAGGGCCTTAACTATTTTATTTCGATGATACCTTCTGTGTGACCATGCGACGACCGCCATTGAATCGCCGCGCCCAATAGTTGGAATTCATATCGCTGATTTGCACCGATTTGCCGCTACTTGGCGCGTGGACGAAACGGTTGTCACCGATATAAATCCCGACGTGAGAAAACGCGCGTTTCAATGTGTTAAAAAAAACTAAATCGCCGGGCTTCAATGCGGCTCGGCCGATCGATTCGCCACGTTCGCTCATGCCCGCGGAGGTGCGTGGCAGCGTTACGCCGATGGCATTCTTAAAAACGTGAGATACATAGCCGCTGCAATCCCAGCCGGTTTCCGGATCGCTTCCGCCATAGCGATATTTGACATCAAGGTATGCGAGGGCGTAAAAAACCAGTTCTTCAGAGCGATCCGCCGGCTCGCGTATTACTACGATCCGGCGATTCGGTCGCGTCACCGTCCCGAGGGTTTTCCCTGCAGCGCGGCGCAAGACACCAGAAGCGGCAACGCGACAAGCAGCAAGCGCAGTGAGTTTTGCATGGCGCATGGTGTACGATTGAGCGCGTAGCCGTCAAGAGCCGTTCGAGACGGAATCATCGACAATTCATTTCAACAAGATTAACCATGAAGCAAATTGCTCCCTACGGAACTTGGACTTCGCCAGATAACATCCGACCTTATCGCGGCAGGCGGCGCGGTTCGCCTGAGCGCCTGCAAAATTGTCGACGACAAGATTTTCTGGCTCGAGGGCAGACCGATCGGAAGGCGGACGCAACGTGCTTGTTTGCCGCCAGCAGAATGGGGAAATCAATGACGTCACGCCGCCGAATTTCAACGTGCGCACCCGGGCACATGAGTACGGCGGCGGTGCGTTTGCGATCGGGCGCGACGCGGTTTATTTTTGTAACGACTCCGATCAACGCATTTATCGCCAGCCCTGGGTTGGCGATCCAATCGCGTTAACCTCGGCGAGCAAACGACGCTATGCCGATCTCGTGCTCGATGTCAGCAGAGGCTACGTTAATCGTGGTATGCGAAGACCACGATGTCCAAGCCCGTGAGCCGGAAAATTATCTGATCCAAATCGAAATCGCGAACGGTGCGGAAATCTTCTTGACTCGTGGTTATGATTTTTATTCGTCGCCGCGCTTGAGTCCAGATGGCAAAGCACTTGCGTGGTTGTGCTGGCGTCATCCCGATATGCCGTGGGATTGCACCGAGTTGTGGGTGGCAACGCGTGAAAACGATGGTTCGCTGCGCGATGCGCGACGAATCGCGGGCGGAAATGAAGAATCGATTTTTCAACCGGAATGGTCACCAACGGGCGAGTTATATTTTGTGTCGGACCGTTCCGGCTGGTGGAATATTTACCGATTGAGAAATCGCGCTGTCGACGCTGTATGCCCGATGGACGCGGAGTTTGGGTTACCGCAATGGGTATTTGGCCTATCGACTTACGCATTCACTGACGCGGATGAGATAGTCTGCAGCCACTGCGTAAATGGCGTGTGGTCGCTCGGAAAAATTGACGTTAGCTCAAAAAAGTTAACCGCAATTCAAACATCGTTTTCCGATATTGGTTACATCAGCGCGCAGGGAAATCACGTTGTTTTCAGCGCAGCATCACCGCAAGAAGTGGACTCGATCCTCGAACTCGAATTGAATAGCGGAACAATTAATGCTATCCGTCGCTCGAGCTCAAATTCTATCGCGGCGGATTATTTTTCGACACCGGAAACGATTAGCTTTCCTACGGCGAATGGGCTCGCCGCATTTGGTTATTTTTATCCGCCCTGCAATGCTGTGTTCGAGGCAAGCGAAGACGAGCGTCCGCCGTTAATTGTGATTAGCCATGGCGGCCCGACGTCGGCAACCAGCAATGCGTTAAAGCTCGGCATTCAATTTTGGACCAGCCGCGGCTTCGCCGTGCTCGATGTGAATTATGGCGGCAGCAGCGGCTTCGGGCGCGCTTATCGCCGCCGCTTGAATGGTGCGTGGGGCATTGTCGATATTGCCGACTGCGTTAACGGCGCGCAATTTCTGGCATCGCGGGGCAGCGTCGATGGCGAGCGGCTCATCATTCGCGGCAGCAGCGCGGGCGGTTATACGACGCTTTGCGCGTTAACGTTTTACGACTGCTTCAAAGCGGGCGCAAGCTACTACGGCGTGAGCGATCTCACCGCGTTGGCGGAGGACACGCATAAATTCGAATCGCGATATTTGGATCGTCTAATCGGACCTTATCCCGTAGCCAAAAATGTGTATCTCGAACGCTCGCCGATTAACTACGTCGAGCGCTTGAACGCGCCGGCAGTATTCCTGCAGGGACTGGACGATAAAGTCGTGCCGCCAAATCAAGCCGAATTGATGGTCGATGCGCTCAAGCGCAAAGGGCTGCCCGTCGCTTACATCGGATTTGCAGGTGAACAACACGGATTTCGCCGCAGCGAAACCTTGAAGCGCGCGCTTGATGTCGAGTTGTATTTCTACGCAAGAGTGTTTGAGTTCGAATTGCCGGAACCCATCGAACCGATCGAGATTTTCAATCTCGCCGTAAAGATCAGAACGTAATTTTTGATGGAACACATTGCTTCGGTTTTCTCAGAGACCGGCCCGCTTGCGCGTGCGCTGAAAGATTACAAACCACGTACGCAGCAAATTGAAATGGCTATGGCGATTGCGACCGCCATGGAGACGCAGCAGGTTCTCATTGCCGAAGCCGGCACGGGTACCGGAAAGACGTTTGCCTATCTCGTGCCCGCATTGCTGCTTGGCGGAAAAGTGATCATTTCCACGGGCACGAAGACGCTGCAAGATCAGTTGTTTGATCGAGATATTCCGCTAGTGCGCAATGCGCTAAAAGTGCCGGTTAACATTGCGCTGCTGAAGGGCCGCGCGAATTATGTGTGCCATTATTATCTCGAGCGTGCACAACACGAGGGCCGCTTCATGAGCCGACATGATGTGCATTCGCTGCACGAGATTGTCGCGTTTGCCAAGCGAACTAACACTGGCGATAAAGCGGAGTTGAGCAGCGTTTCAGAAACTTCAGCCGTTTGGTCTCAAGTCACATCAACGCGCGATAATTGCCTTGGCCAAGATTGCGCATTTCATCGTGATTGTTTTGTCTTGAAGGCGCGCAAAGCCGCGCTGGATGCGGACATAGTCGTGGTGAACCATCATTTGTTCTTCGCCGATGTCATGCTGCGCGACGAAGGGGCGGGCGAATTATTACCCGCTTGTAACACGGTAATTTTCGACGAGGCGCATCAATTGCCAGAAGTCGCGACGCTGTTTTTCGGCGAAAGCGTGTCGACGGCGCAGTTGCTTGAGCTCGCGCGTGACACACGCGTCGAAGCCTTAGCTGCCGCGAAGGATTTCGAGGCGCTGCTGCAAGTTGCCGATGATTTGGAGAAAATCACACGTGACTTCCGTCTGATTTTTCCACCGGTGTCCGGATCGATCTCGCGTTTGCAAGCGAGTGCCCTGCGCCAGCACAAGGAATTCTTGCCGGGTCTCACGCAATTGCTCGAAACCATCGAAACCTTCAACGAAATATTGGGCACCCAAGCGGAACGCGCGGAAGGTTTACAGAACTGCTATAACCGAGCGCTGGAAATCGCCGCGCGTCTCTCGCGCTGGCGCGACGAAACGGATACGAACCAAGTTCGCTGGGCCGAGCTGTATTCGCAGTCGGTGCAGTTGCACGCGGCGCCGCTCGAAATCGCGGAGATTTTTCAGCGGCAACTTGCCAGCTATCCGAAGGCGTGGATTTTTACTTCAGCTACGTTGGCCGTGCGCAAAGATTTTAAACATTACCAAAACGAAATGGGTTTGAGGGACGCCGTGACCCATGCCTGGGGCAGTCCTTTCGCATTTGAAGAACAAGCGCTGCTCTATGTTCCGCCGAACATGCCCGAGCCGAATTCATCAGAATATACGGAGGCGGTGGTGATGGCCGCGCTGCCGGTAATCAAAGCGGCGGGCGGTTGTACTTTTCTTTTGTTTACCAGTTTGCGTGCGATGAACGAAGCCCGCGATCGTTTGCAACTAATGTTCGCAGAGCAAAATCTCACTTATCCGGTGCTGGTGCAGGGCGAGAAACCGAAGGCGGAATTGTTATCGCGATTTCGGGAATTAGGCAACGCCGTACTAATTGGTAGCCACAGTTTCTGGGAGGGCGTGGATGTGAAAGGCGAAGCGCTGTCGGTCGTCGTAATCGATCGTTTACCGTTTTCACCGCCGGATGATCCGGTCGTTGCGGCGCGAATCGAAGCGTTAAACAAGCAAGGCCGCAGCGCATTTATGGAATATCAATTGCCCGAAGCGATCATCACGCTAAAGCAAGGCGCGGGGCGTTTGATTCGCGACGAAACCGATCGCGGCGTGTTGGTGATTTGCGATCCACGCTTGATTTCTAAGGGCTATGGGAAGCGCATTTGGCAAAGCTTGCCGCCGATGAAACGCACCCGAGAAATTGCGGAAGTCGAGGCGTTTTTTATAGTCAAGTAGCCTGGGGTATGTCGAAAGCATTTCTCTGCCATATGAATTGTTATTTAAACGACGACCAGACGACGAAGCAAAGTCAACAATATTTTCGACCCTAAAGCTGAAGTGCAGCATGAAATCGTGTCCGACCTCAAAATTCGCGCGACAGCATGGTTCGTTCATTGGTAAAAAAAGAGGGCTAAAAAACCCGTACCTACGAAGGTTTGAGTAGGAAAATTAAAGCGAATTTTTCACATGGACATTTATCGCCAGGAAGATTTAGATAAATTTACGGGTGCAGCGCCATTCTTCACGCATCCCTACCAGCATTGGAAAAACTACGAGCTTTGCGTAGATGAATTACTCGGAAAAATGGCCGACGAACTGCAAAATACAAAAGGATTTTGCGAGCGGCTCAAGCAGGTTCGAAACAACGTCAGAGATCCGCTAAATTTTTTCTCGTTTACGACTGAACTAAAAGTTGCCCACTTTTTGCATAACAATGAATTTGAGCCTGAATTCATTAAAACTAAATCTGTTGATGGCAAATCTGTCGCTTCACCAGATTTCAAACTGAATAACGGCTTTTTTGTCGAAGTACATGCGCCAACAAAATATTTCTTCGGACTTAATCGTGCTGAAGAGGAATTTAGAAAACTTGATTTCAGATTTCGCTTCAAACGAAGAAAAGGACTGCCTCCTTCAAGTCCAATTAATTGGAATGAGTATTGGCCCGAAATTGAAACCGAAGTCAGGAAATGGGCTGGCAAAGAGTTGGAATGCAATCCTCAAGAATTGGTTGGTAACTGGGCGACCGAGAATCTTGTGGCTGAACTGCACGATATCTCACGGCTGGAAGACTCAGATATTAATAACGCTCACGGCAGCTCAGAAAATACTTCCATGATGTATTTGAACGAGGCGATTAGAAATAAGACTAAATGTATGGACGGAAATATTCGCTTAAAAAATGGCTTGGACAACTGCCGTCCAAACATACTTTGGCTTGAGTTTCTGTTTTTGCAGGAAGAGCTCGGGGCGACCAACTGGAATTTGTTTGATTTTTCCAAAATCGAGATGCCCGCTGAACTAGATTCAATAGTGGTTTCAGTCTGTGGAATTGACCGGGGGTATCAGAATTCCGGAAAACCGATGCTATTGCTGAATGAAGAAATTTGCACTGCGTCCAGCGAAAGGATTACTCAATGGTTTAATTTGCTCGACTGGAATAAAAGCTAGTAGTGCGCAATTCCTATTGCGCCGCCCATCTAATTGATCGCCCGCTTGCCGGCCGTCGCCGATGTGAGAAACCGCTCATGTTGGTAAAGTCGCAAATTCTTGCCAATCGGAAAACAGCAATTTCTGAAATGACCCCAACATGGCCGTATAGGTTCCCGCCTTTGCGGAAACGGCAATTAGTGTCGAACAAGAGGAACCGCTAGTTCCTAGGTGCTTGAAAGCAGTTGTTGTTAACTTCGTAGGACACGGAAAGGTCTTCTCCATTGGGCAAATTCACGTAGCGTAGGCCGACATACTCATTGCGGAAGCGCCAATAAATGAACATGGAACTTTTCTCGCCGTTGCTCAATACGTTGGTGCCTGCCTCCACTTTGATCGGTTGCCCATATTGCTTCACGTAGTTTTGCGTGACGGTGACGAAATTTTTAATCGATCCCTTTAACGATTGCTCGAACGTGACGAGCTTATCGTTGCAGAAATAAAATTTGAATAGCCGGTTAGTTTCTTTTCTCACACCATCGAATGCAAGCGTGACATCGGGGCCGGCATCTTCGATTGAATCGAAATTCCAATCGGCCAATAGCTCCTTGATTTGAGCACGAGGCATTCCGCTTTTGAATTGATCGATTTCAAATGCAAACGCGCTCGCATTGAAGCAAAGAAACGCGAGGATTGCGAGGCGGATGGATAACATGATTTGCGCCCTGATTAACATAAGTTATTGTGATTGTTGAAAATATAGTATCTATGGGCGTTTTGGCAAGTAGCCGACGGGTGGCGATGTTAGAATTCGGTTGAAGATTCAGCGCCTAAGTAGCCCAATGCCCACACCAAATTTCGTTCATCTGCGCCTACACAGCGAGTATTCCGTCGTTGATGGCACGGTGCGCTTGGACGACGTGTTGACGCGTGCGAAGGCGGATCAAATGCCGGCGCTGGCGTTGACGGATCTGAATAATTTATTCGGTGCGATTAAGTTTTATCGTGCCGCTCGCGGGCTTGGTATCAAGTCGATTCTCGGCTGTGATGTGTGGCTCACGAACACTGAGAACCGCGATCAACCTCATCGACTGCTCTTGCTATGCGCCAACGCCGCAGGGTATCGCTCGCTGTGCGAATTATTGTCGCGCGCATTTCGTACCAATCAATATCGTGGCCGCGCGGAGCTACGGCAAGCATGGTTGGAGAGCAATAGCGATGGTCTAATCGCCTTATCTGGTGCGGCTCTTGGCGATGTCGGTAAAGCGCTATTGCAGGATAATGTACGTGCCGCAGAGCAGTGCTTAACTCGATGGAAAGCGCTTTTCCCTGATTCATTTTACGTCGAGTTGCAGCGAACCGGCGCACCGCAACAAGAACATTACATTCGCAAAGCCGTGGCGTTGGCGGCGCGCCATGGCGTGCCGGTCGTCGCCACGCATCCGGTACAGTTTATCGATCAGGATAGCTTTCGTGCCCACGAAGTGCGCGTGTGTGTGTCGGAAGGCTACACACTTGGCGATCCGCGCCGCAAGCGGGAATTTACCACGGAGCAATACTTCAAGACGCAGATAGAAATGGTAGCCTTGTTCGCCGATTTTCCTGGCGCGCTCACCAACAGCGTTGAAATTGCCAAGCGTTGCAATGTCGAGCTCGAGCTTGGCAAAAATCGTTTGCCCGATTACCCCACACCCGATGGGCTTGACCTAAACGATTACTTGAAGCAAGAAACCCGTTCGCGCCTAATAATACGCATGGAGCAACTGTTTCCCGATGCCGTTGAACGTGCGAGCCAAAACGAAAAATACGAGGCCAGGCTTGAATTCGAACTCAACACGATTGTTCAAATGGGTTTCGCCGGCTACTTTCTCATTGTTGCCGACTTTATTAACTGGGCAAAGAAGAATGACGTGCCCGTCGGCCCAGGACGTGGCTCGGGCGCGGGGTCGCTGGTGGCCTATTGTTTGGGTATCACGGATTTAGATCCGTTACGCTACGGTTTGTTGTTCGAACGCTTTTTGAATCCTGAGCGCGTGTCGATGCCCGACTTCGATATCGATTTTTGTCAGGATGGCCGCGACCGCGTGATTGATTACGTGCGGCAGAAATATGGGGAAGACAGTGTTTCGCAAATCGCAACATTCGGTACGATGGCGGCAAAGGCCGCCGTGCGCGACGTCGGTCGCGTGTTGGATCTTGGTTACAATTTTTGCGATGGCGTCGCGAAGCTCATTCCGTTTCAGCCGGGCAAGCTCATCACGTTGAAGTTGGCGCGCGAGATGGAGCCATTGCTCGCCGAGCGTGAAAAGCACGAAGAAGAGGTTGCCGAATTACTTGAGTTGGCGGAGCGCGTAGAGGGCCTTACGCGCAACGTGGGCATGCACGCGGGTGGCGTGTTAATCGCGCCGGGCAAGCTCACGGATTTTTGTCCGCTTTATTCCGGCGAGGGTGGCGAAGCGGTCATCAGTCAGTTCGACAAGGATGATGTCGAGGCAATTGGTCTGGTGAAGTTCGACTTCCTGGGCCTAACCACCCTCACGATTCTCGATCGCGCGGTGAAATATTTGCATGGAAAAGATGGCAGCCCGACCTTCGATGCTGAGTTTAATTTGGATCGAATCCCACTCGACGATAAAGCCAGTTACGATATTTTGAAATCGGCCAATACCTCGGCTGTATTCCAGTTGGAAAGTCGCGGCATGCGCGACATGTTACTCAAAGCGAAGCCCGATCGCTTCGAGGACATCATTGCGCTCGTGGCGCTTTATCGCCCAGGTCCGATGGATTTGATTCCCGATTTCTGCGAACGAAAACATGGTCGTCAGCGAATCGACTATCCCGATCCGCGCGTCGAGGGCATTCTCGCAGAGACTTACGGCATTATGGTCTATCAAGAGCAAGTCATGCAGATGGCGCAAATCATCGGCGGTTACTCGTTGGGTGGCGCGGACTTATTGCGCCGCGCGATGGGCAAAAAGAAACCGGAGGAAATGGCGCAACACCGAACTTTGTTCCGTGACGGCGCGAAGAATAATGGACTAAGCGAAAACAAGGCCGACGAAGTGTTCGACCTCATGGAAAAATTTGCGGGCTATGGATTCAACAAATCCCACGCCGCAGCTTATGCTCTGCTTGCTTACCAGACGGCGTATTTGAAAGCGCACTTCCCCGCGGCGTTCATGGCCGGAAACTTGAGTGCTGCGATGGATGATACCGACAAGGTGCAAGCACTGTATGAGGACACCGTCGCAAACAAATTGGAAGTACTGCCGCCGGACATTAACCTCGGCAACTACCGATTCGTGCCGGTTAGCGGAAATGCCATTCGTTACGGCCTGGGTGCAATCAAGGGCACCGGCGAATCGGCGATTTTGGAAATCGTGAAGCAGCGACAAGTGGGCGGGGCCTATCGCGACTTGTTCGACTTTTGCAATCGCGTTGACAAGCGCATCGTCAATCGGCGTGCGATGGAATCGCTCATCCGCGGCGGCGCTTTCGACAGCCTTCATGCCAATCGCGCGCAGCTATTTGCCAGCCTCGGCATGGCCTTGGAGAACGCGCAGCAGCTCAGCCGAAATGAGATGCAAACAAGCCTATTTGGCGAGGACAACGGCAGTGCAGCGTTACAAGCTCTTCAATATTTCACCGTTTCGTCGTGGCCCGATAGCGAGCGATTGCAACATGAAAAGGCTGCCATTGGTTTTTATTTAAGTGGGCATCCATTCGATCAATATCGCAGTGAGTTGACAACGTTGGTGCGCCGCCCGCTTGCGGAAATGAAACCGCAACAAGAGCCGGTGTTACTCGCGGGAATCGTTTACGGCATTCGCATCCAACAAACCCGGCGCGGGCGCATGTCGATCATCACGCTCGACGACAGCTCGGCGAAAATAGAAGTCGTCGTGTTCAACGAAATTTGGGAAAGCCATCGCCATCTGGTCAAAGAAGATCAATTGCTGTTCATATACGGTCGTGTGGCGGAAGATCAATTTTCCGGTGGCTTGCGCGTTACCGCGGAGCAACTGTTCGATCTGAGCAAAGTACGGGACGAATATGCACGCGAGCTCAAGCTATCATTCAACGGCCAAGCCGACGCCGCGCGCCTCGCGCAAATGATCAAACCGCACATGCCCGGTCGCTGTGCCGTCCGAATCGCCTATCGCAATCGTGACGCGCTATGCGAAATGGAGATCGGTTCGGCAAAACTCAGCGACGCGTTACTCGCCTCACTTACTCAATGGCTCAGCGCCGACAACGTACAGGTTCGTTATTAATGATCAACGTGCAACTCATATCGCGGCAGTTAATCGATAGCGTCAGTGGTGCCGCGCAGGCGTCACCGCGGCAACGGAAAAACCTAAACTTTCATCAAAGCGACGATGCCGCATGTCATCGTTTGCTAAACGCATTGGAACCGGATACCTATATTCCGCCCCATTGTCATCGTGATCCGGCTAAGGGAGAAAGCATTGTCGTGTTGCGCGGGAAAGTCGGCGCCTTGATCTTTTCTGAAGACGGCGAGTTGACGCAGCATTTTGTTTTGCAGCCGGTAAGTGAAACGCTTGGCGTGGATATTCCACCCGGCGTGATTCACAGCTTGGTGGCGTTGGAAAAGAATTCTGCGTTCTTCGAATCCAAGGCAGGGCCCTATATGCCGCCGATGGAAAATGAGCGTTTCCCGTGGGCGCCGAACGAAGGCGCTGATACTGCCCGTGAGTATCTAATCTGGATGAAGAGGCAGTTCGCTTACGTTTCGGATAGACGCTAATTAGTTCGCCGTGTGCGTTTCAACTACCAATTCCAATGATGTTTCCTGCTGCCCATGCGATTGTTTTTCGCGGATTGAACCCCACGCCTCGCTTTGGCGTACAGTAAATGCTCAAGACCAAGTTCACGCAGATGAGATAGGAATTCCTGGTCTAGGAAACCCTTGCGGTAGGCGTGTTGGGATAGATCAATATCACCAAACGCATTTGCCTCGAGTATCCTTGGGCCATCGGGGCATAGGGCGATGTCCCATCCCGGACAAATGAATCCGGGGAATGCCCGATGGGCATCGCGGACGATTTCTAGAACCTTGTGCCAATCGGGAATCGTGAATCCAACAATGTCTTTTCCGGTAGTCGGATGAGTCGGGTTTTTCGTTTGCGTTATACCAACGCCAGAAATTGCTCGGATAATCTTGCCATTCGTCGTGTCAACCGCCCCAAGCATATTGCCACTCGCACCATGTTCGAAGTTATCGGAGTCGCGAAGCCCTAGATTTATTTTGAAGATTGCTTTCGTAACATGGACAGTTTGATTAGAGCCGATGGTGTGAATGCGTAGTCCGGAGATATTGCGTGACTTTGTTAGTTCAAAAATAGCCGGATGAGAAAAAAGCGGTTCCTGAAGCATCCATCCCAAGGTTTTACCGTCATCGAGCGATGCGCAAAACTGCGATAAGGGCTCACTTTTGCCGTTTCCGAAAACAACATTTTCGCCGTCGAATCCCGATACCAGAATATTCCCTCTGCCGTAGGAGCCGAATGAGCGCTTAATGTAGACCGGTAAGTTGGAAACATTTGAGAGAAAATCAGCTAGTTCCAACGCGGTGTGAAGCTGCGGTATCGCAGATGGGCGTTGCGTCCGATAGGTCGCGCGAATTTTTGGAATGGGAAGATCTAGGCCCGACATAAGCGAATACATGGTCACTTTGTCTAAACTTAGAAATCTCGAATAATCATCAATTAAGATTTCTTCGAGAACTTGCTGTTTCTTCTGTCCTCCAAACGCGGATTTCTCGACCCAACCGAGGTCGTTCTCATAAAGCTGAAAGTCGATGTACTCTGAAGGGCCAAGGCGAGAGTTTGAGAGGCGCAGTCGAATGGCTTCAATGAGAAGAGAAGCAAGGGATCGATTCGATCGCGACGCTGCCTGCTTAAATTCGGATAGTAGGTTCACGTAGCGCATTGGACTGCGGATCGCGTTGCTAGTCGTTGGCATTGGAGGAGGTTGAAGGTGGGCGCGTGAGGGCGTCAAATGGCTTGGCAATTGGCCTGCGCCCTGGCGGGCGCGGCGCCGTTAGATCGCACACAAGCAAATCACGTAGACGAAATTCACGCGAGCAAATTCGTCGCAATGTTGGGAATTGAGCAAACAAATATGGCAATAGCGAACATTCCCCAAACGCTGGAATGATCATCGTAGGGACATGGAGATGAGTGAATTGAGTCACGCAGCGTGCGTCATCTAATCGATTTTCTGGTTATGTACACTAAGCAAACGATGTACCCGAGCTAGTGCCGGATTTCATTCGTGCTGTACTAGAGGTAGCTAGCCAAAGATAGGCCATAACATTTCGTGCGACATTTTCATCTATTGCATTTCATGTGTCAATTTTGTGTAGGATTCGAACCTCGCGGTGATTTTCTATAGTACTTGCTCTCAACTGTTTCGGATATTGAAGGGTGTATAATTTATCGATGAACGAAGTTACGTCTGATCCGCTTAATCCGATTGCAATGGTCGCAAAAATTCTCGGCGAGCCGATGACCGAGATGCCGCGGGATTTGTATATTCCACCGGAGGCATTGCAGGTTTTTCTTGAGACTTTCGAGGGCCCGCTCGATCTTCTGCTGTATTTGATTCGCAAACATTCCCTCGACATTCTCGATATTCCGATGGCGAAATTAACGCGACAGTACATGGACTATGTCGAAGCGATGCGGCAGAATCAATTGGAACTCGCGGCCGAGTATTTGGTGATGGCGGCAGTGCTGATCGAAATTAAATCGCGCATGTTGTTGCCGAAGCCGATTGAAGCTAAGCCTGATGAACTTGATCCGCGTGCAGAGCTGGTGCGGCGCTTGATCGAATACGAGCAAATGAAAAAGGCAGCGGAAGAACTCAATACATTGCCGCAAGTTGGGCGCGATTTTTCTGTGGTTGAGGTTTGGATCGAGCATGCGTTGGTGCAACGCGTACCCTATGTCAGCGTTGATGATTTGCGAAATACTTGGTTAGCATTATTGACTCGCGCCAAGTTGCAGCAACATCACAAAGTAAAGCGCGATGAGTTATCGGTACGCGAACACATGACGCGTATTTTGCGCCGCCTATCTTCGGGAATTTACGTCGAGTTCTCTGAATTGTTCAATCCGCTCGCGGGCGTGCCGGAGTTGGTCGTGAGTTTCCTTGCGATCTTGGAATTGGCGAAAGAAACCTTGGTACAAATTACACAGAACGAACCTTTCGCCCCGATTTATGTGAAGCGCGCTGGAGCGATTTAGTATGGACACGCTAAGCGATTCGTCGGCAATGAAGATGGTATTGGAAACGGCGTTGCTGACTAGCCAAGAGCCGCTGACAGCGAGCGATTTAAAGAAGTTATTCGACGAGGATGTTTCTGCGGACGCGATTAAACTCGTTCTGCACGAATTGCAAAATGATTGGCAAAATCGTGGTGTTGAGCTTGCGCAAGTTGCAAGTGGTTGGCGTTTTCAAGCGCGCGGCGAGTTTCAAAAATATTTGGATCGGCTGAATCCCGAAAAGCCGCCGCGCTATTCCCGTGCTGTGATGGAAACCTTGGCGATCATTGCCTACAAACAACCGGTAACGCGTGGCGATATCGAGGAGATCCGCGGCGTCAATGTGTCGACACAGATCATTAAGGCGCTCGAAGCGCGCGGTTGGGTCGATGTTGTCGGTCAAAAGGAAGTACCCGGGCGCCCAGCGCTTTACGCAACAACCCGACATTTTTTAGACGATTTAAATTTGCGTTCCCTCGAAGATTTGCCGGCATTGGCGGATTTTCAGAATACCCTGGAACTAGAACCTACGTTGGCGACCCATGAAAATTGAACGACCGATGCGCAAGCGGCGCACTCAATTCGGCGAAGTGCCTGAGCGTCCACGCCGTGTAGTGGACGGCGAAGAGCGCGGCGAAAAGTTACATAAAGTTCTAGCATTAGCCGGCATAGGTTCGCGTCGCGCAATGGAAGAAGAAATTGCAGCGGGCAACGTTATGGTGAATGGCGAAGTCGCGACCCTCGGTATGCGCGTCGGCCATGAAGATCGCGTAACCCTCGGCGGCCGACCGGTGAAGCTCAATTTCTCCGATGATGTGCCGCGTATTTTGATTTATCACAAACCTGAAGGTGAAATCGTTACCCGCGACGACCCGGAAGAACGCGACACTGTGTTCGAGAAATTGCCGCGCCTAAAGGGCGAGAAATGGATTGCGGTCGGACGTTTGGACATCAGTACCAGCGGCCTACTGATTTTTACGACCAATGGCGATTTGGCAAATCGGTTGATGCATCCACGCTTTGAAGTGGAACGCGAGTATGCCGTGCGCGTAATGGGCCAATTGAGCGAAGAACAGGCGCAGCGCTTAGTCACGGGCGTTGAGTTGGACGATGGACCGGCGAAAATAGAAACCCTGGACGATCGTGGTGGTGAGGGCAGCAACCATTGGTACGGCGTGGTACTGCGCGAAGGACGCAATCGCGAAGTGCGTCGACTATTTGAGGCGGTGGGATTGACCGTGAGCCGCTTGCTACGGGTGCGTTACGGAATTCTCAATATGCCGTCTTACCTCAAGCGTGGTCAAACCCTGGAGCTGGGTCCGGCGGAAGTCGAAAAAATTCTTAGTTGGGTGGGAATGACAGGCGAGAACGAGAGCGAGAATTTTTTACGCTCGAATCATCCGTTTAATCGCCGCGCTCGGCCAGATCGCTCTGGGTCAGGAGAAATACAAAGTCGGCGCCGCTCGCCGTATCGAGCCAGATAAAGGGTAGTTCAGGATAGGTCGCTTCCAGGGCCGCGCGGTTGTGGCCGATCTCAACCACTAAAATTCCGTTCGGCTCCAAGTGCGCCGGTGCCGCGCGCAAAATTTCCCGCACGTGATCTAAGCCATCGTCGCCGCTCGCTAGCGCGAGTGACGGCTCGTGGCGATATTCTTCCGGCAATGCCGCCATCGACTCGCTCTTCACATAGGGCGGGTTGCAGACAATCAGATCGTAGCGGCAGCCTTTCAACGCTGCGAATAAATCCGATTTCACCAAGCGAATTTCTTCTTCGAACCCGTAGTCGTTAACATTGCGTTGCGCGACCTCGAGCGCGTCAGCTGAAAGGTCTACTGCGTCGACGTCCGCGTTCGGATAGTGATCCGCCAGCAAAATCGCCAGACAGCCGGAACCGGTGCAAAGGTCGAGCGCGCTGCGCACATTGAGCTGATCGGGCAGCCATGGCTCCAAGGCGTCGGGCAACAATTCGGCGATGAATGAGCGCGGTACGATGACGCGCTCATCGACGTAAAAACGATGAGTGCCAAGCCATGCCTCGTTGGTTAAATAGGCGGCTGGAACTCGTTGCTGGATGCGCTTCTCCAACATAGTAAATATTTTTTGCAGTTCATCGGGTAGTATTTTCGCATCGAGAAACGGATCGAGACGATCGAGCGGCAGATGCAATGTATGGAGGATTAGAAAAGCCGCTTCGTCATACGCGTTCGCGAGTCCGTGTCCGAATGACAGTTTCGCTTCGTTGAAACGGCTGACCGCGAAACGCAACACGTCGCGTACGGTTTTGAGATGCTGGTTGGCGATGTCAAACATTCAGAATATTTTCCAGCGTTTTGAAATAAATTTCCGATAACGGCTCGATGTCGGCAACATTGACGTGTTCGTTTAACTTGTGAATGCTTGCATTCACAGGACCAAACTCGATTAGCTCGCCGCAAATATCTTTGATGAATCGTCCATCCGACGTGCCGCCGGTGCAAGAAATTTCCGGCGCGCTCCCGGTTACACTTTGAATTGCTTTGCTGATTGCAGTAACTAGTTCTCCTCGAGGCGTCAAGAATGGCTTCCCACCTTGCTCCCAGGCCAATTGATAATCGAGATTATGCTTCTTCAAAACACTTTCAACGCGTTCTTTCAGCGATTCTGGTGTGCTGACCGTCGCGAAACGAAAATTGAATAAAACTTCCGCGCTGCCCGGAATCACATTGGTCGCGCCGGTTCCCGCATGCAGATTGGATATCTGCCACGTCGTCGGTGGAAAGTATTCATTGCCATTATCCCAAACGATGGTTGCGAGTTCCGCCAAGGCAGGCGATAGTAAATGGATTGGATTTTTTGCCAAATGAGGGTAAGCCACGTGGCCTTGAACACCCAGAACCGTGAGCTTGCCCGACAAGGAGCCGCGACGACCGTTCTTGATCATGTCGCCGAGTTTATCGACGCAGGTCGGTTCTCCGACGATGCAGTAATTCAGCAATTCACCGCGCGCGCGCAACGCATCGACAATACGCACCGTGCCGTCGACGGCAGGACCTTCTTCATCGGAAGTAATGAGTAATCCAATCGAGCCGGGCAGATTTGGATAGGTTGCAACGAAGCGCTCGGTTGCGGTAACGAATGCGGCGATCGAAGTTTTCATGTCCGCGGCACCACGGCCATACAATTTACCGTCACGAATCGTAGGCTGAAACGGATCGCTGTGCCATTGTTCAAGCGGGCCGGTGGGTACGACATCGGTGTGGCCGGCGAATGCGATTAGCGGCCCAGTAATGCCGCGCCGCGCCCACATGTTATCGACGCCATTGTTACTGATGCGCTCGAAAGCAAAGCCGAGTGGCGCGAGACGTTTTCGCAGGATCGCTTGGCAAATGCCGTCCTCAGGTGTGACCGACCGTTGTGCGATGAGTTGTTGAGTTAGTTCAAGAGTCGCGGACATGACATTCGAGATGGAGGACCAATTGGGGTAGTCACGACGACAGGCATGTAGTCATCGTGAAGGAAAAACGACGCAAGGAATCGGCATTCATGCTGCGCTCAACATAGTGAATCTCGCCATCGTGTTTCGCGAACAGCAAAGTGGAGGAACGCGTTCCGTAATTCTCGGCGCGGATAAAAATGGGCGAGAGCCGGCGCTCTTTTTCCAGACCGACGCCGGTATCTGGTAGTTCGCCGTCACTCGCGAGCGTATCGTCGCTTAACAGAGCGAAGAGCCGTTTTTCCAGCAAGTCCGAGTTTTCGCGCAACGCCGATTCCAATTTCTTTTTCGCACTCACAACTTTCGGCCACGGCGTATCGAGTTGATCGTTGCTCAAGCCGTACACGCCGGGCGCAATCGGAATTGCTTTTTTCGTGGCGCTGCTAAAGTATCTGAGTTTGTCACTTGAGCCGAGGATGAGGTTGAAGCCATTGTAGTCATCGGACTCATGCGCCAGATTCTCGAGAAAATCGGATGGCGTGTCGCTGCCGGTTAGAAAACCCGACACGATATGGCCGCGGGATTTCGCATTACTTCGAAACGCGCTAGGGTCGCGTACATTGGTCAGCGCGGCGAAACGGCCGTCTTTGCGCACGCCCATCCACGTTCCGCCTTGCTCTAAGTCCCGTCCGGCGAGCACGGTTGGGTGATCGGCCCAATATTTCACTGCCGCCGTAGGGCGATAAAAAAATTCATCGCGATTGGCGGCAACGATGAGCGGAAATTCAGGATGACATTGAAATGCCATCACAAGTAAGCACATCGCTATTTCGCGAAACTATTTTGACGTAGCCTGGATCGGCGTCGCACTACTCGCTGCTCGGCAGGCTAAAGTCAAAGGAGATCGCCTCTTTTTTCGGCATCGCAGCTTCGACTTTGCGTGCCGTATCAACTTCTGTGCTATTGACTTGTAGCGACAGATTGGTTGGCGATTCGGCGTTGGCAAGCGCCGTCTCCCAAGTAATGCGGCCGGAACGGAATAGTTTGAGGATCGACTGATCGAAGTTCATCAAACTTGGCGAGAGGCTTTCCTGCATCGCAGCTTTGATTTCGCCGACTGAGCCTCGTTCAATCAAATCAGCAACACGCTGTGTATTGACCAGCAACTCGAACGCCGGAACACGCTTGCCGTCTTTTCCCGGCATCAAGCGCAACGCAATGACTGCCTTGAGGCTAACCGACAAATCTTGCAATAGGGTATTGCGGTTTTCCATCGGGTACATCTGGATGATACGATTGAGTACGTGGTAGGTATTATTTGCGTGCAAGGTCGCCAAGCAAAGGTGGCCGGAGAGTGCGAAATTCATCGCCATCGTCATCGTTTGCGCTTCGCGAATCTCGCCGATCAGCATGCAGTCTGGCGCCTGGCGCAGGGCGCTTTTTAACGCGTTAGGGTACGAAAGTGAATCTAAGCCGATGTCGCGCTGACTGACGATGGATTTACTATGGCGGAACATGAATTCGACCGGGTCTTCCAACGTCAAAATATGTCCGGTCTTGGTGGCAATGCGATGGTTCAACATCGCGGCGAGCGTCGATGATTTTCCCGAACCCGTGGGACCTACTACCAAAATTAAGCCGCGTTTCTCCGTTATTAAATCATACAGAAACGGTGGCAGATTCAAATCTTTCAAGCTCGGAATATTGAAGCTTACGTAACGCGCAACCAAGGCCATGCTGCCACGCTGACGGTAAATGTTAATGCGGAAATTGCCGACCTCTGGGATCACCAGAGACATATTCAGCTCGAGGGTTTCTTCGTAGGTCTTGATCTGCTCGGCCGACATGATCTCGTAGCAGATTTTCTTGATCGATTCCGGCACCATGATCTGCTGATTGATCGGCACGACACTGCCGTCAACGCTGATGTGTATCGCTGCGCCTGCCGCGATGAAAAGATCCGAAGCCTTCTTCGCAGCCATCATCGCAAAAACGGGTTTGAGGATCACCTAATTTTCCTGATTGACCGGGGACGCGGAGCCGAGCCCAAGCGCTTGCCATTGCGCGCTCCATTGTTCGGTCGGCATGCGTTTGAATCCGCTCTTGGCGAACTGATGCCAACGGCCGGTGACGAAGCACATCAATAAATTTGCCATCGCATTGGCTTCGATCGAGGCGTCAAGATCGTTTTGTGAAGCCGCGACGCGCAGGCTTTGCCTTAGGCTCGCTTCGATGCGGTCGTGCAATTGGCTGATGCGCGCTTGCAGGCGATTGTCTTCATTCACGAGCGCGTCGCCGATCAACACACGGGTCATACCTTGGTTTTTTTGTGCGAATGCCAATAGCAACGCAATGACCGACTCGAGTTGCTTTAAGCCACTCGTTTCCTCGACGGCAATTTTATTGATCAGCGAGAAAACCGTTTGCTCGATGAATTCAATTAATCCCTCAAACATTTGCGCCTTGCTGGCGAAGTGGCGATATAACGCAGCTTCCGAGACATCGAGTTTTGCGGCGAGCGCAGCGGTAGTGATTTTTTCGCCCTGCGGCTGTTCCAGCATATGAGCGAGCGTTTCTAGAATTTGGGTCTTACGCTCACCGGGTTTGGTGGGCATACGTGATCTCCCTTGGCTGATTGGGCAACATTCTATCGTAGGAATCGATCGAGTGCCGCATTGTATATTGGCGTGAGGCGCAAGCCGTTGTGTGCGCCACCCGGAATAGTGACAAGCTCCTTCGGCGACTGAATTAACGGCAGCACACGCTGGCTCGATTCATAGGGGATCACTTCGTCTGCGGTGCCGTGAAAAAGATAAATAGGAATCTTGATTTGTGGCAGCGCGAGATCGGTTCGCATTGGATACTTTAGTAAAAATCCCGGCACGAGCGGATAAAACTGTGCCGTCAAATCCTTGAGGCTAACATAAGGCGTTTCGAGGATCAGGATTTTTGCCGGATGACGCAGTGCCATCGTTGCCGCAAGACTCGTTCCGAGCGAACGTCCATAGAGGACAATGTTTTGTGGTGCGTAGTGTTGGCTGACGTAACGATAGGCGTAATCCGCGTCGTCCACGAGTTGCTGTTCCGACGCGATTTTCCCCGTGCTTTTGCCGTAGCCGCGATAGTCAAAAATGAACAGATCGTAACCGCGCGTTGTAAAGCTTTCGGCAACGTCCCCCCAGCGCCGTAAACTACCGGCATTGCCGTGAAAAAATAAAACCACGCCTTTCGGGTTGTTCGTGTCGAAGTGCAACGCATTCAGCGTAGCGCCAGCGACCGGTAAATTTACTTCACTGAATGTTTGCGGAAAGTCGAAGCGAAAATCCGCAGCTAATGTTTCGGGACGAAACACCAAGCTATCCTGGCTGAAATACAACGCACTGCAAACTAGTACATAACTCGCCGGGATCGCGAATAGAACCCAGCGGACTAATTTTCGCATTGCTAGCGGCGACCGCCTAAGATTGAACCTAGTACGCCGCGAATTATTTGCCGACCGAGTTGACTGCCGATTGCGCGAGCGGCGCTTTTTGCGGTGGCTTCCAAGATACCCTCGCGCTGACGCGCTCCAGGCTTGGCTCCCGAGGCACTTGCTCCGCCGAGGCCGATGGAATCTAGCACGCCGCCAAGTATGCCTTTACCGGCACTTTCGGTCGCGGAAGCCGCTTCATCGGCGCGCGCTTTAAGCTTTTCGTAGGCAGACTCGCGGTCGATGGTTTTTTCGTATTGACCCGCTACCAATGAACCTTGCACTAATGCGGTCCGTTGTGCCGCGGTGATCGGTCCAATTTGCGATGTCGGCGGTAACACGAACGCGCGCTCTACAACACCTGGCCGACCTTTCTCATCGAGAAAAGAAACAAGCGCTTCGCCAACAGCGAGTTCCGTAATAGCAGTCGCGACATCGAGTTTCGGGTTAGCGCGAAAGGTATCGGCGGCCGCTTTAACATTCTTTTGATCTTTCGGCGTGAACGCGCGCAGCGCATGTTGCACGCGATTGCCGAGTTGACCCAGAACTGTTTCCGGGACGTCAAGCGGATTTTGCGTAATGAAATAAACCCCGACACCTTTCGAGCGCGACAGGCGCACGACTAGCTCGATGCGTTCCAACATATGCTTCGGTGCATCGTTAAACAGCAAATGGGCTTCATCGAAAAAGAATACAATTTTCGGCTTCTCTAAATCGCCAACTTCTGGTAAGCGCTCGTATAGTTCCGATAGCAGCCATAGCAAAAACGTCGAGTAAACTCGTGGCGCTTGCAACAGCTTATCGGCAGCAAGGATATTGACGACGCCGCGGCCGCCGTCGGCCGTTTGCATTAAATCATCTAGATTCAACACGGGTTCACCAAAAAAGTTTTCGCCACCTTGTTGTTCTAGGGTCAGCAAACCGCGTTGAATTGCGCCGACGCTTGCGGTAGAGACGTTACCGTATTCGGTGGTGAAATCGCTGGCATTGTCGCCAACGAATTGCAGCATCGCGCGCAAATCCTTTAAATCGAGTAACAGCATGCCATTGTCGTCGGCGATCTTGAACACCATCGCGAGCACGCCTTCTTGCGTTTCGTTCAGGCTGAGGATGCGCGCTAACAAGAGTGGCCCCATCTCAGATATCGTCGCGCGAACCGGATGGCCTTGCTCACCGAAAACGTCCCATAGCGTGACCGGAAAAGCACTCGGCCTATGGTCCGTAAGGCCGAGCTGCTTGACTCGCTCAGCGACTTTCGGGTTATTTCCACCCGCTTGGCTAATGCCCGTGAGGTCGCCTTTGACATCGGCCATAAATACCGGCACGCCGATGCTGCTGAAATGTTCGGCAAGCACTTGCAACGTGACAGTTTTGCCGGTTCCGGTTGCGCCGGCAATCAAGCCATGGCGATTCGCCATATTGGGCAAAAGAACACAATCAATGTTGCTCTTCGCGATTAAAAGCGGTGCGGTCATGGATTTCCGATCACTGTTTGATTAGTTCGAGATGTTATCATTACACGATTCGAAAAGTCTGAGTAGGTAATGTATGGCAGGGCATTCTAAGTGGGCGAATATCAAGCATAAAAAAGCCGCCACGGACGCAAAGCGTGGCAAAATTTTCACGCGCCTAATCAAAGAAATTACCGTCGCCTCGCGACTGGGCGGCAGCGATATCGGCACCAATCCGCGTATGCGTTTAGCGGTCGATAAAGCATACGAAAACAATATGCCAAAGGACACCATCGAGCGCGCTATCAAACGTGGTTCGGGAGAATTAGAGGGCGTTAGTTACGAAGAAGTTCGCTACGAAGGCTATGGCATTGCGGGCGCGGCAGTGATGGTCGACTGCATGACCGACAACAAAACGCGCACGGTTGCCGATGTGCGCCACGCGTTAACCAAGTATGGCGGAAATTTAGGCACCGACGGTTCGGTGGCATTTTTGTTTAAACATTGCGGTCAGTTGATGTTCGCGCCGGGAACGAACGAAGATAAGCTGATGGAAGCAGCGCTGGATGCCGGCGCCGAAGATGTTATCGCCCACGACGATGGCAGCTTCGAAGTTGTGACCGGACCTTATGATTTTGCACAGGTCAAGGAAGCGCTGGCGAAAGCCGGTCTGAAAGCCGAATTTGCCGAAGTCAGCATGAAGCCATCGAACGAAGCCGAATTGGTAGGCGATGAGGCGGTGAGAATGCAGAAGTTGTTGGACGCATTGGAAGCGCTCGACGATGTGCAGGACGTGTACACAACCGCGGTCATTGGAGATTGACGTGCGCCTGAACGTGTCGGCGCCTTTTTTTGTTTTTATGCTGTCATTCTTGTCGGTTGATTCGCTACGCGCCGACGAGCTTACGCCAGCAAAGAGCGCCGACATTCAAGCATTGTTCAAACTTTCCGGCACCGGTAATCTGGCGATGCGCATGGCGGGCGTTGTAGTTCAGCAGATAAGCGAGTCTGTGCGACAAGTCCGGCCGGATCTGCCGGCGCGGGCATTCACGATTATCGAAGAGGAAACGCAAAAAAGTTTCCAAGAAAACATCGATACCCCGAATGGCCTAATTGCCCGATTCGTGCCGATTTACGCGGAAATCTTTAGCCACGATGAAGTGAAGGGACTCATTGCATTTCATCGCTCCCCAATTGGCGCTAAGATGCGTTCCGTTCAGGACGAATTGTTTAAAAAGGGTATGGAAGTGGGGCAACAATGGAGCACGGAGTTGGGCCCAGAGCTTCAGCGACGCATCCAAGATCGATTTGCGATCGAAGGCTACGACCTTGGCCCAGTTTCAAAGCCGGAGCGACGTCAATAACCGCTCCGACCATCCGTATCCTCGGATTGGATCCGGGATTGCGCGCCACGGGGTTTGGCGTGCTCGAAAAATCTGATCGATTGACCTATGTGGTGAGTGGCTCGATCAAAACAAAAGCGACGGATGATTTGCCGGCGCGGTTAAAGACGATTTGGGAGGGCTTACGCGAAATTATCGCGACCTATCAACCGCAGCAGGTAGCGGTGGAGAAAGTTTTCGTCAACGTTAACCCGCAATCGACTTTGTTGCTCGGGCAGGCGCGTGGCGTGGCGATCTGCGCAGCAGTGGCGAAGGAGCTTGCGGTATTCGAATACACCGCCTTGCAAGTTAAACAGTCCGTGGTCGGCAATGGCCATGCGAAAAAAGAACAAGTCCAAGAGATGGTCAAACGATTGTTGAACTTGCCAGCCGCCCCTCAAGCCGATGCCGCTGACGCGTTGGCGTGCGCGATTTGTCACGCCCATGGTGGCATGGGCATGGGCGGGCTCGCGACGGCGGGCTTTCGCATGAAAAATGGTAGATTGGTGCGATGATTGGCCGCTTAAGCGGCAAGCTTATCGAGAAGCAGCCGCCGCAAATTATCGTCGATGTCCAGGGACTTGGTTACGAGCTTGACGTGCCGATGAGTACGTTTTACAACTTGCCGGGCTTGGGTGAATCGATTACGTTGTTTACCCATTTGGTGGTGCGCGAAGACGCGCATTTGCTCTATGGTTTTGGCAGCGACGATGAGCGCCGTGTGTTTCGCCAATTACTTAAAATCAGCGGCGTCGGGCCTAAATTAGCGTTATCTGTTTTGAGTGGACTGTCGGTTTCAGATTTAGCACAAACTGTGGCGATGCAAGAAACGGGGCGACTGACGAAAATTCCCGGCGTCGGAAAAAAAACCGCCGAGCGCTTAGTGCTGGAATTGCGCGATAAATTAGACCACGTATCGAGCATGTCGGCAGCAGTCGGAACGCCAAAAGCCAACAACGGCGATGTGCTGAATGCGCTATTGGCCCTCGGCTACAATGACCGCGAAGCGCAATGGGCGCTGAAGCAAATTCCCAACGATTTGAGCGTTTCGGAAAGCATTCGGCAGGCGCTTAAGCAGTTATCCAAACAATAGAGAAATTCACGCGTCATGATTGAAACCGATCGCATGATTTCCCCGGCCCCGGCCTCGCCGCAGGAAGAGGCACAGGAGCGCGCGTTGCGCCCGAAAATGCTCGACGAATATGTCGGCCAGGAAAAAGCGCGCGGCCAATTGGAGATTTTTATTCAAGCGGCGCGGCAACGCAAAGAATCGCTCGATCATGTTTTGTTGTTCGGTCCGCCTGGTTTGGGCAAGACCACTTTGGCCCATATCATCGCTCGCGAGATGGGCGTGAATCTGCGGCAAACCTCGGCCCGGTGCTGGAGCGTGCCGGCGATCTCGCCGCGATTCTTACTAATCTCGAACCGAACGACGTGTTGTTTATCGATGAAATTCATCGCCTGTCGCCGGTCGTCGAAGAAATTTTGTACCCAGCACTGGAAGATTTTCAGATCGATATCATGATCGGCGAGGGACCGGCGGCGCGCTCGGTAAAGCTCGATTTGCCACCATTTACTCTCGTGGGGGCGACCACCCGCGCCGGCATGCTCACCAATCCGCTTCGGGATCGCTTCGGGATCGTCGCGCGCCTGGAGTTTTATACGCCAGAGGAGTTAAAGCGCATCGTCAATCGTTCCGCTCGTTTATTGAACGTCGAAATTACGGACGACGGTACGCTGGAAATCGCACGTCGTTCGCGCGGTACGCCGCGTATTGCGAATCGCCTGCTGCGCCGTGTGCGCGATTACGCGGAAGTAAAGGGCACCGGAAAGGTCAGTAAAGAAATCGCCGATGCGGGGCTGGCGATGCTCGATGTCGACGTTGTCGGCTTGGATGTGATGGACCGTAAGCTGCTTTGCGCCATCATCGAAAAATTCAACGGCGGGCCCGTGGGTCTGGATAATGTCGCCGCAGCAATCGGTGAAGAGCGCGATACCATTGAAGATGTGTTGGAACCCTATTTGATTCAGCAAGGTTATCTGCATCGGACGCCGCGCGGCCGCATGGCTACGCCGCTTGCCTACCAGCATCTGGGCTTACCCGGGCAAACGATGCCGGCAACGGGGGATCTGTGGCGATAAAACCGGTGTATGAATTGGGCCGGGCGATGGAAACCGCGGACGTGTTTGCGTTTCCCGTGTCCGTGTATTACGAAGATACTGACACGCTCGGCATGGTGTATCACTCGAATTATCTAAAATATTTTGAGCGTGCGCGGGTCGAATGGCTCAACGCGATTGACGTTAATTTGGTCAAAATCGCCCAGGCGGCACGGCAAGCTTTTGTTGTGCATCGGGTCAATATCGAATATCTTAAGCCCGCAACGCTTGGTGATCGGTTGGAAGCGACAGTGGAAGTACTGTCGATACGCAGTTGTTTTGTAGAATTGCGCCAAACGGTTCGGCGCGGCGGCGAGTTGTTAACCCAAGCCGAGGTTCGTATCGTTTATATCGATATGGACAAATTAAAGCCGGTTGTTCTGCCGGACGTGGTTCGCAAGAAATTGAATAAGGTGAGCTGAGTGTGAATGTAAATACAGACATGTCGCTGTTGAGCCTGATCACCGGCGCCAGCGTGCTGGTGCAGATTGTGATGGCGCTGTTGCTTCTCGCGTCGTTCATTTCTTGGTCCTACATTTTCACCAAGACGTTCGCCGTGCGGCGCGCGAAGCAGGAATCGGAAAAATTCGAGCGCGACTTTTGGGGCGGCTCGGATTTGAATTCGCTGTTCCAAGGCGCGACCAGCGGCCGCAAAGAAACCGGCACATTGGAGCGAATATTCGAAGCAGGTTTTCGCGAATTTTTGAAACATCGCCGCCAACCGGGAATGGATGTCAGCGTCGTCATGGACGGCACTCGCCGCGCCATGCGTGCAACGTACCAGCGCGAAATGGACATGTTGGAATCGCATATGTCGTTCCTCGCGTCGGTCGGTTCGGTCAGTCCTTATGTCGGATTGTTCGGTACCGTCTGGGGCATCATGAATTCCTTTCGCGGCCTCGCGAACGTAGCGCAGGCAACGCTTTCTCACGTCGCGCCGGGCATTGCCGAAGCGTTGATCGCAACGGCCATGGGCTTGTTTGCGGCGATTCCGGCGGTGGTCGCCTACAATCGCTTCACCCACGATATCGATCGATTATCGATCCGATTCGAAAGTTTTATGGAAGAATTTTCCAATATTCTGCAACGCCAATTGCATACCACTGTTACAGAAAAATACGTGCCGTAAGCCATGTTGCGTAAACCCAGGAAACTGAAAAACGAGATCAACGTCGTGCCTTACATCGATGTGATGCTGGTGTTGCTCGTCATCTTTATGGTGACCGCGCCGTTAGTGAATCCAGGGCAAATCGAATTACCCGGAATGGGCAGCAGCGTCAGTCCGGTGACCGCGCCGATTGAAATCACGGTGCGTGCCGATAAGTCGATTTGGTTTCGCGATCGATCGACGACTGATAAAGAGATCGAAGTGGTGCGTTTTGAAATTGGCTCCATGGTGAAAAAGCGTCAAGAGAAAAATAGCAACCAGTCTGTCGTGATCGCGGCCGACAAAACACTTCAGTACGACGAAGTCATGAAGGTAATGGACGCGTTGCGTGAAGCAAATGTCAAACGAATCGGGCTGCTGGCGAAACCGAGGAAAGGGTAGGATCCTCTGATTAAGTCCCTCGCGGTCGCGCGGATACCTAGCGATCCATCCCTTCTCGATATAACGTGAGCCGTAATGGGCTTAATTAGAGGTTTCTAATGCAAGATCCGCGTGAGAGAGGCCGTCTACGCGCGCTGCTGTTAGCCACGGTCGTCCACGTTTTATTCTTTGGCCTGTTGTTGTTTGGTGTCAGTTGGCAAACCAAACAGCCGGAGCCGATCGAAGTCGATCTTTGGGAAGACATACCGATCACCCAGGCGACCGCGGCAGATCATGCGATTCCACCGCCGCAAGAAACTGTCAAACCGCCCCCTTCCAATGCCAAATCGTCTGCCACAGACATAAAAACCAAGGCCGACCCCAAGGTCAAAGTAGTCCCGCCCAAGCCGGAAAAGCCGCGTACCGAATCCGAGACCAAAAAACTCAGGGAAGAGTTGGTAAACGAAAAGCGCAAACACCAGGAAGCCGCCGCCGATTACGAGAAGCAGCGTAAGCTCGAGGACGCGCAGCTTCGTCAACATTTTGACCAAGAGAAAAAGAAGCTTGAGCTTGAGCAAGAATTGGCGCGCAAGGAGCACGATGCCGAGAAACAGAAGTTATTGGAGCAAGCTGAACTTGCCCTAGAACAGAAGCGCAAGGTGGAAGAAGAAAAGCGTCGCGTTGAGGACGAAAAGCGCAAAGCAGAGGAAGAAAAGCGTAAGGCCGAGGAGGAGAAAGAGCGCATGGAGGAAGAAAAACGCCGCGCGATCGAAGAGAAACAAAAAATCGAGGAGGAAAAGAAACGTCTCGTCGAAGAAAAAGAAAAGGCGGACGAGGAAAAGCGCCGCTTGCAGGAAGATCGCAAAAAAGTCGAAGAAGAGAAGAAGGAAGAAAAGCGCAAGGCCGAAGAAGAACGCAAACGCGAGCGTGACGAGGAGAAAAAACGCGCGTTGGAGGAACGCAAGAAAACCGACGAAGAGAAGAAACGTCTGGTGGAAGATAAGCAAAAAGCGGAAGACGAACGCAAGAAATCGGAAGAAGAGAAAAAGCATCTCCTCGAGGAAAAGAATAAAGCGGAAAGCGACAAGAAAAAGGCAGAGGACGAGCGTAAACGGGAGAAAGAGCAGGAGAAAAAACAAGCTCAAGAGGACAAAGAAAAAGCGGAAACCGCTGAGAAGCAAAAACGCGACGATGAAGATAAAGACAAAGAAAAAGAGAGGAAACGTGAGGAAGAAAAGCAGTTAGCTGAAGAAAAACGCAAGGAGGAGGAAAAGAAAGAGCAAGAGAAAAAGCTTGCGGAAGAAAAGCACAAAGAGGAAGAAAAGAAAAAGCAGGAAGAGGAAAAACGCGTCGCCGAGGAAAAACGGAAGGACGAGGAACGCAAAAAACAAGAGGAAGAAAAACGCCTTGCCGAAGAGAAGCGTAAGCAAGACGAAGAACGCGCAGCCAAGGAAAAAGCCGGTAAAGAGGCCGCTGAGCGTGTGCGTCAGCAGGCGGAAGCGGCGAAAAAATTGAAGGACGAATACATCGGCAAGATCAAAGCCAAGATCGAGCAGAACACCTTTGCACCGGAAGGTATGACCGGCAATCCACGCGCCGAGTTTAAGATCGTGTTGTTGCCGACGGGTGAAGTGTTAAGCGCGACGTTAGTGAAATCTAGCGGCAACCCAGCTTACGACGAAGCGGTCGAGCGCAGCATTTACAAATCGGCACCGCTGCCGGTGCCGCCGAATAATCCGGAATTGTTCCGTGAGTTTCGCGAATTGCGCTTGCCGTTTACTTATACGCATCGTTAAGGCGGCATGGCTGGAAGGCGCATGGATGCTTGTTTTGTAGGCATATCTCGCTGGCGCCAGCGCTGGTATTGGGTTGTAGCCGATATCGTCCTGTGTTGCAACGTGCAACTCCGCGATCCATATTCGCCATAACGCTGTTTTATTTTTCAGGAGTTTTGTCATGCCAGCCGTCACGCCCAAAGAAGCTTCCCACGCCGCATTACCATCCATGGCATCTAGATTTGTTAACGCGCGGGAGATGGCTTGGGAGAAAAGCGCGATTTATCCTGGCATCGAGACTAAGACTTTGTTAATCGATCCGAGCTCAGGCCTACTCACGATGATGATGCGTCTGCAGCCGGGGGCAAAAATTCCCGACCACGAACACGTGTTGATTGAACAATCTTATGTTTTGGAAGGTGAGTTGGTGTGTGGCGAAGGCACTTGCGCGGCCGGTGAATATGTATGGCGTCCCGCGGGAAGCCGTCACGAAGCCTGGGGCGGAGCGCAGGGCGCGGTCTTGTTGGGCATGTTCCAAATCCCCAATCGATTTTTCAAACCAGACGGAAAAATGGAGGACTTTTTAGGGCAGGATTGGGACACGCGTTGGGGCGAAGTGTTCGCGCGTCACGAGCAGGCGCAGTTTGCGTAATTCGGACGGCGTGGCCTCCCTAATTTTCACTGTTGCAAATCCAGCCAAGTTACATCAGTATTTCAAACATAACTATCGGATAGCAAAAGTTTTTCTTGAGATTTTCGCTCCCGGGGTTACAATATCGTTCACGCCAACCGCGACATCGAATATGAAACAACTCAAATACGTTGTTATCTTGTGGGGGCTTTTTTTTGGCCTCGCCGCGCGCGCTGAATTGACGATTGAAATTAGCGTCCAAGGTGCCAAGCAAATCCCCATTGCCATACTGCCTTTCGCCGGCCAAACGCCGACCCAACAAAATTTGAGCAAGATCATCGGCGCGGATTTAGCGCGTACGGGTCTATTTAAACTGGTCGATCCCGCCGGGCTGCAGCCCAATTTAAAACAACCCCAGGACGTGGCCTTTGCCGATTGGCGTGGTCGTGGTGCCGATGCGATGGTGATCGGTACGCTTGAGCCGGGTGCAGCGGGCAAGTTACAAGTGCGGTTTCATCTACTTGACGTTACGAAGCAGGCTCAGTTGACCTCTCTTGATTACACCATCGTACCGGCGCAATTGCGGCCGACTGCGCACAAGATCGCCGATGCGATTTACGAAAAACTGCTCGGCGAGCCGGGTGCATTCAACACCAAAATTACCTATGTTGTGAAGCAAGCGACGAGTTATCTGCTGAAAGTCGCGGATGCCGATGGTTATAACGAACAAACTGTATTGGCTTCCACCGAGCCGGTGATTTCCCCGAGCTGGTCGCCGGACGGAACGAAGATCGCCTACGTTTCTTTTGAGCAGAAAAAACCCATTGTGATGGTGCAATCTTTGTCGACAGGCGCGCGCAGCGTTGTCGCTGCATTCAAGGGAAACAACAGCGCGCCGGCGTGGTCGCCGGACGGAACCAAACTTGCCGTTACGCTGACGAAGGATGGTGGTTCGCAACTCTATTTGATGAATGCCGACGGTAGCGGTACGCCGACACGCATTGCCAGTAGCGGGGGAATCGACACGGAACCGGCTTATTCGCCGGATGGCAAATACATTGCCTTCACGTCTGATCGCGGCGGCAGTCCACAGGTATATCGCGCGTCCGCAGCAGGTGGCGAGGTGCAGCGAATGACCTTTAGCGGTACCTATAATGTTTCACCGCGCTATAGTCCTGATGGCAAGAATTTGATTTATATTCAGCGTAACGGCGGCCAATATCGCGTGGTGATGCAAGAACTCGAGACGTCGCAGATTCAAGTGTTAACGGACACCGGGTTAGACGAGTCGCCGAGCTTCGCGCCGAACGGGCGCACGATTTTATACGCCACGAATGTCAAAGGTAAAGGCATGTTGGCGACGGTTTCAAACGATGGACGTATCAAGCAGCGCCTCACGACTCAGGCGGGTGATATTCGCGAGCCGGCGTGGGGCCCGATGTTGAAGTAACGTAGCAATCCTCTTTAAATTTGCTTAAGGAAACGTAATGAAGAAAATTCTATTGATGCTTTTGATCGCTTTAACAGTTGTCGGTTGCGCCACGCGCAAGCCAGCGCCCATTAGTGATGGCAAGAAAGCTCAGGTAGAAGAAAAGAGCATTGGTGGTGATGCCTCGGGCGGTGGCGCCGGTAAGGACGGCGGCGCTGGTCAGGGTGGCGGATCCGGCACCGATGGCGATGCTGCGGGTGCCGACGGTATTCGCGGCAGCACTGCAGGCGCGGGCGGCGCGGGTGTCGACGGCAATGGTTCGGCGGGTACCGGCGGTGCCGGTGGCGCAGCAACGCCGGGCGCCAATGCCACCGGAAATCTAGCGCAGCGGAGTATCTATTTCGACTACGATAGCTTCAGCGTAAAAGATGAATACAAGCCAGTGCTTCAAGCCCATGCAAAATTTTTAGTGGAGAATCCCAGCTCGAAAATTTATTTGCAAGGGCATACCGACGAGCGCGGTAGCCGTGAATATAACCTCGCGCTGGGCCAAAAACGTGCTGATGCGGTGCGCCGCATTATGACGGTGTTGGGTGTGAAAGATAATCAGATTGAAGGCGTGAGTTACGGCGAAGAAAAGCCGAAGAATGCCGGTCATGATGATTCCGCGTACGTGCAAAATCGCCGCGCCGATATCCTCTACCAAGGTGAGTAATCGATGAAGCACGCGTGGCTACTGGGTGTTGCACTGCTCGCCTCGCAGCAGGGAAGTTTCGCAGCACTTTTTGGTGAGGACGTCGATAACAAGGCGCGGCAAGAAATTGCCGATACCAAGTCGGAAATGGAGAAGCAGTTCCGCAATCTCGACAAACGTATGAATTCGCTTGAGGTGGGCATCAAGAATCTTGGGTTGGTCGAAATGGTGAACCAGATCGAACAACTTAAAGATGAGATGGGCAAACTGCGTGGGCAAATCGAATTGCAAAACAATCAAATCGAGACCACGCAAAAACGCCAGCGTGAGCTCTATCTTGATTTAGATAGCCGCTTGCGACAAATCGAAAAGCCCGGTTCAACGCCGTCGTCCAGCGACGCCCCGCCGCCGACGCAACTGAGCGCACCAACCGCCGAGACCAAAACCGACGCGCCTGTAGCCGAAACCAGCCCACCGGTGGTGAAAGAAGAGACAAAGCCTGCTGTCACGATTGCGCCACCGGCTCCGTCGGCGCCGGTACCGGCGAGCCCACCGCCGACTGCTGTGCTAACGCCGAAGCCCGCGCCTAAGCCGCCGACTTCGGCAGCAATGCCACCCAAACCCGCTGCACCGGCGGCTGAAGGTGGCGGTGATATTCGATCTTACGAAGATGCGCACAAAATTTTTCGTTCGGGAAATTATCAAGGCGCAGTCAATGCGTTTCGTGGGTTCATCGAGCAATATCCAAGCAGCATTCTGGCGTCGAACGCGCAGTATTGGATCGGCATCAGTTTTTATAACCTGAAGGATCTCAGGGCCGCACTCGGCGCCCATCAGCAATTGCTGAAGCGTTATCCCGATTCGCCGAAGGTACCTGACTCGATGTTGAACATCGCAACGATTCAAAGCGATCTAAACGACCAGAGCGCCGCGCGCATCACCTTGGAAGATATTGTCTCGAAATATCCAAATTCCGAAGCCGCGACAAAAGCACGAAGCCGCCTGGCCAAACGCCCCTAAGGATTTCCCATGTTTGAAGCAACGATCGTCGGCAGCTTGCCGAAACCCTTTTGGCTCGCCGAAACGAATCGCCTTTGGCCGTCATGGCAATTGAATGGGCCCGAACTCGATGCGGCCAAGCGTGACGCGACGTTGCTGTGGCTTAAGGCGCAGGAGGACGCAGGCCTGGACATCGTTACGGACGGCGAACAATCGCGCCAACATTTTGTGCATGGGTTTCTCGAGATGGTCGAAGGCATCGATTTCGAGAATAAAGTGAAAATGGGCATTCGCAATAATCGCTACGACGCGATGGTGCCGACCGTCATCGGGCCGCTGAAGTTAAAGGGCCGCGTTCACCAAAAGGAAGCACAATTCGCGCGCGCACATACGAAGAAAAAATTGAAAATTACCATGCCCGGTGCGATGACGATCGTCGACACGATTGCTGATCGCTATTACGGCGATAAAGTGAAAATGGGCATGGCCATTGCCGAACTTCTTAATCAAGAGGCACGCGGATTAGAGTCCGATGGTGTCGACGTGATTCAGATCGATGAACCGGCATTCAACGTATTTCTTGACGAAGTGAACACCTGGGGCATTGAAGCGTTGGAGCGCGCAATCGCGGGCCTAAAATGCACGACCGTCGTACACATTTGTTACGGATACGGCATCAAGGCAAACATCGATTGGAAAAATACTTTGGGCGAAGAATGGCGTCAGTACGAAGCTATTTTTCCGGTCATTGCAAAGAGCAGCGTGAAGCAAGTATCGCTCGAATGTTTTCATTCGAAGGTGCCGCCGCATTTGATGGGATTATTGAAAGGCAAGGATGTTCTTGTTGGTGTGATCGATGTCGCGTCCGATGAAGTGGAAACACCCGAGCAGGTCGCAACGACCATCGGTGAAGCGCTGAAGTATGTGCCGAAGCAGCATCTATTTCCATGCACCAACTGTGGCATGGCTCCGATGGAACGCAGTATCGCGGAAAGAAAAATGCAGGCCTTAGTGCAAGGAGCGGCGCTGGCGCGCGAGCGCTTTAAGTAATTCTCGTTTTTGCACCGAGCTGATAGCCGCATCCCGTATGGCTCTTGGCATGGCATGCTCGTAGAAGCGCATCCAGATTGCGTCCTGGCCTGCCACCCATTTAATCGACCAACTGAACCTTCGTCATCACGCCGAAATTAGCGCGGAAAACGGATCGACGCTTGACGCCCTGATTAGCCAGGCGGTTCGATCAATGGCAAGCGTATTTCGATGGTCGTTCCTTCTCCGCCTGAATCTGAAACGCTCAGTTCGCCGCCCACAGCCGAAGCCCGCTGGCGCATGCCGATCAGCCCGAATGATCCTGGCTTGCGCTGATCGGATTCGGTAATTCCTTTGCCGTTATCGGCGACAATTAGGATCACACTGTCGTGACCGGTGACTAATTCGACGCGTACCTTGGATGCCCCAGCGTGTTTGGCAACGTTAGTCAACGCTTCTTGCGTCATGCGATAGAGCGGCGTCGCAACGGGATCGACAATCATTTTGCCGTCATCGCTAATTTGGATATCACAGGCTATATCATGCCGTGCGGAAAATTCGTTAACCAGCGCGCGAATGGCGCTGACCAAGCCCAGATCGTCCAGCACGCGTGGGCGTAGACCGCTCGACATTCGCTTGGTAGCTTGCTGCGCATGCTCAATCATTTCAGCCATCGCTTTCGCGCGCGAGGCAATCTCCGGCACTCGATCCTGCGCTTTTTGTCGGATCCATGAGGTATCGATTCGCAGCGCCGCCAATATTTGTCCGAACTCATCGTGTATCTCGCGCGCCAGACGTTCGCGCTCTTGCTCGCGAGTCGATTCCAACGCACTCGCGAGTGCGCGAACTTGCGCGTAGGAATTGCGTAATTCTTCTTCGGCGACAATGCGTTCCGTAATGTCCGAACCGACGCCGCGCCAGCCTTCGTGAATCCCGTCGGCGTTCAAAAGCGGTTTTGCGCTCAACGCGATCCAACGAGCTCGATCATGGCAATTCAGGGAGATAATGCAGTCGCGAAACGGGAGATTTAACGAAAGCCGTTGACCCAGCGAGGCGGTGCTGTCGAACTCGCCAGATTGAGCCTCCTGCGAGATGAAGTCCATTAAATTGGAGCTAAGCAGCTCATTAATTGGGCGTCCAATCACCTCACTCATGCGCAGCGAGACGTAGCGCAGGTGACCATCGGTATCGGTTTCCCATAACCAATCACTCGCGCTGGCTTCAAAATCGTGTAACAGCAACTCGACCACCTGTCGCTGTTGATCAGCATCTGCCTCGGCTTGATGGCGCGCGATAAATGTGCGCGACAAATACCAGGAGGTTGCGAGCATGATGCCCGCGTAAATGAAAAGGAAAAAACAGACGATCAGGAATACGGTGTTGCCGGTTGCGATCAGTGCATACGCACCGCCAACCGTTATCACCAATACCCAGACGAATACGGCTTTGCGCAACGTGCCCAACGAATACGCGCCGGCGCCGATCAGACCGGCGGAAAAACTTGCTAAAAACAAACGATGATCGGCGTCCGCGCGTCCGAATAAATACACAATCATGATCGTCCAGAGCGCCGATCTGACGGCTGCATGCCAGACGGCGACGTACGCGTCCAGACGTGTGGTGGCTTCCCAAGTATTCGAACGTTCACGCCAGACCCCGAACCCGTACCAGACCATGTTCGTAAGGATGGCCGCGGCGGCCCAGCTCAACATTAGGGCATGCGATAGATTTTGCCAAAACAATGCGCAGAATACGATTGCCGCAACGCTGAGTGTCGATTCTGTAATCGGCGCCAAGCGCAGCGCGGCGCGCAATCGTTGCTCGTGAAATGGTTCCGCATCAGCCGCAAACGGCCATATCAGATATCGCATTGTTTTTAGGATTGACGACATTTCAGTTGTCGATGCGCGAGATGTTCCGCTATTCTTCATAGATGCCTTTAGGAAATAAACGCCGTTTAAGTCCTGCAGAAGTTCCGCATTTTTCCGCTTCGATTATGTAACATATGACTCTATAGCGTGAAAACAACGGCGATGAAGCAAATCAGAATTCTAATTGTCGACGATCACGGCCTAGTACGGGAAGGCCTCAAGCGACTGTTGGATGAAGAAGTCGATATCCAGGTGATGGGCGAGGCGACGAGTGCGGGTGAGGCACTGCTGTTGCTCGGTACGCTCGCTATTGATGTCGCGGTCGTCGATATCAACTTACCGGATAAAACGGGACTCGATTTGCTGGAAACAATCAAACGTGATTGGCCGAAGGTCAGCGTGCTGATTGTAAGCGCGGCGCCGGAAGAACACTACGCGGTACGCGCGATTCGCCTTGGCGCTAGCAGCTATTTGTCTAAGGACGGCGCGTTAGAGTTATTGGTTCCTGCGATCCGCACCATTGCCGTGGGCGAAAGCTACATCACGAAGAAAGTAGCCGAGCTACTGGCAAAACAGGTTCGGGGAGCGGTCGCATCGGAAGGGGCATTCACTGACCGCGAACTGCAGGTGCTCAAACTCATTGCACAAGGCAAAAGTACCAGCCAGATCGCGCAGGCGCTGCATTTGAGTGACAAAACGGTCGGCACCTATCGCGTCAGAATTCAGGACAAGACGGGCGTCAAATCGAACGCAGAATTGACACGTTACGCGCTAGATCATCGAATTCTCGATTAGAGCCAAATTGATTCCGATATTAAGTCAGGAAATTCCTTACTTAATATCAATAAATTCCTGGCTTACGGATCGGGTTTTTACGGATAGCCTGCACGAAGTCCACCTTCTATTATTCAATTCGGCAGCGGTTAAGAACGGGCGCAAGGGATAAAAAATCCTGGCGCGAAATAACAACAAATCGAATGGACAACAAGAAAAGAAATCGATGCGTACGACGAGGGGGTGATTTTTCAAGGCGTGTTTACGCGTCATTTAAATCTTGTTCTCTGGTCGTTAGTAAGTCGATTGACGAAGCGACGTACTTCTCGCGTTTCCTCCGGGCCAACGGTTTGGTCTTCCCGCCCTCCACCTAAAAGAACAACGAGGAAATGGAGCACTACGTTCGCCGAAATCCCAACTATAAATGTCCCAATTGCGGCGACAGCGTCCTGCGTATCGAGCGGCTTTGGCGCGATCGGGTTATTGGAATGTTCAAAACGGTTCGGCGTTTTCGCTGTGAACATTTTGGTTGTGGATGGGAAGGGCGCTTGGCCGTCACCGATAAATCACCGGCCGAAGGCGAACGTGTTTGCTTGGATCTATCGAACGAAAAATTGTCCCGCGCAGCGCCTCCGAGCGAATCGGCGAACATCCATGATTAAAGCCTTGTTGACCGCGGCGCTTACCCGGAACGAAAACGCCTCTGTTCGCAATGACTGATTTGATTTAACGCTGAACCCTCTCTGGCGGGGAGCTTACCAGCCCTCCAAAGCCAGGCCAGCGTTCGTTATGCCGGAATCTTACGGTTCCGGCATTTTTTTTAGCGCACTAGCTTTTCCGAAAATCCGCCTGCCATAGGCCGCTCTTAGATACGGGCTCCTCGCTCGATTGCCAGCGCGGGAGTAAAATGTTGCGTGGACAATCTAGGAAATTTCTGATTTATTCCGACCCTATCAGCGCACTGGTAGCGACGTTCGGCTTTGCGCTCGCATTCGTATTCGGCGTGATCGCCAACAAGTCGCACTTTTGCACCATGGGCGCAATCTCCGATGTTGTGAACATGGGTCACTGGGGTCGTATGCGCATGTGGTTGCTGGCGATCGCAGTTGCGATCCTCGGTGCCAATGCGCTTTCATTGTTTGGCCTGGTCGATCTATCCCAATCGATTTATCTGCGGCCGCGCTTTCTTTGGCTTTCACACATCATTGGCGGTTCGCTATTCGGTTTCGGCATGGTGCTTGCATCGGGTTGCGGCAATCGCACGTTGGTGCGAATTGGTGGTGGCAGCTTGAAGTCGCTGGTAGTGTTGGCATTCCTCGCGATTTCCGCGTACATGACCTTGAAGGGTTTATTCGGCATGGCGCGAGTGAATTGGATCGAGCCCTTCGCGTTGGATTTTTCCCCAATGGGCGGTCAAGACTTACCGGCTGTCGCCCATCACTTGTTTGGCGCAAGCAAAGTAATTTTTCAGATTGTCATCGTCGCTGTGATTGCGATTGCACTACTAATTTTCATTTTCAAAGATCGAGATTTTCGTCGCGACTCAGATTTAATTCTTGGTGGCGTCGTGATCGGTGCGTTAGTTGTCGCGGGTTGGTACGTCACCGGTCATGTAGGTTATGGTGAAAATCCCGACACGCTGGAAATGGTTTTCTTCGGCACCAACACGCGCGCCGCCGAATCGTTTTCATTTGTTGCGCCGGTCGCCTATTCATTGGAACTTCTAATGCTGTGGAGCGATAGTTCACTTGCTGTCACGTTCGGCATTGCATCAGTTGCCGGCGTGATTCTTGGATCATTCGGTTACGCGATTGCCACGCGGCGATTTCGCTGGGAAAGTTTTACCGACGTCGCCGATATGCGTCACCATATCGTTGGTGGAATTTTAATGGGAATCGGTGGGGTGACCGGTTTGGGCTGCACTATCGGCCAGGGCATTAGTGGCGTGTCGACGCTGGCGCTAGGTTCATTCGTTACGCTGTTTGCAATTATCGCAGGCGCCGTGGTGGCGATGAAGTATTTGGCATGGCAAATGGATCGCGCTCATCCGTGAGCTAAATTTGCTAAGATGCCGAATCACGTATCGGTACGCAAAGATGACATTTCCACCCGCAACATTACGCTACCAACGGGCACCATCGCCAATCGCAACGTCCATTCAACGGAGAACGCTATCACTAAATTTAATCGCGCTGAGTATTTCGCCAATCGCGATTTTTCGCCCTTACAACGCTACGGCGACGATTGTTTATTACAACAGGTGGCAGCATGAAAATTAATGCAAACGGAATCAACATCAACTACGAATTGAGCGGGCCGGAAAACGCGCCGGTGGTGATGCTCAGCCACTCTCTCGCGGCATCGCTGGCCATGTGGGCGCCGCAAATGGCTGCGCTGACCGCGCGCTATCGCGTATTGCGCTACGATTTACGCGGCCACGGATTGAGCGACGCGCCGAGTGGGCCCTACACCTTCGACAACCTCGCCGACGATGCGCTCGGTTTATTGCATGCGTTAAACATCAAGCGCTGTCATTTCGTCGGCCTTTCTATCGGTGGAATGATCGGCCAAGCGCTAGGGTTGCGCGCCGCGCCGGAAATCGCCAGCCTCACGTTGTGCGCGACGTCGAGCCGCATGCCGGCGGAAATGCAAAGCGTGTGGGATACGCGTATCGCGCAAGTTCGAGCGCAAGGTGTCGGCAGTATCGCGAATGGCACGATGGAGCGCTGGTTTACACCGCCTTTTCACACGGCCCATGCTGCGACCATTGCCGACGTCGGCGCCATGATCGGCGGCACGTCCGCCGAGGGTTTCGCCGGCTGCGCGAGCGCGATCAAGACGCTCAACTTCACCGACCAATTGAAAAAGATTTCCGTGCCAACTTTGTTGATCGTCGGCCGCGACGATCCCGGCACGCCGGTCGCCGCGTCCGAAGCGATTCAGCGCGAAATCAAAGGCGCGGAATTGGTTGTGCTGGAAAACGCGATGCACATCTGCAACATCGAGCAGGCCGAGGCATTTAACAAAGCGCTGCTCGGCTTCCTCGATCGCCAGTCCTAGCGTAACTCTTTCAAAGAAGCTCGGGTTTCTTCCGCTTCAAGGGGAGGAACAAGGCGGGGTGGCCTCGGATGGGGATGTGGCTAGCATCGGCTTCACCCATCCCTTTCCCATCCTTCCGCTTCAAGGGCAAGGGGAGATGCCGTCGCAAAAGTCACAAACCACGTCACGGAATACACCAGCACCTTCCTAACCTGCAAGATTTGCGGTATCTTACAGGGAGTTAATTCATCAGGAGGCTGGGAAATGTCGTACCCGCTGGTACTGACGTTGGACATGGCAGGCTTACCGTTCCGCTGGGTCGGAATGGAAGAAGCGATCATGTACGCCGCCCGCAACATGGTAGCGTGGTCTATCGGCAGCGAGGCGGGCGTATTTCACGGCGGAGTTAGCCGCGCAACCGGCAAACGTTCGACGATTTCCACCAAATGCATCATCGCCCTCAAAGGCAGCGACAAAGTCGTGCACGATTTATCGCGACCGCCGCTGTTGAGCCGCGAAACCTTATTCGCCCGCGATCGCCACATCTGCGCCTACTGCGGCGGAAAATATCGCGAACGCGAATTGTCGAAAGATCACGTCATCCCCATCTCAAAACGCGGACGCGACAACTGGGTAAATGTCGTCACCGCCTGCCGCCCGTGCAATCACCGCAAAGCCAATCGCACGCCCGAGCAAGCGCGCATGGAATTGCTCTACGTACCCTATACGCCGAATCGCCATGAACACTTCATTTTGCAGAATCGAAATATTCTTGCCGATCAGATGGAATATTTAATGGCTAGCGTGCCTCGGCATAGCCGATTGCATAGCTAGGGTTGTTGGCATTGGCCTGTGAGTTAGCGTCGGCCACTAATTATTTCCTAACAACTGTGGTATCTCGCCAACGCCTTCGACATCGATTTTCTTTTTTGATGATCGGATTCATCTGTTTTCTTCCACTACGACACTTCGTAGCGATTCAGAGCAAGACCAAATTATCTCGATGAATCAATTCCAACTCGTCGACATATCCCAATATCTTCTCAATCTCACTGCTGGGCTTGCGCAGAATTTTGCGGGTTTCATCGGCGCTGTAGTTGATTAAACCACGCGCGATTTCCTTGCCATTTGCATCGACGCATGCGACTACGGCGCCACGCTCGAAATCGCCGGACGACGCGGTTGCGCCGATCGGCAACAAGCTCTTACCTTCTTGGGCGAGCGCTTTCACCGCCCCTGCGTCCAACGAAATTTTTCCGCGCACTTGCAAATGATCGGCGAGCCATTGTTTGCGCGCCGCTAACGTGGGCGTTTCTGCCAGCAAGGTCGTGCCGATCGCTTCCCCTTGCGCCAAGCGCATTAACACGTTGGGCTCGCGGCCGGAGACGATGACCGTGTGAGCGCCGCTACGCGCCGCGCGTTTTGCGGCGATGACTTTAGTGAGCATGCCGCCGCTGCCGATGTGGCTACCGGCGCCGCCGGCCATTTTTTCTAACTCGGGCGCGCCCGCTTGGGCGCTTCGGATCAACGTCGCGCTCGGATCTTTGCGCGGATCAGCCGTATAAAGACCTGACTGGTCTGTGAGGATGATCATGACGTCGGCTTCGATCAAGTTTGTCACGAGGGAGCCAAGCGTATCGTTGTCGCCGAATTTGATTTCTTCAGTCGCTACCGTATCGTTTTCGTTGATGACGGGAATGACGTTTAGCTCAAGCAGCGTTCGTAATGTCGAGCGCGCGTTGAGATAACGTTTGCGTTCGGCGAGGTCTTCGTGAGTCAATAAAATTTGCGCGGTCGCCAGGCCATGCTCGCGAAAGCACGATTCGTATACTTGCACTAAACCCATTTGCCCGACGGCCGCCGCCGCTTGCAATTCGTGGACCGCATGGGGACGGCGTTTCCAGCCTAAGCGCTGCAAACCTTCAGCAATCGCGCCGCTGGAAACCAGCAAAACATCTTTGCCGAGGGACTTCAGTTCGGCGATTTGCGCCACCCATCCGGCGATGGCCGCACGATCAAGACCCGCGCCGTTATTGGTCAACAGGCTGCTGCCGATTTTAACGACGATGCATTTCGATTGTTGAACGACGTTGGTCATGTCTATTCGGTGGTCGCGCTGATATCCGTTGCTTCGTCGGGTTGCTTGGTTTGATCCAAATGAGCCATGATGGCGTAAGCGAGTGCTTTGCATCCCGCGCCGGTCAACGCGGAAATCGTGAAGCAGGGATCTTTATATTTCAGCGCTTTCTGAATTTTTTTCGATTGCTTGGCGGCTTCGGCGTCGTCGAGCATGTCGACTTTATTTAACACCAACCAGCGCGGTTTGTTGAACAACGCGTCGTCGTATTTTTTCAATTCGCCAATGATAGCTTTGCCTTCCTTGCTCGGATCGGCGCCCTCGCCGATCGGCGCCATATCGATGATGTGCAGTAACAGACGTGTGCGCTGTAAGTGGCGCAAAAATTGATGGCCTAACCCAGCGCCTTCCGCTGCGCCTTCGATCAGGCCGGGAATATCGGCGATGACAAAGCTGCGCGCTTCGTCGACGCGAACCACGCCTAAATTCGGATGCAGCGTAGTGAACGGATAGTCGGCAACTTTCGGCCGCGCGGCTGACACAGCGCGAATGAAGGTGGATTTGCCGGCGTTCGGCATGCCGAGTAAACCGACGTCCGCCAGCACTTTCAGTTCGAGCTGCAGTTCTTTTTGTTCGCCCGGCTCGCCCGGCGTGAATTGGCGCGGCGCACGGTTGGTGCTGGATTTGAAATGAATGTTGCCCAAGCCACCTTTGCCGCCTTGTGCGATCAAAGCGCGCTCGCCGTGTTTGGCGAGATCGGCGATTGGCGCACCGGATTCTTTTTCGCTAATAACTGTGCCGACCGGCATGCGCAACTCGATATCGTCGCCGCCCTTACCATAACAATCCGAACCACGGCCATTTTCACCGTGCTTGGCGCGATGAATGCGCGCATAGCGATAGTCGATCAACGTGTTGATATTGCGATCGGCGATGGCGTAAATGCTGCCGCCACGGCCGCCATCGCCGCCGTCGGGCCCGCCGAACGGGATGAATTTCTCACGCCGCATACTGGCGGAACCGTTGCCGCCGTTACCAGCGAGAACTTCAATACGGGCTTCGTCTACAAACTTCATTTAATACTCTCGATGCCTGGGGAGGCAATACTGGTGCGGCTTTCTGGGCATGCAACGCCAGGACGCAATATCCATGCGGTTTCTGGCAATGCTTATTTTAAACATTTTTCGCAGGCTGATCGTAATCGACTCCCGGCTCCGCGCAGTCGTTTCACATCAGCCTGCCAAAAAACAAAAGCCCCGTCGAACGACAGGGCTTTCAGTCATTCGCGTAAAAATGATTTTACGCGGGCGTGACGCTCACCATGCGGCGTTTCGCGGCGCCCTTGACGCGGAACTCGACCGTCCCGTCGACTTTTGCGAACAAAGTATGATCTTTGCCGATCCCGACGTTGTCGCCGGGGTGAAATTCGGTACCGCGCTGGCGCACGATAATGCTGCCCGGCCGGAATAACTTCCCCGCCATAAACTTTAATGCCAAGGCGTTTCGATTCCGAATCGCGGCCGTTACGGGAACTACCACCTGCTTTTTTATGTGCCATGTTTGACTCCTATTTGTGAACGCCGCCGTGAAGCTCATCTTGCAGCTTCTTCAGCCCGTCCATGTTGCCGGCAGCGGCGAGTTCGGCTTGCTTCGGCCACGTATCGGGCTTGGCCATGTTGAAGCGACCGCCAGATTTTTTCAGCATCTCTTGCATCGCGACGGGATCTGCCTTGGCCAGTTGCGCAAATGTCGTAATGCCGTTGCTGTTCAATACGACAGCAATTTTTGGACCGATACCCTCGATGATGACCAGGTCGTCCGCCTTCGTTTTAATAACCGGCGCGGTTTCGCTAGCAACCGTATTACCTGCCCCATCGCTAATCGCAGTAATAAAAATTTCAGAATAATTCTGACGATGGCCTTGGTGCTTTTGATAATGCTTACGGCGGCGCATCTTGAAAATTTTGACCTTATCGTGACGGCCTTGCGACACGACCGTGGCGCTAACGGTGGCGCCAGCCAGCAACGGCGTGCCGACTTTGATTTGATCGCTATGGGCGACCATCAATACGTCGGACAGGGTAACGCTCGCGCCGACGTCGGCGACGATCGTCTCAACTTTGAGTTTGTCACCGGCTACGACGCGGTATTGCTTACCGCCGGTCTTTATCACTGCGTACATGGTAAAACCTTAAGAATTTGAATGGGCCAAATTGGCGAACTCAGCATTTTACTAAAGACTTCAAGTCTAGTCAAAGTGCTTGTAAATCTATAAACTCTGTCCGTTGAAGCCGTCATTGCCGCTAAAACTATTCTGATTCCTCAGCCGCTCGTTCTAGCTTGATCCATGTTTGACATTGAAAACCTCAGGCGACTATTAGTCGCCGATATGAAAATCGTTGACGACGTTATTCGTCAACGGCTTCATTCGGACGTCGCTTTATTAAGCAAGTCGCCGAATATATCATCGGCGCCGGCGGCAAACGCATGCGACCGGCCTTGGTTTTGCTCGCAGCGGGGGCGTTGGGCTATCGCGGTGGCAACCATCACGAGCTCGCTGCGATCGTCGAATTCATTCATACCGCAACCTTATTGCACGATGATGTTGTGGATGAATCGGATCTGCGCCGAGGCCGCGAAACGGCTAATGCGTTATTCGGCAATGCCGCCAGCGTACTGGTCGGCGATTTTTTGTATTCGCGCTCATTCCAGATGATGGTTGGGCTGAACAATATGCGTGTCATGCAGGTGTTAGCGGATACGACTAACACCATCGCCGAAGGCGAAGTGCTGCAGCTGCTCAACGCCCACGATCCGGATATCGATGAGGCGCGTTATTTCACCGTGATTCGTTATAAGACCGCCGAGTTATTCCAAGCGGCGGCGCGGCTTGGCGGCATTGTCGCGAATGCAACGCCGGAGCAAGAAGCGCGCGTTAGCCGAACATGGCTTACATTTGGGCTTGGCGTTTCAGTTGATTGATGACGTATTGGATTATTCCGGCGATAGCCAAGCGACCGGAAAGAATGTCGGCGACGATTTAGCGCAGGGCAAAGTCACGTTGCCGCTGATTCGCGCGATGGAACTCGCGCCCGAAACCGATCGCCTACTGATTCGCAAAGCCATTGCCGAGGGCGGGCGTGTTGCGTTGCCTGAAATTGTCCGGATCGTTAACGAAACCGGTGCACTGGACTACGCAAAACAGCGCGCGCAAATGGAATCGGATGCAGCTAAATCGGCATTAAATGCAATTCCGAATTCTAATTATCGCGAATGTTTGTTAAAATTGTGCGAATTTGCCGTTGCACGGAGTCACTAGTTTCGACGGCAAGGTAAGGAATCGGGGTGTAGCTCAGCCTGGTAGAGTACTGCGTTCGGGACGCAGGAGTCGGAGGTTCGAATCCTCTCACCCCGACCAAGTTAATGAAATAAGGGACACTTGAATAAGCTAATCCTATTGCTGATACTTGGCGTCGTTGCATTCGCGATCATGAAAAGCTACGCACGACGCGGGCAGCGAAGCACCAAACAGGCGGATTCCGTCAAATCTAACGAGGACATGGTGAAGTGCGCCCAATGCGGCGTACATATGCCTGTGAGCGAGTCGTTGTTGTCCAAAGGTAACTATTTTTGTACGAATGAACATCGCTTGATGCACAACAAGTGATCAGGTCGTACTTCAACGCTGCGCTGGAAAGTATCTCGCAACGATTTGACCAGCGGGAATTCAACCGCGTCCCGCCTAATTCCTATTGGCGCTCCCTTGCTTACTTCAATTTATATCGGCTGATAGTTGGGCTGGTACTTGGCATTCTTACTTGGTATTCCCATGATCGTGCTTTAGCCGCGGCGCAGCACCAGGATTTGTTTTATGGCGCTTGTTTTGCCTCGTCGCTAACGGCGCTGATGGGTTTGGTGGCGGCGGGTTGGCGCTGGCCGGTATTTTTGGTGCAACTGGCGTTCACGTTAATCAGTGACACGCTATTTATCACGCTGATGATTTATGCCAGCGGTGGCATCGGCAATGGTTTGGAACTGATGTTATTCGTGACATTGGCGGCTGGCGGGTTGATCGGGCGCGGCCGCTTGGCCATGTTCTATGCGTCTTTGGCCACGCTCGCGGTGCTTGCGGAAGAAACGATGCGAATGTTCGCATTCTCCGAGACACCGCAATATCTTGCAGACTGGTTTGTTGAGCGTCGGCTACTTCGCTGTCGCCTGGCTTGCCCATACGCTCGCGCAATACACCCGCGAAAGCGAAAAATTGGCGGAGCAACGCGGCGTTGATCTGGCAAACCTTGGCCAAGTCAATGAACTGATTCTGCGCGACATGGCCGACGGCGTGATTGTTGTCGATAACGATGGTGCGATCCGCACCCGCAATGGCAAGACTGAAGACTTGTTGGGGCCCATGCCGCTTGCGCTGGCCCAGCCGCGCTTAAAGGAATATTCGCCGGAATTGGCGGAATGGCTTGCCGGTTGGCGCAGTAATCCGACCAATCGATTTATGTTGATGCGCTCGCCGGTCGCGACTAAACAAATGCGTGTGCGCTTTGTGCCGATCGGCGATCAGTCGATTCAAGGTACGGTGATTTTTTTGGAAGATCTGGCACAAGAACAGGCCCAGGCGCGGCAGATCAAGCTGGCCGCGCTCGGGCGGTTGACCGGCAATATCGCTCACGAAATCCGCAATCCGCTTTCTTCTATCAGCCACGCCGCCGAGCTGTTACAAGAAAGTGACCTCGATGCCACGGGCCAAAAACTGTGCCGGATCATTCGAGAGAATAGCCAACGCTTGGGACGTATGGTGAGCGATGTGTTGGAACTGAATCGTTCCGATCGCGCCAAGCCCGAAGAACTCGACGCTCAAAGTTATTTGGAAGGATTTGTCGAGCAGTTGCGCCAGGTCGAAAAAGTCGCGCCAGAGATTATTTCGCTTGAGTTAAACCTGCGGGGGACGTTATATTTCGACCCGAATCATCTGCATCAGATATTATGGAATCTGATCCGAAATGCGCTGCGCCACTGCAAGATGGTTGCCGGAAGCGTGCGAGTTTGCTTAAACCGCTCGACGCAGCCGGGAACACTACAACTGGATATCATGGACGATGGTCCTGGTGTTCCGACGGATATGTTGACGCGATTATTTGAACCTTTCTTTACCACTGAAAGTCAGGGTACTGGCCTTGGGCTTTATATCGCGCGGGAGTTGTCCGAGGCGAATAACGCAGCGCTTGATTACGTGGAGCTGGCGCCCGGCGCCCATTTTCGTGTCCTAATTCGGAGTGAGCCATGACTGCCCGCCGTGTATTGATTGTCGACGACGAAGCCGATATTCGAGATTTGCTGGAAATGACGCTGATGCGCATGGGCTTGGAAACGGCCACGGCAGGTGATCTTAAAGAGGCCTATCAGCGACTGGAGACAGGGCAATACGATCTTTGCCTGAGTGACATGCAATTGCCCGATGGTCTGGGTTTGGAGTTGTTAACGCATATCGGTAAATCCTATCCCGGCACGCCGGTTGCCGTCATCACTGCCCATGGCAGCGCTGAGAATGCGGTTGCCGCGCTAAAAGCCGGCGCGTTCGATTATCTGGCGAAGCCTGTTTCATTGCAGCAATTGCGTGATTTGGTAAAAGTCGCGCTAAAGCTGCCGCAATCGCCCAGCTAGTAACGGGAAAAAGGCGCCGGAGCCGGCCGTCTTGGAAAGTGGGCCAAGATTGGTCGGTGACTCGAAACATATCCGTCATGCCCGCGAAATGATCGAGCGTTTAGCGCGCAGTCAAGCGCCGGTCTACATTACCGGCGAGTCCGGTAGCGGAAAAGAGGTTGCGGCGCGATCAATTCATTCCAAGAGTGCTCGCGCCGATGGTCCGTTTGTTGCCGTCAACTGCGGTGCAATTCCGGAAAACTTAATGGAAAGCGAATTTTTCGGCTATCGCAAAGGTGCGTTCACCGGCGCGAACCAGGACAAAGAGGGCTTTTTCCAGGCGGCGCAGGCGGGAACGTTGTTTCTTGATGAAGTTGCCGATTTGCCTTTGCAAATGCAGGTTAAGTTGCTGCGGGTGATTCAGGAAAAGAAAGTCAGGCGCGTCGGCGAAACTAACGAGGAAAACGTCAACGTTCGTATTATCAGCGCGACCCATCAAAACCTCGCCGAGCGCGTCCAAAGTAACCAGTTCCGGCAGGACCTTTATTATCGGCTAAACGTCATCGAATTGCGCATGCCGGCGCTACGCGAAATGCCCGACGATGTCCCGGATATCGCGCAAGCGCTGCTCGAACGCCTCGCGCGCGAGATGGAGGTACCCTTGCCGGTATTGGCAACCGAGGCTATTGAGGCGCTGAAGCAATACGATTTTCCCGGCAACGTTCGTGAGTTGGAAAATGTCTTGGAGCGGGCTTTGGCGCTGTGTAACGATGCGACCATTCGGCGCAATGATTTGTATTTGTCGGAAAATACCGCGCCGGAAGTCCCCGAGTTGGCGACGACCAGCTCCCATGCGCCACTGCCTACAACCGGCGAATTGCCATTGCAAGAATATCTCGACAAAGTAGAGCGCGAGGCGATTATGGCGGCACTGGAAAAAACACGCTTCAATAAGACCGCGGCGGCAAAAGTGCTCGGCATCACTTTTCGCGCATTGCGTTACCGGATGGAACGACTCGCCATTGAGTAGGAGCTAGGGCTTTGGGGCTTGGGGCTAGGTCGCGTGGTGCTTGGCGTGTGGATATTCGCGGAATTCTCGCTAAGGCGCGATTTATCGGATCACCGAATTGCGACGACCGGCCCGAAGGCGCAATAATCGATCTGCTCGTCATCCACAACATTTCGTTACCACCAGGGGAGTTTGGTGGGCCAGGCGTCGCCGCGCTATTTACCAATTCATTGAACCCCGCTGATCATCCTTACTATCAAACCATTCAAGATCTCAAGGTCTCGTCGCATTTTTATGTTCGCCGGGACGGAGAATTGGTTCAGTTCGTCTCGTGTCTCAAGCGCGCGTGGCACGCGGGGCTTTCGAATTGGCGCGGACGCGAACGCTGCAACGATTTTTCCATTGGTATTGAGCTCGAAGGTAGCGACGATTTGCCTTTCACCGACGATCAATACAGCGCGTTGGCAAGGCTCATTCCGGCGCTTTTCGCTAGTTATCCGATCCGAGCAGTGGTCGGGCATTCCGATATTTCGCCGGGCCGTAAAACCGATCCCGGACCGTGTTTCGATTGGCCTCGATGTCGTCAATTTTATTCCATTATTTCAGATAGTTAGAGTCGCGTTGTTAGGCTGTTGCGGAATTTACTAACAAGCACAATTTGTGCTTGACATTGCCCTATCGCGCCCCTACCATTAGTCCTCCCGAGTATGGCAAACCACTATATCTTGTGGAAATACGCATGTATAGGCTGTGCATAACTTATGCATAGAAATCGAATTGTTGTTTGTTTACAAACCGATAAAAATCCGAGGAGCACTAATGCAAATTGCAACCGATCCTTCTCGTCCTGCTGCTGCGCCGTTATTTACGATTCCGCAAGGTCAGGACGTGGCTGACGAGCGTTATTCATTGTTTAAAGTCGTCCGTCGCAACGGATCCGTGGTGGCGTTCGAGCCGGCCAAAATTTCTATCGCCGTCACCAAAGCGTTTCTCAGCCATCAATGGCGGCCAAGGCGCCGCCTCGGCGCGTGTGCGCGAAATCGTCGGGCAATTGACTGACCAAGTCGTCAATGCCCTGATGCGTCGCCAACCGGGCGGCGGCACGGTTCATATTGAAGATATCCAGGACCAAGTCGAACTTTCATTCATGCGCTCCGGCGAGCACGAAGTCGCGCGCGCCTATGTGTTATACCGCGAAGAACGCGCCAAGATGCGCGCTCAGCAAAAAGCGCAACAGCCGATCGTCGAAACCGCGCTCACGATGATCGTCAAAGGTCAGCGCGTGCCGCTGGACATGGTGCGCTTGGCGGAATTGATTGCCGAAAGCGCCGACCGGATTAAAAGAAGTCGAGCCGGACAAAATTCTTGAATCGCTGGTGAAAGATTTATACGACGGCGTGCCGGAAGACGAAGTGTACAAGTCGGCGATTCTGTCGGCGCGGTCAAATGATCGAGCAAGATCCCGCCTATTCATTGGTCACGGCTCGCTTGTTGCTGCACACGATTCGCCATGAAGTGTTGGGCGACGAAGCGACCCACGCCGAGATGGCGGTGCGTTACGCGACCTATTTCCCTAGCTTCATCAAAAAAGGGATCGACGCCGATTTGCTCGATAAGCGTCTCGGCGAGTTCGATTTGGCGCGAATGGGCAAAGCCCTGGTCGCCGATCGCGATCTGAAATTCGGTTACCTTGGCCTGCAAACTTTGTATGACCGGTACTTCCTCCACGTGCACGGTCAACATATCGAATTACCGCAGGCCTTCTTTATGCGCGTGGCCATGGGTTTGGCGATTAACGAAATCGATCGCGAAGCCCGCGCCATCGAGTTTTACAACGTGTTATCGACCTTCGACTACATGTCGTCGACGCCGACGCTGTTCAACGCCGGTACGCAACATTCGCAATTGTCGAGCTGTTATTTGACGACGGTTGCCGACGACCTTGACGGCATTTATGAAGCGATCAAAGAAAACGCGCTGCTGTCGAAATGGGCCGGCGGCTTAGGCAACGACTGGACGCCGGTGCGCGCGCTCGGCTCGCACATCAAAGGCACGAACGGCAAATCGCAAGGCGTGGTCCCCTTCTTGAAGGTGGTCAACGACACTGCGGTTGCCGTGAATCAGGGTGGAAAAAGAAAAGGCGCGGTCTGCACCTATCTCGAAACGTGGCACTTGGATATCGAAGAATTCCTCGAGCTGCGTAAGAACACGGGTGACGACCGCCGCCGCACCCACGACATGAATACCGCGAACTGGATTCCCGATCTCTTTATGAAAAGAGTGATGGAAAACCAAGAGTGGACATTATTTTCGCCGGCCGATTGCCCCGATTTGCACGATAAATTCGGCAGGGCGTTTGAAGAAACCTATTTGGGTTACGAAGCCAAAGCCGCGATGGGCGAGCTAAAGCTATTCAAAAAAGTGCCGGCGGTACAAATGTGGCGCAAGATGCTGTCGATGTTGTTCGAGACCGGCCATCCGTGGATCACGTTTAAAGATCCGTGCAATATCCGCTCGCCGCAGCAACATGTCGGCGTGGTGCATAGCTCCAATCTTTGCACGGAAATCACGCTCAACACCAGCGACACGGAAATCGCCGTTTGCAATTTGGGCTCGGTGAATTTGGTGAATCACTTCGTCGACGGCAAGCTCGATTTCGACAAACTCGGCGTCACCATCAAGACCGCGATGCGCATGCTCGATAACGTCATCGACATCAATTACTACGCCGTGAAAAAAGCGCGCGATTCCAATCTGCGCCATCGTCCGGTCGGCTTGGGCATCATGGGTTTCCAGGATTGTTTGCACGAAATGCGCGTGCCTTATGCTTCCGATGCAGCAATCGATTTCGCCGACAAATCCATGGAGATGATCGCCTATCACGCCTATTGGGCGTCGACGGAATTGGCGGAAGAGCGCGGTCGCTATGCGAGCTACAAAGGTTCGCTGTGGGATCGCGGCATTTTGCCGCAGGACTCAGTAGATCTACTGCGCCAAGAGCGTGGCGGCTATCTTGATGTCGAGCAAAGCAGTGCGTTGGATTGGACCAAGCTGCGCGAGCGTATCAAAGAACACGGCATGCGCAATTCCAATTGCCTCGCGATTGCGCCGACCGCAACTATTGCCAACATCATCGGCGTGTCGGCGTGTATCGAGCCGACCTATCAGAACCTATTCGTCAAATCGAACTTATCGGGCGAATTCACGGTCGTAAATGAATACCTGGTGCGCGATTTGAAGCGCCTGGGCATGTGGGATGAAGTGATGGTCGCCGATCTGAAATATTTCGATGGTTCGCTTGCTAAGGTCGATCGTGCGCCGGCGGAATTGCGCGCGTTGTACGCAACCGCATTTGAAGTCGAACCGAGTTGGATCGTCGAGTGCGCGGCGCGTCGGCAAAAATGGATCGACCAAGCGCAGTCGCTGAATATTTACATGGCCGGCGCATCGGGCAAGAAATTGGATGATACCTACAAGCTTGCGTGGCAGCGCGGGTTGAAGACGACTTATTACTTGCGCACCTTGGCGGCAACATCGGCGGAGAAATCCACCGGCAAAGGCGGCGAACTTGAATTCTGTGCCGACGCATGGCGGCATGTCAGGTCATTCAGCAACAGCTTCGATTTCTGGTGGGCCGTCGTTGGATGAAACGACGATACAAATGGAAGCGCCGAAGTTTTGTGCGATTGACGATCCGGAATGTGAGGCTTGCCAGTAAAAATAAAATGTAGGGTTAAGTCCGGCATAAATGCAAATGCTGCCACCAGCGCAGGGACGTAACTCCGCCGAACGAATTACTCAAGGAAACCGTTTTACCCACGGCTGAAAACAAACAAAGGAGATCGACATGGGACTATTTTCATTTATTAAAGACGCTGGCGAGAAATTATTCGGCCACAAGGAAGCGCAAGCAGCCACCATTGAATTGCAGAAAAAACCGGACGATCCGGTGACGCAGGAAAAAGTAAATCAACTGAATCGCCAAGCGGCCGACGGAATCAAGGGGTATATTCAAAAGCAGAATCTCAGTGCCGAGGACTTGAACGTCACCTTTGATGGGGGAACCGGAACGGTGAGTGTTTTCGGCCGTGCGTCCGATCAGGCAACGAAGGAAAAAATCGTTCTGTGTTGCGGCAATGTCGCAGGCGTGACGGCGGTGAATGATCAAATGGGCGTGGCCTCGCCCGAGCCCGAAGCAACATTTCACACCGTGGTTTCCGGCGATACGCTTTCGAAAATCGCAAAATCGGTTTATGGCGATGCGATGAAATACCCGGCGATTTTCGAGGCGAATAAGCCGATGCTGAGCCATCCCGATAAAATTTATCCGGGGCAAGTGTTGCGCATCCCGGCTGCTTAAACGTTTTCCAAAAAGAGAGAACTGATTTATGTCGCTGCAATTTGGATCCATCACCTTTACCGATCCGGTCAAGCTCGCGCAATGGCGTCCCGACAGTGTTGCTGGGCTCTATTGCGTGTGCATTGCCAATCGCAAATGGCAACCCGTGCCGTATCAACCGATTTATTTTGGCATCGCGAAAAATTTAGCCGAAGAAGATTTGCTCGGCAATCAAGTCGCGCTCGATTCTTGGACGGCGCAAGCCGGAGCGCCGAACAAATTGCTTGTTGCCCACGCCAGCCTGCCGTATTTTTCGCCGGATGATTTATTGCTGTTCGAGCGCCAACTGGTCGCGCAATATCAGCCCCCCTGCAATCATTGGGAAGCGCTGCCGACGATCGATCTTGCCGGCGCAGCGTCAACCACAGGTTCTCGCAAAATATGACCGGGTACCACTTGCGGTGGTATCAGAACAAATGGAGAAAAAGTATGCTTAGTTTTGAAGATGAGGCGAGCCCGAAATTACGTATGCAACCCCTCATGCCCGTGCCGCTGCACACCCCGCGCGTACACGATGTATTGCCGGAGATCCGCGTAAACACTGAGTGGCCTGGGGCCATTGGATCGCAGGCCAGTGCCGCGCCGAAAATCGCGCAAAGAGTTAAGCTCGAAGACAAGCGTGTCATCAATGGCTCGGCGGATGTCAATCAACTCGTTCCGTTTAAATATAAATGGGCGTGGGAAAAATATCTGTCTGGTTGCGCCAACCATTGGATGCCGCAAGAAATCAATATGCAGCGCGACATTCAACTGTGGAAAGATCCCGCGGGCTTGACTGAAGATGAGCGCCTAGTCGTCAAACGCAATCTCGGCTTCTTTGTTACCGCCGATTCGCTCGCGGCGAACAACATCGTGCTCGGCACCTATCGCCACATTTCCGCGCCCGAATGCCGCCAATATTTGTTGCGCCAAGCGTTTGAGGAAGCTATCCACACCCACGCTTATCAATACATCGTCGAAAGCTTAGGCCTGAACGAAGCGGAAATTTTCAACGCCTATCACGAAGTCGCCAGCATTCGCGATAAAGACGAATTTCTGATTCCGTTCATCAACACGCTGACCGATCCGCATTTCACCACCGGCACACCGGAAAACGATCAGAAATTGCTGAAGAGCTTGATCGTGTTTTCCTGCATCATGGAAGGATTGTTCTTCTACGTCGGCTTCGTGCAAATTCTCGCGCTGGGCCGGCAAAACAAAATGACCGGCGCTGCGGAGCAATATCAATACATCCTGCGCGACGAAAGCATGCACTGCAGTTTCGGTATCGATCTCGTCAACACCATCAAGATGGAAAATCCCCATCTTTGGACCAAAGAATTCCGCGATGAAATCAGCGTGCTGATGCAAAAAGGCGTCGAACTCGAATACCGCTACGCCGAAGACACCATGCCCCGCGGCGTGCTCGGCCTCAACGCCCCGATGTTCAAAGAATACCTACGCTTCATCGCCAACCGCCGCTGCCAACAAATCGGCATCGACCAACTCTATCCCGGTGCGAATAATCCGTTCCCGTGGATGAGCGAGTTGATCGATCTTAAGAAAGAGAAAAACTTTTTTGAGACGCGGGTGATTGAGTATCAGACGGGTGGGGCGTTGAGTTGGGATTAAGTTTCTTTGAAAAGAAAAAATAAAAGTTTTACAGGAAAGGGGGCGAAAGCCCTCTTTTTTGTTGTTCCGAAATGATGAAAAATTTAACTCAAACTTTGATTCGAAGCATCGAGGATCAACCATTACGCGTCGTTCTAGTTGTTTACTTGTGTTTGCTAATTCCATATTTATGGGTATTAGCACCCAATGGCATATCGCGAGATCCACAAGCTTGGGGCCAAGTCGGAGATTACTTCGGAGGATTGATAAATCCGATACTAAATCTGTTAGTGCTCGTTGTACTGCTGAAGACATATCAACACCAAATTGAACAAAAACACGAAACAACGTTTTTCGAACTGCTTCGGCTTCAAGCTAGTAAGCTGCACGCTATTGAGGTAAAGGATAACTCAAAACATTGTCTCATAAAGGAGCGCCATGCAGATGCTTGTTGGATATGAGTTAACGGCCGACTAATAAATACTTTTCAAAATAGCTAATAGGTCATAGAAGCGCCAAAAGCCATAGAAGTTTTTACACAGATTATAATCCGACAAAGGATACAAAATGGATATGGTTCTTATCGCGAATTTCGATTCATCTTTGGCAGCACCAATGCGGTTCTCGAATTCATAGTAAGCAAACTAAAAGTGCCTCGCGAGCGTCGTTTTTTCTTCCAGGTTTCGAAAGGTCAGTTGTTAGTATGAATTCCCTGCAGTTGCTCAAATCCAATTATGGGGCGACTATTTGCACTACCAACGATTAAAATCCTACGTTAAATGGAAGCTCTTAACAGAAACAATTTATTTCGACGGGATACGCCGAAACACCTAAATCAAGAATTGAAGCGTTACCGCTCAGCTGACGGCAGGTAGGGTGGATCAAGCGTAGCGGATCCACCATCAATTGAAATACTGGTGGATCCGTCCCTTCGGGACTTGATCCACCCTACCTTATAATTGTTGCTCTATGAGCAACTATCGGCGGGCTTATCAACCCGGTGGGTGTTATTTCTTCACCGTCGTGACTTTTGACCGTCGCCCTTGGCTGACCCAGCCCAATATTTATCAACGCTTGCGAGAAGCGTTCCGCCACGTCGCTGCGACGCGGCCCTTTCGTGTTGATGCGATTGTCGTCCTTCCCGATCATCTGCATTGTATTTGGCGATTGCCGGAAACCGATAACGATTTTTCGACGCGTTGGCGATTGATCAAACATTTCGTTTCGCGTGGCGCATCCACCGCGCATTCCGATCGCAACGAAAAATTTCTTTGGCAGCGCCGATTTTGGGAGCATCAAATTCGCGATGAGGAAGATTGGCGGCGGCATATGGATTACATCTTTTTCAATCCGGTGAAGCACGGGTATGTTTCGCGGTAAGGGATTGGAAATTTTCTTCGTTTGAGAATGCGGTGGGGAAAGGTTGGTATGAATTGGCGTGGGGTTAGTCGATGCCGGATTCGATTTCTGGAATGGAGTTGGAGTGATTGTTTTTTTTGATGGTGGATCCGCTTTGCTTGATCCACCCTACATTTATGTTGGCTGAGGCCCAATATCCATGCGGTTCTTCAGGCATAAATTCTGAAGTTTTTTGCTTCAACTCGGCCCCGCATTGAGACTCGCATAAGCAATCCCGCCATCAACGGCGATGGTTTCACCGACGACGTAATCGCCCGCGCGCGATGCGAGATAGATCGCTGCGCCGGCCATATCTTCGTCGCGGCCGATGCGGCCCATGGGTGTGCGTGCGGCGACGACATCGGCGTGATCGCGCGCGGCGCGATTCATTTGCGAGGCGAAGGGTCCGGGTGCGATGGCGTTGACGACGATGCGCTCTTGCACCAATTTCGCGGCGAGGCGGCGCGTTAAATAAATCAATGCCGATTTCGATGCGTGGTACGAGTAGGTTTCCAGCGGGTTGAGCCGAATGCCGTCGATGGAGGCGATGTTGATGACCTTGGCGGGGCGCTCGTCGCTCGCGGCAGCCTTGAGCGCGCCGTGCAACGCTTGCAGGAGAAAGAACGGCGATTTGACGTTGAGGTTCATGACCTTGTCCCAGCCCTGTTCGGGGAAGTCGTCAAATGGCTCGGCCCAAGCCGCACCGGCATTGTTCACCAAAATATCGAGATGCGGTTCGCGTCGCTTGAATTCCTCTGCCAATGCGCGGCAGCCGGCAACGGTGGAAATATCTTGCGGCAGGGCGATGCAGGTGCCGCCGGCCGCCGACAACTCAGCAGCCGTGGCGTCGCATTCGTCTGCCTTGCGCGCGGAAATGTAAACCTTCGCGCCGTATTCAATGAAGCCCGTCGCGATCATTTTGCCGATGCCGCGCGAGCCGCCGGTTACCAATGCCGTGCGGCCCGCAAGTGAAAATAAATTTTTCATGAAGTCATTCCAATTTGTTTGCGATGTCGTGTTTGCCGATTAAATTTTGCGCGAGGGCGATGCGATGAAAGTATGCATCGTCATATCCTAAGCTTATCCGAAAACATGAACCGGGCAATAGTGTTCAGCGTGTTTGGCATGGTCGTGCCAGGAGGCAGAACCGGCGCGGTTGCTGGCGAGGTATGGCCGGAAAGCCGCATGGATACTTGCTCGTGGCGATGCACTTATGAGCCGTTGGGCGTTACAATCTTACGTCGTCGCAGCCACACTTTTCGTGAAACCAATTTGACCGACGTTCGTTTCGAGGTGCACTTGCCCTTCTCCCCGGACGGGCGAGGGGGCGACACTGCCTCGCTCATGCCATGAGAATTGGCGCTGTTTATTCGCTACACAATGATACGATATCGGTTGCGGCTTCGCCTTTTTATTTAGGTCGAAGGCGAAAGACAAAAAATTTTTGAATGGAATAAATATGAATTGGCAATTTCCCTACAAATCACAACGAATGCCTGTGATGGCGCGGAATATCGTTTCGACATCGCAGCCCCTTGCGGCGCAAGCCGGTTTGCAGATGCTCGCCAAGGGCGGCAATGCGGTGGATGCCGCAGTCGCAACAGCGATCACATTGACCGTCGTCGAGCCGCCGATGAATGGCATCGGCTCGGACGCCTTTGCAATCGTCTGGGACGGCAAATCTCTACAAGGATTAAACGCATCCGGCCGGGCGCCGGCGGCGTGGACGCCAGAGCGTTTCGCCGGGCGCGACACCATGCCGATGCTCGGCTGGGATTCGGTGACCGTGCCGGGCTGCGTGTCGGCTTGGGTTGCTTTGCATGAACGCTATGGCAAGCTCGATTTCGCCGATCTATTTGTCGCGGCGATACGTTACGCCGAGCAAGGATTCCCTGTATCGCCAATCACTGCCTCGGCGTGGGAAGGGCAGATGCCGAAGTATCCGGATTACCCTGATTTTGCAGCGGCCTTTTTACGCGATGGAAAGCCACCGCGTCCCGGCGAAATTTTTCGCTTTCCGGATCAGGCGAAAACGCTGTCACTGATTGCAAATACGAAAGGTAAAGCGTTTTACGAAGGAATCCTCGCGGAGAAAATCGTCGCGCATTCGCGTAGCCAGGGCGGCGCTATGACGATGGAAGACTTATCATCCCATCGCGCCGATTGGGTTGAGCCCTTAGGGCAAGATTACCGCGGCTTTCGCTTGCATGAAATTCCGCCGAATGGCCAAGGTATAGCAGCGCTCATCACGCTTGGCATCCTCGAAAATTTCGACATGCGAAAGTATCCAGTCGATTCGGCCGATAGCATTCACGTGCAAATCGAAGCGATGAAGCTCGCATTCGCCGACGTGTATCGCCACGTGTCCGATCCATCGACCATGGAGGTGACGCCAACGCAAATGCTCGCGCCGGATTACTTGGCGCTGCGCGCCAAACAAATCGATATGAAGCAAGTGAAGTATCCGATTGCTGAGTTGCCACGCGGTGGCGAAACGGTTTATCTCACCACCGCCGATGCCTCCGGCATGATGGTGTCGATGATTCAATCCAACTTCATGGGGTTTGGGTCGGGTATCGTTGTGCCCGGCACCGGCATTAGCTTGCAAAATCGCGGCTATGGATTCAATGTCAAAGCAGGCCACCCCAACCAAGTCGGCAGCCGCAAGCGCCCGTTTCAAACCATCATTCCCGGCTTTTTAACACATGGCGGTAAGCCTGCGATGAGCTTCGGCGTCATGGGCGCGGTGATGCAGGCGCAAGGGCATGTGCAAATGGTCAATCGTATTGTTGATTATGAGCAAAATCCGCAAGCCGCGTCCGACGCGCCACGCTGGTTTGTCGACCTCGACATGAATGTTTCTTTCGAAGAAGAATTCGATCAAAGTGTTGTGCAAGAATTACGCTCGCGCGGACACAAACTCGGCAGCGATGTCCTTGGATTTAATTTTGGAGGCGCGCAATTGATTCATCGTCTTGAAGATGGTTATTGCGCCGGGTCGGATCACCGCAAAGATGGCCAAGCAGTTGGATTTTAACAATGAGTGTGGCTGAATCCGTTAAAATTACTTCTTAACAATAGGGGGAAATAGATATGCAACGTCGTAAATTTTTAACTTCTGGAGCGACCGCTGTCGCAACGGCGGCTGGCGCGCTTGCCGGATCAGCAATGGCCGCGGACTTGCCGACGATTCGTTGGCGCATGGCGTCAAGTTTTCCAAAAAGCTTGGATACGATTTATGGCGGCGCAGAAATTCTTGTCAATCGGCTCAGCGCGATCACCGGCGGCAAATTTCAGATTCGCCCATTCGCCGCGGGCGAAATAGTGCCCGGCCTGCAGGTGCTGGACGCTGTGCAACAAGGCACCGTGGAGTGTGGTCATACATCGGCTTACTACTACGTCGGCAAGAATAAAGCATTCGCATTTGGTACGGGATTGCCATTCGGCATGAACCAACGTCAACAAAACGCCTGGCTATATTACGGCGGCGGCAATCAGTTGCTGAATGAATTCTTAAAAGACTATAGCGTTAACTTCATTCCGGGCGGCAACACCGGCTGCCAAATGGGCGGCTGGTGGCGCACCGAAATTAAATCGCTGGCGGACCTCAAGGGGCTCAAGTTCCGTATCCCAGGCCTGGGAGGAGAGGTGTGGTCCAAGCTGGGCGTCGTGCCGCAAACGATTCCGGGGGGCGATATATATCCGGCCTTAGAGCGCGGAACGATCGACGGCGCAGAGTGGATCGGACCCTACGACGACGAAAAATTGGGTTTCTACAAAGTAGCGAAACACTACTATTTTCCGGGTTGGTGGGAGACTGGCCCGACACTCGGCTTTATGGTTAATTTGAAGCAATGGGCCGCATTGCCGAAAGAATATCAGGCCGCATTTGAAGCGGCCGCAGCCGAATCGAATGTGTTGATGATGGCGAATTACGACTCAAAAAATCCGGCGGCCCTGCAGCGCTTGGTCAACAACGGCGTAAAGCTACATCAGTTCCCAAAGGACGTGATGCAAGCCTGCTATAAAGCGACACAAGAAATTATTGTTGACGAGTCAGGCAAGAATCCCGCATTTAAGAAAATGTACGAATCTTGGAACAAGTTCCGCAAGGAACAAGTGGCGTGGTTCCGCATCGGCGAACAAGCACAAGATAACTTTATTTCTTCGCTGAAGTAATACCCATCAAAGAAAAGGGCCTGCGGAAATTTGCCGCAGGCCCTTTTTTTGTCCGTCAGAACCGGCTACTACTTTGAATTAGTCGCCGGTTTATCGTTCCCTTCTATATTAAATTCGACGCTCGTGTCTTCCTGTTTCGGTGCTTCCTGTTTCGCACCATTCCCTTCGATATTGAATTCGACGCTGTCGCCACTTTCCGCTGGCTTACTTTCTTCACCGTCGATCTTAAACTCCTCGATCGTCTGCGGGCCATGGTCGATTGGGCCTTTGCTTACAAAATTGGTCACCATTCCAGGGAACGCAATGACTAAGCCGACCATAATCAACTGAATCACGACAAATGGAATTGCACCCCAGTAAATTTGCCCCGTTGTGACAATTTTTGGCGCGACGCTGCGTAAATAAAATAGTGCAAATCCAAACGGTGGATGCATGAAGGATGTCTGCATATTCACACCCAACAACACGCCGAACCAAATTAAGTCGATGCCGAGCTTTTGCGCGACCGGACCGAGCAAGGGCACAAGAATAAACGCGATCTCGAAAAAGTCGAGGAAAAACGCCAACAAAAAGATCATGACGTTGACGACGATCAGAAACCCTAGCGCACCACCTGGTAAACCCGTTAGTAAATGTTCCACCCAGAGATCGCCATCCACGCCACGAAATACCAACGAGAACACAGACGAGCCGACCAGGATGAACACGACAAAGCTGGTTACCTTGGCAGTTGTATCCATCGATTGCTTGAGCAGATCCCAGCTTAAGCGTTGCTTCATCAGCGCCAAAATCAATGCGCCAAATGCGCCCATCGCACCACCTTCCGTCGGCGTCGCGATGCCCAAGAAGATTGTTCCCAAAACCAAGAAAATAAGCAGCAACGGCGGGATCATTGCCACGAACACGCGCATTAATAGCTGGAATCCTTTTAAGGTTCGCGCCTCTGGCGGTAATGCCGGCGCCGCCTTTGGATTAACGATCGTGACCAACATGACGTACGACAAGTAAAGTCCGGTCAAGATTAAGCCAGGAACCATCGCGCCGGCATACATGTCACCAACGGATTTGCCAAGCTGATCCGCCATGATGATTAACACCAACGATGGCGGAATGATTTGTGCCAACGTGCCGGAAGCGGCGATTACGCCCGATGCGAGTTGATGTGAATAACCGTAACGCAACATCACTGGCAGCGAGATCAATCCCATCGCAATCACGGAAGCAGCAACGACACCGGTTGTCGCCGCAAGCAGCGCGCCAACAATGATCACTGCGTACGCGATACCACCGCGAAGACGCCCAAACAATTGGCCCATGGTATCGAGCAAATCCTCCGCCATGCCGCTGCGTTCAAGGATTAACCCCATGAAAGTAAAAAATGGAATGGCGAGTAAGACATCGTTTCGTACAATTCCAAAGATTCGCTCCGGCATGGCGCGAAAAAGTTCTGGGCCGATGTAGCCGAAATGAATGCCGATGCCGCCGAACGCAAGCCCGACCGCACAAAGCGAAAACGCCACGGGATAACCCATCAGCAGGAATATCACCAATGCGCCGAACATAATTGGCGCCATGATTTCGTGGCCCATTAGTGGATTCCTTTCGCGGCGACGCCATAATCTCCGGTACGCAGCCGGTTGATGCGCCTGATCAATTCGGAAATCCCTTGTAGTACGAGCAACGCGAAACCAACGGGAATCATTAAACGGATCGGCCAGCGGACCAGCCCGCCCGCATCCGATGAAATTTCATTGTGCACAAAAGCGTCAATGAAAATCGGCCAGGATAACCACATCATCAATATGCAAATCGGGAGCAAGAAAAAAACCGTGCCGAAAATGTCAATCCACGTTTGCGTGCGCCGTGACAGTTTCCCGTAGATCACGTCTATGCGTACATGCCCTTCGTGCTTAAGCGTATAGGCCGCACAAAGCAGGAAAATTGCCCCAAACAAATACCATTGAATTTCGAGCAGCGAATTTGAGCTGTCAGAAAAGATTTTGCGATAGATAGCGTTAAAAGCACTGATCAACGCCGCGACAAGAACCAACCATAACACCGAGCGCCCGACCATTTCGTTCAGCCAGTCGATCGCTTTTGAAATTTTTAGCAATGCATCCAATCGAGATTCTCCCTTACTGTTCTGTTTGTGCCGACTACGGCGCGACCACTATCTCCAATTTTACTTGGTTTTGCCATTTTATTTGTCAGCACGACAAGAATAGCTTGGCTGCGTTCAGCAAGCAATTGGCAATGACCGATTGCTGACAGGTGATGTTTTTTTCAGTCCGTTTGCGCAATGCTATCTCGAGGAGTATTGTTTGATCAATTCGTCGATAGCACCGGTTGCTAAACAAGTGCTATCCCGATCTCCTGGAGGAGGGCACATTGATTACGTTGCATCGCCTATCGGTGTTCATCCGACATCGGCACTGCGAGGATTTTTCTTGGCATGTCTCTTGCTCAGAATTTACTCGAACGTTTGTTCGGTCCGACCTGCCCGGACGTTTTCGTTCCACTTGTTTCATAAGCCCATCCCCAACCACAGGAGGTAACACATCATGCCGCAACTCAATATCAACGGGCAAAGCTTCTTCGCCGATGCCCCGCCAGACACCCCGCTGTTATGGGTTATTCGAGAGGATCTCAGGCTGACCGGCACCAAATACGGTTGCGGGCTCGGTTTGTGTGGATCGTGCACGGTGCACATTAACGGTGCGGCGATGCGTTCCTGCCAAGTGAAGGTCGGCGACGTCGCCGGTGCCGCGATCACCACGATTGAAGGCTTGCATCCCGCCAACACCCATGCGGTGCAACAGGCATGGATCGAGCATCAGGTACCGCAATGCGGCTACTGCCAATCGGGACAAATTATGCAAGCGGCAGCGTTGCTGGCGAATAATCCCAATCCAACTGAAACCGAAGTGGTGCAATGGATGAACGGCAACCTGTGCCGTTGCGCAACCTACTCGCGCATTGTGGGCGCGGTCAAACGCGCTGCGGAAATCGCGCGCGAAGGAGCAAAAAATGTCTAAGGAAAATAATCAAGGTATTACTCGGCGTGAGTTCCTGATTCGTTCCAGCGTGACCAGCGCCGGTGCGGTTCTTGGCATCGCCTTCGGCGCGAATATTGGCGCCGGTGCAAGCAGCCGTTGCGACACAGGCGTTTACTCCGGCGATTTGGTTCACCGTCACTCCCGACGGCAAAACCGTTATCCATATCGTTAAGGCCGAAATGGGCCAGCATATTGGCACCGCATTAGCGCAGGTGATCGCCGAAGAGCTAGAGATCAAATGGGGTGATGTGCGCCTCGATCAGCCCGTAGAAAGCAACGAAACCTTCGGCACCTACGGCTTAGCTTATACGGTGAACAGCGGCAGCGTGACGACCGAATTCGACCGCATTGCGCGTGCTGGTGCGGCGGGGCGCATCGCGCTAATCGAAGCTGGCGCTAAGTTGCTTAAAGCCAAAGAATCTGATTGTTTTGCGGCCAATAGCAGCGTGACAGATCGCACTTCAAAACGCACGGTGACCTACGGCGAAATTTTGCAAAAGGTGAAGATCGACCGTAAGTTCAGCTATCCGGACGATTTGAAAAACGTCAAGCTCAAGGACCCGAAGAAGTACGAAATCATCGGCAAATCGATCCCCGCACTCGACATTCCGGCAAAAACCACACGGCCAAGCGAAATACGGCATCGATGTGTTTCTGCCGAATATGGCTTACGGCGCACTGGTGATTCCGCGTTCGCGTTACGGCGCAAAAGTGACCGGCGTCGACGATAGCGAAGCGAAGAAGATTCCCGGTTTCGTCAAGGCAGTGGTTATTGACAACGCGCTCGGCAAATGCACCGGCTGGGTGGTTGCCGTTGCAGAAAAATTCCCGCAAGCGATGCAAGCAGCCAAAGCCTTGAAAGTGACTTGGGACGAGGGCCCTTACGGCAATTTAAGTAGCGCCGATCTGAAAGCCGAATATGCGCAAATGCAGACCGATGCCACTAAGGCGGAAGGCGCATGGGTGCTTGAGGGCGATGTAGATAAGGCGCTCGGTGCGGCAGATAAAACGTTAGAGTTTGAGTACACCACAGAAATGGTGTGCCATGCGACGATGGAGCCGCTTAATGCAACGGTGCAAAACGTCAATGACGAATGGCACGTCTACACCGGTACGCAAGGTGCATCGTTCGCGCGGATGACCCTGACCGGCTATCTGTCTACGGTGCTGAAACAAAAGCCGGAAGAAATAAAAGTCTTCATTCACAATCAACTAGTCGGCGGTGGTTTCGGCGGCAAGCAGGATTACGACGAAATTCTCGCAGCGGCATTTTGCGCGAAAGAAGCCGGGCGTCCGGTGAAGTTAATTCAAACTCGCGAGTCGAATTTCGCCACCAGCTTCCCGCGCACGCCCACCTTCCACAAACTCAAGGCCGGGCTGAAAGACGGCAAACTTTCGGCGATGAATCACGACATCGTATGCGGCTGGATGGGCGCGCGTTTCGGTGTCGGCAAAAAATTCGGCAGCGATTGGTTACAGCAAGATTCCTGGGATGGGCGCAAGGCCGACATCGATCAATGGTCGATCGGCGGCAGTGATCATTGGTATCACTTGGACAATCATCGCGTTCAAGCATGGAACAATGATAAAACTACGTGGGCGGTGCAGGCGAGCGCACTGCGCACCGTGTCGAACTCGTACAACATGTTCGTGGTGGAATCGTTCATGGATGAAGTAGCGCATTCGTTGAAGCGCGATCCGCTTGAATTTCGACTGTCGATGTTGAACGGCAAAGGTGGCAATCGCGGTATTCCTAATAGTGGCCACAAGCCGGGCACCCCATCCGATTATTACATGGATCAACTGTGGATTTCGTTGCCTTGGACCAAAGAGGGTTCATGGCCGATGTACGAATCCTCGACGGTGGGCGGTGCTTTGCGCTTGGCCAATGTACTCAAAGTTGCGGCGAAAAAAGCCGGGTGGGGCACTAAAAAGTTACCACCCAACACCGCTATGGGCATTGCGGTATCGTCAGCAGAAGAGCGACAAAGTCCGACTTGGGTCGCAGGCGTTGCCGAAGTCACCGTGGATCCGGCAACGGGCGCAGTCAAAATCAATCGGCTCACCATCGCGATGGACATGGGAATCGCGGTCAATCCCATGAACATCAAAGCGCAAATTCAAGGCAGTGCACTGTGGGGTGCGAGCCAAATTTTGTCGGAAAAATTGACTTTGAAAAATGGCGCGTTTGAGCAGACTAACTTCCATGAGTATGTGCCTATTCGCCTGCAAGACATACCGCAAATCGATGTCGAGATCGTGCAATCGGAGCGGCATCCGAGTGGTGTCGGCGAGCCGGCTTCAACCGTAGTAGCGCCGGCGGTAGCGAACGCCATTTTCAATGCCGTTGGATCACGTGTGCGGCAAATGCCGATCACGGCAGAAGCAGTACTGAAAGGCATGAGCAAGAAAGCGTAAGGTAACTTCGTTCTGCGCTAAAATCGGGTGAGAGAACAATTTCTCTCACCCTTTTTTTGTCTGCAAATAATTGAGGAGCAGTCATCGATCCCCTCTTGTTATCGGCCGTCGATCTCGTCGAACAATATCGTTCGCGGCGTCTTTCGCCCGTTGCGGTGACTCGTGCCGCCTTGGCGCGGATTGCTGAACTCAATCCAATTTACAACGCGTTTTGCGTGGTGGATGAAGAGGCGGCTTTGGCGAGTGCGCGTGAGTCCGAAGCTCGGTGGCACAGCGGCCAGACCTTTAGGTCCGGCCGACGGCGTACCGACGACCGTAAAAGATCTGATATTGGTCAAGGGTTGGCCGACCTTGCGCGGCTCGCACAGCATCGATCCGAATCAATCTTGGAATGAGGATGGTCCGCCCGTGGCGCGTTTGCGTGAACAGGGCGCAATCATTTTGGGCAAAACGACGACGCCGGAATTCGGCTGGAAAGGCGTGACCGACAGCCCGCTGACCGGCATCACGCGCAATCCGTGGGACAAACGTCTCACGCCCGGCGGCAGCAGTGGTGGCGCGGCGGTTGCGGCGGCGCTCGGCATGGGCACATTCAACGTCGCAACCGATGGCGGTGGCTCCATACGCATTCCTGCTGGCTTTTGTGGTTTGTTCGGCATAAAGCCGACTTGGGGCATTGTCCCCGTTTATCCACATTCTCCGGCATGGACCTTATGGCATCAAGGTCCCATCAGTCGCACGGTTTCCGATGCCGCGCTCATGCTCAATCTGATTGCGCAGCCGGATGCACGTGATTGGGCGGCAGGGCCGCCGCTTGGTATCGACTACCGTAAAGATTTGGAATCGGGTGTCAAAGGATTACGCATCGGCTATAGCGCAACACTCGGTTACGCCAAGGTGGACGCCGATGTTGCGCGAGTGGTGGCGTTAGCGGCGCATGAGTTTTCTACGCTCGGCGCGAATGTCGAAGCGATCGACCTTAAACTCGATGATCCTATCGACATCATGCAGCCGTTGTGGGCCGTCGCACTGGCGTTGGCCATCGCGCCGATGTCGGCTGCACAACGTGCGCTATGCGATCCAGGCATGTTGGAATTGGCCGAACCTGGTTTTGCGTTGAGCGCATTGGAATATCGCCAGTTGGAACGCGCCCGCGATGCGTTTGGCCGCCGAATGAACAACTTGCACGGCCAATACGATTTGATTATCACACCACAACTGGCTACGACTGCGTTTGACGTCGGTCACGAAGTGCCGCCTGAAAGTGATATGAAACACTGGTGGCAGTGGTCGCCATTCACCTATCCGTTTAACCTGACACAACAACCGGCCGCTTGCGTTCCCTGTGGTTTCGCCGCTAACGGTCTCCCAGTAGCGATGCAAATTGTTGGAGCAAAGTTTGCGGATGGCCTTGTTTTGCGCGCTGCGCGCGCGTATGAAACAGCCCATCCATTTGCGTTGCCGCAACCCAGCTAGGCGCTTTATGAATTATTTATTTTTCGACACCGAAACAACAGGCATTCCAAAGAATTACAAGGCGCCGGTTTCCGATCTCAGCAATTGGCCGCGCATGGTTCAGATCGCGTGGCTGATTGCCGATGAAAATGGTACGGAATTATCAAGCACGGAACACGTCATTAAGCCGGATGGTTTTACCATTCCTTTGGATGCGGCGAAGGTTCACGGCATTACCACAGAAATCGCGCGTGAGCGAGGCGTAGATATCAAGCAGGTTCTCGATGCGATTGCGAAAGACATTCCTGCGGCGGGCGTTCTTATTGCGCACAATATGGCTTTCGATGAAAAAATTCTCGGCGCAGAGCTTTTGCGTGCCGGATTTGCGAACTATCTCGACGCAAAAACGCGACATTGCACCATGCAGTCGGCGACCGATTTTTGCCGCTTGCCGGGTCGATACGGTTTCAAGTGGCCGACGCTGAATGAGCTTCATCTTAAATTGTTTCGCGAATCGTTTTCAGGAGCCCATCAAGCGCTTGTCGACGTGCGCGCCTGCGCGAAATGCTTTTTCGAGCTTAAGCGATTAAAAATAATGTGAGTGGTTACGCGGGTATAACGGCCTTGGTTATATTGCTTCTGAGTGCGGCGTCTCGTTAGTGACTTGGGATATTTTCTGCCGCGTCGTCGATAACTTCGGCGACATCGGAGTCTGCTGGCGCCTCGCGCGGCAATTGGTTGCGGAGCATGGGTTCAAAGTTCGGCTTTGGGTGAACGATCTCGAAACCTTTGCGCGCATAAGCCCGAATATCGACAAGGCACTCGATCGACAAACGCTCGATAGTCTCGACATTTATCGCTGGCACGAGCGATTTTCTGACGTCGTGCCCGGCGATGTTGTCATCGAAGCATTCGGGTGCGAACTCCCAGCGAATTTTAAGCGCGCGATGGCAGAAAAATCGAAAGCACCTGCTTGGATTAATCTGGAATATCTTTCTGCCGAGGCGTGGGTGACCGGCACTCACGGCCTGCCTTCGCCTCACGGCGCGCTGATCAAATATTTTTTCTTTCCGGGATTCACGACCCAAACGGGAGGGTTGCTGCGCGAACGCGATTTGCTCGACAAGCGTAAGCGATTCCAAGTTGAGCCGGATTTGCAGGCAGTGTTTTGGCAATCGTTAGGCGTCGCGATGCCGCAGCCCGACGAGTTGCGAGTAAGTTTATTTTGCTATGACAATCTGGCGTTGCCCGCCTTACTACAACAATGGTCGATCGGCACCGCCTCGGTTACGTGCCTAGTACCAAAGGGCGTTGCAACCAAGGTGCTGGAAAATTTCTTCGCCGCGCCGATCGGCGAATCCGAGCAAACATTCTCAGCGGGAAAGCTTACGTTACACGTCATTCCCTTTCTCGAACACGAACGCTACGATCAATTGCTGTGGGCGTGTGATCTGAATTTCGTGCGCGGGGAAGATTCGTTCGTGCGCGCACAATGGGCCGCGCGCCCGTTCGTCTGGCATATTTATCCGCAGAACGACAATGCTCATCGCGTAAAGCTAGATGCGTTGCTGGATCTATATTTCGCAGACCAATGCGCCGCGACGGCAAAACAAGTGCGCGCGTTTTGGCACGGCTGGAATGGCGATGGCCTAACAGCAACGGCCTGGGGTGCGTGGCTGGAGAGCCGCGCCAGTATTGCCTCTCAGGCCATCGTTTGGGAGGAAAAACTCGCGCGACAAGCTGATCTTGCAACGACCTTGGTGAATTTCACGAGCGATCTGTTAAAATAATTGGTTTCCACTTAGCGCTTCGAGACTCCGATGAAACAGGCACAAGAACTTCGTTCCGGCAACGTGATTATGGTCGGTAAAGACCCCATGGTCATTCTAAAAGCCGAATATAGCAAAGGCGGCCGCAGCTCCGCTGTGGTGAAAATGAAGCTGAAAAACCTATTGTCCGGTTCGGGCATGGAAACGGTTTACAAAGCCGATGACAAACTGGAACTCTTGACGCTCGAGCGCAAAGACGTGACCTATTCTTACTTCGGCGATCCGATGTATGTGTTCATGGACGCTGATTACAACCAATACGAAATCGAGAAGGAAAGCATGGGTGCCGCGCTGGACTATTTGGAGGAAGGCTTGCCCTGCGGCGTGGTGTTTTACGAAGGTCGTGCGATTTCGATTGAGTTGCCGAATTCGGTCGTGCGCGAAATTTCCTACACCGAGCCCGCGATTCGCGGCGACACGTCAGGTAAAGTGTTGAAGCCAGCGTCGATTTCTACGGGCATGAACGTGCCGGTTCCGTTATTTTGTGAAACTGGTGATCGTATCGAAATCGATACCGCTACCGGCGAATACAAGCGGCGAATTACCGGTTAATTTCGCCGCATCACAATGAAAACGGGGCGCTTAAGCGCCCCGTTTTCATTGTGCGATAACGCAAATTACTCGGGTTTTGGCAAGCGCGCGCCTTGATAATGGAAAAGCTGCCACACGCCTGCGCGCTTGGCGTAGACTGCGGAATAGCGCATATCGAATTGCGCGTCTTTCCCCTTTATGTTCAGATCAACGTGGCCGATGGCGCTCAGAACCACCGTGCTGCCGACTTGATATACCTTAATATCTTCGCGGTCGAATTTACGAATTTTTAAGTCACCAGACTTAAAGCTTTCGATCACTTTTTGCTTATTGTCGACGAGGCCGGACGAATGAATGTAGACCAATTCGTCGGCAAAGTATTTATCCAGTATTGCGGTATTGCCGGAAATAAACGCAGCGATGCGCTCGTCGTCAGATGCTTTGACGTCTTCCGCGACGCCGGCGCGGGCCGGTGTAAATGCGAGCAACGCAGCGAAGAAAGTTGCAAAAATAAAATTAAGTAAAAACCGATTCATAATGTCCTCGTCAAGTTGGCGCCGCAGGTATACGGCAGAATTATTTTAGGTAGCCAAATCGTATTGTCGCACGGCTCGAGCTGGCAATAAAGACATGCCGGAAAGGCTCGTATTCATTGGTTCTTCAGGCATCCCATGCTGGGAAGCAAGCGCAAAGCGGCTAGGCGCGGCATGCCTCCAAAGCACCGAAATCGAACTCGACGCCATGGCCGGGGCGCTCAGGCGCGACCGCAAAACCGTTTTCAATTCTCAGTGGGTTTTTGATGTAACGATCCAAACCAAAACCGTGGGCCTCGAGGTAGGAACGATTCGGCGCTGCTGCAAGGCATTGCACTGTAATGTCATGTGCACCGTGGGACGTCACCGGTAAATTGTAAGCTTCCGCGAGGTGGGCGACCTTCATAAAAACGGTAACGCCGCCGCAATTGGTGACATCGGGTTCCGGAAACGTCACCGCACCGGCGGCGATGAAATTTTTGAAGTCGTACAGGCTATGAAAATTCTCGCCGGTGGCGACCGGGTGGCCGCCTTCTTTCACGATGCGCGCGTGGCCGGCGATGTCGTCGGGAATCGTCGGTTCTTCCAGCCACACCAAACCAAATTCTTGAAACGAGCGCGCCGCACGAATGGCTTGATCCACTGACCAGCGCATGTTCGCGTCGGCCATCAGCGGAAAATCCGCGCCGAGATGCTCACGCATTTTTTTAACTCGCTCGACATCTTCACTCAATTTATCGCGACCCACTTTCATCTTGATCGCGCGAAAACCATGGACCTGAAAATCATCCGCCTGGCGCAACAATTTATCCAGAGGAAATTGTAAATCGATGCCGCCGGCGTAACAGGGCACGCGCGGATCGTAACCACCGAGCAAGCGCCATAGCGGCTTACTTGCCTGTTTCGCCGCGAGATCCCACAACGCCATGTCGATCGCCGAAATCGCAAAGCTGGCCGAACCGCCGCGCCCGCCATAGTGAATCGCCCACCACATTTTTTGCCACAGCGCTTCAATCCGGTCTGGCTCCTGGCCAATTAACACTGGCGTGAGATAGCGATCGATCAATGCATAAGCGCCTGCGCCACCGGTGCCCGGCGTAAAGGTATATCCCATACCTTCGGCGCCATCGCTGTCGCGCACACGCGCTGTGATCAACTCAAAATGAGTCATGTCGCCGTGCATGCTGTCAGACAGAATGACCGGCAACGGAATACGGTAAAAATCCGCCTGAAGTGATGTGATGGTATTCATGCTGGAATTGTAATTTATCAATTAGAAAATTGAAAATTATGAACGGATAGCGCTTATGGTTTTGGCGCTTCCGCGACAATCGCCGAAATCTTGTCGTATTACTTTGGATTGCGACTCAATCGGCGTGATATGCAGTTGATACTTTACCTCGATTAGCACATCGAGTAATCTCAATTTTCATTTTTCATCGGAGATGTTGCTTTGAGCTTGCCTACTTATCAAACCCTAATCACCGAGATCGTTGACCAGCACATTCTCGTGGTGACGCTCAATCGCCCCGACGTATTGAACGCGATCAATACCCAAATGGGGATCGACTTACAGAATCTTTGGACGCGGCTGATCGCCGAGCCGGAAGATATTCGTTGTGTGATTTTGACGGGCGCCGGCGATCGCGCCTTCTGCGCGGGGGCGGATTTAAAGGAACGCAAGGACATGAGCAATGAAACCTGGCGCGCTCAACACGAAATCTTCCAACGTACGTTCTGGGCAACAGGTTCGTTGACCGTACCGCTGATTGTTGCAGTTAACGGTCATGCCTATGCGGGCGGTTTGGAAATAATGCTATACGGCGATTTCGCCTATGCGGTGAAAACCGCGCGCTTTGCTCTAACCGAAGTGACATTGGGCATCATGCCGGGTGGCGGCGGCACGCAAAATCTGCCGCGCGCCGTAGGCGAACGCCGCGCTAAAGAAATCATATTGACCGGCAAACCGTTCAGCGCTGAACGAGCATTAGCGTGGGGTGTGGTGAATCAATTGTGCGAACCCGGCCAGGCGCTGGCGGATGCGCTAGTGACTGCACGCGTGATTGCCGCGAATGCGCCGCTGTCGGTGCGGCAAGCGAAGAAGTCGATTCGCTATGGCAAGGAAATGGAATTGACAACCGCGTATCGATTCGAGATCGAAGCGTACAACCAGCTAATCGATACTCAGGATCGCCACGAAGGAATTTGCGCCTTCAACGAAAAACGTAAGCCGGTTTTTCGGGGTTTGTAGCTTCGACCTGTTAGTCAATCGTAGGCGTACATTCTCCATCAGGCGAAATTTTGGCGCCGAGTTGATAGGTGCGTCCTGCGTCCAGCGCTAAGGTGAATTGCTTCATCTTGCCCAAGTCCACGGTGCCCATGCCAACGAACGTGCGCACGACGCATTCGATTTCCAGGGTATGTTCGCCGGAACTGACTTCGCTTTGGGATTGGTCGTTTTCGATTTCTAGGCCATTAATTTTTTTCAGCGAGGCTGCGGTGGCGATTTCCTTGCTATCTTCGTTCATGGCTTTATTTTTGATGATTGCGTTTTCGGCTGCTGTGGCGCTGCTGGCGACTAGTAGCGAACCGACTACGGCGACCAACATTCTCATTTTTAATTGTGCGTTCATGGTTTTTCCTTTCGATTTTACTCAACGACAACGCCGGACAACTCTTCCTCCGGCTCGGGATATTTCATCTTTAAGCTTTCAAGCGCTTGCACCAACAACGAGGAAATGATGAGGTTACGCTCCGTCTTGGAATTGGCCGGGATCACGTACCAGGGCGCCTGTTTAGTGCTTGTCGCGCAGAGAGCACCTTCGTAGGCTTGTATATATTTTTTCCAAAGCTTGCGCTCGGCTAAGTCGCCTAGGCGAAACTTCCAGCGCTTTTCCGGATCGGCGAGGCGTTCTTCCAATCGCGCTTTCTGCTCGTCTTTGGAAATATATAAAAAACATTTGATGATGATCGTGCCGTTATCGCTTAACAGTTTTTCGAATTCGTTGATTTGCCGGTAGCGGCGCGCGCATTCTTCTGGCGTGATCCAACCGCGCACCGGAACGATCAACACATCTTCATAATGGCTACGATTGAAGATAACAATTTCGCCCTTGCCCGGTACAACTTTGTGAACGCGCCACAGATAATCGTGATCGAGTTCGTCTTCTGTTGGCACTTTAAAACTCACGGCATGCACGCCAAGCGGATCGACGGAATTAAAGACGTTGCGTATCGTGCCGTCTTTGCCCGAGGTGTCCATGCCTTGCAACACCAGCAGCACTTTGTGTTGATGTCCCGCGTATAGCAAGTCTTGCAGCTTATCCAATTGCTCGTTCAATGCGGCGAGACTTTGCGCGTCGATCGTTTTATCGCCGCTACTCAATTTTCGTTCGCCAGGATTCCAATTCTTTAGGCTGATCTTCTTGCTTGGTTTAACCAGGTAACGCGCCGCATCGAATTTTTTCGCCATGCTTTATCCCAGACGTTTCAGTTGTGTTTGAAGGGTATTCAATTTGTTACCAAAATCCGCGAGGCGCGCTTTTTCTTGCTCGACGACTTGCACCGGCGCGCGCTCAACGAAGCTGGCGTTGCCAAGTTTGCCATTGCCTTTGGCGATTTCATTTTCTAAACGTGCGATTTCTTTCGCGAGGCGTGCGCGTTCGGCGACAACATCGATTTCGATTTTGAGCATCAGTTTCACGTTGCTCACCACGGCGATCGGTGCGCCCGGCCTGATCGAGCGAGCCCTCTGCAAATGTCACGTCGCTTAATTTTCCGAGCGCCTTCAAAAACGGTGCAAACTGCGAAAGTTTCTCCGTATCGCCTTCGACAACCAGCGGCACACGCTCGGCGGGCGAGAGATTCATTTCACTGCGCAAGGTGCGCACGGCATTGGTCAGTTCCTTGAGTTCGCCGACCCAGGCTTCGGATTTTTCGTCGATGCGGCTTAACTCGGCAACAGGGTAGGGTTGCAGGACAATGGATTCACCTTGCCGTTGCGCCAGCGGCGCAACTTTTTGCCACAACTCTTCGGTGATGAAGGGGATGATCGGATGGGCGAGGCGCAACATTGCTTCGAGCACGCGCAGCAACGTGCGGCGCGTGGCGCGTTGTTGCGCGTCGTTACCCTGTTGCATCTGGACTTTTGCGAGTTCCAAATACCAATCGCAGTATTCGTCCCAGGTGAATTCGTACACAGCACGGGCCACCAGATCGAAACGCAGCGCGGCAAATTGATCGTTCGCTTCTTTTTCCGCGCGCTGCAAACGGCTGGTGATCCAGCGATCGGCTTGGGAAAATTCTAGGTAATCGCCTGCACATGCTTCGGGACTGTGAGGTTCCATACCACAGTCTTTACCTTCGACATTCATCAACACAAAACGTGTTGCGTTCCACAGTTTATTGCAGAAATTGCGATAACCTTCGCAGCGTTTGAAATCGAAATTGACGTTCATGCCTAGTGACGCATAGGACGCCATCGTGAAGCGCAGCGCGTCGGCACCGAAGGCCGGAATGCCGTCGGGAAATTCTTTCTTGGTTTGCGCAGTGACCTTTGGTTTGGTTTCCGGGCGGCGCAAACCGGTGGTGCGTTTTTCCAGCAAACTTGCGAGATCGATGCCGTCGATCAGATCAACCGGATCGATAACATTGCCTTCGCTCTTGCTCATCTTCTTGCCTTCGGCATCGCGCACCGTGCCATGGATGTACACGGTTTTAAACGGCACTTTGCCGGTGAAATAGGTCGTCATCATGATCATGCGCGCCACCCAGAAGAAGATGATTTCGCTGCCGGTGACGAGTACGTTTGATGGCAGATAAGTTTTTAGCGCGGGCGTTTGCTCTGGCCAGCCGAGAGTAGAAAAACACACCAGCGCAGACGAGAACCAGGTGTCGAGTACGTCGTTATCGCGAGTCACTTTCTTGCCGCCAGCTTGTTTTTGCGCGGCTTCTTCGGTGCGCGCGACGTAGACATTGCCCTCAGCGTCGTACCAAGCCGGAATTTGATGGCCCCACCAGAGTTGGCGCGAGATGCACCAGTCTTGAATATTCGTCATCCAGTGGCGATAGGTTGCAATCCAATGTTCCGGCACAAATTTGATGTCGCCATTTTCAACAACCTCCAACGTTTTTTGAGCGATGGATTGTGATGGTTGATAAGCATGATTCGTAGGCGCGGATTTGTTCACCGCCATGAACCATTGGTCGGTCAGCATCGGTTCAATCACCATGCCCGTGCGATCGCCGACCGGGACTTTGATGTTTATGCGCAACGACTTTGGCGAGAAACCCCTGTACTTCTAGATCTGCGACTACCGCTTTTCGTGCATCGTAGCGATCCAAGCCGCGATACGTTGAGCGGCGCATTGTCATTCATGCGCGCATCAAGTGTCATGATCACGATCATCTCGACACCATGGCGCTGAGCGCAGGCGTAATCGTTAAATCGTGTGCGGCCGTGATTTTTACGCAACCAGAACCGAACTCTTTATCGACGATAATCGTCAGCGATGATCGGAATCTTGCGATCGCATAGTGGCAGATCGTACGAATTTGCCGACAAGATGTTTATAGCGCTCGTCTTCCGGATGAACGCATCAGCGCGCCACTCCGCCAACATCGTTTCGGGCGCGTTGTCGCGATTGTCAGGCCGGGCATCGGTTGGCCATCGCGTCAAGCTGTCGCCATCGAGAACGGATAAACGATGTGCCACATATGGCCATCGCTTTCTTCCATCTGCACTTCCAAATCCGACACGGCCGTCTTCAGTTTCGGATCCCAATTCACCAAACGTTTGCCGCGATAAATCAGGCCATCTTCAAACAACCGAACAAATACTTCCGTGACGACTTTCGAGAGATTTTCGTCCATGGTGAAATATTCCATCGACCAGTCGGTCGAGGCGCCGAGGCGACGCATTTGGCTGGTGATGGTCGAGCCGGAAAACTGTTTCCACTCCCACACTTTTTCGATGAATTTATCGCGGCCGAGGTCGTGACGTTTTACACCTTGCGCTTCGAGTTGGCGCTCGACGACGATTTGCGTCGCGATGCCGGCGTGATCTGTGCCGGGCAGCCACAACGTGTTCGCGCCGCGCATGCGGTGGTAGCGCGTCAGTGCGTCCATGATCGTTTGGTTGAACGCATGGCCCATGTGCAACGTGCCAGTGACATTCGGCGGCGGCAACTGAATGCAAAACGATTCGGCGTCGGGTTTGTAAGCAGCGTTGAAATAACCTTTTGATTCCCAGTGCGGATACCATTGGGCTTCGATGGCCTTCGGATCAAAGCTTTTGGCGAGTTCAGACATATTGATTTGCGAATGAAGCGATTAAACGACGATTATAGCGGAAGGGAAGGGTGGTACTCCTGAAACTCGTACATTGGCATCGCTGCGAGGCGCGTGGATACTGGTTTGTAGCAGTGCATGGCTTGGGGTCCGCTCTGGAATTGGCTCTTCGGCCTGCCGCCGAATTTTCCAACAACTTTTTAACTGTGGCCCGAGGCCAGCCCCTCATTCCCGCGAAGGGTGCAGCAGGGAATTCGGCTTGGACACAAGCCGCCTGCGGAACGGTTTGGACTTGCAAGTCCGAACACGCGCTGCAAGCGGGAATCCATTTGGCCTATACCTTAGGTAAATTCATTCAGAGATTAATCGCACCATGGATTCCCGCCTTCGCGGGAATGACCTCACGGGTTTTTAAGCTCGACGGTGTGGTTGCGCGTAGGTTGCGGGTGAGGAACGAACCCCAACACATTGGCTCCAGTTTCGCGAATTTTGGAAGTTATGTTGGGGTTCATGCTTCACCCCAACCTACCTGGCTGAGATGTTAGGCGTTTTGGTCACTCGTCGGTTGGTGTGGCAATTGCCCTAACGCCGAAAATATCTGAAACAGGAAAATCCGCATAGAGCTTGGCCGCAGCAGCGAGGTGATTTGGTACATGATGCAACAACGCGAGCAGCGTCGCATCGATTTGCTCCGGCGTAAATGAATCGGGATCGTTGCAGAACGCGGTAAACGCGTTGAGATCGTCTAGGCAATCAGTAAGATGGAAAGCAACGTCGCGCGCTACCGAAACGGGCAACTCCGCCTCTGAAATTGCTATGTTTTGAATACGTGCACGAATCTTCTCGGCGTTCAAATGCGATCCCTCTTCTCTAGCATAAAATATTTTTGCGTCCCAAACTTAGCTTAGACATGTGCGAGATTCAGCTACGGCAAGAATCGCAGGCACCAATTGCCCGAATCCGGTTTCACCGCGTCGCGTGGTAAGGTGGATCAAATCCCGTCAGGATGGATCCACCAAGCGGTGAAATAGGAGAATACGCTGATATTTTTCATGGTGGATCCGCGGCGCTTGATCCTCCCTACCATTGCGCCAGAAGTCCCATCCCGCTTGGCTTCTGGCGATGCATGGCTGGAGACGCGCGCGGGCATTGGCTCTTGGCGCGCCTTCGCGCGCGGGCAACGTTATTGAGATTTCCGCTCAACACTGTGATTCAATTTTTCCGCCAGCGCTTCGGCGATCGCGTCGCCGATACTATTCATCAAATCGTCTTTTAAATCGGTGCCGACTTGTTGTAGCGCGGTTCGAACGGCTCGCTCGACTTGAGACGTGAGACGGCTTTCGAATTGCGCGGCGATGCGACTATCGAGTTTTTCCAGCACGCGTTCGTAAATGTCGGCGGCGAGGCCGTGCAGTGCCTTGTCGTTCGAGCGCGCAGAAGTTGTGACAGACTTTTGCAGCGTGGGAATTTCGTCGTCGACGATATCGGTGAGGATTGGCGCATCCAGCGGCGCGCGATCGCCGAAGCCGACGGCACCGACACGATGTTTTTTCAAGAGCGAATCGACTTTTTGCAGCAGCGCTTCTTGCGATTGTTTTTTTGTGGCCAACTTAACTACTCAGGTTATGGGATTTAATCGGATAACCGCGATCACGGTAGAAAGTATAACGCTCCCGCGCGGCGAGCCTGTCATTTTCTTCGACGCTAACGACTTCGACGAGGCGCTGAAAACGGCTGAAGAACGGCGGCCATTCGGGGCGTAGGTTTATGAGTACGTCATCGTGATTAAGCGTTTCGCCTTGATGATCGATGATGATCGGCGTCTCGGCGGCGATCTCCGCGCCGGCTATGGCGTGGGGAATAAACCCGATCGCCGACGCGGTCCATAGCATGTTGTCGAGCTTGCTCGACGTACCCGAATCGGGTGTAAAAACTAAGACCTTGAGCTTGCGCTCGTAAGCCTTCGCGACAAGCTGGCACACGGTGTGCAGCTTGTCGTTTACGTGGGTGTAGAAATCGATTTGGGTCACGGGGAACTACAAAGGATGAGGGATGAAGGCGGAAGTATGAAGAAACAAACTATTTCGCACACACTTCTTTCCAATTGGCGACACTAGTGCACAAGCCCTGCGCAAACCGAGATTTTTTTCATCCTTCATCCTTCATCCTTGCTTTCAACGCCCTCACCCTTAGCATTTATCTCGCTCTTTCCATCAAAAAGTGACATAACAATCCCACCGGCCGTCCGGTCGAACCTTTTTCTCTTCCGGATTTGTACGCTGTGCCGGCGACATCCAAATGCGCCCAATCGAACTTCTTCGCGAAGCGTGCGAGAAAACACGCAGCCGTGACGCTGCCCGCCGGGCGCCCGCCGATATTCGCCATGTCGGCGAAGTTGCTGCGCAATTGCTCTTGATAATCGTCCCAAAGCGGCATATGCCAGACGCGATCATGGGCTGTTTCGCCCGCTTTGATCATCTCTTGCGCGAGCGCTTCTTTGTTCGAATACATGCCGGACGCGACGGTTCCTAGCGCGACGACGCATGCCCCCGTAAGTGTAGCGACATCGACCACGGCGCTCGGTTGATAGCGCTCCGCATAGGTGAGGGCGTCACACAAAATCAAGCGACCTTCGGCGTCGGTATTCAAAATTTCAATCGTCTGGCCGGACATGCTCTTGACGATATCGCCGGGACGCGTAGCTGCGCCGTCGGGCATGTTTTCACAAGTCGGGACGAGGGCGACAACATTCAGCGGCAACTTCATCAATGCGATGGCTTTCATCGTGCCGAGCACGCTGCCGGCGCCGCTCATGTCGTATTTCATTTCGTCCATGTCCGGCGCGGGCTTGATGGAAATGCCGCCGGTGTCGAAGGTGATGCCTTTGCCGACTAGCACGGCGGGCTTGTCGCCTTTTTTGCCGCCGCTATGCTGCATGATGATGAACTTCGGCGGATTGCGGCTGCCTTTAGAAACCGACAGGAACGAACCCATACCGAGTTTTTCGCAATCTTTTTGTTCGAGCACATCAACTTTAATGCCGTGAGCCTTGCCCATTTTTTTCGCTGCGTCGGCGAGAAAGGCCGGCGTACACACGTTCGGCGGCGTGTTGCCCAAATCCTTCGCGAAGGCGATGCCCTCGGCCATTGCTTCGCCAGCATGTAGGCCAGCGTCGGCCGCGGTTTGCTCGCCCTTGCCGTTTACGGCGAGAGCAATGTGTTTCAGCTTGGCTTGTTGGCGGTCCGGCGTACCTTTGAAATCCTCAAAACGATACGTGCATTCGCCGCTGATCAAGGCGATGTGCTCCGCTTTCCAGGCTGCATCGCGGCCTTTGACGCCTATTTCCAGAAGGCATAGCGTTGCATCTGCCGAGCCGGTGTGGGCGATCGCGCGCAGCGCCGCACGAATCGCCTCGCGGTAGGCTTTATCGCTAAGATGAGCTTCTTTGCCCAGGCCCAGCAACAATACGCGTTCGGCCGCAACGCCCGGCACATGGTGCAGTAGCAACGTGCTACCGGCTTTGCCCTTCATGTCGCCGCGTTTCAGGATCGCCCCGAGATGCTGTTTTGACGCTTTATCCAACGCAGCGGCGCTAGCCGATAGCTTGGACGATTCATAGACGCCGACGACGATACAGGCTGTCTTGGCTTTTTCCGGGCTGACACTTTTTGTGCTAAATTCCAACTTCCGCTCCTTGTTCGACAGTCATTAACTGAATCCCCGATTATCCCCATTGTGTTGAACAAAAGTCAAAGCGCGTTGAATCCATGATTTTTGGCCGCAGCCTCATTCGCGAGTTTGGCCAGGTGGCGTTGACGGTTGGCGCAGTCTTGCTGGCCATTACGTTCACTACGCAAATTATCCGTCTCCTTGGCAAAGCCGCCGGTGGCAGCTTGCCGGCCGATGCGGTGATGGTGATGCTTGGCTTCGGTGCGCTGAGCTATTTGCCGGTGGTTATTTCGTTGACGTTATTCATCTCTGTGTTGTTAACGCTGTCGCGCTGCTATCGGGATTCAGAAATGGTGGTCTGGTTCGCTAACGGTAAGAGCTTAGTCGATTTTATCAAACCGGTTTTCTTGTTTGCGTTGCCGTTAGTGCTTACCGTTGCAGGATTGAGTCTCTATCTTTCACCATGGGCGTTAAAGCAAAGCGCGGAATACGCCAGTCGCTTAGACGCGCGCAGCGATGTATCGCGAATTTCGTCGGGCGTATTTCGCGAATCGAAAAATGCCGATCGAGTGTTCTTCGTCGAGAGTGTTGATTTGCAGAGCAACAAAATCGAAAACGTGTTCGTGCAATCGGTACAGCATCAAAAACTCGGCGTGATCGTTGCCGAAAAAGGATTTCAAGAAACCCACGACAACGGCGACAAATTTATTGTGCTGCAAAATGGCCGGCGCTATGAGGGCACGCCAGGCCAAGCGGATTACCGAATGGTGGATTTTGAACGCTACGCCATGCGAATCGAGAGCAAAGCGAAGCAATCGTCGTCGCCGAGCCCTAAAACGATGTCGCCGCAAGCAATTCTGAAAGAGCCGACGCCGGAACGGTTCGCCGAATTGCATTGGCGTATCGGGCTGCCCGTGAGTGTATTGATTCTCTCGCTACTCGCGATTCCAATTAGCTATGTCAATCCACGCGCCGGGCGATCGGCAAACTTGATCCTCGCGATCCTCATTTATATGACCTATAGCAATTTGATGAGCATCGCGCAGGCCTGGGTCGCCCAAGGCAAACTTTCGCCACTGATAGGTTTGTGGCCTGTTCATGCCCTGATGGGAATCATTTTGATCGTGATGTTTTATCGTCGTTTAAGTAATCGCAGGAAATGGCGCTGGCCCGTTTCAGCGTGACAAAGCGAATTTGCTCTTTAGGGTCGTTCTAGTTTATCCTTAGCGCCCTTTGCGATGGAACTCGACTCGCAAAATATTCGGAGAGGTGGATGAGCGGTTTAAGTCGCACGCCTGGAAAGCGTGTTTAGGTTAATAGCCTAACGCGGGTTCGAATCCCGCCCTCTCCGCCAAGTATCAGTTCTAGGACGTCCATCAAAGTCCAGAAACTCCCCATAAAGCCCCTATCCACGGGGCTTTTTGCATTCTTTCTGTCCAATTGGTTTATTGATATCCGGGGGGCATATTTGGGGGCATTTTGATAATCCAAGATTTTCAATTAGCGAAGGATTTCTAATGGAAAATCTCGGTTTATCGCCATTTTTTGCTGAAAAGAATTGTTTTTGGGGGATGGAAAATATCGGAAATAAAAAACAAATCGTTTTTATCGCATTCTGAGCGGTCACAATTTTACTCGCCGCCAAATATATCGAATTGCAACAAACTGCTAGGCCAGCCACTCTTCGGGCTTTTTATAATCCGCGATTAATTGATCCAACAATTCGTCGGAAATCGCTTTCTTGTCTTTCATTCCAGGCTCCTTCATCGTTTCAAAAAAGCCTAGCAAAAAATTAATCTACACAAAAATCTTTACACCCTCGTCTTAACAATCGTGGCCGGCTCTGGTGATTAGGCGTCCGGTAAACAATACAGTTCGAAGCAATTTCCTTCGGGGTCGAACACTTGAATCGAATTAAAGCGGCCGCGCTGCGAAACTTCTTTGTCGAAATGGCCCGCCCATTTTTTCAGCGCCGTATTCGAATCCACGCGAAAACCAAAATGCGCATCAGTTCGCTTACCTAATGGTTCGCCCGGCACGAATACAATCAGCGCGTCATCTCCAATGGCGCGATGCTCGTCTCGCGTTAAATCGAACGTGTCGCAATACCATGTTGCCAAACCAACGGGATCTTTAGCGGGAAAATTAATGTGTTCAAGTTTGAGCATGACAAATCCTTATGCTGCTTTCAACAATGGTTTCTGTTCTTGTTCCGGCGTGCCGTTTTTCCATGGTAGATCAACTGGGTAATCTTTAATGAGGCAATCGTCCGGCAAGCAAGAGATTGGTGTGAAGTCGCGGTGAGCGATGTAGCCCGCGCGCTTAAAGCGGCGAATATGATTGGACACGGCGCATAGCGACAAATAAACGCTGACGCGATTCCACGGGCTCAAGTTCGAAGATGACGCATGCACCAAACAAGAATGAAACATAATCATCGATCCGGTGGGGCCTTTTGGCGCAACCATGCCACCGCGCCCGACTAGTTTGGTGATGCTGTCGTTATCGATGGTCCACAGCGGATAGCTCGTCGTCGTCAAATCGTGTCCGGCGTCCAGCACGCCAAGCTTATGGCTGCCGGGAATGAACATCAGCGGGCCGTTAAATTCATTCACGTCGTCGAGGAAAATCGCGATATTCATCGCGCGCGGTTCTGGCATTTCGTCGTCGTTTTTCCACGTGCCGTAATCCTGATGCCACTGCCACACATCGCCATCGAAAGCTTGTTTGCCGTTGATTTTGAATTGATGCATGTAAAGGCCTTCGCCGAACACTTGCTCAACCGGCTTGATCATGCGCGGATGTCGCGCAAGTCGCGCGTACGGTTCGCTATACATATGCGCGGCGAAATTGGTGCGCACGGCGTTCGTACCTTTTTCGCGCACATTTTCCGGACGTTGTTGCGCATAAAGTTGCGGCACCGCATCGATCAGTTTTTTGGTTTCTTCCGGTGAAAAATGATTGGGGAAAAACAAATAACCGTCGCGGTCGAATTGCTCGAGTTGCGCTTGCGTTAATACCATGTTGAACCTCCTAAATTTAATCTATGCGTCAGGCCACAGCGGCCTGCGCGAGAATGCGGTCGGTGACTTTGTTCGCGGCGATTTCGCCGTGCTCGCGCGTCAGGCGTTCGGCTTTTGCGACATTCCCCGCGCGAATAGCGTAAAGGATTGCCTCATGTTCGTCCCATACGGATTCGCGAACGCCCGAGGCAAATAGCACGCTTATCATTGCGCGGCGAATATGGGCCCAATGGCGATTGGCGGCTTCGGCGATCAGCGCATTGCCGCTCGCTTCGTAAATCGCGTTGTGAAAAGCGATATCCGTTTCTACCAGCGCGGCAATACTGCGCCCTCGCGCGGCCTTGCGCCCGCGCTCAATCAAGCCGTAATCGATATTCGCCTTACGCTCCGCCGCTAATCGCGACGCAAGCGCGTCCAACGCCCCGCGCAGTTGATAAACCTGGGCGATCGCAACGGCATCGATCGGCGTAACCATCACGCCGCGCTTGCCGGCATCGACGACAAAGCCGTCCTTCTTCAATAAGCGCAACGCTTGCAGCACCGGCTGACGCGAGACATTTAACTGTTCTGCAAGATCTTCCTGCGCCAGGCGCGCCCCGGGCGCGAGCGTACCTTCCGTGATGGAATGTAGCAGCGCATCATAAACGCGTTCAACTAAATCGGGCTCGAGAGTGATGCGGGTTAGCGCCATGGTTTTAAGTTTAAAATTATCACGATCGGATTCTGTATACAATAAACGATAGGGTTATATAAATCAAGTTTAACAAACTCTTGGCGATGTTTCCGGTTTGCGTCACGGCGGCTTGCTTTGAGGAAATTCTCATTGACATCGCGGATGCGTTGCGCGACACTCATTTCTCAGCGCCGATTTGAGAGTCAGCTTGCGGGCGCGTTATAAATTCTGCTAAAGCGAACGGAGAACCCGATCAGCTTTAGCAGATCGGGTTTTTGTTTTTTTGGAGTCAGAGGTTACGCGAATGAGTCAAAATTTTCACGTCGAAACGTTGGCAGTCCGCGCCGGTATCGAGCGCAGTCAATTTAACGAACATAGCGAAGCGCTGTATTTGACGTCGAGTTTTGTTTTTGACAACGCGGCGCAAGCAGCGGCGCGGTTTTCCAACGCCGAGGCGGGCAATGTTTATGCGCGTTTTACCAACCCCACCGTGACGGCATTTCAAACACGGCTTGCGGCAATGGAAGGTGCTGAGGCTTGTCTGGCCACTGCGTCCGGCATGGCGGCGATTCTGTCCTGTGTGATGGGTTTGCTTAAGGCGGGCGATCACATTGTTTCATCACGCAGCGTATTCGGCGCAACTGTGCAGCTATTCAATAACGTCTTGGGCAAATGGGGTTTGGATACCACTTATGTTTCGCAGACCGACTTGCACGCGTGGCGCGCCGGGATTAAACCCAACACGAAGTTATTTTTTGTCGAAACGCCGTCTAATCCGCTGACGGAAATTGCCGATATCGCCGGGCTCGCAGAGATCGCGCACGCCAAAGGCATTTTGTTGGTTGTCGACAATTGTTTTTGCACGCCTATTTTGCAACGGCCGCTTGAGTTAGGCGCGGATGTGGTGATTCATTCCGCGACTAAGTATTTGGACGGCCAAGGCCGCGTACTCGGCGGCGCAGTGCTTGGCCGGCAAGATAGGCTGACCGAAAGCATTTTGCCGTTCTTGCGTACGGCGGGCCCGTCGATCAGTCCATTTAATGCCTGGGTTTGTTTGAAGGGCTTAGAAACGTTGAAAATTCGCATGGAGGCGCAATGTAACGCTGCGTCGCAATTGGCCAATTGGCTTGAGACGCAACCGAATATTGAGCGTGTTTACTATCCCGGCCTGTCGAACCATCCGCAGTATGCGTTGGCGAAACGCCAGCAATCCATGAGTGGCGGCGTGGTATCGTTCGATGTGAAAGGTGGCCGCGAGCGCGCATGGCAGGTCGTCGATAGCACGGAGCTGTTGTCCATTACCGCTAATCTCGGCGACACGAAAACCACTATCACCCATCCGGCCAGCACCACACACGGAAGAATTTCTGCCGAGGCGCGCGCGAGTGCGGGCATTGGCGAGGGCTTGTTGCGGGTGGCAGTGGGGTTGGAAAATATTGAAGATATCAAAGCGGATTTGGCTCGCGGGTTAGGGTAGTGATTATTTTTCGCCTTCGCGAAAGTGACAATTAGATACGGAGTTGTCGTTAATAGGCCACGCCAGAAGCCGTATAAATGCTTGCTCGTGGCGATGCCTGGCTTGAACGCCTCGCCGCGATTGTCTGCCAGGCATAGCAACTAAAAATCCTTTAGCCTTGTAAAATGAGGCCCGCGCCAATCGAGGAGCCCAACATGCAATCCGAACTCAATAGCCTGAACCCCAAGCCGCAAGTCACCCGTCGTGAATTTGTCGTCACTGCGTTGTCGAGTGGCTTTGCGCTTGCCACCCAGCCGATTTCCGCGGCGACGATCACCACCGACAGCGATGGCCTTGTTACGGGGGAGGCAACCATCGGACGTGGCGACGACACCATTCCCGGCTATTTCGCACGGCCGGCGTCGGGAGAAAATTTCCCAACGATATTAGTTGTCCAGGAGATTTTCGGTGTACATGAGCACATCAAAGACGTCTGTCGCCGCGTCGCCAAACGTGGCTATTTGGCCATTGCGCCGGAGTTATTTTTCCGCCAAGGCGACGTCAGCAAAATGAAAGACATCAACGAAATTTTGGAGAAGGTCGTCGCTAAAGTGCCCGATGCGCAAGTGATGAGCGATCTAGATTCAACCGTCGTGTGGGCCGCCGCGAATAAGGGCGATGTGAAACGCATTGCGATTACCGGATTTTGCTACGGTGGACGGATCACGTGGCTTTACGCCGCGCACAATCCGGATGTGAAGTCCGGCGTCGCATGGTACGGCCGATTACAAGGTGTAGCAGGGGCAAATCAACCGAAGCATCCGATCGACCTCGTGAAAGAATTAAAGGCGCCGGTTTTGGGCCTGTATGGCGGCAAAGATCAAGGGATTCCCCTCTCCGACGTTGATGATATGAAAAGCGATTTAAAGGGCGCGCAAAGTAAATCGGACATCGTAGTTTATCCCGACGCACCCCATGGTTTTCATGCGGACTATCGCCAAAGTTATCGCAAAGAAGCGGCGGAAGACGGTTGGAAACGCATGTTCGAATGGTTTGCAATCAATGGGGTGAAGTAAGTTTGATCGAAATGAAATAGGAATAGACGATTCGTTTCTCGCAAATGGCTTGGGTGTCGCGCAGGCTGGAAAATAGCTTCAATTACCTTTGCACATTCCCCTTAAAACTATTCGCCACAGTGCATTTTGGAAACTCGCGGCTTGCGCCAACGCACGTAACCGATACTGCGATTCTCATGTTCGACATATGAACCTATAAACGGCAGCTTAAACTGCCGTTTGTAGGCCCATCACATTGGCCCCGCCCAATTCACTCGCAAAAAAAAGCTAATAATGTTATTGGAATTCTGAGTTCAGAATGCTAAAATCAGATACATCCTTTTTTATCATTGAGTTCAAAGATTTTGCGCACGCTCACCCCGCAACCGACGTTAGTCGACCAAGTCTACGAATCGATCCTTAAGGAAATCACCGAAGGAAGGCTTGGGCTTGATAGCCGTTTAATTCAAGAAGAACTCGCGGAAACGCTGGGCGTATCGCGTCAGCCGGTGCAGCAGGCGCTAATGTTATTGCGTAGCCGTGGGTTATTGCGCGATGCCCCGGGGCGCGGCTTGATGGTCGCGCCACTTGATCCCGCCCACGTGCGCGATCTTCTCGAAGTGCGCGCCGTGCTCGACGGAGTTGCGAGCGCCAAGGTTGCCAAGGTTGCTGCGAACATTGCCAAAAAAGAAGGGCCCGCCTATATCGCCCGAGGTCGGACGGCTGTGAAAAGTGGTTCCGTCGCGCAGATGACTATCGCTGATATGGAGTTTCATTATTTTCTTTACCGACTTTCCGGAAATCCGCTTATTGGCGAGATTTGCGCGCCGCACTGGAGCTATTTGCGGCGGGTGATGGCCGAGGTGTTGCGTGGCGAAACCCCGGATGAAATCTGGGGTCAGCACGAAGCCATTCTAAACGCCATTATCGCGGGCGAGGCCGCCAAAGCCGAGCGCATTGCCCGGCATCATATTGCGCATGCGTCCGATGTATTGGCCGGCCGCTTGCGACAACAGCTCAATCAGAACAAATCAACCTCCCGCAAAAACCGTGCAGCGCGTCAATCGCGTCGCGCAACCACTCGAATTGAAACTATGGACGCCCTAGCCCTCGGCACGCTTTATCAATCGTTGCAACGAACCGTCGCGAAATTCGGCGATCGCCCTGCCTATGCCGTCCCGCCCATGGCCGGTCGCGCTTATTTTCCGGAAGGTAAGGAATTCACCTGGAATGAAACGTACGCGGAGGTACAAAAACGCATCGATTTTATCGCGATGCAGGCTATGGACCCGGCCATCGCGTCGCGATTTTATTCGATCAACGGCCGGAGTTTGTGTTTCATCATTTGCGCTCAACGCATTGGGTTGCTGCACGGTAAGCGTCAGTCCGGACTATCGGCACGATGAATTCACTACCTTCTCGAGCATTCAGAATGCGTGCGTGGCGTTCGGCGATCCAGAACGTTTGACGGATTTGCAAGCGGCGGCCAGGCCTTGCCGAAGCCGATCCCGGTTCTGCCTTCGACGATTTAACGCTGCGCTACCCATACCTGGCACCCGCGCGCGAAGAAATCCCCGAACGGCCACAGTGAAGCGGGCGCTGCTCTATACCTCCGGCACAACCGGCCGCCCTAAAGGTTGCGTGCTCACCAACGAGTACTTTCACTTTTGGGGCCAGTGGTTTTTGTCGCGCGGCCATACGCTTGCGCTGAAGGAAGGCGAAGAGCGGCTTTATAACCCGTTACCGCTGCATCATGCCAACGCTCTTTCGATTTCGTTGCCAACCATGTTGCTTGCGGGCGGGTGTTTAGTATTTCCTGATCGATTTCATGCCAGTACTTTCTGGGACGATATCGTCAATTGCAAAGTCACCGCGATTCAATTTCAAGGCGTCATTCCCGGCGATCCTGCTTAAGCTTCCGGAAACGAGCGCAAGAGCGCGCCCACAGAGTTAAGTTTGCCCTTTGTGCCGGTTGCGAACCGAATTTGCACGAAGCAGTTCGAGAGACGCTACGACTTCCCGCTCGTTGAAATGTGGGCGATGACCGAAACCGGCCGCATGACTACCGCACACGAAGAGCCGCGCATGATACACACTCGCGCGCTGGGCCGCTCGTGAACTTGGCACGGAACTGCGCGCAGTGGATGCCAACGATAACGAAGTACCCGTGGGTGAAGCCGGTGAATTGGTCCTCCGCCATAGCGCCGAAACGCCGCGCAAAGGCTTCTTCTCCGGCTATCTGAAAAACCAAGCAAGCAACCGACGAAGCATGGCGCAACGGCTGGTTCCACACCGGCGATGTCGTCAAGCGCGACGAAAGCGGCATGTATTTCTTCATGGATCGCAGCAAAAATATTATTCGCCGTGCCGGTGAAAACATTGCCGCCGCCGAAATCGAAGAATGCATCACCTCGCATGACAAAGTCAAACAAGTCGCGGTCATTGCGGTGCCGGACGAAATTCGCGAGGAGGAAGTCATGGCGTTGGTAATCGCAAAAGAATCGCGACAAGCGAATGCAAACTTCGCGCGCGAATTGTTCGATTACTGCTGCGAGCGCATGGCCTATTTCAAAGCGCCTGCGTATTTTCTTTTCGTTGATAAACTGCCCACCACCAGTTCGCAGAAGATTCAGAAAGTCAAAATTTTTCCGCCGGGAACCGATCCGCGCAAACAACCTGGCGTTATTCGACCTTCGCACTCGAAAAACAAACGACGCAAACCCGCCAAGGCAACATCATGAGCATCATGCCGCCGCCGATCACCGCCGATAGCGCCGCGGGTGTCATCGCGCGATTTCTTAAAGCACGCGGCGTGGACCGCATCTTCACGCTGTGCGGCGGCCACATCATGCCGATCTGTATGCGTTGCGATGCCGAAGGCATCCGCATCATCGACGTGCGCGATGAGCGTGCGGCGGTGTACATGGCGCACGCCCACAGCGAACTCACCGGACAACTTGGCGTGGCGCTGGTCACCGCCGGCCCGGGCGTGACCAATGCGATGACCGGCATCGCCAATGCGCACATTTCACGTGCATCGATATTGGTGCTATCGGGTTTGCCGCCGCGGCCGCAAGAAAATCGCGGCGGATTGCAAGATATCGTCCATATCGACTTTGTACGCCCGCTCACGCGCTATGCGCGCACGGTTCGCGAGCCTTCGTTGGTACTGCAAGAACTGGACGAAGCCGTTTCCCGCGCCTTCGGACAAGGCGGCGATCCTGGCCCGGTGTATTTGGATTTTCCGATGGATACGTTGCGCGCCGAAGTGCCGCGGCCGCTGCAGATTGGAGGAACATTTCCGCCCGAAGGCCAAGCCGCTTTTGCGTCCCGAGCGCAAACGATATCGCAAGCCGCGGTCGATCTGCTTTGGTCTGCAAAGCGGCCGTTGATCATCAGCGGCCGCGGCGCGCGCGGCGCGGGCGCCGAATTGACGGCGTTGCTCGACAAATGCGGCGCGCTGTATCTGGATACCGGCGAAAGCAAAGGCTTGGTGCCGGACTCGCATCCGTCCGTCGTCGCCGCGATGCGCGGCACGGTGATGACCGAAGCCGACGTGATTGTTACGCTCGGCCGCCGGCTCGACTTCCAATTGGCTTTCGGCTCGCCGGCGATTTTCGGCGCGGCGCGCTTCATCCGCATTGGCGATGCGCCGGGCGACTTGCGCGACAATCGACGCGGCGAAGTAGAAATCTTCGCGCAGCCGGCAGCGACGCTGAGCGCGATGGTTCAGGTCGGCAGGTAATCGCAAACCAATGTCGATCGCAATTGGCTGACCACCACTCGACAAAAGCACGAAGAGCGCGCAATCAAATTGCGCCAAACCATGCGAACGGCTGCGCCGGGAAGCGATGGGCGCATTCATCCCAATCGTTTGCTCGGTGAACTGCAAAAACAACTCGCGCCCGATGCAGTTATCGTTGCGGACGGCGGCGATTTCTTGAGTTTCGCGCGCGTCGGCTTATCTGCGTCAACTTATCTTGATCCCGGCTCGCTCGGTTGTATCGGCATTGGCACACCATTCGGTATCGCCGCGAGCTCGCTTTTCCTGATCGACAAGTGGTCGTCGCGACCGGCGATGGTGCGTTCGGTTTTAACGCGATGGAAATCGATACGGCGGTGCGCCACAAAGCACCGCTGTTGATTGTAGTCGCGAACAACGGCGCGTGGCAGATCGAAGTACATGACCAGACCGACACCCACGGCAAAGTGGTCGGCACGCGTTTACAGTTCGCCGATCACGCCGCCATGGCGCGCGCCTTCGGCATGCATGCGGAGCGCGTAGAAAAAACCGAAGACCTGCCCGGCGCGATCGAACGTGCGCCTGGCCAACCGTCCCGCTTTGCTGGATGTAGTCGTTACCCCGGAAGCAAAATCGTCTGATGGAAAAACCGGCTTAGCTTGGGTGCCAGATCTTCAGGCGCTCGCCGTTTGGGACGAAGCCGAACGCAACTGGCGTCAGGGTGCTGGGCATCGGTAGTTACCGATTTGGCATCGGAAACGGTGCTGCATCGCCGGCGCTAATCGAGTCGAAAGCGTATGCGCCGCCTTGTTCAACCGCACGTCGATACGCAGGACGCGCCTGCATGCGGGCGAGATAATCGCGCAGTTTGGCGTGACGTTCAGCTAGCAGCCCGGCGTGCGCGGCAAATTCCAATGGAAATACCATCTGCACATCGGCGGCGCTGAATTCCGTTCCGGCGAGATGCGCGCTACGGCCCAGTTCGGCCTCGACCAAATCCAACTCATCGCCGATCATCGCCTCGACGCGCGCCAGCATTGCCTTCGCCGCCTCACCGACGCGGATAAGATAAAGCCGCGCAACCATGTGCAACATGATGGTGCCTTCGGCGAAATGCATCCAAAATAGATAGCGCACATACTCATTCGAACCGCGCTGCGGTACGAGCCGCCCGGCGCCATAGCGCTCGACCAAATACTCGATAATGGCGCCCGACTCGGCTAATGTCAGATCACCGTCTTGGATAACGGGCGATTTGCCTAACGGGTGGATCGCGCGCAATTCGGGTGGTGCGAGATTGGTTTTGCTATCGCGCCGGTGTTGCTCAAGCCGGTAAGGTACGCCTAGTTCCTCCAGCAACCACGGGATGCGCTGTGAGCGCGAGTTGTTGAGATGATGTACGACAATCATGAATGGTTCTCCTCGATGGTTGCGATATTCGCCGCGAAATAAACTCGTTCTTCAAAAACAAATGCCCCGGACACCGTCAATTCTACGGCGTCCGGGGCAAATTAGAGCGTACTAAACTACAAAAATTACTTGGCCAGCTTGAAAACTGTCAGCACGCCACCTTGCGGAACATTCGTCTTGAATCCAAGCAGAGCATCGACGGCGCTTTTCATACGCTGCGTATCAATTCCCCCGCCGGCTTGAACAGCGACGTATCGCCTTAGGTCGTTAGTGCTTTATTGAATTAGAAATTGAATTACTTTGCGTTTGGTCATCATTTTCCTCTGTAGACGGCGTTCTTCCGCCCAATGACCGATTACACAAAATTATCTACACTCACCATCATAGTGTGTTTACCAGTTGTCCACCGTCGATAGCGAGCACCGTGCCGGTTGCAAAAGAGCCCGCATTGGAAGCGAGCAGAAGGAGTGCAGCGTCGAGTTCTTCTGGACGACCGATACGCCGCTGCGGGATGCGCTTGATTAACGCCTGACCGGCGTCCGTCGCGAAAAAATCGCTGTTAATCGATGTTTCGACGTAGCCCGGCGCGAGCGCATTGACGCGAATTTTATACCGGGCCAATTCCAATGCCATCGCCTTGGTCAATTGAATTAACGCGGCTTTGGAAGCAACGTAGCTCGGCACCTGCGCCGCGACTCGTAATCCGAGAATCGACGCGATGTTGACGATGCTGCCGCCCTGCTTATGTTGCACCATGTGGCGCGCCGCTTCCTGCGCAACTCGCCACGCACCGGAGAGGTTCACATCGATGACTTGATTCCAATCCTCGTCGTCGTGTTCGAGCAGCGGTTTGGTGACGGCAATGCCGGCGTTGTTGACCACAACGGTGACCGGTCCAAATACCCGCGCGGCTTGTTCAAACGCTTGTACCACACTGCGTCGATCCTTAACATCGAGTGCAATCGGTTCGACCTCGCCGCCTGCGGCTCGAATCCGCTCCGCGACGTCGCGCAACGAATCGAGGCGCCGTGCCGTAATCGCGAGTTTTGCGCCGGCTTTGGCGAGGGTAAGAGCGAAATGACTACCAAGGCCGCCATTTGCGCCGGTGATAAGTGCAGTACTACCTTCCAATGTGAGATCCATATTTTGATATGATAACCTTCGCCGTGTCGACAACTTCGTTGGGCAAGAAGCCTAATGGCAGTATTGGTAAAGTTCGCCAATTGCATTTATCGCAGAATAAAAAACAACATCGATGATAGGGCAATGGGCTCGAAATTCCGACAGTCCGCGGCCACCGCCCGTATGGACAGTATCAGAAAATGCTGGCGCAAATTCCGGGCTGATTTAATTCAGAAGATCGGAGGGGAATACGATGGATCCATTTAAACACATGCTTTGTAAGGTGATCCGCGCCGAAGAGCAGGCGCATTCGGCGCGCACGGTGGAGATCTTTGGCTGGATCATGTTCGCTGAGGCAGCAATCGTTTTGTTTGCGCCGCATTTTGTTGCCGGATTGCTGCATTTGCCGGGACTTAGCGAACAAGCTGCGAACTACTTTCGCTTGGTGGGCCTGTTGTTGGGCGGGCTGGGCATGCTCTACATCGTCAGCGGACGCCTCAATTCGCAAGGATTCGTGTTTGCGACGTTATTGGATCGTCCCCTCGTGCCGCCAATAATGGCGCTGCTGTGGTGGCTCGGCATCATTCCCGGAACGTTGGCGATCTTGTTCGCGCTTTCGGACGGATTGAGTTCGTTGTGGACGTTTAACGCGTGGCGGCGGGAGAACGTTAGTTGAAGGGTTTTAAATGCGCGATCTGGGCCCACGATCAAAACGTATGCAAGCACCACAACTTCGCACGCACTACGGCAAATCTGTTGTTGTACCCTGTGTGGGCTTGCGCATCGACCCAGCTTGAATTTTATATTCGTATAACCGGCATTCCAAGGGGCCGTTAAATAGCGGCGTACGCTTGGACGCACTGAGCCGAATCAGTTTTGGCAATTGGGTATCCGCGCTGAACAAATAGGCGCGCCATCCGGAGAATTGCCGTTTGAGCACATCACCTAAGCGCGGATAATCGGCGGCGAGTTCGTCTTGTTCGCCGAGGCGAACGCCATAGGGCGGATTGGTGATCAATACGCCGCTTGCCGCGGGCGCAGACATTTCTAACGCATCGACTTGTTTGAGTTGAACGACATCGACCAAACCTGCTTTCGCCAAATTGGTTCGTGCAACTTTCAATACGTCGCCATATTTGTCCGAACCAAAAATCTGCAATGGCGTTGGCCGCCGTTGTGCCGATTGCGCGCGATCCAAGTATTTTCTCCAATCGCGCTCGGAAAAATTCGATAACTTCTGGAATGCAAATTTCCGGTTGATACCGGGCGCAATTTTCAGCGCAATCATCGCCGCTTCAATCAGGAAAGTGCCGCTACCGCACATCGGATCGAGCAACGGTTCTGTTGGCGATCCAGCCGGTCATGCGCAAAATGCCCGCTGCTAAATTTTCTTTAGCGGCGCTTCGATGCGCGCATCACGATAACCCCGCTTGAACAGTGGCTCGCCGGATGTGTCCAGATAAATTGTGAACGCGTCGGCAGTCAAAAACGCCGAGATGCGAATATCCGGCGAACGCCGATCCACGTCCGGCCGCGCGCCGTTGAGATCGCGAAAGCAATCGCAAATCGCGTCCTTAATTCGCAGCGTCACAAAGTCTAAACTTTTCAGGGGGCAGTTGCGCGCATTGGTTTCCACCATAATTCGGTGGCTGGCCTTGAACCAATCAGTCCACGGCAACGCGCGCGCTGCCTGAAAAATGTCATCTTCTTTGCGATAGGAACCCGCGCAAACTTGCCAGAAGACGCGACTCGCGATCCGGCTCTCCAGATTGACTCGATAGCAAAAATCAAATGCGCCACGGAAATGAACGCCGCCCATCGACGTTTCTACGTTTGCCGCGCCAATCTCGCGAAGCTCGTCGACTAAAAAAGCTTCAAGGCCGCGCGGGCAAGAGGCAAAAAACTGTTGTTCTTTCATATTGGATTGATTTCCGAGTTCAGCAGTGAAAGCTTGATCACCGCGTTAACGCCTTTGCCATCGAGCTCGATTTTCCAGACGCGCTGTTCCGTGATGAAACTCGGCGATCAGCCGAACGATGTATAGCCCTAGACCCAGATGCGCTTCCTCGCCACCATGTCGTGGTCGCAACGATACCATCGAATCGAAAAGTTGATCTTGCATTTCTGTTGGCAACGCCGCACCCTCATTAGATACGGTGAGTTCTCCACTTTCAAGGCTGGCTTCCAGGCCAATTTCAATTGCGCTCCCTTCTCGCCGAAAATCCAAGGCATTGCCAAACAGTTTATCTAACATTTGTGCGATGAGGTCCGGCGCGCCTTGCATCCACGTCGGCTGCTGCGGCAATTTCAAATGAATTGGTTTGTCGGAATGGATGCTGCGATAGCCTTCCACACAGCCGGACAAAACGTCATTCAGATTGAATCGCTCACACTCGGCGGTTTGCAGTGATTGCTCGAGTTTCGTCGCTTCACTCATGCGATTCAAAATCACGCTGAGTCGCTCAATGCCTTGCTGTGCTCGGTTCACATAAAGCGCGGCGTCGTCCGGTAAGGTCTGCTGGCGCAAATTGTCCAATGAAGAACGCACCACCGCGATCGGTGTACGAAATTCGTGTGAAACGCGGCTCGCCATTTGCTCCAAATAGCCATTGTAGTCGGCAAGCCGGGTCAGCAATTGAGAAAAACTGCGCGACAGATCGCCGATTTCATCTTTAGCGTTTGATCCAGCCACCAGCGACTTAATACGCCCGTTGGAATCGAGCGCCTGTTCCGCTTGATCTCGCAGCAATCGAATTCGTTTCGATATTCGTGTCGCGAACAGCAATAACGTAAGGGAGCCCAGTAACAACACTGCAGTTGCTACATTGAATAGGCGCTCAAGCGCCTTATTGCGCAACGCCAAAATTTCGTTGGTCGTCTCCTCGGCGACGACTGCTCCTGCAACGCGATCGCCCACCCAAATCGGCTGTGCAGCCGATAAGATGATTGCACCCTGATCTGGCGTCATACGCCACTGCGTTCCCGCCGCGCCGTTGAATGCAGCCTCAAGCGCTTTGCCTTCGAGCTCGGTGGCGTTTTCAAGATCGTCGACGAATTGATGGGTCGGTGACTTCATTAAGCGCGAATAAATTTGCCGCAATGTTGCAGCATGCAGTTGGCGCGCCCAACGTTTGTACCAAGATTCACTGGCCGGCTTATCGGCTTTGGGCGCGGCAGTTTGCAAGCTCCCGGTTCTGGCAAGCACACGTCCGATCTGATCGACCACCCACACGCGCGCATTGCCGCGCCCGGTTCCACGCAGAATCGCATCGATCTCAACACCGGGAATGACAACACTCAGTAACTCTTTGCCGGAGCCAAGATGGTCAACACTTTGCAGGTCGGCGCTATTCGTAACATTCACAACGTCGAAGCCTATTTTTCCGCCAATCATTTCAAGCGGAAGCCTCACCTCGATGCGATAACCGGATTTTGATTTCTTCCAGGCGGCTTGAATGCGTGTCTCCGCTTCCAATCGCTCGCTTGCATCGTCTGATGTCAATACGCGCATTGTTTGCACTTGAGATACTCGAGCAAGTGCGAGGCGAAAGCGCATTGCATCGGCTTCGCCGCGTCCGAGCGTTAGTTCGAGATGGTCGACTTGATCGATCTCGGTATCGGCACTGCGCAATATGGCGACGTCATTGTCTTGTACCTCAAATAACAAATACAAAAACTGATCGTATTTTCCCGTTTGCTGCGTGAACGAAAATTGTTCGTTAGTGGAATCCTGGTAGAGCAAATTTTTCACGTTCTGACCACGCCAGTCCGTCACGTCACCATCGATCGAGATAGGTTTTGCCAGCGTGCGTGCATAAAGCAAACGGCTGCCATTGCGATCGCTACCTGAAATCGGTTCGAACAGTTGTTGGCGATCATGCAATGCAGTGGCGATCGCTTGCGCCGTTCCGGCCAAGGTTCGCTCCTGTCCTTGACGCAGGAAATTTTCCACCTCAAGAATGTATCGGTAACCGACCCACGGAATGGCGAACAGAACGAGTGAGACCAGAAAAACCTGGCCGCGAATGCCGAAGGGGATGTGGAATTTCACGAGTAAATTAGATTATCCGTTTGCGAGAAAAACGAGATTGCTTCGCTTTGCTCGAAATGACCAACTCAGATTCACGCTTTCCAACGATAGCCGATCCCGTAAACCGTATCGATTCGATCAAACGCTGTATCGACCTCGAGAAATTTTTTGCGCATGCGCTTGATGTGTGAGGTGATGGTGCTGTCGTCCACCGTCAATTCCGCGTCACGCATCAGTTGATCGCGATCCTTCACATGACCCGGAAATTTCGCTAATGCGTGCACCATCCAGAATTCTGTCAATGTTAACTCCACCGGTTTTCCGAGCCAAGTCACAGTAAAGCGCTTCATATCAATTTGCAGTTGATCGCGCTCGAGAATGTCGTCTTGACTCGGTGGCGAAGCGAGCAAATCGCTACGTCGGAAGAGTGCGGAAATGCGCGCCAGCAAATGATGCAGGCTGATGTCCTTGGTCAAATAATCGTCCGCACCCATGCGCAGTCCTGCGACGGTATCGAAATCGCTGTCGCGCGCGGTGAGGAAAATAATCGGCAGTGTCGGCGATAGCGCGCGTAAATCGCGACACAACGAAAACCCGCCATCCATTTCGTCACCAAGGCCAATGTCAATCAGCGCCAAATTCGGCAGACGTTGCTTAAACGCGTCCATCGCCGGTTTACGCGCAGGATAGGCATTCACGTCGTAGCCCTGTCGGCGCAAGACGTCCGCGTAGTTCTCACGAATCAGTGGATCGTCTTCAACAAGGGCGATAGTTCGGCTCATGGCTTAGTCGGAAAATTTGAGTAATTGGACTATACAACACGCGACATACTTCGCAGCAGCAAGGCTGCAATTGCCATGATTTTGCCATTTTTCTCCGTTGCCTAGTCATTTCCGCAACGGATTGCGCCATGTTTGGGCGCTGTAATTCACCCTATGCCGGATCCAGCTCGGATCCGGGGATGACTAGGGGATGAAAATGAAGCATCAAGGTTTCAACATTTTTTCGGATTTTATGCGCACGATCTTTGCTGGCACGATGGTTGGCGTCGTTTGCGGCGGCACAGCGATGCTGTTCGTGTTGTTTCTGGCGCACCACGCCAACGCCGATGAGATGCCACCGCTAAAAATAGAACGCCTCGGCGATGCGAAAGAAGGCCGCCTGGTGTTCAAGTCGAAAGACGGCATGATCAAAGCGCCGACTCTCAAAACTGACGTTCAGATGCGTATCACCGGCATGATCGCGCGCGTTAAAGTCGAACAACACTTCAAAAATCCAACAAAAGAATGGATGGAAGGCATTTATGTATTTCCTTTGCCGGAAGAAAGTGCCGTCGACCATCTTGATATGAAAGTCGGTGATCGAGTTGTCAAAGGCCTGATCAAGGAAAAAGAAGAAGCAAAGAAAGCCTACGAGGCCGCGAAACAAGACGGTAAAAAAGCGACGTTGCTGGAGCAGGAACGTACCAATGTATTTACCACCAACGTCGCGAACATTGGTCCGGAAGAAGAAATTGTCGTCGCCATTGAATATCAAGAAACCCTGCGTTACGATCAAGGCCAATTCCGCATTCGCTTTCCGATGGTCGTCGCGCCGCGCTACATTCCCGGAACACCCGTCGCGAGTGATTTCGTTGGTACAGGTTTCTCGCCTAACACCGATCAAGTGCCAGACGCGAGCCGCATTACGCCGCCGGTGTTGCATCCGAGCAACGGTCTGATCAATCCCGTCACCATCAAGGTTGATCTTGACGCCGGATTTCCGTTAGCGAAATTGGAAAGCCCGTACCACAAGACTGACATGAAGCAAGATGGTCATCGTTACGCCATCAATTTGGCCAATGGTGAAACGCCCGCCAACCGCGATTTCGAATTGGTTTGGAAACCCGATGTCGGCACCGCGCCGCAAGCAGCCGTATTCACTGAAACGAAAAAAGATAAAACCTACGCGTTGGTGATGGTGATGCCGCCTTCCGCAGCGACCGAGGCGAAAGCTAATCCATTGCCGCGCGAAGTGATTTTTGTCATCGATACCTCCGGCTCCATGGAAGGCATGTCCATCGAACAGGCCCGCGAATCCTTGGTCTTGGCGCTGAGCCGTTTGACGCCGCAGGATCATTTCAACGTTATCCAGTTCAATTCTTACACAAGCAAATTGTTTCCGAGTGCTGTGCCCGTTAATGGCAATACATTGCAAGAAGCGCAGCGTTATGCGGAAAGCCTAGTCGCCACTGGCGGTACGGAAATCGCCGGTGCATTGGACGCGGCATTGATCGGTAGCGATAACCCTAACGTGATCCGCCAAGTGGTGTTCATGACAGACGGCAGTGTTGGCAACGAGGAAGAGCTGTTCGACATCATCCGCAAAAAGTTGGGCGATAGCCGTTTGTTCACGATCGGCATCGGTTCCGCGCCGAATAGTTACTTCATGACCAAAGCGGCCGAGTTCGGCCACGGCACGTTCACCTACATCGGCAAGGTCGAAGAAGTGAATGAAAAAATGAGCGACTTGTTCCGTAAATTGGAAAACCCGGTATTGACCAACATCAGCGTCAGTTTGCCCGGCGCGATCGACGGCGAGATGTGGCCGAAACAATTGCCCGATCTTTATGCCGGAGAGCCGGTGATGTTGAGCGCTGCGCTGACGGAGGTCGATAGCGATATCACCATTTCCGGCAGTAGTGGCGCTACGAAATGGCAAACCAAACTGTCGCTCGCGACGAATAAAACCGAATCTGGCGTAGGCGTACTGTGGGCGCGCAAAAAAATCGGTTCGCTGATGGATGCTGCGCACAGCAATCCGGAAGGGGCGAAGAAAGCCATCATCACAACCGCGCTCGATCATCATCTAGTTAGCAAATACACGAGCCTCGTTGCCGTCGATATGACGCCGTCACGGCCGGCTGATGCGGCGCTGAAGACCGGCGCAGTGCCCAACAATTTGCCGCAAGGTTGGAATCATGAAGCCGTGTTCGGGCAGTTGCCGAAGACCGCCACCGCCGCGGAACTTAACCTGTTAGTCGGTTTGCTGCTATTGCTTGCCGCGAGCGGATTTTGGTTGCAAGCAAAGCGTCGCGCAATCTAAGCGCGGAACAACCATCGTGCAAACCATCAAACGCAACGCCTTACTTTGGATCGCTGGTCTCTTGATGTTGGCCGGCGTATGGCAAATCGCGCAAGGTGCTTACATCCATGCCAAAGCGCAATTCGCGCAATACCTGATGCGCAAGTCGTGGGACAAAACCCTGGTAGGTGAAAAAGAGGTCAAACCGTGGCCGTGGGCCGATACGTGGCCCGTCGCGCGCCTCGAAGTGCCGCGTCTGGGCGTCGATCAATACGTGCTCGCCGGCGCAAGCGGCCGCACGTTGGCGTTCGGTCCGGGCCATTTGAGCGGCTCACCACTGCCCGGAGAGCAAGGAAACTCGGTCTTCTCCGGGCATCGAGATACGCATTTTAAATTTATGCAACATCTTCAGTTAGGCGATGAAATTGTTGTCACCTCATCAAGCGGTGCGAAATTTCGCTACCAAGTGGCGGACACAATCGTCGTCAACCACAAAGAAACACGGGTCACCATGAGCGGTGGCGAACGGCAACTCACGCTCATCACTTGCTACCCTTTTCGCGCCATTGTGCCGGGTGGAGAACAACGCTTTGTTGTCCTTGCGAATTTCATCGCGCCGAACAGAGAATTGAATTAAGGGAAGTTAAAAATGATTTTCGGCCACCTACCTGCCGGCTATTTGTGCTCGAATTTCTTGCTGAAATTTCGCGAGATTCCAAAAGAGAAACGTGACACGCTGATGTTGCTCGGCTTGATCGGCAGCATCGCGCCCGATCTGGACATGTTTTATTTTTACCTCGTCGATCATCGTCAACATTGGCATCACACTTATTTTACCCACTGGCCCAGTTTTTGGCTGAGTGTCATTTCGCTGGGCATAATTGCCGGCTGGGGACTAAGAAATCGATTTCTGGCGAATGGCGGCGTAATTGTGGGGGTCAACGGATTGCTGCACTTGGTGCTCGACACTCATATTGGCAGAATCCGTTGGTTGGAGCCGTTCTCCGATCGATGGGTTTATTTCTGGAATGTGCCGCCTTTATACCATCCGAAGGTTTTGAATTTTGTTTTTCATTGGACGTTTGTGTTTGAGGTTGGGCTGGTGGTTTCGGCGGCTTATTTATTCATGAAAAGCCGACGGCGTATTGACTAATCGGATGTGGCACGCCAGAACGCTTATCCCGCTTGCGTTTCGGCAATGCATACCCTGAGAGGTAATATCCATGCGCCTCTCAGCCTGGTGCTCAAAAAGGTTTTACGACAACCAAAATTATCACCGCAAACAAAATCAACACGGGAAGCTCATTTAACCAGCGAAAGAAAACATGGCCGAACCGATTGCGGTCGTGCTTGAAGTCGTTCACCAGGTTGCCGCAAAAGAGGTGATAGATGATTAACACCAAAACAAGAAAAAGTTTCGCGTGCATCCAGCCGCCGCTGATGCCGTAGCCTAGCCAGAGCCATAGGCCGAAGACAATCGTCAGAACCGCGCCCGGCGTCATGATGCCGTAGTAGAGTTTGCGCTCCATGACTTTGAAGCGCTCGATGCTGATGGTGTCGCTCGACATGGCGTGATAGACAAATAGGCGCGGCAGATAAAATAATCCCGCAAACCAGGTGACCATGAAGCTGATGTGTAGGGCTTTAATCCAGAGCATTTTTTATCGCTTTGGGACGACACTGGATTCCCGCCTTCGCGGGAATGACAGTGAATTGTCGGTGATGTTTCTTGTTCATAAGATACGCCGTTCGCTCTACTTTGAAAGGCGTCTGCGCATCAATACCAATGCCACATAGTACGACACGACACCATAAATCATTAACACGGCGATATGGCCAAGAACGTTCGTCGGGTATCTTATTGTCGAGTAGTGGCCGCACTAAATCGACAGCGTGGGTGAGTGGTAAAAATTGCGCGAAGATCTGTAGGCCATGCGGCAATTGCGAGACCGGATAAAACACGCCGCAAAGCAGAGTCATCGGCGTGATCCATAGCGAAAAATAGTACATGAAGAAATCGTAGTTCGGCGCGAGGGCGGTGATCATCATGCCCATGCTGGCGAAGCAAAGGCCGATTAGTAGCGCGATGGGAATGATGAACAATGTCAGCGGCGAATGGGACAGTCCTAACGCCCAAATCACGACGAGGATCGCCGTGCCGGACAATAGGCTCTTACTCGCTGCCCATAGGACTTCGCCCATGACCACATCGTCTAAATTCTGCGGTGTATTGAGGATCGCGTCCCAAGTTTTTTGCGCGTGCATGCGCGAGAAGGCCGAGTAGAGCGATTCAAACGTCGCGCTGTTCATGGTGCTGTAGCAAACCGTGCCGCCCGCTAAGAACATCATGTATTGCATGCCGCCCACTTTTGGCAATAGCGTGCCTAAGCCAAATCCAAGACCCAGCATATAAACCATCGGGTCGGCGAGATTGCCGAGCATCGACGGGATGGCGAGCTTGCGCCAGACTAAAAAATTCCGTCGCCACACCGCAATGAAACGCGAGCTAATATCGGGTAGACGAAAATGCTTCGACGCAATCAATCGCGCAACTCCCGGCCGGTGAGTTTCAAAAATACGTCTTCCAGATTGGCGGGGCGATGTAAATATCGCAATGTCGTTTGCGTTTGCAGATTCTGCAATAAAGGTTCCAATCCTTCGCCATAACAAAACGCCGTCTCACCGGTTATTTCGACGCGTTTGGCAAGCGGTCGCGCGAATTGATCGAGCCAGTCGTCTAGTCCATCGCCATACACTTCTACAACTTGCGGCTCGATGTGCTGCGCGACCAACTCGCGCGGCGCGCCTTGCGTGATGACTTTGCCGTGATCCATGATGATGAGTCGATCGCAGAGGCGCTCCGCTTCGTCCATAAAATGCGTCGTCAGAAAAATCGTTTTGCCTTGCGCGAGTAAGCGCTTGAGCCGATCCCAAATCAAGTGACGCGCTTGTGGATCCAGGCCCGTGGTCGGCTCATCCATGACGATGAGATCGGGATCGTTAATCAGTGCGCGCACCAAGGTCAGCCGCCGTTTCATGCCGCCGGAGAGCGTGTTGATCTTGCTGTCACCGCGCTGCGACAGGCCGGCGAATTCGAGCAGGTCGGGAATGCGGCTGCGGGTTTCTCGATCGGACATGCCGAAGTAACGGCCATACACCAACAGATTTTCCGCTGCGGTGAAATCGGGATCGAGGTTATCCAATTGTGGCACCACGCCGACACGGCGACGCGCTTCTCGCGCGGCTCGTGGAACAGGCGAATCGACTAGCGTGATCGTTCCGGAATCAGGATCGGTTAACCCTAAACACAAACGCAGTGTTGTAGTTTTCCCCGCGCCATTGGGCCCGAGCAAACCAAAACATTCGCCCGGCTTTAACGCAAAACTAACGCCGTTGACGACCTGCCGATCGCCATAGGTTTTGTACAGGTTCTCAACGGCTAGAACCGGCATGCCTGGACGACGAGTTGCTTAATGAGATGCAATCGTTTATGAAAAAAATGATCGGCGCCGGGGATGACGACGATCGGAAGATTTTGCGGCCGCGCCCAATCCATAACGGCTTGAAGCGGAACGGTGTCGTCGACTTCGCCGTGGATGACGAGCGTATCGGGTTTGACTTCGGCGACATCGAAACGTCCGGCCGCGGGGGCGATGAGCACCATTTGTCGGATGGAAATGTTGGTCGCAACTTTGGTTTGGACAAAACCGCCGAACGAAAATCCCGCGAGAAAAATCGGCAGCTCACCAAATTCGCGTTTCGCGTATTCGGCTAACAACAAGAAGTCTTCGGTCTCACCGCGACCTTCGTCATGCTTGCCTTCACTCGCGCCAACGCCGCGAAAATTCATTCGCATCGCAACGCAATCCAACTCGGCAAAGGTACTTGCCAAAGTCTGCGTTACCTTGTTGTCTAGTGTGCCGCCGTATAGCGGATGCGGATGGGCGATCAGTGCGATACCGCGCGGCGGGTTCACGGGGCGGTTGATGACGACTTCGAGTTTTCCGGCCGGGCCGGAAAGCAAAACGGTTTCGCGTTTGTCGAAATTGACCACTATATCTTGAGCCGTTCGACGACGCGCCCATTCAACAAATGTTCGTTGATAATCTCGTCGACATCTTTTTTGTCCGCATAGCTGTACCAAGTTTCTTCTGGATAAATGACCATCACCGGGCCTTCTGCGCAGCGATCCAAGCAACCGGCTTGATTGATGCGAACTTGGCCTTGGCCGCTGAGTTTCAAGGCTTTAACCCGGCCTTTCGCGTAGTCGCGCATCTCGCTTGAACCGTGGTCGTTGCAGCAACCTTCGCTATTGGCGCGCTGATTGCAGCAGAAAAAAACGTGGTGTTTGTAGTAACCGGACATCAAGAGTTTTCCAATTTTGAATAGGCGAAATTATAACCTGGTGAAATCGATTACCTGCTGTCGCAACCAATACCAAAACAAAAATATCAATGCGACCAATGGCCAAATTTCGTTGAGATAAAGGGTAAGACCAGTGAATTGCAGCAACTGCCCGTAGGGCCAATCGAATAGGCGCATCACATCACTCAGCGCGGCATAGTTACCAGCCATTTTTGATAACATCCCACCGGCGAGAATGAGCACCGCGGCAAGATAAATGCGCAGATTGAGCCGTAGAAACGACAGAGGCAATAGTGCGACGAAACCGATCGCGAGTCCGGTTAACGTTTCCTCGCTATGCCATTCCGCGGCGATTTCCGGCCGCAGCAGCACTTTTGCTGAAACGAGCTTCAGACAAAACGAGAGGCCGGTTAATACCTGGACTAAAGCGAGCGCGTGGCTGCGCACGCGCATCAGTGTAGTGACGAGCAATCCGAGGCCGCAGAAGTTTAACGCGGTGCCGAGTGCGAAAGGCGTATCGGGGACAGGCTGATAATCGTAGCCTTCATCGTAACCGCGCATCGTATCGGCCACCACGCCTGCGCCGAAAAACGGAATCGATGGATTGAGCTGTGAAATCAACCAAACGCAGAGCAATACAAGGCCGAAGTCGACCGTGGTACTGGGCAAAAATAATTCGCTACGCCAGCGCTGTAAGAGCGTCTGAATACTGGTGTTTCGACCGAGCCACGCCGATAACAATGCGCCGGCAAAGCAGCCAACGCTATTGCACAGAAAATCCAGATTGGATGAAATGCGATCGCGCAAAAAGCCCTGCAATACCTCCATCGTAAGACTCAACAAGACGCCGGCGACAATGCTGATCAACAGGGCTTTCGTTCGCGTTGTTCGCGGTGCTTGATAGGCGTATAGGAGCAATCCAAACGGCAGGTACGCGACGACATTGATTGCCATGTCGAAGCGCGTGAAATAGCGCGGCCAGCCGTTTAATATGAACTGAAAAACGCTCGCCGTTGGCGATTGCCAACCTTTGAACGGAGATAAGCTAACGTAGGCAATCAACGCGACATAAAAAATGATCAGGCAACCAATGACGCGCGGCGAGCGTTCATCGAGATTGGCCGACGTCATCGCGCGATCCTTCAAACAGATTTGAGTTGTTCGTTATAGCGCTTTATTTTCTCGACGTAGTGGCTCGCGCCCTCGCGGATACGCGCGACATCGTCGTCGGTCAGTTGCCGTACCACCTTGCCGGGCGAGCCGAGCACCAACGAGCGGTCCGGGATGACTTTGCCTTCGGCAACTAACGCATTGGCACCGATCAAACATTCCTTGCCGATCACGGCGCCATTTAGGATCACGCTTTTGATGCCGATCAACGTCCCGTCGCCAATCGTACAGCCGTGCACCATGGCCATATGGCCGACGGTGACATTACGTCCGATCGTGACCGGGAATCCGGGGTCGGCGTGAACCACGCAATTATCCTGAATGCTGCAATTTTCGCCAATACGAATGAAGTCATTATCGCCGCGCAGCACCGCGCCGAACCAAATGCTGACGTTGTTTTCGATCGAGACGTTGCCGATGACGCTCGCGCTACCGGCTACAAAATAGTTGCCACGAAATTCTGGTTTGAGATCGCCCAGCGCATAGATCATTTGACACCCCCATTTGATTTCGAATTAGTAATTATAGATGCTCGCAGAGGCAATCCCAATGCGGCCCTTCAAAGTATATTCGCCAAGGCCCAGTATTGGTGCGGCCTCTGGCGCGACGCACTATTTGTGCGCGAGAAATGCGTAACGATTCACGCTGAAAAAATATTCGCCGCGTTCGCCGATTTGTTTCAGATCGTCGGCCCAGGCTTGAAGTTCCGCCGCACTGAAATTTTGCCGACCTACGCCGAATTTTTCCATGACCGAAATCATGCTGTAGCTGTAGGTGTTTGGATCATACTCGGTATTAACGATCGGAATGACCTCGACGCGATCCAATGTAAATCCCGCTTCGCGCAAGCGTTTTGGCAGGCTTCGCGGTAGGCGAGAATCGGCGCCGTGTTCGCGCCAGGCTTCCAATACCCGCGCCATGCGCGCCTCGTCGGAATTGTTCCATACAGAGGATTGCCAGTCTGTCGCCAAAATTAACAAGCGTCCGCCGGGACGCATCACCCGCGCGGCTTCCTCGAGAGCCTTTGGAATAGCCGCGATGTATTCGTAAACTTGAGTGGTTACGACGACGTTAAATGTTTCGTCGGTGAAAGGTAACTCCAGCGCATTCCCGAGTTGAAGATTGATTGTTGGCGTATCAGCGCAACGATTGCGCGCGAGGGCAATCATATCGGCGCTGACATCGATTCCGACTAAGGTGCCCAGGGGATGAACCTCGTCGGACATTTCGTTCAGTAGAAATCCTGGGCCGCAGCCGATGTCCAGAACCCGCTCACCCGGCTTTAGTGCGAGCAGTGCGCGCGTCGCGCGGCGCTGCTGTACGATGTCTGGCGTCAAGTAAACTTGCTCAACCCGCCGCGCCGCCGCGCCGTCAAAACTAAATTCCGCCGCCATGCTAGTTGCCTCGTTTCATTTTTATCAATCCGAACGCTAATCCGACCCTGTTGGCATGCGGTTCATCATCGCATCGATTCGGACGAGGATTTTGTCCGCAATGTCAGTTGATCATTCGATTGTGTCACTTCTAGGCGTCGTAAAATATTTTGGCCCAAGAGCCCCACGCTGCCGACACCGTCGATTACCGCAATCGTCACGTCGTCGAAATTCAAGCCGCCTACGCTAACGCGTTGGCGTGGCACTGTTTCGCCGGGCGCGGGGCCGCTTGCGGTACTAAATGTGGCGGGAAAACCTGGTGGAAGACTTGCCGCTCGGGCGATTTGCTTGTCGATCGCAACGGTTGACGCGCCGGTGTCGACCATGAAGGTGACTGCATGGCCGTTGATCGAACCTTCGACAAAATAGTGGCCATTTCGAGAACGGGGAATGACAATTTCCATTGAGCCATTTTTTTCAACGGCGACATTTGCAATTATCGGCGCGGTGAGGGCGTTCATGCCGAAGTAGGCGACGATGGCGAGAGAAACCCAGAACAGCAAATACAAAATGTTCGCCTTGCCAGTCACCGCATGGCGCTTGCTTCCTGGCATGGCATGGCTTAAACGCCACGCCGGACGGGCTTCTTCAGGTAGGTGTTGTTTAATTTCTAGATTGTCCCAAGTAGAAACCAACGGCCTATTTGCAGTGCAACGGTTGCGCCGAGTAGCGCAACCAAGACGTAAATCCAACGCTTTAGTTTGGTGTGCTCTCGTTCCAGTTTGTGAAAATAGGTTTCTAGCGCACTGGGTGATTGTCGATCGAGATAGCTGCGCGCAAGGCGTGGCAGTTGCGGCAAAATCGTTGCCCACAGCGGCGCTTCTTCCTTGATGTTTCTAACCAGTGCGCGCCAGCCAATTTGATCGCGCATCCATTTTTTGAGCACCGGTTTTGCGATGGGAACGATATCTAAATCGGGATCGAGCTGACGGCCCAGGCCTTCAATCTGCAGCAAGGTTTTTTGCAATAAAACCAGTTGTGGTTGGATTTCCATTTTGAATCGACGCGAGACATCGAATAGCCGCAACAACAAATTGCCAAAGGAAATATCTTTGATCGGTTTGCCGAAAATCGGTTCGCAGACACTGCGTATCGCACCCTCGAATTCATCGACGCGCGTGTCTTTCGGCACCCAACCGGCCTCAACGTGAGCGCGGGCGACGCGGCCATAGTCCCGGTCAAAGAATGCCATGAAGTTTTGTGCGAGGTATTGCTTATCGCGCCCAGATAGCGAACCCATGATGCCAAAATCGATGCCAGAATAGCGGCCATCACGCAGCACAAAGATATTGCCGGGATGCATATCCGCATGGAAGAAAGCATCGCGAAAAACTTGGGTGAAAAATATTTCAACGCCGTCGCGCGAAAGACGTTTGATATCGATGTTGTGCTTCTTAAGTTGTTCGACATCGTTGACAGGAATGGCATCAATGCGTTCCATCACCAACACTTTCTTGCGGCAATAGTCCCAATAAATCTCCGGGACATAGAGTAGCTTGCTGTCGGCAAAATTACGACGAAGCTGGCTGCCGTTCGCGGCCTCGCGAACCATGTCGAGTTCGTCGAGGATCGTGGTTTCGAATTCGCGGACCACTTCGCGCGGACGTAAGCGCCTGCCATCGGGCAATAGGTTTTCGATGAGACCCGCGAGAATCTTTAGCAGCGCGACATCATTTTTGATGGCGTGCTCGATGGTCGGGCGCACGATCTTGACCGCAGCTTCTTTGCCATCGTGAAGCAGGGCAAAGTGTACCTGCGCGATTGATGCGCTTGCAACTGGCGTGAGGTTAAATTCGCGAAACACTTGCGTGAAGGGCTCGCCATAAGCGGTGTTTAGCGCCTCGATGACTTCGCGTTCGAAAATCGGCGGAACGCGATCTTGCAACTTGGTTAGTTCGGCGATGATGTCGGCCGGAAAGAGATCGGGGCGCACCGATAAAAGCTGGCCGAACTTAACGAAGGTCGGTCCGAGCCGCTCAAGCGCGAGTCGTAGTCGCTCGGCGCGTGGGCGCGCCAGTGGCCGCCAAAATAACAATACGCGGCAAAGGACGCGTAACCAGCCGATGCGTTTGCCGGACGGCAAGAACTCATCCAGGCCATAGGCAAAGATGACGTAAGAAATTTTGAAGAAACGTAAGATGCGCATCGTGTTTGTTGTTTAGCGAATGGCGAATGCGCATAGGTGAAGCGCGCGAGCGTGGATCAGCTTTGCCTCGCTTTTTGCAACAGTTCGATGCGTTTTTCCAGTCGCGCGGTCGCGTCACGAAGCTCGTCCACGGCAGCGACGAACGCGGCAACATCGTCCGATTTCGCGATGGTTGGCCGTTCTTCCGTCCAAAAATCTTTGGACATTTGCAGAAAGCTATCGGCTGTACCTTTTGCCCAATCGCCGATTCCGCGGGCGGTCGAGCCTATCCGATGGGCGGCGACGTCGCCAACGACTTTACTCAAATCTTCTTCGTAGTCCCAGGGCAGATTTTGCGCAATGAAGGCGAGGGTTTGCGCCAGGGTCGTATCGCCGGAAATGTCGGCATTGCTCAATGCGCTCCGCCCTTCGGCGAGAACGCGCATGAAAATGGTAGGTTTGATTTCGACGGTAACATCCGCCGTGACATCGGCAATCGCTGAGCGAAGTTCGCCGCTCGAATCGATGTTAAGTTTCAGAGGTATTGGCCCGACACGCACGGCGATGGTTTTCCCGGCGTGTGGTGCAAGCCGCTGTAATGCCCACGGCGCGGCCTTGAGTAAATGATTGATCGACGCAGCGGTCGGCAAGCCAAGCATGGCTAAAATTTGAAGCCGCGGTGCACCGCGACGACGCCGGCAGATAAATTAAAGTACTCGGCCCTTGCTAAGCCCGCTTCGCCCATCATAGTTTTTAGGGTTTCTTGGTCGGGATGCATGCGGATCGATTCTGCGAGATAACGATAACTGGCTTCGTCGCGCGCGACATATTTGCCTAGCACCGGCAGCACGTTGAACGAATAGGCGTCGTAGGCCGGCTTGAGCGGTTCCCAGACTTTTGAAAACTCTAAGACAATCGCGCGCCCGCCAGGCCGCAGCACGCGCTGCATCTCGCCAAGCGCGCGATCTTTGTGCGTCATGTTGCGCAAGCCGAAGGCGCAAGTTACGACATCAAAATAATTCGACGGGAATGGAAGTTCTTCGGCGTCGCAGAGCAGGGCGGGGCAGAGTATGCCCTCGTTCGTTAATCGATCGCGCCCGACTTTGAGCATCGATGCATTGATGTCGGTCAACCACATTTCACTTTGCGCGCCGACACTTTGGAAAATAGCTTGACCAGATCGCCACTGCCGCCGGCCAGATCCAATAATCTTTCGTTGGGCTTCAGCGCTGCGAGGCGAACAGTGAAGCGCTTCCACACGCGGTGTAATCCGGCAGACATGAAATCGTTCATCACGTCGTAGCGGTTCGCAACGGAATGGAATACGTCGGCGACTTTGCCGCGCTTTGGCATTTTCGTCGACTTGGCTAAAACCGAAATCCGTGGTGTTACTCATTTGGCCTCGCGGCTTGCGCCGGCTTGCTGCATGCGCTCTAGATACGCATCCCACCACGGCGTTTGCTTTTCGCCGAGTTCGTGCAGATAGTCCCAAGAATAAATGCCGGTGTTATGGCCATCGGAGAAATGGATCTGAATGGCGTAGTTGCCGACTGGTTCGAATTTTCGCCACGCCGACATCTTTCTTGCCCGCTTGCAGCACCTCTTGCCCAGGCCCGTGGCCGCGCACTTCCGCCGAGGGCGAATAGACGCGCAAATATTCGAACGGCAGACTGAAAGCTTGCGCCGTTGTCGAAGGCGATTTCCAATAGCCGTGACATCTGGTGAACTTTGATTTCTACGGGATGAGGCATGAGGTAAGGTTTCGCAATACCAACCGCTAAAACCGAGATTATGCGGGATTGTTGCCGTAGGCGACAAATTCGCGCATATTAGGGCGCTGTAACAATACTGTCATCGTAACGAATTATGCTTGAAACACAATTGTAATTTAATGAGTGACCATGGCTGCGCGCATATTAGTGGTTGAAGACGAACCCGCAATTCAAGAACTCCTGTCGTTGACATTGTCGGAGGCGGGCCACCAAGCTGTTCTGGCTGGCGACGCGGTGCAGGCATATCAACACACGCAAGATGTCCTACCTGATCTAGTCTTACTCGATTGGATGTTGCCGGGCATGAGCGGCATCGAGTTCGCTCGCAAGCTGCGTGCCCAACCGCGGACGCAAAATATTCCGATCATTATGCTCACTGCCAAAGCGCAAGAGCAAGACAAATTGGCGGGATTGGAAACCGGCGCCGACGATTATATGGTGAAGCCCTTTTCCACTCGCGAATTGAATGCGAGAATTAAGGCCGTATTGCGCCGCCGCGCGCCGCAAATGGTCGAAGATCGCGTCGAAGTGGGCGATTTGGTGCTGGATCCAGTCGCCTATCGCGTTACCGCGAATGGCATCGACGGTCTCAATTGGGTCCGACAGAATTTAAGCTGCTGCATTTTTTTATGACTCATCCCGAGCGCGTCTATTCGCGCATCCAATTGCTCGATCATGTCTGGGGCGACCATGTTTTCATCGAAGAGCGTACCGTGGATGTTCATATTCGCCGGTTACGATCGGCGCTTGGAGGAAACGAAGCAAGATGATGCCGTACAAACCGTCCGCGGTGTCGGCTACCGATTTACCAAATCTCGACCCTAAAACCGCAGCGTGCCATAATACCCGTCGTTTTCTCCTAGATATTCTCTCGAATGCTTGGATTTTGGCAGCGCGAATTCGATTCAAGTATGTATTGTTTGCCGCAATCGCCCTCATCATTAACAGATTCGAAGGCTGGGTGCCGGCGCTGAGTTTTTTGTGTCTGGCGCTGTTGCTTGGCAATCTTTCTCATCTGAATAATCTTAATCGCCTGACCCGTTGGCTGACGCGCACGACGGCGACGTAGTGCCCGAAGTAACCGGCAGTTGGCAAGAACTTTCGGCCGCGCTTTATCGCCTGGTTAAGGAACTAAACTTAGCCAAAGCCAACTTAACTTGGCGCTTGATCGTTTTCAACAGGCGGCCGCAGCGATGACCGATGGCTTCATTATTCTCGACCGTCACGGCGCTATCGAATGGTTTAACCCGGTGGCGGAGCGGCATTTTAGTTTGGATCCGGAAATTGATCTTGGGCACGGACATTACTTATTTCGTTCGCCAGCCGGAATTTGCGCGCTATGTCGCGTCGCAAAATTATAGTGAGCCGCTCATCATGCGCGGCAGCCGCTCGCAGGACCTTGGTACTTGCCGTACAACTCATCCCCTACGGCAACGAACAGAAGCTCATTATCAGCCGCGATATCACGCAATGGGAGAAAGCGGAAAGCGCGCGGCGCGATTTCGTCGCAAACGTATCCCACGAAATGCGCACGCCGATTACGGTTCTGAGCGGATTTCTTGAAACGTTGACGGACATGCGAGACAATCGAGCCAAAGATATTGGCGCGATCGATGAGTCTGATGCAAAGCGAAACCAAGCGAATGCAATATTTGGTCGAAGATTTGTTGATGCTCGCGCAGTTGGAAAATGGCCCGCCGTTAATGGATTCGGATAATGTAGACGTCGTTACATTGATTGATGAGCTGGTTCGAGAGGCGCGAATTTTGTCGTCTGGCAAACATGAAATCAAGGCACAGATTTTTGCTGAAGTTCGCCTTCACTGCAGTCTGCACGAAATTCGCAGCGCGTTTGGCAATCTCGTCAGCAACGCGATTCGTTATACGCCGGCCGGCGGAAGTGTGACGCTAACGTGGACTGTCGAAGAAAATTTGCCGGTTTTCGCCGTTACCGATACCGGCTGCGGTATCGAGGCAGAGCATATTCCGCGGCTCACCGAACGTTTTTATCGCGTCGATCGCAGCCGCTCGCGCGCGAATGGCGGAACCGGGCTGGGGCTGGCGATCGTCAAACACATTCTCAATCGCCATCAGGCACGCCTGGAAATCAACAGCGACGTCGGCCGCGGTAGCCGTTTCGCGGCGGTGTTCCCGGCGGAGCGGATGTATCGTTGGAGCAAGTCGCCGTCACCGGTTGATCTATAGCGCGCGTCAAGCTCCCTGCTAGAATAGCAGCGAGACTTTAAATTGCCTTTCAATGATCGGAATCCTTATTGTTGCCCACGAGCCTGTGGCCAGTAGTTTCGCTGCCGCCATTCGCCATGTGCTGGGAAAAGCGCCCGCTCAATTCGAATGGCTCGACGTCGCCAATGATGCCCGCCCAGACGAGTGGCTCGATCAGCGCGCAGAGATCAAGCCACGCAACTCGATAGCGGCGAGGGTGTGCTCGTCTGCGCGGATGTTTGCGGCGCGACGCCGTGCAATATTGCGAACCAACTGAGTCAGCCAGGAAAAGTGCACGTGATTACCGGACTAAATTTGCCGATGCTGTTGCGCGCGATCAATTATCGGAACCCGTGTCTAGACGAAGCTGACGGAAAAAGCCTTGGTCGGCGGCAAGGATGGTGTGATGCAAATGGAGCGAGGCGATGCTGCAAGCAAAAGTTGAGATCATTAACAAGCTTGGCTTGCATGCGCGTGCCTCGGCGAAGCTGACGCAATTGGCAGGGCAGTTTAAATGCGAAGTGTTTATCACCCGCAAGTAGCCGCCGCGTCAACGCCAAAAGCATTATGGGCGTCATGATGTTGGCGGCGGCTAAAGGCGCGCAAATCGAAATTGAAACCAATGGCGCCGATGAAGCGGCTGCCATGCAAGCGTTATCGCAATTGATCAACGATAAGTTCGGAGAGGGCGAGTGAACGCCGAATTCTGCGCTTACTCCAGGTCTCGCCGTATGAGCTTCGCCATTCATGGCATCGGGATTTCCGGCGGCATCGCCATTGGCCGCGCCCATCTTCTCGCCCATGGCATTGATGAGGTCAATCACTACGCCGTCGCTGAACAGCTGATCGATCAGGAAATCGCGCGGTTCGATTCTGCGGTGGCAACGGTTCGCGACGAACTTGAATCTCTAAAGCAAACGTCATTTTCCAGTGCGCCGGAGGAGCTCAATGCATTTTTAAATTTGCATTTGATGATTCTGAACGATGAAACGCTGGCCGATGCGCCGCGCGATCTTATCCGGCAGCAACGTTGCAATGCCGAATGGGCGTTGAAACAACAGGCCGATACCTTACTCGATCAGTTCGAAGCGATCGAAGATGCCTATTTGCGCGAGCGCCGCGCCGACGTGATGCAAGTCGTCGAGCGGGTGTTGAAAGTATTGCTGGCCATCCAGGATTGGCGCCGCACGACGCACGCCGGCGATGAGCGCATTTTAGTTGCGCGCGACATCAGCCCTGCCGATGCCATTTTATACAAGCAGCAACAGGTTGCCGCGTTTATCACCGATCTTGGCGGCTCGACGTCGCATACGGCGATTCTTGCGCGCAGTCTGAATATTCCGGCGATCGTCGCGTTGCATCATGCCTGGACGTTGGTGCGCGAAAATGAGTTGTTGATCGTCGACGGCACGCAAGGGATTGTTCTGGTGAATCCCGATGAATTGATCGTCAATGAGTATCGGCTAAAGCAAAACCAATGGGATATTGAGCGGCAAAAACTAAAACGTTTGCGCGCAACCCCCGCCGTCACGCTGGATGGCGTCCCGATCGAGCTGCAGGCTAACATCGAATTGCCTGACGACATGGAAGGCGTGGCGCAATGCGGCGCGACGGGCGTCGGATTATTTCGCAGCGAGTTTTTATTTCTTGGGCCGTAGTGGAATTGCCCAGCGAGGACGAGCAGTTCGAGGCCTATCGAAAAGTCGCGGTCGGCGATGAAAGTCGCATCCGGTGACGATTCGTACGCTAGATGTGGGCGCCGACAAGAATCTCGATGGGCGCAATCCAGTCGGGCACCAATCCGGCGCTGGGTCTGCGGGCAATTCGCTATTGTTTGTCGGAGCCGCGATTGTTTTTGACGCAGTTGCGCGCAATTCTTCGCGCTTCGCAGTTCGGAAAAGTACAAATTCTGATTCCGATGTTGTCGTCGGCATTGGAAATAAAGCAAGCGCTGGATATGGTGAAGCACGCCAAAGAACAACTGCACGAAGCGAATGTTCCATTCGACGCGGGGATTGACCGTCGGCGGCATGATCGAAGTACCGGCGGCGGCGCTTTCCATTGCGGCGTTTCTGAAAAACCTCGATTTTATTTCTATCGGCACGAACGATTTGATTCAATACACGCTTGCGATTGACCGCACCGACGACAGTGTGGCCTATCTGTATAATCCGTTGCATCCTGCGGTTTTGCAATTGGTCGCGCTGACGATCAAACGCGCAAACCGCGCCAACATTCCTGTGGCCGTTTGCGGCGAGATGGCCGGGGAAGTCGCGATGACTAGACTTCTGCTTGGGACTCGGGTTGCGGCAATTCTCGATGCACCCCGCGCAATTGCTAAGCGTAAAACAACAAGTATTGCGCTCGAGCATCAACGAATTGCAGTCGCTTTCGCACGAAAAATCTAATTGCGGACGATAGTGAAAAAGTTGAACGGCTTGTCGCCCAAATGAATGCTAAATTAACGCACTATGAATGAGATTTTTGTGCCGGTTCGCGATCCGAAGTTCGGTCGGAGCCGTGGCATCGCAGACGATGCATTTTGACGAGCCGCTGGCGTTACGGTCGCGGCGCGGCAATCCATTCTTACGACCTCAAGTACGAAACCTATGGCAAGCTCAATGCTGCGAAAACCAACGCGGTATTAGTTTGCCATGCGCTAAATGCCTCGCATCATGTTGCCGGATATTATGCCGACGAGCCGAAAGAATGTCGGTTGGTGGGACAACATGATTGGGCCGGGTAAGCCGCTTGATACCAATCGGTTTTTCGTCATTGGCGTGAATAATTTGGGCGGGTGTTTTGGTACGACTGGTCCGTCTTCGATCGATCCGAAAACCGGCAAACCCTATGGCGCAAGTTTTCCGGTCGTCACGGTTGAGGATTGGGTTGCGGCGCAAGCGCGCCTCGCGGATCGCTTGGGCATTCGGCGATTTCGCTGCCGTGATGGGCGGTAGTTTGGGCGCGATGCAGGCGTTGCAATGGTCGATCAGTTTTCCGGATCGCATTGCCAACGCCATTATCGTCGCAGCAGCGCCGAAACTTTCGGCTCAAAATATTGCGTTTAACGAAGTCGCGCGACGCGCGATCACCACCGATCCTGATTTTTTTGGCGGCAATTACTACGAACATAACGCGATCCCAAACGCGGGTTTGCGTTTGGCGCGCATGATCGGCCATATCACCTATTTTCCGACGACGCGATGATGGAGAAATTCGGCCGGACACTGCGCAGCGGAAACATCGGCTATCACTTCGAAGTGGATTTTGAAGTCGAGTCTTATTTGCGCTACCAAGGCGATAAATTTGCCGAGTATTTCGATGCGAATACATACTTGCTAATTACGCGTGCGCTAGATTATTTTGATCCTGCCGCGGACTATTCCGGTAATCTCGCGGCAGCGCTTGCAAAGGCGAGCGCCCAATTTTTAGTCGTTTCGTTCACTTCCGATTGGCGTTTCGCGCCGAATCGCTCGAGAGAAATTGTCAAAGCGCTGCTTGATAATAATCTCAACGTCAGCTACGCCGAGATTGATGCACCCCATGGCCACGACGCGTTTTTGCTCGACGATCCACGCTACATGGGCATCGTCTCCGCTTACTACAATCGCATTGCAATCGAGGTGGCCGCATGATGGTACGGCCGGATTTCGATGCGATTGCGAGTTGGATTCGGCCGCAATCGCGCGTGTTGGATCTGGGGTGCGGCAATGGCGATTTGCTTAAATATCTCACCGACAAGCGAGCCGCGAAGGGCTATGGCGTCGAGATCAATGACGAAAATTTGCTCGCCAGTGTTGGCCGCGGCATCAATGTGATTCAGATGGATTTGGAAAGCGGGTTGAGCGTTTTCGAATCGCGTTCATTTGATTACGTGGTCTTATCGCAAACCTTACAAGCGGTGCAACAAACCGAACTGATCGTGAAGGAAATGCTTCGCGTCGGCAACGAAGGCATCGTCACGTTTCCAAATTTTGGTTATTGGCAACATCGACTAGACATCATGCGCGGGCGCATGCCGGTGTCAGAAGATTTGCCCTATCAGTGGTACGACACGCCGAATATTCACCTGTGCACGCTCAAAGATTTCGAAACGTTTTGTGCTCGGCTGGGTGTGAAAGTGTTGGAGCGCATGGTGCTCACGCGCGGACGTGTGATTCAAAGCCGTGCCAATTTCTTTGGTGCCATGGCCGTGTATCGGTTGCAAGCAAGCTGACCCGCTTGGCCGAAAAATCCAACCAAAGTATTTGGCAAGCGTTGTTCACCAAGCGCATGCTGATCTGCATTTTTACTGGATTTAGTTCTGGCTTGCCGCTCTACATATTGATTCAATTGTTGCCGGCGTGGTTGCGCTCCGAGCAAGTGGATCTAAAGGCAATAGGTTTTTTTGCGCTGATTCAATTGCCGTACAACTGGAAATTCCTCTGGTCGCCCCTGCTTGATCGCTTCGCGATTCCGCTATTCGGAAGGCGACGCGGTTGGATTCTCGTCACACAAATTTTGTTGTTGGTTTCGATTCCCGTATTTGGTTTTTTTCATCCGAAGGTGGACTTGTGGACAATCGCATATGTCGCGACCGCGATTGCTTTTTTTAGCGCGAGCCAAGATATCGTACTAGACGCCTATCGCCGCGAAATATTGAGCGATACCGAGCTTGGGCTCGGCAATTCCGTGCATGTAAATGCTTATCGTGTTGCGGGTTTGGTGCCGGGCTCGTTGTCGTTAATTCTGGCGGATCGGTTGCCGTGGAGCGGCGTCTTTATCATCACCGCGTTGTTTATGCTGCCCGGCATATTAATGACGATTTTTGTGTCCGAGCCAAAAATCGTCGGCACGCCGCCGAAAAATTTGCGTGACGCTATCGTTGAGCCATTCCGCGAATTTCTTCAGCGCAATGGCTTGACCAACGCGCTTGCTTGTCCTCGCATTTATCTTTCTCTACAAACTCGGCGATAGTATGGCGACGGCGCTCGCCACGCCTTTCTACATCGACATGGGATTCACAAAAACCGAAATCGGACTAATCGCAAAAAACGCAGGGCTATGGCCCAGCATTATCGGTGGATTAATCGGCGGAATCTGGATGCTAAAAATCGGCATCAACCGCGCTCTATGGTTATTCGGCTTAGTGCAATTGGTATCGATTGTTGGTTTTGCAATTCTCACTTATTTTCCGCAAAACAAAATGGCCCTTGGGCTTGCAATCAGTTTCGAAGCCGTCGGCGTGGGTCTGGGCACGGCTGCCTTCGTTGCGTTCATCGCACGTACGACCAATCCGGCTTACACCGCAACGCAATTCGCGCTCTTCACCAGCCTCGCCGCGTTACCGCGAACAGTCATCAATTCATTTGCCGGCGTTATCGTCGAGAGCATCGGCTGGCTGAATTTTTATTGGCTGTGCATGTTGCTTGCTGTGCCCGGGATGTTGCTGCTATTCAAAGTCGCGCCGTGGAATGAAAAAAATCTCAACTAGCACTGTGCCGTGAGCCGCGCTGCGCTTTCGTCTCGGCATGGCATGCCCTGAAAGCCAATATCCATGCGGCTTCTGGCGGCATCAATTTTTTGCGTATCGCATCCGAAAATTATCGTTAGTTATCCAAATGTACTAGTGCCCGCGTTTCTCGCGAAGGTGTTACGCCCAGCACGATCGACAACATGTCGCGGCAACGGCGGAAAGCATTTAACGCCTCGGCATCTTTACCGAGTTTCTTAAGACAAAAGATCAAGCGCTGATAAATGTCCTCGCTGAGGTTATCCAGGTCGATGGCGCGCTGATAAATTTCGGTCGCCTCAGCGAATGCCTCCGATGCTTTCGAGCGATTGGCCGATGCCGCAACACGGCGCGGCGGAACTTGTTGGCCAGCCGGTCGCGCGTCACGAGCATGCAACTGATTTCGGATTCTTCGGGAAAAAAATGTCCACGGTATTGTTGTAGCAGTTCGCTGCGCATCGCGTACGGATTCCCGAAAGATTTTGCGTGTCGTAACCTGACTCCAAAATTCGATCGGCCATTGCTTCAAATATGGGCGCAACGTCGCACCAAATGCAATTCGAATCAATCGAAATTTTCGCTTCTTGAACAATCAACGCATCGTCCGACCCCAACAGTTTGCGCAACCTGTGGATGCTAGCCTTCAAATTGTTTTGTGCCGATCGCCATCCAGATCGGGCCACAACGTCTCCGATAATTTGCTTGTGCCGATTCCTTGCCCACCCAGCGCCATTAATACCTTCAATAGTTCCAAAACTTTTCGCTGCGCTTTTCGCGTCGGCGCATAGGCGAGACCGTTGATCGAAAGCTCAAAGCGCCCGAGGTAAAAACCTTCGCGTGGCCATGGCCAAGATTCCATTGCTGGGTTTGGCGCGAGAAGTTTTCGCTGACGAATGAGCCGAGTAGTGTACTCGGGCTGAATTCCCGCGCTTAACGCTCTCGCACACAGACGAGACATCATCGGGGCAATCCACTGCGCCGAACCCATCTGATCGAATTTAGCGACCTACGTTCGAATGCCTCGCCAGCAGCGTTTCCGACGCTTTTTCGTGATCGTTTATGCCAGCCGTCGCGTCGGCTTCGATCAACAATAGAGTAAAGTCGAACAATGGGCTTTTCGTTCCGTTGACGTTTTCTCTAATTTCTCGGATACATGACATAGCGGAATGAAATTGACGCATTTTATTCAAACCAAGCGCTTTGCTGATTAGTGCGTGCATATGAAAATTCGGAACGCCAATTTTTTTACAAAGAGCAATACTTTCATCGGCGTTCGATATCGCTGCGGGCATGTTGTCGTTTAATAGTGCTTGCCAGGATTTGAAGCACGCGAGCATTCCTTGTTCCATCGGATGATCGGGACCGAACGATCTTTTCGAGTGCTTGAGCAAGACTTATCGCGCTGTTTCCAGCTCGCCATTCACCAAACATGCGTAGAAATAGTAAAGCAATACCTTATCGCGAACGGCGCCAAGATTTGTACGGTCGACGATTTCAAGTGCTTTTCGCGCGGCGACTAGCGCGAGATCCGGCGAACCGCACAGTAGTGCCATTGCAGCAAAGCGCGATATTCCACCACGCTTCAAACAGCGGCGATACGTTTGACGAAAGCACATAGGGTTGGACTAAGCGATCAAGCGTTGTGAAAGTACTTTGTCACCGTCCCAACTGTAACTATGCAACATGAACATGCCAACGGCGACTTTCAGACCTGCGTCAACATTCTCGATCATTAACGCGCTCAATCGCGTGAGGCATGCTCTGTAAAGAGGTGCCGCGGTTGGTGATAGACTCAACAGAATAAAGAAACTCGCTAAGACCTGAAATTCGATTTCCAGGGTCGGCCATTCTTTGCGGTCGACTATTTGTTTTTCTAGGATGGGTATCCATTTCGCGGCGGTCTCAAAACTGACGTAGCCGTAGAAAATGCTGTTCGCCGCGCCCGACGCTGCGAGAACTTTTCCAATATCATCGTCAATGACCTGAAAATTTTCGTACGCCTGCTCGAAAAGAACTCTCGAATGCTTGGGATCGATCTGCAAGCCTACACACACCCTGCCAATAGGTTAACCATGGCGTGCTTCCGCGTACCGGCTCCGGTAACGCGCCAAACCAAGATTCCAAAGTCTGCCAGCGTCCTTGTTGAATCAACGCCAGGGCGTTGTTCAACAAGCATTTGACACTCGACTCCCAGTCCGTCGCCGATACATAAAGCGCAAATGCGCTCTCGATTTGACCGGCGTGCTCTAAGATTTTTCCGGCATTGCGCTTCGTTTGCTGAAGCTGTTCGCGGCCCAAATTACCTTCCGCCCTGATTCGCGAGAAATGCCCGATAAAGCGGATGAAAGTGATAAGTAAATTCGAGCCCCGTGCGCCGGTCGGTAAACATGCGGCGGCGGAACAAGCCTTCCAATAACTTTCCCGCATCCGCATATTCCGTCAGTTCGACCGCTTGCGATGCGGTCATAGCTGGCAGAAGCGACAAGCGCAACAGCGCGCTTTGCTCTTCGCTCGTCGCTTGCTTAAAAATCAAATCGGCGAAATAGTTAAACACCGTTTCCATCGAATCGCCACGGTCGATTCGATTTACTTTGCCGGTACGGCGAAGGCGTTCCAACAACAAGGTAACACCGGCAGCCCATCCTTGTGTTTCTTCATGAAGCGTCTTGACCTGAGCATCGTCGAGAGTCAAATCCTCGAAAACCATTTTTTCGGTTTCATCCAATGTGAACTGAAGATCACTCCAGTCGAGCGCTGCCAATTTCCTGTTCGCCGTTAAGCGTGCGTACGCTTGCGGTGGTTCCAGGCGGCTGATCACCACTACGTTTACATCGTTGGGCAATTCCTCTACGGCGTCCCTTAGCAACATGTGGATCGGCGCGTCCGGGGCGACTTCTTGGTAGTTGTCGAACACGAAGACAAATTTGGCTGGTAGAAAATCGAAAAATTGCCGGAACCAGCGCCGCGAAAATCCGGCGAGGTCAGGCAAATACTCCGGTGTTAGAAGCGGCAATAAAGAATCCAGTTTTTTGCTACGCGAATACCGAGCGGCAATACGCCTAAGAAAAAGGAAAAAAGTAGCGGGGTCTGCATCACCGGCGTCGACATGAAACCAAGCATTTGCGAGCTTCTTGGATTCCAAATAACTCGCAATCAACGCGGTCTTTCCGGCGCCGGGCTGACCCGAAACCCAGACGATAGGTTTTTCCCGCCCTTCGTCGAGTAGATTGAAAAGACGTTTCCTTGGCAATATTCCGGAAAGCTTGGGTGGGCTGATCTTTGCCGGTACTCTCGCGTTGTTTGCCATTATTGTTTCTCCCCAAGAACCTAGATATGTTCTTAACGCTTTTGCAATTCTATTCCTGGATTGCAACGCGTAAGCGTAACATTTTCTTGCAATCCGTATCCTAACCGTAACCGTCGTGACGCTAATGTTCGACAGCGCGGTGATTGATGATGAATCGTTCCGGCGCACCCCGTACATTTTGATTCTGGAGGAAATAATGCAAGCGAAACAAAGCACTGTTTAGATTTTGTTTGGTATTGATTGGTCTCGTATTTGGCGTTACGAGCATCGCGGAAGAAATGAAAATCGTCGAGAAGCGATTCAAGCCAGAAACGGAGTGGATCATGTCGTACATCCATACATCGACCCCGCCAGAAGTTATTGGACCTACAGCGGAGGGCCTGCGATTCAATATCCAGGTCCCCGCCGGCCAGTTCCGCGGCGACAAACTTCAAGGTGAGTTCATTCCCGGCGGCAGTGCGCGAGCGATTGTTCGCACCGACGGCGTTTGCACGTTCCACGCTCATGTTTCAGGTAAGACCGACGATGGCGCGTTGTTTTTACTCGAAGCCGAAGGAACCTGCGATCTTGGGCCCGATGGCTACAAGCAATTTATCGAAGGTAAATCGCCGCAGATCATAAAAATCTGGGTCGTATCAAAAATTAGTACGGCTCATCCAAAATACGAATGGCTTAATCGAAAGCAATTTGTTCAGTTTGGTGAGATTGATATGAAGTCCGGTATTGTTTCCTACGACGTGTATTCGCTGAAATAGTGATTTTGCAAACGTGGCGCGGCAACGATTGTAGGTGCCGCGCCACGAGTCGCATCCTGCCGGCCTTCCGGCAATGCATGCTCTGCGAACCAATGTTCATGCGCCCTCTGGCGATGCTCTTTATTTCAACTCAAAATCGTAGTCGATCGTTAACGGCGCATGATCGGAAAAGCGCTCGTCTTTGTAGATTGACGCAGCCGTGGCTTTTGCGGCAATGCCCGGCGTTGCGAGCTGATAATCCAAGCGCCAGCCGACGTTCTTGGCCCATGCCTGGCCGCGATTCGACCACCAAGTGTATTGTTCCGCTTCTTGATTCAGCGTGCGAAAAACATCGACCCAACCAAGCTCGTCAAATAACTGTGTAAGCCAGGCGCGTTCTTCCGGAAGAAATCCGGAGTTTTTTTGATTCGAGCGCCAATTTTTTAAGTCGATTTGCTTGTGGGCGATATTCCAATCGCCGCAAATGATGAATTCCCGTTTTTCTTTGCGCAGTGCTTTGAGCTTGGGCAGGAAATTTTCCATAAACGAAAATTTTGCCGCCTGCCGATCGGGGCCGCTTGAGCCAGAGGGCAAGTACAGTGAAATCACTGAGAGATTCTCGAAATCGGCCCGAATGAAGCGGCCTTCGATATCAATGCCCGGCAGGCCAAGTCCCTCGCGAATATTCTTCGGCGAGCTGCGTAGATACAATCCTACGCCGCTATAGCCCTTTTTCTCCGCTGAATGAAATGCGCCCGACAGCCCTTGGGGCGACAACATTTCGGGGCTGAGGTCGGGAATTTGCGCCTTAAGCTCCTGCAAACAGACAACGTCTGCTTTCTGCCGTGCCAACCAAGGGTAAAGCCCTTTTGTTGCGGCGGAGCGAATCCCGTTTAAATTTAATGATATAACCCTCAACTATCCTCCTGCTGGTTGAAATTTAGATTGCAAACTATTGTAAAATTTATATAATTTCCTTTACGAACATGTTATTTTGTCACTGTGAACTTTCGTTAACATCGCATGACCGATTTCCGACAAGAGTTTATCGCGTTTGCGGTTGCGCAAGGCGTGATTCGCTTTGGTGAATTTAAGACCAAGGCGGGTCGGCTTTCGCCTTATTTTTTTAATGCAGGGCTTTTCAATGACGGCCAGTCACTTTCCAAACTTTGTGGCTACTACGCGCAGGCGATCATCGCGGCCGGCGTTCCGTTCGATATGCTGTTCGGCCCGGCGTATAAGGGCATTGTGCTCGCCGGTGGCGTAGCGATGTCGCTCGCGCAAGAACACAAACAAAATCGTCCGTATGCGTTCAATCGCAAAGAGGCGAAAGATCATGGCGAAGGTGGAACCACAATCGGCGCGCCGCTAAAGGACAAAGTATTAATCATCGACGACGTTATCTCGGCCGGGACGTCAGTTCGAGAATCCGTCGAACTTATTCGTAATCAGGGCGCGCAGCCGGCAGCGGTGGCTATCGCGCTGGATCGTATGGAACGTGGTTTGACCTCGGATTTATCTGCCGTTCAAGAAGTGGAGCGCGATTTCGGAATTCCCGTTATCAGCGTTGCTCGATTGACAGACCTTGTGTCGTTTCTGAGTGTTCGATCCAATTTTGCGACGGAGCTCGCGGCGGTTAATGCCTATCGCGAGCAATATGGCATCCAATAATATCAATCTCTTTCGGTGCGTCGCATCGATTTTTCTGCTGATGTTTTTGGCGGGACCGACGCTGGCAGAAACGTTTAAGTGGGTCGACGAAAAGGGCGTTACGCACTATAGCGATTCGTTGCCGCCGAACTATTCAAAAAACGCCAACAGTCGAATTGATAAGCGCGGTATGGTCACAAAGAAAACTGACCGTGCGCTAACAGAAGCAGAAATTAATGCACGCGAAGCTGAAGTTCAGCGTTTAAAACAAGAAGAAATTCGGGCGAAAGAACAAAAGCGCCTGGACGAAATTATGCTCGCAACCTACGCGAACGAAACAGAGATCGATTTGGTTCGAGATCGGGCATTGGAGCCCTTTGATGGCAAGATTTTTGCGGCGCGCGAGCGCATTAAATATGTCCAACAGCAACTTATTGATCAGGGCAAGGAGCTAGAGTTTTACCAGGGCACAACCAAGGACGGTGAAAAGAAAAAATTGCCGACACGGATTGTTAAAGATGTTGCGGCAAAGAAAAAAGAGATCGTCGAACTGGAGCAGTCAATCAAACGCCTGGATGCAGACAAGGGCGCTGTTGTGACGAAATTCTCTCTAGACAAACAACGCTTCCGCGAAATTGCAGCGGCTGGTGGCGCCGGGCGGCGCTTGGGCGATTCGCCGGAGAAAGACAAGATTCCGACTTGGGTCGAAGTGCGTAGCGAAATCGCGCGATCCTGCCTAGACAACTGGCAAGAATCGTTAGGTGGGCGCGCTTATGCGGTGTTTGCCGAAATCAAACGCGATGGCCAAACAGCGGATCTTATTCTTGAAACTCGCGTTCGAAAAAGAACCGGTGAGTTCACGAACGTCAAGGCGACCTGTCCGCTACGTTCCGACGGCACGTTTGACAAAGAAGGCATTCGTATCAAACGTACTCGATACGAGGCGGGCAAAGATTACTAGCGAGTTAATCGGCGAGTTTGCGTTTCAGTAATTCGTTGAGTTGTTGTGGGTTAGCTTTCCCGCCCGTTGCCTTCATCGCTTGTCCCACAAAAAAGCCAAATACTTTTTCTTTGCCGCTGCGATATTCAGCAACTTGGCCGGCATATTTGGCGATGATTTCATCGACAATGTTTTCTAACGCGCCGCTATCGGAAATTTGTTTTAAGCCGCGTTCCTCAATAATGGTGTAGGCATCTTTGTCGTCGTTCCACATTGCACTGAAAACTTCTTTTGCCATCTTTCCCGAAATCGTGCCATCCGAAATTCGATGCATTAGCCCAGCAAGTCGACCGGCGGAGATTTTACTGGACTTGATGTCTAATCCCGATTCGTTGAGAACACTGGCGAGATCACCCATTACCCAATTTGCACAGATTTTGGGGTCAACCCCAGAGGCTTTGGCAAGTAGGTCAAAATATTCTGCTGTGTCTCGATCGCCTGTTAATGTAATCGCATCCTGCACGGCCAATTGATATTTCGCGACAAATCGTTGCCGCATTGCTTCTGGCAATTCCGGTACTTTACTTTTGATTTCATCAATCCACGCTTGGTGAATGACTAAAGGCAATAAATCCGGATCAGGGAAATAACGATAATCCTGGGCGTCTTCTTTCGAGCGCATCGATCGGGTTTCGTCTTTGTCCGGGTCGTACAGGCGCGTTTCTTGGATGATTTTGCCGCCGTCTTCGATGATTTCGATTTGGCGCTTGCGCTTCATACTCGATCGCTTGCTCCATGAAGCGGAACGAATTTAGATTTTTAATTTCGCAGCGCGTGCCGAATTGTGTTTCGCCGAAGCGGCGCACGGACACGTTGGCGTCACAGCGGAATGAACCTTCTTGCATATTGCCGTCGCAGATGCCGAGCCAGCGCACAAGGGTATGTAATTGTTTGGCGTACGCGATCGCTTCCTGTGCGCCCCGTAGTTCGGGCTCCGTCACGATTTCCAGCAGCGGCGTGCCGGCGCGATTTAAATCGATACCGGTCAACCCGTCGAACGCCTCGTGCAAGGATTTGCCGGCGTCTTCTTCCAGATGCGCGCGGGTGAGATGAATGATTTTTTCGCCATTCGGCGTTGAAATCGTCAATGAACCGCCTGACACCACCGGCAACTCGTATTGACTGATCTGATACGACTTTCGGCAAATCCGGATAAAAATAATTTTTACGCGCGAAAACTGAGTGGAGCGCGATTGTTGCCGCCAACCGCCAGACCAAACTTGATTGCCCGATCTACGGCGCCGCGATTAATCACAGGCAACACGCCGGGCAAGGCGAGATCGACGACGCAAGCTTGTGTGTTAGGTTCGGCACCGAACGCGATCGATGCACCCGAAAACATTTTCGATTGTGTCGTGAGCTGCGTATGGGTTTCCAACCCGATAACGATTTCCCACTTCATCACGCCACTCCTTTCGCTAGGGCGGGCATTTGTTCGATGCCAGTCCGTCGCCAATTGGTATTGATGCGCGACGTTGAGCATTTTCGCTTCGGCAAAATAATCGCCGACAATCTGCAATCCGACCGGGCGGCCATTGCCTGAAAACCCGCATGGAATGGACATCCCAGGCAATCCTGCGAGGTTGACCGCGATGGTGTAAATGTCGTTCAAATACATTTCTACCGGATCGCCGCTCTTTGCGCCGAAATCAAACGCGACCGACGGCGACGTCGGGCCCATGATCACATCGCATTGCTTGAAGGCTTCGTTGAAATCGTTGGCGATAATGCGACGAATTTTTTGCGCTTGCAGATAATAGGCGTCGTAGTAGCCGTGGGAAAGCACGTAGGTGCCGATCATGATGCGGCGTTTAACTTCCGTGCCGAAGCCTTGGGCGCGGGTTTTTTCATACATGTCGGTCAGGCCATCGTATTCCGGTGCTCGATAGCCGTAACGTACGCCGTCAAAACGAGCGAGATTGCTCGATGCTTCAGCGGGAGCGAGGACGTAGTAAACGGGGACTGAAAGTTCGGTTTTCGGCAGCTGATACTTCAACCGTCACCGCACCCAATTTTCGATACTCCGCTAACGCCGCTTCGACCGCCTGGCCAACTTCCGCGCTTAGTCCTGCGCGAAAAATATTCTTTGGGCAAGCCAATCCGAAGACCCGCCAACGGCTGCTCAAGATCCCTCGTGTAATCTTCTTTCGTTCGATCCAAACTGGTCGCATCGCGTGAATCAAAACCGGCCATGTTGTTAAGCAAAACCGCGCAATCTTCCGCGCTTCGCGCCATGGGCCCGGCTTGATCGAGGCTTGAGGCAAACGCGATCATGCCAAAGCGCGAGCAAATACCGTAAGTCGGCTTTAAACCCGTGATGCCGCATAGCGCAGCAGGCTGGCGGATCGAACCGCCGGTATCTGTTGCCGGTCGCGACCGGCGCCAGGCGCGCGGCGACCGTCGCCGCCGAACCGCCGGAGCTGCCGCCAGGAACGGCCTTCACATCCCACGGATTTTTCACCGGCCCGAAATAATGATGTTTCGTTGGACGAACCCATCGCGAATTCGTCCATATTGGTCTTACCGATAGTCACCGCGCCGGCATGGTTGAATTGTTCGATCACATGGGCGTCGTAAGGCGAAACGAAGTTGTGCAACATCTTTGAGCCGCAGGTGGTGAGCCAACCTTTGGTGCAAAAAATATCTTTGTGTGCCACGGGGATGCCCGTCAATACTTGAACCTGGCCCGATGCCAGCCGCGCATCGGCCTGCCGTGCCAACGCTAGGCTGGCATCGGGATTGAGCGTGATGAACGCGTTCAGCGTTGGGTTGAACGCCGCAGCACGATTAAGGAAATACTGCGTCAACTCGACGCTGGAAAATTCTCGTTTAGCCAGTGCCGCCGAGAGTTGCTTTAAACTGAGATTCAACATGGTGTAGGTAACAATGATCCAACGGGCCCTAAGAGCCTGTCGTCGGAAGAGAAATGATTATTCGATAACTTTGGGAACCAAATATAAGCCCGCCTCGACTGCCGGTGCGACGCTTTGGAACAACTCGCGTTGGTTAGTCTCCGTAATCCGATCTTCGCGCAAGCGCTGAACCATATCTTGGGAGTGCGACATCGGCGTGATATTGCGGGTGTCGACCGCTTGCATCGTTTCGATCAACTGAAAAACGCCGCTCAATTCGTTTCGAATCGTGTCCGTTTCCGCTTCGGTTACGGCGACCCGCGCAAGCCGCGCGATGCGTTTAATGTCTGCTCCGGTCAATTTCATAAGAAAATGCTCAAAAATAGTGCCTAAGCGCTTTAATTCATTGAAGACATTAGAGTATCATAACGTCCAACGATAACTTAATCAGAATCTCCGGGCGGCCCAATTATGTTTGGTTTTTTACGTGGATTTTTCTCTACGGACCTGGCTATCGATCTCGGCACCGCGAATACGCTCATTTACGTACGCGGCAAAGGAATTGTACTCGACGAGCCATCGGTCGTAGCCATTCGCCAAGAAGGTGGCCCCAACGGCAAGAAAATGATTCTTGACGTCGGTCTTGCAGCGAAGCAGATGTTAGGCCGTACGCCAGGCAACATCACGGCAATTCGACCGATGAAAGATGGCGTGATCGCCGATTTCACCGTGACCGAGCAGATGCTCAAGCAATTCATCAAGCGTGTGCATAATTCCAGCATGCTGGCGCCGAGCCCGCGGATTATTATCTGCGTGCCGTGCGGCTCGACGCAGGTGGAACGCCGCGCGATTAAAGAATCGGCGCTGGGTGCCGGTGCGCGCCAAGTGTATTTAATTGAAGAACCCATGGCGGCGGCTATCGGTGCCGGGCTTCCGGTTGCGGAGCCGACTGGTTCGATGGTGGTCGACATCGGTGGTGGCACGACGGAAGTCGGCGTCATTTCCCTCGGCGGTATTGTGTACGCATCGAGTGTGCGCGTTGGCGGCGACAAATTTGACGAAGCGATCATTAACTACATTCGCCGTAACTACGGTATGTTGATCGGCGAAGCAACCGCGGAACAAATCAAAAAAGAAATCGGCTCGGCATTCCCCGGCTCGGAAGTAAAAGAAATGGAAGTGAAAGGCCGCAACTTGGCCGAAGGCATTCCGCGCAGCTTTACCATTTCGTCGAATGAAATTCTTGAAGCATTGACTGATCCGCTGAATAACATTGTCGGCGCGGTCAAACAGGCTTTGGAGCAAACCCCGCCGGAACTCGGCGCGGATATTGCCGAGAAAGGCATGGTATTGACCGGCGGCGGCGCGCTGCTGCGCGATCTTGATCGATTGCTCGTTGAGGAAACCGGGCTGCCGGTTATCGTTGCCGATGATCCGCTGACCTGCGTAGTCCGCGGCTCCGGGCGGGCGCTTGAGGAAATGGATAAGTTGGGCAACGTCTTCACCAATGACTGATCGCTTTGCTACTATCCCTTGAGTAGTTTGACGTTGAATTTTTTCGGCGCTGCCGCCGTTTTGTATGGTCACTCAGCAGCCTGAGTTTTTCTACCGCGGCCCTTCCCCTTTTGTTCGTTTGTTGTTTTTTTCGGTGCTGGCCTTGGCGATCATGGTTGCCGATGCGCGCTTCCATACCTTGGATATGGTGCGCTCAGCCGTCGCGACTATTACCTATCCCTTGCAACAAGCCGCTTTAGCGCCGGGTGACATTGTCGGGCGAATCGGTAATTTTTTTGTCACACAAAATAAGCTGCAGCGTGAGAATACCGAGCTTAAGCAAACACTGTTAAAGAAGTCCGAAGACATACAGCGACTGAGCTTGATCGAGGGCGAGCTAACGAGCTTGCGCAAGCTGCTTGGTGTGCGCGACGCGATGACGGAGCGCAGCATACTCGCCGAAATTTTGCATAGCGGACGCAATCCTTTTCGACGAAAAGTCATAGTCGATAAAGGGATTAACGAAAATGTACTGCTTGGCGAGGCCGTCATTAGTGCCGAAGGGGTGTTAGGTCAGGTCACGGCCGTTTTCCCGCTTACCAGCGAAGTGACTTTGTTGACGGATAAGAATCAGGCTGTTCCTGTGATGATACGGCGCAACAGTATACGTGCTGTGGTGTTCGGCAATGGTCGCGATGGAACGCTTGATCTACCTTTTATTCCTCTCAACACCGACGTGCAAAATGGCGATATCCTCGTTACTTCCGGCATAGATGGAACCTATCCCGCTGGTTTGTCGGTAGCCAAAGTGACCAACATCGAGCGCAACGCAATTCATGCCTTTGCGAAAATAACTTGCACACCGTTGGCCGGAATTGATCGCGATCGTCACGTGTTGGTCTTGTCGAATCTCACCGCTGGCGCTAAACCGAAAATCGAACCGGAACCTTCCAAGCCGGCCACCGGAAAAACCGGAAAATCCACACCGCCACGAGGGAAACCGTGAGCATACTCGCCGATCCGAAAGACGTACTTCACGAACCGCCTTCTGCGCGATTCATTTTCATTTCGCTGATTATTGCGTTTTTGCTCTATCTTTTGCCAACTAATGGTGTGATGCTGTTTCTGCGTATTGAGCTGCCATTGCTTGCTGTTTTGTATTGGAGTATCCACCAACCCAATCGGGTCGGATTCGCGATTGCGTTTGTCATGGGCTTATTGGTTGATGTTTCCGATGGCAATATTTTGGGCCAGCACGCAATTGCTTATACGTTGGCGGTTTTTCTGGCGTTGGTGTTGCGGCTAAGGATTCTTAAATTCAAGCTCTGGCAGCAGGCATTGCATATCTTGGCACTATTACTGGTCAGCCAATTGCTGGTCGCACTTACGCACCTATTTTTGCCATCAACTTTTCCCGGCTGGGGCTACTTCGTTGCCAGTTTCTTCGGCGCGTTGCTGTGGCCGGTCATCACTTTTGCGTTTGAGTATCCGCAGGTGCTGGCGGCACGTGCGCGAAACGACTAATGGCAGGTACTGCGTTTTCCGATCAGCAGGTTCAGCTTAGTAATTTTCGTCTGCGGATTTGGTTTTGCATCATCGTTATCTTGGCCATGCTGGGAATTTTGGCGTCGCGTTTTTATTTTCTCCAAATCATTCAGCACGATCATTACCACACATTAGCCGAAAACAATCGCATGTCGATTGTGCCGGTCGTCCCCAACCGAGGTTTGATACTTGATCGCTCGGGATTGGTCATGGCGAATAACTTTTCGGCGTACACTTTGGAGATCAACCCGAGCAAAGTCGACGGCTTGGATGAAACCATTGACCGTTTGTCCGCAATTGTCGACATTACGCCGCGGGATCGTAAGCGCTTCAAAAAGTTGCGAGAGGATAGTCACCGATTCGAAATCTTACCGATCAAAAGTCGATTAAGTGAGGTAGAAGTTGCGCGATTTGCCGCCAATCGATTTCGCTTTCCGGGCGTGGACATCAATGCCCGCCTGTTCCGCAATTATCCGCAAGGCGTATCGGCATCTCATGTGGTCGGTTACATCGGTAGGATTAACGACAAAGACCTCGAGAAACTCGAGGCCGATGGGAAATTGCCAAACTATCGCGGTTCCAATCACCTCGGCAAAATTGGGCTTGAGGAGAGTTTCGAAGACGAACTCCATGGCCGTACCGGATTTGAGCAGGTGGAAATTGATGCCGGTGGACGAGCTATTCGGTCATTGAGCCGCGAAGAACCCGTAGCAGGCAATAACCTGATTTTGAGTTTGGACCTTAAGCTACAGCAAATCGCCGAAAAGGCATTTGGCCAATACCGTGGCGCATTAGTTGCGATCGATCCAAAAACGGGCGATGTGTTGGCATCGGTAAGTCAGCCAGGTTTTGACCCCAACTATTTTGTCGATGGCATTGATCAAGTTCATTGGGATGAGTACAACAATTCTGAGGATAGGCCGCTGAATAATCGCGCGCTACGCGGCGTTTATCCGCCGGGTTCGACTATTAAGCCATTCATGGCGTTGGCAGGGCTTTATTATGGGAAGCGCTCGCCTGCAACGACGATTTTTGATCCTGGCTATTTCACGCTTTCAGGATCGTCTCATCAATATCGATGTTGGAAATCTGGCGGCCATGGCGCGGTTGATCTAAAGAAATCTGTTGTTATTTCTTGCGATACCTATTACTACGGCCTTGCGAACGAGTTAGGCATCGATCGAATGCACGAATTTTTGTCTAAGTTTGGGTTTGGGCAGTTAACTGGCATCGATGTGAAGGATGAGGTTTCGGGAAATCTCCCGTCTAAGGAATGGAAACAGCGGCGTTTTAAGCAAGTTTGGTATCCTGGCGAAACCGTTATTTCTGGTATTGGACAAGGATATACGCTCGTTACGCCGATGCAACTCGCGCATGCCACGGCCATCATCGCGGGCAACGGCATATCCATCCGCCCACATTTTGTAAAGGCCATTCAGAACAGCCAAACCGGCGAAATCAAATCCATTGATTTCCCTAAAGAGCAACCATTTCCTTTTAAACCAGAAGATTTAGCTTTGGTGCGCGATGCAATGGTCGCCGTTACGCAACCCGGTGGTACTGCGGCCCGCGCGGCTGCCGGCGCGCCGTACGCCTTTGGCGGCAAAACCGGTACAGCGCAAGTAAAGAGTATGAAGCAAGGTGAGAAGTACAACGAAAAGACAGTTGAGGAACGCTATCGCGATCACGCCCTGTTTATCGCATATGCGCCGGCGAACGATCCCACTATCGCAATCGGCATGATCGTTGAGAACGGTGGCCATGGCGGTTCTACGGCGGCGCCCATTGCACGACAAGTGCTTGACTACCATTTGCTCGGGAAAATTCCTGCGGCCCAGATCGAGGAAGCCGCCGTGGAAGAAGAGCATGATTAGGCGCTTACTAGAACGCTTACTTGCGCCGCTGGATATGGGAATAATGGTGCCAATGTTGTTGCTGCTCGGCTGCGGATTTATGGTGCTGTATAGTGCGGCGGGCGAGGACGCCGACAAACTCTTGGATCAGTTGCGCAATCTAACGATTGCTTTCACCGCGATGTGGATTATTGCGCTAGTTCCGACACAGTATTTAATACAGGTTGCCGCGCCAATCTATTTCGTTGGTGTACTGTTGCTTGTCGGTGTTGAGTTATTTGGCGAGATCAGCCACGGCGCGCGGCGCTGGTTGCATGTCGGCGTCGCGCGTATTCAGCCCTCGGAAATGATGAAAATCGCTATGCCGTTGATGCTTGCGTGGTATTTTCACCGCCGCGAAGTGAATCTGCGACTATTCGACTTTTTGGTTGCGGCTGTCATACTCGCCGTTCCGGTAATACTCATATTGCACCAGCCCGACCTGGGTACGGCGTTGCTGATTGCTGCATCAGGTTTTTTTGTGCTGTTCCTAGCTGGTTTGAGTTGGAAAATCCTCCTCGGGCTTGGCGTCGTAGTTGGCGCCAGTTTGCCGTTAGCTTGGTCGGTGATGTACGACTATCAGCGGCAACGTGTGTTGACGCTGCTTGATCCAACGCAAGACCCACTGGGCGCCGGATACCACATCATTCAATCGACCATCGCGTTAGGCTCTGGCGGACTCAGCGGCAAAGGTTGGATGAACGGCACCCAAACTCATCTCGATTTTTTGCCGGAACGAACGACGGATTTCATCTTCGCGGTGTATGGCGAAGAGTTCGGTTTGGTCGGAAATTTGATATTGCTGACGCTTTATTTCGCATTAATCGTGCGCGGTATGATGATTGCTTACGGCGCAGGAAATTTATTTGGGCGTTTAGTTGCCGGCGCGTTGACCCTTACATTATTTACCTACGCATTTGTAAACATGGGTATGGTAAGCGGCATCCTGCCTGTAGTAGGTGTGCCCTTGCCCTTTATCAGCTACGGCGGTACGGCGCTTGTCACAATCCTGATCAGTCTCGGTATACTGATGGGCATTCAAAGTCAAAAGAAACTGGTTCCAACATGATCTTGCGCAAACTATTTTTTATCTTTTTTATCGCTGTGGCGATCGCCGGCTGCGCGACGTCGCCGCAACCGGAAAGTTCGGTTCCACCATTCATCAAGCCACCGTCGCCCGTGGTTCCCACGGAGCCGAAAGCCGTTCCGCCGGCGCAAACGAGTAACAAAGGCGGCTACTATTTGGACGATGGCCCGGGTGAAAATCCGCCACTCAACTTGGATCAGGTTCCCGACGCCGTACCTCGCGCAGAAAAATTGCATCCCTACGCCAATCAACCCTATGCCGCCTTGGGCCAACGCTTCGTGCCCAATGTCGATGCGCGCGATTATCGCGCTCGCGGTGTCGCGTCTTGGTATGGGAAACGCTATCACGGCAAGCCGACCGCGTCCGGCGAAATTTACGACATGTATCGAATGACAGCCGCACATCCGAATTTGCCGATCCCGAGCTTTGCGCGGGTGACTAATTTGGATAACAAAAAATCGGTGATTGTTCGAATTAATGATCGTGGCCCGTTTAAACGCGATCGTTTAATCGATTTGTCATACGTCGCGGCTTACAAATTGGGATATGTGGTTCAGGGAAGTGCCGAAGTGGAGGTTGAGGCTCTCGCCACCACGCCTGCCGCGGCCGGCGAGCGGTAAGACGTATTTACAATTGGGGGCGTTTACCAGCCGGGCGAGCGCCGACGGGTTTCTGAAAAAAATTCGAAATCAACTGACATCGCCTGGAGACGCGCTCCAGATATGGTTCTCCGAGGGGCTGTATCGCGTTCGTAGCGGACCTTACAGCTCAGCCGGCGTGGCGCGGGTCGCTGCTGCTCGAATCGAGAAGAGCACGAAATTAATGCCAGTCGTTGTTGCGAATTAAGGAAGTTCTGATTAATGCCGACTTCCTCGCGCTGCGGACGAAAAAAATCCGAGCTTCCTTGAATGTCGAACGTTTAGTTTGACGGCGGGTCAGCGCTATTCGGACTAGGTTGCGGCAGATCGGTCTGTACTAGTAGCCTAATTTTCTCAGCATTAAATTCTTCACGAATTTGGCCAGATGTCGCCGGTGCGAACCAATTCGCTAAAACGAAAAACATGAGGTTGGCCAACAACAACATGAAACATAAGATTCTCAATCGGCTGCCTCTGAAATTATCGCCAATCCTATCAATACCAAGTGCGGTACTTCGTGTATTGGTGATGATAAATGTGGAATCATTGCGGCTGCTGCGCCGCCGCTAATCACGCAAGTTGGCGATGATCCCGTATGAGCGGCAAGCGCTTCACGCATGCGCGAAATCGCGCCAAGCGCAGCGTTTAGCGCGCCGGAATAAATTGCATCCGTAGTGTTAGTTGGAAATTGGATGAATTCGCCATCGGTGGCATGGGCTTGGGCCGTACCGGTTGTTAGCGAACGCATCATCAAGCGTATGCCGGGCACAATCAAGCCGCCGAGAAATTCTCCGGCGGCGGTCATCGCATCAATTGTTAACGCGGTCCCGGCATTGACTACCAGCAATGGCCCCGACTTCTCGTGTCGGGCTCCGATTAGGGCCGCCCACCGATCGCTGCCAAGCCGGCTCGGATCGTCATAACCATTCGCCACGCCACAACAAATTTTCGTGGGCTTTAGCCATTGAGGAGAGGTAGTAAAGTGTTCGAGCGCAGCGGATATCGCTTGTTGTATTTGTGAGCCCGCGACATTCGAAATCACGATTTTTTGCGGCACCACAGTGCCCTGCAGCGCCTTTGCCATTGAGCTAATCTGAGCGTGGGCAACCGCGCCCATCGTCGACCAGGCGCCATTTTCATAGCAACCCCACTTGACGCGGCTATTTCCAGCGTCAATTGCAAGAATCATGGCACGGCGGTCAAACTGATTTCGCCGACTGTATAGCGTGTTAATCCGCTCGGTCGTTCCAGGAGCAAACTACCGTCGCTGGCGACGCCGGTGACCACGCCTTCCTCGATCGTGTTCCGTGGCAGCAACATTCGCACCGGTCGATTTTGATAGGCATGAAGCGCGTGCCATTCATCGCGAAACGGCGCGAATCCTTCCGTTTCAAACAGCGGTAATAAATTGCCCAACTGCACTAACAATTTTCCCAGCACGACACTGCGCGACGGTGGCGTTTCCATCAAGCTGGCAAGATCGGTCGTGGCTTGATTTATTTTTTCGAGTGACGATTCATCAAGACGCACATTAATACCGATGCCAATTACGGCATATGTTGGCCCAAGCACATCGCCGGAGAGCTCGATCAAAATGCCGCCGAGTTTATGGAACTGATGCAGGATATCGTTCGGCCATTTCAATTGCACATCTTTAAGCCCCAGTTCGCGCAAGGCGCGCGCCACTGCGACGCCAACGGCTAAACTCAAACACGACAACTGTGCTGCGCCTTGGTTGAATCGCCACAGCAGCGAGAACGTTACACCGCCGCAGAGCGGCGCAAACCAACTTCTGCCACGCCGGCCACGTCCGTTGCTCTGAAACTCCGCAGCCAACACGGTTCCATTCGGGGCTCCCAGCGCCGCCTTATCCATCAGTACGGAATTGGTTGAAGGCGAAACATCGACGACTTCGACGTTAAAGAATTTTGCCATCGGGCCAAGGGCGCCGACGATTTGCGGATAGGCGAGCCAGTCCAATGGCTTCCCTAATCGGTAACCACGGCCTTGTACCTTATAAATCGATACGCCGTATTGTTCGGTGTCCTTCAAGCTATTCGATAAGGTCGCGCGCGATATTCCCAGTGTGGCCGCAATCTCGGGCCCGGAACGAAACCTGTCATGGGATAGGCATTTGAGTCCTCGAAAGAGATGGGCATTCACCGTCACAACGTCAGTTTATGTTCGAGTGCGCACGCGAACTTTTCTTTGTCGTAAGCGATGTTCGCTATCACGGCATCCAAGAGCAATTCCACTTGGGTCGCGAGCTTGCTGCCTCTGCGATAATCAGCCGGCGCGATGAGGTCGACGCGCTTGGCTTTCATCAAGCTTATGCATTGCTCGCGGCCGCTCTTCTTTTGCGGATCATGCACGGCAATGGTGTGACCGCCATTTTTCTTCGTCAGCGCCATCGATGGCACATCGCTCATGCCGTCACCGATATAAATCATATTGGTGAATGGGATTGGCCTTTGGTTTTCCGGCATGTGCTCGTTAATTGATTCATTGAGCACTTCGCGGCCCTTATTCACGCGAAACAAGTATTGAGTTTTGGTCGTGTCGTTGATCAGCACCTTTGGAAAATCCGCGACGCCGTTGTGGTCAAAGTGATATTCCGAGGCGTAGATTTGCTTGAAATGTTTGCGAATCGATACGCCATCGAGAATTTCTTTTTGCCCAGCCGAAATAATGTAGTGCTGAACTTTAATCTTTCCCGCGCCACGTTTTTTGACATACGCATTGATTCGACTAAACCACGTTTCTACACCAGGAAAATATTCGATCGAGCGCGCGAGCTTCACAAAATCTGCCCGCTTAATCGAGACCTCACGTTTATTCGCCTCGCGCAACATGAGTCGCATATAAACCAACATCGAATCCGAGCCGGTTTTGTGCGCTTCTTCGTTTACGTGATTCCAAAAAGTCTTGGCATCGATACCGATTTTCGGCAGAACCGTATACTCCTGCATCGGTTGCGGCGACAACGTGCCGTCGAAGTCATAGACCATCGCGATGGTGTTTTGGAAGAATTTTCGTTGCATTGCGTCATTCTATAGAGAGTTCCTTGACGGATGCAATCCAATGCCAAACCAAGTACACTAATTCATGTAGTTGTAGTAGAGTTGCGTCAGTGTGTATCAGGCGTAAGTTTTGCCCGCAAAAAGAATCAGAGGAGAAAGTCATGAAATTCAAACACGGCATGGTCGCAACCGGTTTGTTGGCTGTGGTGGCGTTGGCTTGGGCCGACGTTCCAAATGACATAGTCGGAACAATTCCGGCAGTTACCGCCAAGCAGAGAATCTATATCGCGGATATTGCAATTAATCATATCTCTGACGGCAAACTGCATGTCGTTGACGCGGAAAACGGCAACTACCTTGGCGTCATCGGCACTGGATTCACCGGCCAATTTATTCTTAGCAACGACAAACGAGAAATCATTGTTGCGACCGGCTACTTTCTCGTGGCCAACGTGGCGATCGTGTTGACGTCGTCGAGGTGTGGGACGCCGATACCTTAAGTCTTCAAATACGAAATCCCGATTTCTGATAAGCGTGCGAGCGCGTTAAATTACGAAGGCTTGCTGCGACTTTCAGCCGATGGCCGTTGGCTGTTCGTGCAGAATGCCACGCCAGCAACGTCGGTGACCGTCGTCGATATGCAGGCGAAAAAAGACATCGGCGAAATTTCCATGCCGGGTTGCTGGGCAATTTATCCAGCGAAGTCGAATTCCGAATCGCTTCGCAGCCCTTTGCGGGGAAGGTAATGTAACAACGGTAACCATTGACGATCACGGTAAAGAAGCGTCGCGAACCTCCAGCGGAAAGTTTTTCGATCCAGACAATGATGCGTGGTTCATGCAAGGAGAGCAAGACGGCGATCGTTATCATTTCGTTAGTTTTAAAGGTAACGTCGCGACCATCAATGTCGGCGGCGAAACAGCCGTGCTGGAAGGTACGTGGCCACTTGTTGGTAAGGCCGATTTGAAAAAAGCCTGGCGCCCGGGCGGCTACCAACCGCTGGTAGTGCATCCCGGAAGCAATCGCCTCTATGTTGCGATGCATTCCGGCGGCGTTGAAGGCAGCCATAAAAATCCTGCGAACGAAATTTGGGTATTCGACACGCAATCGAAAAAACGACTTGCCCGATTGCCCGGCAACTCCGCGACGGCGCTCGAGACCTCGGCCGACGGAAAACGCCTGTACGCCATTGATCCTATGAAGGCTTCGGTAGTGGTGTGGGACAAGATCGCGCCCAAGGCAAAGGTTCGCCTGACGCAGGTCGGCGAATTTCCCGGGCAGCTTGAGGCCGAGTAGTGGATTGGTCATGTTTCCTGGCGGATCCTGTAGCGGCGAGCGCTGTCGCCGGATTCGCTGCGCTGGTGATGTTTGCCGCGGCGTGGCATAAGTTTTCCGAGGCCGACGTGTTCCTTGGCGCGCTGGATGCCTATCGCCTAATGCCAAGTGTTTTAGTCGCGCCTGCCGCGCGCCTGTTGCCGTTGCTCGAAGTTGCCGTGGGTGTATTGACGTTAATACCGGCGACGCGCAGCGTTGGCCTGAGCGCATTCGCAGCGCTGATCGCAGTTTATGGCATAGCCATCGCCATCAATTTAGTTCGTGGGCGCAATCAAATCGACTGTGGTTGCGGCGGCGATGTGCACTTGCTGTCGTGGGGCCTGGTCGCACGAAACGCCGCACTAGTTTGCCTGGCTCTGGCGATGACGGCTCGCAGTGCCGCTCGTCCTTACGAGTGGTTGGACGCGGTGACGCTGGTCTTCGGCGTGCTCGCGCTTTTTGGAAGTTATTTGATGTTCGATGAATTATTGCGCCAGTTCGGCCGCATCACGCAACTCAACGCTCAAGCAGGGAAGGTCGGCGGATGACCAGCTTGATGATCTCCAATGCTATTTTGTGGATGTTGTTGCTTGGCGTCATCGTCGCACTTTGGGCGCTGGCGCGGCAAGTTGGCATTCTCTACGAGCGCGTCGCGCCTATGGGTGCGCTGATCACCGACGCCGGGCCGAAGCTTGGCGAAGCCGCGCCGAAATTTGAACTACCGGCATTGAACGGCGCGTCGATCGGTATCGGCGGTCAGCGAGCGTTAAGTCAATTGTTGTTTTTCTTATCGCCGACTTGCCCGGTGTGTAAAAAGCTTTTGCCGATTTTGAAATCAGCCTCGCAAGCCGAGCGGGAATGGCTGCAAGTCGTGCTCGCAAGCGATGGTGAGGCGACGCAACATTTGGCGTTCTATCGCGACGCCAAGCTGACGGACTTTCCCTACGTGTTATCGTCGGATTTGGGCATGACCTACCGCGTAAGCCGATTGCCCTACGCGGTCTTGATCGACGAATCCGGCGCTATTCGCGCCAAAGGCATGATTAACAATCGCGAGCAATTAGAAAGTTTATTCAATGCCAAAGAATTGGGTGTCGGTTCGGTGCAAGATTTTTTGGCAGGTAACAATTCAACTTATTCAAGCAAAGCAGCTTAATCTGAAGGACGGAGGAAGAAAATGAAATACCTTCAAAATTGGATGGACAAATTCGCCGAGCGCCGCGTGCGCCAAACTGCGCAACTCACCAGCCGGCGCAGCGCACTCGCCCGTGTCGGCAAATGGATGGTTGCCGGTGCGGCATTGCCGATGCTGCCCTTTGATCGCTCCGGCGGTGAGGCGCATGCCGCATTGACGACCAGCGTCGATCCCGCGGCCTGCGACTATTGGCGTAACTGCGCGCTGGATGGTTTCATTTGTAACTGCTGCGGTGGATCGATCAGCCAATGCCCGCCGGGGACGGAGGTCTCCAAAGTCACCTGGGTCGGTACCTGTCAAAACCCGAAGGACGGCAAAGATTATCTGGTGAGCTACAACGATTGCTGCGGCAAAGTCGCCTGCGGCCGCTGCCTGTGCAACTTCAATGAACGCGAGCGCCCCGGCTATCGCATGGGTGTTCATAACGACATCAACTGGTGCATGGCCAACACGCAAACCATGTATCACTGTACCGTGTCCGCGATTGTCGGCACCGCGCAGGGCTAGGCAATCAATAGAGATTCCGCGTTTGCGCGGAATCTATTCTTGCAATAGAGCCATGAAAAAAATAAATCGCCGAGGCATTAGGATTGCGCTCTCGGCGATTTTTTTACTCGTGAGCGTCGCAGCGTTAGCCGGCGACCAACCCTATTCCAACCAAGGTCGCATCGACTTCATTTTGCATTGCTCCGGCTGCCACGCCCAAGACGGGCGTGGCCTAGATGACAAAGGCATCCCAGCCCTGAAAGATCAAGTCGGCTATTTTCTACGTACAAAAGGTGGCCGTGCATATCTGATGCAAATCCCCGGCCTGCTCAGCGCCGGCATGCCCGATGCGCGCGCCGCGGATGTTACGAATTACATTCTCGCCAGGTTCGCCGGCGCATCTTTGCCGGAGAATTTCGTCCCATATACGGCGGAAGAAGCAAAACGCTATCGCGACACTCGACCTGCGGATATTCCTGGAAAGCGTAATCGGCTTGCTGCAGAACTACGCGAACTAGGCGTTCCAATCCGATAGCTGCACTAGGCCAAGAGCGTTATGGATATTGACGGAAGACGATGGCATGGCTGCGGGCGCAATATCCATGCGCTTCCTGGTGTAGTCGCTATTATCCGATTGCCACGGACAACATACTAATCGACCCGCCAAAAATTCCATCCGTCAGCAAGGTTGCTTTGTCGTCGGTGTTTTGCAGTCCGATCATGTAGAGAAACGGCAAATAATGTTCCATCGAGTTGATCGAAAGCTCCGCGTCCTTCCCGAGCTTATCAAAGCCAATAAGCGGTGCGTGATTGCGCGATGTTAACGAATCTTTGACCAACTCGTTGAAGCGAATCGCCCAATCGAATGCGACGTTTTGTTCGCGCCAATTCATGATGCCGAGATTGTGGACGACATTGCCGCTGCCGACGATCAGCACGCCTTCGTCGCGCAATGGCGCGAGTTGTTTGCCGAGATCGTAGTGAAACTGTGCGGGTTTTGTGCGGTCGATGCTGAGCTGTACAACAGGCACATCGGCATCCGGAAACACATGGGCTAATACAGACCAAGTGCCATGATCCAATCCCCATTTTTGATCTAGGCCGACGTTGAGTGGCTTGAGCAAGTTCGCTACGCGATGTGCGAGCGCGGGATCGCCGGGTGCGGGATATTGAAAATCGAACAGCGCTTGCGGGAAGCCGCCGAAGTCGTGAATGGTTTCAGGTGTGGGTGTCGCTGTGACGTGCGTGCCATGCGTGAACCAATGAGCGGACACGCACAACACCGCGCGCGGTTTGGGAATCGAGGCACCGAATTTTCGCCATGCATCGGTGTATTCGTTTTGTTGAAGGGTATTCATTGGGCTGCCGTGTCCGAGGAATACAGCGGGCATTTTTTGTTGCGTCATGGTTGCACCTATATCTCGTAGGGCGGGTTCTACCCGCCATTTCTACCGCATTGATTGGCGGGTGGGACCCGCCCTACTAACAGTTTGTAACATGGTGGATCCGCTTCTAGTGGCAGTATTTGTATCTATGCCACGCTTGATCCACATAATGCCATGCCAGGAGCCGCTTGGCGCTTGCCTCGTGGCGATGCATGCCTGGAGATGCGCTCCGGTGCTGGCTCTTCAGGTATGTGTATATTTTACCTGTCACTCCTCGCAATGACAAGAATCAAAGCTGCGGATTCACCCGTTCCAGTTTGTTGTGCAGATGATTTAAGGCACTCAAATACGCCTTCGCCGACGCCACCAAAATGTCCGGATCGGCACCTTGGCCATTCACGATGCGGCCTTCTTTTGCCAGGCGGACGGTGACTTCGCCTTGCGAATCGGTGCCACTGGTGATGGCGTTCACGGAATACAGTTGCAGTTCCGCGCCGCTGGTGACCATGCTTTCGATCGCTTTGAATGTTGCGTCGACGGGGCCGCTACCGGCGGATTCGGCGTGTTGTTCCTTGCCGCCTGCGGACATGGTTAATTTCGCGAACGGCGTTTCGCCGGTTTCTGAGTGCGCGACCAGCGAGATCAACTTGAAATGTTCTTCTTCCGGCGTCACGGTTTCGTCGGACATCAGTGCGTGTAAATCTTCATCGAAAATGTCATGCTTTTTATCAGCGAGATCTTTGAAGCGTTTGAACGCGGCGTTCAATTGCACTTCCGATTGCAATTCGATGCCGAGTTCGCCTAAGCGTACGCGAAACGCGTTGCGGCCCGAGTGTTTACCGAGCACCAATTTGTTGGCGTTCCAGCCGACATCTTCGGCGCGCATGATTTCGTAGGTCTCGCGATTTTTCAGCACGCCGTCTTGATGGATTCCCGATTCGTGCGCGAAGGCATTGGCACCGACAATCGCCTTATTGGGTTGCACCGGAAATCCGGTAATGCCTGAAACCAAGCGGCTGGCGGACAAGATGTGTGTTGCATCGATGCGCGTGTCGCAGCCGAAGTAATCTTGCCGAGTGCGCACTGCCATCACGATTTCTTCCAGTGACGCATTGCCCGCACGCTCGCCGAGGCCGTTGATGGTGCATTCCACTTGGCGCGCGCCGTTCATTACGCTGGCGAGGGAATTCGCCACCGCCAAGCCGAGATCATTATGGCAATGCACGGAAAAAATAGCCTTATCGGAATTGGGAATACGCTCGCGCAACTGCCGAATCAAATCGCCGAATTGTCCGGGCATCGAATAGCCAACCGTATCGGGAATATTCAAAGTCGTTGCACCGGCGTTGATCACCTGCTCCAAAATACGGCAGAGAAAATCCGGTTCCGAGCGGCCGGCGTCTTCTGGCGAAAATTCCACGTCGTCACAAAATTTGCGCGCGAACTTCACCGCGTTCACGGCGGCCTCGACCACCATGTCCGGCTCCATACGCAGTTTCATTTTCATATGGATCGGCGAGGTCGCAAGAAAAATATGAATGCGTCCGGCGTTGGCCGGTTTGATCGCTTCGGCCACCAGCTCGATGTCGCGAGTCGTCGCGCGGGCCAGGCCGCAGACGCGACTGTCTTTGATGACGGTCGCGACGGCTTTCACCGATTCCAAATCGCCGGGACTCGCGGCGGGAAAGCCCGCTTCGATCACGTCGACTTTCATTTTTTCCAGCAACTTGGCGATACGAATTTTTTCGTCGCGGGTCATCGTCGCGCCGGGGCTTTGCTCGCCATCGCGCAAGGTGGTATCGAATATTATTAAGTGGTCTTTCATGCTCGTCTCCAACGCTTCAAAACAACGTACAAACTAAGATTCTGGCTATTGCCGAATCTATCACGAATACTACCAACAGGGAAAAGGGTAAGAGGTTTTTAGCGCGCGACGCGCAGTAGCAGGCCCAGCAGGGCTGCCGAAAGAAGGATAATGCGATTGAGGTGTTGCGAAATCATGGGAGAAATATAAACGAGTTGCGGATTTGTTGCAACTTGCCGCATGGATCGCGAAATTTCTATTTCACGTCTCGGTCGGTTTTTCGTCAGATCTCGGGCGCTGAAGGCTTGCGGCGAAATCGCTGTAATGCCCACATTACGTACCCTGATAACGAATACGCCAAAAATACGCCGAATAAGAACTCGCGCTTGATCAATCGTTATGACGACGAAAAACATCACGATCACCAGCATCGCCCAAAACGGCACGCTGCGCCGAAGATTCAAATCTTTGAAGCTGTAAAACTTTACGTTGCTCACCATGCTGAGCGCAGCGAACACGGTGACGCACCAGACGATCCAATCGATGTTGCGTCCGATGATTTCGTAGTCGTCCATGATCCAAACGAATCCGGCTAGCAGCGCCGCAGCCGATGGGCTCGGCAGCCCTGTGAAATATCGTTTGTCCGCGACGTCAAGTTGCGTATTGAAACGCGCTAAACGCAACGCTGCGCATGCGCAATAAAGAAACGACGCGATCCATCCCCAGCGCCCCAAATCGCGCAATGCCCATTCGTAAATAACTAATGCGGGCGCAGCGCCGAACGACACCATGTCCGACAAGACTATCGTATTCGGCGCCGAATGCGCTTTGCGTGTGAGTCATGCGCGCGACGCGGCCATCGAGCCCATCCAATACCATTGCGATAAATATGGAGATAGCGGCAAGTGTATATTTGCCGTTCATCGCCTGCACGATGGCAAAGAAGCCGGCAAATAATGCGGCCGTCGTGAATAAATTCGGCAGCAAATAAATGCCGCGCCGACGTTGGCTTAGATCAAGTCCCTTAGGGGGTTCGAGTTCGGACATAAGTATGATATCGCTAACTTAGCGCGCCGCGGGGTTGATTCAAAGCGAACGCGCGATCAATAACGCAGAAAAACGCCCTGGACAGCCAGAACTTTCGCGGTGCGCTTGGTGCTCGGCAATTAAATTTTTCGACGGTACGATCCTATCAGGACTAACCCGATTCCCAGGAGCGCCAGCGTCATCGGTTCGGGAACCGGAAAATCCCCATGGGTGGAGAAAAACACAAGATCGTTTGCGCCACCGGGCTGGGTGAAATCTGTTTCGCCAGGCTTGAGCCAAGCCAATTCGTTTACGAATAATGAACCTTGTTCCCAGCCGATAAATTCGAAACTGTACAAACCCGCTCCGAGGTTGACGCTGTCAACGCTGGCGCCGGGCCCGCGGTCGGTGTCGAAAATGCTGACAAGTTCGCCGCCAATGGTGAGACGAAAACCGTCGTCCGTAAAGCTGCGAAAGCTATAGGAGCCTGCTTGTTGGATATTGATGAAACCGCTATACGAAACGGCAAAGCTGTCATCGGCGCCAAGTGGTAACGGCGATTCACCACCGTTAAATAACTCGCCGCCATAGTCGCCGTCTTCGAAGTCAATCCGCGCTGCGATACCGGTTACTTCGGAAACGTAACCGGCATCGCCCGGCGCGAGCGCCAGAGCGGCAACCGCTTCTGTAACGGAATGGGGACTAAAATCCGTATTGACCCAGCGCGCGTTCAGGCCATCTCCCGTACCTGCTTCGACAGCGCCCACGGGCGTTGGTAGTGCCAACGCGAATTGATTGGCCAACGCGCTGATAAGCACGCTAAGGAAAAACATTTTCATCTTGATCATGGCAAGCTCTCCCTGAATTTCGTTTAATACGATGGCTATCGGGTCTCCAGCCCGCGAGAATCATACCATTTCAGCGGCGGCGATGGCGCAAGAACATCCACAGCCCGCTTCCGGCTAACAGCAGGAAAAGTAAGCCCACAGCATCCATCAAATACGGCCCATAGTGGCCGAAGATTCGGCCGCTGTGCAGGTCCTGCATGATTCTTTCGAGCGGCAGCGACGGCGCGAGTTGCTGGACGTTGGCTCGCTGATTCGGCGGTAACGCCTGGCTGGCTGACCATACTACATCGCCCTCGAAAGCCTGCCAGCTAACGCCATCCGCACTCGCGAAAGCGCCATTACCGTGTAGGACAATTTGCTGGTCCGATGCGCCGATTTTTTCGATCGGGTTGACCGGTAACTGGGTCGACGGTATTCGATCGACCAGGCGACCGGTCGCGTCGACGAGAACCAATTCAGTTGGGCTGGCGATGGCGATCAGCTCGCCGGTGGCGCTCATCCCAATCACGTGGCCTAATTTAAACGATGTCTTTTTGCCATCGAGCAATGCGCCGTTTTCATCGCTGATCAGCCAGTGGCCGCGCGACCATATAGCCCGTAGAAGGTACCGTGCCACGAAGTCCGTACCATGCGGTGATCCAAGGCATATGCACGGGGATCCGCGCCAGTCCTAGCTCTGCGGTATGGTTTAAGGCCCAGCCGGTTATGACTAAAAAGACCACGAATAAGCTCACCGCGACGCCTATCCAACGATGCATACGATGCAGGAAAACGCCGATGGTATGGCGCTTGTGTCGCGCCACTCGCGACAATTGGGAGGTCACTTTTGCACGTGTCGATGGAAATACAACGCCGCGCGCGCCATGCGCTCCATTGCCCAAACCGATAAGGTCGCGCCGGCGATGCCGTCGATGCGTTTTGATAGGCGTTGTTTTTCTGCAAGCTGTGCGCCGTCGAACTGTTTCAGGAACGCCGGGTAACGAACCTCCATGCCGCGGCTTTCGCGATAGACCAACACGCGCGCTTTTTCGATACGATCGTTTGCGATAATGAATCCTGCGGTGATGAATTCTTCTTTACCGATTTCTTCCAGAGATCCACGCGGTTTTCGCGCCGTCCTTCCAATAGCGTAGGCGCAGGCGTGGGGGCGGGTGGCCGAGAATTTTTTCTATCTCCGGTTGGATTTCTGCCGTTATCCACAGGATTGATGGTGGCGGTGTCGTGCCGAACGCGTCGGTGAGAAACGCATCAGGCGCGAGATAGGTTTGTTCGTCGGCGGCATCTGCGGGAATCGCGCAAACTAATAAAAACAGCATCGTCGCAAGGTATTTCGTCTTTTGATTTTCTACCATGACCTAGTAAGACGACCGTTAAAAAACAAGATGTGGCCCAAGGCCAGCCCCTCATTCCCGCGCAAGCGGGAATCCACGTTGACTTTGAAAGGCCAAATGGATTCCCGCTTGCGCGGGAATGACAATCTGATAGTTCGGTGGGGAAAGATTACTCAACCCGCAGCCAACTCGTCTATTACAACTAAAACATATAACCCATACCAAGATTGAATCGATCCTTCTTCGGGTCTTCCTTAAAGTCCTGATAATCCGCCTTAAACACGACTTGCGGATGCAGCTTGAAATTCAAACCGAATGTCGTGACTCGTTCATTATTTTTACGATCTGCGCTGAATCCGCTCGGTACGCTTGCTTGAGTATTGTAACGTTCGAACCGCGCAAATGGTGAAAGCTCCATTTCGTCGCCGAGCCGGAAATGGTAGCCGGCCTCCGCGTAATAGCCCCAGAAGCTACTTGGCGCAACCACCGAGCTGCTGCCGCTGCGGGCGATCGCAGCGGCGGTGATTTTGTCGGCATCGCCCAACGTGCCGCGCGCATACAACGCCCGCATTTCCAAACCGCCAAGACGATACTGCGCGTGAACATCCCACAACAACAATCGTCCGTTAACGTTTTTCAAAGCAGGATCGGTCACGCCATTTTGCCCGGTGTTGCCGGTCACGACACTGGCGCCAACAGCTAAGCCTGGAATGCCACGATAATTCACCGCACCGAAAAACGCGAAATCGTGCGCAGCGGCTTCGGAGAGTTCGGTTCGCATGGAACGGATCGAGCGATCCGGCCGCTCGAACTTACCTGCATCCATGCCCGACATGATGCCGGCGTCGTAGCGCAAACCTTGCACGATCTCGCCATGCACGCCGACGCCGGCTTCGCGCCAGGTGGTGGGAATGATGCGGGTTTCGACTTCGTTACGCTCGACACCGAAGAATGTCGGCGGCTCGTGTGTTTCGTTAATAATGCCAACGGGAACCAGGAACGCACCGGCTTTGACGTTGAAGGCGTTGTTGACGCGATAGTCAATAAACGCTTGCTCCAATTCCACTGCGCCGGACTCTTCGCCGCCCTCGACCAAGGCATGTTCGACTTCCAGCTCCGAATAGAAACGCAGGTTATCGTTAAACTTGTGGCCATAAAATAGAACGAATCGATGGAAATCGATTTCGTCTTTTTTATCGCCGTCTTTATAGTTGTTGTAATGTAATTCCCCATAGCCCCCGAAAGTGTTGCTACCGGAAGCAAGTCCCATCAACGTGCCCGGTGCGGCAGAAGCTGGCGCCGAACTTTGCGCGGCTTGAGGGACCGCCTGCTGGGATTTCATTTTTGCCATCTCCGAGCGCAGTTCATCGAGTTCCTTCTGCAAAATCTCCAGTTTTTGCTCGATGGATGCGTCGGCGGCGATCGTGGCATGGCTGGCGAACGCGAGGGCAATTGCCGCCGCGAGGTAGGTCTTTTTCACTGTTTTCTCCTGTTCAAAAATAAATAAGCGTTTTAAGGTTGGTAACCGTCAGTCAGCGTTTGTAAGAACGCGACTAAGTCGTCGATTTCTTGCGCATTCAGTGCCGGTGCTTGTCCCGGCGAGCGGTCATAGGGTTTTTCGCTGCGGTTGACGTTGGCGCGAAACTCGGGCGGTAAATCGTTGAATTTGTCGATACCCGCTGCGCCCACCGGATACCATTCTTCTGGATTGGTGTCGCGCCTAACGTAAAACGCGACAACTTCTTTGAGCGTCGCGAATTTACCGTTGTGAAAATAAGGCGCGGTCACGCTGACATTGCGTAAGGTCGGGACTTTAAACGCGCCGCAAAGATCCTTTCGGCTCGACAAATCGGTACGATCCGGCCCGCACAAGCCTAAGTCAAAGTAAGTGGTAACACTGTTCGCGGGGATATCGTTATTTCGCGGAACACCAAGGTTGTCGTAAGTAAAATCGGTGAATAATGGGGCCGATCCATCCTCGTTGCGTCTGCCCGGGTGGCACGCAGCGCAATTGCCTTTTTCCTCGGCGAAATATAGGACTAGTCCACGCAACTCGGGTTCGGTGAACGATGCCTGTCCTTTCAGGAAAAAATCGTATTTGCTGGTCAAGGGATTAAATTCAGGATCTTCGTCTTCGTATTTTGCAATCGCAACGAGCGCACTTTCGAATGCGCGATCGGGATCGTCGAAAATAGCCGCGCCGAAAACCGCACGAAATTCCTCAGCATAGGGCGCGGCGCGTAACTTGTTCACCACATCGGCTGCATCGGTATTGGCCATTTCATGCGCAGCGAAGAACGGCCGCCGCGCTTGCTCGGCGAGACTTTGGGCACGGCCGTCACGATTAAAGCCGCCGGTCGGGGCGTCGTCGGCGTCAAAGAAAAAAGCCGGGTTTTGCTTTAAGTAGCGCAAGGAGGGGGCGTTACGAAATCCCGGCTGGGTGAGGGTTGCACCGCCTAGCGGAACTGCCCGATCGTCGTTCCCCGCATGACCGCGAGCAGGATCGTGGCAAGTCGCGCAGGCTAAATTACCCGAAGCGGACAAGCTGACATCGTGAAAAATTTTGTCGCCCAGCGCCGCGCTGGGAGAAACTTTGGTGTTCGACGCCGCTTGGTTTGATGAACCGCCGCCGCAGCCGCCGAGCAGGAGCGCAATACATGGGATTGCCGCAAAAAAGGGTTTCATTGGTTTTCGAGAGTGCTATTAGTAGTGTTAATAACAATGATAATGATTCGTATTTGAATAAACAACTACAATTTTTGATTTGCATTAAAAATTTCGGGAACGATCGAGGTCATGACGATGCCCAGGGCAGAAAGATCAGTGCAATCGCCGCAATCTCCAGGGCAGCGGGTAAAACCGCTTTCAGTAAGTTTTCGAAATTCATCGGCAATTAGTGTCGTGACACACAAATAACGAAACATAAAAATGCGTCTTTTTCCGTCTAGCTTCGTTACTCGTCGTTGCGTAGAGCCCGCTATGCGGCCTCCTCGCGCCTCGCTAAACGAAAAAATCCATCATTTTTCGTGTCTCGCTATTTATGTGTCACGACACTAGTGGGCGGTGAATTTACCCGCGCCAACCGTTGTATTCGCGTCCATCGCTAGCAGTTTTGACCAATCTTCATAGAGTTCTCGCAACACCGAGCGAAACGGCTCGGAAAACGCCGATTGGTGCCCGAGTACATAAAGGTTATGAATGATCTTATGGGCGATGATGGAGCAGCGATTGTCGCGATAGAGGCTCATCAAGCAAAGCGTACCGGCCAAACACGGCTCGGGATTGTCGCCGAAAAATTCCATTTCTGTGCCGTCGATCATTTGCATATTTGCTCCCGGTTAGTAAATGCGAATGATTCTCATTATCTATAAATGAGGAATGACTGTCAAGCGAATTTTTGTTTAGCTGTCCCCCGCCTCTTGTCATTGCGAAGCGCGGGACTTCGCGCTATGACACTAGACTAAGGCAGCGCGCGGAGCAAAAAGCGAACGGTGTTTTCGCCCATGATGTTGCGGATCGATGCTTCGTCGAAGCCGGCTTGTTCCAGCGCGGCCGTAATGGCACCCATGCCCGACGCGTCAATCGGTGTCGCGACATAGCCATCCCAATCGGAGCCAAGCGCGACGTGCTCGCTGCCCGCAACGGTCACGGCATAGCGAATCGCTTTGACGATTGCGGCGATGTCCGTGCCGCACGTTGCGTACGGCCAGAAGCCGATTCCGATCAACCCGCCGTTTTTAGCGATGGTTTTAATTTGCGCATCGCTGAGATTGCGGTTGTTATCGCAGGTACCTTTCACGCCGGTGTGAGAGACGATCACCGGGCGATTCGATAATCGCAGCACGTCGGCTATGGTCTGCACAGAAGCATGCGCTAGATCGATGATTATGTTGCGCCGTTCCATTTCGGTAACCCATTTTTCGCCCAGCTCAGTGAGCCCGCGCTGACTTTCGCCGCTCGCCGAAGCGCCGATTTCGCTGTCGGCCAAATGGGTCGGCGCGACCATGCGAAAGCCTGCTTCATATAACCCATCAAGATTAGCCAATTCGCCCTCCAGCGCGTGTGCACCTTCGATCGTCAGCCATCCAGCTGAAACGCCGCTCTGGGTGAGGCGCTTGGCGAGGTATGCCTGAAGATCCGCTCTGGACTTGATCACTACGAAGGTGCCATTCGAATTCTTTGCAAAATCATGGAGTTTTTGTGCTTGATAAAGTGCGCGTTGCTGCAAACTCGTCCACGTTCGTGGCGGCCAACGCTGGGCAAAACTGAGTAGGCGAATGTTGTCCGTGTTCGCGCTATTGCGTTCGATATTTAAACCGCGCGGCGTTTTGGTGACGACGCCAAAGCCTTGTAGGGCGATATTGCCTTTGATCAGACGCGGAATGTCGACATGGCCCCAGTCGTTTTCCTTCAGCAGATCCCGATCCCACAGCAAACTGTCGGCATGCAGATCGGCGACAATGAGGCGTTGGTGGAGCGCAGTAGTGCTTGCGGCGGACGCAGTAGCCTCGGTAACTTTGTTATGACTGGCGTCGACATAGCGCGGGACGGCGAAAAAGAAAACACCGAGCGCGAACACGAGAAGAACAGCAAATGCGATGAAAAACTTTTGCAAGGTGCGAATTCCGTTGAGTTTGGAATTGACCGCGGATCATAGCACCAAAAAAATGGGCGACTCGCGCCGCCCACAAGACCTCAAGGAAAGGACAAGGTAAATTTACTCGATAGCCAAAATCCTCCGGCCTAAACCGAGCTCCATAGGCGTGATAAAGCCACGACCGAGCGAGCGCCCAACCGACGTCAAACCACCCTTGGAATTGGTATAACTGCGTAGAAAACAAACACCAGAATTGGTGTTTGTCGCAACGAAAACCCTCTCTAACGTGCGCGCGAACGCGCACCAGCCATTACTTTTTTTAGCCATTTAACCCTCGTACGGCAAATTTTTTAGATGAAACTTATTCTTATTTAGCTTTAAGCAATTTGCAGGCCAAAATAAATTAAATATTTGTAATCAATGTGTTAGAATTATTGACGGAAATTGGCATCGAAAAAGTAATGAAAATGTAATTTTTTTCGACAGTAATTTCCGGCAAGGCCGACCGCCGGACGGTGTCTGTAGATCGTTTATTCATGCGGCCTTCCATCCATCATGCTTGGAACTCCTCGCCCTGTAACAAGTTACAGCCCAGCGATGATGAAAAACCATTTTGATGAGATTTAGTAACAAGTTACGAGTAAATTCCATGAATGTCTTTGACAAAGTAAGGCCATTTATTGCTGAAATTCACTGTAAAATTTTTCGACGCTTGGCCTATCTTGCTCGACGGCATCGGCATCGCCATGATATTTAAGCGCCAAGTTGGTCTGCGAGGTCGACGAAATCCTTAGCGTTGATGCCAAATCGCTTTTCGTGTTTCAAATCCTTTTTCCGATCCGGATTGAATTCATTTGCTCGTGTCACGAAAGCGGTTTGCATGCCCGTTTTCGCGGCATGATCCAGATCGTCTTTGTGGGCCGCGACCATCATCACTTGTTCCGATGGTAGATCGAGCAAGCGCGCTGCAGTGAGATAGGATTCGGGATCGGGTTTGTAGTGTTTCGCCAATTCCGCCGAAAGAATCAGATCCCACGGCAATCCACTGAACTTCGCCATATTCGGTGAGCAGCGAGACGTTGCCATTGGAGAGCGGCGCGATAATGTATTTAGTTTTCAGGCGCTTCAAGCCGCGGACCGAATCGGGCCAAGGCTTGAGCCGATGCCAAACCCGATTCAGATCGGCGATATCGGCTTCCTTTAGTTTCTTGATACCAAATTTTTTCAATAGATCGTCGAGGATCATGCGATGCAGCACGTCGATCGTGAGCCACGGCAATTCACCTGTACGCACCCGATGCATCGCCGGTTGGTAACCGTCACGCCAGGCGTCGGCGAACGCCGCCGGATCGACGTCCAAGCCTTTCTTCTCGGCCAGCGCACGCATTTCGCGAATAATCGTACCGCGATAATCGACGACCGTACCAAACACATCAAACGTCAGCGCTTTAACCTGTTGTAAACTGCGTTTCATTAACATTGCTCCCAAATAGTGAGGCACAAATGATACAAGCGAATGCACCTACAAGTGAAGTCGCCACCCTCGCGGGCGGTTGTTTCTGGTGCGTCGAGGTGTTGTTCGACGAATTGCGCGGCGTCAGCGATGTGGTTTCCGGCTATATGGGTGGAAAGAACCCGAATCCGACCTATCGGGACGTGTGTTCGGGAACAACGGGTCACGCCGAGATCATTCAAGTTCACTTCGATCCGAAGGTGATTTCCTACCGAGAAATATTGGAGGTTTTTTTAACGATTCACGATCCGACCACATTAAATCGTCAAGGCAATGACATTGGGACACAATATCGTTCTGCAATATTTTTTCATTCGCCGGAACAACAGCGCATCGCGGAGGAAACCATTGCCGAATTCAATCACGAAAAAATCTGGGATCGGCCAATTGTTACCGAAGTGACGGCAGCGCAAACTTTTTATCCCGCGGAAAATTATCACCAGGAATATTACATCAATAATCCTGAGCAAGGCTATTGCCAGATCGTGATCGCACCAAAAGTCGCAAAGTTTCGAAACTTGTTTCTCGCCAAGCTCAAGAATACTTAAACCCACGTAACAATCGCGATATACTTTCTTCAAGTCCATATCTGTCTAACGAAAATCCATATATGACTGCTGCCATGGCCCAACCGTTTGATCAATTCTCCACCCTCGACGATCTTGGCGATTTCGCGCCGATTTTGCGCGCGCGGCCGGATATTTTGGTTCTGGTGAAGCTGTTTCGCGGCTTGCCGTCCGAGGATGTCGACATTATCGCGCACTATATGCGCGCTTACGTCGCGCTGGAAGATACCGTTGTGTTTCGCGAAGGTGACATTGGCGATGCGATGTTGTTCATCGTCGAAGGCATGGTGCATGTCTATCGCGGCGACCCGCTTGATGGCGTGACGTTGGGAATTCTTAGATCGCGGCAAAACGTTTGGCGAAATGGCGCTGATCGAAAACATGCCACGCTCCGCGACTTGTTTGGTTTTACACGATTCGATGTTCGCCGCCTTAACCCGAGATAATTTCGAACGTTGACGGCCAATCATCCGCGGCTTGCCATCGCTGTTTAAAAGAAGTCGCGCGCATGCTATCGAATCGCTTGCGCCACGCCAACGAATTCCGCGAAGGCGGCCTGTTCGATTTTCTCGATATGAAGTAATTCTTCGGTCGCGATCGTTTTCTTATTGCGGGCCGTATAGCTGCATCGTGCAGACGTTACCATTTGGCCCATCGCCGGTACACAAAACTTACGATTTGCAATTTCACGAAACGCGCGGTGACTGTTTCGAAGTTGAATTCGTGAAACGGCGCGCGCATGTTTTTGTGATTCGGAATCTCAAACTCGCCGATTTTCTTGAATGGCCCGCGTTCCTGGTCCGCTGCGAAAACCGCGAGTAACTTGATGTTGTAGCTCGACTGCCGGCTCGACATGAACGGCCAGCGTAGCGATCGGTGTTGGTTGCTCATTGCGCAAGCCAATCAGTCGCAAACGATTGCTGCTTAAGATTGTAGCATTTCGGCTCGTTCGTCTCAAAAATTCTTCGCCAATTTTCTTCCGCCGCCGCGACGAGCTGCGCGCCGTTCTCCGGATCTGAGCAGATTGATGCGTTCCGCCGCCGACGGGTTTTGATTGTTCCGCAGGCGCCTGCATTATGCCGGGATCGCAGCAGGCGATTTTTTCCGCGGCGATTTTGTTGCGCTCGGCGGCGTGCGATTCATTCGATTGAACTTGCGATGTCGTGACGACTTGCGGCGCGCCAATCAACCTACTTGTTTAACACTGCAAGCAATACAGCGACGCCAATTAACAACACACCGCTGCGCTGATTGCCCAGCCAATTGGTGTTTGCCAAAAGAGTTTTAGGTTTCGTCGCCGCATGAGAAATATTGAGGCGCGTTTTTGCGAGGCCGCCGACGATTTGCAGCACGCTGCGTTGAAGTTTTTCGAATTCGCTTTCTTTGTCTGGATTGTCCTCGCGCAAATCCGCTGTTTGCAAATGGCGAAACTCCAACGGCGCTTCAACCGCATCGATCAATACCGGCACCAACGCGTTGCGTTTGCGCGCGCTGGAGGCTTCGTTAACCACCCATTCCGAATTCACTGAATCGCGCGACCACACGACAATCGCACATTTGGCCTGATCAAGCGCTTGCTCGATGACGCGATGATAATTTTGGCCGTGGGCGATATCGCGATCCCACCAAACGGAAAACCGAGTTGCTCTAAGCGTTGCACCAACGGCGCAACGCGCTCGCGATCGGCGCTGGCATAGCTCACAAATAGATCACTCATATCGTTTAACCCTCATTTAACCGAGGCTCGGACCGCCGCGCCACGCATGCCGCATGAGCAATATCCATGGCTCCTGGCTCGATGCTATTGCTCGCGCAATACGCGCACGCGCTCGCTCGTACCCGGATGGGTGGAAAAATAATCTTTACTTTCTCGCCTGCTATTCGCGGCCATGCGCTTTTTCCAAACGCTCCAACATATTTGCTAAATAGCCCGGCGAAATATTGTTCCGTTTCAACATCGCCGCGCCGAACTCATCCGCCTCGCGCTCGAAATCTCGCGAATAACGCGCCTGTAAAATCGCCGCCGGCGCGCTCGCCAAAATGCTACTGACATCGCCAAGATACCAGCTCACGACCAAACCGACGATGGTTCCTTGCAACAATTGACGTAAGCTATGACGCTTTCTCCAAATGGCCGAGTTCGTGCGCGAGAACCGCGTGAACTTCTCGATCGTCTTTGGCCAGCGCGACCAGTTCGTCGGTCATCACGATATCGCCTGAGGGAAGTGCAAATGCGTTCGCGCCGATCTCTGGGCTCTTGCGAAAATGAATCGTATGGGAAACTTTTTTTGCGTTCGACGGCGGCGAGTTTTTCGAATCCAGTCAATTAATTGCTTTTGTCGCTCCGCCGGCAATCCGCTTGGCTTAAACACCGATTCGTCGAGGGCTCGCCAAAACATGTTCGCCTAATTTCGCGATGGATTTTTCCGGTAATTGCTGCGCGATCACGTCGGCGAAAACCGGCAAGGCAAAGCGATAACCAGCCCAAATAAATGCAATGCTGAACACCAACGAGCCGATCACCCACAAGCCGTTTTGCTGCCAGCGCACCACCGCTTTTTCTTGGTAGCCGGTTTGCGCGAGCAGGGCGCTTAAGCCCGCGTGGTCGCTGACTTCACAGATTGCACCGTCGGCGAATGTAATCAGCCGCGGCGCGCTACCCATGGGTTCCGACACGCGCAGGCTCGCTAGCGGTTCGTCGCGCGCGATGCCGTCGCCTTCAATTCGTGCGCGTTCACCCGACACAGTGAGAGCGTAACAACGTGGCGGGTCGCACTTTTGCCGTCGAAGTAATTGGCTTGGATCATGAATTAATATCGCCCAAAGCGTCCGCGCGAATCGCAGGGGCCCTATTGACCGTCAACTGTGAATCCACCTTCCCGCTTTCGCGGGGATGACATCATTGATTTAAGCGTCATCGAAATCGTTCACACTTAAAACGAAATATCCACATCAAACATCTCCGCCGTCTCTTCGCCGGTGGCGCTTTGTTGCTGCGCTTGTCCGGCAAGAAACGCCTCCATTGACCCATGGGGCACAAAGCCCATTGTCTCCAAACGATAGCGTAACAAGCGAATCGTCGCGAAAGGCTTGTACAAACCCAAGGTCAAAATGATCAGAATAAAATTGGTGAACGTGATGAAAAATAATTTTCGCGCCGAGACGTCGCTAACGAACGAGTGCTCGCCGAGCTTGGTGTTGTTCCAGGCGACATTTTGCAGGCGAGCTTGAATGAAGGGGCCGACAATTGCCTGGTAAACAGCGAAGAAACCCCATGGTCAAAAAGCCTATCAGGATCATGGTAATGGGATTTCTAGCGCCAGCCGCGCCGTCGCGAATCAGCCCCATCACAATGCCGCTCAACACTATGCCGAATAGAATCAATGTAACCAGTCCAAGTAAACCTGCGACCAAATAAACTTTGTAGAATTGCCCCGGCTGTGCGGAAAAACTAAAGTCGGTGGTACCGAATCGGCTGTTATCGTGCTGGTAATGTTTTATTTGATGATGCGCATAAGGCCATAGCATAAGGGAAAGGAGCACTCCTCCGACGATGGCGATTCCGCCAGCCCATGCGCCGAATAGAGAACCGGCCGCCACCGCAATTGCGCCGCCGATTAAGATGCCGGCTAAGGGGATGAATAGGAATGCTCGGTAGGCGCCGCCGGTGCTGCCGTCAAATTTAAACCGTAATCCCCGATAGCTGCTGTTGTGCAATTTAAACTGAAACGATCGCTTGATCATCCACGGCATAATGGCGGCCAATGCCAGCATGAGCAAACCGCCAATCGCGGGCGCAAACTGTGAAGCGAGCTGAACGCCTACAATCGCGCCAAACGCTATCGCGCGTCCCTTCAGGATTGCAATCGGATTACCGTGATAGTCAAAACTCGAACCAGCGAGCGACGTATTGCGGTAAAGATATTGCATTTTCCGCACTTTGGCCCAAGCAGAATAGATGCCGAGGGTGATGATGGTTAATGCAATATTGACGATCCAGATGCTGAAATATTCCGAGCCCTTGCCACTGAACGTGAAGGGTAAAACGGATTCTTGATGTGGGATAGATTGTTGTTCCATTGCAGCTCCCCTTGATTAATTGCCGTCAGTGTAGCTGATTTGGCAGCCAGGTCGTGATTTCCGGAAAGACGATCGTGAGCGCCAATACCGTGAGCGCCCACGCAAGAAACGGCAAGCTTTGCCACATGACCGGCGTGATGGAAATCTTGCCGACGCTTGACACGACGAACAGCAATAATCCAATCGGCGGATGCATCAATCCGATCATGAGATTAAGCACGATCACCGCGCCGAATTGTATCGGATCGATACCAAGTTGCTGGCCGAGCGGAATCAGCGCGGGAAGAAAAATGATCATTGCCGGCAATGGCTCAATGATGCAGCCGATCAACAACAGAAATAGATTGATGACAATCAGCACGACGATAGGGTTGGTCGAATACTGTCTCACCATTTCCGCGACGTGCAAGTTGATTTGGCTTTCCGCCACGAGCCAAGAAAACGGTCCCGCGGCGGCCAGCAAAAATAAAATCACCGCGGATGAGCGCGCTGTTTGCCCGAGGACTTTCGGCAACTCGCCAATCTTGAGTCCGCGATAAACGAACAGGCTCACGCCAAGCGCGTAAAGCGCCGCGACAGCCGCTGCCTCGGTGTCAGTCACCCAGCCGAATCGAATGCCGAACAGAATAATCAGTGGCATCATCAACGCCCATCCCGCGCGGCGCGTTGCGGTGACTTTCTCGCGCGTAGTCGCGCGCGGACGGCTTGGATAATTGCGAACCCGAGCGACGATCGAGCAAATGACGAGAAAGCCTAGCGCCAGCAAAACCCCCGGCATCACGCCCGCCATAAATAATTTCACAACGGATTGGCTGGACAACTGTGCGTAAACCACCATCGGGATGGATGGCGGAATGATTGGGCCGAGCAACGCGCCCGCCGCTATCACCGCACCGGCGAAGCCGTCGCCGTAGCCTTCTTTGCGCATCGCGGGAATCAGCGGCTTTCCTGTGGCGACGGCGTCTGCAACGGCAGAGCCGCTGACCCCGGCCATGATGAAGTTGGTGATGATGGAAACATGGCCGAGACTGCCTTTCCATTGGCCGATCAGCGACATCGCCCAATCGATTAAGCGCTGTGTTAATCCACCGCGATTCATTAACTCGCCCGCCAAAATAAAAAGCGGGATTTGTACCAATGAATAAGTGTCGACACCGGCGATCATCGACAGCGGCATCATGGTGATGTCGACGATGGAATCTTGTTTGAACAAGATACCGAGCAGCGCAGCCAAGATCATCGAGAAGCCGACATCGAAGCCGACCAGCAGCGCGACCATGAACACAACGAACAATAAAATCAGCATCGCGTTCGCCGTGCCCTACTCAATGTTGTCACCGCCGAGATGCGACGCGGCAACGGGGACTTTGCCGCGAATGCGTTGCGCGATTCGTGTCGCCAAGAAGATCGCCATTAACACGCAGCCGACTAACAGCGATGCGGAAGTCGCCGCCGCGGGAATTTCCGTGCCAAGCAGAAGCTGATCGAGGCCTATCTGCACGACCGGCCAACTCTTCACGCCCAGTACGATAACCAGGACCATCAAGATCACATCAAATAGCAACGCCAAGCGTAGCCGCCAAATTTTCGACAAACGAGAGTCGATCATGTCGACACGGATGGTGACGCCCGCACGAACAGCCAATGCGAATCCGATAAAGCAAATCCAAACCAACGCGATGCGCGCGTATTGATCGGGCGCTGCCATTGGCAGCGTTACTAAATGACGATCGAACATCATTGCCGCGACGATGCCGAGCAAAAACATCATCAACACCGCGATGAACCATTCGAACAGTGTTTCGAGTTTCGCAAGCAATGCTTCCAGGAAGTCCATGGATACTAGATCAGAAGAACAATGCCTTGGAGATCCGCATGGATATCGGATCCCCGTGCGACGCCATTATTGCTGTATGTTGCGAATTTTGTCGACCAAACCCTTCGGCCAGATGCCTTTGTCTTCGTAAGCTTTGTGGACATCTCGCCATGCGGCTTGAAACGCGGCACGATCCGGAACGGTGTAGGTGATCCCGGATTTTTTTAATTCTTCCAAGCCGCGCTTATCGAATTCCTCGCCGAGGGCGGTTACCACTTTGCCGCCTTCGCGCGCAGCGCGCTGGAAAATCTCTCGCTGCTCTTGCGTTAACGCCTTCCAACGTTTTTCATTGATGTACCACGCCGAAACATCGTGAACATGGTCAGTCGCCGACCAAAATTTTGAAACTTCCTGCCACTTGAATGTCAGCGTAAGGTCGAATCCATTGTCTTGACCTTCCACTTGATTGCGCGACAGCGCCATGTAGATTTCATTAATGCCGAGCGGCACAACTTTCACGCCAACCTGCTCGAACATGGCGCGGAACATATCGATCGGTGGAATGCGTAAGCGCATGCCTTTGAGATCGGCCGGCGTCTTGATCGGCCCCTTTGTCGTGACGATCGCACGCGGGCTGCGCGCGCCGGCGACGGCGAAAATGCGCAGGCCCGATTGCTTCGCCAAATTCTCGTACATTTCTTGGAAGATCGGCCCGTTCATAATTTCTGCGGCCTTTTCTTTATTCCTGTAAAGATAAGGCGTGTAAGAAATATTCAGTGGCGCACCGCCTTTTAACTGCCCGGCATTCGCGACGCCTAGAAAAGCCATGTCCACTGTGCCTAGCTGCATACCGGAAATCAGTTGCAAAATATCACCGATTTGGCTGTCGGTATAAACTTGAATCTTAATCTTGCCTTGGCTTTCTTTCTCGACGATTTCGGCAAATTTCAACATGCCTTTGTGCAGATTGCTGCCGCTGACAAATGTGGTGCCGAAGCGCAAGGTGAGATCCGCGGCGATGCCTAGATTGGCCGTGCAAAGGCACGCGAGCATAAAGAAGATTTTGATCATGGATGTCACTGCGCCTCCAGTTTTAAATTGTTTCAACGTTGAGGGTATAGTACACGTAACATTGGGTAAGTTTCTATGACTACGCCTGACAAATTGATTTCAGCATCGCATCATGCTTGTCATTCTTAGGCCGTGAGGCCGAAGAACCTGCTTTTGTTGAATTGGAAAAAGCAGATTCTTCGCTTCGCTCAGAATGACAAGATTTGATTTTTGAGGCTGATTCTTCCGAGGATAAACATCATGAAATTGAAGTTGACTATTAGGCTGTTGTTATTGCTTGGCGCGATTGCCGGTCAATCGAGTAGCGCCGCCGATTCCGCCAATCTTGCCAAAGCAACATTCGCGGGCGGCTGTTTCTGGTGCATGGAACCGCCGTTCGATAAATTGCCGGGTGTGGCGTCGACGACTTCTGGCTATATCGGCGGAAAAAAATTGAACCCGACCTATCGCGAAGTGTCGGACGGCGAGACGGGCCATACCGAAGCGGTGCAAATTGTCTACGATCCGGCGAAAGTGACTTACGAGCAATTGTTGAATGTGTTCTGGCGCAACGTCGATCCGACCGTGCGAGATCAGCAATTTTGCGATCACGGTTCGCAATATCGAACCGGAATTTTTGTTCACGACGATGGGCAGAAAAAGCAAGCTGAGGCGTCCCGTGCCGCGTTGATGAAATCCAAGCCGTTCAAGGCCGATATCGTCACGGAAATTACCGTGGCGAGTACGTTTTATCCGGCGGAAGATTATCACCAAGACTATTATTTGAAGAATCCGGTAAAGTATAAATTCTATCGATTCAACTGCGGCCGCGATGCGCGGCTGAAGGAATTATGGGGCGAAGCGCCGAAGTAATGATAGGTAAATGACTAAAAAAATTGTATGGATTTTCACGCTGCTTGCGATCGCGACGCTGTTCGTCTTCGGCGCTTGCGCATCGAAAAATCCGAATTTCAACGCAGCACGCAATCACCACACGCCGGAAGGTTTTCGTAATCTTCACGCAGAAAAACATCCCGGCGGCTTTTGGAAATGGAAGCGCGATCAGTGGCGTGAAGGCTTGCCGAAAAAGCCCGACGGCGGCTATCGATTTCCGCTGCTAAAACCCGATGCGAAGTTTCTCGCATCTAATCGCACTGAGTCGACCGTCACTTGGATCGGTCACGCCACGCTGCTGTTGCAGATGAAAGGCGTGAACATCCTGACCGACCCGCATTTTTCCGAGCGCGCCTCGCCGGTGGATTTCGCTGGGCCGAAGCGCGTGGTGCCGGCGGCGATGACGATCGACGAATTGCCGCCGATCGACGTCATCGTGATTTCGCATAATCACTACGATCATCTCGATGCGGCAAGCGTGATCAATCTAAACAAACGCAGCGACGGCAAAACATTATTTCTTGTGCCGCTAGGTTTAAAAAAGTGGTTCAATGCGCGCAAAATAGAAAACGTGATCGAGATGGATTGGTGGGATGAGCGCAACGAGCTCGGCGTGAAATTCGCATTTACGCCGATGCAACATTGGAGCAAACGCACGCTGTGGGACACCAATCAAGCGTTGTGGGGCGGTTGGTTTGTGCAAGCAGAAAATTTCAAATTTATTTTTATCGGCGATTCCGGCTACTCAAAAGATTTTGCCGAAATCTACCGTCGCTACGGTGCGATGGATTGGGCCGCAGTACCGGTCGGACATTACGAACCGCGTTGGTTTATGAGAATGCAACACGCCAATCCGCCCGAAGCGTTGCAAATGGTGCTGGATTTACACGCGACGCAAGCGATTGGCGTTCATTGGGGAACGTTCGACGATTTGACCGATGAGTCGCTGTACGATCCGCCAAAGTCGCTGGCCGCTGCGCTCGGCGAGGCGAAGCAGCCGCGAGAAAAATTAAGGCTAATGGCTCACGGCGAGACGCGTAAATTAATGTTGAGGTAGTCCCAGCGGGGCAGTTCTGATCTGCTTTTAATAATCGAATAACTGATACGGGCCGAGCAGCGTGAGTTCGTAAGCAATGAGCACCGCGTAGCCGATGAATGTCGCTAAAAGAATATGGACGGCGCGAACCTTGAGAAAAAATGCGAATCGCTGATGCAAGGTCAACAACAGAATCGCGCCAATCGTCAGCGCCATTTTTACGCCGACGAAAATATACATACCTCGATCAAGCAAATAGGCCATGAAGGGATTTAGTTCCGAGCCACCGCGCGTGATCAATTCGAGCGTAAAAAAAGCATCGGCAACGCACAGAAGCGCGATGCCTACCGCTAATACAAAAAGCGGTACACCATACCAATCGGTGTAATAAGCACACGTCCTCACCTTCGCGCCGCAGCTCGCGTCGCCGCGAATAAAAGAACGCATAGATCATGCTCTTTAAACCGGTTTTGCGGCGCTCGTGGCGGTCGCGGCGATTTGCAGTTTCTGATTGTTGCGCGTTTAACTTTTTGTTATCGCTCGAACTCACGCCAATAAGCTCCCAATGACTATCTACCGATTAGTTTTTCCAGCTCGGCCCTTGATACGGGACCTACGCGATGAAGATTTTTTTTCCCTTTGGGATCAAACAGAAACGTCGTCGGCAACACTGAAATTTTGCCGAATTGCGCGCCGATTTTGTCGTCGCCCAGGACTAAAGGATAGTTCATTCCCTGAGTTTCGGCGAACTCGAAAACTTGCTTTTGATCGTCAAAGTCGACAGCAACGCCAATCACAACTAAATCCTTTCCTTTACGTGCGGCATAAAGCGCAGCGAATTCGGGAATTTCTTCGAGGCACGGGGGGCACCAGGTTGCCCAAAAATTAACCAGAACCCACTGACCTTTGTAGCCGGATAGCGTGTGTACCCTGCCGTTGGTATCGGTCAGGCGAAATTCTTCCGCTAAACTCACGCCGAGCGAATAACTCACGAGCAAAAAAGCAATTGTTGCTGAGCGGATCAAACTGACTGTGTGACAGAGAAAGTTTGAAGCGGGACTAATAGTTGTGGCTGAATTCACAGTTACTCCGTTAAATTATCGATTTTTGGTTCTTTAATGCAGTGACTTTGCATTAGAATTCTAGCAACTAACGCATTCCGAGGGAGCGCATGTCTTTCAAGTTTTCCGTTCCAACCCCTGATCCCGTTGATTCTGGCCAACCATGTTATGCGTGCTAAGCAGGCAAAAACGTGGCTTGATACCTTATCCGGTCAGCCATTGATGGACTCAGCCCGGGCCATCTACACCTCGCTCTACGGCAGTAACCGCGTGCGACTAGACGACGATGAACGGTTTAAGTTGCTGGAAGTTTACGGCGAAAAGCTGCATCCGGTTTTAGTTTCGTTGTCATTTGATTTCAATGAGGTTCGACTACCGTTGACGGAAGCGGCACGGGAATCCGCCAATCTCAGCCGCGATCTGTTGATCGAATTTGCGTACGGTTATAAAACGATCCTGCTAGAAAAAGCGAACAAACTTCTTCTGTTTAGTGCCAAACGCCAATTGCCGACATTGCTTCATCGCGCCATGAGCGCCTTATCGGAATTGTTGACGCTCTCCTACAAAACTTACACGCCAACCCCGGCCGGCGTATGGCACGAAATTCATCAGATTTATCACTACGCCCAATTTCACGCATTGCACGATCAAGCGCTGGATCCCGCGCACAACCCCGAATCAAGTTCAACGATTAGCGTCGTTTATAAGCAAGCGCTGTTACTTGCATTGGCGGATCCCTATCGCTTGATGCCCGGTGAAGTGGAAAAAGTCGCGAATATCATCGGTCACTTTAGTGGCGGCGCGATTATCATGCCATACTCGCCCGATCTCGTCGGCGCCGGTTATTTCTGGTGCAAAGCGATAGCGATCGCGCGCCCAAGGCATTGGCGACTATTGCCAACGCCGCACCTGCACCAATTGATAAGGTAATCAGCACTGCAAACTTGTCCTTTACGTTAAGCGAACTGATTCATCAGCTCGACAGCGGTATGCCATTGAAGTCGTTGACATTGCCATTTATCGGCACATCAGCGCAAGCGAGCGACTTATTGCGGCGACTGTCGCGTGCATGGAGCGTGCCGCCAAAACGCGCATTCAATCGCCAACCCGCGGCCGCGGTTGTCGAAATTTGCGCCGGCATTAAGGCGATTAATCATTACTTACCGTGCAATCGGATCCCGCCCTAAATGCGGAGCAGGCGCGCTTGAAAACGGCAACGACATTGTCATTTAAAGCCGTTGCTGCGGGCTCTGAAGCGGAGGTTCAGCCCGACTATCTGACCAACCATTGCGAAATTTTGAACCAAAGTGCAAGCGGCCTGGCCGTGCGCAAGACGCCTGATTCCAAACCGTTGGTCGCTGTGGGTGAAATCATTGGCGTCAAGTTGCCGGACAAGGATGCTTGGAACATCGGCGCCGCGCGCTGGGTCCAGTCGAACGACGCTCAGGAAATTGAACTCGGCATTCAACTTTTGGCACCAAATGGCATTCCACTCTTCATTGAAGCTGCAAGCGGCTCGATGGTGCGAAAGCACGAAGCGCTACTGCTGCCGAGCATGGAGGCGCTTCGCCAAACCGCCGTGATTTCGCGCCGCGCGATACGTATCGAGAAGGCTGCCGAATACAAGCTCGAACACAAAGATCGCATCGATCGAATCAAAGCGACTCGGTTAGTCGAGCAAACCACCCATTTCGAACTATTTCAGTTTGTCGCCGCGTAGCTGATGCAAGACGTGCTGGTGCTGTATTACAGCCAAGGCGGCGCCGTGAAACAATTGGCGCAATTGGTTGCACGCGGCGTCGAGCAAGTGCCGGGTGTGCATGCGCGATTGCGCACGGTTCCGAAGGTCGCGCCGATTACTCAAGAAATCTTACCAGCGGTGCCCGATTCCGGTGCGCCCTACGTTGAACTGCGCGATTTGCAGGATTGCATCGGGGTCGCGTTAGGTTCGCCGACTCGCTTTGGCAATATGGCTGCGGCGCTCAAATATTTCTGGGATGGCACCTCCGAGCTGTGGCTCAAAGGCGCGCTCGCTGGCAAGCCCGCTGCGGTGTTTACCTCAACCGGAACACAGCATGGCGGCCAGGAAACCACATTGATTTCCATGATGCTGCCGTTATTGCATCACGGCATGCTAATCGTTGGATTGCCTTACACCGAGCCGGCTCTCTCGACGACACGCAGCGGCGGATCGCCCTATGGCGCAAGCCATGTCGCGGGCATAACCAACGACGCGGTGATTAGCGAAGACGAAAAGAAATTGACGATTGCGCTCGGCAAACGACTCGCAGAAATTGCGGTTAAACTCAAGCAATAATGATGATGAATTCGCCTACCAATATACTTCTCGCTAGTCCACGTTGGCCGGTGAGCGCGATACGAATTGAACGCGAAAAAGGAACTTATCGATAGACGAAATCGACCCCTATAGGCAGTTCGTAACTGTGTGTAGTTTCCAAAAGCCGAAGTTCATGACCGGCGGCTTCCGGGCAGTCTATCAACAGTTATTGGAGTCACCTCAAGAATCGGTAATTTACCCGGGCTAAGCCCACGCATCCGGAGTACCCTGCAATCCACCAACCCTATGTGGCAGGCCGTCACTGGGTATCCGAGCCATTCAGCCTAGCTGCACCGGTTGTACTTTTGCAGTCTGAATGCCTACCTTATGGGCGCCAACGGGGCTTCAGAGAAAATGCCAACGCGCTGTCGGCACCAATAACGATGGCTTCGCTAAATGAAGAGGCCTGCGGCAAGTGGTGCTCTGCGAAAAATCGGGCCGTGGAAATTTTGGCTTGATAGAATTCCACTTCGCTACTTTCGTCGTCCAGTTTTTTCATCGCAATCAGTGCGGATTTGGCAAGTTGATATCCACCAAGCACAATTCCCCACAGCTTGAGATAAGGTACCGCACCCGCCGCTGCGGCGCGCACATCTTTGTCATAGTTCGCCAATAGCCAATCGGTCGCGCCGCGCAGCGCGATCAATCCTTTGCTCAATTGCCTGCTGATCGAGATCAATGCCGCATGTTGCTCCTGCGCTAGCGACGAATTGAAGGCCTGAATTTCGTCGATGAGGGAAATCGCGGTCTTGCCTTTCTCGCCGGCCAATTTGCGGCCGATGAGGTCATTGGCTTGAATGCCGGTGGTGCCCTCGTAAATGGTGGTGATGCGCGCGTCGCGATAGTGCTGTGCCGCGCCGGTTTCCTCGATGAAGCCCATGCCGCCATGGATTTGCACGCCAAGTGAGGCAACCTCGATCGATTGCTCAGTGCACCAACCTTTCACGATGGGCGTAATGAAATCGACCCGCGCTTGATGCTTGAATCGCTCTTCACGATCGGGATGTTGGTGCGACATATCGAGCGAGAAAGACGCCATGATAGCCATCGCCCGCATCGCTTCGGTTTGCGCGCGCATGCTCATCAGCATCCTACTCACGTCGGGGTGTTGAACGATGGCGACAGGAGCGCCTCCACGCACCGCGATGTCGCGGCCTTGCACGCGCTCCTGCGCATAAACAAGTGCACGCTGGTAGGCGCGTTCGGCGATACCGATGCCCTCGATCCCCACTTCCAGGCGTGCCGAGTTCATCATCGTGAACATGTATTGCAGTCCGCGATTTTCTTCCCCGAACAAATAGCCGACCGCGCCCTCCTTATCGCCAAAGGACAGCACAGCAGTGGGACTGCCATTGATTCCCAATTTGTGTTCGATGGAGACGCATCTAATGTCATTGCGCGCACCGAGAGAGCCGTCCGCGTTTACCAAAAACTTCGGCACGATGAACATGGATATGCCTTTGACACCTTCCGGCGCGTCAGGCGTGCGCGCGAGCACCAGGTGGATAATGTTGTCAGTCCAGTCGTGTTCGCCGTAGGTGATAAAAATTTTCGTGCCATGCAAGCGGTAGTGGTCGCCTTGCGGGATCGCGCGGGTGCGCACCGCGGCGAGGTCCGATCCGGCTTGTGGCTCGGTTAAATTCATTGTGCCCATCCACTCGCCGCTGATGAGCTTCGCCAGATACAAACGTCGTTGCTCATCGGTACCGTGTTTGGTCAATGCCAATACAGCGCTGAGCGTGAGCATGGGGCCTAAGAAGAACGCCATGTTCGCGCCGTTCCAAATTTCCGATACCGGATGCGCAAGAACATGCGGCAATCCTTGTCCGCCAAACGCCGGATCGCCTTGCAATGCCGGCCATCCCGCGTCGATAAATTGGCGGTATGCCTCCTTCGTGCCGGGCGGCGTGGTCACGGCACCGTCATTCCATTTGCAGCCGATTTTGTCGCAAACCGCATTTAGAGGACTGATAACTTTCGTGGCGAACTTGCCCGCTTCGTCCAGCACGGCGTCGACTAGTTCAGCGGTGACTTCACTTTTACCGGGTAGTGCTGTGATCTCGTCCAGACCACAGAGCTCCTTAATTACAAATTGCAAATCGCGAATGGGGGCGGCGTATTCGGCCATACTGATCCTTCAGAAATTTTAGTAGGGTGCGCAATGCGCACGCCGTGGCTTCGGTTTGGTGCGCGGTGCGCACCCTACATGTTTCGTTACATGCTGCGCCGGTACTGTCCGCCAACGGAGAATAATGCGTGTGTAATCTGCCCTAACGAACACACTCGCACTGCATCCATCAGCACTTCGAACACATTGGCGTTATCAATCACCGCCTGCTGCAAGCGCTTTAGCATTGCGTCGCTGGCGCCTTGATGTTGAGCGTGAAAATCGCCCAGGCGTTTGAGTTGAGACTGCTTTTCTTCTTCGGTGGAACGCGCCAACTCGAGCGATTGCGGTACGGTATCGCCCTTCGGATTGCGGAAGGTATTCACGCCGATGATCGGATAAGAGCCGTCGTGCTTTTTATGCTCGTAGTAAAGCGACTCTTCTTGGATTTTGCCGCGTTGGTAGCCGAGCTCCATGGCGCCGAGCACGCCGCCACGCTCGCTGATCGCTTCAAACTCCTTGAGCACTGCCGCTTCCACGAGATCGGTTAACTCATCGATGATGAAGCTGCCTTGATTCGGATTCTCGTTTTTCGCCAAACCCCACTCGCGATTGATGATCAACTGGATCGCCATCGCGCGCCGCACGCTTTCTTCCGTCGGCGTGGTGATGGCTTCGTCGTAAGCGTTGGTATGCAGGCTATTCGCATTATCGTAAGTGGCGATCAACGCCTGCAAAGTGGTGCGGATATCGTTGAAGTCGATCTCCTGCGCGTGCAGCGAACGGCCGGAAGTTTGGCAGTGATATTTCAATTTCTGCGAGCGTTCGTTGGCACCGTACTTGTTACGCATCGCCACGGCCCAGATGCGGCGCGCCACGCGGCCGATCACGGTGTATTCCGGATCCATCCCGTTGCTGAAAAAGAACGACAGATTAGGCGCGAAATCGTCGATGTGCATGCCACGCGCGAGATAGGCTTCGACGAACGTAAATCCGTTTGACAACGTGAAAGCGAGTTGGCTGATCGGATTCGCACCGGCCTCGGCGATGTGGTAGCCGGAGATCGACACCGAGTAAAAATTGCGGACGCTGTGATGGATAAAATAATCCTGAATATCACCCATTACCTTGAGGCTGAACTCTGTCGAGTAGATGCAGGTATTTTGGCCTTGATCTTCCTTTCAGAATGTCCGCCTGCACCGTGCCGCGAACGGTAGCGAATGTCCATGCCTTAATCTTCTGTGCCTCGTCGCTCGTCGCATCGCGGCTATTGTCTTTGCGGAACTTATCGACTGCTGATCGACGGCGGTGTTCATAAACATCGCGAGAATCGTCGGCGCAGGGCCGTTGATTGTCATGGATACGGAGTTGTTTGGTGCCGTCAAATCAAATCCGGAATAAAGAACCTTCATGTCTTCGAGCGTGGCGATGGAAACGCCGGAATTACCGACCTTGCCGTAAATATCAGGACGAAGATCGGGATCGAAATCCGTACAGCGTCACCGAATCGAATGCTGTTGATAGTCGCTTAGCCGGCATGTCGGCGGCGAGCAGATGAAAGCGCTTATTGGTGCGGAACGGATCGCCTTCGCCGGCAAACATTCGCGTCGGATCCTCATTCTCGCGCTTGAATGCAAACACGCCGCCGGTGAACGGGAACGAACCCGGCACATTTTCCAGCATCAGCCATTTGAGCTGCTCGCCATGGTCTTCGTAGTGGGGCAATGCCACTTTGCGTATCGGTGTGCCCGACAACGATTGACTGGTCAGCTTACTGCGAATTTCTTTATCGCGAATCTTCACCACATATTCGTCGCCACTGTATGCTTTCTGCAGATCGGGCCACTGGTCGAGTAACTTGCGGCTTTCGCCGGTGAGTCGTTCGTCGCGGGTTTTCGCAAGCGTAAGCAAATTCGCGTTGTCTTCTTGACATTCTTTTTGCAGCAGATGTTTTGCCGCGAGCAATTGCTGGCGTTCACGCGCCACAGTTGATTGCTCCGCCGCGTGACGCTTATAGCCGCGAACTGTATCGGAGATTTCAGCGAGATAGCGCGTGCGTGCTGGCGGCACAATCGGCGTTTGATTGGTCGAGTGACGCGTGTTCTGCAAGGGCAACCGCGACGCACCCGGCTGCAATCCCTTCTCCGCGAGTTTGTGCAGTAGCTTGTGATAAAGAGCAGTAACGCCATCGTCGTTGAAGCGCGCCGCCATGGTGCCGAACACCGGCATCTGATCCGGACCTTTGGTGAAATCGCTTTGGTTGCGCTGAAATTGTTTACTCACATCACGTAGCGCGTCCAGTGCGCCCTTCCGATCAAATTTATTAATCGCCACAAAATTGGCGAAATCCAGCATGTCGATTTTTTCGAGTTGGCTGGCGGCGCCGTACTCCGGTGTCATCACGTAGAGCGAGACATCGACGTGCGGCACGATCGCTGCGTCGCCTTGACCGATACCGGAAGTTTCCACGACGATCAAGTCGTAGCCCGCGCATTTGCAAGCGGCGATCACTTCCGGCAAACACGGCGCAATCTCCACACCACCGCCTTTGGTCGCCAACGAGCGCATAAAAATGCGGTCGCCTTCGATGGCGTTCATGCGAATTCGGTCGCCGAGTAGTGCTCCCCCGGTTTTTCGCCGCGTCGGGTCGACGGCGATAATGGCGATCTTCAATCGATCATCCAGATCGAGTCGGAAACGGCGGATCAATTCGTCCGTCAGCGAAGACTTGCCCGAACCACCGGTACCGGTAACGCCGAGCACCGGAACGGATTTTTTCGTTGAGGCGGTACTCATGACTTGCTTACGCAAACTTTCCGGCAGCGATCCAGCTTCCAAGCCTGTGATCAATCGCGCCAGCGCGCGCTGATCACCGGAGAGCACGGCGGACAGATCCGAAGGCGCTTTTGTGGAGAGATCGTCCCGCGAGCGCGCGATCATGTCTTCGATCATGCCGACAAGGCCCATGCGAGCGCCGTCCTCGGGCGAATAAATTCGCTCGACGCCGTAAGACTGCAGTTCATTGATTTCCGAGCCGATGATTACGCCACCGCCACCACCGAATACCTTGATGTTCTCGCCGCCGCGTTCCTTCAAAAGATCGATCATGTACTTGAAGTACTCGACGTGACCGCCCTGGTAGGAACTCACTGCCAAACCGTGAACATCCTCTTGCACCGCCGCATTGACCACTTCTTGAACCGAGCGATTGTGACCCAAATGAATCACTTCCACGCCAGTTTGCTGCAGAATGCGCCGCATAATGTTGATCGACGCGTCATGGCCGTCGAACAGGCTTGCTGCGGTGACGAAACGGATTTGGCGCGTATTCGCCACAGCGGTGTCGGCGGGGCGATTGCTAAGGTCGGTCATGATTTTCCTCTGGGGCATACTTGATTTCGGTGTTAAGGCAACAATACGCCGCGCAAAATTCTTGGTTGTGGGTTCACTGAGTTTCGTACAGATAAGTGATCGCCAACCCCCACCCTGACCCTCTCCCCGCAACGGGGCGAGGGGACTTCCTCTCCCGCCGGGGCGGGACAGGGCTGGGGTGAGAGGTCGGCGGTCACTCATTTATACGAAACCCAATAATGCACTTAAGCCACTTCAAATAATACTCGGTTACTTGGCGCTCGCGCAACGCGTCGGCTCAGGCTGCAATTTCCGTCTTCGCCCGGCCGGTACGGAAACGTTGCAATAGCGCTTCGCGTTCCATTTTCGCTGCGTCCATGCTCTTCTGCTTGACGTGACCGAAGCCTCGGATACGCTCCGGTTGGCTCGCCAGAGCGATTGCCGTGTCGTAATTGTCGACCGACAACGAGCCGATGATTTCGTCTATCATTGTTTCGTAGTCAGCGATTAACTGGCGTTCCTGTTTTCTTTCCTCGGTGCGGGCGAAAGGATCGAGCACCGTGCCGCGCAGCCCTTTGAATTTCGCCAACATTCCAAATGCAAATTTCATCCAGGTACCGTATTGCGCTTTCATGAGATTGCCCTGCGCGTCGCGCTTGGCGAACAATGGCGGTGCAAGATGAAACTTCACCTTAAAATCGCCTTCAAAGGTTTCGGCGAGCCGCTTTTCGAATTCGCCGTCGCTGTAGAGGCGAGCAACTTCAAATTCGTCCTTGTACGCCATCAACTTAGAAAGATTTTTGGCGACGGATTTAGTTAACGCATCGCCTTTGCCGAGCCGTGCTTCAGCCTCGCGTATCTTTTCGACGCGTTCTGCGAAGCGCGTGGCGTAGGCTGCATTTTGATACTGCGTGAGATGCGCAACACGTCGACGTAGCAAGGTATCCAAATTCTGCGGCATCTGAACAACGACTGGTTGTGCCGGCGATGCGGTGCGTTCGACTTTCGCCGCGTCGGCCGCATAACGGCGGCCCCACAAAAACGCTTGTTTATTCGCTTCGACGGCGACGCCGTTCAATTCGATGGCGTGCAGTAACGATGCTTCTTCTAGCGGAATCAATCCCTTTTGGAACGCGAAACCTAGCATGAATAAATTGCTGGCGATTGAATCGCCGAGAAGCGCGGTCGCCAAGCGCGTCGCATCGAAAAAATGCGAACGACCGCCGACCGATTCATCGATTAGCGCGCGGATAGACTGATCCGGAAAAGTCCAGTCGGCATTTTGCGCAAAAGTTCCGGGCGGCTGTTGATGGGCGTTAATCACTACGACTGTACGCCCCGGACGGGTTTTGGCGATCGCATCGTGAGCCCCGGCCGTCAACATGTCGCAACCGAGAATCAAATCGGCTTCGCCGGTCGCGATGCGCTGCGCATGAATATCGTCGGGGCTTGCGGCGATGCGCACGTGCGAGGTCACGGAACCATTTTTCTGCGACATGCCTGTCATATCCAATGCCGAAGTGCCTTTGCCTTCGAGGTGCGCGGCCATGCCGAGCAGGGCGCCGATGGTGATCACGCCGGTGCCGCCGATGCCGGTAATTAAAATGTTGTATGGTGCGGCTTCAAGTTTTGGCGGCTGCGGTATTGTCAGCACGGCAAAGTCGTCCTTGGCGACCGCTTGCGCGTGCTTGGATTTACGCGGCTTGCCGCCTTCAACGGAAACAAAGCTCGGGCAGAAGCCTTTGATGCAAGAATAGTCCTGATTACACGAGGATTGATCGATCGTGCGCTTGCGACCGAATTCCGTTTCCAATGGCAGGATCGAAGTGCAGTTCGATTGTACGCCGCAGTCGCCACAGCCTTCGCATACCGCTTCGTTGATGAACACACGCTGCGTAGGCTGCGGAAATTCGCCCTTCTTGCGGCGGCGGCGTTTTTCGGCGGCGCAAGTTTGATCGTAGATCAACACTGAAGCGCCGGGCACTTCGCGCAATTCGCGTTGCACGGCATCCAGATCGCGGCGATCGTGTAGTGTGACCTGCGTGGGTAGTTGTGAGCGGTCAGTGTAGCGGGACAAATCCTCGGTCACCAATGCGATGCGCTTCACGCCCTCGGCCGCCATTTGTTGCGCGATCATTGCAACGGAAATCGTACCATCAACCGGCTGCCCACCGGTCATCGCAACGGCGTCGTTGTAGAGAATCTTATAGGTAATGTTGACCTTCGCCGCGATTGCGGAACGAATCGCCAGCGAGCCCGAATGGAAATACGTACCGTCGCCAAGATTCGAAAACACATGCGAGCGTTCGGAAAATGGCGCCTGACCAACCCATGGCGTGCCTTCGCCACCCATCTGCGTCGTGGTTTTGTTGTATTCCGGGTAGATCGACGTCGCCATGACGTGACAGCCAATGCCCGCCAGCGCGATACTGCCCTCCGGCGTTTTGGTCGACGTGTTGTGCGGGCAGCCGGAACAATAATAAGCCGGACGCGGCGGTGTACTCACTGCTTTTTTGAGTACTTCTTCTTTTGCATCCAGGAACGCAAGCCGCGCTTTAATCGCATCGCTTTGATGGAAGCGCGCGATGCGCGAAGCGATGACGCGGGCGATCTGCGCGATCGAAAAATCCGCTTTCGCCGGAAGCAGCCATTCGCCGCGCGGATGCACCCATTCGCCTTGATCGTCGAATTTGCCGATCACGCGTGGGCGCACGTCCGCATGCCAGTTGTAGAGCTGCTCCTTAAGCTGATACTCGACCATCTGGCGCTTTTCTTCGACCACCAGTATTTCTTCCAGACCCTTTGGAGAATTCGCGCACGCCATCCGGCTCGAGCGGCCAAGGCATAGAAACCTTGAACACGCGGATGCCGATTTCTTCGGCACGTTGCTTATTGATGCCTAATTCATCCAGCGCTTCGAGGACGTCCATGTACGACTTGCCGGATGCGATAATACCTAAGCGCGCATTCGGTGTATCGATGGTGGTGTGATTGATTTTGTTCAGTCGTGCGTACGCCATTGCCGCGTAGATCTTGTAATCCTGCATCAAAGCTTCTTGTTTGCGCGCCTGCAGCCCAAGCGGGTCGCTTAACAGGCGGGCATTGAGTCCGCCTTCCGGCATGGTGAAATCAGTTGGAATGAGCGTCTTCACTCGAAACGGATCGGCTTCGATCGAAGCGGACGATTCAACCGTATCGGCAAGCGCCTTGAACCCAACCGCGCAACCAGAAAAGCGCGACATCGCCCAGCCGTGCAATCCCAGTTCGATGTATTCCGAAACGTTGCACGGATACAGCACCGGAATCATCGAGGCGGCGAACAGATGATCGCTTTGATGCGGCAGTGTCGACGAGTAGGCGCCGTGATCGTCGCCGGCAACCAGTAACACGCCGCCGTTTTTAGCGGTACCGGCGAAATTCATGTGCTTAAACACGTCACCGCAGCGATCCACGCCTGGGCCTTTGCCGTACCACAGCGCGTACACGCCATCGTATTTGGCTTTGCCGATCAAATCGACTTGCTGCGTGCCCCAGACGGCGGTCGCGGCAAATTCTTCGTTAACGCCGGGCACGAATTTAACGTGATGCGCTTCGAGGTGTTTCTTGGCTTTCCAAAGGGCTTCGTCCAACCCGCCGAGCGGCGAGCCACGATAGCCGGAAATAAAACCCGCGGTGTTGAGCCCCGCGGCCAGGTCACGGCGCCGCTGCACCAGGGTAAGGCGCACCAGCGCTTGGATACCGGTCAAGTAAACGCGATGATCGTCGCGGACGTACTTGTCGTCTAGCGTGACTGCTTGCATGTCAAACTCCTGTAGGGGTCGGAACGAAAGGCCATCGCCGTGGGTATAGCGACGCCTTGCAGATTGAAATTCTATCAGCGCCTCCGCAGAAAAAATTCCCAAAAATTCTCCGGCGCATACAGATTTCAAGGAAAGTTTTCTGTATTTACGTATTTTACTAGTAAGAAAAACCAAGCGACTTAGCCGAATTCAAATCGCCTCTACGTGGCTGACTATGACGAGATACGCGATTAAATAACATTCAGTCGCGATAACGCTCCCTCTGGCTGGTTAGAGTGCACGTCGATCCTGCACTTGGCCTATCTTAATCTGAGCGAGACTCCAGGCCAAAATTCTTGAGGTGCCAGATCAAGTCTACGATACGGTCCTGCCCGAAGAATATTTCGCCTTCAAAGACAAAAAGAGGCGCGCCCCAATGTCCCGCCGCTAGCTGCTGTTTTCTGTTTTTGACGATCGCCGATTCCAGATGTTGAGTTTCGTTTCTAACTGCGTCACTCAGTTCTTTCGCATCCAAACCCGCGGCAGTAATTGCGTCCTCCAGGTAGGTGCCAGTATTCCAACCGTCTACCTCAGGGCTAAATATCAGCTTACTAACCGATACGACGAACTCTAACCCACGGCCTCTTTCGGCGGCCGCTTGCGCCAGGCAAGTCAAATTGCGAATGTACGGCTGCACCGAGGCAATCTCCTTCGTTTCCATGTTCTGTACGATCGGATCCGGGCGAGGCCAGCGATACGGAATATTCAGTCTTTTCGCAATGCGCGCGGTGTCCTTGAATAGATAAGGCGGGAATAGTGGATCTATACGCTGAAAAAACGTCGGGTCGCTGACGGCCAGTGGATACACCGGCTTTAAGTCGAACACCAATTCGTATTCCGCGACTAGGTGACTCAGCTGCGGAGTCGACAAGTAGCAGTACGGAGACCGCATGGTGTAATAGAGATCAACGTGTAGCGTCATGAATAGTTCGCCTAATGCAATCTAACGTTTGAGGTAAGCCGCGCGCGGAGGGCGCAGCCCGGAGCGCGTCGGCTTGACCGAATGGTTAGGTTGCAATTCCGCCGCCCACGGTGGAGAGTACTCTCTGCACGAATGCCGCCTTTCCCCGAGTGTATGCCTCGCGATCATGACTAAATTGGAGCGCGAGGCGTGACTTCAGTTCACTGTACTCTGCGGCGAAGGTTGGATTGCCACGCAAGGAATTGCGGAAGGCCAGGCGCTGCTGCCACAGAGAACTTCCGAAAGGAACCAGATGAAGGTGATGCGTGCGATGGACGGATGAAGGTTTGCAGAACCAGTGCATAACTTCCGCCTGATAGGAGGAGTGGACGTAGCCAACGGCTTCGGCGGCCGGAATGGCATTGCGCGAGAGTTCCAATGAACGGACCGGTGCCATGATGTCGATAACTGGCTTGGCCGCGAGCATTGGAATTGCTGTGCTTCCAATGTGTTCGATGTCTCCTGCCAGCCACCGGGAAAGCGCTCGTTCGAGAATCTTTCTCTCCAGTTCGAAACGCGATGGCCACGTGGGGTCGTAGGCTACGAGCTCGATCGGAGCATCGGCGGGGCGTGACGCGGGCTGCGCTTGCAGGGTCATTGGCTTTGCAACCTAACGTTCGAGCTAAGCTGCCCGCGGAGGCAGGTAGTAAGCCCGGACTGAGACAATGCACGGAGTACCTCAGGCCGGGCTTACAGTGCCTGCCGTAGCGGGTCAGCTTGAGCGAGGGGTTAGGCCTCAGTGCTGATGACGTTTCCACGGTTGTCTTTCATCTCTTCGATCCACCATTGTCGACGCTCATTGGGGAGGATGAACCGCATATGGCTAGCGATTGCGGCTAGGCGCTGTGAGTCAAGGTCGAGGGTGCGCAGCACGAAGTCCGGGAGACTAACGCCTAGCTCCAAGAACTCGTACCCGTCGTGCTCGAACTCGAACACTTTGCCCGCTTCTGACCCTGAAGCAGGCACCAGGAGATAGTTGCCACTTCTTGGGATCTCGCCAACAACGATGCAGTCATCGATCCACTCGGGCAGATCGTCTTCTTCAAGGGCCTCAAGCCACGGCCTGAAGTGGCTGTCGAGCTCCGACCACTGTGACGGGCTCGCAATCAAGTACGCAGCGCTATCGCTCTCCTCATCCGCGTACAGCAGCAGGTCCTCGTACGTCGAGTAGAAGTCCTGGAGTCCCTGAATGGCGGGGAGGACGTGGCTGTTGTCAGGATCCGAGCCGACGTGCCGGAAGTTGACCTGCTTTGTGCTGCCCTTCTGATTGATCTCGCTACACGTGAAGAACCCCGTATGGGCTTCGACCGCAGAGCGAAGTGACTCAAGTTCTGGCATGTGCGCTCCAAGGACGACGGAAATTGGTTCTGAGGCCTAACGTTTGAGTTCAGCGGCCGCCGGAGGCGGTCCGCTGGAACGAATGGTTAGGCGTCAACGCAGACGTCTTGATGTACCACATGTTTCTCAAGTGGGTAGAAACTCCAAGCCATACTTCGTTGCAATAGCCCTTGCCTCCTCCGAGCCCTTCTGGGTTGGGCTTCCCGTATCAAGCATGCTTGCCTCGGCGACCATGGCATCGAAGACGCCCCCGGGCGAACTGATGATGATTTGGCGGCCCACTTCGGGGCCCGTGCTGACGAAACCGTGAGGCGTTCCGCGGGGAACAAAGACCACGTCGCCGGGGCTCAGCTTCAGCAACTCGCCGTTGAGGCGAAAGTCGTAGTGACCTTCGCAGATGATGAACGTCTCGTCGTACGTTGGATGTCGGTGGTAGCCAGCGCCGGACTCGGGCGGCTCTATGGCCTCGCAGACGGTATATGCATTCCACGTTTCGCCTGCGGTCGTCTTGAACGTCATGCTCATCCGACCGATCTTGAACGTCTTTCCTTCTCCGGGTAGGAAGCGCGTTGGTTGCTTTGGGTCAAACATATTGTTCTCCGAGTGATCTGGGCTACGCCGCATTCTGATTCTGGCAGTAGGGATGATGGAACGAGTTTGCTGTCTTGACGCCTAACGTAAAGTAGGCACCCTAAACAGCGCTCCGCAATACGCCGGTAAGGTGTATAAAAATATTTGTCGTTCACAACGCACTGATTTACCTGCCTGTAAGAATTTTATGCGTCCTAAATCCTACCTGAATTGCGCGTCGACATCACTTGATTTCAATACCACCGATTGCCCTGAAATCAATTGAATGTCGCGATCACGAATTTAATTCCGGTTGTGCCAGGCGATTTCATACTGCGCCAGAACCCGCATCCCGCGTGCCTCGCAGCAACCCATGCCCGGAGCGCCGCACCCAGCTTACCTCTTGGCGATGCCTATTTTTATTTGCCATTAGCAGCGCCGACGGTGTTAAGAAGATTTCCGTGCGCACGCGGGCGCCCTGCGCACGGCGCACGTGGGCACTGACTTATTTTGTTGGCATTGTCGATATGCCGCGTGCGCCGTACGAACCCTACCGATATCGTGCCACGAACAGCACCCCGCGTGCTTCGTGGCAGGGAATGCCTGAAGACCCCCATAAATAGTGCTTCTCGGGCCTGCGTCACCATGCAGCGTCGCGATCGGCTGCTTCAGAAAAGTTCGTGATGTTAACCTCGCCTTCCGGAAACTTTGCGACGATTTGTAAATCGCTACCCATGTCGCAGATATCTTCCCGAAGTGTGTTGATGTACATGTCGGTGCGATGTTCGATCTTCGAAACGGCCGTTTGGCTGACCCGCAATACTTCTGCGAGTTTGGCCTGCAACAGGTCGCGCGCTTTGCCTAATTCGTGTAGCGGCATCTGTACGATCAATTGACGCTTACACTGACGGATATAATATCGGTCATTGAATCCAGAGAAATTTGAAATGAGCCATTCCGTGTCAGCCACCACCAGCCTTACCCTCGAAAGTATTCGTGTCCGCGCCGTATCGGTGCCGATGCGCCGGCCCATTGTGTCGAAGGTCGGCGGCTATCCAAGCTGGCCCTTCGTTTTAATCGACGTGTGCACGCGCGAAGGTGTGGTCGGGCGCAGTTATTTGGAACCCTATGTGCAAAGTCTTATTCCTTCGATCACAAGCATCATCGAGGCGTTCGGCGAGATGTTCAAAGGTAAGCCGTTGGCGCCGCTCGATGTGTATGGCAATGCGATGAAGACGCTGCATTTGAATGGCCGCCAGGGAACGACGTTGATCGCGCTATCGGGTGTGGATATGGCGATCTGGGATGCGCTTGCCCAAGCAGTGAACCTGCCGCTAGCGCAGTTGCTGGGCGGCAGCACCGGGAACATTCGCGCCTACAACACCAATGGGCTGTGGCTCATTCCGCTCGACAAGCTGGCACAACAAGCCAAGGAGTTGGTCGCGGAAGGAAACTTCAAAGCGATTAAGATTCGCCTCGGGCGCCCCACCGTCAAAGAGGATATTCAGGCGATCAAAATCGTTCGCGATGCCGTCGGCGACCATGTCTTGTTGATGTCCGATTTCAATCAAGGTTTAACCTTTGGCGAAGCGTTGCAACGCATGCACACGCTCGACGACCAGGGACTTTATTGGTTCGAAGAGCCGATTGTGTACGATGATTACGAAGGCTGCGCGCAGATCACGCGCGAGATCAAAACACCGATCCAGATCGGCGAGAACATCTACGGCCCGCGCGAATTCCACAAAGCGGTGATGGCGCGTGCGGCGGATTTGTACATGCCGGATCTGATGCGCATTGGCGGTGTTACGGGTTGGATGCGTGCTGCCGCCATTGCCGGTGCGGCCGGGTTGCCACTTTCCAGTCATCTTTATCCAGAAGTCTCCGCGCACCTACTGCGCGTCAGCGAATCGGCGGATTGGATCGAATGGCGCGATTGGGGCAATCCGTTAATCGCCGAGCCCTTCGCTGTTGAAGATGGTCAAGTCGTCGTTCCGGATCGCCCTGGCAATGGCATTGAATGGAATGAAGATGCAGTCACGAAATTTATAATTATCGATAATATAGAGCCATGGGAAAACGATTATCTCGCATAGCGACAAAAACCGGTGACGACGGCACCACGGGCCTTGCCGATGGTTCCCGCGTAGCGAAAGATTCACTGCGCATCACCGCGCTGGGTGAAGTGGATGAACTTAATTCACACCTTGGCATCATCGCGGCGTTTCAAATTCCCGATGACGTGCGAAGAATTTTGAATCGCGCGCAACACCAGTTATTCGACATCGGCGCGGAGTTGTGTGTGCCCGGATCGAACAAAGTCGGTGAGGATTACGTCAGCGAATTGGATGCTGCATTGGAACATTTCAACGCGCCGCTTCCCGCCTTGCGCGAATTCATTCTCCCCGGTGGTTGCCCCGCTGCTGCTGCCGCTCATGTCGCGCGAACCGTATGTCGCCGTGCCGAGCGGGCACTCATCGCCCTTGCAGGAGAAGAAGAAGTTTCGAAACCCGTTCGTCAATACGTCAATCGCCTCTCCGATTTATTGTTCGTATTAGCTCGGGTAATTAACCGTGCGGCGGGTGTGGACGATCCCTACTGGAAACCACACGTCAACCCGAAATAATTTATGGGCAATGGTTTTCCGCAACGCATTGTTTGTTTAACCGAAGAGCCAACTGAAGTTCTTTACGCGCTCGGCGAGCAGGATCGCATCGTCGGCATTTCCGGCTTTACCGTGCGGCCCGCTCGTGCCCGCAAGGAAAAACCCAAAATCTCAGCGTTCACCAGCGCCAAAATCGATGAGATCCTAAAGCTCAAACCGGATCTGGCCATTGGCTTCTCCGACATGCAGGCGGACATCGCCCAATCATTGATTCGCCATGGCGTCGAAGTTTGGATTAGTAATCACCGATCGGTCGAAGGTATTCTCGCCTACGTGCGCCGCTTGGGCGCGTTAGTGGGCGCGTGGGAAAAAGCGGAAACTTTTGCGCGGCAACTCGAAGAACACAAGGATAGCGTTTTACGCTCGGCGTCGATGCTGCCGCGACGCCCGCGCGTCTATTTCGAAGAATGGGACGAACCGCAAATCAGCGCGATCCGCTGGGTCAGCGAGCTAATGAGCATCGCCGGTGGCGACGATATATTTCCCGAGTTGGCGGCGTGCGGCTTAGGCAAAGATAGAATCGTTAACGATGCGAGCGAAGTGATCCGACGTTCGCCTGACATTATTATCGGCTCGTGGTGCGGTAAAAAGTTCCGGCCTGAACGCGTTGCCTCGCGTCCAGATTGGCATAAAATTCCTGCTGTCATCGATGGCGAGTTACATGAAATTAAATCGCCGATCATTTTGCAACCGGGCCCCGCAGCCTTAACGGATGGCCTGAGTGCGCTGCATCAGTTAGTTAGCGATTGGGCGCGGCGAAAAAGCATGGATCACAAGCTCAAATTAACCAATGACACAGCCCCGTCAATTCCGATTCGCCTTGCGTCAACGTTTGCACATTGGATAGCGCGAAGCAAATGTGCGTCGGTTGTTTTCGTACCATCCAGGAAATTACGGAATGGTCTATCTACTCGGATGGGCAGCGCGCATGCGTTAACCGCGAGTTCACTTCACGCCGAACGGCGTATCGTGGTCATCGCGCCATTCATTGCCAAAGAATGACCAAGGCCTACGGCCCAACGAGCGCTGCGAGAAATGCGGCATAGCCTTCGTATGCGGCATGTCAAACCCTGAAAATGCGTGCTGGTGTTCTCGCTTGCCCCATGTCGTGCCCACAACCAGTAGCAACCCAAGCTGCCTTTGTGCTGCGTGTTTAGTTAAACTAATCGAGACCCGTTGACGGCAACGTTTCCCTCGCTTTCCCGCCCGCTAAAAACTCGAGAAATCTCCGATGGCGCGTGAAGGGCCGCTTACCAAAGATTCCTGAAAACCACCCTATGAAATAACGAACCCCTCGACGCCGATTGAGACTAACTTTTCGTGCATCGAATGTAAGGCAATTGAAATTAACAACACATGGGGGCGTAATTAGTAGCGCTTTGGCTAAAAAAAGTGTGGCGAGTAACGAGGCGAAGTCATGATCATTGGAGTCAGAGAAGATTCAGCGCATTGTATCGTCGCGCGACACAATGCGGCGGTACCAACATAGACTGATTTCGTACGCTCTTTTAACTCCGTCACCTGATACTTGCCAGTGCCGATCAACAATCGAACCACGCCCCGTACCTCGGCCTCACGCTGCCATTGCGGGCGCGCTATTTCAGAAATTTATCTAGCGGATTCGATACTGAACGACTTGGCTGCGGCGGCGTCGAGCTGCGCTAGTTTTTCTTCCGCGATCGATAACGCATTTTTGTCGCCGATGTTTCGGTAGCTTCGCGCGAGATAAAGCCAGGCTTGGGCGTGGTTCGGCTCAAGCTCGGTGGCTTTTTTCAAGGCCGCGACGGCGTCCGGATGGCGCTTCAAGTGATACAACGATTTGCCAAGCGCGACCCATGGTTCGGGATTTAAAGCGTCTTCTTTGGTCCATTGTACGGCGTAGAGAAAAAGGCCGTTCCAATCTTCCGTCGCTTCCCGAGCAATGGCACGCATAAATGGCGGTTGATCGTCAGGCAAGCGTTCCCAAAATGCCTCGGTTTTCTTCATTCCTTCGAATTCGATGGCGCTCGCTTGCATCAGTTTCTGTAGCCAAATCGACCGGTACGGCGAAAAAGAACGAGCCGCCCGCTTGGGATTTGAAGGTAAGCACACCCAATAACTTGCCATCGCGATCGAATAGTCCGCCGCCGCTTTCGCCCGAATCAAATGGCGCTGAGGTTTGGATGACGCGACCGCCATCAAGGTTATGCAACCCGCGGATATGTCCATCGGTGACCTCCAGCCTGCCGCCGCCCGGATACCCGGCGGCAACTACTTCTGTCCAACCGCGATCATCGGTGGAATCGCCAAACTCAATCGGTTTGCCAATGTCGCGGGTGACGATGCAGCAGGCATAAATCGTGTTCGATATCTTTAACTTGTTCTTTTACTTTCCATTTCGAATTCCATGCCATGACGTCGATAGCGCGCGCATCGCGGGTGACGTGACAATTGGAAATAACTTTATCCGGCGGCGACGACGATGCCTGAACCGGACGCAGTTTTACCCTGTTCCATTACCGCATGCACACGAACAATACTCGGCCAAATTTTTTGATACAGCTTTCGATCGAGTTCGGCTTGTGAGGTTGTGACGAACAGGCATAGTCGAGCAGGCACCATTTGGGATTCATTCTGGAACTCCTTTTTTGGTACGGCCATTTTTAGAGTCGGCTGAGGTATTGCAGGCCGAGAAGGTAACCCTCGACTGATTAGTGTCGCTTAGGGCAACACAGGTTCCATGAATGCGAGAATATCTTCAACCGGCGGACATGGATTTGCTACTCGCCACCGCAACGCGCCTCGGGGGCAACGGCGCTTAACCAATTTTTGCCTAGGCTGTGTTGCGCATCCAGTGCCAACACTTGGCGAAATGCCTGAATGGCTTGCTCTTTTTTGCTCAACGCGACACAGGCCTTGCCGATCGCCATCCACGATTCCGCGTGATCGGCGTGTTGTGTGTTCCAGCGCTGAGCCAATTCTAAAAGGCCAGACCAATTCTGTTGCGATTCTAAGGTGGCGGCTTGCAGGAAAAACGGTTGCTTGCTATTGCCGCGCTGATAAAACGCCGCGTCTAAACTGATTGCGCTGCCCGAGGCGTCGGCACGCGCGAGAAGCGCATCAACCCAGATCGACCGGCATAACGAAGTGAAAATCCCCACCCGCGACGGCGCGAAAGGTAAGGATGCCGATCAGATTGCCGTCGCTATCAAATAGACCGCCACCGCTCGCACCCGGAATGAAATTCGCGTTGGTCTGAATGACCTTGGCGGAATCGTGATTGTGCAATGCGCGGATGATGCCACATGAAACGTTGAAATTTCCGCCTCCGGGAAAGCCTGCCGCATGAACTTCTTGGCCAATTTGCATCTGATTGGCGGTGGTCGCGGCGAACAAACGGAATGCCCGGCACCGATAATAAACACAGATCGTGTTCCTGATCCGCCGCGATGAGTTTTGCCGCCCAGTGCTCACCATCACGCAATACTTGAATTTTTTTCGCCCATGCTAGTACGTGGCAATTTGTCACTAGGCGATTTTCTCGGCGACCAATACAGCGGACCCGGCTTGAATGGTTCCGGAGCTGCGTTCGCGAGAATTTTGAATATCGTGGAAGCTGGATTTTGTTGAGAGCGTCGGGAGACGGATCGGCGAAGACGAAAAGCTCCGTAAGTGCTTAAGAAACACACAAAAATGGAGCGAAACGTCGTCATGAGTGCCATATTGTTGACCGGTTATTATTATTCGCGGAGCCTCTATTCGAAGATTGGTCCAATTAGCCACCCGTGTCAATATGACATAGCATATTTCACCCATTTTTCTGGATGCCATGCCAGAAGCCGCGCCCTGCTTGCCTCTTGGCGCGATGCACCCGGACATGGCGCATGGGGATTGCCTCGTGGCGATGCACGGTATTGCACGTCGGCGGATTATTTTGTTATGCGTTATATTTCTAAGAATATAACAATCAGCTAAAATAGCCTGAAAGGATAATCTTCGACATGTATTTCATTCGATTTGCGTTTTTGCTAATAGTTCCCTAATCATTGCGGTCGGTGGCGCGATTGCCGACATCGTTCGACTGGGCACGACCACGACCACCGAAGATTCCGGCTTGCTCGCTTGGCTCATCCCGGCCTACGAAAAAAAATCCGGCGACACCCTACGCGTAACGCTAGGCGGCACGGGCCAGGTGCTGAAATTTGGCCGCAATGGCGATCTCGATGTGATTTTGAGCCATAGCAAAAGTGACGAAGAAAAATTTGTGGCCGATGGTTTTGGCGTCGCGCGTTTTGAGGTGATGTACAACGATTTTGTCATCGTTGGGCCGAGTGACGATCCGGCCAAAATACGCGGAATGACTGATCCAAAATTCGCCGTGCGCAAGATTCTGGACGGAAAAAATTTGTTCGTTTCGCGCGCAGACGAATCCGGCACCCACCGTGCCGAACAAAAAATTTGGAACGACGCGAAGTTGCAGCCGCAAGGAAATTGGTACCTGCGCGCCGGAACGGGCATGGCCGAAGTCCTGCGCATCGCGCACGAGCGTGGCGCTTATACGCTTACGGATCGCGGTACTTTTATGAAACACAAAAAATCCCTCGACCTGGAATTATTGCTTACCGGCGAACCGAAGATTCCAAATCAGTATTCGGTAATGGCAATCGATCCGAAAAAATATCCAAAGACAAACATCGCGGGCGCGCAGCGCTTTGTCGATTGGGTTGTTTCACCCGAAGGGCAAACGCATATCGCGAATTTTCGCGTCGACGGGCAGCAGATTTTTTTTCCGAATGGCGTGAGCAGGAAATGATTTTCTCGTTTCGCCTGCAATGACGGACGCAACAATCTGGGATGCGACCCGGGCCGCGTTCAGCTTGCTGATTAGCGGCGATACAGAACTCTGGCAAACAATTTTTATTTCGTTGCGCGTCTCGATCATCGCGCTGTTCATCGCAACGCCATTCGCGATTTGGTGTGGCTATGTGCTTGCGACAGGACGATTCCGCGGTCGACGGCCGCTGATCGTGTTGTTGCAAAGCATGCTGTCGTTTCCGACGGTTGTCGTCGGTTTAATTCTTTATTTACTTTTTACTCGGCGCGGCCCGCTGGGCGATTTTCATTTGTTGTTTACGCAGGACGCGATGATCATCGGCCAAGCACTGATCGCGTTTCCGGTGCTCGCGGCGTTTACTTTGGCGGCGGTGCAATCTGCAGATCCGCGCATCCGTGAAACGGCACTGAGCTTGGGCGCGAATCGTTGGCAAGCGGCGTTGACGCTGTTGCGCGAAGTACGATTCGGCGTAACCGCGAGCGTGTTGAACGGTTTCGGACGCGTCATTTCGGAAGTCGGTTGCGCCATGATGGTGGGCGGTAACATTGCTGGGGTAACGCGCAATATTCCCACCGCAATTGCGTTGGAAACCAGCAAAGGTGAATTCGCCCAAGGCATCGCACTCGGCGCGGTGTTGTTGCTACTGGCCTTAGGTGTCAATATCATATTGTCGTCGTTGCAAGGCCGCGGCGGCGTCAAATGAGCGCGCTGTTTGTCATCGAGCGATTTGTTAAACGATTCGAATCGCGCGAGTTGTTTAACATTCCAAAGTTGGAATTGGAAAGCGGCACGAGCTACGTGCTCACCGGCGACAACGGCGCGGGCAAAACGACCTTACTCAAAGCCCTCGCCGGATTGGAATCCGCGCAGTTCGGCGCGATCCAATATCAAGGCCGCGATGTTGGCGCCGATGCGCTCGGCGAATTGCGGCGCGATGTCGTATATGTGCATCAGCATCCCTATTTATTCGACACCACCATCGCGGCGAACATCGCCTATGGCTTAAAGCTACGCGGAATTGCTGCGGATGAAATCAAACGGCGGGTTGAGACGGCTATCGAATGGGCAAAGCTTAGCGAGTTTCGCAACACGCCACCGCAACGTTTGTCCGGCGGCGAGAAACAGCGGGTCGCACTTGCGCGCGCATGGGTGTTGCAAGCGCCGGTGATGTTATTCGACGAGCCAACGGCGAATTTGGATCATGCCTCGCGCGATCGTGTCATTGAATTAATCGAACAGGCGGTTGGCGACAATAATTGCGTTGTCGTCGCTTGCCACGATCACGAAATTATCAATCTCCCACACGTGCGGCGCTTGCATTTGGAGCGAGGAGCAATTGGGTTGTAATCGTTTTCGCAGAATGTAGCCGCGTGGGCCGCAGCGAATTCTATGGAGTCGACAGAAGAAAGATCAATAGGCTGTCATTCCCGCCTTCGCGGGAATGACAATCTGTATTTCTAACTAAGCCGTGACCTTTGCGGCATCCAATGCCGTTTTCAATTCGCCACTCTGAAACATCTCGGTCATGATGTCCGAGCCACCGACGAACTCGCCGTTCACGTAAAGCTGTGGAACGGTCGGCCAACTGGAAAATTCTTTAATACCCTGACGAATCTCCGCGTCATCCAACACATTCACGCTGAAAATGTTATTGACGCCGCAGGTATTGAGAATGCGCACAGCGTTAGCGGAAAAACCGCATTGGGGAAAATCAGGCGTACCTTTCATATAGAGCACCACTGAGTGGCTGGTGACTTGCTGGCGGATGAGGTCTTGTACGTTCATGTTCGTTCCTAACAAATTAAATAATCTTAGGTACTTATTTTACCCTAATTAATCGTGCTTTTTGGATTGATCGGGTAACTTGAAGGATAGGTTCTCCGTCGTCAATTGGGCGCTAAAACTGTCGGGATTTTTTACACTTGACAAGTCGTTCGCGTTGCCTATGCGGAAATCATAACCTATTGTTTTTAATGGATTGTTGAAACGCCTGGCACCGAATTTGCTTAATGTTCGTTGCTGCCATTTTTTTAAAATAAATAACAAGGACTATTAATGAAAACTACAAAACTTATTCGGCCGACTTTGACGGCTATTTCTGCTTCTATACTAATTATCGCGTCGAGCGGCGCTGCGAATGCCGGGGCAATTATTTCCAACGGAACCATCACCATGGGCATTAACGATGAAGGTCATCTAAACGTTAGCGGCGGTGCACCTTCCACTGACGGTACTACGGCGGTTGGTTTGCGCTACAACCCCACGGGATATGAGGCAACCGCGCCGGGCTGTTTATGCGAAGGTTGGGGCGCGGGCATCGTTAGTCTAGGCACTTCGGGTTATGCCAATGTTTCTAGCGACGGTGGCGTAAATAACCTGTCGCTGATCAGCTTTAGCAGCACGGCAAGTACCGCAACGTCAGTTGTTCAATCGCGGGCGCATTGGAAATTACCCATTTCTATCATCCAACGTCGAAGACCGACAATCTCTATCAAGTGGATGTGTCGATCAAAAATCTGACCGGTACCGATTTGTCTGCGGCCGACTTGCGTTATCGCCGCGTGATGGATTGGGATATCGAGCCGACGGCATTTAGTGAAACGGTGACCATTGGCGGCGTACCGGCTGCGCTTGGGTATTGCCAACGGCAGCAACTTGCGTCGTGTCGGCGATGATGGTTTTGCCTCGGCAAATCCTTTGAACGACTCGAGCTTAGCGTCGGATTGCCCGGCGAACACTAACTTTACGGACTGTGGCCCTAGCGATCATGGCGCGTTGTTTGATTTTGAGTTTGCGGCCTTAGCCGCTGGCGCGACCGCCAGCTTCACAACCTACTACGGCGCTGCAGGAAACGAAGCGGACGCGGATGCCGCGCGCCTCGCAGTAGGCGCAGGCCTTTATTCCTACGGACAAACCTCGCGTGACCCCGTAACCGGTACGCCCAATACTTTCATCTTCGGTTTCGGTGCAAGCAACGGCGTATTCGTTCCGCCGAACGACGTTCCTGAGCCACTCTCCCTTGCGCTGTTTGGCATCGGTTTTGCTGGATTGGGTTTTGCGCGTCGTCGCAAAGCGATTTAACTGATAACAACAATAAAAAACGCCACAAAACTCGAAGCGGCCTTCACGGCCGCTTTTTTTTCATCATTTTTCTATTTCAAACGTTGTTGTCCCGACGTAACGCGAGAGTGTCCGGCTAAATCCGGCAATGTGGCGACATTCGAGAAATCTGCCAACCGCATCAATTCGACACAAGCATCACCCTGATCGAAACCGTGTTCCAATATTAGCCATCCGCCAGGAGCCAAGCGGGACGAGGCGTTACGGGCGATGTGCTCTAGGGCCGACAGTCCACGCGGTCCGGCGGCCAGCGCTTTTATCGGCTCAAACCGCACATCGCCTTGGGCGAGGTGTGGATCGTTTTCCGCAACATAGGGTGGATTGGAGACGATTAAATCGTAGGGTCGATTTGGCAATTCGCTAAACCAATAGCTCTGAAGAAATTCTATCGGCGATACTCGATCCGCAAACGCCCGTTGTGCGTTTTCGCGGGCGATGGCCAACGCATCTTCGCTTACATCAACGGCGGTAACTTGGGCGAGCGGGCGATGTTTTGCGATCGAAATCGCGATCGCACCGCTGCCGGTGCCAAGGTCTAATACGCGTGCCGATCTATGCTCGGGAAGGCGCATCAATGCTTGCTCTACAAGCAGTTCCGTTTCGGGCCGCGGGATCAAGACGGCTGGCGTGACTTTAAAGCTCAGACCGAAAAATTCTCGTTCGCCAACGATGTAGGCGACCGGTTCGCCGTTTTTTCTACGAGCAATTAATGCATGGAATTGGTCTTGCTGTTCTGGGGTTAGTTGCTTTTCCGGATGCGCAGCAAGATGCGCGCGATTGGCTTGTAGTGTGTGTTGCAGCAGGATGCGGGCATCGACTGGATCAATCTGCTGTTGCGCGAATTTCAGTCGCGTCGGCGATGGTTACGGCCAAATGGATTCCCGCTTTCGCGGGAATGACATCAATAGATTTAGCCGCGTCGAATCGATGCCTTGCCATTAATTTGCATCGCCCAGCGCCGCCAATTGTTCCGCTTGATGTTCCGCCATCAACGCATTGGTGATCTCGGACATTTCGCCGTCCATGATGAAATCGATTTTGTAGAGCGTTAGATTTATGCGGTGATCGGTGACGCGCCCTTGCGGAAAGTTGTAGGTACGAATGCGTTCGGAACGATCGCCGGAGCCGATCAGCGATTTGCGTTCGGCGGCTTGCTTGGCGTGTTGTTCGCGCTCTTGTTTGTCCTTGATGCGCGCCACTAAAACCGACATCGCTTGGGCTTTGTTTTTATGCTGTGAGCGGCCGTCTTGGCACTCGACCACGATGCCGGTCGGCATGTGAGTGATGCGCACGGCGGAGTCGGTCTTGTTAATGTGCTGACCGCCGGCGCCGCTGGCGCGGAAGGTATCGATGCGAATTTCCGCAGGATTGATGACGACGTCGCTGACATCGTCCACTTCCGGCAGGATCGCAACCGTACACGCGGAAGTGTGGATGCGGCCTTGGGTTTCGGTATCGGGCACGCGCTGCACGCGATGGCCGCCCGATTCGAATTTTAATTTCGAGTAAGCCCCCTGGCCGATAATTTTCGCGATGATTTCTTTGTAGCCGCCGACTTCGCCCAAGCTCTCGGAAATGATTTCCACTTCCCAGCGATTGCGCTCGGCGTAGCGCGCATACATGCGGAACAAATCGCCGGAAAATAATGCGCTCTCGTCGCCGCCGGTGCCGGCGCGAATCTCGATAAAAATATTGCGTTCGTCGTTCGGATCCTTCGGCAGCAATAAGGTTTGCAGGTCTTTTTCCAGCGTTAGAAGTTTTTCTTTGCCGCTTTTGATTTCCGCTTCGGCGTAGTCGCGCATGTCCGGATCGCTCGACATATCCTGCGCGGCGGCGATGTCAGCTTCGGTATTTTGATAATCCTGAAATAACGCGACGACCGGCGAAATTTCCGCGTGCTCCTTGGTCAGCTTGCGATAATTGTCCATGCTCGCTGTGACGGTTTCGCTCGATAATTGCTTGTCGAGTTCGCCCAGCCTGTCTTTTAACGACAGGAGCTTTTGTTGAATCGATGCTTTCATTCTTGTTCGGCGCTGGGGAAAAGCTGATTGATGATGCGGATGAGTTCGGCGCGCTCGTTGGCTGTCGACGTCTTGCAGCGCGCGCGTAGGATGATGCATAAATTTATTCATCAGGCCGCGGCTCAATGCTTCCAACACTTGTTCCGGATTTTCGCCTTTGGCGAGCAGGCGCTGCGCGCGCTCCAATTCCGTGACGCGATACTGCTCGGCGCGCTCACGCAATTGGCGAATGGTCGGCACCGAGGCGCGCGAATCGAGCCACTGCGCGAATTCCGTGACGCGATTTTCGATGATGGATTCTGCTGCGGCGACCGCCGATTCGCGTTTGCCCAAGCCTTCTTGCACCACGGCGCCAAGGTCGTCGACGGTGTAAAGGAACACGTCGCGTAATTCGGCGACTTCCGGCTCAATGTCGCGTGGCACGGCGAGATCGACCATGAAAATCGGCCGATGTTTGCGTTGCTTAATGGCGCGCTCGATCAAGCCTTTGCCGAGAATAGGCAGCGTGCTCGCGGTCGAAGTGATGATGATGTCGTGGGTGGCGATGTGATCGGGCAATTCGCCGAGCGTGATGGCGCTGCCATGAAATTTCTCGGCCAAATGTTTGGCGCGTTCCAATGTTCGGTTGGCGACGGTTAGGTGTTTTGGCGTTTGTGCGGCGAAGTGCGTAGCGACTAATTCGATCATCTCGCCGGCGCCGATGAATAACACGCGCTGCTCTTTGACGCTGCCGAAAATTCGATTCGCGAGTTTTAAGGCAGCCGCAGCCATGGACACAGAATTCGCGCCGATTTCCGTCGTGCTGCGGACTTCTTTGGCGACGGAAAACGTCGTCTGAAATAATTTGTCGAGCAGTAATCCGAAGCGTGCCCGATTCGCGCGCGTGCGCGCGCAGCTTCTTTTACTTGGCCCAATATTTGCGGCTCGCCGATGACCATGGAATCCAATCCCGAGGCGACGCGAAACGCGTGTTTCACCGCTGTGCCGTCGGCGTGTTGATAAAGATACGGTTCGACGTGGTGGGATTCCAGCGAGTGATAGTGCGTCAGCCAGCGCGACACTGATTCCGGCGTGCTGGCGTGGCAATAAATTTCGGTGCGATTACAGGTCGAGAGAATCGCGCCTTCCGACACGCCGGGCAAGGTCACCAATTCGCGCAACGCTGGCGTGAGTGTTTCCGGCGGGAAAGCCATGCGTTCGCGAATGGCGACCGGCGCGCTTTGGTGGTTAATGCCTAACGTGAAAATATGCTGCGAAACCGCCATGGCAATGGAGCGGAAACGATCAAGTTGTTAACCCCAAAGTATAACATTCGTCCGTGAATTATTTGGTTGGCGCCTTGCGGATGCGGGTGAAAGTGTTATCGAACGACACGCTAATTCGACGAACAGCTTTAATTTATTTGACGTGATGCCGCTGACGCCACTAGCCTCACTTCTTTCATCAGCGTGATCGAGCGTTGGCAGCATCCGTACACTTGGTCGAACGATGCGTTTAGAGCGTGCCATCGCACTGCCGCCGGCCCAAATTTCGATCCGTGCCGGGTAGCGCTTTGCGAAGATTGGTCAGGCCGTCACTGATTAACTTGATCGGATAATTCCCGGTGAAAGAAAGCGCGACGATATCGCATTGGTGCAGCTTCCGCCGCCGCGACGATTTCGGCGATTGGTAATTGTGCGCCTAGAGAAACACAATTAACACGCCTTCGATGGCGAGCGCGGCTTCGACCATCAATAAGCCAATACTGTGGTGCTCTTTAGGTATGGTCGCCAGCAGGACTTTCGGTGGAGTTTCGCGCCTTTTTCGTAGCTCACGATCGCGTGGCGGAGCATGTTTTGCAGGATTTCGGTATATGCATGTTCTTGATGAATTGGCCAATTCGCCGTTTGACCAGGCTTCGCCAACGAAGGCGTTTAGCGGCGTGAGAATCTCGGTGATGAAAGAAAGAAGTCCGTGACGATGCAGCGATTGATTTAATGACTTCTGCAGCTCGATCCAATTGTTATTCTTAATCATGGCTGATCAAGCTGCTCAATTTCGCGCCTGATGCTGCGACTTCGCTGCCGGTTCTTGTGTTGTGTCGTGGCGGAGATGATGCGCCAGCTGCGCTAAGCGGTTGTTGTACAACTTTCCCCGGACGCATGCCATGATCGATTAAGACTTTAATGATTCGCAGGCGCTCGACGTCCTGCTGCGAGTACGCGCGGTCGCCATTCGAATCGCGGATGGCTTGCGGAAAGCCATAGCGCCGCTCCCAAATGCGAAGCGTGTCTTTACTGATTCCCGTTTCCCGTTCTACCGCGCTGATTGAAGCGAGAGCAGTTTGCGGTTGACCGCTTTATTCATTTATAATTTGTCCAAGGCAAACGAAAAATGCTGTGTTGATTCCCCATGACCTAGAGTTTAATCGACCCCGTGTAACAATTCATCACTTTTTTGTTGACGCTTGCCATGTTCGCGGTGTGTAAATTTTATTTTTTGCACACCGGCGGAGGAAGACAGTGAGACCACGATTCTATTGTTGTCTGCTCTTTCGTGTTTCGGCAATAGCTTTCAATGCGTTTGCGAAAGATGCCGATTCTGCCGGCGCGGCCAAAAATACCTTGACGGCGCGAATGCGACAAACGCCGCCAAATTCGCGAAGTGAAAATGTCGAACGTAGCTGCCAATTGGCAGCCCTATCTGCGCTGGCACCGGGACGCTTCAGCGCAAGGTAGCGCGGGGAAAGTGTACGGCACAAATGGCCGGCCATTCCTGCAACTTTGACTTGGATGTCGTATCTTGCGCCTAATACCCGCAATTTTCTCGCTCTGGTTGTCGCGATGGCATTCCGAGGCCGCGTGTCCCGATCTACTTAATCAAAGTTTTTCACCGCTTCAAGGCGGTGAGAAAGCAAAAATTCTGCGAATATCAGGGAAAAGTTCTCTTCGATCGTGAATACCGCAAGTTATTGCGGCAACACACCGCAATATAAAGGACTTCAGGTCGCTCTACAAAAAGTATCGCCGAACAAGGCCTCGTGATTTTGGGCTTTCCTAGCAATGACTTTGGCGGCAAGAGCCAGGCGCGCCGAAAGAAATCGCGGAATTTTGCGAACGCACCTATCAGGTGACGTTTCCAATGTTCGAGAAATCGAGCGTTCGCAGCCCGAACGGTAATCCACTTTATGACCGGCTCGCAGCGTTTGATCGGGCGAACGGCCGCGTTGGAATTTCCATAAATATCTAATCGATCGCAGCGGCAAAACGGTTACCAGCGTATGCAGCGCTACCTTGCCGGAAGATGCGGATTTCGTGAAAAAAATAAAGGCCTGCTTGCAGCGAAGTAGCGCTCGTTATTGGCGCGTGAAGTTTTTCAGCAGGGCGTGGCCGTGTTCCGTCAAGATCGATTCCGGGTGAAACTGCACGCCTTCCACGGCGAGGGTTTTGTGCCGCACGCCCATGATCTCGCCATCGTCCGTCCACGCCGTCACTTCCAGACAATCGGGTAACGATTCCGCGTTCGATCACCAGTGAATGATAACGCGTTGCGCGATAGGGATTAGGCAGAGCGCGAAACACGCCTTCGTTCTTATGATGGATTTGCGATGTTTTGCCGTGCATCAATTGTTGCGCGTGAACGATTTTGCCACCGAAAGCTTGGCCGATGCTCTGATGGCCCAGGCACACACCTAAAATCGGAATTTTCCCGGCGAATTGTTTGATTAACGGCACCGATACGCCCGCTTCATTTGGCGTGCAGGGACCCGGCGACACGACGATGCGATCGGGCTTGAGCGCAGCAATTTCATCAAGGGTAATTTCGTCGTTGCGATGGACCACGACCTCCTCACCTAACTCGCCGAGATATTGCACCAGGTTGTAAGTGAACGAATCGTAGTTGTCGATCATGAGGAACATGGCGGTTGAATCGGAGTGCAAAAAGATAGGTGGCATACTGTAGCAGGGAATCGCGATGCTGTATAGGCAAGCGCACCAAATTGCACCAGGGCAGATGCCTGGAGAGCCGCGCCAGTATTGGCTCGTGGCGAAGATATCGTTGCTATATTGAATCGAAAGGCGTGCCGATGCGCGCCGCAATGAAAGCCCGCAAAATCAAGCACTTTTGTTAAGATGCGGGTTCATCGCGCCGGTTTGTTGCGCTTGTCCCATCGAACAATCCCTAGGGGAGTATTCTGGCCACCTACCAGGAAATGTCGGACTTTCTCGCGTCCTCCGAACGCCGCGCCTATAAGCAGGCGCTATTTGCCGTTCGCGACGAAGAAGTAGCGCTCGACATCGTCCAGGATTCGATGCTTAAGTTGACGGAAAAATACAGCGGCAAGCCGATCACCGAGTTGCCGATGTTGTTTACACGCATCGTGCAGAACGCCACGCGTGATTATTTTCGCCGGCAAAAGGTGCGTTCGACCTGGACTACGTTATTCTCTAGTTTTGGTGGTAAAGACGGCGACGAAGAAGATCGTGACCCGTTAGAAACACTTGAGGTAGAATCCGATAACGGCGTTGGCGATACACCGCCGGCGCAGTTGGAACAAAAACAAACACTTGGAGCGATCGAAGCAGCCGTGAAGAAACTCCCCACGCGTCAACGAGAAGCCTTCCTACTGCGTTATTGGGAAGAGTTTGACGTGGCTGAGACAGCGGCGGCGATGGGATGTTCCGAAGGTAGCGTAAAAACCCATTGTTCTCGTGCCGTGCAAGCCTTAGCCGCCACGCTAAAAGCTAAAGGTATCACCCTATGAATGAGCTGGAATTCGCCAAAAAAGTTGCGCAGCAACTTAACCGTAGCACCCAACAATTAGATTCCGTCCCCGTCGCCCGGTTAAAGGCGGCGCGCGAACGTGCGCTTGAAGCCTATCGCAGCGAGCCGGTTCTCGCCCATGCCGATGGCTCTACCGGCGGGCGCTGGAGTGATTGGCTGAGCCATAACCCGCGCTTGGCGTGGGGCGGTTTCGCCGCCATGTTGGCGCTAGCGCTTGGCCTAAATTTCTGGAATGAAACCGAACAAGAAAAATCGTCGATCGACGCGCAGATTCTCGCGAGCGATTTGCCACTGCACAGTTTTGCCAACATTGATGTCGACAAATGGCTAAAAGACAACGCCAAATAATTGCCATCGGCCTGCTGGCGCTATCTGGCGCAGCCAGCGCTCAGGATTGGAACAGCATTGGCGGCGCAGAAAAATCTGTTCTTGCGCCGCTGGCGGGGCAATGGAATAGCATGCCGCAGGAACGAGCGTAAATACTTCCTTGACGCCGCGCAGCACTACCCGAAAATGTCGCCCGCGGAGCAAGACAACTTTCGTGCTCGGCTTCCGGAATGGGGCAAACTTGATCCCGCGCGCGAGAAAAGCCGCGCGCGAAAATTACGACAAAATTAAAAATCTTTCGCCCGATCAGAAGCAAAAGCTGCTCGAGCAATTGCGCTCGAAAGAAAAGTAACGACGCTTCTTGTTGGCCGGGTGCGCGGCGGCCAGACGAATTTCTTCCGCGCCTGAAATGTCCGAATCGCCCATCAGCACTCCAAGCCTAGTCCGCCGAATTTTGTGCATGCTTTACGATGCGCTGTTGCTAGTTGCGGTGTTATTTATTGCCGGCTTCGCGTTTATTTACGCCACCAATTTCCCGCAACATCCCAACCTGCTGCCCATTTTCCGGCTTTATTTGCTCGGCGTGATCGCCGTCTATTTTTGCTGGTTCTGGTGCAAATCGGGCCAAACGCTGGCGATGAAAACCTGGCGAATCAAATTGCAAAATCGCGATGGTGATTTGCTGTCGCCGATGCAAGCGTTAACGCGTTTCATACTCGCACTGGTCGGAATTTGTGTCGGTGGAATCACTATTTTGTGGGCGCTAGTCGATCCCGAAAAGCAATTTCTTCACGATCGACTGACGGGCAATCGATTAACGGTCGTTGCTTCGCAATAGCGACTCTGCCCAGAGGCAGGCGCTACTTGCCTCCGGGCATGGCATGCTTGGAGAGCCGCGTCCGTACTGGCTCGTGGCGACGCGCTACCTAAGTTACAAAAACTTCAAAAATGAAAACTCACGCCAACAGAAATTAAATCTGCGTCGTCACGCTTCAAGAAATAGCGTTCCCACTCCGCGCGAATGTGAATCGTGTTGGTAATTTTGAAACCGGCGCCCAGTCCGAACATCAGATCGACACCGTTCTCGTCCTTGCTCACGCTGCCAAAGTTTCCGGCGTTCGCTTTCACCTCGCCTTGCCAAACGAATAAACCCGCTTTGCCGAATAGGCTAAAGCGCGCGCCAATCGGCAATGTACCAACCGCAGCCGCGCTGATACCTTGCGCCGAATAGGGATGCACTTCAGCGATATCGTTGAGCAACTGTATGGGATTCGCTACCGTCGCGTTGATTGTGGAATCGAATTTGCCGAGATCGACAATTGCGCCTTCCACGCCGAACCAACGATTGAAGCGATATCCGCCGAAGATTTTCCAGCCGATGTCGGTGTCGTCCAAGCTTGCTTGCGCGCTGTGGCCGCGGTTGGCGAGTTCGCGGCTGATGTCACCGTCGTTGGCCGAGGTCATCGATTGGCCTAGGCTGATGCCCATGTAAATGCCGCTGTCGGCGGCGGCGACATTTACGCTAACGACCAACATCGCGATCGCAGTCGCAATCGTCGCAACGCGCTTGCGCAGGTTTCGAATCAATCGATAAGCAATCGCCATCATTAGCAGCAACAACAGCGATCCATCGCGGCCAATCGGATCGAGCGCGCAACCGCCGCTGCCGCTGGCGTTGACGCCGACGGCCACCGCTTCGTTGTCGACGATGGTTACCGTTTGTTTTCGAGTCGCGCCAAGCGCCGCGCCGGTCAAATTCACCGCGAAGGTTTCGTTTCCTTCGCCCAAAACATCGTCGAGGATGGGAATGTTCACCGTCTTCGTCGCCGTGTCGCCGTCGACGAAATTAACCACTTGGTTGATTGAGGTGTAGTCGGCGCTCGCCGTTGCCGTTTCGTTCGCCGTGACGACGGTTGCGCTCAACGCGCCGAGGCTGCCGCCGCTGCGCGTGACCGATAGCGTAATGCTGCCGGCTGTTTCGTTCACGCTCGCGCTCGACGCGGAAAACTGCAATGTCCCCGCCGTGGTCGGCGCTGCATCGGAAATGGTCAGCGTCGCGGTATTTTGCGTGCCCAAAGTCGCGCCGCCGGTCGCGCCGGTCAGGCTCAACAAAACCGTTTCGCCGGAATCGGAGAGGGCATCGGCGACGATGGGAACGTTAACTGTTTTCGCTGTCGTCTCGCCATCGGCAAAATTCACCGTAGCGGGGTGTTGGCATAATCGGCTGGCGCAGTGGACGTACCGTTCGCCGTAGCAAAACTGACCGACACCGCGCCGCTGCTGCCACCCGTTCGCGTCACTTGGATCGTCGCGTTCGGTGTGCCTTCTGTCACGGCAAAGGTCGCCGCGCCGAATTGCAATTGGCCCGGCGACGCCGTACCGCTGAGATCGCTCGTGATTCGCACGATAAAACCATCGGTGCCGCCGCCGCTATTCGGTTGCGCGCCGCCCGTGGTGTTGGGCACATCGGTAGAATTGGTATCGCCCGCCGCATGGATGTTGCCGCCGGCATCAAGCGCGATAACCGGATTCGATGCCTCGCTGCTGCCGCCATCCAGGTACGTGGCTTGCAACAGTGAGGTTAGCGACGCGTTGAGCTTGGCGACGTAACCGCCAGAACCGGTCGCTTTCGCGCCACCCGCGGTGCCGGTAAACCCCGCGCCGCCGTTGCCCGAAACGTAAACGTTCCCAGTGCCATCTAACGCCAGCGATAACGCATCGCCGCCGGCTGTGCCGCCCAAATACGTAGCTTGGTTAATCGCGGTCAGCGCGTTGTTCAGCGACGCCACGAAGGGCAGATTCAAACCAGCTTGCGCCGCCGCCTGCGCGCCGCCGGCAGTTTGTGGGAAATCGTTGGATCGGGCTTCCCCTGCAACAAACACATTGCCGCTGTTATCGATCGCGATCGCCCGCGCATCGCTGCCAACGCTGCCGCTTAGATACGTTGCTTGACTCAGCGTCGTTAAAGTGTTGTTGAGTTTGGCGACAAATCCTGCATTATTGTCTTCCGGCGCCGGCGCGCTGGCTTGCGCGCCACCGGTCGTGCCGGGGAAATTCGTTGCGCCGGTAATACCGGTGACAAACACATTGTCGCTGCTATCGATCGCAATCGCCTTGCCGATGTCGAGCGAATTACTGCCGCCCAAATAGGTCGATCGCAATATCGATGTCAAACCGTTGTTGAGCTTCGCGACGAAAACGTCGCCTTCACCTGACGGCGAAGGGAACACGCTGCCCCCGGTGCTGGGAAATGGATTGGAACCGGTTTCACCGGTGACGAACACGTTGCCGCTGCTATCGACCGCGATGCCGAGCGCGCGATCAAAGCTGTTGCCGCCGAGGTAAGTTGCCTGCGTAATTGACGTTAGCGCGTTGTTCAGCTTCACGACAAATCCATCTTGCTCCGAACCGGTGTTAGTCGCAATCGCGCCACCGACGGTACTGGGCAAATTGGTCGACGTGGTCGTGCCGGCAACAAATACGTTGTCGCTGCTATCCAATGCGAGCGAGATTTCTTCTTCCACATTGCTGCCGCCGAGGTAAGTCGCTTGCGTCAGAGACGTCAGGGTCGAGTTTAACTTCGCCACAAAAACATCTTCATTGCCACTGCCGCCCGACGTATCTTGCGCGGCACCGTTTGTGCCGGGTAAATCTGTCGAGTCGGTAATGCCGGCAACAAACACGTTTCCAGCTGAGTCGATTTTGATCGCAGTGATGGAATCGCCGCCACTGCCGCCGAGGTAAGTGGCTTGTAGGAAGGGATCGATTACCAGGGGGACGCTGCGATCGTATTGTCCAAGTTCGAAGCCGTAACGCGTGCCGTTCAGCGTGTAGGAAACGTTGACGTTGCGGCGTTGGCCATCGATGTCTTGAAACGCTACCGGTGCGGTGAAAGTGACGGGGCCATGGGTCGTGATCGCGATCAACGTTCCATCAGTGCTGAGCGCAAGGGTTTGTAGCGCCAGCAACATCCACCTTGATTGAGTGTGGGGAGTGATAAGGCGCGACTGTAAAAATCTTCTCGACCGATTCCCGTGAGCTTGCAATTCGACCTTAACCCCGCGCCACACTTCGCCCAATGCCACCGAGTGATAAGTCTTAACGTCCGATTGCCATTGTTTCGGATCGTTGCCGATAAAGCGATTGATTCGCGTCTGACCCAACGCGCCGAGCGCGGGCTTTGCACGACCAGCGATGAAACGTTCTTTTAATGTCGATCGCGGTGTGCGAATCCGTGTGACGCGGGTAGTGCGTAAACGATTTCGCCGCTTCGCGTAACGAAGGTTGTTCCAGCGAAAGTTTGCGCGGCGAATGCGGTGTTGGAATGACAACTGGCCCTTGTTTTCGACAAACGGAATCGACAGCGCGCCGAGTTTTTTACTAATCGCGATTACATGCGGGTTAGGTAACGTCGCACTGTGAATCGCGCTCGATAACGTCGTCTGCAATCGCAAACAGCAGTATTTTTTTGTACATGAGTTTTCCCGGTGATTGTTAGTGGTTTGGGTGATAACCTCATTTTCAACCTGCCTGAAGAGCCGCACCCATATTGGCGTTCCGGGCATGCATGTTTCTCAGCAAGTATTGACGGGCATCGCAGGCCATCGATTTTTCAAGCGCTGCGAGCGCGCAATACGCTGCGCGTTGATACTAGGGGGAAAGAAAAATGCGGTAAATACGGCCTTGGCCGTATGTCGGAAACTGGAATTTACAGTGTCGTTCCCGCGAAGGCGGGAACCCATACGGCTTTAGCTAGAACCCGACCGATGGAATCAGTCCAAATACTTACAAGAAAATTTCGCCCTATGGATCCCTCGCCTTCGCGGGAATGACGGCTTAGGATTAATTCAACAATCCGGCCTTGATGCCATACGCAGTAAGCTGCGCCATGTTATGCATATCGAGTTTGCGCAGTATATTCTCGCGGTGTTTGCGGACGGTGCGAACTGCCAGCCCAAGTTTATCGGCGATCGCGGCGCTGCTGAAGCCTTGGCCGATTAGCGCGAGCACTTCGAGTTCGCGTTGGGTAAGTTTGCCGTCGCGCTCCGTGGCCGCATTGGTATCGTCGGCAAGTTTGAGCGATAGTTCTGACGCCAACGCGCGGCTGACGTAACACTCGCCCGCGAGCACCGCGCTGATCGCCGTGAGCAATTCATCTACTTCGTCGGATTTAACGACGTAACCGTCCACACCTGCGGCGAGCGCGTGGCGAACTGATTTTTCCGATAGATCGCCGGTGAGGACGAGAATTTTCAGCGCTACATTTTCCGTTCGTAAAATTCGCGCGAGCTCGGCCAACGTGTGCTCCGCGCATGCCAAGATCGACGATCAATAATTGCGGCCGCAGTTGCCGGCACGCAGCGAGCGTCTCGTCGCCGTCGCGGCATTCGCCGACGATTTCTAACTCCGACTCGAGTTCCAACATCGCGCGCAATCCGGCGCGCACCATCGCTTGATCGTCGGCCAGCAAAATTGTTGGCATAGTCTTTCTGGCAATTAGATATCATTCCGATTTTACCCAACAAACGCGACGTACGTACCATCTCGATTACAATTGTTTCGTGACAACACCCTCGTCCTCGGTATCGACTGCTGCACTACAAAATAGCGACACGCTCCGGCAACGCGCATTCGCTGCACGCGTCGACGAGCTCAATCAACAAATTCTCAAAGCCACGGCGATAACCTGGATCGCGTGGCTGATTATCGGCTACGCCGTCGTCGATGTCGTCGGCTGGGCGCGGGTGATTCCGTGGTTGATCTTGATGGCCATCACCGAATTGCAAGCAGCGATTTTCACCGTGTGGTGGAAGCGTAGCGGTAGCAGGCGACATGGCGCACAACTCGGCGCTAACTGGCACACTTGGCTTGCAGGGTGCTCCGGCATCGCGATCGGGTCCAGCATGTTTTTACTATGGCCAGGCGAAACGAAGTACCAGTTATTACTGGTCGCGATTTTGTGCGGCGTCTCAGCTGTGACGGTTATTAGCAACGGCGCGATGCGGCGCGCGTCATTGGGATTATTGCTGCCGATGTGGCTCATCGCACTTGCGCGACTGTTTTCTACCGGCGATAGTTTTCATGTCACTATCGGCTTTCTTGCATTGCTGTTTCTCGCCATCATGGTCAATTCTGCTTGGGAAATCGGCCAGACCTTTATCAATTCGATTCGCCTGCGTTTTGAGAATGTCGATTTGGTCGAGCGCCTATCGCAAGAAAAATCCGTGGCGGAATCGGCAAGCCGGTCTAAAACCATTTTTCTCGCCGCGGCGAGTCACGATATGCGGCAGCCGGCCCATGCACTCGGATTGTTTCTGCGCGCTCTCACTACCCACACCACGGCCGCCGAAATCGATCGCGACAAAGTCGCGCATTTGCTCAATAAAAGCCGTCAGGCGTTGGCGGGTTTTAGCAAACTCACCGATGCGTTACTCGATATTTCTAAACTCGATTCCGGCACAGTCGAAGTCCGCCGGGAATCGATTGAACTGCAATGGCTGTTTCAACAAATCGAGAACGAGTTTGCCGCCGCCGCGGTGGAAAAAAAACTTCGCTTGCGCGTACGAGGGACTACCACCGTGGTCGAAAGCGACCTGATCGCGCTGCGGCGAATTCTGGCAAATCTGGTCGACAATGCGATTCGCTACACGGAACGTGGTGGTGTGTTGCTTGCCTGCCGTGCGCGCGGATCGCTCGTCGAAATTTTCGTCTTCGATACCGGAACGGGTGTTCCTATGGGCGAGCAGCAAGCGATTTTCGATGAGTTCTATCAACTCGGTAATATCGAGCGTAACCGCGAGCACGGCCTCGGTTTAGGGTTGGCGATTGTGCGCCGGCTTTGCTTGGTGCTTGGGCATGACTTGACGTTGCGCTCGTTGCTCGGTACCGGTTCGCGTTTCAGCGTTCGCGTTCCGCGAGGTATCGCGCTGGTAAATGCTAATGCCGCGCCGCAAGTAACAGAACCTGAATCCGCTAACCGGGGACGTACGTTATTGGTGATTGACGACGATGTCGATGTACTCGAGGCCATGCAACAGTTACTACTTACGTGGAAATTCGCCGTTGTCACCGCGCGTAGTGCTGACGAAGCGCTGCGGGAATTTAATCTGGGTGGTATCGATGGGTTGATTGTCGACTATCGTTTACAAGGCGGCGAAACCGGGGATACCGCCGCGCGACGGCTGCGCGGGGCGATCGGCCGCGATGTGCCGGCCATTATTATCACCGGCGATACCGCGCCGGAACGGATTCTCGAAGCGAAGGCGAGTGGCTTTCCGTTACTTCACAAACCGTTAGAACCCAGTGAATTGCAGCGGCAGTTGGCGCGTTTGCTCGCGAGTGGAGGCGCACCGTAGGGCGCATTTATGCACCAATATTACGTTGGATAAATGCACCGATCCTACTGAAAAGCCGCGCCAGTCATGGCGTCCAGACCTATCGTCGCTCTACGTATTTCATCATCGATACCGCGATCAGCAAAAATAACAGCGTCGGCAAGGCCGCGCTCAACAGGGGATCCCAATCGTTGAGCACACCGAGATTGGAAAACAATCGATTGAGTAAATAAAAACCAAGGCCGAGCATGATGCCGGTGAAAATTTTTCCGCTTAAGCCGCCGCTGCGGCGCTGATAGATAGCGAAGGGCAGTGCTAGTGTCATCATCACTAACAGTGCAAATGGATGAATAATTTTGGTCCACTTGGCGATTTCGTAGCGCGTGGTTTTTTGTTTGTTCTCGCGCAAATGTTCGATGTAGGTGAACAAACTCCACACTGACATATTTTCCGGTACGACTAACAACACCGACAAAATCTCCGGCGTGACGACGGATTTCCACGTTGCGTCCGGCAGTCTTTTTAGCGATACGGTGTTGCCGTTAAACAAGGTTTGATCGACTTCGCTGATACGCCAGTCGTTGGTGCCGCGATATTCGCCGCGCTTGGCGATACTGATGCTCTTAAGGCGGTGGGCGTCATCGAACTCATAAATTTTGAGATTGCGAAGTGTGGTGTCCGGCAACATTTCTTCGATGTTGACGAAGGTCTTGGCGTCTTTGACCCACAATCCTGAGCGAAATTCCTGAGCGATTAACTTGTTCATCGATTGCAGACGATACTTTTGTGCCAGGCGATCGGAATAGGGCGCGACAATGTCGCCGACTATGAAATTGATCGTCGCAAACATCGGCGCCGATCAAGATCAGCAACTTCATGATCATCGCCAAGGAATAGCCCGATGCGCGCATGACCGTTAATTCCGAATGGGTCGAGAATTGCGTCAGCGCGTAGATCGTGCCGATCAACGCGGAGATGGGAAATAGTTGGTAGATGTGGCCGGGCAGTGAGAGCGCAACAAACGTAAACATTTGCGGCAGCCGATAACTGCCTTTGCCTAGTTGAGGCAACTCAAAAATGAGATCGAAGAACGCATAAAGCATCAGCAGCGCCAGCAACACGAGCGCTGTGCCCGCTAAAACTTCTTTCGCCAAATAGCGTGCGAGAATGCCCAAGGGCGTGGGTTATAGCGGTTGCTTGAGTTGATCCAAAATTGCCGGATTTTCCAAGGTTGAAACATCTTGCGTGATTTCTTCGCCCTTGGCAATCACGCGCAACAAGGCGCCGCATGATTTTTCCTGAGCGGGTTTTCGGCAAATTATCACCGAAGCGAATGTCCTTCGGTTTTGCGATCGGGCCGATTTCTTTGCCGACCCAGTCGCGCAATTCTTTCGCTATTCGTAGCGCCTCCTCGCCGGTGGGTCGCGGACCTTTGGTGACGACGAACGCGACAATCGCTTCGCCGGTTAAATCGTCAGGGCGGCCCACTACCGCAGCTTCCGCGACGAGCGTGGTGTTTGCCACCAGCGCGGATTCGATTTCCATCGTGCCCATGCGGTGGCCGGAAACGTTCAGTACATCGTCGATTCGGCCCATGATGGTGAAGTAGCCCGTGTCTTTGTCGCGCACCGAACCATCGCCGGCAAGATAAAGTTTGCCGCCTAGTTCGTCCGGGTAATAGCTTTTCTTGAAGCGTTCGGGATCGCCCCAAATGGTGCGAATCATCGATGGCCAGGGCCGCTTCACGACGAGAATGCCGCCCTGGCCGTTCGGCAGATCGTGGCCTGCCTCGTCGACAATCGCCGCCATGATGCCCGGCAACGGCAAGGTGCATGAACCCGGCACTAAGTTTGTGACGCCGGGCAATGGCGTGATCATGTGGCCACCGGTTTCCGTTTGCCAAAACGTATCAACGATCGGGCAATTTCCGCCGCCGATATTTTCGTGATACCACATCCATGCTTCCGGATTGATCGGCTCACCGACCGAGCCGAGCAAGCGCAAGCTCGACAAATCATAGTTGCGCGGATGGACGGCGGGCGTGGTTTCCGAGGCCTTGATCAACGAGCGGATCGCCGTCGGCGCGGTGTAGAAAATCGAGACTTTATGCTTGTTGATGGTTTCCCAAAAACGGCCGGCGGTCGGATAAGTGGGCACACCTTCGAACACGATTTCCGTCGCGCCGACGGCAAGCGGGCCGTAGGTAATATAGGTATGGCCGGTCACCCAGCCGATGTCGGCGGTACACCAAAAAATATCGCTCGGCTTAATGTCGAACGACCATTTCATCGTCAGCGCCGCCCAGAGCAAATAGCCCGCAGACGAATGCTGCACGCCTTTTGGTTTGCCGGTGGAGCCTGAGGTGTAAAGAATGAACAGCGGATGTTCCGCGTCGACCCATTCGGGCTCGCAGGTATCAGCTTTGTCGGCGGTCAACTCGTGCATCCACACGTCGCGGCCTGCGTTCACGTTGATTTTTCCGCCGGTGCGTTGATAAACGACGACGGATTTGAGCGAATCGCAACCGCCGAGCGCGAGCCCTTCATCGACGATCGATTTCAGTGGCAGCGCCTTGCCGCCGCGCACCTGCTCGTCCGCCGTAATGAGGGCCACGGCACCCGTATCGATGATGCGCTCATGCAAACTCTTCGCCGAAAAACCACCGAACACCACCGAATGCGTCGCGCCGATACGCGCGCAAGCCTGCATCGCGATCACGCCTTCGATCGACATCGGCATATAAATAATGACGCGATCGCCCCTTTTTATTCCTAGCGACTTCAGTCCATTCGCGAATTGGCAAACCTGGTGATATAGCGATTGGTAGGTGATTTTGGTAACCGCGCCGTCATCTGCCTCGAAGATGATCGCGATTTTTTCAGCGTTGCCATTCTTCAAATTTACGTCGAGGCAATTGTAGGAAACATTCAACTGCCCATCGTGAAACCAGCGATAAAACGGCGCGTTGGATTCGTCCAGCGTTTGTGTGAACGCTTTGTGCCAAACCAAATGTTCACGCGCGAGCCGCGCCCAAAAACCCGCATAGTCGCGCTCTGCTTCGGCATTCATCGCCTGAAAATCGGCGCCGGAAATATTTGCCTGCTTGGCGAATGCGGCGGGCGGCGGAAAGGATCGAGTTTCGTGGGACACAAATTCAATATTGGCCATTACTTTTTCCTGACGCGGCGGTTAGATGACGTATTTCGAATTATAACGTGGCAGCCTCCGCACAACCCGGGTGCGCGAGAAATTCAAGATGGACAGAGAATGACGTTACAAGAATTACTGCATCACCAGAAGGCGCGTGAATACTGGCTCTTGGAGCGATATGCCTGTAGGGGCAATCTGGATAAGGGTTTCCGGCAGGGTGCCAAAGAAACGATAACCGCCAAATTTCGTTATTCGCGTGACTACGGGATAAGCAACACCGCACCAGCCGTCTTGCGCGCTTCCATATCAGCATGGGCCTTCGCAGCATCGTCGAATGCATATTCGTGATAGTGGCCAGGAGAAATCACGCGATCGGCGAGTGCGGAAAACAAACTTTGCGCCATAGGGCCACGATCGGCGCCGGTGAAGTAATGAAACACATTGGCGCGCGAAATGCTATTCGATTTTTCGAATAATGTCGAAATCAGAATCGGTTCAATGGGCCCCGACGATTGTCCGAAATTCGCCAGATGACCACGCATGGCCAACGACTTTAGTGATCCGGCAAAGGTGTCTTTACCGACCGAATCGTAGACGACATCGACGCCGCGCCCATTGGTAATGTCGCGCACTTTGTCGACAAAATTTTCCGTGCGGTAGAGGATCGTGTGGGTGCAGCCGTTCTCTCGGGCAAGCGCGGCTTTTTCTTCGCTGCCGACAGTGCCGATCACCGTCGCGCCGAGGTGGTGCGCCCATTGTGCGATTAGGCGTCCGACGCCACCCGCCGCCGCATGAACCAACACGAGATGCCCAGCGCGAACGGGAAAGACATAGCGTACCAATGCTTGCGCCGTTAAACCGCGCAACAACGTCGCCGCGGCCGTGCGATCGTCCACCGACTGCGGCAGCCGGATCAGCACGTTCGCATCGATCAGCGCGCGCTGTCGCATAACCGCCGTATTGCCGCGTGATATAACCCACGCGATCGCCTACGCGAAAGTCGGCGACGTCAGATCCAACCGCATCTACTACGCCGATCGCTTCCAAACCGGGAATGCCCGGCAACGCCAGCGTCGAATACAAACCGGAGCGCACGTAACAATCGTGAAAGTTGACGCCGATCGCCGTATGCTTGAGCCGCACCTGGCCATTGCCGGGCGCGCCGACGGTAATAGGCTCGCTCTTAAGAACCTCCGGCCCGCCGGGGGTCCGCAGTACGATTGCTCGATCCATTTTTTATCCTATCTGAAGTAATTGTGAAGAATACTTTGAAGGCCTGACTCGTTTCAACCCCATAACTTTTTTTCTTTCGTGTATGGCTGGAGAGCCTCGCCAACACTTACTCGTGGCGTGGCATGCTTGAAGCGCCAATTTCGGCAAGGTTTCTGGCGGGGGTGAATCTTAATTCGATTAGTACGCCAGCAGCGCGGCTAAACTCTGTTCGACGTACGCTTGATCGGCTTTGCTTAAACGCCCCGCTTTTTGCAAAACAAATTGCACGTCCAAGGTAAATAACTTCATCCGCACGACGGACGCAGCCGGCAAACCGGCGACTTTAAGATTGCCGATTTTTACGTCCAACGGCCAGGTCGTATTTCCGGCGCTGGTAATCATCGCCATCACGCTGTGGCCGCTCCGCTTATTAAATGCCGCATTCGACAACACTAGCGCCGGCCGGCGCTTTTGCTGTGCGCGATCGGTAAACGGAAACGGCACAACGACGACATCAAAACGATCAAAGGTCACGATAAGCGCGCTCATCCGCATCCGAATGCCATTCCGAAAGCGTGCCTTCGATCGCTTTGGCAAAGGCAATGTCGGTCGGCGTCGCGCGACGCAACGTGACAACGCCGTCGCGAATATCGAAAGCCACGGTGTCGCCTTGTTTGATTTCCAGCGCCTTGCGAACCGGTGCGGGGATGGTCGCTTGGAATTTCGTAGTGAGTTTGGCTACGGCGTTCATGAATATCGTAATACAAAGTAGTTGGTAATACAGTAATACTAGCAAGAGAGGCGGGGAAATTTCAATGGCAAATGTAGCCCGGAAGGAGCGCAGCGTATTCCGGGTATTAAATACATAATTTTCATTTTGTGAGAACGGTGTCCCCGGAATGCGCTTCGCTCCTTCCGGGCTACGCTTGCTAGCATTCCACTGTAAGATTTTCAACGTACCGCATTTCGTGGCGCGGAGGTTTATACTTCGTGCCATTACTTTTTTCGTAACTCAAGAAGTAACCTGTCATGACCTTTAAACTCATCTGTAACGCGGTAAAGCTCACCACGCATAATCGGCTTGTTTTAGTAGCTGCCATATGTATGGGGTTGACCGGGTGTATTCCTATCGTATCAAGCTATTCTCGGATTGAGGTGCCTGGCGCACGCTATTTCGGCAGCAGTTGTCATGGTGTTTCAGGCCCAAGTTCCGTGGTTTATTACCCATTCCAAGGCATTTTTATTTCACTAGATATGAATCCTTGGCTTCGATTAGGGCTGCACGTTCCCGCTGGTACGATTGCTCAACTTAACGGAGAAACAATCAAAATTGAGGGTGAGACTGAAACGGGTGGCGTCGTGTTTACAGCGCGAATGAAAGCGTCTAGTCGTGGTTCGCTTGGAGCGGTCAATCCGAAAGAGTTTCAGGCATTTCCCGATCCTGTTATATCTGATAATAATTTTGAGCCGGTGATTGGAAACTCAAAAGGCGGAAACCATATCTGGCAACTTTATCTAGCAATGGACAACCAAGTACCGAATCGGCTTTTACAAGTTCCGCGAGGCCTAATTAGCGGCACAATTGAGTTGCCATCCATAACAGTAAATGGCCAAAAGTATGAATCACAGCGACTGCAATTCAGGCGTGAGCGATACAGCGAGCTGAGTCCGGTTAACTGCTAGCCGATTTAAAGTGCGTCCTTAGTGGTGCGACGGCCTAAACAGTCATCGCGAACTTTGCGCCATTTCTGCCTGCTCGGGGATGCTCGTTCGTTAATTGCGAGATTCGTTAGGAAAATATCTTCCCAGGATTCATAATCCCCAACGGATCCAACGCCTGCTTTACCAAGCGCATAACACTCACTGCTTCACCATGTTCCGCCGTCAGAAATTTCTTTTTACCCAAGCCGATGCCGTGTTCGCCGGTGCAGGTGCCGTCCATCGCTAACGCACGCATAACTAAACGGTCGTTGAGGCGTTCGGCTTCGGCGAGTTCTTTCGGGTCGTCGCGCATGATCAGAAAACCCAAATGAAAATTGCCGTCGCCGACGTGGCCGACCAGCGGCGCGATGAGGAAACTTTCCGCTAAATCTTTTTTCGTTTCCAAAATACATTCGGCCAAGCGCGAGATCGGCACGCACACATCGGTCGCCCAAATTTCGCTACCGGGACGCAGCGCTTTGTTCGCGTAAGTTACGTCGTGGCGCGCGGTCCACAAATGCGTGCGCTCTTCTTGCTTCGTGGCCCATTTGAATTCGCCGCCGGAATTTTCTTGGGCGATGGCTTGCAGCGTTTCCGCCTGTTCTTTCACCGCAGCTTCGGTGCCGTGAAACTCGATGAATAACGTATCTTTCACCGGGTAATTCAACTTGGAAAATTTGTTGACCGCATCCATCTGAATGTCGTCGAGCAATTCAATACGCGCGACGGGAATGCCGAGCTGAATGGTCTGAATCACCGTATCAATTGCGCCATTTAGCGAATCGAACGAACACACGGCCGCGGCCATGGCTTCGGGGATGCCGTAAATTTTTAGCGTCACTTCGGTGATGATGCCCAGCGTGCCTTCGGAGCCGACGAACAAGCGCGTGAGGTCGTAGCCCGCAGCGGATTTACGCGCGCGGCGTGAGGTGCGGATGATGCGGCCATCAGCCATCACGACCGTCAGTGCCAACACGTTTTCGCGCATCGTGCCGTATCGCACGGCGTTGGTGCCGGAGGCACGCGTCGCTGCCATACCGCCGAGCGATGCATCGGCACCCGGATCGATCGGGAAAAATAATCCCGTGTCGCGCAAATGTTCGTTGAGTTGCTTACGCGTCACGCGCGCTTGGACGGTCACATCGAGATCGTCGACATTCACCTTGATTACTTGATTCATATTCGCCAGATCAATCACCACGCCGCCATGCTCGGGGATCACCGCGCCTTCGAGCGACGTACCCGTGCCGTAGGCAACGACCGGCGTGCGATGGCGCGCACAAATCCGCACGATGTCGGCGACTTCCTCAGTGGAATTCGGAAACGCCACGGCGTCGGGGCGATGGGGTATGTGCCAGGATTCGTCCTTGCTGTGATGATCGCGCACGCCGGTACTGGTGGACAAGCGCTCGCCGAGCAAAGCACGGATTTCATCGACGGCGGAACTGATGCTAATAGGAACGGCGCTCATTTTTTATCCTTTCAAATTATCCATGCGGTGCCTGAAGAGGCTTTACCCATGCGGCTGTCGGGGCATGCATTGCTGTGAGCGAGTGTAGAAGCGCATCCTGGCAAGGCATACTTATAGTTACCGTAAACGCCTATTATCCGTCATTCCCGCGATGTCGGGAATCCAGCGTCTTCCTATCCCATTCGCCGCGCGACCCACAGCACATTGGCAAATGGCGTGCCTTCACTCATCGGCATTGTTTCAATAGCAAATCCGTTTTCTGAGAATAGCGCGTTCCACTCAGCGCGCGATCGAAAATGAAAGCGCTGGCGAAAATGACCGCGACAGATCGCCGCAATCCGCTCAGAAAAATGGGTCACGCGAAAACTAAATCCACCAGCGGCGTCCGCATCGCGAACGAGCAACAACCCGCCGGGCGAAATCGCGTTCGCGATGCGTTTGATCAAACTTACCTGTGAGTTGGCGTCGAGATAATGCAACACGTCAAACAGCGTGATGACATCAGCGCGAGGAATCTCGCCATCGCTTAAATCCAGCGATTCGATTTTTGCGGTCGAACCTAGGGCCTTACGCGCAATTGTCACTTCACTTTCGCGCAACTCAATCCCTTGTAGATCCAGTCCCAGTGCGGGTGCTGGCCAACCATCGGGCCAGGGGCCGCGCTGGTAATGGGTCTCAGCCGAACGTAATAACGCGAACAACAATCCTTGCCCGCAACCGAGATCGAGAATCGTCATCCCACTTTTGATCAAGCCGCTTTTCAGCACAGCGAGAAAAACCGGGTCGTGGCGCAGCTTGCCGCGCGCAAAATGAAACGGAAATTTTCCGGCCGATTGATAAAGCGACGCTGCCGCGTCGATCAGTGCGTCACTCGCTGATGACATCGCGAAAAGCGTAGCGAAGCGTCACGGATTTCAATCCGCGATCAGAAATTGTTTTGAGTAAATCAGGCAACACGTCGAGAACGATCGGCCGCTCGCGTTTCGCAGTCAACATGGAACCATCATGCAGCAACAAAATATCGCCGGCATTTAAATTCGTGACCAGTCTTTGCAATACCGGTGATGGGCTTTTTGCCATCGAATCAAAACCACGCCGCGTCCACGACGTGTAATGCAGCCCCAAGCGCGCAATCACCGGATCGAGAAACGGCGTTCGAAAACCCATCGGGGCGCGGAAAAATCGTGGCAACGAACCGGATGCGTTGGCGATCGCTTGTTGTGCGGCCTCGAGCTCCACATGTAAGCGCGACGAAGGATAAAACGCAAAACTATTCGTGTGACGATGGGAATGATTTTCCACGGCATGGCCGCGCTTAACGATTTCCTGAATGACCAACGGAAACTTTTCTGCGCGCTCACCGACAACGTAGAAACTGCCTTTCTGCCCGCCGGCATCGAGCAAATCCAATACACGCGGCGTAATGTCCGGATCGGGGCCGTCATCGAACGTCAGCGCGATTTCTTTGTTAGCAACGGATGCAGCCGGCAGCGTGCGGATGTTCTCGCCGATCCAAGTGCTGCGTGGCCACATTACCGCCGCGCCGATCAATGCTTGATTCGCCGCAATCGCCGTCAAGGCCCAAGGCCAAGTCGAAGGCGAGCTACCGATTGCGATGGCCGATACGGCGTGCAAAGCGAACGATGTTTTGACGAATGGAGTAGGTTCCCAGGGGCGGAGGGGGAGCGAATCGCTGGCGGACATAAGTTATCATTCTAAGGAATTCGGTATAGATTGTCGCGATATAGTTCGCTCGAAAAGATACGAGGGTTGATTCAAGGGCGAGATTTGACGTTATGAAATACACGTGATAGTTCAAGGCTCGACTCTTTCTCGTGGAATTACCGAATTGCTCAGGTTACATTGTTGAGCATCGCTCTCACAGTCGTTTTCGCGATTTAATCACGTACCGGTAGATAGCCCTCCTTCTGTAAGCGCTCGGCTTCTGTAAAATCCTTGACCGCTCCCAACACGTCGCCAAGAGTTAGTCGGAAATTGCCGCGGTTGTAGTAGGCATCTGCAAAGTTAGGCTTCAGTTGGATCGCGGTTTCGTAGTACTCAAACGCCCCGTGAATGTCGCCATTGTCTCTGCGTACATCACCTCGTTTGTAGTATGCTTCGACATGATCCGGCTTCAGTCGAATCGCTGTATCGTAGTCCTTCAATGCCCCAGCGAGGTCACCACTTGCTTTGCGCGCAATGCCTCGATTGTAGTAAGCATTTATACGACATAAGGGCGCAGCTCAATCACCTTTTCGTAGTCGGTTAGAGCCCCGTCGACGTCACCTTTTTCGCGGCGCACATTAGCTCGATTGCCATAGAAGTAAGGATGGTTGGGCTCCAGGTAGATCGCCATATTGAAATCGTTTAACGCCCCATCAAGGTCTCGACTCACTTGACGCGCAATGCCACGATTGTAGTACGCACCGGCGTGAATGGTTTCCAGTTGAATTGACATATCGTAGTCATTCAATGCGCCATCCAAATTACCTTTCGCTTGGCGTATGTTACCTCGGTTAATATACGCGATGGCATAGTCGGGCTTCAGCCGGATAACCTCTTCAAAGCAACGTAATTGTTCATCAATATTAGTCGCACTAAATCCTTTCTCAAACCACGCTTGCGCGGTCAACTCTGCTTCTTGCACCGGAGGAGCGGCGTCTGCGGCAAGATGCTGTTGATGAGCTGCATTTCGTGTGATCTCGGAGACCGGGTGCAGAATCGCGTCTAAAGGGCGATTGAGAAACTGGTCGCGTAGCCTTCTCATGGCGGCCTCGAAATATTCCGCTGATACACTGAGTCCATTGTAATTCTTTAGCAAAGCCAGTTTTCTGGTGAGTTGGGACGCAATCATCGGAGAACCAAAGTCGAAACCCTCGAGCATAAGCGGTACAACATTGCGTTGACTATCCAACGCAATCTCAATTTCCCGTCGTAGCCAATCACCCGGTTCGGCACAACCCGCTAATGCTGATGGCGTAAGGAGTACTAGAAAGTGCGCGCGTGCTTTAATGTTTTCCTCGATGACAGCCGAAAAATCGCCACTTGGAATACTCGTGTAATCAATAAACACGTCGTAGCCCTCGTGCTTGAGATTCTGTAAAATCGCCAGCGCCCAAGGAACATTCGTTCGCCTGTAGCTAATAAAAACCGTTTTCTCCACCCGTTTCATGTTGGCGAATTCGTGTCTTGTAGTTCTTGAGAAGTCATAATTAAAGCATACGACACTGCTAGTCAGAAGCGCCGTCGCTTTTTGCTTTGAGCCGGCGTAGGCGTCCAACTCGCACGCGATTTCAATGTTCTTCTCGATTGACTGACGATTTCGTGCGCGGTACGAACCCTACGTGCCATAAGCAGCGAGGTAGTGTCAGCGCCTATCCTGCGGCGTTATGCCAAATCCTCAATCGATCGCGCCCAGCTTTTCTTGAGTAAGCGCGATAACGCGCGATCGGCCAAAATGACGCCACTAGTTTGGCAGCGAGAGCAATAGTTGGTTTCGTTGTCGGCGTAAACGATGCGTTGCACCGGGCTTGCGCACACCGGACAGGGTTGGCCGAAACGGCCATGGACGGCCATCTCCGGCCGGAAGGCGGTGACTTTCTCGGGGAATTTTTCGCCGGTGTGGCGGCGCAAACGTTCAGTCCATTCTGATAACGTAATTTTCGTCGCGTCGAATAATCGTTTAATTTCTTCAGCGGTGAGTTTCTGCGTTTGTGCGATCGGCGAGAGTTTTGCGCGATGCAAAATTTCATCGGAGTAGGCGTTGCCGATGCCGCTAAAACTTCGCGGATCGGTCAGGGCTCGCTTTAATGTGTGGTTCTCCTTTGTGAGTCGCGCCGTGAACGCAGCGAGATCGGTGTCGAGAACTTCGAGGCCTTGCATGTCAAATTCTGCGAGCGCATCGCGGCCTTTCACTAGATGAATCGACGCGCGGCGCTTGGTGCCGGCTTCGGTGAGCAGTAAGGTCCCGTTATCGAAATGAAAACTCGCCAGGCCAATTTTTCCCGGTGGTTTTGCGCTAGTTTCAAGCCATCGAAATCGACCCGCGACCATTAGATGAATCACAAAAAAGTAATCGGGCTGCAGGCCAATGACTAAGCGCTTTCCAAGCCTATGTATGCTGGAGACGAGCTTCCCATGGGCTTCTTCGAGGGGTGGTGCAAACGAACGCAGAACAAACGGATTGAGAATTTTTACGCGCTCCAAGGTTTGACCGAGGATGCGCGATTCTAGACTTTCAATGTAGACGACGATGTCAGGGAGTTCGGGCACAGAAAAACTTATGCGTGCGTGGCGCCATTTTCTTTTGGCACAGTTTGCGCCTGCGCGAGATGGCCAGACTTAACCCAAATCTTTACGCCGTGTTCTCCAGCGATTTCTTGCAGCGATGTGCCGGGTGGCAATCTCAACCAAGATCGCGGCTGGAAATGAGTCTCGCTTTCAAGGAAATCGCCCTCAAGCACGAGCAGCTCAATGCCCCCGGGCGCATTCAACGCAATCTCGCTGTGCGGCGCGTAACGAAGTATGCGAACGTTTTCGTAGCCATCGAAAAAAAGCGGCATGATTTCCGCGCTAGGCTGATCGGCCATCGGCAAAAACAGCATTTTGTTGGTGTCGATCCGAATATGAGTACGATCGCTTGCTTCGAATTGCCATAACTTAACGAAGATGACGCAGCCTGGCGCAGAGCCTGGTGTATGGCGCGACGTCGGTGGATTGCGAATGTAGGAGCCTGCGGGAAAATCACCGTGCTCGTCTTGAAACACGCCTTCCAGCACGAGAATTTCTTCGCCGCCGCCATGAACGTGCGGCGAGAATTGGCTGTTCGGCGCATAGCGCACGATGGAGGTCGCGCGCGCAATTTCGTCGCCGATGCGATCAAGCATCCGGCGCTCGACGCCCGCGATGGGCGATGGTGCCCACGGTAGATTTGCGGCATGGACAACTACGCGTTGAGAGAAGTCGACGTTAACGTTCACGCTGTTCGACATCCGACTTAACGTCGCATTTACATCGCGACGCCAGCATCGTGCGCTTGCTGATCCGCATGATAGCTGGAGCGCACCATCGGCCCGCACGCGGCATGGGCGAAACCCATTGCGTTGGCTTGCCGCTCGAATTCTTTGAAGCCATCGGGCGGGACGAAGCGCATGACCGGATGATGATGTTGCGAGGGTTGCAAGTATTGTCCGAGAGTCAGCATGTCGACATTGTGCGAGCGCAAATCGCGCATGACTTCAAGAATTTCTTCGTCGGTTTCGCCTAGGCCGAGCATGAGTCCTGATTTCGTCGGAACATTTGGGTGAGCAGCCTTAAAGTCTTTGAGCAGTTTCAACGAATGACGATAGTCCGAGCCGGGACGCGCTTGTTTGTAGAGGCGCGGCACGGTTTCGAGATTGTGATTCATCACATCCGGCGGGGCGGTGTTGAGAATTTCCAGCGCGCGATCCAGGCGGCCACGAAAATCCGGCGTGAGAATTTCGATTCGCGTTTCCGGCGAAAGCTCGCGCACGGTGCGAATGCAATCGACGAAATGTTGCGAGCCGCCGTCACGCAAATCGTCACGATCGACGCTGGTGATGACGACATATTTCAAGCGCAGCGCGGCGATGGTTTCGCCGAGATGGCGTGGCTCGTCTTGATCCAGAGGCTTCGGCCGGCCGTGGGCGACGTCGCAAAACGGGCAGCGGCGCGTGCACAAATCGCCCATGATCATGAACGTCGCCGTGCCTTTGCTAAAACACTCGCCGATGTTCGGGCAGGATGCTTCTTCGCACACGCTATGCAGATTGTTTTCGCGCAGAATGCGTTTGATTTCCGCAAAGCGCGGACTGCTCGCGGCTTTTACCCGAATCCAGTCGGGTTTTTTTTGCGGCGCGCTGGGAATAATTTTGATCGGGATGCGCGCGATTTTCGCTGCGCCGGTTTGTTTTTCACCGATGACTGGCACGATAATTTCCTAAAGCGAAAGTTGAGTGATGAGGTGCTTCGACAACGCAGCCATAACGCTACTTATGCTAGCACGAACGCCGAGCGAGGCGAGGTCGGTCACTTGCAAACCGGCGTAGCCGCAGGGGTTAATCGCGTTGTACGGCGTCAGATCCATCGCGACATTCAGCGCGAGGCCATGAAAGCTACAGCCCTTTTTGACGCGCAGGCCGAGCGCAGCAATTTTGGCGCCGTGAACATAAACGCCCGGTGCGCCGATTTTTCGTTCCGCGTGAATTTCAAATTCGGCGAGTATGTCGATAATACTTTGCTCGATGCGCTTAACCAGTTCCTTCACGCCGATGCTTTTGCGTTTCAAATCGAACAACACGTATGCGACGATTTGGCCGGGGCCATGGTAGGTGATTTGGCCGCCACGATCGGTTTTGACGACGGGAATCGATGATGTTGTCAGTAAATGTTCCGGCTTGCCTGCGAGCCCTTGGGTGTAGACCGGCGGATGTTGCAGCAGCCAAATTTCGTCGTTGGTTTCGGCATTGCGTTGCGCCGTGAAAGTTTGCATTGCCAGCCACGTGGTTTCGTAGTTGACGATGCCAAGATGTTTTATTGTTAAAGCTGGAGCGAGGTCGGTCAGCAACATTACAGTACGATTTTTACCATCTCATGTTTCGACAATTCGCGATACAAATCGTCGAGCTGCGCTTTGGATTTGGCATTGATTGTGCAGGTCAGGCTCAAATATTTCGCGCCGCTGCTCGAGCGCATTTCCATTGTTGCGCCGTCGAAATCCGGCGCGTGGCGGTGAACGATTGCCAAAATAGTTTGAGCAAAATCGTCGCGTGTGAGACCCATGATTTTGATCGGAAACTCGCAGGGAAATTCGAGTAGCGTATCTTTGCTTTGCGGTTCCGTCATAGGTTCGCTTTGTAGGCGCAGAATAATTCGTAAAGCTGTTCGAAAACGGGGCCGGGCACCCGTCCCCGACGGGCTTGCCGTCTAGCTGCGTAATCGAGACAACTCGCGCAGGCTCGCCGAGATCATGAGTTCATCGGCGGTTTTGACTTCCGCTTCGAGGATATCGCGCACTTGAGTTGGGACAGCGTTTGCGGCGGCGAGTTCCAACAATAAATCGTAGGTGATGCCGGGCAAAATCATTCGCGATTTCGGTGGTGTCATCAACACGCCGTTCTTCACGACGAAAACATTGCTCGACGAACCTTCGGTCAAATAACCATCGCGGAACAAGACACATTCCGCGCCACCGGCATCGTTGGCAAACTGCCGCAACATATTTGCGCCGAGCAATGATGTCGATTTGATATCGCAGCGCAGCCAGCGAAAATCCGGCAGACTGACGGCGGCAATACCGTTTTCTATTTGCTGCCTAGGTGGCGGCGTAAATGGGTTGCTAACGACAAAAACGGTCGGCGTCATTCCTTGCAATAAGCCAAATTCGCGCTTCGCCACGCCGCGGCTCACCTGCAAATAGATCGCCTGATCCTCGCTTGACTGATAGCCAATTAAGTCGCTGATAATTCCGCCCATTCACCGTCGTCGAGCGGCGAGGCGATGCGAATTTCCGCGAGGCTGCGATTGAGCCGCGCCAGATGCGCTGCCAAGCGCAGCGGTTTGCGGCCATAAACCGGAATCACTTCATAGATCGCGTCGCCAAAAACAAAGCCACGATCAAGGACGGAAATTTTGGCTTGATCCAGCGGCAAAAACTCGCCGTTGAGATAGCAAACCTGTTCGCTCATTTGAGCATTAGGCGCAGGCTGTCCCAGGTGCGGCGGAAAAAGCCGGCCACCGGCATAACGTCCAGGGCGAGCACCGGATATTCCGCGATGGTTTTATCGCCAAGCGCTAATTTCATCATGCCGACTTCTTGACCTTTCGCGAGTGGGGCGATCAACGGCTGTGTGGTCGTTAAGGTCGGTTGTAGTTTTTCGAAATCGCTGCGCGGCAAGGTCAAAAATAGATCTTTGTTGAAGCCTGCTTTAAGGGTTTTCTCCTGGCCTTTGTAGACATCTAAGTTAACGACGGCTTCGCCTTGCTTATACATGCGCCGCGTGTCGTAAAACTGGAAACCGTAATTCAGTAGTTTCTGGCTTTCCACCGTGCGCACCGTATCGGATGCGGCGCCAAGCACGACAGAAATCAAGCGCCGATCGTTGCGTTTCGCTGAAGCTAACCAGGCACCAACCGGCACTATCGGTATGGCCGGTTTTCATGCCGTCGACAGTCGGGTCGAGCCACAACAATCGATTTCGATTCGGCTGCGTAATGCTGTTGTATTTGTATTCACGCGTCGAATAGATGGTGTAAAACTCGGGAAAATCGCGAATGATTGCCGTGGCAAGCAAGCTCAAATCTTCCGCAGTCGAATAGTGTTGTGCATCGGGCAATCCGGTCGCGTTTAGAAAATGCGAATTTTTCATCCCGAGGCGCGCTGCTTCTTTGTTCATTAATTCGGCGAATGCTTCTTCGCTGCCGCCCATGGCTTCGGCCAGCGTAATGCTCGCATCATTGCCCGATTGAATAATCATGCCGCGCAGCAATTCGCTGACGGTGACCGGCACCTTCAGATCGATGAACATGCGCGAGCCGATGGCTTTCCAGGCTTTCTCCGAAACGGGGAGCGCTTGATCTTCTGACAAACGTTTCTCTTTGATATTTTTGAACGCGAGATACGCGGTCATCAATTTAGTCAACGAAGCCGGCTCGACTTTGAGATCAGGGTTTTGGCTGACGAGCGTTTGCCCGCTCTGATAATCTCGTAGTACAAAAGACTTTGCGGCGACGTTCAAGGCGCCGAATGCGACCGGCGCGGCCGGCACGATAGGTTGCGGCTCGGCAGCAACAGGTTTCGTCGCCGGTTTAGCGGCGAACGTGAAGGCGGGGATCGTCAATAGCAAAAGTAAGAGAAGTTTCTTCATGATTTCAAGGGCCAAGTCGAAGCCAATATTATAACGGCAGGTATGTGGCGAACCGCCAATTGAATAGTGGCAAACGTCTGATTTTTTTAACTGGCGCCGGATTCGCGACAAATCGATGCTGGATTGCGTCAGATTGTTTCGGAAATAGTGCCGGGAAAGCCGCGCCGATTGTGGCTCTGGCCTTAGGCTGCCCCGTCCAGGCATTTTAATTCGCCCGAATTTCGGCGAGGGCGTTGAGTTGCAATGTGGATTTGTCGGCGAATTCGAACGTGAACGAGAGCGTGGCGTCGTCGTCCGCGCGCAGCGGTGCTTTCAAATCGACGAGCATGAAGTGCATGTGGCCCGGTTCGAGTTTGATAGTTTTGCCTGCGGGAATATCGAGTGCGGGAAGTTCACTCATGCGCATAATGCCGTTGTCGTGCGACATCGTATGAATCTGCACGCTACCCGCTTGCGGGCTGCTAACTTTGACCAGCTTTACCGCTTTACTGCTATGAAATTCGATATAACCCGCCGCCGAACTTTGCCCCGCAACGGTCGCGCGCACCCACGGATCGACCATGCGGATCGGCACTTCGTCGTCCTTCGCGGAACAGCCCGCGAAAAAAATCGCGGCGAAAATAACTAGCAATAGCGAGCAGAAGCGTTTCATTTTTTTGCGGCCAATTTATCGAACTGTATGATTTGACGCCCATCGGCAGCGATGCGTTCAACGCCGCGCCAGGCGTGCAGATAGATTATCTCAAATGTCGCGGGCAGGCGATTTTCGTGACGTTTCGCTTCATAGGCGCGCTCAACATTGGCCCAGCGATTTTTGCCGGTGAGCGTTGCGCGTCGCGTCGCTTCCAGATTGCTTGCGCCCGCAGCCCGTAGATCGCGCGCAAGCGTTTTAACATCCGGATAAGTCAGTGTGACCATTTCCATATCCACTACCGGCGTCTGAAATCCTTCGTGGGCGAGCATATCGCCGAGATCGTGCATATCCACTTGCGGTTGGATGTGCGAAAGCGAATCGACTTGCGAAAATGCTGCGCGCAATTCTTTTAGCGTATCGGGGCCGAGCGTCGAAAGCATCAGCAAACCGCCGGGCTTTAGCACGCGCTTTAGTTCGCGAATGATGCTTGGCGCGTCGTAACTCAACGCGAAAAGATTCGACCAAACCAAATCGACGCTCTTAGCAGCGATTGGCAAAGCGTGCGCCTCACCGCACACTCGATTTAACGATTTTCCAAACCACGAGAACAATTTTTTCGGCGCGGCATGCATTCGCAATAATCCAAGCGCCGGGTCGCAAGGTATCACTAGCGCGTCCGGAAAGCGCTTTGCTAATTTCGAACTCGATGCGCCGAGCGCGCAATTCAAATCCAGAATCACACGTGGTTCGAGTTTGATGTAATCGAGCCGTTCGAACATTCGTCCGGCGATTTCCTCGCAGAAGAAATTGATTTGCTCGTGCTTGGCCGCGCTGCGATTGCGAACGCGGCGGCGCAGGGCGAAATTCACGGGCGGTGTTTGCGGGATTGGCGGTGACATGCATCATCATTATCCTAGAATCCGTAATCGCGCGTTTTTGCCTGCGCCGAGCGTGGCAATTGCACATTGTTTTTCACTAAAATGAGCATCGACAATCGCATCACATGATGCTAGGATCGATGCAGTCTATCGGAGAACTCGAATGCGAACCACCGTCAATTTAGATGAAATCCTATTGGCCAAAGCGATTAAATTGACCGGCCCCCTTGACCGTTCAGCCTTGCTACAAGAAGGTCTCAAGGCGCTCATCGAGCGTGAGAGCGCGAAACGCTTGGCGAAGCTGGGCGGCAGTCAACCTAAACTAAAAGCGGCGCCGCGCCGGCGTGGCGAGAGCAAAATTTGATTTTGGTCGACACCTCCGTGTGGGTCGATCATCTTCGTCGCGGCGACGCGCAGCTTGTTGCATTGCTGGAGGCGAATGCAGTCGTCATGCATCCATTTGTTGTCGGTGAGATTGCCTGCGGCAGCTTAACAGATCGCTCGATGACGTTGGATTTGCTTCAGCATTTACCGAGCGCGGTAGTTGCCGAAGCCGACGAAATTCTTGGCTATATCGAAAGCAAAAAGCTCTACGGAAAAGGCATCGGTTACGTCGATGTTCACTTGCTCGCTTCGGTGGCACTTGCGGGGATAAAACTTTGGACGCGTGATAAACGGCTGCGCGAAGTTGCGCAGGACCTCGGATACGCATGGATGGAAGGCCGTGAGCATTAGTCTGAATCGCGGCCTGCACGTCAAGTAACATTCGCGCGGCGAGAACTAAGCCGGATGCAACCCCAATTTCGCAAACAACGCCTTGTCCAACTCCGCATCGGGATTGCCGGTCGTCAACAATTTATCCCCGTAAAAAATAGAATTCGCGCCGGCGAAAAAGCACATCGCTTGAATTGCTTCGCCCAATTCGCGTCGACCTGCGGATAATCTCACGTAGGATTTCGGCATGGTGATGCGCGCGACTGCGATGGTGCGCACGAATTCCAGCGGATCGAGTTTATCTGTGCCGTGTAGCGGCGTGCCTTCGACTTGCACGAGATTGTTGATCGGCACGGATTCCGGTTGCGGATCGAGGTTGGCGAGTTGCGCGATGAATTCGGCGCGCGTGGCGCGGGTTTCGCCCATGCCGACGATGCCACCGCTGCAAACGTGCAAGCCGGCGTCACGGACTTTGTTCAGCGTGTCGAGGCGGTCATCGTATTCGCGCGTCGAGACGATTTCGCCGTAAAAATCCGGCGAGGTGTCGAGGTTGTGGTTGTAGTAATCCAAGCCCGCGTCTTTCAATTGTTGCGCTTGGCCTTCGCGCAACATGCCCAGCGTAGCGCAGGTTTCCAGGCCCAACGCGCGCACGGCTTTGACCATGTCGATCACCGGATCTAAATCGCGCTGCTTCGGCCCGCGCCACGCGGCGCCCATGCAGAAACGTTGCGCGCCGGCGTCCTTCGCGGCTTGCGCCGCAGCGATAACTTCGGCGAGCGGCACCATGGCCTGATTTTCCACGTCCGTGTGATAGCGCGCCGCTTGCGGGCAATAGCCGCAATCTTCCGGGCAGCCGCCGGTTTTGATCGAGAGCAAGGTCGAAAGCTGAACCGCGTTCGGATCGAAATTTTCGCGATGCACAGTGTGCGCCTTGAACAGCAAATCGTTCAGCGGCAAATCGAACAACGCCAACACTTCGCCGTGAGAGAATCGCGGTTTGCTCGGGTGGGGCATTAGGCGCTTAAATTCGACGGCTGCAGTATTCATTCTTGTTGGGCTTCGGTTAAAGTGGGGTAAATCGAATCCTCAACCATCGCCAAATATTTGTCAAACGCTTTGTTAGAAAAATTAAACATTAGATTAAAAAATGTGCAATTGCCGCAGGATTGTTTCCTGTGCGGCGCGGCCGGGCAGCGAGCGATTTTGTGCGAACCGTGCGAGAAAAATTTGCCGCGATTGGCGAGCGCGCGTTGCCCAATTTGCTCGTTGCCGAGTTTGGATAACGCGATTTGCGGCCGCTGCGTGAAGAAACCGCCGGCGTTTGACGATAGCGTCGCGGCGTTCGATTATGGATTTCCGGTGGACGTGTTGATTCAGCAATTCAAGTATTCGCAGCAATTAGCGTTAGCGCCATGGCTCGCAGAGCGCCTATTAGAGCGGCTCTCCGGCATGCCATTGCCAGAAGCCGCACTGGCTATGCCGCTCAGCCGTGCTCGCTTACGCGAACGTGGCTTTAATCAATCGCTGGAAATCGCCAAGCCACTATGTCGCGCACTCGGTGTGTCGCTGTTGCCGCACGCCTGCGAGCGTATTCGCGACACCGAAAGCCAAACAACGCTGCCATGGAAAGAGCGCGCGAAAAATGTGCGCGGCGCGTTTGCCTGTCATGAAAATTTCGTCGGCAAACACGTCGCAATCATCGACGATGTGATGACCAGTGGCGCGAGCGTGAACGAACTGGCGAAGACACTAAAAAAATCCGGCGCCGCGCGCGTCAGCGCCTGGGTTATCGCGCGAACGCGACCGGAAAGTTTTCAACCCACCACACTTGAAGATGTTTGATCTAGTTTTGTACCAACCGGAAATCCCCGGCAACACCGGCAACATCATTCGCCTCTGCGCCAATACCGGCGTGAGACTGCATTTGGTCAAGCCGCTCGGCTTCACCATGACCGATAAGCAAATGAAACGCGCGGGACTGGATTATCACGAATACGCGAACATGCAGATTCACGAGAGTTGGGAAACGTGCGCAGAAACATTGCGCGATCGCCGCTGTTTCGCAATGACAACAAAAGGCTCGACGCGCTACACCGACATCAAATTCGCCGAAGGTGATGTATTCATTTTCGGCCCGGAAACGCGCGGCCTGCCGCCGGAAATGTTGGCGTTGTTTTCGCCGAAAAGACGTTTACGTTTGCCGATGCAGGTGGAAAGCCGGAGTCTGAATTTGGCCAATAGCGCGGCGGTGTTGGTGTTCGAGGCGTGGCGGCAGATGGGGTTTGTCGGGGGGAAATAACGCGCCTTCAACCCAATAAATGCTACTTCACAAACGTACAACTTTCTGACAGAACTTCGACTGCTGACCTTGCAAGATCAAAGAATTGCCGCATTGAGACTTATAACTTAGCGTTGGTATCCCGTTACCTCAATAGCCTGCTGACGGTTATCGATATTCCCGATCCGTATTATCATTGCATACGCGGACATATTCCTAAACAAAATGCCAATGAGCCATGCCGTCAAAGTGAAACAACCGATTTTTGGAATATTAATATTACAGACCGACGGGTCTCGTGAATAACCGTTACGCGTCACAGGAAGTATCGAGATGACTCTAGGTTTCGGTCCAATTGGCTCTGCACCTATTGGTGCGTTGCCGCGGTTCTATCACGTGAAATTCAACCTTGAACCAAGGGCAAACGAGCAGTCGATAGTTCAGATCGCGTCTTATGTTGACCGAGCTCTCCATCGAACGCCTGAGTCAATTCCCGGGCGATCTTCGAAACTTGAACCGTCGCCGCTTCGAGGAGTTAGTTGCGGAGCTTTTTGTAGGGTTTGGCTATGCGGTGGAACTCACAAAGCGCACGCGCGACGGCGGAAAAGACATCATTGCGATAAAGAAACAAGAAGTTGAAACACGATTTCTGCATCGAATGCAAACGCCCCGATCCGGGTAATCCGATAGGTGTCTCCACCGTTAGAGAGCTATACGGTGTCAAGGTTGATGACGGCGCCTCAAAGGCAATCCTCGCCACAACAACCTACTTCACACCCGATGCCAAACTATTCTCCGCCAAGCATCGATGGGAACTCGAACTACGAGACTTCGAGGATATACAAGAGTGGATCTCCAACTACTTGAATCGTACCTCGGCGGCGCTATGATGCCCAAACCTTCTATCGAGAGGACTGGACTTCGGTCAGTCCGTTCATGTTAAACGTTGAAGCTGTAGAAAAATCTAGAACGCAAAAATCGCTCCTCGACAAATTAATACGTTACGACTCCGGTGGAATTTGGCACGCGGGTCGGCATCTAGGCAAGTCCTAAGGCAACGAGTTCTATAGTTCGCCTCGCCTTCAAACCACGAGCTTTCCAGGTCCGGCCGATCATTCGATAGAATCAGAATAATTTCACTAACTTAATCCGCCACGACCAGCGCGATGCACATACTGCTAGTAGAAGATGACTTAGAGCTGGGAGCGGAATTACAACGCGCACTCTCAGCCCGAGCCATTACCAGCGAATGGGTGCGCCAGATTAAAGACGCCGAAGCCTTTGTGCAAAGTCAAAGCGAATTTCCCTATGGCTGCGTCCTGCTCGATCTTGGCATTGCCGGATGGGCAGGGTTTGGATTTACTGCGCCGTTGGCGTTCGCAACGTATTGCGATACCGGTCATTGTTTTGACGGCGCGCGACGCGCTCGAATCGCGCGTCGTCGGGCCTGGATTCAGGCGCGGACGACTATTTGATCAAGCCGGTTGCAATCGACGAGCTGGTCTCAAGAATCCGCGCAGTCACGCGTCGCGCCGCTGGGCAATCGGCTGGCGTGTGGTCCGTCGGCCGTTTACAGATTGACCCAGGTAAACGCGAAGTGTGCGCGAACGGCGAACTGGTGCCATTGTCGCCCAAAGAGTATTTGATTGCGTTCGAACTGGCGCGGCAAAGCGGCAAGGTCGTAACTAAACATCGCCTCGCGCTGGCCGTTTCTCCCTTGGGCCAACCCATGGAGTTCAGCGCACTTGAGTTTCACATCCACAACTTGCGCCGCAAGCTTGGCGAGGATTGCATCCGCACGGTTCGAGGGGTCGGCTACTCGATCGCGGTATGAAGAGTATCTTGCAACGGCCATCGATCGCGCGCCGTACGTTTATTGCGTTGCTAGTTGCCTGTGCGTTGGTGTGGCTCGCGATTTATTTGTTAGGAAGGTATCTTGTCAATCAGTCTGAATCCGGCAATTTCGACCGCGAGATGCTGAGCTTTGCAGACACCGTTCGCATTATCGCGGAACGTCATCCCGATCCCTACGCGCTGTCGATCGCGTTGTCTGGGTTAGAAGCCTCGATTGATAGCGAGGCTCGAGTATTGCGGATCCCAAAGGAGTTTCGGAATTTTCACATCCGCAGTGCCGATGGTGCGTTGGTCGCCAAAAGTGCCTCGGCATTGGATGCCCACTTAGGCCGCACGGAGCAATTAGAATTTTTTGATGCGAAGCATGAGGATAAAGCGTATCGCGTTTATGCGTTGTGGACCGCTGACCGAAAATATCGCATCGAGTTGACCCAGTCGATGAAAAGTCGCAACGATGCATTTAATTCAGTGATGATGAGTCGTGAAGGCTTGTTGCTGCCATTGTTGGTCGGATTCCCGGTATTGTTAATTCCGATTTGGTTGGCTATTCGTTTTGGTCTGCGTCCCGTGCGCCGATTGTCGAGCGAGCTGGCGTCGCGCCAACCCGGCGATCTGCGCCCATTAAACGCACCGAATGTGGACGCAGAACTTCTACCCCTTGTGAAAGAACTCAATGAAACATTTACCCGGCTAAATAGTCTCCTGCAACGGGAGCGCGCCTTTCTGGCCGACGCTGCCCATGAGATGCGTACGCCACTGGCGGTGATCGCCGCGCAGGCTGACACGCTGTCGTTAGCGACCGAAGAACAATCCCACGCTGAGGCGATACAGCGGTTGCAGGCGGGTATCAATCGCTGTTCCCGGCTCGTGAACCAACTGCTCGATTTGGCGCGCCTGGAAGCGGATACGCACGAAGTCTTCGATCGTATCGATATTGCCGATGTGATTCGCGATTGCCTAGCCGCGCATGCGCACGAAGCGCGGCAGCGTGACGTTTCAATTACCTATGACGGCCCAGATCACTGCGAAACGATGTTGCCCCGACATGCACTCGAGTCGGTGCTAGATAATCTGGTGGGTAACGCGGCGCGCTATGTAAATCGGGGTGGCGTTGTCATCGTCACTCTTGCCCAATATTCGGATCATCATATACGGCTTTGTGTAAGCGACAACGGAGCCGGCATTCCACCTGCGGATCGTGCGGCGATGTTCGAGAGATTTCGACGCGGAACGGATGTGGCCACCGTCGGTTCTGGTTTGGGGCTGGCGATTGCCGCAACCGGCGCGCGGCAATGCGGCGCGCAAATCGAAGTCAGCGATGGTTTAGATGGTCGCGGCGTTTCATTTTCGATGACGTGGCGACGTCATCTTGCAACACAAAATCCCACCGGTTAAATCGTCTAATCAATTTAAATCTAAGTGGCCTTCGGCCGCGACATATTCCCGCAATCCCAGCCAATTCAACGCGAACCTAGGCAAACCCTAAGGTTGGCGATCCTATAGTTCACGTGGTATTTCGCGAGCGTCGCTTGTGACTTGTTCAGAGTTTGAATAAGTGCGTGCGATGTCGCGAAATGAACGAGTGAATTCGCTGCGCAACGAACCAGCGCAAATTCCAACAACGCGGGGTCAAAGTGTGAACCGCCGCAACAAGTCTATAAGAAAGGAAGCAAATCGTGAGAAAAATGAAATTTTGTGCAACGATCGCAGCAACGATCATCTCGCGGCTCTTGCAGGTTGCGGCGGCGGTGGAGGAGCGTGGCGATAGCGATAGCACGACCCATCGCTTGGATGTCGCTGTCACCGGCAGTGGCAGTGTTACTTCGCAACCCAGCGGCATTAATTGCGGGAGTATATGCAATGCTTCATACGCCGCAAACACATCTGTCACCCTGACAGCAACTGCTGCAAGCGGGAACTCGTTTTCCGCATGGGGCGGCGCTTGCGCGGGTACCAGCGCCGCAACGTGTACAGTGCAGATGAACGCGGTGAAATCCGTAACCGCCACCTTCGTTACAAATTCCGGCACGACCCACACGTTGGACGTTTCGGTGACGGGTAATGGTGCGATCTCCTCACAGCCTGCCGGCATCAACTGTGGCAGCACCTGTAGCGCGCCTTTTGCCAGCGGCGCCTTGGTGACGCTGACCGCCACGCCGGCTAACGGAAATCAATTCACCGCATGGGGTGGCGCATGTTCCGGCACCACTGCGACTTGCGCAGTGCAAATGAATGCAGCAGCATCCGTGACCGCTACGTTTGCGCCGACGCCACCGCCAACGGGCGCATGGTCAGGTGCCGTGCAGGTTCGATCCGTTCGTTCAGTCGAGCGATGATTTGCAAGTCGCAATCAGTGCCAATGGCGATGCGATGGCGGTTTGGTTGGAAAACGATCCTGGTGTGGGTATCGCAAGTGTCTGGGCATCAGCGCTATAGTGCGGCGACGAGTGCTTGGGGTGCAGCGACATTGCTGGAGACGGGCGGTTCGAGCGCGAATTTCCCGCAAGTCGCAGATGGACGCTAACGGGAATGCGATGGTTATTTGGATGCAACTGGTCGGCATTCATTACAACGCGTGGGCCGCGCGCTACCAGGCTGGAACAGGCTGGCAAGCGGCGGTATTGCTGGAGAATGAAAACTCAGCGGTCAACGGGTGGACCTATGCACCCGATATTGCCATGGACTACTGCCGGTAATGCGATTGCCGTGTGGTCGCAGCGACTGGTGTACAGAACTTTATCTGGGCCAACCGTTATGCCGTTGGCCAGGGATGGGGAAGCGCCGCATCGATTGATTCAGGGGATATTCCTGGTCAAATCGACTTCTCGTTTGTTCCGCGAATCGGATTGATGGCAGTGGCGAACGGGATCGCCGTTTGGACGCGCTGGTTCGGGCCTGTCACGGGAATCGGTTTACGGGCGGTGCCTGGGGAACGGCTGCCCGTTCCCGTGGGTTCGGGATCAATCTCCCGCCATGACTTAGCGGTTAACGCGACGGGTAATGCTGTGCTGGTGTCGGCAGGCGCGCAATAATTCGGCGACACAAACCGAAGTGAAGGCTTGGACCTACACCATTGCCGGCGGCTGGAAATCCAGCCGCGGTAGTGCTCGACGAGGGATCGAGCTGCCGATGTGTCGTCTATTCCGCCGAACGTTGCGATTGATGCTGCGGGCAATGCGGTCGCGGTTTGGAATCAATTAGACGCAAACGGGCGAGAAAGTGCCTTCGCCAATCGATACGTGGTGGGAACCGGCTGGGCAGCGGCACCGGTGCTGCTCGAAAGCAACGAATCCGACAATGTTGATTTTGGCGTGGAGGTCGGTATGAGCGACGCGGGAAATGCCCTCGCCGCTTGGCAGTCGCAGCATCCCTCGAACTCTCCTAATAACAACTGGGTGAGTCCCTCGCCGGTAGGATCGGATCTGTGGGGTTCACCGACAACACTAGAATCTGGAACGCAAAATCCTACCTTACCGAGGCTCGCAGTCAACGCCAGCGGTAAGGCTGTCGCGGTTTGGTTCCAGCAGTTGGTAGAAGGGAGCCAGGTATTTTTGATGGCAAGTAATTTGAGGTAGGCGCTCGCGTCATTAAATTGTGGAGTTACCGATCGCGCGGAATAAACACTGCGCGATTGGTTGTATTTCGGGATGTGAATTTTCCATTTTTATTTTAGGGATAATCGATGTTAAAAACTTACTTACGAAATGTTGTGGTCGGATTTGCTGTCGCCAACGCGTTGCTCGCAGCTGGGTGCGCTTCCATGGCCGTTACCGAGGATGCAATCGAACACCGAACCGTTAGGGCCTTGGGTGTGGAAAAAGGTGGCTTTACGATTTCCAACCGTGTTGATGATGGCGTCAGAACGGACTACGTAGCAACGACGAAGGCGGGGAAAATCTTCAACTGCTATGTCGAAGGATCTATTTCGATCACGGGGCGAAGCGTATCCGATGCGCTTTGCTCGGAGAAAGGCAAGTCTGGGAAAGAGGCGATGAGCCCGGGCACGTCATGTAACGACCTCCTCAAAGCGGCCGGGAAGTGCTAAACGCTAGGTGCGCAATTGATGCGGCGGTTGCGCAGTCTCAGCTTTTATCAGGAATTCACCGCTAGCGATGGCCGGATCACACAGATTAATGGGAAAGCGCTTAAGTTTTGGAATCGGAGGATAGTGTTCATCAAACACATAGTGCGCTGTTCGGTTTTTTCGATTTCGGAAGTATTTCGATTGTGTGCTGCGTATTTCGTCGAACCTGATTTTGACGCTTCTCAGGTATTTTGTTGGATGGATATTGAGCTCGATCAAGCTTATGCAACTGACGATGTTGTCGCAAGTCCGTCGTTGACGATGAATGAGCGCGGCAACGTTGTTTTCACTGGGGCGCCGTTAACCCGCGCGAAAATCGAGATACAAATATTCGCGCGGCAATTTGCGGTTCAGAGATAAGTTCGCTATGTCGCCAGGTCGGATGCGAGCGGCTGTCTATGATAGGTATGGTCCGCCGGAGGTGGTGGTTTTGCGAGAAGTCGAAAGACCAACACCGCGAGACGATGAACTGCTCATCAGAATACGCGCGACCACTGTGACATCAGGCGACTCAAGGTTGCGCAGCCTGCGTGTGCCCGTCGGATTTGGGCTGATTGTGCGTTTGGTATTTGGCGTATCAAAACCCAGGCGGCGTATTCTGGGAACCGAGGTCGCCGGCGATGTCGTTGCCGTTGGAAGAAATGTCGCGAAGTTCAAAGTCGGCGATGCGGTTATCGCTTTCAGTGATTGGCGCATGGGATGTCACGCGGAATACATATGTATGCCGAAAAACGGCTTGGTGATACCTAAGCCATCGAATCTGAACTACGAGGAAGCCGCCGCACTGTCCTTTGGCGGTACCACGGCACTGGATTTTTTTCGCAAGGCAAAGCTCAGGCGCGGTGAACGCGTGCTGATTAACGGCGCGTCCGGCGCCGTGGGATGCGCAGCGGTTCAGCTTGCCAGATACTTCGGCGCAGAATTGACTGCGGTGTGCAGCACGGCGAACATCGATCTCGTCAGATCACTTGGTGCAATGAGAGTTATCGACTACACCAAAGAGGATTTCACACTTAACGGCGAAACTTATGATCTCATCGTCGATACCGTCGGGACCGCCCCGTTTCCGCGCAGTAAAAACTCCTTAAGAGAAGACGGTCGTTTGCTGTTGGTGCAGGGAGGGCTGCCTGACATTTTGCCGGTTATTTGGCTGTGGATTGTGAGCGGCAAAAGAATCATCGCCAGCCCCGTGTCAGTGCGAGTAGACGATTTACAATTCCTGGGGAAATTGGCCGAGCAGGGGAAGCTTAGGTCTGTTATCGATCGGCGCTATAAGTTTGATCAGATCGTGGAAGCACACCGCTATGTGGACAGTGGTCGGAAGAAAGGGAATGTCGTTATTACGCAATAGCTTGATGCTCTTTTCGGTGAAACCTGAAGTGGTTGGACACTACAAGCAAAATTGTTAAGGATGGTTTTTTGAACATTCCGCGGGACTTGCGACAAGTATCAGCGGCTTTACAGAGGCCGTTCCAGTAGAGGCTAATCGCGCGAATCGATAATGCGGTAACGCAATCTAAGTCCTAGGCCCAGCAGCAACAGAATTGCAAAGCTCCAGTCGATCGAATCCGAGGAATTGATCGTGCAACCGCCACTACCGCCGCGCCATCGCCACCAATCGGTATTGGAGTCGTCGTCAGGCGTGCGGGTCACGGAAAAGCTTTGATCAACGTCACTGGCGTTTGTGAAATTATTGTTTCCCGATTGGCTTGCTCGAATGGTGCATCTGCCCGCGGCGATAAGCGTCACGGTGGCGCCATTCGTGCCGCTCGTTGTGCACATTCCCGGCGTCTGCGATGCGAACGTAACAGGCAATCCTGAAGCGCCGCCATCTGCCCTAATCAGGAATTCACCGTTAGCAATGGCCCGATCAGGCAGAGTCGCGAAAATGATTGTTTGTGTCGCTGGACGTACTTGCAAAGTACGTACTTCCGGGGCTGCCGGAAAGTAACTGCCGTTTCCCAATTGTTGTGCACGAAGTACGCACAATTCGCCGGCCTGGCCTACCACTGTCACCAAGTTTTCGCCAGTGACCGAGCATGTTGATGCCGTTAACGAGTCCAGGACGACCGGCAAGCCACTACTCGCCGTAGCATTCACTACGATAGTTTCTGCGTATGGCAATTGCGTTTCCAAAACGTTGAAATCGATGCGCTGCGAGATGGCGGGAAGCGCCGTTGGCACATATCGATCAGTACTCGTTCCGTCGCCAAGCTGACCGCTGGTATTTGAGCCCCAACACTTAACGCCGTTTTCCTGGGTTAGTGCGCAAGTATGGTTTTCTCCAACCGCGATGCCAATCACCTCACTGCCAATGGCCGACACATCGGTTGGCGTTAAACGGTTTAGGGAAGTACCATCGCCGATCTGGCCGGAAGTATTGCTCCCCCAACATTTGATTGCACCCACATCAGTTAGGGCGCAGGTATGATTTTCGCCAGTGGCGACGCCAACAATTCTTTCGCTGATGGTCAAGACATCGACTGGAGTCAGTCGGCCGATGGTTGTGCCGTCGCCAAGCTGGCCGGCACTATTGTTTCCCCAGCACTTCAATGCACCTTTGCCGCTTAACGCGCAGGTATGGCTACCCCCGGTCGCCATGGCGACGATGTCATTGTCTAGATTGGCGGGGCCAATCTGCGTTAGGCTATCGATGGTCGTGCCGTCACCGAGCTGACCATAACGATTCGATCCCCAACACTTGACTCCGCCTTTGCCGTTTAACGCGCAACTGTGATTGGCGCCAGCGGAAATCGCGGTAACGCCAGCGGTTAAATCAGTTACATCGACCGGCACCGTGCGATCATTGTTCGAGCCATCGCCGAGCTGACCGTTGACATTTGATCCCCAACACTTAACGCCCCCCGTGTTGGTTAGTGCGCAGCTGTGATTTGCGCCGGTGGAAATTACGGCTACGTTGGCGGTCAATTCATTTACACCAACCGACGCAAAGCGATCAATGTTCGAGCCATCGCCAAGCTGGCCGTGGCGATTCGATCCCCAACACTTAACGCTCGACTTACTGGTTAACTCGCAGGCGTGGCTGCCGCCGGTCGCAATGGCCAAAATGTCCTCGACGGAGTCGGCGGGATCGACTGGCGCAAGTCGGTCGATCGTCGTTCCGTCACCGAGTTGGCCGCTATTATTCGATCCCCAACACTTAAACTTTGTGCCCATTCGTAAGCAAGTGTGACTACCTCCGGCAGCAATAGCGGATGGTTCGATGTTCAAGCCTAAAACGTCCACGGGTGTTGCTTGGTCCGTTGTCGTACCGTTACCTAGTTGACCGCTCTGGTTATTTCCCCAGCATTTCACGCTACCCTGAGTGGTTAAGACACAGTTATGATTGCCGCCCGCGGTAATGGCTGTAATGCTCGTGTTTAACTCAAGCAGATACGCGGGTGCTAGTTTGTCGGCCGTGGTGGCATCTCCGAGCTGGCCAAAAATATTTGCACCCCAACACGCTATAATCTCACCATCTAACGCGCAGGTATGGATGGTGCCTGCGGAGATGGCAGTTACGCCATCGAGTTCTAAAACTTCGGTGGAAGTCAATCGCGTAGTTCTTGTGCCATCACCGATCTGGCCGGATTCGTTGAGTCCCCAGCATAGGACGCCCCCAGTGCCCGTAACCGCACAGGTATGGCCGAATCCCGCCGCAATTGCCGTTACACCACTAACTAAACCGGATACTTCGACGGGTACTAATCGTGTCGTCGTCGTGCCATCACCGAGCGGGCCGCCCAAATTTTGTCCCCAGCAGCTTACGCCTCCGCCGCTCGTTACGGCGCAGGTATGGTTGAATCCCGCTGCGATCGCCGTTACGCCAGTTAAACCTGATACGTCGGCGGGTACCGATCGAGGGGATGCTGTGCCATCACCAAGTTGGCCGCTATTATTGCGCCCCCAACACTTTACGGCACCGGTATCGATTAATGCGCAACTATGTTCTCCCCCTATAGCAATCTTGGTGGCGTTACCACCCAACCCAGCCACATCGACGGGAATCGATCTGTCCTTGTTGGAGCCGTCGCCGAGTTGACCGAAATTGTTAGAACCCCAACATTTCACGCGGCCGTCAGTTATCAGCGCGCAGCTGTGTATCCCTCCCGCGGAAATGGCAGTTACACCGATGCTTAAGCCCAACACGTCCACCGGGACATTGCTATCGGTTGTTGTCCCATTCCCCAATTGACCGCTACTATTATTTCCCCAACACTTTACGCCACCCGAATCGTTTAGCGCGCACGTATGGCTCCCTCCAGCCGTTACCTGCTGAATAGATGCACGCGGCGCTGAAAATGCCAGGTTGTCGGCTACTAAAGTTGTTAGCAACGCGATTAGAATGGTGATCTGCCGCATTAGTTGCGAAACGCCAAGCGATTTAGTGAATCTCAGCGCCGTAGTCTGGTAGTTATTGTCGCTATAAAACAATCTGGCTTTCCATCAAGTTCGGATTAACAGTAAGGTACATTGAACAGCATCGACTCGAGACTCCGATGGCAATTGATCGAAATCATAAGTTATTGTCAATTGTAGCCTTCTAACAAAAGCGAGCCAGCCAAAAGTCGTCTTGCCGCCAAAATTAACTTGTTTGAATACGCATTGCGAATACTCGAGCGATCGAATAACCTCAATTTCTCGACGTTTTATCGTGAGGGTCTAAATGGCACAGCACAAGGTACTCATTACCGGCGCATCGTCCGGAATCGGCATGGAATTGGCGCGCGTCTTCGCTCAATACGGGCATTCACTAGTGTTGGTCGCGCGGGGCGTCGACAAGTTACAAGAATTGGCGCGCGAACTGCAATCGAACAATAGCGTTCGTGCCGAAGTAATCGGCGCTGATCTAACCGAGCCGAGCGCGCCGGAAAAAATAGTGAGGTCGCTCAGTGAGCGCAACTTAACGATCGATGTGTTGGTCAACAATGCAGGTTTCGGCGAGCGCGGCCCTTTTGCGCAAATCGATATGCAGCGCCAACTCGATATGATTCAGGTGAACATTACTGCCGTCGCACATCTCACTCGATTGCTTTTGCCTGGAATGATTCAGCGCAATGCCGGCGGCATCTTAAATGTCGCGTCTACAGCGGCATTTCAAGGTGGGCCGAACATGACGATGTATTACGCCACTAAAGCGTTTGTGCTTTCGTTCACAGAAGCGCTGCACGAGGAAGTGGCGGGAACGAATCGTTCATGTCACATGCTTGTGCCCCGGACCGACCCATACGGGATTCGTCGCGGCGGCAAATATGGAAGGTGTGAAACTATTCAAGATGGGCGCGGAAACCGCCGAAGCTGTGGCGAAAGTTGGCTACGCGGCGTTTATGAAAAATAAGGCGGTCGCAATTTCCGGTTTTAAGAACAAATTAACCGCATTTTCGACGCGCTTAGCGCCGCGTGCCGTTGCACGCAAAATTGCGAAGGCGCTGAACGCGTAGTTTCGTTTGCCTATGGTTGCAATGAAAAAACTGATTCAATCTAGCAAACATCACTCGTTGCGCAGGCATTAAAATTAGGACGGTAAATTCAGCGAACGTCCACTAAGGCTTTGCATGTGGCGATTTTGTTTTGTCGACCGCTGGCCAACGCTCTGACGCTACAGGCAATATCGTTTCTTTTCCCGTTAACCGCTCGATCTTGATCGCATAGACGCAGATGTCGTCAAGCCTAGGATAAAACCCTTTCGGGCGATCCCAGGCTTTGTCTGCGTATTTCGCCATGAGTTCGTCGCAAAATCGTTGCTTGATTTCATTCGTTTCGATGATACGAATATTGCCGAAAGCGATGACGCTCCAATAGGCGAGCGCGGAATCGCATTCGAAGCGGCCGTAGGCGTAGACTTCGTTCGCTTGATCCACTTCGAAGCAGATGTGTGCATTGTGTTCGACATTCGTTCTGAGATGTCCTTGCGCATTGGAATTGTGGACGAAAATTTCGCCGTCCATTATGACAAACAATAGCGGCAAGCAATAGGGATAGCCATCTGCGCCGATGGTCGAGAGCCGTCCTGAGAACGCTTGGATCAGCGCTTCCATCGCGCGCTCGGCAGTCATCATTTTGTCGGCGCGCCGCATGATAGGGGAAGCGCTCACGATAATTTTCCTCGAGCGTCATTGGATCGAGGCAACATAATCCGGCGGGAACTTCAACCGTTCTGCCAACGCGCGGAGTTTGGCGGCATACTCGGGATTGCGTTCATCGGGCGTGGGCGGATCAACGAGGTTAAAGCATAGTGCCGCAATTGTTTCGCCATTTTCGATTTGCGCTAACAACGCTTCTGGCCGATATACCTGAACACTGGGTTCCGATAAAGTCGTTCTAATTCCGCATGAGAAAGCGATGCGACCATTCCAAAAACGCAGCTCGATTTTTCGGGAACGAGCGTAGCGCGGTTGCCGATGCGAAGTTCAAAATTTGCACAGTCGCCCGACGCATTGCGTTGCCTGACTGCCTTTTGCTCGAAGTAAATCTTCGTTCATAAAAGACCGTAGAAAAATACTTCGATCTTCTCATGGCTTTCTTTCCCTCTGATAAAAAGCAACTTTAGTCTAAGTGATAAACAGCGATTTCCTGGGTTTGCCGGCGACAGCGCGGCTGATGTGTCCTTGCCAGTTGTATCTTCCGCGAGCAGCACATCGCCGGCGCGCAGGATACGCTTGGTGCCGTCGCCGACTTCGATTTCGACTTCGCCTTCCAAATTGACGACATATTGTCGCCGTGGGGCGGTGTGAAAATCGAAGTTGTAGTCGCCACCGGTTTCGCGAAACACGACGCCGGTGGCTTTCATTAGTTCGGACATGAAGCCAATTTTGCCACTGTCTTTCAATGGAATTTGCAGGTCCTCAAAATGGGATTGGTTGTCGGCTCCCGTGTAAATTCGAACGATCTTCATCGTTTTTGTTGCCTTCGTCAGCGCAAATGTTCGCTGAGTTTAGCGCGAAAACCGCGCCGATTGACGCCAAAGTAACTGTCGAAACGATACGCGACAGTACGATTTTTCGATTAAGACCCATGAGCCTCTCCTTGTTTGTACTCAGAAAGCAGATTCTTCGCTTTTCTCAGATTTACAGAATTTTTTGAGGAGCCTTAAATTTTGCTGATCACATACCCCAGGCGTGGAAAATGGATCGCGACATCACCAACTTCGGCGACCGTTCCAATGTAGCGTGACACGTTGCGGTGAGATCGCAGCGACGACACCGCTCACGGCCTCAGTCCCAAAACTTTCCGGCGTGATCGCGACTTTATCGCCGGCGGAAATCCCTGTCACTTCATCAGTTTTTAACTCTCTACTAGCTTGTGCTTCCGGCTTGCTCGCGAGGGCGATTGCTAGCGCTGCTTCGCCGCTAATTTCCTCGCGCGTTCCGTAACCGGAAGCGGACACGCGCTTGAGCCAATCGGCCAATCGCGGGAAACGTGAATTGACCATGGCTGCCGCGTCGCTGACTCGTGTCGTCAAAAACCACACGCTTGGCACCAGTGCAAAATCGGCATAGGAAAGCGAGTTGCCGGAAACAAAACCGGTCGCGGCGAGCGCGTCGTCCAACCAACCGAGCGCGATGTGCAATTGGCTCAATATATAAGGCGCTTCCGCCACGCCCTTGGCGCGATTGGCTTCAGGTGTGAGATCCAGGCGCATCATTTTGGCGCGATCGCGCAAAAAATCATCGGAGATCGCGTCGGCATTTTTGCCGATCACGTAACGCGCGACTTTCCAAAAAAGATAATTGTCGTGCCAGTTGATGATTGGCTCGTTCCAGCCGGCAGCGCCATTTGCCATGATCGGCTGCGCCGGGAAACGCCGTTCGGTTTCAGCGGCGATCAACGCCGTGTCGCAATAAACGTCGGCGCCGATTTGCATGACCGGCACGCGCCGGTAGCCGCCGGTGAGTGAGGTGTAAAGCGGCTTCGGCATGATGTTCGGAACTAATACCGATTTCCAGGTGAGATTTTTGTGTCCCAGAATCAGGCGGATTTTTTCGGCGTAGGGCGAGGTGTTGAAGTGATGCAGGATGATGTCGGGCATTTTGTTTTCCTGTTATAAAAAATGGAATTTGGAGAACTTTCCCCTCACCCGTACCCCTCTCCCCGAGGGGGCGAGGGGGCTATTGTTTGCCTATGCGCCAAAGGCGTTGCCAGCATTGGCTTCTGGCTTAGGCTCTCTGGAGAGCAAGCGTTCAAGCGCGTCTCGGGCCGATGCCTTGCCGTCGATCACGTCGCAAACGGCTTGCGTGATGGGCATATCGACTTTCAGGGCGGTGGCGCGGGCCGCGGCTTCGCGTGCGGAGTAAACGCCTTCGGCGACGTGGCCGAGGCGTTGCAAAATTTTTTCCAGCGATTCGCCTTGCGCTAGTTGCAGTCCGACTTGGCGATTGCGCGAGAGGTCGCCTGTGGCGGTGAGGACTGAAGTCGCCGAGGCCCGTGAGCCCCATGAAAGTTTCTGCTTGGCCACCGAGTTTTTGGCCCAGCCGTGCCATTTCCGCCAGGCCACGGGTGACGAGTGCAGCGCGGGCGTTGGCACCCAGGCCCATGCCGTCGGAAATGCCCGAGGCGATGGCCATGACGTTTTTTAAACCGCCGCCCAGCGCGACACCGATGACATCGGTGCTGGAATAAACGCGCAAGCGCGGGCCGTTTAATTCGCGTGCCGTTTCGCTGGCGAAATTTTCGTTGAACGCGGCGAGCGTCAGCGCGGCGGGTAAACCTTTTGCGACTTCTTGCGCGAAACTGGGGCCGGATAGCACACCGATCATTGCGTCGGGCGATAAGGTTTCGGCGCACACTTCGTAGGGTAATTTGCCCGTGCCGGTCTCGAAGCCTTTTGACGCGATGATCAACGGCGCGAAATTATTCGCGCGCGTGATGAGTTTGGTGACTTCGCGTAATGATGCCGTTGGGACGATCGAAATAATAACCTCGGCTTTAGCAATCGATCTGGTCAGCGAATCTTCGACGTCAACGTTTTTCGGCAACGCATAGCCAGGCAAATATCGCGCGTTGTTACGCGTCTTGCGCAACGTTTCTGCGAGCGCAGCGTTGCGTGCCCACAGTGTTACGTCATGCGCGCGCGCCAGCGAGATTGCTAATGCCGTTCCCCATGCGCCAGCACCGAGAAGGGCGAGCTTCATAGACCCCAGAGTTGGTTGAGTCGCGCGTAGCCGATTTGGCCGTCGCGATGTTTCACTTTGACCCACAGCGAGTTAGGCGGCTCAACCAATTCGAGCACAACATTTTTTTCGGCGCGAAAAACAATTGCCGAATTTTCGTTGGGCGCGTCGCGAATTTCGACAACGTTTGCGAATGTCATTAGCATGCGCTTATCGGTGAGCATGTTGCCCGCGATCCATGATAGATCGCCGTTGGCATCGCGCACCTTGATCCATACACCGCTACGGCTGATGACTTCCAGCGGATAGTGTTTGCTGATGAGATAAACGCGTGTGGCTTTGAATGATGGCGCGTCGTAGAGAATCGCGCCGTTAACGGCGACAGAGCCGAACTCCGCGCTGAATGCGGGGTTCAGCGCGACTAGGCAGCAAAAACCGACGAGCCGCGCCACCCAGGTTGTCATTGCCAGTCCCACGCTTCGCTTGGGGATACACTCCGCGAAGCAATCTCGCTTTGGCGCGTGCCAACACTGGTTAAAAGCGAGATTGCTTCGCTGCGCTCGCAACAACATAGCTGAATTAATGTGTCGTCGGTTTGATGATCTGCGGTTCTTGCGTCTGTTGCTGTTGCTGATGGTAGAGCGCTTCGAAGTTGACCGGATTCAGCATGACTGGCGGGAAGCCCGCGCGAGTAACGACGTCCGATACGGTTTCACGTAAGTAGGGAAACAAGATATTTGGACAGCCGATGCCCAGAACCGCTTTGATTTCTTCCTGCGGCACGTTTTTAATGCGGAAGATGCCAGCTTGGCAGGCTTCCACCAGGAACATAACTTTTTCCTTGAGTTTCGCTGTGACGGTGACGGTGATCGAGGCTTGGTAAACGTCGTCGCCAATTGGATTCGCTTCGCAGTGCATTTGCAAATCGATTTGTGGATTGTCGCGCTCTAAAAAAATCGCCGGTGCGTTGGGGATTTCCAGCGACAGATCTTTGACGTAAATTTTTTCGATTGCGAAAACCGGTTGGTTTTCGGCTTGTTGCGGAGTGTCGGCCATGAGATTCCTAAATGTTTATTGCGCCAGCAGCAGATCAAGCTTGCCGGCATGTTCGAGGGCGGACAAATCGTCGAAGCCGCCGACGTGAGTTTCGTTTATATAAATTTGCGGGACGGTGCGCCGCCCAGTTTTTTCCATCATTGCCGCAAGCTGCTCGGGATCAAGGTCAACGCGAATCTTGTCGATTTCGGCGACGCCTTTGCTGCGTAACAATTTTTCTGCCGCTACACAGTAGGGGCAGACCGCAGTTGAATACATCGTAATCTTTGCCATGTCGTTAGCCTTGTTTTTCCAAGGGCAGATTCGCCTGTTGCCAAGCCGTCAACCCGCCTTTGAGTTGGTAAACTTGATTAAACGCGTTCTGTTTAAGAACCTTCACCGCACCTGCCGAACGCATCCCAGCGCGGCACGCTACGATGATCGGCTTCTCTTTAAATTTTTCTAGCTCTTTGAGTTTCGATGCCAATTGTGACAGTGGAATTTGCTTGGCGTTCGCAATGCGCCCGCCGCTGTATTCCGTCGCTTCGCGCACATCGAGAATGACCGCGTTTTTCTGATTGATGAGTTGTACAGCTTCCAACGTGCCGACTTCGGCGCTGGCGCCGAGCAACTTTTGTATTTCCGGCCAAATTAGATAGGCGCCGCTGACGACCATGGCAACGACCAGGTACCAATTTTCTATGACAAATTTCACTAAGGTATTCCGTTTGCAAAGCACAATAGTTTAGCAGGTTCCCGTACAATGTCGGTTTTGTACGGTGCGGATCGGTATGAAACGGATAGTGTTGTTGCGTCACGGCGAAAGTATTTGGAACCAGGAGAATCGATTTACCGGCTGGTACGATGTTGACCTGGCCGAAAAAGGCATGAACGAGGCACGCGAAGCGGGGCGCCTGATGAAAGCCCAAGGATTTACGTTCGACCTCGCCTACACGTCGGTGCTCAAGCGCGCGATTCGCACGTTGTGGCTCGCGCTCGATCAAATGGATTTGTTGTGGATTCCGGTGACGAAATCCTGGCGTTTGAATGAGCGGCACTACGGCGCGCTGCAAGGCTTAAACAAGGCTGAGACCGCGGCAAAATTCGGTAATGAACAAGTGTTGGTGTGGCGCCGCAGTTACGACATTCCGCCGCCTGCTTTGGAAAAAAACGATCCGCGTTACCCTGGCCAAGATCCGCGCTACGCGGGCCTCTCCGAGCAGGAGCTGCCGCTGACGGAGTGTTTGAAAGACACGGTCAATCGCTTTTTGCCGACTGGCACGACACCATCGCGCCGCAAGTCAAAGTCGGATAAACAAGTCATCATCACCGCCCACGGCAACAGTCTGCGCGCACTGGTGAAATATCTTGACGGCATCAGCGATCAAGAGATTGTCGGTTTGAATATTCCCACCGGCATTCCGCTGGTGTATGAACTGACCGACGATCTGAAGCCGATTCGCCATTATTACCTCGGTGATCAGGAGGCGATTGCGAAAGCGCAGCAGGCCGTCGCCAATCAGGGCAAGGCGAAGCAATAGCTAAATTATCGCGTTTATCTGATTCGAGTTGCGGCATTGCTGCTAGCCGCGACAGTGTTTGCCGGCGTTGCCGCGCCGAAAGACGAGTTGAAGGAGTTGCGCGAGCGCATCAACGAACTGAAAAAAGAGCTCGCTGAGCAAGAAGAATCCAAAGTCGAAGTTCGCGATGCTTTGCAGGATTCCGAGAAAGCGATTAGCGAATCGAATCGCGTGTTGTCGAATTTAAGTCAAGAACAGCGCAAGACCAAAGTCGAAACCAATCAACTTCACCTGAAAAGCGGCACGGTTCAGGTTTCCGGTGAAGCGTCGCCAGGGCCAACTCGGGAAATTACTCACCGCGCGTTACGTTCATAGCTCGCAAAACGCCACAGCGTTGTTACTAAGTGGCAAAGATCCGGCGGAAATCTCTCGCTTGCTGCGCTATTACCAATACATCGCTCGCGCCCACGCCGGAGAAATCCAAGCGCTGCGTGCCGATTTGAGCGAACTCAACGCTCTGACCGAACAAGTGAAAGCCAAGAGCGCCGAATTAAAAGCCGTCGAAGCAAAAGAGCGCCAAGAAAAAGCGCAATTGGAACAAGAGCGCCAAAAGAAGCGCCAGTTGCTGACGAAAATCGGCGCCGAAATTCAAAAGAGCCGCAAAGAAATCACGACGCTCAAACGCGACGAAGCGCGGATGACGAAGTTAATCGAACGCTTGGCGTTGATGATTAAGAAGAAAGAGGAGGCGCGCCGCGCCGTGTTGCGCGAGCAAGCATTGAAGCGCCAGGCGCAAGCTAAGCGCCAAGGCAAAGGCGAGAAACAAGAATCGGCGAAGGTTGTGGCACGCAATGAAACCTTACCGGACGATGATTTGGACGGCCTCGCTTTCGGTAAGCTGCGCGGGCGCTTGCATTTGCCGGTGCGCGGGGAACTAACCAACCGCTTTGGCAGTCCACGCAGTGACAGCGGAATTAGTTGGTCCGGATTGTTCATCCGCGCGGTTGAAGGGCAAGAAGTCAAAGCGGTTGCGGCTGGACGCGTGGTGTTCGCAGATTGGTTGCGCGGTTTCGGGAATTTGGCGGTAATTGATCACGGCAATGGTTACATGAGCGTGTACGGTAACAACGAGGCGCTGCTCAAGCAAACCGGCGATCGCGTGCAGGGTGGTGAGACCCTTGCCAGCGTGGGAAACAGCGGCGGGAATCCTGAATCCGGTTTATACTTTGAATTACGTCATCGCGGCAAGCCGTTTGACCCGATGGCATGGGTAGTGCGTTAAGTTTTAGGGCTGCTGCGCCTTAGGTTTCGCAGGCAAAAATGATTATTACGGAGAAAAATTCCTATGGGTAGCAAGATGCAAAAGGTTGGTTTGGTGGTAACGGGCGCGGTCATCGGTGTTTTGATCAGCCTGAACTTCTCCGCGATCGCCGACAAGCCGGCGCCAACACCGTTGCCCGTTGAGGAGCTGCGTACTTTCAGTGAAATCTTCGGCCGTATCAAGAGTGATTATGTCGAGCCAGTTGAAGACAAAAAGCTGATTAAGGAAGCCATCACCGGCATGGTGTCCGGCCTTGACCCCCATTCAGCGTATTTGGATGCCGAGTCGTTTAAAGAACTGCAAGTCGGCACCCAAGGCGAGTTTGGTGGCTTAGGTATCGAAGTTGGCATGGAAGATGGATTTGTTAAAGTGGTATCGCCGATCGACGACTCGCCTGCCTTCAAAGCGGGGCTGAAATCCGGCGATCTCGTCATCAAGCTTGACGACACCGCAGTGAAAGGCTTGACGTTGAATGATGCAGTGAAGCGTATGCGCGGTAAGCCCGGCACCAACATCAAACTGACGGTGTTGCGCAAAGGCGAACAAAATCCGCTTGTTTTCACACTCACGCGCGACGTCATCAAAGTTAAAAGCGTAAAGATGAAGGAACTTGAGCCGGGATATACCTCGATTCGGATTTCGCAGTTTCAAGAACACACAGGCGAGAATTTGGCCCAGGCGATTCAAGAAACCTATAAGAAAAACGGCGGCAACTTGAAAGGGTTGGTCCTCGATCTGCGTAACGATCCGGGTGGTTTGCTGAATTCCGCGGTCGCGGTTTCCGCCGCATTCCTGCCGCAAGATGTGTTGGTGACCTATACCGATGGTCGCACCGAAGATTCGAAAATGAAACTGAATGCGTCGCGCGAAAACTATTTGCGCGGCAATTTCCGTGACGACTATATCGCCAAGTTGCCCGAAGGCATTAAGAAAGTACCGATGGTGGTGTTGGTGAATGCCGGTTCTGCTTCTGCTTCGGAAATTGTCGCTGGCGCATTGCAGGATCACAAACGCGCTATCGTGATGGGCACGCAAACATTTGGCAAAGGCTCCGTGCAAACCATTGTGCCGCTCGCAAACAACACCGCAATTAAATTGACTACTGCGCGTTATTACACACCGAACGGCCGCTCAATTCAGGCCAAAGGTATTGTGCCCGATGTGATCGTGGAGGACCCGAATTCGCCCGGCGCCGAGTTGGGCATTCGCGAAGCAGATCTGGAGCGGCATCTTTCCAATCCGACCGATAAAGATGCGAAACCGCAACCGAAACCGGAAGCAAAAACGGACGCCAAGCCGGAGCAGAAGTCTGCTGCGGGCGGCGATAAGGCCAAGAAATCCGAAGTGCTTGGCCCGAACGGCGAAAAGCCCGATTACCAAATGGATCAGGCGTTGAATCACCTCAAAGGGTTGCCGGTTATCGCGAAGCCGCAAACTACGTAATTTCGCGTGGATGATCACGCGCTTCTGCGCTACAGCCGGCACATTCTGCTGTCGGAACTGGGCGTAGAAGGTCAAGAAAAACTTAATCAATCTCATGCATTGATTATCGGAGCCGGCGGCCTTGGGTCGCCGGCTTCGCTTTATCTGGCGACCAGCGGCATCGGCAAGCTCACATTATGTGATGGTGATGTCGTTGACCTCACCAATTTGCAACGACAAATTGTCCATCGCAGCGATTCGGTTGGTATCGCAAAAGCCGTGTCGGCGCGCCGTACATTACTGGGTATTAATCCTGATATCGAAATCATCGCCGTCACTCAGCGTCTTAGCGGCGAAGCCTTAGAGCAGCGCATCGCAGAGGCTGATGTCGTGCTCGATTGCTGCGATAACTTCGTCACGCGTCACGCGGTTAATCGCGCCTGTGTCAAATTCAAAAAGCCGCTTGTCTCCGGCGCCGGCATTCGCTTCGACGGACAAATTTCCGTTTTCGATATGCGTCAACAGTCGAGCCCGTGTTACAACTGTTTATTCTCGGAAGATCAGGAATTCGAAGAAACGCGTTGCGCCGTCATGGGCGTATTCGCGCCGCTGGTCGGCATCATCGGCGCGATGCAAGCGGCAGAAGCGATCAAAGTGTTGACCGGTTGTGGCGAGACGTTGAATGGTCGATTTTTAATGCTAGACGGATTAAATATGGAATGGCGTTCCCTCAAACTGAACAAAGATCCAAAATGTAAAGTTTGCGGCGGGTAGGGAAGATCAAGCACGGCCTGCGAGCCAATATCCATGCGCCTTTTCAGGCAATCAACGTTTCCAAATCCCAGCGTGGCTTAACACCGAAGGACATCGATCCGAGCGCGCCGGCTTGCAAACGCAAAGCGCCGGCCAGCGCGATCATCGCGCCGTTGTCGGTGCAAAATTCGAGCGCAGGATAAAACACTTCCAGATTTTTTTCTGCCGCTGCGCGCGTCAATCGTTCGCGTAAGCGTTGATTTGCGCCGACACCACCCGCGACTACCAAGCGTTTCGCGCCAGTTGTCCTCACCGCTTGCAAACTCTTTTCTACCAACACATCAACGATTGCCGCTTGCGTGGACGCAGCCAAATCGGCGCCGCCTTGATCGTCCAGCGTCTCTCGCTTGGTAACGGTGAGCACGGCGGTTTTGAGTCCGCTGAAACTAAAATTCAAATCGCCGCTATTAAGCATCGGGCGCGGTAATTTGAAACGTTCGGCATTGCCGCTCATCGCGAGTTTCGCAAGCGCCGGGCCGCCGGGATAACCCAAGCCCAATAGTTTCGCGCTCTTGTCGAATGCTTCACCGGCCGCATCGTCGACGGTTTCGCCTAGCAATTTATACTGCCCAATGTTTGCAACTTGCATCAATTGTGTGTGGCCGCCCGAAACCAACAACGCGATAAATGGGAAAGTCGGCGCGGGATCAGATAACAACGGTGACAACAAATGGCCTTCGAGATGGTGTACGCCGATGGTGGGGATGCCAAGCCCGTAAGCAAGCGACGCGCCAATACTTGCGCCGACCATCAATGCACCCGCAAGGCCGGGACCTGCCGTATAAGCGATTGCATCAACGTCTTCCAAGCGCGTATTCGCGCCCCGCAACACCTGTTGAGTCAGCGGCAACACACGGCGAATGTGATCGCGCGAAGCTAATTCCGGGACGACACCCCCGTAATCGGCATGCATTGCGACTTGCGTGTGTAGGGCGTGGCCGAGTAGGCCACGCACCGTGTCATAAAGTGCGATGCCGGTTTCATCGCAAGAAGTTTCGATGCCGAGGACAAGCATGTTAAAGGCCAGGGAAAAACGTCCGCTATTTTACGGCGATTGCTTCTCCCTGCCTATGTCAGACGAAAAACTTCTAAACGTGGCGTGTCGCCGAGCGCGTCTCCGGAACAGGATATCCCGCTGCGCCACATACTTCTTGAATCGCCTTATTGGTATCGAAAAAAACCTGCCAATAGTCATTGTTATTGCAGCACGGACGAACAACGAGCAAGGTTCCCGAGGAATTAAACTCGAGAATCTCGACCACCGGTTCCGGTGTTTTCTGAATGTTCGCGATTTGGCTCACGCGCGCTTTTAATCGCGAAATCGCATCTTTCGGATCGACACTATGCGCAATTTGGCAGCGCAAATCGACTCCACGAAATGGATTCGCCGAGTAGTTGACGATATTGTCCGAGAAAATTTTATTGTTGCCGACGACCACACGCAAATTATCGGCCGTGTGCAGCGTCGTCGCGAACATGCCGATTTCTTTCACCTCGCCGCTGGCGCCACCTGCGGTAATCGCATCACCCACTTTAAACGGGCGCAACAAAATTAGAAACACCCCCGCAGCAAAATTGGCGAGCAAGCCCGACCACGCTAAACCAATCGCGACGCCAGCGGCAGCGAGAATCGCCGCGAACGAAGTCGTCGCAACACCGAGCGTGCTGAGAATCGCGATGACCAAAAGAATTTTCAGCAACACGCCAACGCTGGTATCGATATAGCTTGCCAGCGTGGAATCCAAGCGCCGTGCTGACATGGAGCGCTTGATGAGATTGCGCACACCGGTGATGACCCAGCCACCGATTACCCAGATCGCGATCGCGCCGAGAATATTCCAAAGTAAGGGGATTCCATAAGTTTGAAGCAATTGCGTGGCCTGGCTGATTCCATTTTCCATTTTTCTCTCCTTGAATACGTTGACGGGACGTCACTTGCGAATCGCAGCGTTTTAGCGATGCCGCAGCGCACAATATACCGCCAAGTATGGCTTGCAGATTGTTAAAGATTGTTACAGGGCCTAGGCGCGACAGCGTGGCATCGATTGGTCTGCAATAAGGTCACAACAACTCGACGATAAGCTGCGGCGGTCGCCCAATGACGGCTCGGGTTCCATGAACTACGATCGGCCGCTCGATAAAAATTGGATATTCCAGCATCGCAGCAATGCATTCCTCATCAGACAAAATACGATCGGCGAATTGCTCTTTAAACAAATCTTCACCTTTTCGCAACAACGCTTCTGGCTTCACGCCGAGTTTTTCTATCACGTCCAGTAGCGCCGCTTTTGTCGGCGGTGTTTTCAAATATTCGATGATCGTCGGTTCAATCCCACCCTGCCGCAAAAGCTCGAGCGCCGCACGGCTCTTGCTGCAGCGCGGGTTGTGATAGATCACGAATTCGTTAATATTATTAGTCATCATCTTTCGCTTGTGGCCGCGTAGCTTTGTAATCGGCGACCAATTTTTGTTGCGCTTGCGGCGGTACCGCTTCGTAATGCGACAACTCTACCGCGTAGGAACCGGCGCCGCCGGTGATCGATTTCAGTTTCGATTGATAGTCGCTGACTTCGGACATCGGCACTCGTCCCGCGACAATGGAAACATTACCGCGCGCCGCGTCGGTGCCGGTGATATGGCCGCGCCGCGACGACAGATCGCCGGTGATGTCGCCGACAAATTGGTCTGGTATGGTGATTTGCATGTTGACGATAGGTTCGAGAATAATCGGACGCGCTTTTTCGATAGCGTCCAAAAACGCTTTTTTGCCGGCGCTGACGAAGGCGATTTCTTTCGAGTCGACCGGATGGTGTTTGCCGTCGGTTACCGTGACTTTGACATCTTGTATTGGATAGCCGGCGAGAGGCCCGGCATCCAACACCATGCGCACGCCTTTTTCGACCGCGGGAATGAATTGATGAGGGATCGAGCCACCGTAGGTTTTGTCCTCGAACTCAAAGCCGCTGCCGCGCGTCAGTGGCTCAATGCGCAAGAACACTTCGCCGAATTGTCCCGCGCCGCCGGTTTGTTTTTTGTGTCGATGATGGCCTTCGGCATTTCCCATCACGGTTTCGCGATAGGCGATGCGCGGCGGATGCGTCGCGACTTCCATTTTGTAAACTTCCGCCATGCGTTGCAGCATGGTACGCATATGCAAATCGCCGAGACCGTGCAATATCGTTTCATTAGTCGACGGTGACAACTCCACTTGAAAGCACGGATCTTCCGCTGTTAGTTTTCCGAGGATATCGTGCAACCGCTGTTCGTCGCCGCGCTTTTTCGGCTCGATCGCGATGCCGTAAATCGCATTGGGGAATTCCAACGGACGCAAATGAATGTGCTCGTCCTCCGGCGAATCATGCAAAACGGAATCGAATTCGATTTCGTCGATTTTTGCGACGGCGGCGATATCGCCGGGAATCGCGGAATCAACTTCGACATGCTCTTTGCCTTGCAGCATGAATAAATGGCCGACCTTGAACGGCTTGCGCGCGTGGCCAATATAAAGCTGACTATCCTTGGTGATCGTGCCTTGATGAACACGGAACACGCCGAGTTTGCCGACGAAAGGATCAACCGTGACTTTGAATACGTGAGCGAGCACGTGTTTTTTCGGGTCGGGATCGGAATGAAATTCTTCTTCTTTGGCGCCTTCGCCCGTAACGAAGAGTGGTGGATTGCCTTCGAGCGGATTGGGCATCAATTTAGCAAAGATATCGAACAACTCCGCAACGCCCGCGCCGGTTCGCGCGGAAGCGAAGCACACGGGAATCAAATGGCCTTCGCGCAGCGCTTTTTCGAATGGCGCGTGCAATTGTTCCGGCGTGACTTCGCCTTTTTCCAAATAGATCGCCATCAAGTCTTCGTCGACTTCGACGGTTTGATCGATGATCGCGCTGTGGGCAGACGCGACTGAAGAAAAATCCGCATCGCCCGAAGGATTGAAGAAACAATCGACGACTTTTTTACCACCGTCGGCGGGCAGATTGATCGGCAGACATTCCTTGCCGAAGGCTTCTTGAATTTCCGCGAGCAGCGCGGGCAAATTCAGATTTTCCGCATCGATTTTGTTGATGATAATAGCGCGGCACAGTTTGCGTTTTTCCGCCCACTGCATCATGCGATGGGTGATGAGTTCGATGCCGTTTTGCGCGTTGATGACCACGGCGGCGGTTTCTACAGCCGGCAATGCGCCGATCGCCTGGCCCATAAAATCTGGGTAGCCCGGCGTGTCAATTAAGTGAACGTGGGTGCCTTGATCGTCGAAGTGGACGACGGCGGAATTGAGCGAATGCTGATGCTGTTTTTCGAGCGGATCGAAATCGCAAACGGTGGTGCCGCGTTCGATCGTACCGGGTGCGGTGATGGCGCCGGCTTTGTGGAGCAACGCTTCAGCGAGGCTCGTTTTGCCGGCGCCCGCGTGGCCTACGAGGGCAATGGTCCTGAGTGCTTCAGTGCTGTACTTGGGCATGGTCTCTCCTCCGAAATTTTGTGGGTGGGGCAGGTGATCAGTTCATGTCGTGATGACGTCCTTGGTTATTAGAAATTTTAGAGGCATGTCGGAGAGCCAATACCAGCGCGGCGTTCCAATGATGCCTTGCCGGGAGCCAATACCCATGCGGCTTCTGGCAGATCGCTTTTTTGGTCTCGGTTTGCGTTGTTACCTACCCGAGACCGGAGATTCCATTGTGAACCGACTGCTGCGCCGATGCAATTGTGGAAAATCGCGCCGCTTTCCAAGCAAGCGGCACTCGGCTAGTATAATCGGCCCAGTCGCCAATTAATTTTCGGCGCGTGCGTTTGGAGAAATAGAATTGTCATGATTTTGAAGCACTCGCACGGCGTAGTTTCGCGCAACGTTTCCCTTCCATAATGACTTCAAATCGATTGGTTTATTTGGTCGGCGTTTTGCTTGCCATCATCGTCATCTTGGCGTGGGGGATGGTGTATTTCGCTCGCGACGAATTGGCGGCCCTCAACGCCGACGATCCTAATGTCAGAAGCCGGCGTAGATGCGCAATCGCGCGCGGAAGACGGCGCGACCTTGGTTCGTGTGTCGGCGAAAACACAGAAGGGCAGCGCCATCGTCACCCAACCTTTGGAGATGTACGCGCTGCAATCGCGCGCGGAGATTTTCGGTAGTGTCGTCAACATCCAGTCGCTGGTTGAGCAACGCGCACGCTTCGTTGCCGCGCAAAACGAGATTCGCGTGGTGCAAGCCTCGCTCACGCGCAGCAGCGCGGAGTATCAGCGCATGCAGACTTTATTTCGCGATAAGCAAATGGTCAGCTTACGCGCCGTGCAAGCAGCCGAGTCCGATTGGAAATCCGACCAAGCTAAACGCGCATCGAGCGAAAGCGAGGTTGCGAATATTCGCGCTGCCGTTCGTCAGCAATGGGGTGAGGCACTCAGCCGCATGGCGTTGGCGCCGGGACGCGAGATTGATGGATTGCTAAGTGGCCAACAAGTATTAGCGCAGCTGTCTTGGGGCACAGCGCAAGGCGATCCGCCCGCGACGATTAAAGTATCGCAAGTCGGAAGCGCAGATAAACCGGTAGCCGCGCAATTCGTGTCAGCCGCATTGCAAGCCGACAGCGAAGTCGCCGGACGTACCTTTTGGTATCGCGCGCCGGGCGCCGGTTTGCGTGTCGGCATGCGCGTCGCCGCCACGCTGGAAGACGAAAAAGGTGCGCGCAATGGTGTTGTCGTTCCATTCTCCGCGCCGGTATGGCATGGCGGCAAAGCGTGGATTTATCTCAAGCGCAACGACGATACCTTCGAACGACGCGAAGTGACGACGACAGAATCGACCAACAACGGCTGGTTCAACGGTGCGCCGTTTAAATCCGGGCGATGCCGTGGTCGTCAGCGGCGCGCAATTATTGTTGTCGGAAGAATTTCGCTATCAGATTAAAGATGAGAATGACGATTGATCCGGTAATTAAGAAACCAATCTTCCCTTGATCGCCTCCATCGTTCGTTTTTCCATTCGCCGAGCCGGCGTGGTGATCGCGTTGGCGATTGCCGTGATCGTCTACGGTTTGTATCGCATTAACAACGCGAGCTTGGACGTGTTCCCGGAGTTTTCACCGACGCAAGTGGTGATTCAAACCGAGGCGCCGGGCTTGTCGGCGGAGCTCGTCGAGACCTTAGTTTCGCAGCCGATTGAGAGCGGTATTTCCGGCGTGCCGGGGATTCAATCGCTGCGCTCGCAGTCGATTCCCGGGCTGTCGGTGGTCACGGTTATTTTTTCCGATCGCTCGGATATTTATCGTAACCGCCAATTGGTCGCCGAGCGGCTAACCACCACGCAAGCGAGCCTGCCGCAAGGCGTGACGCCGAACATTACGCCGCTGACGTCTTCCGCCAGCACGGTGCTTGGCATCGGCTTGACGTCGGAGAAACGTTCGCTGACGGAACTGCGCACCTTTGTCGATCGCATTGTGCGGCCGCATTTGCTCGGCGTTACCGGTGTCGCGGACGTAAACGTATTCGGCGGCGAATTGCGTCAATGGCAAATTCGCGTTCAGCCGGACAAGTTAGTGCGCTACGGCTTGTCGCTGGAGCAAGTGACCGCAGCCGCGCGAAAAGCCAGCGCGGTGCGCGGCGCCGGTTTTATCGAGAATGCCAACCAGCGCATTATCGTCACTACGCACGGGCAAACCTTGACGCTGCGGCAGCTCGCGCAAGTTGTGGTTCACGAAACGGCGACGCAATCGATCACGCTCGGCGATGTCGCCAGCATTGAGCAAGGCGTTGCGCCATCGATCGGCAGCGCCGCAATCGATGCCAAGCTCGGCGTGTTCTTGGCGGTACAAGGCCAACTCGGCGCCAACACACGGGCGGTAACGATCGCGCTGGAAAAAGCGATCGCTGACATTGAACCACTGGTCGTTCGCGAGCAAATTACGATGAATGCGCGGATGTTTCGTCCGGCCAACTTTATCGAGACGGCGATCAAAAATCTGCAAAAGGACTTAATCATCGGCCTGACGCTGGTGACTATCGTTTTGTTTTTTTTCTTATTTAACTGGCGCACGGCATTTATTTCCAGCACGGCGATTCCGCTTTCGCTGTTGACTGCCATTATTGTGTTCGACTATTTCGCGATCAGCCTGAACATCATGGTGTTGGGTGGATTAGCCATCGCGCTTGGCGAAGTGGTCGATGACGCGATTATCGATACCGAAAACATCTTTCGTCGTCTGCGAGAAAATCGCCAAGCGACCACGCCAAGAGCCGCATGGGAGGTAGTGTTCCAGGCATCGATGGAAGTGCGGTCATCGGTGGTGTACGCGACATTCATCATTGTGCTGGTATTTGTTCCGCTGCTGACCTTGGGCGGTGTTGCGGGAAAATTATTTTCGCCGCTAGGCATCGCGTACATCTTGGCAATTTTTGCCTCGCTGGTCACGGCGCTAACCGTGACGCCGGCGTTGTCCTATTTGATGTTGTCGAATGCGCCGCTGAAATCCAGCGATCCGCCGTTGATCGCGTGGATCAAACCGCGTTACGTTCGCTTACTTGATTGGGTCGAACATCATCCGCTGTCGACGTTTTCTTTCGTTGCGCTGGTGTTGACCATCGGCATCGCCCTGTTGCCGCTATTTCGCAGCGAGTTCATCCCAGCGTTGAAAGAAGGACATTACATCATCCATATGTCGGCGATTCCCGGCACATCGGAAAAAGAATCGCTGCGTTTGGGTTCAATCGTCGCGCGCGAAATCGGCAAGATTGAAGGCGTGGCGTCGGTCGCGCAATGGGTTGGACGCGCCAGCAACGGCCCTGATACTTTTGGCTCGCACTATAGTGAATTTGAGGTCGAGATCGGCCCGCTACCGGGCGCCGAACAAAAACGTATTCTCGATGAGATTCGCCATGTGTTGACGGGTGTCGAGCCGGAAGCGGAAGGCTTCCTCAAGTTCCAAGCGCAAGAATTCAAATGCCGAGTCGCGTAGTTGAAGAAGAATTGGAAACGACCGGTTTATCGGACTTTCTGGGTGTGAATTTTTCCGTCAACACATTTTTAACCGAACGCATCGGCGAAACCGTTGCCGGTTATGCCGCGCCGGTGGTGATCAATCTTTTTGGCCCAGATCTGGATAATCTCGATCGCGATGCTTACGCTATCGCGGCGACGCTAAGTGGCATCCGCGGCGCAGCCGATGTGCAAGTGCAGGCGCCGCCGGGCTTACCGCAATTTCGATCCGCCTGCGCCACGACAAGTTGCGACTGTGGGGATTGTAGCCCGCCGACGTGCTGGAAACCATTCAAACGGTCTACGAAGGATTGCCCGTTGGCCAAGTTTATCGCGGCAACGAAGTCATCGGCATCGCCGTAACATTGGCGGAAACATTCAAGCGCGATTTGAGCCAAGCAGGACCATTGCCACTGCGGACGCCTCGGCGGCAAATTGATCGCGCTGAACGATGTCGCCGACATTCAACAAGTGACGGGGCGCTACAAGATTTTGCACGACCAAGGTAAACGATTGCAAACCGTCACCTGCAGCGTTAACCAATCGCGATATTGAAGATTTTGTGCATCGAGGCCGCGAACGAAAATCAACAGCCAGGTTCGCTTCGCGCCCGGCAATTATTTTTCCGTCAGCGGCGCGGCCGAAGCGCAGGCTGCAGCGCGCGAGGAGTTGATTTTGCATTCGGCGCTCGCGTGCGTCGGGTATTTTTATTTTGCTGTACCTCGCGTTCGGCGAGTTTGCGCAATCTTGCGATTACGTTTTTGAATTTGCCGTTTGCGTTATTCGGCGGCGTGCTCGCGGTGTTGTTCAGCGGTGGCTGGTTGTCGCTTGGCTCGCTGGTGGGATTTGTGACGCTATTTGGAATCACGCTGCGCAACTCCATCATGCTGGTTTCCCATTATCAGCATCTGGTAGAAATCGAAGGGCGGCCATGGAATTTAGCAGACGGCAAAACTCGGCGCGGCGGAACGCCTGCCTTCGATCCTGATGACGGCGCTAGTCACGGCACTGGGCTTGATGCCGCTTGCGCTTGGCAGTGGCGAGCCGGGACGGGAGATCGAAGGCCCGATGGCGGCGATTATTGTCGGTGGGCTTGGTTACGTCGACGATACTGAACTTGCTAATTTTACCGACGGTGTTATTGCACTTTGGTCGATTTGGCATGCGCGCATCACGTATAATTTCCGACCAAATCCTAACTGCAATTTTAAATACCATGCTGATTTGACGCATTGCCGTTTTCCTTGATTGATGTCTGTTCTTTGTCCGCCTACGCGCACAAGCCCAGCGACAGTTATCTCACCATTCACGGCGACAAGCCGCAATTGCAAGGCCAATGGGATATCGCATTACGTGATTTGGATTATGCATTGGGTCTGGACGGCAATCTCGATGGTAATGTGGAATGGGGCGAAGTCAAAGCCAAGCACGCAGAAATTGTGGCGTATGCTTTCACCCATCTGAAGTTGGCCGCCGACGGCGCAGCTTGTCCAGACCAAAGTCACCGATCACAAAATCGATAATCACAGCGACGGCACTTATGCGGTGATTTTTTTCACGGCCGATTGCGCCGAAAGCGCCGGAGTATTCTGGAGATCGATTACTCGTTATTTTTCGATCTCGACAAAGAGCACAAGGGCTTGCTCAACTTGCAAAGCGACGGCAAAGCGCGCAGTGCGATTTTCAGCGACTCCGAATCGCAAGCAAAAATTCCAACTTGGCGAAACCTTCGCAGTGGAAGCAGTTTGTCGATTATCTAATCGAGGGCATTTGGCATATTTGGATCGGGCATCGATCACATTCTCTTTTTGCTGTCGTTGCTGTTGCCGGCTGTGTTGGTGTGGGCCAGCCGAACAATGGCAAGCCGCGAGCAGTTTCAAGGTTCGCATTTATCGAAGTGCTCAAAGTAGTTACAGCGTTTACTGTTGCACACTCGATCACGCTCAGCCTTGCGGCGCTGCAAATTATTAACATCCCAAGCTGGATTGCGGAATCGGCGATCGCCGCTTCGGTTATCGTCGCAGCGCTGAACAACGTGTTTCCGATTTTTCATGGGCGGCGCTGGATAGTTGCGTTTGGATTTGGCTTAATTCACGGATTTGGTTTTGCCAATGTGTTGACGGAACTTGGTCTGCCGCAAAGCACCTTGCTGATTGCGCTGGTCGGATTCAATCTGGGTGTCGAAGCTTGGCCAAGTGGCGATTGTCGCCGTGTTTTTGCCGATCGCTTATATGTTGCGCGATAGTTTTTTTTATCAAGCAAGTCGTGCTCGTTGCCGGCTCGTTGTTGATCGCGCCCTCGCGGCCGCATGGTTAGTGGAACGGGTGTTTGATTTGAAGTTTATGCCGATTTAATCCGGCAATATATCACTGACTATGACCATAAAAACCCGATGTGTCATTCCCGCGCAGGCGGGAATCCAGTTGGCCTTCCAAAGTCAACATGGATTCCCGCCTGCGCGGGAATGACGAGGTGGCCTCACGGCTACAAGAAGTCAGAATACTAAATTTTACCCGCCGCCATTCCCCAGGCGCCAGCCCGTCCAAAGTCCATTCCCCAATCCGATAGCGAATCAATCGCAACGTCGGCATATCCAACCTTCGCGGTCATGCGCCGAACTTGACGATTCTTCCCTTCGGAAATCGTCAACTCAAGCCACGAAGTCGGGATCGCTTTGCGAACTCGGATCGGCGGATCGCGCGGCCATAGGTCCAGCGGCTCATCCATCAGCGCGGGCTCGCGGGGGCCGTCACAAATTCCCCAAGATCGACGCCGCCGGCCAACTGCTGAAAGCGCTCAGCGTCGCTGACTACGCCCTCAACTTGCACCCAGTAAGTTTTACGGAACTTATGTTGAGGATCGGTGATCCGATGTTGTAGCGCGCCGTCGCCGGTGTCAGTATCAACTAAACCTTCGCTGTCGGTATCCAGGCGGCCTGCAGCGTAAACGCCCTTCACCGGATGATAATCTTTTAATGTCGGATGTTTGCCGTCGGCGCTAAATTGGCAGATCACGCCATAGGGCTTGTTGAAGAGAATGATTTCGCTCAGGGCGTCGGGAGGCATCGCGGCTTAGGATGTATACTTGGAGGTTGTAATAATAACAATCTTCACGCGATCTGATCGCATGTTAGCATCGGAGTTGGCAATTAAGTTTATGGTCGACAAATCATTTATTCAGGCTGCGAAATCGCGGCGTGTTTCGTTGATCGCCGGCGCGATTCTGTTAGCTGCTTATTTTGTTCCTCGCATCGAAGAAATTTTTTGCCGGCGAGGGATCAAGCCACCGATGCAAGGGGCTGTTTCGCAGACCGACGCTGCAAAGCCCCCAGGGCAGGGTGCGCCAGCAGGCAATGGCCCTAGCCCACCCAGTACCGGCGCGGCTCCTGGCACAGGCACGCCCGAGAAGCAAGCGGGGGGCGGCCTCTCCAGCCAGCGCCCCGGCGGAAAACCGGCTGGCCCGCCGGTGAAAGTCGCAATGGTTCGCGAGAGCGCTGTGACAGATGACGTCACTGCCGTCGGCACTTTGCTCGCCGAAGAATCCGTCGTGATTCGTCCGGAAATCGCCGGGCGCATTGTCAAAATTCATTTTACCGAAGGGCAATCGATCAACGCCGGCGCGCCATTGGTGTCGATGGATACCTCCGATTTGCGCGCGAGACTTGCCGCGAACGATGCCGATGTCACCGTCAATCGCCAACGTTTCGATCGCGCGAAGAATATGGCCGGGCAAAAATTCATGAGCCAGCAAGCGGTGGATGAAGCGAACAGCAATCTCGCGCGCGATCAGGCGCTGAAACAAGAAACGCTGGCGCAGTTAGCCAAAGCAGAAATTCGCGCGCCGTTCAAAGGCATGTTCGGCTTGCGCAAAGTCAGCAATGGCGCCTATCTGCAAGGCGGGCGAGGATATTGTCAATTTGGAAGATATCGGCTCGCTGAAACTTGATTTTCGTGTTCCGGAAGCATTCTCGAGCAAAATCGCGAAGGATCAAGACGTGAATGTGCGCGTTGATGCGTTTCCGAAAGATACCTTTAGCGGCAAGATTTTTGCGATCGAGCCAGCGATCGATGCGCAAACGCGGACGGTGTTGTTGCGCGCACGCGTCCCCAATGCAGAAGGTAAAGTTGAAGCCGGGATTGTTCGCTCGCGTGAATTTGATTTTGGAACGACGCGGCACCGCGTTGGTCGTGCCGGAAGAAGCGATCGTGCCGAAAGGTAACCAGTCCCTCGTCGTGAAAGTCGTCGACGGCAAAGCGGAGTTTGTCACAGTGAAAATTGGCCGGCGCCGCCCAGGTGAAGTGGAAATTATTGACGGCTTGAAAGTCAATGATACGGTTGTTACCGATGGCCAAATTAAACTGCAACCCGGCGCGCCGGTGACCGTGATGGGCACGCCGCCCGTTGCCGCGAAAAGTTAAAGGACGATCAGTCATGGTTCTTATCCGATCTTTCCATCAAACGCCCCGTCCTCGCGACGGTGATGAGTCTGACGATCATTCTGATCGGTATGATGGCCTACAACCGGCTGACGGTGCGTGAGTATCCGAACATCGACGCGCCGACCGTTTCGGTGCGCACGGTTTATCTCGGCGCGTCGTCGTCGATCATGGAAAGCCAAGTCACCCAGCCGCTGGAAGATCAACTTTCCGGCATCGAGGGCATCAAGGCGATCAAGTCGCAAAGTAAAGACGAAGTCAGCGCGATCACGGTCGAATTCGTGCGCGAACGCGATGCGGATTCTGCGGCGAACGACGTGCGTGATCGCGTGGCGCGCGCGCGGGCGCTGATGCCCCCGGGAATCAAAGACCCGGTCGTCGCGAAAATCGAAGCGGATGCGCAAGCCATCATCTGGCTGGCATTTTCATCGAGCAAGCACGATACGCTGGCGATCACCGACTATGCCGATCGCTACGTGCTCGATCAAATCAAAGTGTTGCCCGGTGTGGCGACCGTCATCATCGGCGGCGATCGGCGTTTCGCGATGCGCATCTGGTTGGATCGAGATCGATTGGCCGCATTCGGCCTCACGCCGCTCGATGTCGAAAGCGCGCTGCGTAAGCAGAATATCGAAGTCCCTGGCGGACGTATCGAAAGCACGAGTCGCGAATTCACCGTCACCACGCAAACCGATCTGCGTACGGCGGAAGAATTCAATAATCTGATCGTCAATGAAGCGCAGGGTTATCCGGTTCGCCTCAAAGATATTGGCCGCGCGGAATTATCCGCGGAAGATTGGCGCAAGATTGTGCGCGTTGGCGGCAATGAAGCCGTTGGCCTCGGCGTCGTAAAGCAATCGACGGCGAACACGCTCGATGTCGCACACGCCGTACGCGAGTTGCAGCCGAAGATACAAGCGGCTTTGCCGGATGGCATGCAGGTGAAAGTCGCGTTCGATTCCGCGATCTTCATTGATGAGGCGATTAAGGCGGTGAAGAGCACGATTTTCGAAGCGCTAATCTTGGTCGTATTGGTGATTTTCCTATTTTTGCGTTCGATCCGCTCGACCTTGATTCCGTTTGTCACCATTCCGGTTTCGCTAATCGGCGCGTTTATTTTTCTCTACGCGCTCGGCTTCACCATCAATATTTTGACCTTGCTCGGCATCGTGCTCGCGATCGGCTTGGTCGTTGACGATGCCATCGTCGTGCTGGAAAACATTTATCGCCATATTGAAGAAGGCATGTCGCCGCGCAAGGCGGCGCTGGTCGGCAGCAAGGAAATTTCCTTCGCCGTCATCGCCATGACCATCACATTGGCGGCAGTGTTTACGCCATTGGCGTTCATTCCCGGTAACACCGGCAAGTTGTTCAGCGAGTTCGCGTTGACCGTGGCGGCTGCCGTGTTGGTCTCCGGTTTCGTGGCGCTTACGCTGACACCGATGATGTGCTCGAAGTTGCTCAAGCATCAAGCCAGCCATGGTGCGATATACAACTGGACAGAGCGGATTTTTGTCGCCATGAATAATGGCTATCGGCGCGTGCTCGGCAAGTTGGTGCGTCGTAGCTGGGTCGGGCGATTGATGTTTCTGGGCGTTATCTTTGGCGTTGCCGGCTTCGGGATTTTCATCCTGTTGAACATGCTGAAAAGCGAACTTTCCCCGCAGGAAGATCGCTCTTGGTTCATGACCTATACCCTCGCGCCGGAAGGTTCGACGTTTGCGTACACCAATAAATATGCCTTGGAAATCGAGAAAATTCTCAAAGGCGTGCCCGAAATTAATACCAGTTTTGTGGTCGTCTCGCCGGGCCTGGAAAAACCGAATCCGGTCAACATCGCGATGTCTTTTAATATGGTGCAACCGTGGAGTCAGCGTACAAAAAAAACCGGACAGATTTCCGGCGAGTTGTTCCCGAAATTTATGGCGCTTGCCCGGCGTGCTCACTTTTCCGATCAATCCGCCGTCGCTGGGACAAAGCTTTCGTAACCTGCCGGTCCGCTACGTATTCCAAGCGCCGACCTATGAAAAACTGTCGGAATACAACGATAAGTTAATCGCAAAAGCGCGCGATCCTAAATCGGGTTTGATGAACCCCGATTCGGATTTGAAGTTAAATAAACCGCAACTGAAAGTGTGGGTGGATCGCGATAAAGCAGCGTCGATGGGCGTGGAAGTGGACGAAATCGGCCGTACAGTGGAAACCATGTTGGGTGGCCGCCAAGTAACGCGGTTTCAGCGCGACGGAAAACAACACGATGTGATCGTGCAACTCGAAGACGCAGAGCGTGCGCAACCGAATGACTTAACTTCTATCTTCGTGCGTACCAAAGACAAACAATTGGTGCAGTTGTCGAATTTGGTGCGGGTTGATGAAGGCGTCGCGGCGAGTTCGCTGAATCACTACAATCGGCTGCGCTCTGCGACCATCGAGGCGAATCTCGCGCCGGGCGCGACGTTAGGACAAGGCCTGGATTATCTGGATCAGGCCGCTACCGAAATCATGGGTGATGCGAAGCTCACGGCCTATGACGGCATATCGCGCGAGTTTAAAGAATCAAGCGGCGCGCTGGTGCTTACTTTTCTGTTGGCGCTGGTATTCATTTATTTGGTACTGGCCGCGCAATTCGAAAGTTTCACCTCGCCGCTCATCATCATGTTGACGGTGCCGTTGGCGTTGGCCGGCGCGCTGTTCTTTCTTTTTTGGTCAAACAGCAAAATTCCGGTGACGATCGGCTTAATGATGGGAGCGGATATCCCGGCGCCGGTTGTCGCCGGCGTTGGCGGAACGCTCAATGTTTACAGCCAAATCGGCCTAGTCATGTTGATCGGACTCATCACCAAACACGGTATTCTCATTGTTGAATTCGCCAATCAGTTGCGTGAAAAAGGTAAAGATAAAGCCGAAGCGGTGATTGAAGCCGCGACCTTGCGTTTGCGTCCGATTTTGATGACCACAGCGGCGATGGTGCTCGGCGCGTTGCCGCTCGTGACCGCGAGCGGCGCGGGCGCCGAGTCGCGCAGCCCGATTGGTGTGGTCATTGTCGGCGGTTTGTTAGTCGGCACCTTGCTGACGTTATTCGTAATTCCCGTCGCGTACACCTTGCTTACTGGCAAGCTTAAACGTCTTGAGGAAGAAGAACCAACGACTCACGCGCCTGCCATTGCCAGAGCGGGCAGCCGCCGGCATTCGTGGTCGCATCGAACCGAGTTTAGGCGCGCCTGCTGAAGGCCATGTTTCCATGCGGCGCGAAGAGATGTAGCGAGATGATTTCCTCCCCTTCAAGGGGAGGATTAAGGCGGGGTGGCCTCAGGCCATGGGGATGGGTTGAGTTGCAGCCACCGCGATACCCATCCCCACCCCGTCCCTCTCCTTGAAAGGGAGGAAGTGTTTGGCGTGATAGGTTTGCGATCACTTGGAATTTTGCGACTTGACCCCATCTGCTGAATTCCAATCAATCCAGTTGAAAGGACATCATGATTACCCTCGCCGCTCCGCTGAGCGTGGCCACGCCGATCATGGCTGGCTTGATTCGTATCACTCGTTTTCCTTCGCGGTTATCAAGATCCCGAATCACATGGGTTTTGGCCCGCTGCGCGTGATCAACGAAGATCGCGTCGCGCCGGGCCAAGGTTTCGGCACGCACGGCCATCGCGATATGGAAATTATTAGCTATGTGTTAAGTGGCGCGCTGGAACACAAAGACAGTATGGGTAATGGCTCTGTTTTGCGCCCCGGTTACGTGCAGCGCATGAGCGCGGGCAAGGGCGTGACGCATAGCGAGTTCAATCATTCGCCGGACGAGCTTGTACATTTTTTACAAATTTGGATTGAGCCGAATGTCTTTCGGTATCGCCGCCCGGCTATGAAGAAATGCAATTTTCCGACGACGTAAAAGCGCGGCACATTGCGTTTGATCGCTTCGCCAGATGGTCGCGAGGGATCCGTGACGATTCATCAAGATGCTTACGTGTATGCGAGTTTGCTGGATGGTACGGAGTCTGTCTTCCCACGCGCTCGCGCCAGGACGCAACGCCTATGTGCATGTAGTACGCGGAAACGTAATTGTGAATGGACAGATACCTCGTACAACGGGTGACGCGGCGAAACTAAGTGGCGAAACTTCTGTGGAGTTTGCGCACGCAAAGAGCGCTGAAGTATTACTGTTTGATTTGCCGTAGTCAAAAGACTTTAGCGTCGGCCGCAAATCAATCGCAACTATTCAAATACTGAAACTATGTCACGCGCCCTAGAAAAAATCCTAAACAGTTACCCCGCCGAGCCAGCCCCAGGCCTCCGCGTCATGCGGCCTTTGCCCGGGCCCGAGTTGGATTACCTCGATCCTTTTTTAATGCTCGATCATTTCGGGCCGTTAAACGTCGCTCCGGGCGGCAATGGCGGATTGAATCCTCATCCCCATCGCGGTTTCGAAACCGTGACGATCATGCTCGAAGGTGCGATGGAGCACCACGATTCCGCAGGCAATCGCGGCTTGATCACGCCCGGCGATGTACAGTGGATGACAGCAGCGAGCGGCATCGTTCACGCGGAATATCACGAGAAGGAATTCGCGAAAAACGGGGGCGTGTTGCACGGCATCCAGCTTTGGGTAAATTTGCCGGCGCGGTTAAAAATGAATCCGCCAGGCTATCAAGACTTACCGAAAGCGAAAATTCCTGTCATTGAAAAAAACGGTGCACTGCTTCACCTCATCGCGGGTGAAATTGACGGCGTCAAAGGCGCAGCCAGCACGCATACGCCGATGATGGTCACGCGAATCGAGGCGAAACTCGCTTCCGATTTCACTATCCCCATTCCAAAAAATTTCAATGCTGCGATTTACATAATCGACGGCGAAATTAAGTTTACGGATGGGCAGGCTGGAACGGCGCACCAGTTATGCCTGTTGGCACAGGATGGCCTGGAGTCCAGCTTCCATGCGGCTCCTGGCACGATGGCATTATTGCTTGCCGGTGAAACAATCGGCGAGCCGGTGGCAAGTTATGGCCCGTTCGTAATGAATACCCGCGCGGAAATTATGCAAGCGGTGAACGATTTTCAGGTGGGGAAAATGGGAACGCTGTAACGAAATCATTTACTTCGTTGCCAAATCATGATTTTCTTGATTGTGAAGTTCCGCCTACAAACGCAAATGATACTAAGTAGTGTCCGTAATTTGTAAGTTGCGGGCTGACATTGAACATTAACTCAGGAGATAGCAATGGCAAAAGCGAACAACGGTTCCATCAACATCGGGCTCAATGAAAAACAACGCAACGGCGTTGTCGATATTCTGAACGCGGCGCTTGCCGATGAGTTTGTTCTCTACACTAAAACGCGAAATTTTCATTGGAACGTAACCGGTCCCCAGTTCAACGATCTGCACAAATTTTTCGAAGCGCAATACGAAGAACTCGAAGGCTTTATCGATGACGTTGCGGAACGGGCCCGCTCCCTCGGCGGTGTCGCGCTCGGCAGCATGCAAGGGTTTTCGAAACATACGCGCTTAAAAGAAAGCGTCGGCGCACCACCTGCCGCAATGACGATGATCGCGGAATTACTGAAAGATCACGAATCGATTATTCGGCAATTGCGAAAAGATATCGAATCCGTCAGCGAAAAACATGGCGACGAAGGCACGGCGGATTTTCTCACCGGCAACATGGAAGCCCACGAGAAAATGGCGTGGATGCTGCGAGCATTCTTAGGTTAGTTTTCATTGCGGTCATTGCGAAGCAATCTCGTTTTTTAGTAGCGCCCAAATACGCGATTGCTGCACTACGCTCGCAATGACATTTCGTCTTGATGGCGGATCAGCTGCCGGTGGCCATAGGCCAGCCCCTTGCAGCGTTTGGATTTATGCCACGTTTGATCCCCCCTACAACTGCGTATTAGGTGCATGTTCCGTGAGCGATATCTGTGGTGCTGAAACAGGGGGCTGGTAATGACATGCCGTATTGTTTTTAAGGCCGCTCGGCTAATTTTTGCATCAACTGTTCTAGCGCTTGGCCGCGATGACTGATGCGATTTTTGTGTCCACGTTCGAGCTCCGCGCTGGTTTTTCCCAACGCCGGCAAATAGAAATAAGGATCGTAGCCGAAGCCGTTTTCACCACAAGGTGTTAGCGCGATTTCGCCATGCCACGCGCCTTCGGCGATGATCGGTTCAGGATCGTTTGCGTGCCGCACTAACACCATCACGCAATAGTAATGGGCCTGGCGATTACTTTTTCCGCTGAGCTCATTGATCAATTTTTCGTTGTTGCGCGCATCGGATTTGGGTTCGCCGGCATAGCGCGCAGAAAATACGCCGGGCGCGCCGTCGAGCGCGTCGACGCAAATGCCGGAATCATCGGCCAGCGCGGGCAAGCCGCTTAGCTGGCTGGCGTGGCGCGCCTTCGTCAGCGCGTTTTCAGTAAACGTGAAAAACGGCTCGTCGGCCTCGGAAATGCCGAGTTCGTTTTGCGAAACGGCGAGGATGTTGAGCGGCGCCAAAATCGCCTGAATTTCCCGCAACTTACCCGGGTTGGCGCTTGCAATAACCAGCTTTGAGATCACCGAGACAGCGCGGTTTTTTGTGCTGCAACCAGCTCTTGAATACCTTTATCGGCGAGCGCGAGCATTGCGTTCATTTGGTCTTGCGTGAAGGGCGCGCCCTCAGCCGTGCCTTGAATCTCCACGAAGCCGCCGCTGCCGGTCATGACGACATTCATGTCCGTATCGCAGTCGGAATCTTCAATGTAATCGAGATCAAGCACCGGCATGCCTCGGTAGACGCCGACGGAAATCGCGGCGATATGATCGCGTAGCGGCGAGATCGGTAGATTCCTTTTCGCGACCAGGTGAGCGATCGCATCGGCGACCGCGACGTATGCGCCGGTAATGCTCGCGGTACGCGTGCCGCCATCGGCTTGAATCACGTCGCAATCGATTTGAATGGTGCGCTCGCCAATTTTCGATAGATCGAGAATCGCGCGCAAACTACGGCCGATCAAGCGCTGAATTTCTTGAGTGCGTCCCGATTGCTTTCCGCGCGCCGCTTCGCGATCCATGCGTGTACCGGTTGAGCGCGGCAACATGCCGTATTCGGCGGTGAGCCAACCTTGGCCTTTGCCTTTTAAAAACGGCGGGACTTTTTCGTCAATACTCGCCGTGCAGATGACTTTCGTCTCGCCGCATTCGATTAGTACCGAACCTTCAGCGTGGCGGGTGTAACCGCGTGTGAATTTGATGTCGCGCAGCTGATCGAAATGGCGGCCACTCGGCCGTGAATTGAGGATGGTTGTCATTTTGAAAGTTTCTGTATGGCGTTTTGAATTTCCGAGATAGCGCGCTCAATATCGGCATCGCTCATTTCGTCGATGTTTTCCTTCATTCCAGGCGCATCGATCGGGCGAGTAAGAAAATCCGCCGGCATGGTAACGGCCGAGTCGATGTACTCTAATTTTTCCACCACGCCCGGCCACTCAACTGCGACGACGGATAAGTTATCGCCGTGCCCGCCGCCCAGCGCGAGAGATTTTTCGATTAGCTTTGGCAGGGTTATTTTCAAAGTCTCTTCGGTAAACCCCGATTCGATATCGGCCGACGTGAGCATTCCCCAGAGGCCATCGCTACACAGCAACAAAATATCGCCGGGGTTTAAGCGCGTGCCTTCGGACAACGAAATCGTCGGCATCTGATCGCCACCAAGGCAACTATAAATTTTGTTGCGCTCCGGATGCGTCAACGCTTGATCCTCACGGATCAAACCGGCGTCGATCATGCGTTGAACGCGGGAATGATCGCGCGTGCGCTTGTATACGCGGCCCTTGCGCAGCAAGTAAAGACGCGAGTCTCCAGCATGGCACCAGTACGCGATATTGCGCTGAACGATACATGCAACGCAGGTTGTACGAGGATAGTCGGGCAGTTTGTGTCGTCGAGTAAAATCGCCGATCGCAGTGTGGCCTGCTTCCAGCGCGAGACGCAAGAAGTGTCCGGGATTGCTTAAGCCGAGTTTTACCTCACGATTGAAGCGTTCGATTAAGACGCGCACCGCGATTTCCGCTGCGACCTCGCCATTTTGGTGGCCGCCCATGCCATCGGCGACAATCATCAGCAGGGTGTCACTGGCGTACGCATACCCGACGCGATCCTGATTGGTCTTGCGGCCGCCAATCACTGATTCCTGCAGAATTTCAAATGGGCAGAGCCACTATCGATCCCCAAGTCGGTTGATGCCGCGCCGGAGGCTATCGAAAAAACCGCTCTTCGGCGGCATTTCTGAGACCTGTTCCAGCAGCGCTTTTTGCAGCGCAAAAACGCTTTGTGGCCGTTGTAGCGGGTTAAGCTGAAGGCATTGATCGATGGTGCTGAGCAATTGCGCGGAAAATCGACCACGCCATGCCTCGACCGCCGGTTTAAGTAGATCTTCTTTTTCGCGCATGTCTGCACCCTGCGGCGGCGTTCCGGACAGCGAGGCGTACATCGTGGCACCCACGGAATAAATATCGGTCCAAGGCCCGAGATCCAACATACCGCGATACTGCTCGGGTGCGGCGAAGCCTTTGGTATACATCGGCACGAGCTGCGGCCGGTCTTGATTCAGCGTCATGCGCGCGGAACCAAAATCCAACAGAACAGGCGTTGCATCCATGGTGACGTAGATATTGGCCGGCTTGATATCCAAATGCAATAGTTTATGCGTGTGGACTTCGCGCAGGCCATTGAGCAAGCTCAAGAACAAGCGCCGCATGAAACTTTCAGTAAAGTGCTGCTTGTTGGCGCGAATATGAAAATCCAGCGTGCGCCCGCGCATATAGCGCATGACCAAATACACCGTTTCGTTGGCGCGAAAAAAGTTTTCGACGCGCACAACATTAGGGTGATTAATTTGTGCGAGGGTGCGCCCTTCCTCAAAGAAGCATTTCATACCATGGCGAAAAGGCGGCAGGTTTTCCGGAGAGTTCGCCTGAACTTCCATCGATTCGCTGCGTACCACTAGGCCATTGGGAAGATATTCCTTAATGGCCACGGGAATTTCATTTTCATCGTTCGCTAAATAAACCGTACTGAACCCGCCCGAAGAGAGGCTGCGAACGATGCGATAATCCAGCAATGGATAGCCTTCCGGCAAAGCGAGGTCAGCGGGTTGCGCCATGCTCAAATAACGGTATGATACAGTTCAACAAAGGTTAGGCTATTCTCCATATTTTACGAGGATTTAGCAAAGCTTTCTAATATGAATCATAGGAATTGATCGCGAGATGATTAACAGTATGACTGGCTTTGCCAGCCGCAGCCGAGATTATGATTACGGGCAGCTCAATTTGGAGCTGCGCTCCGTGAACCATCGCTATTTGGAAATTCAATTGCGTATTCCCGACGAATTGCGTTCGCTGGAACCCGGCCTGCGCGAGGCCATCGGTCAAAAACTCTCGCGCGGCAAAATCGATTGCCGCCTTGGTTATACCCCGATTCCAAGCGCGGCGAAAGGTTTGCCGCTGAATCAAGGTGTGTTGCGCCAACTAATCAAGTACAACGATTCGATTAAATTAGTACTGCCAGGCGGTGCGCCGCTATCGGTTTCGAATATTTTGAATTTTCCGGGCATTTTCGACCAAGATGCGCCACCGGTGGATCGAATTTCGGCCGATGCCTTCGACCTTGCTTACCGAGACATTGACCGAACTTAGCCACAGCCGAGCGCGGGAAGGCGATAAGCTCAAGACTATATTACTGGAGCGCGGCGCGCGGTTGGATGTTCTTGCCGCCGAAGCAGGGCCGCTCGTTCCAAAACTGGTCGCTGCGTTTGAAGAAAAGTTGGCAACAAAAATTCGTGAAGCCTTAGCTGGGTCGGCGGACGATCGCTTACGTCAGGAAGTGGTGCTATTCGCCAGCAAAATTGACGTCGACGAAGAGTTGTCGCGCTTAAAGGCGCACCTAACTGAGGTTCGCCGCGTGCTGGAAAAAGGCGGAAGCGCCGGCAAGCGGCTCGATTTTCTGATGCAAGAGTTGAATCGCGAAGCGAACACACTTGGTGCAAAATCCGTGTCATCGGAAGTGTCAAAAATTTCTGTGGAAATGAAAGTTTTAATCGAACAGATGCGAGAGCAAATTCAAAATATTGAGTAACGATTGCCCAGCAATGGAATTGAATTTTTATCTCCTGCTGAGCGCATCTTTACTTCCCTGCTAATCGATAAGTGATGACCCCAGGTAATCTATTCATCGTCGCCGCGCCATCGGGCGCCGGCAAATCAAGTCTCGTTGCGGCATTGCTCGCAGAAGACCGTCTGGTGCGGCTCTCCGTGTCACATACAACGCGCAGCCCTCGCCCCGGGGAGGTTCACGGCAAGGATTATTTTTTTGTCGATCGCGACACCTTTTTGCAGATGGCCACTCAGGGCGAATTTTTGGAAAGCGCCGAGGTGTATGGTAACCACTACGGCACGTCGCAACGCTGGATCGATGACACCATAAATGGCGGTCACGATGTCGTGTTGGAAATCGACTGGCAGGGTGCGCAGCAATTACGCAAAATATTTTCGAAAGTGGTCAGCATTTTTATTTTGCCGCCATCTCTCGATGCGCTTCGAGCGCGGTTGGAAGGGCGCAAACAAGATACGCCGGAAACCATTCGGCGCCGCCTTGCCGCAGCCCAAGAGGACATTAGCCATGTCGTTGAATTTGACTATGTTATTATTAACAACAACTTCACCGACGCCGTGAAAGATTTATGCGGCATCGTCCGAACCCATCGGTTGCAACTCGCGCGGCAGTTCGCGGCACACGACACTTTGCTATTGAACCTGACACATCGAGAATCAAATGGCTAGAATTACCGTCGACGAATGTTTGAAAAGAATACCGAATCGTTTTGAGTTAACCTTAGTCGCGACCACGCGCGCGCGGCAATTGTCCATCGGCGCGACGCCGCTGGTTGAGGCAAACAAAGACAAGCCAACCGTGATCGCCCTACGCGAAATTGCCGCAGGAAAGATTGGCGTTGAAATACTGAAGCGCGTTCCCCCGCCTCAGATATAGTTTTTGTCGGCGGCAGAAATTTGCTGGGCCAAAGCGATTTAGCGGAACCTTCCAACTTTCAAAACTAGTTTTTGCCTTCATCGTAACGGGCGTACGTCATGGCCGAAGTAGCAGAACTGTCCCACGCGGTTTCCAGCTATCTCAAGCCGGAAGATGTTGCGCAAGTCGAAGCGGCGTACGAACTCGCCAAAGCCGCTCACGACGGTCAGTTTCGCAAGAGCGGCGAACCGTACATTACCCATCCACTAGCCGTTGCAAAAATTCTCGCGGAGATGCATTTGGATCCGCAGGCGTTGATGGCGGCCTTATTGCACGACACTGTCGAGGATACCGGCACGACGCAGCGCGAAATTACGCGCGCGTTTGGCAAGTCGGTAAGCGATCTCGTCGATGGCGTTTCCAAACTTACGAAGATCGAATTCGAGTCTCAACAACATGCGCAAGCGGAGAATTTCCGCAAAATGTTGTTGGCGATGGCGCGCGACGTTCGTGTTATTTTGATTAAGCTCGCCGACCGCTTGCACAACATGCGCACCCTCGAAGCCGTAAGCCGCGAACAGCAAACCCGCATCGCGCGCGAGACCCTTGATATTTATGCGCCGATCGCCAATCGGCTCGGCCTCAACAGCATTTATCAAGAACTACAGGAACTCGCGTTTCGTCACCTTTATCCGACGCGCTACCGCGTGCTGACAAAAGCGATTAAAGCGGCGCGCGGAAATCGCCGCGAAGTGGTATCGAAAATTCAACACGCAGTCGAGGAGCGTCTCGCCGCAAACAAAGTCGACGCGAGTGTGTACGGGCGAGAGAAGCACTTGTACAGTATTTATAAAAAAATGATCGAGAAATCCTTAAGCTTTGCTGAGGTACTCGATATCTATGGCTTACGCGTAATCGTTAAGGATCTTCAGTCCTGCTATCTTGCGCTTGGCGCACTGCATACGCTTTACAAACCGATTCCAGGGAAATTCAAAGACTATATCGGCATTCCGAAAGCGAATGGCTACCAGGCCTTGCATACCGCCTTGATTGGCCCATTCGGTACCCCGATCGAAATTCAAATTCGCACGCAAGACATGCACAAGATTGCCGAGGCTGGCGTCGCGTCACACTGGCTGTATAAGTCCGGTGATGGCTCGCTTAACGAATTACAAAAACGCACGCATCACTTGTTGCAATCACTGCTGGAGATTCAAACCCAGAGCCGCGATTCCGCCGAATTTCTCGAGTATGTGAAGTTCGATTTGTTCCCCGACGAGGTGTATGTGTTTACGCCGCGCGGGGAAATTAAATCGCTGCCAAAAGGCGCGACCGCCGTGGACTTTGCCTATGCGGTTCACACTGATATCGGTGATCGCTGTGTCGCGGTAAAAATTAATCACGAGCTCGCACCACTGCGATTGCCTTTGAAGAGTGGCGATCGAGTCGAGATCGTGACTTCGTCGCACGCGGCACCGAATCCCGGTTGGTTGAATTTTGTTGTCACTGGGAAAGCGCGATCGCATATTCGGCACTATTTAAAGACCATGCGCTTCGACGAATCGGTCATGCTCGGCGAGCGGTTGCTGAATCAAGCATTGCGCGCGCTCAAGGTCGAGCCGAATGACATCAATGAAACTCATTGGGAGCAATTAATTCGCAGCGACAAAAGCAAAACTCGGGAAATGTTACTGTCGGAAATCGGCCTGGGTAAGCGCTTAAACGTGGTTGTCGCTAGCCGCTTGTTGCGGCTTTCCGATCCCGCTCCGCATGAACACAAGCTTGGTAGTATCACCATTCGCGGCAGCGAAGGTATGGCGGTGCAATTTGCCCATTGTTGCATGCCGATTCCCGGCGATCCGATTATCGGCTTCATCAACAAGGGGCAAGGGCTTACCATACACACCCATGATTGCAATACGATTCGCCAGTTCCGCTCCGATCCCGATAAGTGGATTGAAGTCTCGTGGGATAACGCCAGCAGTCGCGTATTCGATGTGCGAATTAAAATCGTCGCCGAAAATAAACCCGGCGTGTTGGCGCGGATTGCGTCGAGCATCGCGGATGCGAATTCGAACATCGAAAATTTTGCGACGACGGAAAAGGACTCTCAGGCCTACACCACCATCGATTTCACCGTTCAAGTGAAAGACCGCACGCATCTTGCCATTGTCATGCAGAAATTGCGTGCAGTGCCGGAAGTGGTGCGGATTAATCGCGTAAAAGGAAGCGATTAGATTCCACGCGCCGTCCGTTCTGCTGGGGAGAATGTCCGGAAAGCCGCATCAGTATTGGCTCTCCAAGGGGATGCTACACGCAATCGCCTGGAAAAATTAGGCATTCGCAACGATTTTGATTTAGTGCTACACCTGCCGTTGCGTTACGAAGACGAGACCCATCTTTATCTTATCGGCGATTTGCCGTTTGATCGCGTCGCGCAAACTGAAGGTGAATTGCTCCATGCGGAAATTCAATACCGGCCACGGCGACAACTGGTCTGCCAAATCGCCGACGGCAGCGCAGTGTTGTATCTGCGCTTCTTCAATTTTTATCCAAGCCAGATTAAGCAAATGCAGCCGGGTAAACGATTGCGAGTGTTGGGCGAACAGCGGCAAGGTTATTTCGGGCCCGAGATGGTACACCCGAAATATCGCGTCGTCGGCGATGATGTGCCGCTCGCCGAATCGCTGACGCCGGTTTATCCAACGACGGCGGGTTTACCGCAAGCCACGATTAAAAAATTGATTCACGCGGCGTTAGCGCGCTGCGATCTAAGCGACACGCTTGATCACGTATTACTAGACCAGCTAAGTCTGCCGAGCTTCGAAAAGAGTGTGAAATGGCTGCACGCACCAACACCGGATTACTCGCAATCGCAACTGGAAGATCGCGCCGCGCCCGCGTGGCGTCGCTTGATTTTTGATGAGCTGCTGGCGCAGCAATTGTCAATGCGCCGCGCCTATCGCGAGCGTCGCGCCCATGGCGCGCCGAAGTTGGATGCGGGCGAACGTTTGGTGAAGGCACTTCTGGCCGCGTTGCCGTTTTCACTTACTAAAGCGCAAATGCGTGCGTTGGATGAAATCAACCGAGATTTGAGCGAAGGCCATCCCATGCAACGCTTGCTACAAGGCGATGTCGGCAGTGGCAAGACCATCGTCGCTGCGCTCGCCTGCGCGCGCGCTATTGCCAACGGTTATCAAGCCGTGTTGATGGCACCGACGGAAATTTTGGCGGAACAACATTTTCGTAAAATCGACGCTATGCTCACGCCACTGGGCGTAAAAACTACGTGGCTTACCGGAAGCCTAAAAACCAAAGTTAAGCGCGAGGCACTGGAAGCCGCGAGCGGCGGCGCAGCGCAGTTGATCGTCGGCACTCACGCCCTATTTCAGGCGGACGTAGCATTCAAAAAATTAGGCCTCGTCGTGATCGACGAACAGCATCGTTTCGGCGTCGACCAACGGCTCGCGTTACGCAGCAAGGGCGCGCGCGGCAACCTCCAGCCGCACCAATTGATGATGAGTGCCACGCCGATTCCGCGCACGCTGGCGATGAGTTTTTTCGCCGATCTTGATGTGTCGGTGATCGACGAATTGCCGCCAGGGCGATCGCCGATTTCCACCAAGCTCGTTTCTGACGCGCGCCGCGATGAAGTCATCGCACGAATTCGCGGTGCATGCGCCGACGGCGCGCAAGTGTATTGGGTTTGCCCGCTAATCGAAGAATCGGAAGCGTTGCAATTGCAAACCGCCGTCGATACGTTTGCGAATTTGGAGGCGACCTTTCCCGAATTTCGCGTTGGCCTCGTGCACGGGCGCTTAGCCGCGAGCGAGAAAGCTGACGTGATGGAAGCGTTTAAATCAGGCGACATCAAGCTGCTCGTGGCGACGACGGTCATCGAAGTTGGCGTAGACGTACCGAATGCAACGCTGATGGTGATCGAGAACGCCGAGCGCATGGGTCTGTCACAACTGCATCAACTGCGCGGCCGTGTAGGACGCGGCTCACAGCAGAGCACGTGCATTTTGCTGTTTCAGAATCCGCTGTCGGAAACGGCGCGGGCGCGACTGAAAATTATCTACGAGAACACCGACGGTTTTGAGATCGCGCGGCAAGATTTAGCGCTGCGTGGCCCAGGCGAATTTCTCGGCGCCCGGCAAAGCGGCGCGCCCATGCTACGATTTGCCGATCTTGAACATGATGTCGATTTGCTCGAAGCGGCGCGGATTTTGGCCGAGCGATTGCTGCAAGATGATCCCGCCACTGCAGATCGCCATCTCGCGCGCTGGATGCATTCGAAAATGGATTATCTGAAAGTATGAGCGCCGTTGTTGAACGCTTAACTCTCTACGCAAAACTAGTGCGGCTGGATAAACCGATCGGCACGTTGCTATTATTGTGGCCAACGCTTTGGGCGCTGTGGATCGCCGCGGACGGCAAGCCAAGTTTGAAATTGATAGTGATATTTTCGCTCGGCACATTGCTGATGCGTTCCGCTGGCTGCGCCATAAATGATTATCGCCGATCGTGATTTTGATTTGCATGTCGAACGCACCAAAAATCGTCCGCTGACGTCGGGAAAAATTTCGACGAAAGAAGCGCTCGCGGTTGCGGGGTTTCTTGCGCTTCTAGCGTTTTTGTTAGTGTTACAAACAAATGCACTCACCATCGCGTTATCGTTTCCCGCGTTATTCATTGCCGCGAGTTATCCCTACACGAAACGTTTCTTCGCCATTCCGCAAGCCTATCTCGGCGTCGCATTCGGCTTTGGCATCCCCATGGCCTTCGCCGCGCAAACTGGCGTGGTGCCAATGTTGGCATGGATGATGTTGCTGGCGAATATTTTTTGGGCAATCGCTTACGATACCGAATATGCCATGGTCGATCGTAACGACGATGTAAAACTCGGGCTAAACACTTCAGCGATTCTATTCGGGAATTTCGATGTTGCAGCGATCATGATTTGCTACGCGCTGGTTATCGGCTTTTTGGCGATGATCGGCGTATCGCTTGGCTTCGGTTGGATTTACTACGCAGGTCTCGCCTGTGCCGCAGCGATGATGGCCTATCACTTTTTTCTCATCCGCGATCGCGATCGTGCCAAGTGTTTTTACGCGTTCCGTCATAACAACTGGGTAGGCGGAGTGATTTTCGCCGGAATTTTTGCGCATTACACGATTAACTAATCGCGATGCTGGAAGCGGCCTTCTCGAGGATTTGTCTGCTGTAAGGCCATGCCTGTAAGCCCAATATTCATGCGGATCTTCAGGCGCTCGAAACAAAAAAGCCGGATCAAGTCCGGCTTTTTTTAGGACTGCGTATGCCTTAGAAACGGTACTTCAACCCAATCGAAAGCAAATCGATATTGCGGTCGCCCTGGACGGTATTCTTGTCGGTGCCGAGACGATAACGATCCCAACCGCCCTGAACGCGGAAGTTTTGGCTGAAGTCGTATTTGAGGCCGACGCCGTAGAGAGCTTTGGTTTTGCCGTCGTCGTTAATGGATTGGCTGGCGCTCAAATCTACGTCGCCGCGGTAGGCGCCGACCTTGCCGGTGACGCCGAGTTTTTGGCCGATGGGTAGAGTGCCGATACTGGAAAACTGCCAGCCTTTCGGTTTGAGGCCCGGGGTGAGGCTGCCAGGTTCGACCAAGCCGTTGTCTCGCGGGCCGACGCGGCCGATGTCCGCGCCCATTTCAACACCGAGTAAACGATTGAATTGATAGGCGCCATAGATTTTGCGGGATTTCACGTTGTCGTCGACGCTACCAGAGAAGTTTTTCGCGCTTAGATCGGGCAAATGGTTGCTAATGTCGATGCCACCGAACCAGTTGGTTCCTGCCGCGTAGGATACGGGCGAGGCTAAGCCCAGGCCAGCCAGAAGGGGGATAAGACAGCGCGATTTCCAACCAAGCAACATTTAAAACCTCTTAGGCGCAGGTTTAACTGCACGAGCTTTCATTTCTCAATTCAATGATAGCGCAAAGCCAAAGCGCGGCAAAAGTAATTCCATTAGTATTTTTGGTAAATCCACTGGAGCAATGCGTCCTGTGCAACATCGGCGTCGCCAGCATTGGCGTGATTGACCAAAAATACCACAGCGAGGCGCTTTCCGGATTTGCTCAATACGTAGCCGGCAATGGTTTTTACGCCTTCCAAGGTGCCTGTTTTGATGTGCGCTTTGCCGGTTAGTTCATTATTTCTTAAGCGTTTTTTCATCGTGCCGTCGACGCCGGCAATGGGTAGCGAGGATATTAACTCCGGCATGACCGGGCTGGTTCCTGCGTCCACCAATAAGTCGCCGAGACTTCTCGCGCTAATGCGTTCTTGGCGCGAAAGCCCGGCGCCGTTTTCGATCACAAGCTCTGGAATTTCCAGGTTTTTTTGCGAGAGCCAGGACTTAATCGCACGTTCGCCTTTGGTTGTTGAGCCGGGCGCGCCCAATCGTTCTGCCCCGAGCGTCAACAAAATCGTACGCGCCATCAGATTGTTGCTCCATTTGTTTGTATCGCGGATCACTTCTGCCAATGGCTTCGACTCCCAAGATAGAAGTGGGCGCTCGACTTCGGGTGATGGGCCGTCTTTTATGGAGCCGAGCCATGTCCCGCCGATTTCCGTCCAAATTGAACGAAACAGTGCGGCGATATATTCAACATTTGAAAGCAAGTTAAATTGCAATGATTTTTCGCCGCAATCTGTGGCGAAATTACCACGCAGGACAATCGTTGCGGACTGCGCATCGATTTGTACGTCCTTGCTGATCCCGTCGCGCCAGTCTTTTGGGCAGGGGCCAGTCTTTACGCTCACCTGACTTTGTAGTTTGATTTGTGGCAAATCGGGATCGAGAACGATCTTCAGGCTCGATCCATCCGGGCTGGGAATAAATCGCGCACTCACGGCCTTGAAGCTTATTAGCGTCGCTTCGGGGTTGGTGTTATAGGCACGATAACCCTTATTATCGAAACCGTTCGGGTCGATTTTTGGCACGTCGAAGTAACGCTGGTCGAGCACCAAATCGCCTTTAATCACGCGCACGCCGCGCTGACGCAGCGCGCGCAGCATCAACCAAAAATCCTCCAAGGTCAGCGCTGGGTCACCATGACCTTGAATATAAAGATTACCCGACACCGCGTCGCCAGACAGGCCCGTCGCGTAAACATCGGTTTTCCAGGTATAAGCCGGGCCGAGCAATTCCAATGCCGCGTAAGTCGTGACGAGCTTCATCACGGAAGCCGGATTCATCGCCTGGTCGGCGCGGTGAGAAATTTCTGCTTTGCTTGAACCGAGTTGGCGAACGTAAATGCCGACGGCGTTTTGCGGGATTTCGGCTTGTTGTAGCGCCTTAACAACAGGCGGCGGTACTGGCTCGGCGTGAACGCTAGCCGCCATACTCAACGTGAGCAGCAAAAAACAGCGCCGCAGCGCCGTGCTACTTCGCATCGGCATCAAACATGCAATGCTTAATCTTGTGGCGATTGGCGATCAACTCATCGATGCTTGGCTCGTTATTCATCGCGCGTTTAATGGCGAGTTTGGTCGCTTCGTAATTGGTGCGATACAAATCTTTCTGATCCAAATTCGGATCCTTCACCGCGCGCGGGTCCAGCCAAATTAACGCGATGATGCACAGATCGTTCACCGATCGCGCGGCAGCAAGTCCGTCAATCACGCAATCAAGCACCGCATCCGCTGTCGCCGATTGCACCACGCCACCGAGCAAATTAATCGTCGCGCCATCTTTGATCGTGACCTTCGGCACCATCATCGTCGCTGGCTTCACCATCTGATTGCAATCGCGGATGGCGAACATGCGCGTATGCCCCGCGCTCTGGCCCATCATGCTCGCGAACGCTTGGCCCACAGGCCCGCTGACTTCGCCGATTAAAATCTCCGGCATCGCGTCCGTGAATTGCCCGGCTTTGGCTTCTACCGTTGCTTCGCCAGTGCGAAATATTATGCGTTCTGACATTGCTGACCTCTTCAACAAAAGTCTTGAGACTACCGGGGTAAAGCGCAATGGTCAATGTAAATTGAGCTGCTGTGCCAGCAGACGCATCCTGCTTGCTTCCTGGCGATGCCTGCCCTGCGAGCCAGTATCCATGCGGATCCTGGCTCGATTACTGTTTCATTTTCTGGCGAACACATTAGCCGCCAATATGCGCTTTGAAGCGCGCGCCATCGGACATCACGCATTCGCCATTCCCTTGCGTCGACGAAGTCATCTGATATTCGCAGCTCAAGAATGTGCCGCTCGGCGCGTAGGCATTGGCGATGCCGTTGCGATCGTTGTTGCCGGAACGTGTCGCTTCGCCATTCAACGTTTCGCCGTTGTAATTTAATTGAAAGCGACCCTTGCCGGAATTATTACTGGTCACCGTCGCAAGCAACATGCCGCTGCGGCTCGCGATATCGTTCGCCGGGTAGAGACGAACGTTCAACGTCGTCGGTACCGGTGCCTGCACGACCGGCGTTTGTCCGGCGGGATAAACCGAATACGCCCCTTCCTTGTTAATCGGCACGACATAACAACCGCCCAAGCCAATCGAAGTCATCGCCAAAGTTACAGCCAAACGTTTAACGGAGTTCAACATGATTTTTCCTTTTCGTTACACCGAGCACATGCCCGTGATCGAAATATGCGCGAGGGCGATCGGCAGAGCCAGCGCGCCGCGAGAAGTAGCGGGATTTGATACTTGGCGTTTTGCGCGACGATACGAGTTCGGCATTGCGGTTAGAATATTGCTTTCCAATTCGCCCACTCGTCGCCATGAACGCTCCCGAAAAAGTGTCTAAATCTCAATCCTTCGATTGGGCCGATCCGTTGTTGCTGGAGGATTTGCTTACAGCGGACGAACGCCAAGTGCGCGATACGGCGCGCGCCTACGCGCAAGAAAAATTAATGCCGCGCATTTTGGAAGCGAATCGTCACGAGAAATTCGATCGCGATATTTTGTTTGAGATGGGCGAGCTGGGATTGCTTGGCTCGACGATTGAAGGCTATGGCTGCGCGGGTGTGAATTATGTTTCTTATGGTTTGATTGCGCGCGAAGTCGAGAACGTGGATTCCGGGTATCGCTCGACGTTGTCGGTGCAGTCTTCACTGGTGATGTATCCGATTCATGCCTATGGTTCCGAGGCGCAGCGGCAAAAATATTTGCCGAAACTCGCGAGCGGCGAGTGGGTCGGCTGCTTTGGTTTGACCGAGCCGGATTATGGCTCCGACGCCGGCGGCATGATCACTCGGGCGAAGAAAATTGCCGGCGGTTATTCCCTCAGCGGCGCGAAGATGTGGATTTCCAATTCGCCGATCGCCGATGTATTTGTCGTTTGGGCGAAAGACGAGGGCGATGTCATTCGCGGCTTCATTATCGATAAGGGCGCTAAAGGTCTATCGGCGCCGAAAATTAACGGAAAATTTTCGTTGCGCGCATCGATCACTGGCGAGATCGTAATGGATAACGTGTTCGTGCCGGAGGAAAATCTATTGCCGAATGTCAGCGGACTGAAAGGCCCGTTCGGTTGCCTGAATCGCGCGCGCTACGGCATTGCTTGGGGCGCGATGGGCGCGGCGGAGTTTTGTTGGCACGCTGCAAGGCAATACACACTGGATCGCAAAGCCTTCGGCCGTCCGCTCGCAGCGAATCAACTCATTCAGAAAAAACTCGCCGATATGCAAACGGAAATCACACTGGGATTGCACGGTGCACTGCGCCTTGGACGCTTATTCGACGAAGGCAAAATGATTCCGGAAATGGTGTCGATCTTGAAGCGTAACAATTGCGGCAAGGCACTCGACATCGCCCGCATGGCGCGCGATATGCATGGCGGCAACGGCGTCAGCGACGAGTATCACGTGATTCGCCATTGTATGAATTTAGAAGCGGTGAATACCTACGAAGGCACGCACGATGTGCACGCGTTGATTCTCGGGCGCGCGATAACCGGGATTCCGGCGTTTGGCGGCTAATGCATCGATGCTCTGAAAGGCAGTGTCAAAGCGCGTCTTCAGGCATATGCACCGAAGACGCGCTCTAGATGGACTTCTCAAGCCATCGAATTTAAGGCAGTATTAATTGGTCAAACGGCTTTATCGGCGTTAAGCCGGCTGCCGTTCTTCCGGCTGCGCCGATCGCAGGAATACGCACACACGCTTCAAAACTAGAGATGGAAGGGATTGGCTTGCATACCGCAGCCGACAGACCGCGGCCATTCGGAACCACTAAGGACGGATGGTCGAACGGTGCCCGTTCGTCTCGCACCCGCTCATCGGTCAACGTCCTAAGAAATCCAACTAAGTTCGCTTGCTCGGTCGCGCTCAGCCCCAGAAAACGGATGTCGGGATCGAGTTGTTCCTGATTGACGTCGGCGAAATCGCCGCCGCGGTTATAGAATTGCACCACTTGCTGCAACGTCGCCTGTCCGCCGTTATGAAAGTACGGACCGGTTAACTCGATGTTGCGCAAGCCGGGCGTCTTAAACGCACCTTTAACGGCAACACGAATATTCTGAATCTCGACGTGTTGTGCCTTGGTCACCGGCAGCTTGGGTTCTACCGTCCATCCCGCCGGCTCGCTGCTGCAATAAATGAAACGCAAGTTATTGGTATCGCGCGCGACGGGAAAACTATCGGCCGTCCAACGTTCTTCGAACGTGCAAGGGTCGACCTCGAAACGATCGGGTGGATTTCTCCCGAGCAACTTGTTGATGTATTGCTGCGTAAAGGACAGCGGATTGCCGAACGGGTCGTTGCCGCCGACGCCAATGTCCTCTGCTGTCGGCCGTACGCCGATGTTGTAAAAACCATTATCGTACAGCGCAGGCCCACGCGCTTGATCGCCCATGATCATGCGCTCGACTAAACCCTTCTCGCGTTCCTCGTTGATTAGATGAATGGTGCTGGCATTGGTGAAGACTGCCGTGTTATGACAATTTACGCATTTACCCTTGTCCAAAAAGATGGCCAGGCCCGCGCGCTCTGGTATCGTAATCGCGCACTTTTCGCCCTCGCGATAGGCGTCGTAGCGGGTTTGATCGGAAATCAGTAGGCGCTCGTAGCGCTGCACGGCAAGACCAAAGAATAGCGAAAAGTTCGCCTCGATTTGAGAAAAGTTTCGGCCCTGTTGCGGATACGGCTCGTTCACGCTTGGCGCGATCCACCAACGATCTTGAAAGGCTTTCTGGACTAATTCCCCGTAGGTCGCGTTAAGTCCGGCACCGCTCACCTCGCGCGCCGAGGCTAACACGCTGTCGTTCGGGTGAACCGATTGGTATTGCAGTGCGCGTGCTTTCACGAGTTTTGCGCCGATGTGCGACCAGGTGCGCCCAGTGAGGTCTTCAAGGAATCGCTTCTCTGCCTCCTCCTTTAGACTGCCGAAGGTTTTGTTCGCCGCGCAGGACATTTCGAATGAACTCAGTCCCGGACCGACCGCTTGGGAGGCTAAAGAGGAATTCGAAATCTCGATTTGTACCTGCCTCGGCGTCTTTGCCGTAGCGGCCAATTCCCACACCCCACGCGTCGGGAACGCTAGATTGCTACGCCGACCGAAGGGATCGATGCCGTTAAAGACCATGTTTGCGCGGCCATCCCAAAAATTGCGATGGTTTAGCGCGGCGTTGATCACGGTCGGCGAGTTGCGTGGCTCCACGCGGCGGGTATTGACGCCGCCGACATTGAACACCGGATCCGCTTCATCGCGGCACTGATCGAGCAACGCACCCGGCGCGACATCATTGAACAAGCGCTTGAATACACCCTGTGAGGAGGCGACATCGTTGCTATCGAACAATACATTACTCGGCGCCGAGGAACGATCATTAACGTTAGCTTTGACATGGAACGGAAAATCGGCGCGGCGAAGCGTATAGTTCGGCCCGCCGGCGGCACCGGATCGCACTCTATTGAAGATCGTATCGCCGGCGTTGATGCCGGGACTTAATTGATTTCGCGCACGGCTGTCGCCCCCCGCATGAAAGTGGCAACTTGCGCAGGCGTTGCCATCGCTGCCGACTTGCATGTCCCAAAATAACGCTTTGCCCAAGACCAGCAAGGCTTGGTCGTTTTTAATGAAACGTCCGCCTTGAGCGAGTTCCGGAATCGACGGCAGATCGGCGACGGACAGCGAGGCGGGCCCGGATAACTGCGGTAATCGCTCGCACAGCGGAATGGGATCGGGCGGCTCTATCGGCGCACTTCCACCGCGGATCGCCACACCAAAAATGAGCACCAACGCGGCGCAAAGCGTCGCTACAAGCGATTTTATTCCCATCTTATTTCTCCTATTCGCGGCATATTAGTTATGGAGTGTGCGTTGTCAGCCGACTTTTTTGTGGCGTTCAACCAAGTCTTTTTGACGTAGACGATGTGCACAGGACGAAAGTATTTCCTCAGCCGAAATTAAAGTCAATGCGCAGCGCAATGGGGGTTTCGATTCGACTTTAAGGTCGCGTTGAAATCGCTAGATTCTAAATGGGAAAGTTTTTAGAGGGCATTAATCAAATATTTTTTAAAAACCGAGCGGCGGTAGAGGTAATACAGATAAGCTTCTTCAAGCGCATGCATTGGAGACACGCATGAAGTGGCGCGCCACAGCCGTAGGGTGCAATTGTGCACCGGAAGTTTCGAGCGGTGCATGAATGCACCCTACTTAATGCCGAATAGTTTGTTGCCCACGCTTTTTTTCACCAACACGTCGGTTGTCGCCGCGATCGCTTCCGCGGGGTCGCGAGACTCTTGATTTTCATCGGCGATCTGCAATTGTCCGGTCACCACCAAATAGCCGACCAACATACAACGTTTGATCCAAGTTTGTTGGTCGCCTGCCGCTAGATAATCCAATAATAGTTTGGCCTCCAAACTATCTTTTGGATCGAGATCGACGACCAACTGCTTCAGCATAAAAAATTAGGCATTAAGCTTGAGATATTTGTACATGCCGCGAGCGTTGGCGAATTCGGGTTCGGGCATGACTTTCGCATTCGGGAAATAACCGGTGAGCTTACTCATGATCGAAGAGCCACCGCCGACAAACAGAATTACGTCCAAATGCGCGCCGTTGCCAAAATGGCGTTTGGCCTCCGTCAACACCCTTTCCGTGACCTCGTCGATTGCTGCTTGAACCAGGGTCTTAACGTTCTCCGGTTTGCCAAAACGTTTCACCGTGCCGGTGCGAATCGCTTGATCAAATACTTTTCGCGAGATGACGCCGTCGCCAAATTGCCCGCGCAATTTGCTGCCGATGCTGGCGTAAATATCCATGACGCCAGCCTCGCCCGTGCCTGAGCGTGCATGATCGATTTGATGCCCTTCTAGAACCGTCACGCAGTCGGTGGTACGTCCGCCGACATCAATGACGCCGCACGGGCCTTCCATTTCGATTTGATTGCCCTTGTCGTCGTAGGCGTAATCGAACCATGACGCGACGGCTTCCGGTAACACGATATGCTCGACGATCTCAGCGCAGGCTGCGCCATCGAGCGCTTTCACTTCTTGCAATAACGAAGCTTGTTTTTGCGCGATGAAGGCTTCGTTGCGCGTATCGCCTTTGAAATAGCTCGACACTTGCAAGCCAGTCGCGAGTTTGACTTTTTTGCCACCCATGCCGGCGAGGCGCAATGCGTGATGCACGATGACGCGATTCAATTCGGAAATCGGGTAATCGTCGTAGCGCGTTTCTTCGCCTTCGATTTTGTCGCTGACGGTAAACTTGCGGCCGCTGGTTTCGTAGCTGCCGCCGACTTTGTCATCGCTACCCATTGATGACAGGCCGAACAAGCCGGCGCGGGCAAGGGAGGCGATGCGCACCTTGTCGCCGCGCGATACGACCTTGGTTTCGGCATAGCCGTCGTCTACACCGGCCAACAAATAGTTGACCGCATTTTTGTCTTTGTCGCTCATTCAATTCCCCTTAACCGTTGAGGTCGTGCCTACCAAAATTTGCCCAATAACGCGAACAATGCGATCTAGGCACATGATTTACTTAGTGCATTTTATGCAAAGTTGCGGTAAGAGTAAAATCCATTGATTAATTAAGCAAATTAACCGCTCTTGGACGTTATGGATACGCAACACTTACCACAAAAAACCACCCGAAATCAGCCTCGCGGGCGTCCGCACTGGCCAGCATCGAAGAATCGAAAATTCGCGAAGTCGCTAATGCCGGCATGGGCATGACGGATTTGCTGGCGTTTTGGTTCGGCGAACCTGATCAAGTCACGCCGGATTTCATTCGCGAAGCGGCAAAACACGCACTCGATACTGGCGCAACGTTTTATACGCAAAATTTGGGCATTCCGCCATTGCGCGAAGCGATTGCCAAATACATTTCTACTCTTCATCGGCCGGTTAACGCAAATCAAATCGCGGTGACCAGTTCCGGCGTTAACGCGCTGATGTTGGTGTATCAAGCGCTGTTCGATCCGGGTGATCGCGTGGTCATTATCACGCCCGTTTGGCCGAACGTAACCGAAGGGCCTAAGATTCTCGGCGCGGCCATCACGCGCGTCCCGCTTCATTATGAGCATGGCTGGAAGCTAGATCTGGCGCGGCTCTTGGCGGCATTAACGCCTGAAACTCGCGCTGTGATTATCAATTCCCCAAACAATCCGACCGGCTGGACCATGGATCGCGCCAGCCAAGAAATCGTATTGGCGCATTGCCGCAAGCACGGTATTTGGATAATCGCGGATGACGTTTATGAGCGCTTGTATTTTGCGCAGGATTCAAATTGCGCGCCGTCGTTTCTTGATTTGGCGCAACCGGGTGATCTGATCGTGAGCACCAATAGTTTCAGTAAGTCGTGGCTGATGACAGGCTGGCGCCTGGGTTGGATCGTCGCGCCGCCGTTGTTGACAGAAGAATTTGCCAAACTGATCGAATACAACACCTCATGCGCGCCGAGTTTTGTGCAACAGGCGGGCGTTGTCGCGCTAGAACAAGGCGAATCCGTTACCCGAGAGTTTCTTGCGCGATTGAAACTGGCGCGTGATTTTTTAGTTGAAAAACTTTCGGCGATGCCGGGTGTGCAAGTTGCGGCACCAGCGGGGGCGATGTATCTGTTTCTCGGTGTCGATGGCGTTCGCGACAGCGTCAGTTTTGCAAAGCAACTGGTTCGCGAGCGAAAATTAGGTTTGGCGCCGGGCCTTGCATTCGGCGCCGAAGGCGAAGGCTATTTGCGCTGGTGTTTCGCCAGTTCGGTCGAGCGATTGCAGCAGGGTGTGCAGCGTTTTGAATCCGGCTTGGCTGCTCTAAGAAAATAGTTACGAAGTATGGGGCTCGCTTAAATCCAGGCGGCCGATCAACTTTTCGATCAGTTGCTTTTGTAGCACTAAATCACCCTGTTCGGATTTCAATCGGACCATATTATCCTGCAGCGCGTTGGAGTTTTCGTTGATCTTCGCCAGATTGGCGAGGCGCGATTCCAATTGAGCTTTGTGCTCCTTGATCTGCATTTCAAGCGGCAAGGGCACGGTCTTAATCCAACGCTCGCATTCCGCACGCGCATCGCCGAATAGCTGCTGAGCCTGAGTCACAAGACTGCCGTAAAAGCGCTTAATTAGGAAACTCTTCTCGGTCATGACATTGACCGGATCGCGGCAAAAAACTTGCGTTTCATGCATCAGCAATTGCAGCTTCAATCGTATATTTTCCAAATCCAAGCTCGGCAATTGCATTTTGTCGAACTTGTACTGCTGGTGGAAATAATCGTAGGCACCTTGCATCATGATTTTCATGTTTTCGCTCAAGGCATGAACGCGAATAAACTCGGCGTTGATCGCATCAAACAGTGATTGCATCGAGCGCGACAAACCCATCGTCGTCCAGGTGCCTTCGATCGCTTCGCGGCTTTGGCCGAGAACGAAATCGAGTTTGATGGGGTTTAACATTTCGATCAACACATCGCGCTGACGTTTGAATTCGCTGCGCTTTTGTTTGTATTCCTCGACCGAGGCCATGTATTCGCGGCGATCGTTCGTGATTTTTTCCCAGAGTTTGGTGGTGATCGAACGATTGCGTCCAGACAGACTCAGTATCTCGTCGGCCGACGCTTGATTTGAATTGATGCGACGCTTCAGGCTCTCACGCGACGCGATCATCATTGTGCCAATTTCCGCCATGATGGCGCGGCTGATAATTTTTTGCTTCGACGGAATTAAATCTTTCGCCAGAATTTTTTCCAGTTTCTCAATGCCGCTACGCTTGATCATCGCGTCGTCATTTTTGATCTTGCCGATCAGCGCTTTTTGCGCGGAAATAGCTAACACACTTTCCCGCGGTAGTTCTAGTAAGCGAACCGTCTCGTCGATTTGTTTTTCAACACTTTTGGCAATTTCTTCCGGCGTTTTAAGATCGTCCCACATTAAGTCGATCTTGTTGAGCACGGCGATGCGGCGCGAATGAGAACGCTGTACATACTTCTGCCAAACTTCTAGATCGGACTTGGTCACGCCCGTGTCGATGCCAAGCAAATAGAGCACCGCGTGGGCATTGGGGATGGTGTTGTAAGTGAGTTCCGGCTCAAGGCCGAGCGCGTTCAAGCCCGGCGTGTCGATAATCGCGATGCCGTTGGTGAGCAACTTGTGCGGATAGTTAATCAGCGCGTAACGCCAAGCGGGAATATCCACGGTTTCCAGCGCTTCGTCGCCCTCGCTTTTATGATCGTCGGGCAATAAGCCCATCATGCGCGCTTCAAGCGTGAAGATTTTTTTCGACTCTGCCAACATCTGCATGGCATTTTTCATGTCGTTGACTGAATCGAGATTCAAGCGAATTTTGACCCATTCCACCGGCATGTTTTTTAGCTGCGCGATGGATTCGTCGCGATAGCGCGATTCGATCGGCAGCAGGCGCAGATACGGCGCTTCATTGGTATCGTGGAAAATTTCCGTCGGGCACATGGTCGTGCGACCAACGTCCGACGGCAACAGACGTTGCTTAAAGTCAGAGAAGAATAGGGCGTTGATTAACTCGCTTTTGCCGCGCGAAAATTCGGCGACGAACGCCAGCGACAGGCGACCTTGGCGAATCGATTCGCAAAGTTCGTAAAAGCGCAAAGAGTGCTGCGCGTCGAGTTCGCCATTTTTTTCCAGCCAATCGCGATAACCGTCGACGGCTTCCAATAGTTCATCGCGCCAGGTGTGGTAGCGCTCGACTTCTGTTTCAAGTTCGCTCTTTAAAACTGCGCTCATTCTTATCCGTCACCTGAAAAAAGTATTGTTAGTACCTGTACTATATCATTTTTATTGCAACTTGTTCCAGCCAAGTTAAGGGTAACATCAAAATAAGTTGGCAAATTAGGAACAAAACCAACGGACTTAGATCCACGCGACCGACCATCGGCACCAGTTTTCGTAATCGGGCGCATAAATGGCCGTGTTATCGATTCGAGCACTGAACTGATTGGGCTGTATGGGTTAACCCAACTCAAAATTGCTTGGATAAACACCGCGGCAATGAATAAATAAATGCAATATTTCAATAGGTTAATGATCGCCAGCAGGACGACTACCGGAACGATATGCGGGCCTGCCGTCCATATTGGCGCGCCATTTAAACCCAGTAAAATTAATACCAACAAGATTTCCAGGCCGAATGGCTAACACCAAACTCGCAAGATCCAATCCCTGCCAGCCGGGAATAATCCGGCGCAATGGTTTTACTGCGAAATCCGTTAGGGCGACGACGAATTCGGACAGCGGATTGCGAAATGGCGCGCGAAAATATTGCAAGAAAAACCGCACCAGCGCCGCCAGTACAAATAAATCGATCACGGCCTTCAGCAGAAACTGCAGAGACTCGTTAAACACGATCGTTACCTCGACTTACCGAATTCGTCGCCCAACTCGCGCGAGCGTTTCGCCGCGGCAAGTACGGCCGTAACAAATTGTTCCCCGACTTTGGATTGCTGCATCGTCAACAATCGCGCGCTCCGTCGTACCGCCTTTCGAGGTGACGCGAGCGCGCAAAACCGCGGCGCTTTCGTCGCTGCCGAGCGCCAATTTTGCAGCGCCGCTAAAGGTATGAAGGCTCAAAATTCGCGCCGCGTCGGCGTCCAAACCCAGATTCACGCGCGGCTTGCTCCAACGCTTCAATAAAATAGAAAACATAGGCAGGGCCACTGCCGGATACGGCAGTCACCGCATCAATGGCTTCTTCGTTTTCCACCCAAATAACCTCGCCAACGGATCGCATTAACGCTTCGGCTTTGGCGCGATCTGCTGGCGAAACGCTCGGTAGCGCGAAGCAAACCGGCGACGCCGGCCCGGACCAGCGCGGGCGTATTCGGCATCACCCGCACGATATTTTGATAACCGTTAAGCCAACGCGACAAATCCGTCGATCGAATGCCGGCAGCGATGCTGATAACTAATTGGTTGGTTAGCTTGCCTGCGATTCGACCCTGCGACATCCGCGAGTTGCTGTGGCTTCACGGCAAGCACGAGCAGCGGCGCGGCGAGCAGTGCCGCGGTGGGCTGCGGAAAATACCTGAACTGTAAATTGTTCCGCCCAGCGTTCGCGTGCTTCGGCGATCACTTCGACGACGCCAATGTCTGTCGCGCGCATTACCTTGTTGCAACAAGCCGCCGACAATCGCGGTGGCCATATTGCCGCCGCCGATAAACAGCAATTTTCATCGCTAAATTCTTAATGACTAATCACCGAGTATCTTAACAGGCTTGCCCTTTTCACGCGGCCCGAAAATCGCTGTGCCGACACGGATAATGGTCGCGCCTTCGGCGATCGCGGAATCCATATCGTCCGACATGCCCATCGATAAGTGTATCGAGTCGCTAGCCCGGCCTGATTCAACATTTCGAGCTGCTCGCGAACAGCGCGAAAAGTCTGCGCGTTGCTTTTGTACGTCTGTAGTCGGCGCTGGAATCGTCATCAGGCCGCGTAACTTTAGCCGGGGCAATGCGACGATTGCATTCGCTAGTGTCGGCTAATTCAGACAGGCGCGACGCCGCTTTTGCTTGCCTCGCCGCTACTATTAATTTGAATGCATACATTTAGTGGCGGCAAATTTTCCGGCCGTGCGACGCAAAGTCGTTCGGCGATTTTTTGCCGATCGACGCTATGAACCCAAGAAAAATTTTCCGCGATTAGCGCGGTCTTGTTGCTTTGAATCGGGCCGATGAAATGCCAAACAATTGGCAAATCGCGAGTTGCGCCGATTTTGGCGATCGCTTCTTGCAAGTAACTTTCGCCGAACTCGAATTGCCCGGCTGAAAAGGCACGCCGAATGGCGCTCTCCGGCATGCCTTTGCTGACAGCCAATAAGGACGCGGCATTTCGGTCATATGCCTGCCTCGCGCGTTCAATTTTTGCTCTTACCGTCGCTGAGATTTTGCTCGATATCGGTCACTGTACGTTGCTACAATCGCCAGAAAAGCGTACCAAAGAAACGAAAAAGAGCTTAGAATTTAACAAACTTGCAAGAAACTGTTAAAGTAACTTCCAATTAATCATCGCTAGACCCTTTGCGGCACGTGCCGCTTTTTAACAGCACGGAAATTATAATGGAAATCTCTGAGCTTCTCGCTTTCTCCGTCAAGAACAAGGCGTCGGATCTGCACCTTTCGGCGGGCTTGCCGCCGATGATTCGCGTTCACGGCGACGTGCGCCGGATCAACGTACCGGCGCTGGAACATCGCCAAGTGCATGGCATGGTGTACGACATCATGAACGACGGTCAGCGCAAATTTTACGAAGAAAATCTCGAATGCGACTTTTCTTTTGAGATTCCGAATCTGGCGCGTTTTCGCGTTAATGCCTTTGTACAGCAGCGCGGCGCGGCAGCGGTGATGCGGACGATTCCGTCGAAAGTGCTATCGCTGGAAGATCTCAAAGCGCCGAAAAGTTTTGCCGAAATTTGCAATCAGCCGCGCGGGCTGGTGCTCGTCACCGGGCCGACCGGCTCAGGTAAATCCACCACGCTGGCGGCGATGATCAATCACATCAACGACAGCGAGTATGGCCATATTTTGACGGTTGAAGATCCGATTGAATTCGTGCATGAGAGCAAAAAATGTTTGATGAACCAGCGCGAAGTTGGGCCGCACACCCTCTCGTTTGCGAACGCGCTGAGATCCGCGTTGCGCGAAGATCCCGACATTATTCTGGTCGGCGAGATGCGCGATTTGGAAACCATTCGATTGGCGATGACCGCGGCGGAAACCGGGCATCTTAGTGTTCGGCACCTTGCATACGAGTTCGGCGGCGAAAACCGTCGATCGGATTATCGACGTGTTTCCCGCCGCCGAAAAAGAAATGGTTCGCGCCATGTTGTCGGAATCGCTGCGCGCCGTAATCTCGCAAGCGCTGCTAAAAACCAAAGATGGCACCGGCCGAGTCGCCGCGCACGAAATCATGATCGGCACACCGGCGATTCGAAATCTGATTCGTGAAGCAAAAGTCGCGCAAATGTATTCCGCGATTCAGACTGGCCAAAGCCTCGGCATGCAAACCATCGACCAATGCCTGACGGATTTGGTTAAACGCAATTTGGTTATGTCCAGCGAAGCGAAGAAATACGCCAACAACAAAGATATGTTCCAGGGATAAATTCCCGAAAGCACCACGAAGGAAACCGTAATGGCCGCTGCACTGGAGCGCGAAAAAGCGCAGAAATTCATGTACGAGCTATTGCGCTTGATGATCGCGCGCAAAGCATCGGATCTTTTTATCACTGCCGGATTTCCGCCGGCGATGAAAATCGACGGCAAGCTCACGCCGGTTAACAATCAATCGCTCACCGCGCAACATACGGCTGAATTAGCGCGCTCGATTATGAGTGATAAACAAGCGGCGGAATTCGAATCAACGAAGGAATGCAACTTCGCGGTGCATCCGGCGGACATTGGCCGATTTCGCGTCAACGCGTTTATTCAGCAAAGCCGAGTTGGGTTGGTATTAAGAACGATCACCACGAAAATTCCACGCTTTGAAGATTTAGGATTGCCAGAAGTGTTGCAAGACATCGCAATGACCAAACGTGGCTTGGTGATTTTTGTCGGCGGCACCGGCTCAGGTAAATCCACCTCGCTCGCGGCGATGATCGGCCATCGCAATGAACATAGCTATGGCCACATCATCACTATCGAAGACCCAGTCGAGTATGTTCACGAGCACCGCAATTGCATCGTCAATCAACGCGAAGTCGGTGTTGATACCGATAGCTGGTTTGCCGCGCTGAAAAATACCTTGCGCCAAGCGCCCGACGTGATTTTGATCGGCGAAATTCGCGATCGCGAAACCATGGAATACGCCATTGCGTTCGCCGAAACCGGCCATCTGTGCATGTCAACCTTGCATGCGAATAGCGCCAACCAGGCGCTGGATCGCATCATCAACTTCTTCCCCGAAGAACGCAAACCACAGCTGCTGATGGATCTGTCACTCAATCTTAAATCGTTTATTTCGCAACGCCTCATTCCGAAAAAAGGTGGTAAGGGGCGTGCCGCTGCGATTGAAGTATTAATTAATTCGCCCTATATATCCGATTTGATTTTCAAAGGTGACGTGCACGAAATCAAAAGCGTCATGGCGCGCTCCCGCGAATTGGGCATGCAAACATTTGATCAAGCGCTGTTCGATTTGTACGAAGAAGGACATATCACTTACGAAGACGCGTTACGCAACGCCGATTCCGTCAACGATCTGCGTTTGAAAATCAAACTCGAAGGAAAGAACGCAAAGGATGCGGACCGCGGATCTGGCCTCGATCATTTGGAAATTCTCGAGTAGTCAAAAATATCGTTGCCCTGAGAGGCAATAGTGGCGCGCCCCTCCAGGCATGCACTGCCTTGATACAGGCGAAGAGCGGGGCTAAGTGTCGTTGCTATTCCGAACGGCTCGATTGGTTTCAACGCCAGTTACAAGACTGACAAACGCTTTCTCGTAAGCGTTGACTAGGGGATTGGACGGCTAAAATCGACCCAATGGGGTCCATCAAGACGGCCTTTCAATTTTACAGTTTGCCGCCACTGACGCAAGCAAGCGAACCTCCTCAAAGCAGCCATCGATCCGAAGGTTTTGAACTTCCGATCGATGGCCGTTTGTTTTGTGACTCTACTTGGCGTTAACCCAACCGCGGCGAAGTATCCTGCAGATTCGCATTAGGCTGTAACGTTTGCGCGGTCGTGCCGAACTGCGCGCTGCCCAATATGCCCTGCGCCGGGTTAATCGACACGTTGGCCAGGTTGCCGTTCTTGCCGTACTGATAGGCTAAATCCCCACCCATTGCCGCACTGTCGCTGCCGCCCAGATGATAATCCAGTAACGCATTGGTCATCGCCCAGTTCGAGAACGTCGCATTGGCGCCCCGGGCCTGATCAAATTTGTCGACGATGCCGGCGAAGTTAAACGATTCAACCTTGTTGTCTCGGAGCGTATCGCTGCTCGCCGCATCAAAGTCCGCCATGGCCTCCGCAATCATCTGCAGATTGACAATGCTCTTGTTATTGGTCGTAGTCGAGTACCAACCAGTGAACTTGATGCTGTCGCCCGTTCCAGTGCCGACGATCAAATCGGAGCCGGTTTCGGCGGATGTCAAGCTAGTTGTCGCCTGGATGGTTAAATTTACGCAGCCTTTTTGGTGTCTTGATTTACCTTCCTTTCACGATTTGTTGTCGCATCGTGTTGATCCGGATTCAAGTGAACCACCTCGACGGGTTGCCAGTTGCGCGTCGCGCCGCTCCAGCGTTGGGGGCATCGCCGTTTAGCGGCCTCGTAGACATGTGTACGGTTGCTTAATAATGTCTTATCCAGACCCGCATGACGCTGTCCCGGCGTGACGAATCCAATCGCGCTATGGCGATGTTCATGGTTGTACCACTGAACAAAGTCGCTCACCCATTGCCGAGCAACCGACAGGCTTGCAAAGGATTCTGATGGATAAGCCGGCCGATACTTCAAGGTTCGAAACAGGGATTCCGAATACGGATTGTCGTTGCTCACCGCCGGACGGCTGAACGAGGGCATCACGCCCAGCGCCTGCAACGTGGCCAGCATGGTCGCGCCTTTCATCGGGCCGCCGTTGTCGGCGTGCAGCACCACTTGGTTTGGCGCAATTTGTTCACGGCGGCACAGATCGCGCATCACTTCGCTGGCCAATAAACTGCTTTCCTCCTCGTACACTTGCCAACCGACGATCTTGCGACTGAAGACGTCCAGGAATAAGTACAAGTAGAAATACAATCCTCGGATCGGCGTGGGCAAGTAGGTGATATCCCAGGTGTACAACCGATTCGGCGCCGTGGCATGCAGCGCGCGCGGTTTGGCGCGCGGATGGGCCGGTCGTTCAGCGCGCCGATGCCTGAGTTGGTTTTCTGCTTTCAGTACACGGTAGAACGTGGATTCGGACGCCAGGTATTCGCCGCGATCCGCTAAGCGCGGAACGATCTGGCTCGGGGGCAAATGGCCAAATTCCGCTGAATTGGCCACCGCCAGAAGATGGATGCGCTCGCTTTGGCTGAGCTGGCTGCATGGCGCCTGGCGTCGCTCAGGACGCCGATCACTGCCTACCGCCTCATCGGCCTGCCAGCGTTGCACGGTACGCACGCTCAGCCCGAGCACGGCGCAAGCCCGATCCTGACGCGCACCGGCGGTCATGGCCTCGGTCAACCAAGCCGTCACTTGCAGGCGTTCTGAAAGACCGGTCATTTGCCCTCGTCCTCCCAGAACGCCTGGAACTTTTTTTGTAAGACCAACAACGCGGCTGCCTCGGCCAACGCTTTTTCTTTGCGCAATAACTCGCGCTTGAGTTGTTGGATCTCGCCTTTGAGCGCACCCAGCTCCCGGGCCACCGGCACCGCTGCCTTGCCATCGGCACAAAAGGCGTCTTTCCAACCGGTCAAATGATGCGCAAACAATCCGCGCTCGCGGCACCAACCGTGCAACGCTTCCCCTTCTAAACCATGACTTTCATGCAGCGCAATCAATTGTTCGTCGGGCCGCCAATCCTGCGGCCGTTTCTCCTTCGAACTCGATGCGCTACGTTGTTCTCCCGGTACCTTTTTCATCCAGTTCTTTAATGTGTAGTGATTCATGTTCAATTCGTCCGCAATCGATCGAATCGTTCGATCGCCGCGAGACAATACTTTAACCCGCGCTTGTTCAACAAACGCTTCGCTATACGCTGACTTCATGACTGCCTCTCGATTCAAAAAACTAAAATCTAGAGGCGACAACTAGTCTGACACAGGGGGGTTTTGGATAAGGTTAGATCGGTATAGTTAATACCACCACCCAAGCTAAGCGTGTTATCTGCCCCAACATTAGCTTTCACCGTATCCTGCCCATCGCCTTTGTTAAAGACGATCATGTCTGTGCCGGTTCCGGTGGTAATGGTGTCGTTGCCTTGGCCGCCGATGAACAGTTCATTACCGGCATTGCCGGTCAGCATATCGGTACCGGTACCGCCATCCAACAGGTTATTCCCGCCATTATCCGACACGATATCGTTACCGATACCGCCCTGCAGAAGATCGTTGGCGCCATTGCCCCGAATCGTGTCATTACCGACTGCGCCATTCAGATAGTTCTTGGCGCTGTTACCGTTTAACACGTTATCCAAGCCGTTACCGACACCGTAGATCTCCGCCGTACCGGTTAATGTCAAGTTCTCGACGTTGTCGCCCAAGGTATAGCTGATGCTGGCGTTTACTCGGTCGGTCCCTTCATTGGCGAGCTCGGTCACGGTATCTTGGTCATCGGTTACGACGTACACATCGTTGCCGGCACCACCGATCAGCGTGTCGGCGCCGGTGCCACCGGTCAAGCTGTCGTCGCCCGCCTCACCGAGCAGGGTATCGTTGCCGCCACTGCCGCTGAGAATGTCATTACCATCGCCGCCGGCCAGCCGGTTGGCGGCGCTGTTGCCGGTTAGGCTATTGCCCAGAACATTGCCCGTGCCGTCAATATTGCCGGTGCCGAGCAGTGTCAGGTTTTCGAGGTTGTTGCCTAGGCTGTAGGTGATATAGGACTTGACACGATCAGTGCCTTCGATGGCCAGCTCGGTCACGACGTCAGCGACGTTGTCGACGGTGTAGTTATCGTTGCCGATACCACCGAGCATCGTATCGGCGCCGGCGCCGCCGTTGAGGTTGTCGTTGCCGTCGCCACCCGCGAGGGTATTGGCGGCCGCGTTGCCGGTTAAGGTGTTGTTTAACTCATTACCCGTGACGTTGATGGCGGCGGTGCCGGTTAACTGCAGCATCTCAACGTTGGCGCCCAAGGTGTAGCTGATACTGCTTTGAACTGTATCGGTGCCTTCGTTGAGCTTTTCGATGACGACGTCACCGACATTGTCGACGACGTATTTGTCGTTACCGGTACCGCCGGACATCGTGTCCGCACCGGCGCCACCGTTTAAGGTGTCGTTGCCAGACAATCCGGTCAAGGTGTCGTTACCCGTCGTGCCGCTGATCTTCTGGCCCGGCGCCGCATTGACGGCCAGGGCAATGACATCGCTGGCCGACAGGCCGCCTTGATCGGTGAGGGTAACTTTGACCGAAAGCACGCCCAAGTCCATGTCGGTTGGTGTGCCGCTGAAGGTCAGGGTATCCGGATCGAAGCTGAGCCAATCGGGTAAGGCAGAACCATCATCCAGGTTCGCCGTGATCACTGCGGTATCGCCTGTGTCGATATCGGCAAAGGTATTGGCCGGAACAACGTAGGTGAAGGCTTTGTATTCCACCACGGCTTGATCGGCCAGCAGGACATTGACGACCGGGGCATCGTTGACGTTGGTGATGCTCAGATTAAAGTTCGTCGTCGCACTCGCGCCGGCTTGATCGGTGGCAGTGAGCTTGAGACTGAGTTGCCCCACATTATCGTTACCCGGAATGCCCGTGAAGGTCATGCTGGCTTGATCGAAGCTGAGCCACGTGGGAAGCGGATCGCCATTTTCTAGCGTCGCTTGATAGGTGAGTTGATCGCCCGCGTCGATATCGGCGAAGGTATCAGCTGGAACGCCGAATACCCAGGATTGCTTCTCCGCGCTGCTTTGGCCGGCGATCGGACTGACCACCGTTGGTGCGTGATTGGTTGTAACTTCTTGAATGTGGCCGATGAGGGTCGCCGCATCCCAAACCGTACCATCATCAAACTGGACTTGCTCAATCTCGCCGCCGACAACAAAGAAGTCTTTCAGCGTTAGTTTGTCGGCGCCGTCGGTGCCGTTGATTTCGATATAAATATTGTTGCTATCCCGCGTAACTGTAACGTCACTTGGGTTGAGCCCGTAAAGTTGCAGCGTGTCGCGATTGCCGACGGTGACGTCGGTTTCGGTAATGATATCTTGCCCGTTGCCGGGGCTCCACACATAGATATCGTCACCCGTGCCCCCTTCCATGAGGTCATTGCCTGAAGCACCATAAAGATTGTCATTGCCACCGAGGCCGACAATATGATCCCTCTTCGATGAACCAGATAAATAGTCGTCGTCCGCTGAACCGATAATCTCATTCGGCGGCATAGGCGGTGCATGGCGCAATGCTTCTGCCATGGTCAGCGTTGCGCCATCGGCGAATTTGAACAATTCAATACCGGTCCCGGCGCGATCATATTCCAACGGCATCGCAACTTGAATCGTTTGGCCCACTCCCCAAGAAATATCCAGGGAACGCATCGGTGTTGTGCTGCCGTCAATCAGTGTGACATCCGCTTGTCCCCAGGCAAAACTCAGATCACCCAGCGCTATACCGGGCGCAAATTCGATCGTATCGCGTGCCAGTACGCCGGCACGGACGATCGCGTCGAGCGCTTCGTAGTCATTAATTGGGAAGTCAGGTAAATCCGGTAACATCCCTGAATATTGCAGGTCGTGCCAGTTTGGATAGCCTTCTTTTCCATAAAACCAATTTTTGTATATTTCTTCCCAGCCATCATAGGAGAATGGGTAGCCCGAATCGTAAATGACGTCGGATCCCTGGGCGGTCGGAAGGATGTAGTAAGTATCCGCCCCGGCGCCGCCGTTCAAGAAATCATGACCTTGCCCACCGATTAGTTGATCGCTCCCGCCGGTACCCCAGAGATTATCGTTTCCATCGCCGCCGTAGATAAACTGGCCAGCACCCAATTCTGGGCTGCGTTCAGGGTTATCCGTGTCGACGAAGCCACGTTCATCGAAATTTTGTTGGTTGACTACATCATCGCCAGCACCTGCATCGATGAAGGCATAACCACCAACGTTAATGTCGTTGGCCGATGCGCCAGCCGTGAGGTTCTCGATATTCGTTGCAGAGTCAGCGTAGTTCTTGGTTAGTAGGAATTTTTCCGCGAACGTGCCGGTGTCAAAGTACGCTTTACTAGCATCTGTCAGCGTGAGATATTCGCTCGACGGCTGTTCCATGACGCTCGTCAACTGACCGCGGAATAGTATCTCATCGTCGATGATTTCCCGTCGGACAAAGCGAGCGTTGGGAGTTGGGTTCGGTAGATCCTCGGCTCGCTCGAGGTATTCATTATGAGTAACTTCGCCAGTTTGCGCTGCTAGATCAATTCCTACTTGCGTGGTCGTTTGAATATCGGTCGACCATTCACTCGTGCGTTCGATTTGATCAAGGTTTGAGCTGTGCTGAATAACTGCGATCTGCTTGCGATAAGCATTAAAGTAATCTGCGTTAGGCGCACCGGTAACATTAAAGTCAATTCGTTCGGTTGATCCATTGGTGCCAGATTGAAAGCCTTGCTCGTCATAGGTAAAGAAGCCGTTAATCTCTCTGGAAAACGATACATTGAGGTCTTGACCCAGACCGGATTGAAAACGTCTCGCGCAACGCTATCGGCACCGCTCGATTTCCAACTCGAATAGAGTTCGTTTTTGAGATGGGCCAAAAATTGTTCGCGTGCATGGAATACCAAGTCGGATTCCGACGCAGTTTGTAATGCTATAACGCTCACCTGGTGGTTAGCTCGAACCGCGTTTAGATCCTGTTGATTACCCGCGCCATCGACGACGGTCCATGTACCCGGTTGCGTGACATATTCCTTAAGTACCAAACCTTGTCCCGTACCGCCAGCGACATTTTGTAGTCCAACAAACAGGTCGTTGCCGCGCAGTTCGAATGACAAGTCTGTCGCAAGGATATTGTCCTTAAGCAGGATTTTGCTGATTTGTCCTGACGCTTCAACAACGGTATCTACGCCCATATCGAATGACAATACAAAGGTGTCGTCACCTGCGCTACCTATCAGTTGATCATTGCCTTGATTGCCATCAAAGACATCGTTTCCACTGCCGCCGTCAAGCGTATCGTTACCGCGTTGGCCGCTTAGCGCGTCATTGCCGGCACCAGCAGATATGACGTCATCGAATAGTTGCGTTCCGGACATCGTGTCGTCGCCGTCCGTGCCCAGTACTGGCGTGATTGGCAAGGTCGAAAGGCTGCTGAGCTGGAATGTTGTGCCGTCGTCAAATCGGACATTACTTAATTTGGCGTCCGATCCACCGTTGTACCACCGGGTAAGCGTAATCTTATCGTCAGAATTGCGAATTTGTACGACCAGGTCACCCTGCGCCAAACGGTGAAATTCCAGGTCTTGTAGGCTGACGCCTGCCCCAAGTTGTAACGTATCTTCCCAATTGCTGACGTCCCAATTGATGATGTCTTGGCCATCGCCGCGATCGAACGCGATCGTGTCAGCACCGTAACCCGCACCAATTTGGTCGTTGCCACGGCCGCCAACTAGATAATCATCACCGTCCTCTCCAAACAATGTGTCGTCGCCGTTGCCGCCGAATAGGGAGTCATTGCCGATGCCCGAATTGTCGCCATCTTCGCCAAATAGATAGTCGTTCCCGCCTTCGCCATAGAGGATATCGCTGCCGCCATTGCCGAATATCCGGTCATCGTCGATCGTCCCGTGAATCACGTCCGGACCATCGTTGGTTTTGAGATCGGCATTGCCGATCTTGAATTGCTTGGCAATTTGAGCAGCCGACATCGTTGTCCCGTCAGCAAATTCGATCTTATTGATTACCCCAGCTTGGCCATCTTTGATCAGAATCGAATCGCCCTTGTCGCCATAACTGAGGACAATATCTTTCGCGAGTGCACACGCGTTCTGAGCGTTGATTTGCACAATCGACACGCCGGATCCAAATTTTAAGGTGACGCGACCATGTGGATATTCGCGTAAAACATCCTTGCCATCTCCTAGATTAAAGATAAAGGTGTCGTTTCCACCACCGCCAACGAGTAGATCTCGCCCTTTGCCGCCATAGATCGTGTCGTTGGTGTATTTCCCGCCATTAATGGTTCCGTCCTCGTCATCTCCGTCCAGGACGGGCGGGTTATCTTCGGCGTTAAATGCGTTAACTAGATCGGCGTAAGGCACAATTGTGCCGTTACCAAGCTCAATGTTCGCAACACTACTAGCGTCGATGCCAACGATAAGCGCGCCACCTGCCAATATCCCCAGCTGAACGCTGTTGCCCACCCGGATTGAGGCGAGCTTAACTGCATCCGCACTGAATACATTACTTAGTACTAATGTATCGCTACCCGCGGTATCGTCGATGCGAGCCTCGCCGCCCAAGACTATGTAACGATCATTGCCGGCACCACCGCTTAATACGTTGTTGCCACCATTGGCTGTTAGTGTATCGTTTCCGTCGCCACCGTCGAGCACGTTGTTTCCTTCGGCATCACTTAATTTATCGTCGCCCGCACCACCCCACAGCGCGTCGTCGCCGGAACCCCCATCCAAAGTGTCATTACCGTTGCCTGCTTGTAGTTGGTCATTTCCAGCGCCACCTTCGAGGGAGTCATCGCCGTCTTCACCGAACAATACGTCATCGCCTACGCCACCATCCAACACATCACTGCCGTCACCGCCTAGCAGAAAATCATTGCCCGTACCGCCCAAAAGGATGTCATCGCCATCTTCGCCCGACAGCACGTCATTGTCGGCCTCGCCATTGATGTAGTCATTTCCTTTCCCACCCAAAACTCCGTCGTTGCCTTCACCACCGAATATTTGGTCGTCACCGCCTTCGCCGAAGAGTGAATCATCACCGTCCTCACCATCCAAGTAATCATTCCCTTGATTGGCAGTCGTCTCCTCAGGGCCATCGCCGTGCAAATGGTCGGCGCCATCGCCACCAAAGATTTCGTCGTCGCCTCCCTGACCAAAGATAATATCGTCGCCTTCTTCGCCATCCAAATAGTCGTTGCCGTTGGACTCAGGATCGTAAAATCGAGTATCTCCACGAATGAAGTCGTTTCCTTCTCCCCCATATATTTCATCGTCCCCCGCATCTCCTGCGATTTCGTCATTTCCTGAGCCACCATCGATATAGTCATTACCTTTGGGGTTAATTGAACCACCGCTAGAAATCGAAAGCGCGTTGAGTTCTCCGGTAACGCGATCATCGCCTGAACCACCATAGATGGTGTCACCGCCCCATCCGCCAGCAATGATGTCGTCCCCCGCCCCGCCATCAATGAGATCCTGCCCCATTTCTCCTGCTATTCGATCGTTTCCGACTCCTCCTAAGATTATGTCGTCGGTGTCGAATTCAGAATAAATATAAGAAATGGTATCCGCGCCGTCCATAGTGGCATTGCCACTCCATTTAAGTGGCACAATGAAATCGTTCTCACCAAAAAAAGAAGGATCAGGAAATCGTAACAAGTAAGTATTGATGGACTCAGTAATCAAATTATTCTGGCTGAATAGCCCAGAGTCCCCAATAATCCAGTCTTCGCCGGCCCCACCAACAATAATGTCCTGTCCCGGGCCGCCAGAGAGATTGTCGTCGTACCAATACCCGACGACCAGATCATCACCAAATCCACCTTCTGCAGTTTCAATTCTTGCCCGTTCGCCGCTAAACCCAGGATCGGGAATTCCCGCCACTTCTTGATTGTCAATGTCACGTATATCTGCTTTCAAGTGTACAAAAAGCTGGTCGTTACCATTGCCACCATAAAGAGTGTCGGGATGAATGCCACCTTCTAGAATGTCGTCACCGCCTTCGCCATTCAGCAAATCATTTCCCCAACCGCCGAAAATATAGTCATTACCGGCGGAACCGTTGAGCCCACTTGATCGTAGCGTATAGTTAGGGTCAGTGTAATGACTAGGATTATCCGATTTGGGCAGTGCGTCTGATGAAATAATGTTTTGATACGCATCCGTCTCTGTGACGTGTGAGATATAGTGAAATACCTCCTGGGTATCCGGATCGCGGTAGGAATCTGGATAGCTGCGAATACTTACGGCCGCCCTGTCGCCAAGTACAACGATGCCATCCATTTGAGGCGCTTGGATCGCATGTCCTTGAATTTGTATGCCGAGATCGCCATCATGAAAGTTCTCCAATTTAATCGCTTGATTAATCAATAATGTCCTGCCTTCGGCGGAATTTACGTCGCCGGATAATGTGATTTTGGTTTGGCCATCAGCTGTTTCATAAATTTGATCGGTGATTCGCGTGGCACCTTCAAGAGTTACCGTTACGCCTTTATAGATAATCTGACCTTTGCCGTCTGAATCGCGAATGATGTCGAATCCATCGCCCGTTTGATACTCGTACGTGTCAACGCCTTCGCCACCTTCGAGGGTATCGTTTCCCTCGCCGCCAATAAGTAAGTCGTTGCCTTTGCCGCCCTTTACCGTGTCGTCTCCTTCTTCGCCGTGCAGGATGTCGCCACCCAATCCACCGTCTAACGTATCGCCATCGGAACCACCGTAGAGCCAATCGATGCCAGCGCCACCAATTAGGATGTCGAGGCCGTCGTCTCCATACAGGGTGTCGCTATCGGCGTTGCCCTCGAGGTAGTCATCGCCACCGTTACCCTTCAATGTGTCGTCACCAGCACCGCCATAGAGACGATCGGCCAAGCCTGACGGGCTGTCAAAAGCGTCGGTGCCGTCGCCGCCAAAATAGATGTTGCGCCGCTGTGCATCGGACACGTGGCCGATTCGAATTGTCTCAGTCGTCTTGCTGTCGATGAATACGGCATTGCTCGAAACGGGCTGTTGGGTAATAATCCCGCCGATGTCACGCTCATTTTGATAAATCTTCCAAGACAACATCGCCGTACGGTCTTTCAAATACTCTTCGGTCATCGTTCCTTCGCCGGTCTGCGAATCGTATAGATCAAGTTCGCCATTTTGATTGTGTATTGAATAATCTGCGCCGACGATTGCGAATGGGTTTAGTTCTTGCAACGCGAAGCGATATGCTACGCCGGCATCGTCCGCGCCTGTCGCTAATGACTGAGTTGAACTCGGTGAAGTAAGCAGTTCGAATGTGTAAGCCACCGGTCCCGAGGGAAGGCGACTTTGCAACGTCAATAAGTTTTGGTAAAACTCGTTACGAATATTTTGGTCGCCACCATCTATTCGCGACAAAGTCGGTTCAGTCTTGGGCAGCGAGATTCGCGAGCCGGTTATCAAGTGATATAACTTTTCCAATAGTAATTCGTAAGTTTCTCCTGTTTTGGCTGTCATTGCCGAGAGTACGGAAGTCACTTCTTCTTTTGAAATATCCGGTTGCATGTGCTCCATCAGCGCGTGCAATCCTAGTGACTCCGTCAAATGGCCAATATCGTGGGTGACCTTTTCAGTTGTGATATAACGCTCTGGGCTGAACGGGGTACCAGTAACATCTCCCGAGATTGCATCACCGTCATCGCCCGGAATCACGTCTTCACTTTCCAGTGTCGCGACCCTGCTTGAAATTGACTCCACCGGAAGCGGTAATGCTCCGTAGCTTGTGAACAAATTCAACAGTGCATTTGCGCCGCCCGGATTGCCGCCGCGACTTGTCGGAGGGTTATACCCTGGCGCGTTAAAGGTGTAAGCAACCTGAAATGTATCAGGAAAGAGCGCTACGGCCAGTGCGGCGAGGTGCCCACCTAGGCTATGGCCAGTAACAGTTAACTTCTCGTTAGGATGGATGAGTTCGCCTTGACCAACGCCATCGTAGTGTGATTCAAGCCATGCATAGGTCGTCACACCCGTTCCGCCCTCAACGGCGACTTCCTGAATCACGAACGAAATGCCGCCGAGCGGCGGTGCGGTGGTTGTCTTTACTTCCAAGCGTAAGATATTTGTCGAGGATGCAGGCGCCTTTAGCACTTGGACATAATTAAACAACGACACAAGCTGCTTAAATGCGGCTCCGAGAAAACCAATTTCCGTAAGATCGGCATCGACCAAATCCCAGTAAGTTTGACCATTAACGCTGGGCTCTGTACCGGCGATTGCCAGTACCTTGTCACCTTCCGGGTTAGCCAATAACATGCCGGCAAAGCCGCTATCCGGATCGCTGTGGCCAGTGCGACCGCCGGTTCGGTAGTAGGGGGACAGCATCGTCCAGGGGTTGGAACCCGTAAACATGGCGGTTCCTAGTGCCAAGGGCGTTCTACCTTGTTCACGGCCAGCTTCTGCGATATCAGATCCGGTAATCGTCGACGTTGAAAAACCGCTCAGGTCGATATACGCAGCTTGGGCAATTTTGGCGTAGGTGTAGTAGGTTTCTAATTCATTCATTTTCGTTCTCTAAGTTAAGTTGAAATATGCTTATTGCTTCGGCAGCAGGACTTCGCCAGCAATCGAATGGGACGGATTGCCATGGCAGCCCTGTAATCCAACGCCGAATAGCGCACCCAGTAGATAGCTATCGACCCAGCCCATGAATGGGTTAAATAGCAGGCGTTCTGCAAGTACTTCGCCGGTGTTACGATTGATTACTGCATAGCGGAGGCGGCCGACACGGGCCTGCCGATCTTCGGTCCAGCCCTTGCTTAAGTATTCATATTCGGCTGTAGGCGCGCTCAGTTCGGTCTTTACAAACTTGTCTCCCCACGCGCTCCACGCGAGTAATTGTTTCTTTGCCTGGTTCTCTTGCTTCAATAAAGCGATAGGGTGATTTCTTGAAGGGCTCCTCTGCGTATCCTTCGTAGAAATAGCCGTCTACATAAACCTTCTTGTAGATATGCACACCCGCGTTTGGACATACCTTTGCCATAGCGATAGAATTGAGCGTGACATCGCCAAGCGGAATGGCATACGCGAGAATCAGCGTGACACCGATCGCCGCAACTTTCTTGAGCTCAGCCACATTTGGGCTCGTTACCACGCGATACAGCACCCAGATTACGAGTGGTAGGTAAAAGATCAACAATAACCAAACCGAGAGATCGCTAATGTAGAACTTCATAGATTTCCTTTTCGCCAAGTGGTCATTCATTAATTTTCATTGGGGTTGATCACATTGACCGCTTACCTGAGACCCGCATGGATACTGCCTCGTGGCAATGTCCATGCCATAACCAATGGTATGTGTACGCGCTGGCCGCACGTACGTTTCTTGTTTCGTAGCAATTGCGTCGCTCATTGTTTGGTTCTTTTTCCCAATGGATGGTTATTTGAGTTTTCAGCGCCGCAAACCAATGTCGTCCTCAAGTAGGATTTCACTGCAATAGCGGGGAAGCGTGTCGTAATCATTTATCGCTCCCGCGCGGCTTCCTGAAACACGCCCTGCACTGGCGAGAGCAGGTATTCCATGATGGTGCGTTTTCCTTGGTTAATCTCTGCCGCCACCTGCATACCCGGTGCGAGGTTAAACGTCTTGCCACTTGCTTGTAACGCTTGGTCGTTGAGCGTCACAATCGCCTTGTAACCGGCTTGGTCGTTTGCTTGGCTGTTTTGTCCGTCTTGATTGCTCTGGTTTGGTCTTCCCTTGCCCCTGTCCGTCGGCGGCATCCGCACTCACATGGGTCACTTTGCCCTCGACCATCCCATACTTCTGAAACGGATAAGCGGCGAGCTTGAGTTTGACGGACTGCCCCTCATGCACAAACCCGACATCATCGTTGTTGATCATCACTTCAGCTTGTAACGGCTCATTTCCCGGTACGAGTGTTAACAGGATCGTCCCCGGACTCACCACACTGCCGATGGTGTGGGTGGCCACGTCTTTAATCTTGCCCGCCTGCGGGGCTTTCAGTTCCAGCAACGTTTGCTTATGCCGCTGTTTTGTAGCTTCTTGTTCGAGCTTATCCAACTGCCCCTGGGCTTCGACCCGTTCGTTATGCAGTTGCTGTTTATAGTTCGAGGTAATCTGCGCCAGTCGTTTCTGCGATTGCGCAATACTGGCTTTAAGCTTTCCACCGCAAACGCCTGAGTCTTCAGATCGCCTTCCTTCTCAATCCGCTCCCGTTCCCGTTCCAAGGCCAACAAGCGTCCGGCATAGCCTTCCTTATGCAACTTGGCCCAGGCTTGCTCTTGCTCCCTGAAGGCCGGTAAAACATCACGCAGCTTCGTTTCCGTTTGTTTTGCTGCTTGATAGTCTTCGGTCGCTTTGTTAGAAGCGCCTGTTCTTGCGCCAACGCATCTTCAAACGCCTGACGATGGGATTGATACTGCGACTCAATCTGACGAAATTGAATGGCGTCATCGTTAGCTTTCATCAGTAAGGGCTTCCCCGAGAGTTCGGCATCAATTCGTCTGATCTGCAATTGCCGTTGCTTGAGGTCTGCCTCCACCATCTTAGTATCGGATTCCTGCAGCTTGGCATCCATGCGCATCAGGATTTGCCCTTGGGTAACGGTATCGCCTTCCTTAACCAGAATCTCCTTCACAATCCCCGCCTCGGCCGGCTGCACGATCTTCAAATAACTCTGCGGCACCAGCTTGCCTTGGGCGACGGCCACGACATCCACTTTGCCGAAGATCGCCCACAGCACAATCAACGCAAACAACGTCAACAAGGTATAAAGCATGACCCTGGGCAAAGGAGACGCAGGCCGGGCTTGGATCGCCAGAATCGACGGGGCGAAGTCTAGGGCTTGTTTGCTGAGTCGTTCATCGTTTCCCATTGGCAGCGCTCATCGTTGTGCTCCCAGGCCGGCTTCTGATTCACTGCTGACAATATCAAGATGCCGCTCATCGCCATGGGCCGGATTGCCGATCTGCACCACGCCATCGAGCTTCAATCCCTTCGGTATCTGATGGGCAATAAACAGCATCGTGACTTGGCCTTTTAAGGCATTGATGGTCTTGGCAAAGTGCTCAGCGGTCTGTAAGTCAAGATTACTAGTCGCCTCATCGAACAGCAGAATCTTCGGACGTCTCAGTAAGGCTCGGGCAATAGCAATGCGCTGCTTCTGTCCGCCCGATAGGCCAACACCGCGTTCCCCGACTTCAGTCTGATAGCCTTTCGGCAATTGCTCAATGACCTCATGAATCTCCGCCCACTTACAGGCTTGAATCACGTCTGCAAAGCTGGCATGAGGATTAGCCATGGTGAGGTTGTCATAAATCGTGCCGGAGAACAGAATCGTTTCCTGCGGCACGACGCCGAAATGGCTTCTGAGCTCATTGGCCGACAAATACTGAATATCCCGGCCATCGATCAGGATTTGCCCGTCGGCCGGTTGATAGAAACCCTGAAGCAACTTGGCGAGCGTGCTCTTACCGGTGCCGCTGGCGCCCATCAGTGCCAAACACTTACCGGGTTCCAAGGTGAGATTAAAATCCTTGTACAAAAACGGCAAGTTATCGGCATAACGAAACGCCAGGTGCTTGATCTCGATCTTGCCGGCGCCGTTGCCTTCTCGGGCGGGGATTAAGGAATAGGGTTCGGTCGGCGCGTTTAACACATCGCCCAGGCGTTTTACCGAGATACTGGCTTGCTGAAATTGTTGCCACAGCCCGACCAGGCGAAGCAGCGGTTGGCTGAGTCTCCCTGCAAACATCTGAAACGCCACCAGCATACCAATGCTGAAGTCTGGGCGGTTCATGACGAGATAAGCGCCGACACACAGGATGGCCAAGGTCATGCCTTGTTCTAAGGTATTGGCGATGGTGTTATAGGTATTGCCCAGGGCTTTGGTCTTGAAACCGGCTTGCAGATAATCGGCCATGTAATTGCCGTATTTGCTATTGAGCTGGGGTTCCATTTGTAGGGATTTCACCGTTTCCATGCCGGCGACGTATTCGGTGAGGAAGGCTTGGTTTCTGGCGCCAAGTAAAAACTGTTGATTCAGCCGAGCGCGGAACATCGGGGCGACGATGAAGCTTAAGCAAACGATGACCAAAAGTAGGGTAAGACTTAACAGCGTCAGCGGCACGCTGTAATAAAACATGATGCCTAAGAAGATCAACAAGAACGGGAAATCCAGAATCAACGTGACTGCGGCGCCGGTGATGAATTCGCGGATGTCTTCGATGGCGTGCATCCGTGCGACTACGACCCCGGTGGGGCGTTGTTCGAAGTAACGGGTCGGGAGCTTGAATAGATGGCTGAAGACTTGTGTCCCTAGAACAGCATCGACGCGGTTGCCGGTGTGAATGACCAGATACTGGCGAACCCAGGTCATGACGGCGGTAAAGAGCATGAATACCGCCAAGGCAATGCCGATCACCGTCAACGTGCTCATGGTGTGATGGACTATCACTTTGTCTATAATCGTTTGCGTAAATAAGGGCGTACCCAGGGCCATGAGTTGAATCGCGAGCGAGGCCAGCAGCACGTCACGCCAGATGACCTTGTGTTTTAACAGCTCGGGAATGAACCACTTAAAGCCGAATTGAGTGGGTTTGCCTTGAATGGGCGAGATCGCTCCAATGCGATCTCGACCTCGTCGTCGTTAACGGTGTTTTTTTGTTCGGCGCCCGCGAGGATAACTTGGCCGGTAAAGCGCGATGCAAATTCTGCCGCCGGTAACAATGCCGGGTTCTGTTCGCCTGGACCAATGACGAGTACCCGGTCTTGGTCGGCGCGGAGGATCAGGACTAAATTGAAAGTAGGTTCGACGATTGCCGCAAATCCTACGTTGTTGTTATTCGAATCTGATTCTGAGGATTCGTCACTGGCATTGACGTTATCGCTGAAAGTCGGTTCGATTTTAGTGTTCGGCGATATTGGCGGCTGGGTCTTGTCAGTGCTTGGCTGATGTTTCATCAGTGCGATGCACGGCAACGGCAAGGTGGCGAGAACGCGAATATCTGCAGACTGGGTTTTGATCTTCAGGCCGAGTTGCTGACCAGCATTGAGCAAGCCGGCAATGTTGTACGGCGGGGTGGTTTGTTGCAGTAGCAGGTTGGCGTCGAACGGTATCTTGTGTAACTGACACACGCTGCCTAATGCCCAGACGAATGCGGTCCGATCCACGGTGTGATCTAAATGCTTCAAAGCTGACCCCTAATCTCAATGAGTAAAAGGTTTGGGGGCAGCAGTGCAATAAGTTTTGTTGTTGGTGATTAAAACTATTGCCCCTAACGCGAAGCGAATAAGAGCCAAAGCATTTATACCTACGATAGAGCCAACTGTTAACAAACGTTAAGTTTCGACGGAAAATCTGTTGACGATTGTGTCTTGGGGAGATTTTTCATTACTGTCTAATTCAAATCAGCGGTTGGCAACCGAGAATCGAAAAAATTGGTATCTCGATCGGCGACGTTGGCAACGTCTGCTTCGACAACAATGAACGTCAGCAATCTAGAAATGTCTAGGTCGGGTATTGGCCATTTGGAGCGCAACATAACCGTCAATACTCGAACACTCGGAAACTTTCCGACAGAACCGCGCGGCCTAAGCTATCATGGCGTTCGACCGAGTTCGGTCGCCAATCTCTTCCAGGAATGATCCGCATGGCACTTTCAATGTATCAATATCCGTACCCGTTTTTGTTAAGACTCTGGGCAATCTCGCCAATATCCTCGACAAAGGTGCTGCCTATGCTGCGGCAAAGAAAGTCGATCACGCGGTGCTGCTTGGTCATCGAATCGCGCCCGACATGTTGGCGATGGTGCGCCAAGCGCAAATCGCCTGCGATTTTGCTAAAGGCGCGATCGCACGGCTTGCGGGAATGGACGTGCCGGCTTGGGAGGACAACGAAAAATCCTTCGACGATCTCAAAGCCCGCATTGCGAAAACGATCGACTATTGCAAAGGCTTCCAACCAGAACAATTCGATGGCTCGGAGGAGCACGACATTCAAGTGAAAGTCGCCGGAAACCCAGTCACTTATAAAGGCCAACCATACTTGCTTCATAGCGTACTGCCGAACTTCTTCTTTCATGTCATGATGGCCTGATGCATTTTGCGTTACTGCGGCGTAGAGATCGGCAAGCACGATTTTATCGGGCAAGTTTGATCGCTGCCAATGACTGAACCGGCGGGGCAGCGATTTTGGGGTGAGCTTACATTATTAGGGCAATCCGTTATGGTCGAGCAACAACTTAAAGTTATCGAATGTAATAAAAGTTAAAAATATGCAAGCGCACGATATATTTTTTCCGGTGTACTTTCCTTAATCCAATTTGACTTGTTTATGCAGTCCCAATTTGCCAACGCCGTAATACACCGCAATGTGCCTTTATTTTGCTGGCTTCGAATTCGCAAGAATAATATGATATCGTGATATCTTTCCATAGGCGCGAGATCAGGTAATGGCCGAATTTGTTGTCCGTCAGATTGAAGGAGAAGGGGTCAAGGAACGACTTGCAGGTTGTGTGCCGGTTGGATGCTGGAGTATGGAAGAAGAGGTTCGCCAGATTCTTCGCAATGCGGCAAAGGAAGACCACAGCCCGATCGCGCGAAACTCGGTTCTCGGATCGGCGCGCGCTTTCGAAAAATGGGGTTTTCCGCGGACCTTCCCGAGTTGCGCGGACAGCGTGTCGCGCCTGTGGTTTGGGCAGTTATTATTCTGGATACAAACGGCATTGCAGTTGGTTTAGTGCTAACTTATAGTAAAGAAAGTGATTGTAGTTGGCTTTAGCCATATAAAAATAAATAAATAAATCGGTCAAAAAAAAATGAATTCAAAAAAACTATTTTCAATAATGTCAGTATTTTCGCTATTTTCAGTTTCGGCTTTCGCCCAAAACAAGAGATTCCATCATCATTAAGCAAATATTTAACGAAGCGCTGCAGAATGCAAAAAAGCTGCGCCATAATCTTCGGGCCGCCATGGTCGCAAGATCTGCTACTCCCAGTGGGAAGACTGCGGGCCCTTTGTCACGGACGACTGGGCGTATGTGTTCGGCTATGCCCGACCAAAGGCCCGCGAGAACAACGCAGCAGGACTCGATGTTTCCCCGTCTGTCCGCGACTATCTGAAGATCCGTAGTGGCGCACGTTGCGACTGGATACATTCGTCGATCTCAATGAAGTCCCTCCAGGCCCGTGGTGCCGCTACGGCACAGACAATCACTTTGTCGCGCCAACAAAGCCCCAAAAGAAAATGAGGCGGCCCGGATCGCACGCTTGCAAAAGGCGCGCAAAAAATGGTTGAAAAATTCCCGCTGACCGGATGCTGGAAATCCGTGAGCTGACACTCCCCATCGGTCACACCGATGCCGATCTTCAGCAGGCAGCAGCGGAAGCGATCGGCACCCAGCCGGAGGCCATCGGTTCGCTAACGATTTGGAAGCGAGCGATCGACGCCCGCAAGCGTGACCGCGTGTCGTTCACCTACACGGTTCACGTCGATGCCGAACCCGGCACCACGATTCGAAACAAGGCACACGTTGGCCCGGCACCCGATCGCATTTACCGCGAGTTGGATGGCATGCGGCCGACCAATCGCGCAAACGATGCACGCCCCGTGATCGTCGGCTCTGGCCCATGCGGACTCTTTGCCGGGCTGGTGCTCGCAAGAATGGGATTCGCCCCACGGATTTTTGAAAGAGGCAAAGCCGCAGGCCCTCGCGCCCGCGATGTCACGGGATTCTGGCGACGCGGAGTCGCGTTCAATCCTGAGTCGAATGTGCAATTCGGCGAAGGCGGCGCGGGCACCTTTTCCGATGGCAAACTTTACACCCAAACCAAAGACCGCGAGCACCGCCGTCCATGGATTCTACACGAACTCATCGCCGCTGGTGCACCCGAAGACATCCTCCTCAAGGCCCGCCCTCACATCGGCACAGACCGCTTGATCAAAGTGGTAAAGCATCTGCGCGAAGAAATCATTGCGCTTGGCGGCGAGGTTCACTTTGAATCCCGCGTGGATGCCGTGCTGCTGGATGCAAACCGCCAGATCCAAGGCATTCGACTGGCCAATGGCGACAAAATCGACACTTGCAACCTAGTGCTGGCGATCGGTCACAGCGCCCGTGAAACGTTTTCGATGATCCACGCAGCCGGAGTATTCATCGAGCCAAAGCCGTTTTCGATCGGTGTCAGGATCGAGCACCCGCAGTCGATGATTGATCGCGCGCAATATGGAAAATTCGCTGGTCTCCCGGAGCTAGGATCCGCGCCCTACAAGTTTGTCCAGCACCTCGGAGCCCGACGCTCCGCCTACAGTTTTTGCATGTGTCCCGGAGGACTCGTCGTCGCCTCCTCATCCGAGCCCGGTGGAGTCGTCACCAATGGCATGAGTTCCTACGCCCGGGCCGAGGCCAATGCCAACAGCGGCTTCATGATCGACGTTCTGCCCGAAGACTTCTGCGCCACCGAAGAAAACCCGCTTGCCGGAATCGCCTTCCAACGCAAGTGGGAACAACGCGCCTTTGAAGTAGGCGGTGGCGACTACAAGGCTCCCGCTCGAAAACCGGAGACTTCATGAGACACAAAGCGTCCCGCAACTTTGGCACCGTCGTCCCCAGCTACGAGCCGGGAGTCGTGCCTGCAAATCTCGACGATTGCCTGCCACAATTCGTCACCAACAGCCTTCGCAAAGCAGTCTCAGGCGTCGATAAAAAACTGCAAGGCTTCGCGCTTCCTGATGCCGTCGTCACCGGAGTCGAAACCCGCAGTTCCTCCCCGATCCGCATCACACGCGACCCGTATCTCTGCAAAGCATCAACACCCCCGGACTCTATCCCGCAGGCGAAGGTGCCGGCTACGCAGGGAGGCATCATCTCCGCCGCGATCGACGGCATGAGAGTAGCAGAGCAGATCATCCGATCAATGCAGTGATCCTTATGAATGAAATCTATCTTATCTTCAACCGATTCTGGGCACTGACAGAAGAAATCCTGTTTTCAGCGTTTCCAAACACAGTCAGACTGGACAATACCACGTCTACTACGGACTCGAACTGTTCGAGGCTATGGGAAAGCCATCAGGCGATGAACAGAAACCTCATACGAGGCCGACGGGATGGGACGAGCTGGCACAACACAGCGAAATTCCGTCATTCAGCCCTGGAGGTAAATGGGGCGCTTGGGTGGCGGAGGTTTTCGTTCTTACCTGGGGAGGTCTGTCCGGCTTTGCGTCCCGCGAAGGCGGGGAGCGCCCGGCGTGGAGACACGGCGGGTGACCGGGCAGAAGTCAGCAGAGGCCATAGTAACGAGGACGTGAACCGGGGGGCTGGAAAACGCCCGAATAAACGAAGGAACCCGCAAGCACGACCCGCGAAGGGCCGAACCAACGACGGGGAGCCGACCTGCGCACCCACTCGACACTCGAAGCGCCGACCGGCCCTATGAGTAGCGAGAATCGGACGCAGGCAGAGACAGCGAGTTCCCGTGGATACGCGCTATCCATCCGTTACCCGAACGGGCCGAAGAAACGGACCGGGTAGGGTACCAGGTGGCGAGTTGGAACCGCCGAGCTACGGATCCGTATGGCCGGTGGTGTGGGGGGCGGGAGTTCAAACCTCCCGCCTACCCAATTCTGCCAGTTGTTTTGTTGGAGGAAGGCTACGGCATGAAATGACTTGGAATGAACCCAAAAGCAGCGCAATCCAGATTGAAGCTCCCAAAACCGTCTCTTCGTGATTAAATGGTGCCTCCCATATGGGATCAACCGACCCGCTCCGTGCCATTACAGGAGAATCGCTCCCTACCTGCTCAATGATCTCCCAAATCTCGCCTGATATTCGAGTCACTTCTTCCTCTGGGATGCCGGAGGTGCGGACGCGCTCACGAAGCACATCAAGGGTAGCTGGGATGGTGACATGGTCATATCCAATCCAATGCGAGAATGTCCGATCCTCAGCATCAACATCCGAGAATCCAGCTGGCTGATCCCCTGTCCAATTCAAGTATCCCGAAGTGAAGTCGTGCTTAGCAATGTTCCCACGACCAACAAGCACAAGAACATAACTCTCCGTGCCGCCATACTTCTCATCGGGCTTTGACGTATTCCACTTGATCACCTGGTTCACGCGACACCATGCCGGAACCTTCAGCACCATTGGCTTAACCCACTCGCCTACGTGAAAGAAGGTAATCAAGAATAAGAGTCCGCCGAATGCAAACCAGGGTGCTCGATATGCCGTAGGGGAAAAGCCTCTCCGCTTCCGGGACTCGAGCACCGCGTAAACTATCCACACCGCAAATGCTGCGGGGACGACCAATAAGAATAGGCCATAGGATAGCGCGATATTCCACCTGTGGATGTCCGAAAGGTAGATTAGTTGGGGAATGAGAAATGGCAAAGCGACCACGATGCCAATGATGGCACGAGGCATTCGCTTGCGGGCTTCAGCGCCCTCGCCGGTGGGTTCCATTTTTTGCAGAACGTTAAATGTGCGCCCACTGGCGCGATTGAAAGGATGTTGAAATGAAATGGGTGCAAATCCTCTCATTCCAGTCAGAATCGAGGGAAATCCGCAGAAACATCGACCGATTTGCGGGTTTATTTAGGATGTCTTAACCATTTTGCTGGTATTGGCCGCTGGCCTCGTCTCTTCTTCTCGGGTGAAAATCGACGAAAAAGAAGACGAAGACACAGCGGCTCGAATAGAGCTTGGCGAACCTGCCACAGGATTTCCAGTAGATTCTGAGCGTTCTACACTACGACATCAACTCCTCAAAGCATTTGAGGCGGTTCTGGCGCTTTGTGAGAACTTTCCCCACCAGGATTTCGATGCATTCGAAACGGCTCTGCTGGTACGGGTACGGTGCCTGGGACGCATGCTCGTTGCCTACTTCCTCTGGAACAGGCACCATTCCTTCAACCATGAAGAGTATGCGAACTCCCAGCCCGATGGGCGATTCAAGATACCCTCCCCACGTTCGCTGAAGTGTTTGTTTGGCGAACTTACTTACTGGAGAAGTTACTATGAACGGACATCCGATAGAGGCTGCTTTCCTCTCGACATCGCGCTGGGTCTTTTCGCCGACAGCTTTACTCCCAAGGTTATTTCGTTAGTTACCCGCCTCGCCACTCAAATGAGCTACGAATCGGCCCATCTGGTATGCAAGATCTTTCTAGGATGGGCACCAGCACCGCGAACCATCAACGAACTGGTTCTCAAACTCGGAGAACACGCGTCCGATTACATGAAGGAAGTCCCCCCGCAAGTTCGTAGTAGCCCTGCGGAAATTATCGTTGTCGAAATCGACGGCAAAGCTACTCCTACCGCCACGGAGGAAGAACTCAAAAAGCGGCGCGGGAGACGATCGAAGAAAACGGAAAGTTGCGGTTGCCGACGCCATCGCGGCAAAGCCTGCCGAAAGCGGCGAGGTAAGAAGAAACGGAAGAAAAAAGGGGATAAAACGAAGAACGGGCGTAGCATCACGATCGTGGCAGTCTACACCTTGAAACGGGGAGAAGACGGCCTGCTGCACGGCCCCGAAAACAAGCGAGTCTGGGCGAGCTACGCACCGCGCAAAGTGATGCTGGACTGGGCGAAAGCCGAGGTGGAGAGACGCGGATTCGATGCAGACAGCGAAGATATCCATGTCCTATGTGATGGTGAAGTCGCCTTGAATCAGGGACTCGAAGAGCGCTTTCCCAACGCTAGCATGGCGTTGGACATCCGACATGTGGAGGAAAAGATATGGAGCATCGGTCGCCTCTACTATAAAGAGGGAAGCGACCAACTCAAAGACTGGGTCGAGAAGCAACGCAAGGAATTGTATGAAGGGAACACGGCACTGTTGCTCAAAAGATTAGGGAAATTACTAAAGGAAGTTCCAGCCAAAGGGCCGGGAACCAAAGCGAAGCGCACAAAGATTGCTGCAGTCATGACTTATATCCAAAAGCGGACTCAATGGATGGACTACGGGGAGCTTCGGAAAAAGGATTTGGTCATCGCAACCGGAGTAATCGAAGGGGCAGCCCGCTATGTGATAGGAGAGCGGATGGATTGCTCTGGAATGCGCTGGATCGACGAGCGCGCAGAGATGCTATTGCGACTGCGCTGCATCGAAATCAATGGCGAATGGGATCGATTTTTTACCTGGACCCACACGCAGATCAAACAGATCCAAATCGAAAATTCGATCGCGTATCGCCTGCGCTCAAAACAGCCTCCTCCTTTACCCCAAGCTGCTTAGCAATCTGGAATGAGAGGAACTGCACCCAAATGAAATTGAGGCGCTCATGCCGGTTGGTGCGCCACGATTTGTTCGGTTGTCTTCTTTATCGAAAGTTTACGTAGCCGAAAAGCGACTGTGGCTCCAGCCAGAATGCTCACCATCGGAAGCACTCCAAACAGCAAAACGGACCAAGACGAATAAAGATCGGCAGGGTCGCCCGGAAGCGAAACTGATGGGCGGGCAGGCCAGTAAGTCACAGGAATCTGATCACCGATCTTGATCTCTGAAAATGGCGGAAGACCGCCGAAACCTGCGCTGCTGCTTCCCTGATAAACCCTCGACTCGACAAAATACTCGTATCTTACGCTCCGGTGCTGGCTGGCGTCCTTCGCAAGAACTCGTCCAACAGTCTTAGTTCCGCTGTGGACTAAACGCTCGATTTCTCTCCAGCGTGGAATTATGGCGCAGCCAAAGAAGACAAAGACGACTGTGCCAGCAAGGATGGCTAAGGTAATGGATCTGGTCATAATTACCGAACGTCAAAGAGCACGCAACTCTATCAGCGAGGGCGAGCTTCGATCACGGGGTTGAGGTTGAATGTAGGATATGGCATGGAAACAGGGCGGCTGATAGGGGTTGCGTGTCTCGACTTGTTCGCTGATTGATTATCTGTGGTTAATTCTGCGCCTCCAGCTTCCCCGACTTCCAAACCAATGTATGGGTGTCGCCTGATGACCCGGTGACAGTGACACTGGAGCGATTGCTCGAAAATGTTACGTTCTTAGGCGCTTGAGCCCACTTCGGAACGGTCTTGTCCGAAACGTCCGTCCAACCAGCATCTCCAGTGCGTCGAAGCACCTTCAGCTCGGCGGGATAGCCATCGTCCAACTGGAAATACTCGTCGTAGATCAGAAGGTGTCGCTGATCCAAAAGTAGAAAGTGCCGCTTCGGAGCAAGTGCATCCTCCTCAAGAACTAGATACTTCTCTTGTTCCAGAACCGGCTTGGGTGATCCGGTCTCAATGATCTTCTGTGCAAATCTTAGCCGGTGCATCACAGTCTCATAGTAGCCGATTGGCAACGACAGCACAAAGTCGCCGACGGTATATTCGTATCGATCCGGAAAGAAAACATGCTGTGCGCCTTCGAGGGATGCGGTGTCCTGCTGAACCGATGAAGCACAACCGCCAAGCAAGAGCAAAGAGAGTGGAAGGATATGTCTCATGATTTTTCTAGCGAACGTCTCGGATCAGGCGACGGCGAGCGGGAAGCGTCGATGACACGACAGATGCCATACGAGCCGTTGCCTGCATCCGTTTTGTTCGCCCTTGTTGGTTCATCATCATAGCTTGTAGAGTTCTGTCGCGGCAATACTCGCAACGAATGAGATGACAAAGCCGACAATGACGACAACACGCCAGAACTCAGCACGCCTGTTACGCGGCTCACCGGCACCAATCAGAAATGAACAAGTCGGAAACACCACTGGCACCAACGCGGCCAGGCTCCAGCCAATCACCATCGGGATGAACCACACAAGTGAAACAAGCTTCCAGTCACCGTGACGCCACACAAAAAGTATCGTCAGTGCTGCAAGGCTCATCGCCGGCTTGTTCTCCTTCATTGATTCCAGTCGCAGCGCAGAATCCCAATTGGTAGCTCAAATCCATCCAAACGCTTCATATCAGGTTTGTCAAAAGTTCCGGGAATGAATCCAATGTAGACCGAATCGTTGTCATTGTTGCACGACGCACGGACTTCGACATACCCCGAAGGCAATTGAAGCACAGTGCTTACGCGATCCCAGCCGAGTTGATCCAGCCATGCGTATGTCGCAACCTCTGAATCCTTGGATGCGAGGGTGGACGCAGCGCGATTGTAGGCGCTCTTGATCGCGCTACTGCTGCATTCATCGGTGAAGGTGTTTGCGCCGAAAGTGGCCTTCTCAGTGATCTGAATAGTTGGGTCGAACTTTTCTATTTCTTTGATTGCTGAATTGATCTCGCTCAAACCAAAGATCGTTGGCCAAGCGATCCACAGGGCAGGAATGGCGACCACGCCTGCGATGACTCCAAGTATCGACGCACGCTTCATTTCTTAGGAGAACGCTCTGCCAGCGGCAATGTGGAAACCGGATAGACTGGGCAGTTTAAAAACCGGGTCTTGAGGGGGGTGTCTTGTTCCAAAGCTTCCACCTAAAACTCTTGTTCGTTGTTCTGGTTCGGGTTGTTCACGGGGGGATTGCGGGGGCGAGGGGGGTGAGGATTTTGTTCATGGCGGGGGGTGGGTGAGGGCCGTTTCGTCGGGGGATTTGAAAGTCCACCGATGAAATCGAAATCCACGTTCAAGTGCCTGCATTGCAACGAAGATACACAGCTGTGATCCGCGCAATCGCGGGCGTCAGCGCTATTGCCCGAAGCCGGAGTGCCGCCGGGCATCCAAGGCGCAGAGTCAGCGCCAATGGCTGGGCCGACCGGAGAACGAAAACTACTTCCGCGGCAGCGAGAACTGCGAGCGGGTGCGGCTGTGGCGCGAGGCTCATCCCGGCTACTGGCGCAACAAGACGCCTGCGCGCGGTGAGTGCGTTACAAGAACCCTCAAAGCCACAAGTCATTGAAGAACAGGACATTGAGCCGCCTGTGCCGCAAAGTGCGTTACAAGATATCTGCTTTTTGCAACCCGCTCTGCTGGTGGGACTTATCTCGGTGGTGACGGGGCATGCGTTACAAGAGGACATCGCCGCCAGTGCCCGCGCGTTCTTGAATCGCGGTGAGGACATCCTGCGCATGGTGCCCGGGAGTCCTCCGCATCCGCAGTTCCCAAATCATGAAAGACCAAACCCATTCTCTGCCCCGCAACGCTTGCGGCACGTGCCTCGCCAATTTAGCTGGATCGATCAACGCCTGGTGCGCGACGGCCACATCCAGGGACGTTCGCCCGAGGCGCTGGCGCTCTACCTGTTCCTATGCACGGTGGCCGATGCGCAGGGCATCGAGTTACTACTCCGACGCCAGCGCCGGGAAGAATCCTCTCGCTTGCCTCCGGCACGTTGCGCGAGGCGCGGCGCGAACTGGTGGCGGCCGGGCTGATCGCCTACCGCGCGCCGTTCTACCAGGTGCTGAGTCTCGAACTGAGCCCGATCGCTTCGACAGCGCGGCCATCGAGCGCCGGCACTCGCAGCTCCGCCGGCCTTGGAAGTCCCGGAGCGCGCGGCGGCGAGGCGCGTTCCATCGGGGAGATCCTGCGCGAGATGCTGGCTGCAGACGGACGACATGGGCGAAACCACTCACCCAAGAGCAATGAAGAGAAGAGCAGTGAGCCGACATGATCGACTACGACACCTATTGCAAAATCCGCCAGTTCCATCAGGAGCGCGGCTTGAACTTCAGCCAGATCGGCGGCGAGCTGGGGCTCGACCCGGAAACCGTGGCCAAGTATGCGCGCCTGCCCGCCTTCCCGCGCCGCCGCAGTGCCAGGCGGGCGAGCAAGCTCGATCCCTTCAAAGCCGCCATCACCCGCTGGCTGGAGCGCCACCCTTACAGTGCCACCCAGATCTTCCAGCGCCTGCGCGACGAGGAGGGCTACACCGGCGGCTTCAGCATCGTCAAAGACTATGTGCGCGCCGTGCGTCCGGTGCGCCGCCCCGCCTTCCTCAGCCTCGCATTCGCTCCCGGCGAAGCCGCCCAGGTCGACTGGGGCTGCGCCGGAACCATCCAACTCGGGAGCCACGCGCCGGCGGCTTTCCTTCTTCGTCATGGTGCTCTGCCACAGCCGCATGGCCTACGTCGAGTTCACCTGCGGCGAAGCCATGGAACACTTCCTCGCCTGCCATCACAACGCCCTGGAGTTCTTCGGTGGCACCCCCGGCGTCATCCTCATCGACAACCTCAAGACCGGAGTGCTCAGCCATCCCTTCGGCAGAACAAGCCGTGTTCCATCCGCGCTACCTCGACTTCGCCGCCCACTACGGGTTCCAGCCCCGCGCCTGCAACGTGCGCAAAGCCAACGAAAAAGGCCGTGTCGAAAACTTCGTCGGCTACGTGAAGAAAAACTTCCTCGCCGGACTGGAGGTGCCACCCGGGCTTAGCCGCCATCAATACCGCCGCCCTGCAGTGGCTGGCACCATCGCCAACGTGCGCTGCCACGGCGAAACACGGCAACCGCCGACGCGAACTCTTCACCAGCATCGAAAAGCCCGCCCTGCGCCCGCTGCCGCCCGCTGCCCGCCGATACCTCCGTCACCCGCATCGTGCGCGTCACCAATCGCTGCCGCGTCGTGCTGGACACCAACCGCTACTCCGTGCCCTTCCTCTACGCCTCGCAGCGACTAACCCTCAAAGCCTTCACCGACCGCCTCTGCCTCTATCATTGCCCACAATCTCGTCGCCACCCATCCCCGCAGCTACGAGCGCCACCGCGACTTCGAGAACCCCGATCACGTCAAGGAACTCCTCGACCAGCGCCGCCGCGCCCGCGACGCCAAGTGGCTGCTGAGCTTCTACGCCCTCAGTCCGCAAGCCGAATCCTACCACCAGCAGCTCTGCGCCCGCAACCTCAACGCCCGCGTCCACGTCAACAAAATCGTCGCCCTCGCCGACATCTACGGTTCCGAAAAAGTCGCCCTCGCCATCGACGACGCCATCGCAGAGCCAAGCCTTCTCCAGCCAGTACATCGAGAACATCCTCCAGCAGCGCGAACGCCACACCCCGCAACCCGGCCCCCTGCACCTCACCCGCCGCGCCGACCTGCTCGAACTCGAACTCACATCCCCCGATCTCACCCCCTACGATAGTCAAGAACAAGAACAGGATCAAACTAACAAACATACCAACCAGCCCAACCAGCCCAACCAGCAATCTTCAGATCAACCCGACAACAATCCACAGACATGAAACCCAAATCCACGCCAGATCCAGACCTTCTCAACGCCCACCTCGACACCCTGCGCCTGCCCTTCCTCAGAGAGCACTGCCAACCCCTCGCCACCACCGCCGCCAAAAACTCCCTGACCCACCTCGACTACCTCGCCCAGCTCATCGAAGGCGAAGCCGCCCTGCGCGCCGACCGCTGCATCGCCCGGCGCATCCAAGCCGCGCGCTTCCCCGTCATCAAAACCCTCGACACCTTCCGCTGGGACTGGCCCAAGAAGATCAACCGTCTGCAGATCCAGGATCTCTTCCGCCTCCAGTTCATCCACGACAAAGCCAACGTCATCTTCCTCGGTCTCGTCGGCCTCGGCAAAACCCACCTCGCCACCGCCCTGGGTTACGCCGCCTGCCAGCAAGGCATGAGCGTGCTCTTCGCCAACGCCATCGACGTCATCAACACCCTCAACGCCGCCCAGACCAAAGGCACCCTCAAAGCCGAGCTGCGCAAATACACCACGCCCTCACTGCTCATCCTCGACGAGATCGGCTACCTCCCCATCGACCAGCGCGGAGCCGACCTGCTCTTCCAAGTCATCAGCGCCCGCTACGAACGCGGCTCCATCGTCCTGACCACCAACAAAGCCTTCAAGCACTGGCCCACCATCTTCAACGGCGACTCCACCATCACCTCCGCCGTCCTCGACCGCCTCCTCCACCACGGCGAAACCGTCGTCCTCGAAGGCTCCAGCTACCGCATGAAAGACCGTATCGAAAAGGAATAAGAATCATCACACACCACGTCCCCACATGCCCACATCACACCCCTTACGCCATCCGATTTTTAAACCGCCCAATTCATCCGACATTCACACCGCCGCCCGCAGCGCTACATCCAAACGCCCGATGTCTGTTTGATCCCCAATTCTATGCGTCATTGGTTGCAGGGCAAAATGGGGCAAGGCTTGGATCGCTCGTTGAGAGTGATCCGTATCCTTATTTTGGTCCACGCCGCCGCCGCGATCTTGAACGGGAGGAGGTTGTTCGAGCAGGCATGCACGCAGTGCTGGAATTTCAGAAGAACTTAGATGTGACGGCTGCAATTGCGCCTGGCATTGTAATCCCGCAGTCTTTGAACTCGGTTCAAACCGTCATCGCCAAGGATTTCATCCGAAATGCCCGGAGTGCCCGGAGTGTCTGGAATGATTTGGGCGGAGAAAGGGCGCTTTACGCCACCATGGCGATTTCACCGAATGTTGCCACGCGACGAAGACGAGATCGGCTCGGCCAAATCCCTCCAAGCCAAACTCGCGCCCCGCCGCCAGCCCGGACCGACCCGCCGCCAATTTAACCCCTTACGCCATCCAGATCTTCTCGAAAGCACATAAAAAGTTCGCTTCGCCCCGTTTCCGGGACGACGCGGCTGGCAGGTTCCGTCGAGTATCGTGGGAGCGGAATTTGAGACGCTGAACTGGTGTGGATGCGCACATTTGCTTTTGGATGGGGTAATCTACGGAACCCCGAAAGTTTCGCCACGACTTTTTAGGATAGCTTAGGATACTAATGAACGCCATTGATCCCCGGCTCTGCCTGCCCATGAAGTCGGAATTCAAATGGGTGCAAATCCTCTCATTCCAGTCAGAATCGAGGGAAATCCGCAGAAACATCGACCGATTTGCGGGTTTATTTAGGATGTCTTAACCATTTTGCTGGTATTGGCCGCTGGCCTCGTCTCTTCTTCTCGGGTGAAAATCGACGAAAAAGAAGACGAAGACACAGCGGCTCGAATAAGAGCTTGGCGAACCTGCCACAGGATTTCCAGTAGATTCTGAGCGTTCTACACTACGACATCAACTCCTCAAAGCATTTGAGGCGGTTCTGGCGCTTTGTGAGAACTTTCCCCACCAGGATTTCGATGCATTCGAAACGGCTCTGCTGGAACGGGGACGGTGCCTGGACGCATGCTCGTTGCCTACTTCCTCTGGAACAGGCACCATTCCTTCAACCATGAAGAGTATGCGAACTCCCAGCCCGATGGGCGATTCAAGATACCCTCCCCACGTTCGCTGAAGTGTTTGTTTGGCGAACTTACTTACTGGAGAAGTTACTATGAACGGACATCCGATAGAGGCTGCTTTCCTCTCGACATCGCGCTGGGTCTTTTCGCCGACAGCTTTACTCCCAAGGTTATTTCGTTAGTTACCCGCCTCGCCACTCAAATGAGCTACGAATCGGCCCATCTGGTATGCAAGATCTTTCTAGGATGGGCACCAGCACCGCGAACCATCAACGAACTGGTTCTCAAACTCGGAGAACACGCGTCCGATTACATGAAGGAAATCCCCCCGCAAGTTCGTAGTAGCCCTGCGGAAATTATCGTTGTCGAAATCGACGGCAAAGCTACTCCTACCGCCACGGAGGAAGAACTCAAAAAGCGGCGCGGGAGACGATCGAAGAAAACGGAAAGTTGCGGTTGCCGACGCCATCGCGGCAAAGCCTGCCGAAAGCGGCGAGGTAAGAAGAAACGCAAGAAAAAAGGGGATAAAACGAAGAACGGGCGTAGCATCACGATCGTGGCAGTCTACACCTTGAAACGGGGAGAAGACGGCCTGCTGCACGGCCCCGAAAACAAGCGAGTCTGGGCGAGCTACGCACCGCGCAAAGTGATGCTGGACTGGGCGAAAGCCGAGGTGGAGAGACGCGGATTCGATGCAGACAGCGAAGATATCCATGTCCTATGTGATGGTGAAGTCGCCTTGAATCAGGGACTCGAAGAGCGCTTTCCCAACGCTAGCATGGCGTTGGACATCCGACATGTGGAGGAAAAGATATGGAGCATCGGTCGCCTCTACTATAAAGAGGGAAGCGACCAACTCAAAGACTGGGTCGAGAAGCAACGCAAGGAATTGTATGAAGGGAACACGGCACTGTTGCTCAAAAGATTAGGGAAATTACTAAAGGAAGTTCCAGCCAAAGGGCCGGGAACCAAAGCGAAGCGCACAAAGATTGCTGCAGTCATGACTTATATCCAAAAGCGGACTCAATGGATGGACTACGGGGAGCTTCGGAAAAAGGATTTGGTCATCGCAACCGGAGTAATCGAAGGGGCAGCCCGCTATGTGATAGGAGAGCGGATGGATTGCTCTGGAATGCGCTGGATCGACGAGCGCGCAGAGATGCTATTGCGACTGCGCTGCATCGAAATCAATGGCGAATGGGATCGATTTTTTACCTGGACCCACACGCAGATCAAACAGATCCAAATCGAAAATTCGATCGCGTATCGCCTGCGCTCAAAACAGCCTCCTCCTTTACCCCAAGCTGCTTAGCAATCTGGAATGAGAGGAACTGCACCCAATTCAAATTCCCTCGGAGCCAGCCAAAGCCCCGAGAAACGGGAGAGTGCTCGTAAACCCACACCAATCAACCGAAAGGAGAAGAGCATCTCCCGAGCGCCAGCGGGACTACGTCGCCCGACCGTCGACCGGAGGAGAGCGTCGATCGATACATGCATTCACGGTTATTTCCGCCATCTCTTCTCTTCGCAGTGATTGACGGGGGAGTGGACTCGTTCCATGCTGCCGCGCCTTGGTTTTCAGTTCCCACATATTTCTTTTCTACTTCCTGTTCATCGCCATTGCGACGTACTATCTGGTACCGCGTGTCCTCAAGCATCTGATCATTACCCTGGTCAGTTATGTGTTCTATGGCTGGTGGAATCCTTGGTTCATGCTGTTGATGTTGGTGTCCACGGTGTTGGATTACCTTTGCGGCATTGCGATTTCGAAGGAGGGTGCCTCGCAGGCTCAACGAAAGGCGGCGCTGTGGGTATCGGTAGTGGCAAATCTGTCACTGCTAGGGTTTTTCAAATACTGCGGATTCGCTGTGGGTAGTGCCAGTGCTGTGGCTGAGTCTCTGGGCCTGGGAGGTTTTGAAGTGCCGGAGTTCGTGGGCTCCATCGTGTTACCGGTCGGCATCTCGTTCTACACGTTCCAGACGATGAGCTACAGCATCGATCTTTACCGCGGCCATGCACGCGCCGGCGCTTTCGTTCATCGACTTCGCCTGCTACGTGACGTATGTTCCCGCAGCTCGTCGCCGGACCGATCGTTCGCTACGGCAGTGTCGCCGAGCAACTGCGCTCGCGGGAACATTCGATCGAAGGATTCGTCGCTGGGATCACACGCTTCAATTTCGGCTTTGCGAAGAAAGTCCTACTCGCGCAGACCCGATGGGAATGATCGCCGACGCCTGCTTCGGCGCAGGAGCAGGTGCGCTGTCGGCACCGATGGCGTGGCTGGGAGTCGCTGCCTATGCGTTCCAGATTTACTTCGATTTTTCCGGCTACTCGGACATGGCGATCGGGCTTGGGCGCATGTTTGGCTTTCGCTTTCCGGAGAACTTCGATTCGCCCTACAAGGCCGATAGCATCACCGACTTCTGGCGTCGCTGGCACATCTCGCTCTCCACTTTTCTGCGCGACTACCTCTACATTCCGCTGGGGGGAAATCGGTTAGGGGCAAAGCGGACTTACGTGAACCTCATGACGGTCATGCTGTTCGGTGGTCTCTGGCACGGAGCGCAGTGGACGTTCATCGTCTGGGGAGCGATCCACGGAGGCATGCTGGCACTTGAGCGGCTGCTGGGGAAGGATTCGTTCTACGCAAAGTGGCCGCGCGCCCTGCGAGTAGCCATCACTTTTGTCGTCGTGTTAGTGACATGGGTCTTCTTTCGAGCGGAGAATTTCGAAGTCGCATGGCGCTATCTGTCTGCGATGTTTGGAGTGGGTGGCGATGCCCCAGCAGCAATTCTGAAGACCGCAGAGCTGCTGACACCTTTCAACATGTTCGCGTTCGCGCTCGCTGCAGTGGGCGTGTGGTTTTGCCCGCGCTCGGCCAAGCTTCTGGAGACGCTCACCGCTCCCAAAGCCGCCATTTCCATGGTGCTGCTGTTCGTGGCGCTGTCCATGATGTATGCCCGGGGCTACAGTCCGTTTCTCTATTTTCAGTTCTAGCCAAAGTCTAGCCGATTTTTCTGTGGTAAGCTCTGAGGGGGGTGATAGTATCCGGCAATGGAATCACAGGAAAAATCAGGTCTTTCGCCGATCGCAATGGTCGGAATCGGGTGCGGCATTGTTGCCGTTATAGGGATCATCGTCTTCGCCGGACTGGCGTGGTTTGGTGTTCGCAAGGCGGCATCGATGGCCGAAGAATTCGCGAACAATCCTGCCGCCGCTGCTGAGTTGATCATCAAGATGCACCCAGAATTCGACCATGTATCGACGGATGCGGATGCTGGAACGATGACCATTCGAAATAAGCAAAGCGGTGAGGTCGTGACGCTGAACTACGACGACATCCAGCAAGGCAAGTTCTCAGTGCAGGGTGCCGATGGCGAGGACGTATTCAGTATCGATTCCGACACTGCGAACAATGGCATCACGATCAACTCTGGAGAAAACGGCGAAATTAAAATCGGTGGTGCAGCAGACCTTTCGGACGTACCCAGTTGGGTGCCGGTCTATCCAAACACGCTCAAGAGCACGGCAGCAATGGCCCGCAAAACCCCCGACGGCAAGGCGACAGGAATGATTGCCTTCGAAGTCGCCGATGACATCAGCAAGATCACCGAATTCTACCGCACGGCGCTGAAGGATCAGGGTTACGAAGTCGAGGAAAACACGGTTAATACGAATGGTGCAATGTCCCAGGCAGTCCTCACCGCCACTCACCCGACCGATGGTCACAAGCTGAACATCCTCGTGGGTCGAGCCGATCAAGCCGATGACAAGCGTTCGCTGATGATCAACTATGAGGAGCAGTGACAGGCTCTGTTCGCCCCAACGGGGCATCACTTGGCCATTCGCCCACATTATGTCCCAATCTCGTGAGTTTTCCCGTCGCCATTTAGGATCATCGCCGGAGCAGACGGCGGAAATGGTGCGCGCCATCGGCTATGAAAATGCGGACGACCTGATCGCGGCCACAGTGCCAGCAGGGATTCGGCTGCCGCGTCCGCTTGACCTTCCAGAAGCCAGATCGGAAGCTGAAGCGTTGAGTGACCTGAAGGCTACACTAGGGCGCAACCAATTGTGCAAATCGCTGATCGGCCAGGGCTATAGTAACTGCATTACGCCGCCGGTGATTCAGCGGAACATTCTCGAAAACCCGGGCTGGTACACGGCCTACACGCCTTACCAGGCGGAAATCGCGCAGGGTCGACTTGAGGCATTGCTCAATTTTCAGACGATGATTTGCGACCTCACCGGGCTGGATGTAGCGAACGCGTCGCTGCTGGACGAGGGCACGGCAGCAGCGGAAGCGATGGCCATCGCCATTGCAGGCCACCGCAAGGCGAAGACGATTTTTGTATCGGAGCTTTGTCTGCCGCAAACGATCAAGGTGGTGGAGACGCGGGCAGAGCCGCTGGGGATCGACGTGGTAGTGGGCGATCACCTAAGCGTCGACCTGTCGCAGATCGAAGGCTTATTCGCGGTGCTGGTGCAGTATCCGGGAGTGGATGGCGAAATTTTTGACTATACGAGCTTTGTCGCAGCGGCGCAGGAACTGGGCGCGTTGGCCATTGTCGCAGCGGACATTCTGAGCCTAGTTTTGCTCAAAGCTCCAGCGGAGTTCGGTGCGGACGTCGTGATCGGCAATCAGCCAGCGTTTTGGTGTTCCGTTAGGATTTGGCGGGCCGCATGCCGCATACATTGCAGTGAAGGACGAGCTGAAGCGCAGGCTTCCCGGTCGCATCGTCGGCGTATCGCGTGACGTGCATGGGAATCCAGCGTATCGCCTGTCGCTACAGACCCGTGAACAACACATCCGCAGGGACAAGGCGACGAGCAACATCTGCACCGCGCAGGTATTGCTGGCGGTGATCGCTTCCATGTATGCCGTCTACCATGGCCCTGAAGGGCTGCGCTCGATTGCGAAGCGTGTGCATCGGCATGGCGGCGCGATTGGCAGCCGCAACTCCGGAGTGCAGGCTTCAAGGCTGGATACGGACACGTTCTTTGATACGATCACGGTCGCGACGGGGCGACACGGACAGGCGCATTTTGAGCGCTGCGCGTCGCCGCCGGATTCAACTTGGGCAACCCGATGGGATCACGTCAGTATCGCGGTCGATGAGACCACCACGCATGCGATCTCGCGGCGCTGCTCAAAGTTTTCGGAACGGATGGAGAAGCGATGGGGAGGATCTTTGCCGCTGCCGTCAGAAGCATTGAGGCACGATCGGGATCCTCGCACATCCCGGTGTTTGACTCCTATCATTCAGAGACCGAGATGCTGCGCTACTTGCACCGCTTGGAACTTCGCGATCTGGCGCTGAACGAGTCGATGATCCCGCTTGGCTCCTGCACGATGAAGCTCAATGCGACTGCGGAGATGTTGCCGTTGACCTGGCCGGAAATCGAACGCGCTCCATCCCTTTGCCCCGGCGGATCAGGCGGCAGGATACACCGCGCATGTTCGCCGAGCTGGAAGCAGTGGCTCGCGGAGATCACCGGCTTCGCTGCGCGTTTCGCTGCAGCCCAACGCCGGGTCGCAGGGCGAATACGCCGGGCTGCTCGCCATCCGCGCATTACCACGAGCGCGCGGCGATAGCGCATCGCAACGTCTGCCTGATTCCCACTTCCGCGCACGGCACAAACCCCGCCAGCGCCGTCATGGCCGGCATGAAAGTCGTCGCCGTGCAGTGCGACGATCACGGCAACATCGACGTCGCCGATCTGCGCAGCAAGGCCGAACAGCACAGCGCGAACCTCGGCGCCCTGATGGTGACCTATCCGTCCACCCACGGCGTGTTCGAGGAAGCCATCCGCGAGATTTGCGAAATCATCCACGCGCACGGCGGCCAAGTTTACATGGATGGCGCAAACATGAATGCGCAGGTCGGCCTGTGCAGCCCCGGCGACTATCGGCGCCGACGTCTGCCATCTGAATCTGCACAAGACGTTCTGCATTCCGCACGGCGGCGGCGGTCCGGGCGTCGGGCCGATCGGCGTGGCCGCGCACCTCGTGCCATTTCTGCCCGGCGCATCCCCTGATGGAACAACGCCTAACACGTGGCGCCGTTTGTTCCGCGCCCTGGGGCAGCGCCAGCATTCTCACCATTTCCTGGATGTACATCGCCATGATGGGCGCGCGCGGGACTGACCGATGCCACGAAGCTCGCGATCCTCAACGCCAACTACATCGCCACACCGCCTGCGAGCGACTTTTTCCCCGTCCTCTACCGTGGCAAGAACGGGCTGGTCGCCCATGAGTGCATCCTCGACCTGCGCCACTTCAAGGACGAAGCGGCATCGCCGTGGAAGACGTCGCCAAGCGCCTGATCGATTACGGCTTTCACGCGCCCACCATGTCCTGGCCAGTCGCTGGCACGCTCATGATCGAGCCGACCGAAAGCGAATCGAAGGTCGAACTCGATCGCTTCTGCGATGCCATGATCGCCATTCACGGCGAAATCCGTGCCGTGAAAGAGGGCGAAGCCGACGCGCAACAAAACGTGCTCAAGAACGCGCCGCACACCGCCCAGTCCCTGCTTTCCGACACATGGGACATGCCCTACTCCCGTGAGTGCGCCGCCTATCCGACCGACTGGACCCGCCATCACAAGTTCTGGCCAGTAGTCGGTCGCATCGACAACGTCTACGGCGACAAGAACCTCATCTGCACCTGCGCACCACTGGAAGACTACGTAGAAGAAAAGGCATCAGTCACCGCAGGCGAGTAGCGGAACTCGGAGCGACATTGGCATCATCACAACATCAGGTGCGCAGCGGTAGACCGCAACGTGGACTGATGAGTGGAGCCGCCGAGCCGCTAACGCTAACTTACATACACTCCTGCGCTCCAATCGCACCAATGAGAACCATCCCGATCACCTGCCTTACCACATGCCTTCTCTTAACGATTGGAGCTGCAACCGCTGATCCTGCAGAAGTCTTCACATGCGATTTTGAATCGGAAACGTGGTGGCAAGAGTGGGGGGAGAAAGAGCAGGATGCGCACACCGCCACGGTAGCAGCGGACAACGCCAGAAAATTTGAACCTGCTGCAGGCAAGGCGCTTCGCATCCGAGTGGACAAGGGCGGGCACTACGGAGCGAGTCTAGCATTCGATTTCAAAAACGCACGGGAAGCGAACCGGAAGAAATCTACTTCCGCTGCTACCTGCGATTTGCAGACGATTGGAAGCCTGAACGCGGCGGCAAGCTGCCGGGAATCGGCGGCACTTATGGACGCGCTGGCTGGGGTGGACGCAAGGTAAATGGAACCGACGGCTGGTCTGCACGTGGGTTGTTTCGAGGATTGGAAAAGGGTGCCCCTGCGCAGACTGCGGAGACTGCGCAGACTCCCCTAACTCCGATTGGATTTTATTGCTACCACGCTGACATGAAGGGCCGCTATGGCGACGACTGGGTGTGGGAGCGAGATAGATTCGCTGGTCTTGAGAATAATCGCTGGCTATGCATCGAACAACAGGCGCGCGTGAACACACCGGGGAAGAACGACGGCATCCTTCGCGGCTGGGTCGATGGTAATCTTGCATTTGAAAAGACCGACGTCCGCAATGCGCGATGTAAATTCGCTCAAGATCGAAACCGTATGGCTCAATCTTTACTACGGCGGCACCTGGACTGCGGCAGACGACTACCACGTCTACATCGATGACGTAGCCATCAGCAAACAGCCCATTGGGACTACAGAGGAATCTGCCATGAAGGCACTCAAAGAAATCGGAGCGCACTTGTTTCATGACGTCAGGGGCAGCAAAATTACAGAAGTAAATCTCAACGGCATCAAGGATCTGAGCGATGCCGTTTTCAGTCACGTCGCCAGGTTTCATCATCTGACCGATCTCTCGCTGGAGGAAACATCAATCTCAGGAGCGGCGCTCAAACACATCGCGGAACTAAAGCACCTTGAATGGCTCAACCTTTGGAACACCCGCATCGATGACGCCGGGCTCGCACATCTGAGCCGCCTGCGAAATCTTGAGTCGCTTCCCATTGGAGGAACCCACATCACCGACGCCGGCCTTGAGCACTTGAAGCCCCTGCCCCGACTCCGCTATCTTGGCCTGCGGGACAACGCAATCACCGATGCTGGCACCCAACAGCTCACCCAGTTCCCAGCACTGCTCGAACTGAACCTCCGCGGCACCAAAGTAACCGACGCCTCAATTCCTGCACTGAGTAACATGAAGTCACTCGAGAAACTTTGGCTTGGTGATACTTCCTTCACAGACAAAGGAATCGCCTCGATCAAGAGAGCACTACCAGGGTGCGTGATCGACCTTGAATCCGATTCGAGGTGAGCCCATGGGATGACGAGCGCCTCTTGCGATCCAAATCCCTGAATAGGAACAATTAGGTATTGCTTAGGCCCGACATTCTGGTAACGATCCAGCGTCGTGGCGCAGTAACATGAGTAAAGGCATCCCCAGCAATTTCACCCATTTGAAGGAGCACGATGAGCAACTCCTGCGGACTCGGCATGCTGGCGGAACGCTACTTCGCCGACGATCCCAACACCTGCCTTCTGAAGCTGCGGCAGCTCGGCCGAACTGCTCGCGCAAAGCACGGCCTCGAACGTCGGCCTCTATCTATCGCCCGAGGAGAGCCAGTACGATCTCCTTCGCCGTCTCCGGGACCAGCGCATCCTCCCGCCGGAGATCTCTCAGCTCTTCGGCGAAGTTCGCCGCAGCCGGGAACGCCGCCAATCACGCCCTGGCTGGGGACCATCGAACCGCCCTGGCCATTCTCAAGATGTCCTGGCAGCTCGGCGTCTGGTTCCATCGCACATTCAAGGATCCCCAGTTTCGTGCCGGGCCCTTTGTCCCTCCGCGACCGCCTCAGGACGAAAGCGAGGATCTCAAGCGCCGAACTCGAATCCCTGCAGGCGGCACTCAGCGACTATCAAGCGGCTGCACGCGGAGAAAGCCGCACAGCTTGATGCGCTCGCGGCCGAACTTACCGCCGCCAAGGACGAGCAGGCTTTCTGGGAACAAATGGCCCTTGAGGCCGACGCCGAGAAAGCCGAACTCCACGAGCGACTCGCCGCCAAGCAGGCGGAAGCAGCCGCCTCGCAGACACCCTCCCAAATCGCCGCGCTGGTGACCGCCGCCAACGAGGCCGCCGCCAATGTTCAGCTCGACGAAGCCGAAACGCGCCGCCTCATCGATGCGCAACTCCGGCAGGCTGGCTGGACGGTGGATTCAGAAAATCTTCGCTTCGCCAAAGGCACCCGCCCGCAGAAAGGCAAGAACCTCGCCATCGCCGAGTGGCCCACCGAGAGCGGCCCGGCGGACTACGTGCTCTTCGTCGGTCTCACGCCGGTGGCGGCGGTGGAGGCCAAGCGCAAGAACATCGATGTCTCCGCAGCGCTTGCAGCAGGCCAAGCGCTACAGCCGCGGCTTCTCGCCCACTGAAGAAACCAACATGCCCGCTGAGAACTGGGGCCCTGGAGGCGAGTTCCGCCTGCCCTTTGTCTTCTCCTCCAACGGGCGACCCTTCCTGCGGCAGCTCGCCACGCACAGCGGCATCTGGTTCTGCGACCTCCGCCGCCCAGAGAACCTCGGCACGCGCTCGATGGCTGGTACACACCGGAGGGCCTCACTGCCCTGCTCAAGCGGGATGAAGCCGCGGCGCACGAGCAACTCGCCACCGAACCCTTCGACTACGGGTTCCCCCTGCGCCCCTACCAGCAAGACGCCATCCACGCCGTCGAAGCCGGCAATCGTCCGAGGGCACGCGCGATGCTTGCTCGCCATGGCGACCGGCACCGGAAAGACCAAGACCTGCATCGCGCTCATCTACCGCCTGCTCAAGGCCAAGCGCTTCCGCCGCGTCCTGTTCCTGGTCGACCGCTCAGCGCTGGGCGAGCAGGCGGCCAATGCGTTCAAAGACACGCGCATGGAGAGCCTCCAGACCTTCGCCGACGTCTTCGGCATCAAGGAACTGGACGAGCAGAACGCCCGACACCGACACCGCCGTCCACATCGCCACCATCCAGGGCATGGTGCAGCGCGTGCTGTATCCCGGAGAACATGCGTCGCCACCGCCTGTCGATCAGTACGACTGCATCATCGTCGACGAGTGCCACCGCGGCTACCTGCTCGACCGCGAACTGTCCGACACCGAGCTCACCTTCCGCAGCTTCGATGACTACGTCTCCAAGTACCGCCGCGTGCTCGACTACTTCGACGCGGTGAAGATCGGCCTCACCGCCACGCCGGCGCTGCACACGACCCAGATCTTCGGCCTGCCGATCTTCACCTACAGCTACCGCGAGGCGGTCATCGATGGCTTTCTGATCGACCATGAGCCGCCGTTCAGATCAACACCGAGCTCTCGACAGAGCGGCATCGTCTGGAGCCAGGGCGAGCAGATGTGCACGTCTACAAGCCCGACCGCCACGCAGATCGACCTCTTCACCGCGCCCGACGAGATCAAGATCGACGTCGAGGACTTCAATCGCAAGGTCATCACCGAGCCCTTCAACCGTGTCGTCTGCGAATACCTGGCCCAGGAGCTCGACCCGCATCCCGCCAGAAGACGCTCATCTTCTGCGCCAACGATGCCCATGCCGACCTGGTCGTCGACTGCTCAAGGAGGCCTTCGCTGAGCGTCTACGGCATGTCGACGACGACGCCGTCATCAAGATCACCGGCGCCGCCGACAAGCCGCTGCAGCTCATCCGCCGCTTCAAGAACGAGCGCAATCCGAACGTCGCCGTCACCGTCGATCTGCTGACCACTGGCATCGATGTGCCTGAGATCTGCAATCTGGTCTTCCTGCGCCGCGTGAACAGCCGCATCCTCTTCGACCAGATGCTCGGGCGCGCCACGCGCCTGTGCGACGAGATCGGCAAGGAGACCTTCCGCGTCTTCGATGCCGTGCGGATCTACGAGGCGCTGCAAGGACGTCACCGCCATGAAGCCGGTGGTGGTGGACCCCTTCATCAGCTTCACCCAGCTCGTGCGGGAGACTGGCGCAGCGTCCGACGGACGAAGCAGCGCGCCACGGTTCGCGACCAGTTCATCGCCAAGCTCCAGCGCAAGAAGCGCCACCTCAGCGAGCGCAGCCGCCAGGACTTCGAGACGCTGCGCCGGCATGACGCCAGACGCCTTCATCCAGCAGCTTGCGCGACATGCCGCTCGCCGGAAATCGCCGCGTGGTTCACCGCAGAATCCCGACCTGGGCGAGATCCTCGACCGCAAGACGCGACGGCCGGCGCACGCCCGATCTACATCTCCGACCACGAGGATCAGCTCTGGAGGCACGGAGCGTGGCTACGGCAAGGCGACGAAGCCCGAGGACTACCTGAGGAGTTCACCGACGTTCATCAAGACCAAGGCAACAAGATCCCCGCGCTGGTCACCGTGCTCACCCGCCCGCGCGACCTGACCCGCAAGCAACTGCGCGAGCTGGCACTGGAACTCGACAAGGCCGGCTTCACCGAGGCCAGCCTCGCACCGCCTGGCGCGAGATGACCAACCAGGACATTGCCGCCGCGCATCGTCGGCTACATCCGGCAGGCCGCCCTCGGCGATCCGCTGGTGCCCTACGATCAGCGCGTGGATCACGCGCTCTGCAGACCATGCTCGCCATCCAAGACCTGGACGACGCCGCAGCGGCAGTGGCTCCAGAAGATCGCCGCGCAGACCAAGGCCAACCTGCTCGTCGACCGCGCCGCGCTCGACGATCCCGACCTATCTTCAAGCGCGAAGGCGGTGGCTTCACGCGGCTCGACCAGCTCTTCGACGGCGAGCTTGCAACAGGTCCTCGACACAGTTCAACGACGCCCTCTGGCAGCACCGGCCAGCCTAACCAGAAGCCTGCATCTCACGACTCATGCCATGCTCAATGTCACCCACGACATCGTCGCCAAGCTCTGGAACCTCTGCAACGTCCTCAAGGACGACGGCGTCACCTATCACCAGTACGTCACCGAGCTGACCTACCTGCTGTTCCTCAAGATGGCGAAGGAGACCGGCACCGAGGATCAGATTCCCGAAGGGCTATCGCTGGGACGATCTCGAAGCGAAGGCCGCGCCGGACCGGCTGGAGTTCTACAAGCTCACGCTGATCCACCTCGGCAGCCACGGCTCGACGCTGGTGAAGGAGATCTTCGCCAACGCCAGCTCCTTCATCAAGAAGCCAGCCACGCTCTCCACGCTGGTCGACCGAGATCGACAAGCTCGACTGGTACAGCGCCCGGCAGGAAGGCCTGGGCGATCTCTACGAGGGCCTGCTGGAGAAGAACGCCAACGAGAAGAAGTCCGGCGCCGGCCAGTACTTCACGCCGCGCCCGCTGATCGACAGCATGGTCGCGGTGATGAAGCCGCACGCTCGACGACGTCATTCAGGACCCGGCCGCCGGCACCGGCGGCTTCCTGATCGCGGCCAACCACTACCTGCGCGAGCACAACGACCTCGATCAGCTGGACCGAGGCGCAGCAGCGAAAGTACCAGCGCAGCACCTTCTACGGCATGGAGCACGTGCAGGACACGCACCGCCTGGCGCTGATGAACCTGATGCTGCACGGCATCGACGAGCCGACGGCCGGCATCCGCTACGGCGACACGCTCTCGCCCGAAGGCGCAGGCGCTGCCCAAGGCCGACGCTGATCCTCACCAACCCGCCCTTCGGCACCAAGAAAGGCGGCGGGCTGCCCACGCGCGACGACTTCACCTTCCCCACCAGCAACAAGCAGTTCTGCTTCCTGCAGCACATCTACCGCGGCCTGAAGCCCGGCGGCCGCGCCGCCGTGGTGCTGCCCGACAACGTGCTGTTCGAGGGCAACGTCGGCAAGCAGATCCGCGCGCGACCTGATGGACAAGTGCAACCTGCACACCATCCTGCGCCTGCCCACCGGCATCTTCTACGCCCAGGGCGTGAAGACCAACGTGCTGTTCTTCACCCGCGGCGAGAAGGACAAGGGCAACACCAAGGAAGTCTGGGTCTACGACCTGCGCGCCAACATGCCGCAGTTCGGCAAGCGCACCCTGCTCACCGCGCGAGCACTTCGCCGAGTTCGAGAAGGCCTTCGGCAACGACCCGCTCGGCGGCGCCGCCGCGCTGAAGAAGCGCAAGGACACCGGCGAAGCCGGCCGCTTCCGCAAGTTCACCCGCGAGTGGATCGCCGAGCGCGGCGACAGCCTCGACATCGCCTGGCTCAAGGACGACAGCGCCGAACCAGCGCCGACCTGCCCGAGCCCGCCGTGCTCGCCGCCAGGCCATGGAGGAACTGGAGGCGATCATGGAGGACCTGCGCGGCATCCTCGCGGAGCTGGGCGAAGACGTCGACGAAGTGGTCGCATGAACCCGAAAAAGCCCGCCAAATCCACCATCGAAGTCCAAGGCATCGTCGTCAGCATCGTCCCGGAGCGGGAGGAGGACTACATCTGCCTCACCGACATCGCCCGCTACAAGAACGCCGACGCCACCGACGACCTCATCTCGCAACTGGCTGCGCAATCGGAACACCGTCGAGTTCCTCGGCATCTGGGAGCAGCTCAACAACCCCGGTTTTAATCCCGTCGAATTCGACGGGATTAGAATGCAGGCCGGGCTGAACAGCTTCATCCTCACTGCCGAAGCAATGGATCGAGCGCACCGGCGCCATCGGCATCGTCTCCAAAGCCGGCGCTACGGCGGCACCTACGCCCACAAGGACATCGCCTTCGAGTTCGCCTCGTGGATCTCCGTCGAGTTCAAGCTCTACCTCATCAAGGAATTCCAGCGGCTCAAGGAGGACGAAAGCCGCCGCCTTTCGCTCGCCTGGAATCTCAACCGCACCCTCTCCAAGCTCAACTACCGCATCCACACCGACGCCATCAAGACCCACCTCATCCCGCCGGAGGTCACGCCCGCGCAGGCCGCCATCACCTACGCCAGCGAGGCCGACCTGCTGAACGTCGCCCTCTTCGGCCAGACCGCCCGGCAGTGGCGCGACGCCAACCCCGAAGCTCGACGGCAACATGCGCGACCACGCCACCATCGAGCAACTCCTCGTGCTGGCCAATCTCGAAAGCCTGAACGCCGAATTCATCCACATGGCGCTTCCCTCCGGCGAACGCCTCACCAAGCTCAACGCCATCGCCATCCGCCAAATGCGCACCCTGACGGACAATGCCAACCGACTGCTGGAAGGAGGAGGCAAGTGAGGGGAGACGAAATACCTGCTGGTTGGGCAGTATTGCCGCTCGCCGAGATATAGATGGACCTAGACTCAAAGCGGGTTCCCTTGAATGCAAAGGAGCGCGAAGCGCGCACCTGCGGTAAGAAGGAATCCGAACTGGTTCCGTTTATGGGGCGACTGGACAAGTTGGTTACATAGACGATGCACTGTTTGATGAGCCTCTCATTCTGCTTGGCGAAGACGGCGTTCCTTTCTAGATCGGTTGCGTCACAAGGCATACCGAGTATCGGGCAGAACATGGGTCAATAACCACGCCCACGTGCTCCGCGCCCGAGCAGGAATTTGCGACGAACGTTTCATCACCGGATTTCTAAATTCTTTTGATTATTCGGGATACGTCAGCGGCTCCACAAGACTTAAACTTACCCAGGGGTCGATGAATGCGATTCCTATTCGCCTCGCCCCCCTCGCCGAGCAGAAGCGGATCGCGGACAAGCTGGAGGCGGTGCTGGGGCGGGTGGACGCCTGCCGCGCCCGCCTCGACCGCGTCCCCGCCCTCCTCAAACGCTTCCGCCAATCCGTCCTCGCCGCCGCCACCTCCGGCCAACTCACGGAAGATTGGCGAACATCGGTCGACGTAAATGCACAACAGGTTGATCATGAATCGATCAATCAATTGACCGAAAAGTATTCGGCGCCTGAAAGCTGGATACCGCGAAAAATGGGAAGCCTAACGAAGTTGATAACAAGTGGATCAAGAGGATGGGCTGACTACTATTCATCGTCGGGCGCTGTCTTTATTCGAGCCCAAAACATAAATTCCGACCGCCTCGTTCTCGATGATGTCGCTTATGTTTCTCTTCCTCAAAAAGCCGAAGGTAAGAGGACGCTTGTTGAGAAAAGCAATCTTCTTGTGACTATCACAGGCGCCAACGTTGGCAAGTCGGCGCAAGTGAAGGTCGATATGGAGGAAGCTTACATCAGCCAACACGTAGCATTGCTGAAGCTCCATGATCAAAAGTTTGCCTCCCTTTCTTGAGCTGTTTCTTGGTCTGAGACGGCAGGCCGAGCGCAGCTAAACGAAGCGGCTTATGGCGGTGGCAAGCCCGGATTAAATCTTCAAAACTTGAGAGATATGATTGTGGCTCTCCCACCCCTCCCCGAACAACAAGAAATCGTCCGCCGCGTTGAAGCCCTTTTCGCCTTCGCCGACCGCATCGAAGCCCGCCTGACCGAAGCCCAACAGAACCGTCGACCGCCTGACGCCCGCCGTTCTCGCCAAAGCCTTTCGCGGCGAACTCGTCCCCCAAGACCCCAACGACGAACCCGCCTCCGCACTCCTGGAAAGAATCCTAGCCGATCGCGCCAAGGCCCCGTCAGTCAAACCGAGAAAAGCCGCCCGAAAGAAGAAATAATCATGTTCAAGCGCGACCGAGTCTTCCGTGACCCAGTGCACGGTCTGATCCACATCAGCCCCAAAGATGAATTCTTGACGGAATTGATCGACACTCCTGAGTTTCAGAGACTGCATCGGGTCAGACAACTGGGAGTCGGCAGCATGACTTTCCCAGGAGCAGATCATACAAGATTCTGCCATAGCCTGGGCGTCCTTCACATCGCTACGCGAGTGTTGGAGGTGCTGAAGAAGCGCTATGCTGACAGCCCGATTGAAAGGACGATTGGAAGCCACGAGTCGACGATCAAAGCGGCAGCTCTATTGCACGATATTGGCCATGGCCCATTCTCGCATCTTGTCGAACGTGCCTTTGAGAGTGGCAAGGATCATGAAGAGCGAACGAAGGCGATGATCTCCAGTCAGGAAAGCGAGATCTTCAAAACCTTAGACCGGAATGGTCTTGATCCCGACGCAGTAAAACAGGTGATCGACCACCAGTTTCCCTGCCTCTTTCTTCAGGACATCGTGAGTAGTCAACTCGACGCTGACCGAATGGACTACCTTGCACGAGATTCTCATTTCGCCGGAGTGAGCTATGGGGTCTTTGATCTAGAGTGGATATTGAATACATTTTGTATCGGCTCCTATGCCCCTGATCTCTCGAACTCGAAGCTTTGGCGCTTGAGCTTGGATCGAACACGGGGTTTGCAAGCAGCCGAGCAACTTATTCTCGCGAGGCAGCACATGAGCCTCCAAGTGTATTACCATCGAAGTACCGCGACGTTGGGAGGCCATCTTCCTTTGTCTCATTCGTGAAGCGGCGAGCCTCGCTGATGTTGATGCCCTGCCGCCTGGAACTTCCGGGCTCGTCGCAAAGTATTTGAAAAATCGGGGCAAAGTCGATCATGAGGAGTTTTTGCGCTTGGACGAACCAATGCTGATGACGGCGTTCTCAAACTGGCGCGACTCGCAGACCGCAGCATCAATGGTTGGCAACGTTGGCGCGAGGATTTCTCGATCGGAAGAAGGTCTTGGAACGAGTAGACATCCCGGAGGATATGTCGGCAGACCTCGAAAGCATGCTTAGGGGGCGGTTGGACGAGGAGTTTGCCAGAGACGGAGCCTCTCGCTGGGAATTTGATGCGGGTGAGTTCAGACCCTACAAAGGGATCGCCCCTGACGTTCAAGACTTTGATTCTGATGGATATAAGGAAGAAGTGCTTGCCAATTCGATCCTGCTTTCCAGTGGTGAAACAGGAGACCCGAGCTGTGCCGGTAAGTGAGGTCTCTGGAATATTCAAAATGCTCACCGGACAGCGGTTTCGCTTACGTCGCCTGTTTTGTGCTCAAGAACTCAAAAATCGAATGGACAAAATTGTCAAGGATACCATACAATTCCCATAGATCTCTAAACTACTCAAATGAACACCCTATCCCAATTCAGCATCCTTCTCGAATCCCTGGGCAGCGTGCAGGGCCGGAAGAAGCTCCAGAAGATGGTGCACATCCTTCAGGAGTTCGGCGTTCCGTTCGGTGTGCGCTTTGGCTATCATTTTTTCGGGCCGTTTTCGGATCAATTGCGGGATCTTCTGGTAACTTGCGCCTACGACAAGCTGATCAAGGAAGAGAAGGTGGACGGGCCGTATCCGACCTCTGAGTTCAAGCCTGAGCCGAGAATGAGTGCCTTCCTTGATGCCATGAAGCTGAACAGGAATCCCGCGTGGATCGCCTTCGCGAAGGAACTCAACAGCAAGTCCGCCCGGGAACTCGAAGCCCTCAGCACCTTGATCTACGTCGAGAACATGAAAGCCGCCGGGGAACTGAAAGAAGAAGTGGATGACGCCTTCAGAGAATTGAAGCCCGGCCTCGTGGAGTTGCTCCCCGCGTCCCATGAGTTGCTCAGTGCCTATCGGGAGCAATTCGCCGACTTGGCGGCTGTTGCCTAGGTCTAGAACTCATCGATTTGCACCATCCGACCGATCACGGGGCACGTGGAACGTGGCACAAGTTGAAATCCTTATTGTCATCGTCCTACTCGTTCTCGACCGCAGGTTGTCGGTTCGAGAATGAGTCGGAGCACGAGCGAACACAGCCCAAACCCGAGGACGATTGAAATGGCGATACGCCTTTCCCGTCCTTCATGAGGCACGGAGATCCGGCATCTATCCGATCAGGCCGAGGCAGCCACAACGGGGCGACCCTATGCCAGCCCAGGCCATCGGCCTGGGAACTTGTTTAAGATAGATTCAAAAGCACCAAAGGTGCGGCCTTAATCCCAGGGTTGGCGTAAAGCTCATTCCGCAATGTGACATCGCGCAATCGCGCAATGAGGGATCGCGATTCTTGTTAGAGAATACAATGTGGATTCGCAACTCTGGCGAGTGATTGTGGCATGGCGCGCCATTCTAACTAGCTAGCCCTGATCACTGGATTCTCGCACGTGAACGACTCCGGATTCTGGATGAAGTGGCCGATTTGCAGCGGAGGGGATCACCCGGTCGCCCGGTCGAACATACGCTTAACTTTTCGTTCTCGCGCTCACGGGATCGATCCATCCAGTCACTCATCTTCTCGCTCATTGATTTGTTCTTTTTTCCGTAGTCATTATAGATAACGTCGGAGTCGGCGTTGTTTTTGGTGGTCCCACATCCCGACAAGGCAAATACAATGACGGCGAAGACGATCGAGCAGGCGAGTCTGAGTTTCATGGTGCTAGATATAACCTCTCTTCGAATTTTTTCCATCCGCGAATTCGGAGTAAAATTGTCAACAGTGTCACGGTTCCTCAGGTCCCGCCCGTTCCGCCGAGCGCATCAAAAGAAGTGACAGACTTCCGATCAGATGTGCTGCATACTTGGATCAATGTCCGCCAGACCATCTCACCAGCATGCATCGACAAAGTCAGAATCCGGGAGCATCCCTGATCTGGATTCTCAGCCACTGTGGATCAAAGTAGCAGCCATGACAGTCGCAATAGGAGGCATTCTGGCGCTCGTTGCACTGTATATTGTGCGTTGATAAGGCGCAAAACACGGCAAAACGAGCATCGGCGATTTCCTCCAACTCCCGCTGGCGTGTGGGAGAATCCTCGTCTAAAGTCGCCGCCTTATGCTGCAAGCTGGAATTGTCGGACTGCCGAACGTCGGTAAATCAACTTTATTTAACGCCGTGACGCGAACGCGCAAGGCGGAGGCCGCGAACTACCCGTTCTGCACGATCGAACCCAATCAAGGTGTCGTAGTCGTGCCGGACGAGCGTCTTGCTGTCCTTTCGGCGCTGTCGAAGTCGCAGAAGTTGATTCCCACTGCGATTGAGTTCGTCGATATCGCTGGCCTGGTGAAGGGTGCCAGCGAAGGCGCAGGGACTTGGCAACCAGTTCCTAGCGACCATCCGTGAGGTCGACGCCGAAGTGCAGGTCGTGCGTTGTTTTCACAATGACGATATCGTGCACGAGATGGGAAGTGTCGATCCTCTGCGCGACATTGAGGTGATCAACGCTGAACTCATCCTCGCGGATCTGGCGATGATGGAGAAGCGCTACAAGTCGCGCGAGAAGAAAGCGAAGACCGGAGAGCAGGACGCCAAGCGTGAGATCGACCTGATGGACAAGCTGATGCCGCATCTCGACGATGGTCGGCCAGCGCTGACGATGGAGCTGTCTCTCGAAGAAAAGAAGCTCATGCGCGAGTTTTTCCTGCTGAGTTCCAAGCCTACCCTTTTTGCCTGCAACGTTTCCGAGGAAAACCTTGCTGGGGCGCAGGCAGAGCCGCAGAATCATCCACTGGTCGCACCGGTGATGAAGTATGCAGGGGAAACTCACGGTGCGGAGATTGTGGTCATTTCTGCCCGCATCGAAGAGGAGATGATCGATCTGAATGCCGAAGACGCGGCGATGTTCCTCGAAGAGCTAGGCGTCACAGACAGTGGCGTTTCAAATTTGATCAAGGCCGTCTACAAGCTGCTCGGTCTGCGCACCTACCTGACTACAGGTGAGAAAGAGACCCGCGCCTGGCCATTCCCCAGTGGGTGCAAGGCACCGCAGGCTGCCGGCGTGATTCACACGGACTTCGAGCGCGGATTCATCGCTGCCGAGATCGTCCACTACGCTGATCTAGTAGAACTCGGCTCCTACGCCAAAGCCCGCGAGGCAGGAAAGCTTCGCATTGAAGGTAAAGAATATATAATGAAAGACGGCGACGTGGTAGAGTTCCGATTCAATGTTTAATCTGGTCCCGCCGCCTCCCTGTATCCAGCACCGAAAACCTGTATCCAGTCACTGACATGAAAGCCCACGAGATGTTCCTGCAAATGTCCCCTGCCCTCGCAGTGGAACTAGTCGATTTTTTCTACAATTCCGACCGCAACGTTTACAAAACCACGATTTCAACCTTGGCCGCTCAACGTAAGGTGCGGCCAGTGTTCGTCACGAAGAAGACTCGCGATCACCAGTTTCTATGGTTGGTCAAGGCGCTACAAACGAAGCGTAGTGACGAGATCGCGCAGCACCTGCTCCAGGCGTGGCTCATGAAGGCGAAATCGGACATGCTGGTCACCTTCCTCGACACACAGGGAATCGAGCACGATGGCACCGGTGCAGTGGACGAATTGCCGAAGACGCTCGATCCCGATAAGCTGAAGTTGGCGATTGATTCATTGTTAGGGAAATATTCCGCTGAGGAAGTTACCCTCTACCTGCGCATGTTTCAGCTTCAGGAGGAAGGTGGTTGGGCAGAGCTGGCAGCAGAGTTGGAAAAGGACAATCGCCTGCAACTCGGCACCGCCACCAAGGCACCTGAGGCCGCGCCCGAGCTGGAGTCCGCAACTGAAGCCGAGCCAGCCTCTGCTGCTGGGGAAGCAAAGCAAGACGCACCGGCTGCCGAAAATGCGCCGTAACGACTGGCGCACTGGTACAAAAACCACTTCGAGGTCATCAACCAGCTCCGCATCAACACGGACAACAGCCACCATCGCTACGATGTCATCATCCTCATCAACGGCGTGCCCTGCGTGCAGATCGAGCTGAAAACCTCGGCGTAAAACCACGCCAGCCATGGAGCAGATTGTCGAATACAAGAACGACCCCGGCAACGGCTACGCCAATACGCTGCTCTGCTTCATGCAGCTCTTCATCGACAGCAATCGCGACCGCACCTACTATTTCGCGAACAACAACGCCCGCCACTTCGCCTTCAATGCCGACGAGCGATTCCTGCCCATCTATGAGTTCGCGGACGAGGACAACACAAAGATCACTCACCTCGACGCCTTCGCCTGGCGTCCCGCCGCTTTGGCAAGGCCCCCCGCCACCTGGTTGCGTTGGCTAACCGAGTGATCTGCCCCGACCCACCGCCAAACGCGACTATGACAACGCAAACCTCACCTGCCCCATCAACAGTCTGCCCCACGCCGATGCCCAGGCTGCGGACGCTCTACTGGTGCGACTTCTTGGTGATGCTTGCTTGCAACGCCGCCGTGGCCGCCCTCGTCGTCGCCCTGTTGATTCACGGGTTCAAGCCAGCGACTCCGACCGACCCAAAGATTTACGTGTCGCCTCCTGAAGCCTTCGTGGGCGAATGGGGGAGCGCCGTCGCACTGGCAGTCGCCGGCCTGGCATTCCTCATCCTCGTTCGTCGCTACCTGTGGGTGAAGAAGGTTCTGTCCAAAGGCACCCTGATCAAAGGCATCGTCCGTTCGGTGGAATGCAGAAAACGGGACGCCAATGCCGACAGGAGGGGCGAGGCCCTCGTCCGGCCCCGCATTGTGCGGAACGACTATGCCACGATTCGCTATGCCGCAGGCGGCGGTGAATGGGAGGTGAATGTCGGACTCCCGGGGTCCAACACTTTCTTCAACGTGATCGCAGGCCATGAAGTCGATCTCCTCGTGCTGGATTCCGCGCCCACGAGACCCCTCGTTCGTGAGGTCTATCTGTGGCAGCCGGCTCCGCTGACTCTGCGTTCGATGTTTTGGCCGAGCCGATCGCCTGGTCCAAACACCACCAGCCGCAGATCGCGCTCATGTGATTTCGTCCGCACGCCATCGCCCCACCACTCCCTCCGTGCGAAAGCGTTCGCTCTTCGTGACCTTGCTCGCGTGGGTACTGATGCTGCATTGGCATCGTGGGCCTGCCCATCAGCCTCATCACCGCCGCTAAGGACCTGGTGCGCAGCTACGGCACGGCGCACGCGGGTTTCCTCGACACCTGCACCGTTGTGCTTGGTCCGTCCGTCATCATCGCCATAGCCGTGGGCTTGCTGCGGCGCTGGCGCTGGGCTCACAGCGCGACCATCACGCTGCTGGTCGTCATCTTCGTCTCCCATGGATGGAAGCTCGTGCAAGGCCCGCGACCCACGACCACCACCACCCCCGCATCGGGCGTGCTGACCACCACGATAAGCTCTCGACCCCAACGTTACCTCGCTGCCCATCATGCTGCTGTGGATTGGCCTCATGCTGAAGCTCGTCTCGCCTGGCACTCGTGAGGAGTTTTAAAGCCCCATCCATCCATCAACAACCCTCGCCCCCAATGTCCACACCAGAGCCAGCTCCGACAACACCGGACCCACGACCCGCGCGGCTGGCGCGTCGGCCATTCGCGGACGTGACATGATGTATTAAGAGGAGAAGATCGCTGGTGCCTGGCACCGCATCGACCTTGACGGCGAGATGCTCATGGGTCGCGCGCACCACGTCATCTACTTCGCCACCCCGGAACGCTGGCAGGCCTACCCGGAGTGGGCGCGGCATCGGCGCAGCGAGATCATCCTCCGCATCAAGAGCGAGTTCCGCGAACCGGACTATGAGTATGCATGAACCCCGACTTTCCATGAAAACAATTCTCTCCGCCGTCGCGCTATGTTTGCTCTGCCTGACCGCCAACGCGCAGCAGCCCGTCAATCCAAGCCCCATCCCAGTTCCGAAAGGAAGAAGCCCGCTACTCCCGTCCAGGCGGAGATGGACGGAGATCGAGAAGAACGACTTCAACCTGAACACCTCCCGCTACATCAGCACGGCGGTGGGGGAAGAGGAAATCAGTCCTCGCCGACACCCATAGCGACCTCGTGAGAATCGAAGGCGAGATTCGCGAGGGACCGCGAAACACAACGAGTTCCTCAAGGAGCTGGGACTGGGATTGCCTCCGCTGCCGTAGGATGCGGTGAATGGGGCAGGTGTCACATTAACATTAACCAAGCGGCGAGGGATTTGACGAGCCGCCGCAGTGGCATCGCAGGGTCGATCGAAGTAAGGTGCTCGAAAAAGCAGGTAGAGTAAAAGCCCGCGATCCTCGGTAGCTTTGAGCGAAACAGCAAATCGCTGTGCACCTGCTGAAGGGAATGCCTCAAAACGAACCTGGCACCAGAGCTAACGACTCCCACAGAGCCAGCGCGACACCTCATTAAATCAGTCGCCGACTTACCCACCGGAGACCGCTTGGAGAATCGTGAGCGTGTCGCCTTCGCGGACCGGCACCGCCAATGAATCGAGCCAGCGGGTGTTGTCCTCGTTGTGGAAATAAAAGAACGTGCGTTCTTTGCTCGCCCGCTTCGGTGAAAAGGTGGCGTTGCAGGAGCGGGTGCTTTTCGAAAAGCGCGTCGAAGCAGCCCTGGGGAGTTGGAGGCCATGACCGGGAGGCAGCTCAGCCCGTCTGCATGGCTTTGGAGGAGCGAGGGCAGGAGGATGTCTACGCGGACGCAACCACTCAACGCAGTGTCTGACGGCACAGGATTGGCGCTCATGCTCATGCTTCGGTGATCGCCGAGATGGAAAAAATGCGCGGCAGTGTAAAGGGCAGTGTGTGCCAAATCTTCGCCAGCGTTTCTGCTGTAGCAAATTTGCCCGTTTAGTGGTGCCGAAGTAGACACCCGTTTTCCGCGCCAGCACGGGCATCGGTGCACATCGCCTTCCGTAGGACTCCTGTGTAACAGTTGTCAGGCAGGCCTTTGCGCAGTGATTGCCAGGAATCACCGCCATCGCGGCTGCGGCACACGGTGAGGCTGCCATCAGCGGCATGGCGGAATTCGTGGCTCTTTTTGCGGAATAATGAACACTGTGTTTAGGGGCTTGAGTATTCGAGGACAATCGGGAAACCGAACTGCTTCTCCTGCAATCCATTTTCGATGCGCTGCCAGTGATCACCAGCATCATCACTGCGGTAGACGCCCTGGTGGTTTTATTTGGAACAGACGATTGCTGTTCTGTGGATCTAGGGCGAGCCCGTGCACACAGGAACCAATGCCGGGATGCTCATTGGACGGAATTACCACTGGCAGACCCTCGTTGCGAAGCTGCCATGTCTTGCCGCGATCGTCGGATCGGAACACGCCGACTGCCGAGATGCCCGTCCACAGTCGATGGGGATTGTTCGGATCGAGATGGTAAGGGATAGCATCACAGGCCACCCGCACCTTCCATCCACTCGCCCCTCGATGAATGGCCCGAGAGTGCATCCAATTCCTCCCATGAAATGCCACCGTCCTCCGAGCGAAACACTCCTGCTTCGTCGACTCCTGCATAGTAGACCCCCGGCTCAGCGGCCGTGGACGGTTGGATGCACCAGATGTTCTTGAGTTTGAACCCAGAGTCTTTGGAATAGCCGGGGCTCGCTTCCATTTTCCGCCACGACCTGCCGCTGTCGTCTGAGATCTGGACGCATGAGCCGTAGACGAAATGACCAGTCGCAGCGAGCCACTTTCCAGCACAACGGGCATCAGCCACCAGTTCGAAAACTTCCCAACCTTTGAACAATGGCCCATCGATCGACCAGCATTCGCGGTTGCGATCCGATCGCAACACGAATGCTCCTTTTCTTGGTTCCTACCAGCAGGCTAATGGCGCTCATGGGTGGGAGTGTTAGCGAGTCACGCGTCCAAGTTCAAGCCCGGTTTTGAAGTTGTTAAAGTCGGGGCCTTGCTGGAGGTAGCGCTCCATCTTCATGGGGTGGGGTTCCATGATGGCAGACTCAAGGAATCGTGAGCCTCGGACTCATATTTCTAATACGTTCATTACGAACGCGATACGGCAACGAAAACAAGTTGGCACGGCGTTTGCTCTAAAGATTGCATCACCGGACGACAAGTTTCGGCCGGTGAACGAACAACAACAAACCAAACCTTAAAAATCGAAAGACCTAATATCATGGCTACCGAAGCACTTACACGCGCAGAAATCGAATCAATCGTCCTTGAGAACGCAGCCAAGCACCCAAAGTATCGCGACGCATTGATCGCAAATCCAAAGAAGACCGTTGAGACACAACTCAACAGCACCCTTCCTGGCGAACGTCACGGTTGAAGTCGTTCAAGAGTCCCCCAGCAAGATCTACATCCGCCTGCCACACGTGGTAGCAGAGGGAGCTGAGCTTTCTGACGAAGACCTTGAGCAAGTAGCTGGCGGCAAAGACGACACCTACAGTTGTAATGAGTCGATCGGTGGTTTCAACACCCGTAACGAGTTCAGCGCTTCCGTATTCTAATCCATTTCGGTAGGAACCAGTCGGGGACATTTTCCCTGGCATCGCACTCAGCCCCTCCTCCCTGCGTCGCAGGGAGGGGCTTTTCGCTCCCGCTCCCGATCTTATCCTCTCTTATTAATCCTTCGCCGAGCCATTCACGCCTTCTCGCGGCGCATGTTTGCACCAAGCTCCATGAGTTTTTCGTCGATGTGTTCGTATCCACGATCGATGTGATACAGGCGGTTGATCTCGGTCTCGCCATCAGCGCAAAGTCCGGCGAGCGCGAAAAGCAGGCTGAGGCACGGAGGTCGCTGGCCATTACGGGCGCTCCGCTGAGTTTCTTGACGCCCTTGATAATGGCAGTGGCACCTTCCCTAGCTGGATGTTGGCACCCATGCGGTTGAGTTCTGCCACGTGCATAAAACGTTGGGGAAAAAACAATTTCGGTCGCAAAACACTGATGCCGGGGACGGTGGCAAAGAGTGACGTGAGTTGGGCCTGCATGTCGGTCGGAAATCCCAGGTAGGGTTCCGTGATCAATTCGCAACCGGTAGGGTTATCGATGCGACCAGTGGTAATGCGGTCGCCGTCGACATCGATTTTGTAACCGCTCTCGCGCAGGACAGCGAAGAGGGATTCCAAATGCTCGGCGCGGGCCCGGCGCACCTGTCACCTTTTTTCCTGCCATCGCGGCAGCAATGACGAAAGTGCCCGCCTCGATGCGGTCTGGAATCACGGTGTGATCGGCCCCGTGCAACTGCCCGACGCCTTCAACAGTGATCGTTCGCGTGCCCGCGCCGTGGATTTTTGCACCCATCCGGTTCAGAAATTCGACGAGGGTCCGTGACCTCCGGCTCGCACGCTGCTTCCTCAATGATGATATTTACCTTCGCCAGAGTCGCTGCCATCAGCAAATTATCCGTTCCGAGCACCGTCGGAACAATGTTAGCCAAAAAGGTGAACCCTTTTCCCGTGCAGGCCGTTGGGGGCTTTGATGATGATGTCGCCACCAGCAACGGAAACGTCAGCACCCAGCTCTGCAAGGCCCTTCAGATGCAGATCGACCGGGCGATCACCGATGATACATCCGCCAGGCAGGGAAACGCGAGCCTCCAGCAGCCGGGCCAGCAGCGGGCCCATGACGCAAATGGATGCCCGCATTTTGCGCACCAGGTCGTAGGGGGCCTCGGCGTGGATATTTTCGGCGCAGACCGTCACCGTTCCGCTGGCCCGCTCGACTTCGGCACCAAGGCTCCGCAATATTTGTAGCATGTAA